>CANNFA010000030.1 GCA_947503765.1 uncultured Paracoccaceae bacterium | reverse complement strand
GCGCTTGTCCTTGTCATGGCCTTCCTGTTCGCGATGATGGGCCTTCTGGATTTCGTGCGCGGCCGCGTCCTGGCGCGGATCGGCGCGCGGTTCCAGTCGCGGCTCGATTCGCGTGTCTTCGCGGCCGTTCTGCGCAAGGCCTCGCTGGCTCACGGGCCGGGCGGGGCGGCGAATGCGCTGCGCGACCTGGAATCGGTGCAGCG
>CANNFA010000029.1 GCA_947503765.1 uncultured Paracoccaceae bacterium | reverse complement strand
CGCTCGGTGATCCGTCCGGCCGATCCGGTGATGTATCTGATCCCGCAGGACCGGCCGCTGGTGATCGCGGTGAAGGTCGCCCCCACCGACATCGACGAGGTCGTTCTGGACCAGGACGTGATCCTGCGCTTTTCCGCCTTCAACAGCCGCACGACGCCGGAACTGACCGGGCAGGTCGTGAAGATCTCGGCCGATGCCTTCGTGGACGAACAGGCCGGGC
>CANNFA010000028.1 GCA_947503765.1 uncultured Paracoccaceae bacterium | reverse complement strand
CTGAGCCGGGCGATATTCTCGGCGATGGTGCCGTCGAACAGCTGCACCCGCTGCGGCAGATAGCCGATATGGCCGCCAAGGATGTCCGGGTCGTAATTGTCGAGCGCCGCGCCATCGAGGCGGATCTTGCCGCCGGCGGGCCGCCAGACTCCGGTGATCGCGCGCGCCAGCGTCGACTTGCCGGACCCGGACGGGCCGATAACCCCCATCGCCTGGCCCGGCTCCAG
>CANNFA010000027.1 GCA_947503765.1 uncultured Paracoccaceae bacterium | reverse complement strand
GGCCAGCTACACGTGCGCCAAATAGGGGGTCATTATTGGGCGCCGATAGGGGGTCAAATTTGCATGCCGATTGACAGCCTTGGTGTTCGACTAATCCTGGAACGCCGTCGGCAGCGACTTCCCCGGCCGTTCCCCGAGAGCCTCAAGCATTGCCTCAAGCCGCCGGTTCAGCCGCCCATCGCATCCCGCAGTTTCCGTTTCCACCCAATCCTGTCCCATCTCCGCACCTCAATCATTCGGTGCCACATGACGAATCATGATCGCTTGTTTCTGGGCAAGGCCCAGTCTGGTGGTATGCGTCCGGTGTGACCGGGCGTTGACTTTTAGCGTTGGTGCCAGTGCCAGGGTGCGAGTTCGTCGATGCGGT
>CANNFA010000026.1 GCA_947503765.1 uncultured Paracoccaceae bacterium | reverse complement strand
TGTGAACAGGCGTGCAATTTTGACCCCGTAACGGGGTGATCGGCGTCCAAAAATGACCCGCTTACACTGATGTGGATGATGCCCCCGAGATCATCTGGGAGCACAGTGTGGGATGTTGGTTGTGGAGACGATTGCGAAGATCCGTCGGGCGTATTTTCAGGACAAGAAGCCGATCAAGCAGATCTGCCGGGAACTGCGGGTTTCGCGGAATACGGTGCGGAAGGTGATCCGATCCGGCGTGACGGAGATGACCTATGAACGCACGATCCAGCCTCAGCCGAAGATCGGGCCTTGGAAAGACATGCTCGACGAGATGCTGGCGGCCAACGCCCGAAAGCCCAAACGCGAGCGACTGACCCGCATCCGCATCTTCGAGGAACTCCGGGCCCGAGGATATGATGGCGGCTATGATGCGGTCCGGCGATATGCGGCCACGTGGTCCAAGGAGGAACAGGAGGCCTCGGCCGCTGCCTATGTGCCGCTGATCTTCGACCCAGGCGAGGCCTACCAATTCGATTGGAGCCACGAGATCGTAGTGATCGATGGCGCAACGACTACTGTGAAGGTTGCCCACGTCCGGCTGTGTCACAGCCGGATGCTGTTCGTGCGAGCCTACCCGCGCGAGACGCAGGAGATGGTCTTCGACGCCCACGA
>CANNFA010000025.1 GCA_947503765.1 uncultured Paracoccaceae bacterium | reverse complement strand
CTGGTCCTGCTGGTGCTGGTCGGCGGCTTCGGCGGCTGGGCGGGGTTCGCGGAACTTTCGGGCGCGGTCGTTGCCTCCGGCAATGTCGAGGTCGACCAGAACCGGCAGGTGGTGCAGCATCCCGATGGCGGTGTCGTCGAGGAGATCGCCGTCGAGGAGGGCGAGCTTGTCGAGGAAGGCAGCATCCTGATCCGGCTGGATCCGACGCTGCTGCGCTCCGAGCTTTCCATCGTCGAGAACCAGCTGTTCGAGATCATGGCGCGCCGCGGCCGGCTCGAGGCGGAGCGCGACGCGGCAGCCGACATCATCTTTGCGCCCGACCTTCTGGACATCGCCGCAAGCCGCCCGGAAGTGGCCGAACTGGTGGACGGGCAGGACCGGCTGTTCGCCGCGCGCAAGGACACGCTGGAGCGCGAGACCGAACAGCTTGCCAAGCGCCGCGACCAGATCGCCACGCAGATCGAGGGGATCGAGGCGCAGCAGGCATCGTTGGAGATCCAGCTTGGCCTGATCGAACAGGAGCTGGAAAAGCAGCAGGATCTGCTGTCGCGCGGCCTGGCGGCGGCCAGCACGGTGCTGAACCTGCAGCGCGAACAGGCCTCGCTGACCGGCCGCAGCGGCGAGTTGACCGCGCAGAAGGGACAGGCCGGCGAGCGGATCACGGAAATCGGGATCGAGATCCTGAAACTGTCGACCAGCCGGCGTGAGCAGGCGATCACCGAATTGCGCGATCTGCGCTACCGCGAACTGGAGCT
>CANNFA010000024.1 GCA_947503765.1 uncultured Paracoccaceae bacterium | reverse complement strand
ATCGCGTCCAGCACCTGTGATCTTTCCATGGTTGGGTCTCCTGAGGCTGTCGTAACGTTGGCAATCGGCCACGGGCTGGCAGGTCAGTCGCAACGCGTCCGGCGTATCAATGGTCAACGGCGGTGGCGGTTCACGATGTCGGGCCAAGATGTTGATGACGACTGAGGCGGCGGGGGCCCCTTCGTTCAGGGCTTCGGCACAGGCAGCATCCACGGCATCCAGCCCGTCGGTTGGGATCATGCTCAGGATCTGAACCATCTGGCGGTCACCATTCGGCACCTTGCCAAGCTTGCGCTGCACTCGCCTGATCGCGGGCGGCGACTGCCAGTCCTCGAACGGCGCTCCGTTCCTGAGGGCACCGGGTTTGCGGGCCAGCACCGGAATGTAGTGCAGCGGGTCGTAGATAGCCTTGTCGCGGCCGAACGACCGGGAATGTTGCCCCACGATCTTGCCGTCCTGCCAGACCTCGACCCGCTCGGCATAGGCGCGGATCTCGACAGGGCGACCAACAGCGCGGCCATCCACGGAGTAGCGGTTCTTGTCGAAGCGAACGAGACAGGTCTTCGACACGGACGCCGGCACGGCATGGAAGCCGTCGAAAGGCCCGACATAAGGCACCAGGCTCGCGCGCTCTTCCTCGAATAATTCCCAGATTGTCCGGTTACGCAGTTCCGGATGCGGATGGGACTTGGCCCAAGCCACACAGCGGTCCTCGAGCCAGGCGTTGAGCTCGGCATAGCTCCTGAACTTCGGTCTGGGCACGAAGAACCGTCGCCTGACAACCCCAACCTGGTTCTCGACCTGTCCCTTCTCCCAGCCAGAGGCAGGTGTGCAGGCGACCGGGTCGACCAAGTAGTGCCCGCACATCTGCTGGAACCGGCGATTGTAGGCGCGGTCGCGGCCGACGAAGATCGTGTCCACCGCGGTCTTCATGTTGTCGTAGATCCCCCGAGCGCAAGCGCCGCCGAAGAAGGCGAAGGCCTTGTCGTGGGC
>CANNFA010000023.1 GCA_947503765.1 uncultured Paracoccaceae bacterium | reverse complement strand
ATCAGTGTAAGCGGGTCATTTTTGGACGCCGATCACCCCGTTACGGGGTCAAAATTGCACGCCTGTTCACAGGCCGGTTCAGAAATGCCTGCACCCGCTGGTCGATCTCGTCGCAGAGCCGCGACACTTGGCTCTTCGACGTGCCCGTCAGACCCATGGCGCGCACCAGATCGTCAACGGCGCGGGTGGAGACGCCTTGGATGTAGGCCTCCTGTATGACCGCCATCAATGCTTTCTCGGCCGTTCTTCGTGGCTCCAGGAAGGTGGGGAAATAGCTGCCCTTACGCAGCTTCGGGATGTTCAGCCCGATCGTGCCGGCGCGGGTGTCCCATTGCCGCGATCGGTAACCGTTTCGCTGGTTCTCCCGGTCCGGGCTGCGCTCGCCATGTCCGGCACCGCACACGGCGGCCACCTCGATGTCCATCAGCCGCTGCGCGGCATCCTGGATCAGCTCGCGCAGGAAATCGTTCGACGTGCTTACGCGGCGCCACTGGCGCCACGGTCACATCTCACCATCGCTCTTGGCGATCACCCCCGGAAGGTCGATCATGGTGTCGGTCATCGTGCTCTCCTTCATTGTCGTCGGCTTCAACAACCTCAGACTACGAAGACGCGCGGTGGCCGCCAGTCCGGCCGCGCGCTGCGCTACGCCAAAAGGCTCCGCGCGCGGCCTCCTACACCACCACCCGGGACACTGCCGAGTTCCGCTTCACCCGCGCCGAGGCAATGGCCAAGTCGGCAAGTTAAACACCGACAGCCAGTTGAACATGCGTAATTCCCCAAAAGGAGAATTCGACCGCGCCTGAGCGCGCAGGCTTTACCGAAGTCCCGAACCGGGACGCGGTCCCCGATGATGCCGATGGCAGCGCCCGCGGGTTTCGCTAATTCCCGGACACGGATTTCGGTAATTCCTGGACAGTTTCGGGCCCTGGGCACGGTTGGTCATCGCCTGCGCCGTCACGGCATTCTGTCGGTCTTGAACGAGAGGACATGCCAAGACGCAAGCAACCGAGGCGCATGACCGTGCGAGACATACGAACGATATTGCGACTGACGCATGAACAGGGCCTTTCGGTGCGCGAGGTCGGCCTGCGTCTGAAGCTCAGCAAGCCAACCGTGGCGACCTACCTGCTTCGCGCCCGGGCGGCAGGTCTGAACTGCTGGCCCTTGCCGTCCGGCTGTGATGACGATGCGACGCTGAAGCAGGTCCTTTTTCCAGCGCGTCGGCCGCCCGCCCCGGGGCCTGAGCGAACCCGACTGGCCGAAGATGGCGGCCGAGATGAAGCGCAAGGGCGTGACGCTGGTGCTGCTCTGGGAGGAATACCGCGCCGCCCACCTCGACGGTTACGGCTACACCTGGTTGTCTAATCGCGCACCGCCCGTCAAGCCTGCAGGCAAAAGTCTTGCGGCGTCCCCCTTAACGGGCCGGACGCGAGCCAGTTCCGATGCTTTCCGTTCACGATAAGGAACGCCATTTACCTTTTGCGTTGGGTGATCGCAATTTGTCGGGAGCAGGGTTGTCTACGCGGTCGCCATGCGGGCGCCGCATCATGGTTTTCGCAGGGAGGGTTCTTCCTGTGTTTTGCACGCAATCTCCGGAGAGTTGCTGCCAAGTAGTACGGAATGAACCGACCTACGTCCCCGACAAGGGTATGCGTCCGGTGTGACCGGGCGTTGACTTTTAGCGTTGGTGCCAGTGCCAGGGTGCGAGTTCGTCGATGCGGTT
>CANNFA010000022.1 GCA_947503765.1 uncultured Paracoccaceae bacterium | reverse complement strand
GTATGCGTCCGGTCTGACCGCTCTGATGTGGGGAGACCGCGGCTGATAGTGTCCATTCTCGATAATGGACATTTTGAGGCACTCTATGGCGAGCAAGAAAGGGCAGAAGAAGCGGTTCTGGTCGGATGAAGAGAAGCGGTCGATCTGCGCGCAGACGCGGGCGCCCGGGGTTTCGGTCGCACAGGTGGCGCGGCGGTACGCGATGAACGCCAACCTGATCTTCACCTGGTTGCGCGATCCGAGGTTTGCGCCTGCCGCAGTGGACGAGGCAGAGCCCGACGCCGTGTTCCTTCCGGTCGAGATCGATGGCGCCTCGATCGATCGCAAGCCGGAGGTGGTCGCGTCCCCGGGTTCTGCCATGGCGCAGCGGGTCGACATCACGCTGTCGGATGGTCGGCGGATCGTGGTCGAAGGGCCAACCGCGCTGTCCGCGGTCGTTGGTTTGGTGCAGGGGCTGATGACATGATCCCGGTGCCGAGCAACACGCGGATTTGGCTGGCTGCGGGCGTGACCGACATGCGGCGCGGGTTCAACACGCTGGCAGCACAGGCCGAGAAGGTGCTGGAAGAAGACCCATACTCGGGCCACCTGTTCGTTTTCCGGGGGCGTCGAGGCGATCTCTTGAAGGTGATCTGGTGGGACGCGCAGGGAGCCTGCCTGTTCTCGAAACGCTTGGAGCGTGGGCGCTTCGTCTGGCCGGCTGCCCGGGACGGCAAGATATCTCTCAGCCCCTCGCAGATGTCGATGCTTCTGGAAGGGATTGACTGGCGCATCCAGCACAAGACCTGGCGCCCGCTTACGACCGGGAATTTGCAAGCGAATACAGCGTTATAGTCTTCACCTCCCTGTCGCTGGATGGTATGAATCCGGCAATGCTGAAGTCGTTCGAAACCCTGCCCGCCGATCCCGAGGAACTGCGCCATGCGGCGCAGGGGTTGCTCGATCTGGCGAAGTCGCAAGCGCTGAAGATCGAGAAGCTCGAGCACCAACTCGCAGGTCATCGCAAGACAAGGTTCGGCTCGAAATCCGAAACGGCGGATCAGCTGGCGCTCGATCTGCACGAGGATCGCGAGATTGGGCAGGCCGCGCACGCCCAGCAGGACGACACCGGTCCGGTCGACGAAAAGCCGGAAAAGCGCAAACACAGCCGCGCTCCACTGCCCGAACATCTGGAGCGTCAGTCCGAGGTTCTGTCCCCGGGCGAGACCTGCACTGATTGCGGTGGGTCGTTGCGCCCGCTGGGTCAAGACGTGACCCAGGAACTGGAATACATTCCCGGCCGCTTCGTCGTCCGCGAAATCGTCCGTCCGCGCATGGCATGTTCGTGTTGTGATGCCTTTGCACAGGCGCCTCTCCCGAGCCGCCCCATCACGCGTGGTCGCGCCGGTCCGGGCCTGCTGGCGCACGTTCTGGTCGGGAAGTACTGCGACCACGTTCCGCTCTATCGACAGTCCGAAATCTATGCCCGAGAGAAGGTGGATCTGCACCGTTCCACCCTGTGCGACTGGGTCGGCCGTGCGACGGCTCTGCTCGCGCCGCTGGCCGAGCATATCGGCAAGGTCGTGCGCGCCGGGCCCGCGCTCTTCGCCGATGACACTCCGGTGAAGTTGCAGACCGGCAAGAAAACGGGCACCGCCCAGACCGCGCGGATGTGGAGCTATGTCCGTGATGAACGGCCATGGTGCGGTCAGGCCCCGCCCTGCGCCTGGTATCAGTTCAGTGTGGACCGCAAGGGCAAACATCCTGCTGCGCATCTCAAGAGCTACAAGGGCATCGTGCATGCCGACGGGTTTACCGGCTTCAACGGGCTGTTCGGTGAAGGACTGGCGACCGAGCAGGCCTGCATGGTCCACGTTCGCCGCAAGTTCGTGGATGTCTTCGAGCGCACCGGATCCACCATCGCCAAGGAGACTATCGAACGCATCGCCAGGCTCTATGTCGTCGAAAAGGAAGCGCGCTACAGGCCGCCCGCGGAACGCGTCGCGCTGCGACAGGCCAAGGCCAAACCGATCTTCGACAACCTGGAAGACTGGCTGAAGAGCCAACTGCCGAAAATCTCGGGGAAAACCAAACTGGCCGAGGCCATTCGTTACGCCCTCGGCCGCATGCCGAAGGCGCGGGCCTATCTCGAAGACGGCCAGCTCGAACTGGACAACAACATCTGTGAGCGATCAATCAGGCCGCTGACTCTCGGAAGGAAAAATTATCTCTTCATGGGCTCGGAAGGTGGCGGCAAGGCCGCCGCGGTCGCCTACACCCTGATCGAGTCCGCCCGCATGAACCGTATCGATCCCGAGGCCTGGCTGACCTGCGTGCTGACCCACATCGCCGATCACAAGATCAACCGCATCGACGAACTCGCACCCTGGCACTGGCACCAACGCTAAAAGTCAACGCCCGGTCACACCGGACGCATAC
>CANNFA010000021.1 GCA_947503765.1 uncultured Paracoccaceae bacterium | reverse complement strand
CGGCTGTGTCACAGCCGGATGCTGTTCGTGCGAGCCTACCCGCGCGAGACGCAGGAGATGGTCTTCGACGCCCACGATGTCAATCGGCATCGAATTCTGACCCCCTATCGGCGTCCAATTTTGACCCCCCGGCAGCCTACTTTCTGGTAAGCGGTTGACACGCAGATGTTGAGGCGAGGGAAGGGGCCCGGAGACGTGCAGCACCCGAATAGCGGAGCGTCTCCGGGCCCCTCCCTCGCAGTCAGTCCCGGTTGCGGATTCGCCAACTCTCATTGCCGGTTTCGACGATGTCGCAATGGTGGGTAAGCCGGTCGAGGAGTGCGGTGGTCATCTTGGCGTCTCCGAAGACGGTGGGCCATTCGGCGAAGGTCAGGTTCGTGGTGACCAGGACCGGCGTGCGTTCGTACAGCGTGCTGATCAAGTGGAAGAGCAGCTGACCGCCGGCCTGGGCGAAGGGCAGGTAGCCAAGTTCGTCGATGATCACGAGATCGACGCGGCAGAGTTGATCGCCGAGCCGGCCGGCACGTCCGTCGCGAAGCTCTGCATCGAGACGGTTCACGAGTTCGACGGCGCTGAAGAAGCGGACGCGGCGGCGTGCGTTTACGGCATTCACGCCGATCGCGATCGCCAGGTGCGATTTGCCGGTACCGGTTCCGCCGACGAACACCGCGTTGCGTGTCTCGTCCATGAAGTCGCCGTCGTGAAGGCTGCGCACCAGCCCCTCGTTGATCGGCGTAGGATCAAAGTTGAACTCGGCGAGGTGCTTCATCACCGGGAAATGGGCTGCGCTCATTTGGTATCGGATCGATCGTGCTGTCTTCTCGGCCAGTTCGGCCTTCAGGAGATCGCCGAAGATCTCTGCGGGAGAGCGCTTATGCTGAAGGCCGGCCCGCATTGTCTCGTCATAAGCGGCCCGCATGCCAGCAAGCTTCAGCGCGCGCATCATCTCGAAGATCTCATGCCGCTCCACGATGCGCCTCCGAGATCAGACCATCATAGCGGGCGCAGTCGGCGACGGGCTCCTCGCGCAGGCGCAGATACGCAGGCGCGGGCGCGGCCTCGGTCGGCGCGGGCGCGGTCCGGCGGGCGAGGATGTTCAGGATTGCGTCAGAGCTTCGCAGCCCGGCCTCCAAGGCCTCGGTGCAGGCCGCCTCGACGGCCTCGACGCCTTGTTGGTGAGCAGCAACGAGCAGGTCGACCATCTGGCGATCGCCGCCATCCACCCCGGCGAGCCGGGCCTGCACCCGCGCCATCGCCGGCGGGAGCGTCATGCGTTTGAAGGGCGCGCCGTTGCGCAGCGCGCCAGGCTTGCGCTCGAGAACCGGGACGTAATGCCAAGGATCATAGACCGTGTGGTCGCGGCCGAAGACGCGCGTGTGCTCGCCAACGATCGCGCCGTCTTGAAGCATGACGACCCGATCGGCGTAGGCACGCACCTGAACTGGCCGGCCGGCAGCCTCGGCCGAGACGCTATAGCGATTGCGCTCGAAATTGACGAGGCACGTCTTCGACACCGCGGCGGTCGTCTCGGCGTAGCCGTCGAAGGGACCCTGCCATGGCACGAGCGCAGCGCGTTCCTCCTCGAACACGTCGAGAATCGTCCTGTCCTTCATCTCAGGGTGCCGGGCCCGCGCGGCGTGGGCGAGCGTGCGCTCTTGCAGGATCTCGTTGAGTTCGTCGTAGTCCGCGACGCGCAGCCGCGGCGTGAAGATCGTCTCGCGCGAGGTCTTCACCTGGTTCTCGACCTGACCCTTCTCCCAGCCCGCCGCAGGCGAGCAAGCGGTCGGCTCCACAAGGTGATGCGAGCACATGCGCTGGAAGCCGCGGTTGAATCGCCTCTCCTTGCCCACGAGGATCGCGTCCACCGCCGTCGACATATTGCCATAGATTCCGCGAGTACAGGCGCCGCCGAAGAAGGCGAAGGCGCAATCATGTGCATCGAACACCATCTCCTGAGTCTCGCGGGGATAGGCGACAAGGAAGCGCATTCGGCTATAGCACAGCCGGATATGCGCCACCTTCACCTTGGTCGTGACGCCGCCCATCACCACCCATTCATGGCTCCAGTCGAACTGGAAGGCCTCACCGGGCGCAAAGGACAGGGGGACGAAGGCTTGGGCGATGCCACCGTGGCGCTGGCGGCGCCAACGCTGTGCGTAGCGGCGGACAGCGTCATAGCCGCCCTCGTAGCCTTCGCGGCGCAGATCGTCGAAAATCCGCGTCAGTCGGAACCGGTCTCGCCTGGCGCGCTTCTCATTCGCCTCCAGCATCGCATCAAGCTGCGCGACGAAGGCCCCGAGCTTTGGCAGCGGTGTGTCAGACCGCTCATACTTGGACGCCTTCTCCCCGCATCGCACAATCTTGCGAACCGAGTTCCGGCTTATCCCGCGCTCACGACTGATCTGCTTTATACTCTTGCCGTGGACAAAGTGGTCCCGGCGGACCTTCGCTGTCGTCTCCAATGAAATCATCCCTTCTCTCGCCTCGTTCTCCCTCATCGGAGATCGAAGCTGCTGCACAACCGCAGGGAGGGGTCAATTTTGGACGCCGATCACCCCACGAATGGGGTCATTTTCGCAAGCCGATCTACAGCCCACGACAAGGCCTTCGCCTTCTTCGGCGGCGCTTGCGCTCGGGGGATCTACGACAACATGAAGACCGCGGTGGA
>CANNFA010000020.1 GCA_947503765.1 uncultured Paracoccaceae bacterium | reverse complement strand
AACCGCATCGACGAACTCGCACCCTGGCACTGGCACCAACGCTAAAAGTCAACGCCCGGTCACACCGGACGCATACGCCCAAATCACCCCAAACATTGTTCATCGAGAAGGCCGCAAAATCATTTATCTTGCGAAGATAGCGAATGGAATTTTTTTGTGGCACAACGCGCGCTGCGTGGGAAAGGCGTTTCATTCCGGGTTCGCTGGTTTTCCAACGGGTTTGCATGGTCGGGCGAAACACACGACCTTGGATGGGAACATCAAACCAAGATGCTGCACCCTCTCCCTTTTCACGGCCCATGCCAGCGGATTGCAGGTCTGATGCCGTATAGAAAACTTCCTCGTCTGCGAGGCTGGTTGTCCCCAATTTCTCGGACTTCGTCGCTGGGCGCATTCGGCCGTCAGCGCGAAAGACTCCAGTGTAATGGCCCGCGCCGTCACCTCCAATGGCTTTCTCTTTGTACGGTTTCCGATACTTAAGCGCCTCAGCGCGGCGACCATACCAGATAATATAATCCAAAACCCCTGACAGATAATCATTCGTGGACGAGGTAGTTTTGCTTACACTTATTTGACTGACAAAATTCTCTTCCCCAAACACCTCATCCATCAGCGCCCGCACCCGGTGGACGTTCTCGTCGCCGATCTGGACGAAGCAGGAGCCGCTTGTCGTGAGCAGTTCCCGCGCCACCACCAGACGGTCGCGCAGATACTGAAGGTAGGAATGGATGCCGTCGCGCCAGGTGTCGCGAAAGGCCTTCACCTGCTCGGGCTCGCGGGTCAGATGCTCCAGCTTGCCGTCCTTCACATCGCGCGATGTGGTGGACCACTGGAAGTTGGAGTTGAACTTGATGCCATAGGGCGGGTCGATATAGATTGCCTGCACCTGGCCTTTCAGCCCCTCACGCTCGGCAAGGCTGGCCATGACCTGCAAGCCATCGCCCAGGATCATCCGGTTGGACCATTTGCGGTGGTGGCGGTAGAACTCGATCTCGGCCTCGCGGTCGTCGTCGGTCAACCCGAAATGATCGAACAGATCGACGCCCGCCCCCTGCCCGTTCCGCTGCCCCCCTGCCCGCAGATCTTCGATGATCGCCTTGGGGTGGACCTGTTCCTGCAGGTAGATCGGCGGCGCGTCGACGGTCAGCGCGGCCTGGTCGATATCCTTGCCGCGCCAGATCAGCTGCGGGTCGAGATCGGGGTTGCGCGTCGCATAGGCCGCCTTGATCGGCGCCGCATCCGCCGGGTCCATCATCGGGGCAAGTTCGGGCGTGGGGATATTGAGCCGCTCATCCTCATGCGTGATGGGCTGGATCGGGGTGTGCTTGTCGGTCATTCTGAATGTCCTGCGGCATAGTCGGTGATGGCCGCGCTGTAGGCCTTGATGCGTTCTGCCATCCAGTTCCAGATCGTGGGCCAATTGTCCTGGTCGTTGATCGGATGCGCGATGGTGTCGGTGAGATACCAGTCAGGCTCTGCCTCGGAGTTGAAATCGACCCCCAGGCGTCCCGACAGGCCGGCAAGCCCCGGCTGCAGTAGCGCATCGACTTCCGCCGCCGCCTTGTTCGAGGAACGGCGAAAGTAGATGCCACAGGTGCGGGCGGCGACGTAGAGGCCGAGAACGACATTCGGCAAGGGAGTCGGCAGCGTGATGTTGGCGACGGCACCGGGTTTGAGGCCGTAATCGACAAGCTCGGGGTGGGCCTGTAGAAGGCCGTGCCAGAAATCCGCCCGCTTCTGGGACAAAGCGCTTCTGCCCGGCTGCGTGCGGCGCTGAACAGAGCGGGCCCAGTCATCGGGCTTTTCGACCACCTCGAAAATCGGGGCATAGGGGCTGTTGCCGATCCTGACCACCCGCGCCTTGACCGCGAAGAAGGAAAACCCATCCGCCGTGTGCTCGTTCAGCCAGCGGATGGCCGAAAGATGCGGCTCGCGGAAGGACGGAGCGATCCAGACGACCGTCTGCGCCTCCAGCCCGGCGAGATAGGTCATGATCTGGCCAAGGTGGGTGTGGTCGGTCTGTTCCAGCTGGTTCTCGATCAGCACCACGCTGTCATCCATCGGGTTGCGGGCCAGGATATCGGCGCTGAAGGTCTCGACCGCGACTTCGGTGCCGGTAAGTTCCAGAGGGATCTCGATGGCGTCGGACAGGTGGTCGATGTTTTCCGCCAGCCAGGGGGTGAACTGGTGCGCCTCGTGCGGCCAGGCCTCGCGCAGGGGAAGGTCTTTGAGGCGGGCGAATTGAATGTCGGTCATGCGGGGATCTTTCCGAGGATGTTGTCGATGGCCGCGTCAAGCGATGGCCCGAAATCATGCACGTCGCGCAGTTCGGCAAAGCCCCACCGGCCGTAGGTTCCCAGCCGGTTCACGGCCGGGATCCACTTGGCGCGCATGGTCTCGGCCTTCAGCATGGCGTCATGGCCGCGGTAGCCCTTGACCTCGATCACCAGCGTGGTCGGTTCGGGGGCCTCCAGCCGGATCAGGAAATCGGGGCGGTAATGGCGCGGCTCGCCCTCCATCAGATAGGGAATGTCAAAGCCGAGATTGTGGTTCTTGGCATAGGACAGGACCGCGGGGTGATCCTCGATGGTGGCGGCCAGCTTGTCCTCCCAATCGCTGTCGGTGATGATCCAGTTGAGGTGGCTGCGGTCCGGGCGCGGCTGGTAGCGGGTGGTCTTGGAGGTGTTGAAATTGACACCGAGCGTCGAGCCGGCGGGGTTGTAGGGATCGAGCACCGCGCGCAGGATACTGTCGCCGCCGGGCTTGTCGATCAGCGCGCCGAAGATCATGTCGCAGACCTCGTCCGCGATCTCGCGGTACAGCAGTTGCGCGGGCACGGTACCGCCGGTGCAATGCAGGTGCCCCTCGGAAAGCCACTGGTTCACGATGCGCTTGGCCGCCGGGATCAGGTGCATCCTGGGCTGCTGATGGGCATCGCGCAGTTTTTCGAACACCATGTGCTTGGCCACATGATAGGCGATGGTGGACTGGCGGGTGGTGCGCAGGTAATCGAGTGTCAGCTTCTCGCTCTCGCCCACGATCCCCTGCATGGTGACCTCGGCGGCAGAGGTTTTTTCCGGCGTCAGGACATAGCGCTCCATCCCCGAGAAATCGACATCGAGCCGGTCGGATGGCAGGTCCGCGACATAGCCGGTGACCCGCGGGAAGGTAATTTCCAGGTGATCGCGCTCGGGCGAGACGGCGCGGACATTGATGACATCGCGCGGCGGCTGCGGCGGGGCAATCGTGGGTTGGCCCGAGAAGTTCAGCCCGTCAATCCCCATGATATCGGCGTATTCGGTGCGGAACAGGCCAGTCTCCGGGTCCGCATCATAGGAGAGGCGGCGCAGCGCGCGGCCGATCACCTGTTCGCAGATCAACTGGGTGCCGAACGCCCGCAGGCCAAGGATATGCGTGACGTTGTTGGCGTCCCACCCTTCGGTCAGCATCGAGACCGACACCACGCAGCGCACCTGCTCGCCCAGGCGACCCTTCTTGCCGACGGTGTTCATCACCTCGCGCAGGATGTCGGCGTCGCTCAGGTCATCCGCCTTGTTGCGCTCGGCCTGTTCGCGGCGGAAGGCCTCGATTTCTTCGGCATGGGCATCACGGAAGGCCTTGTCGACGTCGCCGCCGGCCTCAAGCGTTGCGCTGTCGATCAGAACCGTGCGCGGCCGTGGCAGGCGGTCGCCATCGGAGGAGAAATTGGCAAAGAGGTCGCATTTCCCCTTGATGGTTTCGATGGTCCCATCGGCATTCTCGCGCTCGTATCCCGCAATGTAGTCGCGCAGCAGTTCGGAATTCGTCGTGTTGTTGCAGACTACGATGAACACGGGCGGAATGCCGACGCGTTCGGCCTCCCACAGCCGATAGGTCTTCTCATAGGTATGCGTCCGGTGTGACCGGGCGTTGACTTTTAGCGTTGGTGCCAGTGCCAGGGTGCGAGTTCGTCGATGCGGT
>CANNFA010000019.1 GCA_947503765.1 uncultured Paracoccaceae bacterium | reverse complement strand
CCGCATCAGTGTAAGCGGGTCATTTTTGGACGCCGATCACCCCGTTACGGGGTCAAAATTGCACGCCTGTTCACAGGCCGGGGAAACCCTGGCGGTGGTCTTTGCCTACCGCACGGCAAGCGCGACAAGTCCCGAACTGCGCAACGCCGCGATCAACGCGTCCAGTTGCGCGGGCGCGGGGGCGAGGGACGGGGCGGGGTCATCGGGATCGGCAAGCCAGTCGATCGGGTCTTCGGATGTCAGCGTCCCGACAAGGATCATCCGCTCGCCGGTCGTGAAGTCCGTCCGCCAAAACCGGGCATGAAGCCGCAGGGTGTCGGACGGGCTGTCATCGGGACGCGCGAAGCCCAGATCGCTGGGCTGGTTGTTCCAGAATGTCGGAATGACGAGCGGCCTTGGCATTGCCGCACCGGTCCAATCGGCCCAGACGGCGCGGGCCAGGACGCCAAGGCCCGGCTTCGGCGCAAGGATCCAGCCGGCGTCTTGCATGGCACTGCCGATGGCTTGCGGGTCCTGCGCGACGACCATGAGGTTGACCGGCTGGCGCGGCGCGCCGGCGAGTGTCTGCGTTTCGCGCAATTCCGGCTCAACGCCCAGGATGGAAACGGGATCTCTGGCGGTGATCGGGGATGCCTGCGAGACCGTGTTCAGGGGGGCCGACTGCGTCGAGGCCAGAACAAGCGCCATGAGAGCCGCCGTCGTGATGACACCAAGCGACAATCTGTGGTTTCGCGGGGCTGTACCGCGACCGATCCTATCGCGCCGCCATTCGCAGAAGGCGACCCCGATGATCAGCCACAGCGCGCCGACGAGATAGCCGTTCAGCACGTCCGAAAGGTAGTGCTCGACCAGGTAGATCCGGCTGAAACCGATCAGGACTGCCAGGGTGACGGCAATCAGCCCGGCAATCTCGGCCGACAGAAGCCGGGTGCGCCATGCAAGATAGAACAACATTCCCCAGACCGCCACGGACGCCGCCGCGTGACCACTGGGAAAACTGGCCGAGGTCTCGGTGAAATATCCCAGGGCCGAGCGGGGGCGGTCGAAGAAGCTCTTGAGTAGGGCGACGCAAAGCTGGTTTCCCACCGCCGCGATCCACAGCCCGCCGGCAAGCGCGTGGCGCCTCTGGATCATCAGGGCGGCTGTTGCACCGACCAGCATCGTGATGACGATCTTCCAGCTGCCCAGGCCGGTGATCCAGCCGAAAACCGCGATCAGTCGGTCGTCGCGGAGCGCATAGAACATGTTCGCGATACGGGTATCGGCCGAGGCGACATCGGGCGAAACCAGGAAATCGAAGACCGAGTCGAAGTAGATCGTGAGAACGTAGAGAAACAGCACCGCCAGAACGGTGAAGGTCAGACCCAGAAACCGCGCCGTGGCGAACCGCTCTGCCATGAACGCCGCAAGTTTCGGATGCCTGTCGATCAGTCGCCGCGCGAACGGCTTTCTGGCCAGCCCGGCGCCGACGGCATGCCCGATCTCGGCCAGGAGTGGCAGGGCGCGCCGCAGGCGTCTCAGCAGATACCATACAAGCGCCAACACGGCGAGAACTGCCGCCCCGACCGCGAGGATACGCGGCGCTGCCGCCCCCATCGTCCCTATCGCGCCGCCGAAAAAGTAGCCCAGGCTGAGATGGATCAGCGTGTAGGGAAACGCGCTTGCGACATTCCAGAAGACGAACCGCCGCCGGCTCATGTCCGCGATGGCGGCCGAGAACGGCACGAAGGCGGAAAGCGGCCCCGACAGGCGCCCGATGAGCATGGCCAACGCGCCATAACGCGCGAGAAGCGCCTTGGCGCGGATCATGTGGCGCGACGCGGTGAACCGCCGGCTGCCTTCCAGACCGTGTGCGGCGAGCCTGCCCAGCCGATAGCTGATCTCGCCGCCAAGCACGGTTCCGGCGATCACGAACCAGCCAAGATCGAAAGGGTCGAGCACACCGCGCTGCACCAACATGCCGCCGGCGAAGACGACCAGCGCGCCCGGCGCGACGATGCCGACACCCACGATGGCCTCGAGCATCGCGAACAGCGCGATCGCCCAGTAGGTCCAGACGCCAAGAGCCTGCAATGATGGCAATATCTGGTCGAGCGAATGAGGCAAGGATTTCCGATCGTGACGGTTGACGCGCTGGACGGATGCGCAGAGACGCCCCGCAAGCGGTCAATGGCAATCCTGCGTGGACAGATCCCTGCTTTTGAATTGCAGGCGCGCAGGATTCAAGCGCGCAACGCATCGCGTCGCCGCACATGGACAAATTGCAATCCCGGCGCAAGAAACCGGTCATGTCGAACCCACAGGTTTCCGAAACCGAAAGCAGGAGATCGACATGAACAGGATAAAACACGCCGCTGCCATCGCGGTGATTGGCCTCATGGGTTTCGCGGCTATAGGCATAGGCGTCTTCATCGTCGTTGCGGCGGCAACCATCGGCGCCCTGATCGCCCTGGCGGCCAGCCTGGCCGCTGCGAACAGGTCGAAAGATGCGCCGGCCGCGGCCGGTGTCCGGTTGGATTCCAGCCCGAATAACCCCTGCCGGGTCCGGCCTGACAGGGGGCAGCGCGCGTTCGTATCGCGCGGAGGCCCCCCGAGCTATTGCCTGGATTCCGAGGCGGTCCGGAGCCATGTGCTGCACTGCCAGCACCGGTCGTTGGCCAGATCTCCAGTGCCGGCCATGGCGGTATCGCCTTGCTTACAATCTCCGGCAGAACCAGCCCGCCCGTTCTTTGACAGGCGTCATTGGTCCGGGCCGGATATCTGCCGTGATTTTCGATCGGCAGGTTTTCCCATCGTATCTCTGATCGCCGGGCGAAGCGGGCCCGGTTTCAAAAAAAGTTCCGGGCGATCGGCGCGGTTTCCGAGGCCCTTCGCCGTTCCGCGCAATTTCCCCTTTATAACCGTGCCGCTGCCAATCTCGCCTTTGCGTGTCCTCGCAAGCGACGGTCTTCGCGCCGCCCGAGCCTATGACAACCGGAAACATGGAATATCTGTAATCCGTCCGACATGCGGTTGCCTCGCCTCCTGTCCATCTTGAGGTCAGAGGGCGGCGAGGTGCTGCCCCGCAACCAAGGAGAAAGACAATGAAACGCAATGCAATCCTCGCGCTTGGCACCGGTGCCTTGCTGTCCCTCGGCCTGCTCGGCGGCGCGGCCTCGATGGCCATTGCCGGAACGAGCGTGGCGGAGGCCAAGGCTTTCCTGGCCGCGCCCGGCTCGATCACGGCGGCGATCAGTGCCGCCGAATCCAGCACCGGCGGCAAGGCGATGAGCGCCGATTTCGAAGAGGACGGCGCGAATGCCGGGATGTATGAAGTCGAGGTCGTCATGCCGGACGGCACGGTGAGCGAGCATCTCGTCAACCCGGCCGACAATTCGGTCAAGGCGGCGCCCGCCGATTGAGGCCGCGACGAGAAAGACGACGACTGATCGCTTCGATCTGATAGAAAAAGGCCGGCGGGGCAGGCAGCCCCGCCGAAACAGTGCGGCGGGCAGGCGATGAAAATCCTGGTGATCGAGGATGACAGGCGGACAGGCGATTATATCGCGGATGGCCTGCGCGAAGAGGGGCATTCCGTCGACCTGATCGCCGACGGCGCCGAGGGACTTGTCCAGGCCAGTGTCGGCAATTACGACATATTGGTCGTGGACCGGATGCTGCCGGGGCTGGACGGGATCAGCCTGGTCAAGACGTTGCGCGGCGCCAGGAACCGCACACCGGTCCTGTTCCTGACCTCGCTGGGCGGCGTCGATGACCGGATCGAGGGGCTCAATTCCGGCGGCGACGATTACCTGGTCAAACCCTTCGCCTTTGGCGAGCTGAGTGCCCGGATCGCCGCCCTGGCGCGCCGCCCGCAGATGCAGGACGAACCCACGATCCTGCGCGCCGCCGACCTGGAGATGAACCTGCTGACCCGCAAGGTCACGCGTGCCGGACAGCCCATCGACCTGCTGCCCCGCGAGTTCGCATTGCTGGAACATCTCTTGCGCCGCAAGGGCCGGGTGCAGACCCGCACGATGCTGATGGAGGCGGTCTGGGACATCCATTTCGATCCGATGACCAACGTGGTCGATACCCATATCAGCCGCCTGCGCCGCAAGGTGGACAAGCCCTTCGGGACGGACCTCATCGAAACCGTGCGCGGATCCGGCTACCGGATCAACGCGGAATGAAGCTGCGCCAGAGAATCTCGCGCTCGACACCGCTGCGGCTGACCGCGATCTTTCTGGGAATCTTCATCCTGTCCTCCGCGGCCAGTTTCGGGGCCGCCTATCTCGTGATCCGGGCGAATTTCGAATCCGCGCTGGAAGACGAAATCGAGCAGACCATCGACGCCTACCGCGACCTCCACGACCAGGAGACGCTCCTCCGGCGCCTGAAAGACGATGTGGAGGCCACCGATTCCGAACTGACGATCCTGCACTACCGGCCCGATAGCGGAACGGTCATCGCCAATGTCGACGGGTTTCCCCCGGTCCGCGGTTTCACCATCGTCGGCGAAAAGGCGATCGAGGAGGGCGATGATGACGTCTCGGACAGCTATCTTGCGCTGGGCGCGCGCGTGGGACGCGGACAATTGATCGTCGCCAGGACCCGCGAGCCGGTCGTGGTGCTGGGCGAAACCATTCTTTCCGTCGTCCTGATCGGCCTGCTGCCGACCATCCTTCTGGCAGCTTCCGCCGGCGCCTTCGCCGCACGCAATGCGCGGCGGCGGATCGACACGATCCGAAAGACGCTTGGCGCGTTGACGGAAGGGCGACTGTCGGCGCGTGCGCCGGTGGCGGCCACCGAGCGCGACGACCTGACCGAGATCAGCGCCGCGGTGAACAATATGGCGTCCGCGCAGGAAGCCCTGATCGGATCGATGCGGCAGGTCTCGGCCGACATTGCCCATGATCTGAAGACGCCGATCCAGCGCGTCGCCGTCATCCTCGACGAGATCGCGCGCAAGACGACCCTCAGCGAGAAGCAGCAGGATCTGCTCGACCAGGCCCTGGCCGAGACCGACCGTATCGTGCAGACGTTCCAGGCGCTGCTGCAACTGGCGCAGATCGAAGGCGGCGCCGTGCGGGACCGGTTCGGCCCGACCGATCTGCGGGAAATCGCGGAAGATGTCGCGGATTTCCTTGGCGCCGAGGCCGAGGAGCGGGGGTATCGCCTCGATCTTACCGTGACGGGGGACGGCCCGTTCATCGTGAAGGGCGACCGCCATCTTCTGACCCAGGCACTCGCCAACCTGATCGGCAACGCGCTGCGCCATACCCCCCCGGCTTCGACGGTCAATGTCGATCTGTGGCGCAGTCCGGCGGCGATCACCTTGCGTGTGGCCGATAACGGCCCCGGCATTCCCGAGGCCGAGCGCGAGAAGGTATTGCGCCGCCTCTACCGGATGGAAAAAAGCCGGACCACGGAGGGCAGCGGCCTCGGACTCAGCCTCGTCGCCGCGATCTGCAACCTGCATGATGCAAGGTTGACCCTGGAAGACAACGACCCCGGCCTGAAGGTCCTGATCCGCTTCGGCCTCGACCGCGACGATGTTCGATAAGACGATGAATGGGCCGAAATGGCCGGGTATCGTCGGTGCGGCCGATCCGGATAGCTCGGCGTCAAGGCTCGGGAAACTCGCCGGCGACGCGATGTTCCTTGATCGAAGATGCCTGTCCGGAACCCCGGAAGGCCCAGTTTCTGCCGGCAAGGAAGGTCAATGTTGCAGCCGTGCCGGTCGAAATGACCAGGCCCCACATCCCGGAGATCGCGCTGTACCGGATCAGGCCGGCGAGCAATGCCTCGTTGACCATGAAACTGCAGCCTGCGACCAGAACAAACCGCTTCAAGGACGTGCTCAGCGTCACGTTGTGCCCCGGGAAGGTAAACCCGTAATGCCCCGTGAAACTGACCAGCAAGGCGATGGCGAATGAAACCGCGTTGGCCAGCAAGGGGGGCCATCCGGCGTGAATGAGCGTCACGCCCACAAGCATGTGCAAAGCCGTTGCCAAAACACCGACAAGGCCGAAGCGAAAAAGCTGACGCAACATCATCGCGGCATTTCCTCCGCCTCGCTGATCTCGGCCACGATATAGCCGGGACGCCCCTTTACCTCGGTAAAGACCCGCGCGAGGTATTCGCCGAGCACCCCGATCGAGATCAACTGCACGCCGCCAAGCAGAAAGATCGCGACGGTAAGCGTGGACCAGCCGGGGATTTCGACGCCGAAGACCAGCGTGCGCAGCAGGATCCACGATCCGTAAAGGATCGAGAGCATGGCGATTGCGAACCCGATGCTGGTCCAGACCCTGAGCGGCCATGTGGTGAACGAGGTCATGCCGGTCAGGCCAAGCCGCACAAGCGCGCCAAAGCCGAACTTCGATGTGCCGGCTTGCCGCCGGTCGAGTTCGACGGGAACGGATTTGGTGCGAAACCCGACCCACCCGTAAAGCCCTTTCATGAACCGGTTGCGTTCGGGCAGGGCGCACAGAGCGTCGACGACCCGCCGATCCATCAGGCGAAAGTCGCGCGCATCCGCCGGGATCGGAGCTTCTGCGCCAAGATTGAGCAGCGCGTAGAAAATACCGGTGAACAGGCGTTTGATGCAGGTTTCATCGGCCCGATGCGCGCGCACCGCATAAATCATCTCGTAGCCTTTGGCGCGGTGGGCCAGCATGGTTTCAAGATGTCGCAGCGGTTCTTGCAGATCCGCGTCAAGGATGACGATCGCGGCCCCATTGGACGCCCGAAGCCCGGCCATGATCGCCTGCTCCTTGCCAAAATTTCGCGACAGCCGAATGACCCGAAGCGAGCGGGGAATATGGGCCGCCCTGGCACGCGCGAACGTTTCGTCCGAACTGCCATCATCGACCACGATGATCTCGTGACTCGAAACCAGGCGGCATGCTTCCCGATCGATCCGCCGCACTGTCTCCGCGATGTTGGCTTCTTCATTGAAGGCCGGAACGACAAAGGACAGCTCGGGTACCGGGATCGGTCTATGCACGATGGCTGGCACAGCCGGGTCGCGTGTCGATCCAAGGGATTGTCTGTTCACGGCCGGTCTCCGCCCGCAGGGATTTCGACAAGCAGATGCCGGCGTCCGAATGCGCCCTGATCGCGGAACCGCGCCCCGACGACGGCGCGCACCTCGGGAAGCGACGTTTCGGAAACGGCAATCGCATCGCGCCGGCCGTTGGCCAGCAGGGGGCGCAGGTCTTGCGGGTGCGTGATCGCCCGTGCCGTCCCGCGTGTATAGAATTCGGCGGAGAAACTGCGCCCGCCCCAATAGGTCAGCGTCATGTCCGGGTCGATGCCGCGCGCCCGGTCGACCAGCATCAGTTCGGTCTTGTTGGTCAGGCGGCCCGGCGCGACATGCGCAACCAGCGCCACGGCCAGATACAGGATCGCACTGGCGACAAGAGCGGCCCCGATCGCGATCCGGGCGATCCGGCCGGGGCCGCGCCATGCTTGCGCCCATAATCCGGTCACCAGGACAGCGGCGGCCGGAATGCCGGGCAGAGCATAGGCGGGGAGGATATTGGCCGCTTGGGTGAACAGGATCAGCGGCGACAGCATCCACAGGGTGAGATAGGAATACCAGCTACCGGCATCGCTCCGGATCGCATTCAGCAGGCGTTTGCTCCGCAGGCCGAAAGTTGCGGCGGGAATGGTCCAGGGAAGGAACACGCCAAGCCCGTAGACCCAGATCATCCCTTTTGGCCGGGCATGTCCGGTGCCGTAGAGATCGCCTTTCCAGCCGGGATCGAGAAACCGCTCGATATGTTCGCCGACGATGAAATAGCGCAGGAAGCCCGGCGTCCTGATCTCGGCCGCGACATACCACGGCACTGTCAGCATCGCGGCGAGGATCAGACCGGTTGCCCAGGGAAGACGGCCCAGCAGATGCCAGCGGTGCCCGACCAGCAACCACAGAAAGATCGGTATCGCGGTCAGGACCACCGCCGTCGGGCCTTTTGCCATCATGCCGACCGCCAGGCCGACGAAGAACAGGTGTCCCCACAGCCGATGCGCACCCTTCGTGCGGACGCATCGATGGAAGGCCACCATGCTCAGCGTGGTGCCAAGAACCATCACCATATCCGTCATGACGAACGCCGAAGCACCGAAGAACAGAACGGAGGACGACAGAACCGTGCTGGCAACCAGCGCCTGATCCCGGCCGAGGGTACGGCGGGTCCAGTCGAAGACGATCGCAACCGTCAGGATCGCGGCCGCGAAGATGAAAATGCGTGCGCCGAAATACCCGATGCCGAACGTCTTCATCCCCAGGGCCGACAACCAGGTGTGCAGCGGAGGTTTACCCCAGAACGGAACGCCGTAATCGAATTGCGGAGTGATCCAGTCGTTCGAAACCAGCATCTTTCTGGCGATCTCGATGTAGCGGGCCTCTGTCGTATCGATGACCGGAAGCCAGAAGATCAGCAGCAGCCGGATCAGGATCAGGGCGCCGAGCGCACAGATCAGGAATCGCCGATCGGCATCCGAAAGAGCGAAAGCCCGTGCGGGGCCATTGTTTTCAACCGCCTGTCCAAAATCATGATCCAGCGCAACCATATCGATACCCGGCGTCCGTTTGGCCGGATCGATACGGCGCGCGGAATCGTCGAAACGTGATCGTTGCTATACCAATCGGTAATTTTCGGGCGATGTTCGGCCGGGACACCATGCCGTAACGTGATCGCGCATGAGGGGATACGGAAATGCGGGTTCTGGTTGTCGAGGACGATAGCGAAACGGCAGAGTATATCTGCTCCGGTCTCAGGGCCCTCGGGCATGTCTGTCAACATGCGCCGGATGGGAAGCAAGGCTTCCTGACTGCCCTGGACGATGACTTTGACGTCATGGTGGTGGATCGGATGCTGCCGGAGCTGGATGGCCTGTCGCTGGTCAAATCGATCCGCAGCGCACAGGTTGAAACGCCGATTCTGTTCCTCAGCGCCATGGATGGGGTGACGGACCGGGTCGATGGGCTCGAGGCCGGCGCCGACGACTACCTCGTCAAACCATTTGCCTTTTCCGAGCTTTCCGCGCGTCTGGACGCCCTGCTGCGACGTCCGCCGATCCAGGCAGAAACCACGAGGCTGCAGGTGGCCGATCTCGAGATCGATCGTATGCGTCCGGTCTGACCGCTCTGATGTGGGGAGACCGCGGCTGATAGTGTCCATTCTCGATAATGGACATTT
>CANNFA010000018.1 GCA_947503765.1 uncultured Paracoccaceae bacterium | reverse complement strand
GCTACACCGCATCGGGCCAGCTACACGTGCGCCAAATAGGGGGTCATTATTGGGCGCCGATAGGGGGTCAAATTTGCGGTAGTGGGTCACTTTGAATTTTCCGGCTGACGCTTTTTGTAAGGGCCGCGCTTTTTGGGTGCAGGCTCGTTCGCATCCACCAGCGCGACCAGATCAGCAATATCCCAGAGGCGATCCGTCAAACCAGCTTCCATCGCCGGCGTGACTTTCAACGTCTGATGCACCTTAACAAAGTTGTAATACATGAAGTGCAGCGCGACCGCGTGCATATGGTTTTCAACCTTTTTGCTGAAACCGTTGGTCAGGCGAGTGAAGCGGCGCATGTGCATCCGCATGGTCAGGTTCTGGCGCTCAACGTGTGACGTGCTGATCAGCGCCTTGTCAGGGTTGCCCTCAACCGTGCGCTTCTTGATACCCGTGCATTCAGCCGGAGAATACTTGCGGGCCGCTGTTTTGCCGCCCATATCGCCATAAATCTTGATCAACTGCGCATAGTCCACATCGCCACCAAACGCACCCTCTACGGCTTCCAGATAGGCCTTGTGACCGTCGGTGGTCAGTTGAACCCGGTTCGCCAGACGGGCGCGTAGATCGTCCATGAACTCGATTGCATATTCGCTGTCACGACCGCCAACCATGTAGGACACGATCAACTTGCTGTCGCTGTCGATGGCAGTCCATGTCCAAGTGTCGCCAGCGCCTTCCGGTGCGTCCTTGGCAGTTTTGATGTTCTTTTGCTTGGCGTAGGTGAACGACCAGATTTCGTCGCACTGGATCACCGACGCTTTGACGTTGCGGACGTTCTCGTCGTGATATTTGGCGCAAGCCTTGCCTGCGTCGATCAGCAGCTTGTTGACGGTGTTCTTGGATACGTCAGCAATGCGCGACGTGGCGCGGATGGAGTTGCCCTCAACGAGAAGGCGAAGGATCAGGGCGCGGGCTTTGGTGTCGAGCTTTCTCATAGGGTCAACATAATTTCAAACTGACCCGTATGCAAGAATAAAATCTGAATTTAACACCTTGTGTCAAATGGGGTTGAAAGCTATATTCAGCGCAGCTAGAAAGCGGAATGGATGTGTACTTTTCAGACCCCAAGCTTGCTCTCATTGAAACTGAAGGCGCAGCGCAGACAAGACTGCCCGTCCCGGTCATCAAGTCCGCTCGCCGGAAGTTGACCGTGATACGTGCCGCGACTGACGAGCGAACACTCAGGGAATGGAAAAGTCTGCACTACGAGAAACTACAGGGAGAGATGGAGGGCTATCGATCCATCAGGGTGAACGACAAGTACAGAATGGTGTTTTCTATCGACACCACGACACAGCCAAACGCCGTGACGATAATCTCCGTCGAGGACTATCACAAATGACACAGACTCAAATGATTGCACCAGACCACCCCGGCACTTTCATCTCGGAAGAGCTTGAGGCGCGCGGCTGGGCAAAGGGGGACTTGGCGTACATCTTGGGGACGGATCCTGCTAGCCTTAGCCGAATCTTGAACGGCAAGGTCGGCGTTTCTGCCGAGATGGCTGTCGCTTTGGGTGACGCCTTTGATATTCCTGCTGAGTTTTTTGCAAACCTGCAAAAACTCTACGATCTGGGACAAGCTGAAACGCCAGACCCCGGAGTTAAGACTCGCGCTGTTTGGTCTTCGCATTTTCCTGTGCGCGAAATGCTGAACCGTGGATGGATCGAAGACAGCGAGCCGTCGCTACTTCACCTTCAAATGCTCCGCTTCTTCAATAAGAACCGCGTCGAAGACATCCCGTTTATCGGAAGTGGGCAAATTGAGGCCCATGCCGCGCGCCGCTCCGGGTATGATTGCATGACCAAGATTCAATATGTTTGGCTTCACAGGGTCAAAAAGGTCGCGGAGCAAATGATCTGCCCCGCCTACTCAAGAGATAAGCTTTTGGAAGCGATGCCCAATATCCGCGCCCATATGCTCGACGTAGATGATCTTCATCTTATTCCCGAGATTCTGAGAGAATGTGGTGTGCGCCTCGTTTTCGTAGAAGCTTTTGCAGGTTCGAAAATAGATGGCGTGTGCGTCTGGCTAGACGATCAACCGGTCATCGGCATGTCGCTCCGCCTAGATAAGTTTGACAACTTTTGCTTCACGCTTCGGCATGAATGCGAGCATGTCTTGCAAGAACACGGAAAAGAGATCGGCTTTACGCCAGTGGACGAGAAGCTTGGAGGCGAGCGAGATGGCGTTGATGACGAGGAACTGATTGCAGATCGCGCCGCGCAAGAATTTCTAGTTCCACCTGATGCTCTAAAGTCGTTCATCGCCCGGAAGGCACCATACATTTCTGAGCGCGATGTGCTGGCGTTCTCTGCAAGAATGCAAATCCATCCGGCGGTAGTGGTTGGGCAAATTCAGCACACGTTGGACAAATGGAATTGGCTCAAGAAACACATCAAAAAGGTACGTGACCGGCTGATCATATGGGAGCAAACAGACGGTTGGGGTAAGTCTCTCCCCACAGGGCTTTAGGAGGTCCAAATGGCTAATTACAACGAGCAGGTCATGCTGGCGGTCCAGCAATTCACTGACGAAACGGGCCAGAATGCAATCAACCCTGATGACTTCATAACTTGGGCTTTGGCCAACGGAAAGCTTAGCCCTCAGCCGGAAGACGTTAGAAAGCTGTTGAAGCGTCGTGTGACAACTGCGATGCGCCAGAAGCGATTGATCGATGAAGATGGCGTTGAATATCGCGCGATGCAGTGCGCGGTGACTTGGGACAAAGATGCCGGCGGGCAAATCCCTATGTGGTTCCACACTGATACCGGCGGGACATCAAATCTTCGAAAAAAAGCTGTGAAGCAAAGGCGAGACGGAATTGCCGATGATGTCTATCGGGCTGTCTCGGACGTTGTGCACATGAACAAAGTGCACAATGAGGAAATACAGTTTGTTATGGATTTCACTGACGATTATCTGGATCGAAAAGCGGCTGAAACACTTAGAGCGGATGACGAAGGAGCGGCTTAATCGCCCTTCTTCCACCTAGCGGTTGCGGCAATGCTCGCAATTTCAGATCGTTGCTCTGGGTTCAGCGTCTTGGCCCTTGCTCTAGCACCCTTGGCTTTGGCTGATTGGTCAGTATCTTCCTTCACGACCGTTGGGTCATCATCGCCCGTCGCCACGTCCGCAATGAACTTGGCAAGCTGGTTGGCGTCACGGGGTCTTTTGGGTTTGTCTGTCATGCCATCAATATGGGGCCTTCGCGCGAGGCTTGCAAATCAAAGCCGTGTGGGGTCAGATTTCAAAGTGACCCACTGCCAAATTTGCATGCCGATTGACAGATCAGCCAGCCGCCGGCACCCTTCCACCCCACGCCCCGTGGCTGGGCCGGTCCAAACCTTCTGGCGATGATCCTGTTCGAGAAGTTTGGGCAGCATCAGCCTTTGAACCGTCAGGCCGAGCGCTACGCAAAGGAAGGTGTCGATCTCAGCCTTTCGACGATTGCCGATCAGGTTGGGGCCTGCGCCGTCGCACTCGAGCCCCTTCATGCGCTGATCCGGACCCATGTCCTTAAGGCAAAACGCTTGCACGGCGATGACACAACGGTGCCGCTGCTGGCAAAGGGCGGGACAAAAACTGCCCGGCTCTGGACCTATGTCAGGGATGACCGCCCCTTTGGCGGCGGCGCTCCACCTGCCGCTCTGTTCCACTTCTCCTGTGACCGCGGAATGGCCAACCCGAACCGGCACCTCGCCGGGTGGCAGGGCATCCTGCAAGCCGATGCCTATGGCGGCTACAACGACCTCTACCGCGCCGGACGCGATCCGGCGCCAGTCAGCAGCGCGCTGTGCTGGAGCCATGCCCGGCGCAAATTCTTGGAGCTCGCCGACATCAAAGGGATAATCCGTAGGGGCAAGCCTGCCCATGACATCTCGCCCGTGGCGCTGGAGGCGGTGGCCCGGATCGACGCGATCTTCGACATCGAGCGCGGCATCAATGGCCTGCCCACCGAAGAGCGGCACACCATCCGGCAACGGCTGTCCCGCCCTCTGGTCGAGGCATTGCACGACTGGATGAGCACGGAGCGCGACAGGATGTCGAAGCATAACCCGGTCGCCAAGGCGATCAGCTACATGTTCACCAAGGACCGATGGGCGGCCTTCAGCCGCTTCCTTGATGATGGCGGTATTTGCCTGACGAACAACGCGGCCGAACGGGCCCTGCGAGGCATTGCTCTCGGCCGGAAGTCTTGGCTCTTCGCCGGGTCGGAGCGCGGCGGCGACTGCGCCGCGTTCATGTATTCCCTGATCGCCCGCCTGCGGATCATCCTGAACGACGTTGATCCTCTGCCTATGCGCCATATCGAGGTGCCACTGAAGATCAGGCTCGACCGGCTGCATGAGGTTATGCAGGCAGCTATGGGCTGGACCGATACCCATCTCTACGAGTTCCGTGCCGGCGATACTGGCTGGGGCATACCAGATCCGGATGGGTTCTATGATGGCCCGTTGCCCGCAAAGAAAAACGACGCTGGAGAAGGTGCTCGAGGGGACCGGCGTAAGGACGGTTCAGTATATCTATGACTTCGGGGACGACTGGAACCACAGCATCCGGATCGAGCGGGTCAACGATGCCACCCCCGGCGTGCTCTATCCGCGGCTTCTCAAGGCCACCGGCGCCTGTCCGCCCGAGGACGTCGGCGGCGCTTGGGGCTACGAAGAGTTCCTCGAAGCCCTCGCCGATCCCGGCCACGAGCAACACGAGGACATGAACCGCTGGTCGGGTGGGGCCTTCGATCCCAACGATGCTCGGACCGACAGGATCGTCGAGCGGTTTAACCAGCTTGCAAAGAAATGGGCTCCGCGGCCCCGCAACCCCAAAACCCTCAAGGGCGCTACCTGAGAACTGCCCACGTCCACGGTCTACGCCGAATGGTTACGCCGAAGGTCCGGTTGGGTCGGAAATGCTTGGCATTTGGGTCGGAATTGCTTGGCACGGCCCACTGACAAGATTCAGAGAAACCGTCGGGAAGAGTCGGAAATGCGCGGCATTCGACATTCCTTTCGACCTCCGCGAGTCCCTGGCCCGGCCATATCACGGGCTGCTTTCGGGGCTCCGCCACTCTTTCCTAAACCCCCAGCAACTCCGGCAGATCGGCCATGCGGTGGAACACCTCGGCGCCGATAGCGGCCAGCCGCCGGCCGTCGTCGTGTTCGGCGAAGCCCAGTGTGCGCATCCCCGCGCGGACGCCGGCAAGGCAGCCTGTGGGGCTGTCGTCGATAACCACGCAGCGCTCCGGAGGCACGCCGGCGTTGCGGGCTGGGATCAGGTACAATTCAGGGTCGGGCTTGGCCACGCCCAGCGTGTAGGCCGAATAAATCCGGTCCCCGAACCGCTCGCGGAACCCTTCGTGCTGGCCCAGCGTGATGACCATCTTCGCGTCGCTTCCGTTCGAGCCGATGGCATAGGGGATACCCGCCGCGTCGAGCCGGTCCAGCACCGGCACGATCCCCTCGATCAGCGGCGTGCCCTCGGCCAGCCGCTTGTGCATCTGCGCGTGGATCAGCGCGACCCAGTCCTGCGGAATCTCGACGCCCATGGCGCGGGCCTTGTCGCCGATGCCGGCCATGGTGCCGCCGGTGAACAGGTGGTCGATCCTCTCCTGGCTCATCTGCAGGCCGCGCGCGGCGAGGTCGGCTTGCAGAATCTCGTTGGTGACCGGCTCGCTGTCCACCAGCACGCCGTCGCAATCGAAGATCACGAGGTCGGGACTTGCGGAACGGATATCCTTCATGGGTGCCTCACTATCGAAACGGTTGTGTCGCCGTAGCGCCGCGTGTCCAGGACTTCCAGCGGCGGCGGCGGCGTGATGGGGGCGCTGTCCTCCCAGATCAGCAGGGCGCCCGGTGCGATCCAGCCGCCGGCCAGCGCGGCCAGGGCGGCGCGCTCGCCCAGGCCCTTGCCATAGGGCGGGTCGAGGAAGATCAGCGTGAAGGGCGCGCCCGGCACCGCGCCCAGCCGCGCCGCGTCGCGGCGATACAGCTTGGTGCGGCCGCCGGCACGGGCGCGGTCGATATTCTCGCGCAGCAGCGCCCTTGCCGCCACGCCGTCATCGACGAAGGTGGCATGCGCCGCGCCGCGCGACAGCGCCTCCAGCCCCAGCGCGCCGGTGCCGGCGAACAGGTCGAGCACGCGCGCATCGGTCACCGGATCGCCGAACCGGCCGCCGGTCAGGACGTTGAACAGCGATTCGCGCACCCGGTCGGCGGTGGGACGCAGATGCGCGCCCGCATCGCCCTTGCCGACCGAGGCCAGGCGCATCCCGCGATTGGCCCCGGCTATGATCCGCATCGCCTATCCTTTCAGCAGTGCCTTGAGGTCGGTGTCGGGGTCCGCGACAGCCGCCGGATCGGGCGAGCGGCCCGCCTCCAGCAGGCGCTTGCCGACCATGTAGCTGCGCGCATCGTTCATCGCGTCCACGGCCAGCAGCGTGTCGCCCCGGTAGTACCAGAACGCGGTTTGGCCGCTGCCCTCCGGTCCCTCGCGCGTGACGATCCGGTCGTGGCCGGCGGACAGACCCGCGATCTGCAACTTGCAATCGTACTGGTCCGACCAGAACCACGGATAGGGCACGTAATCCTGCCCCGCGCCCAGCATGTTGCGCGCCACGCATTCCGCCTGGTCAATGGCATTCTGCACCGATTCGAGCCGGATGCGCCTGCCGCGATAGGGCAGCGAGGCGCAATCGCCCGCCGCCCAGATGTCCGGATCGGACGTGCGCCCCTGCGCATCCGTGCGGATGCCGTTCTCCACCACGATCTCGGACGCCTCGGCCAGCGCGGTGGCCGGCGAGATGCCGATCCCGACGATCACCACATCCGCGGCCAGCGTTTCGCCATGGCTCAGGACCGCGCCGGTGACCCGGTCCTCGCCGGTCAATTCCTGCAGGCCGGTGCCCTCGCGGATGTCGACGCCGTGGCGGCGGTGCAGGGCGCGGAAATAGTCGGACGTCTCGGGCGCGGCGACGCGGCTCAGTATCCGGTCCGCCATCTCGACCAGCGTGACCCGCATGCCGATCTTCGAGGCGACTGCCGCCGCCTCCAGCCCGATATAGCCGCCGCCGACCACCAGCGCGCGCGCATCCGGCCGCATCAGCGGCGCCATCGCATCGACATCGGCAAGAGTGCGGACGGTGAACACGCCGGGCAGCGCGCCGCCGATCGCCTCCGGCAGGCGGCGGGGCACCGATCCGGTGCACAGCGCCAGCTTGTCGTAGGGAAATTGCCGGTCGCCCGCGATCACCACCTTGCCGCCGCGGTCGATCGTGTCGACGCGCAGGCCGGTGATGACCTCGACATCGTTGTCCGCGTAGAATGCGGCGGGCCGCAGGTACAGCCGCTCGCGCGCCATCTCGCCCAGCAGATAGGCTTTTGACAGGGGCGGGCGCTCGTAGGGCAGCACCGGCTCCTCGCCGATCAGGGTGATCTTCCCGGCGAATCCGTCCCTGCGCAGCGTCGCGACCAGCGTGGCGCCGGCCTGACCGGCACCGATGACAACGATGTCGTCCATGTTTCCTCTCTGTTGCGCAGCCCGCCTTTCCTATATCCATCGGCTCTGGAGACAATCAAGGAGCGTGCGACAATGGCATTGAAGGTGGGCGACCGGTTTCCCGGCGGAACGGTTCTGACGATGAATGGCGAGAGGCCGGTGCAACTCGATCTTTCGGACCGGCTGAAGGGCCGCAAGGTGGTGCTCTTCGCGCTGCCCGGCGCGTTCACCGGCACCTGCAGCACGGCGCATCTGCCCAGCTTCGTGCGCAATGCCGAGGCGATCCGCGCCAAGGGCGTGGACGAGGTGATCTGCCTGTCCGTGAACGATCCGTTCACCCTGTCGGCCTGGGGCACGCAGCTTGGCGCCGACGGTGCGGGCATCACCATGCTCGCCGATGCCGAGGGGCAGGTCACGCAGGCCCTCGGACAGGCGTTCGACGCGCCGCCCGCCGGGCTGATCGGCCGCTCGAACCGATATGCGGCGATCATCGAGGACGGCATCATCACCCATGTCGGCGCGGAGCCAGGCCCCGGCGAGTGCGCGATTTCCTCCGGCGAAGAGGTGCTCGAGGCTCTCTGAAGCGGCCCTGCCCCCTCATCTTGCCCGAATTACCTTCGGGGGGTCCGGGGGGCGGAAAGCCCCCCGGCGGATCGGATCGCCAAAGGCGATCCGACACCCGTTTCATGTCTGCCCGCCGATCCCTTCGGGCGCGGTGCCGCCGGCCATCACCATGGTGCGGGTCGGGAAGGGAATGCCGATTCCGCCGGCATCCAGCGCTTCCTTGACCGCGCGCGTCATGTCGGCGCGGTAGGCGAAGTAATCGGCGGCGTCGACCCAGACCCGCACCAGGAAATCGACCGAGCTGTCCCCGAGGTTGGTCACCTGGATGAACGGCTCCGGCTCGGATTTCGACCGCGTATCGCCCATGATCGTGTCGTGGATGATCCGCTCGGCGGCCTTCAGGTCGGCGTCGTAGGACACGCCGAAGGTCCATTCCGCGCGCCGCGTGTCGTAGACCGAATAATTCGTGATCGCGTTCCCCCAGACCTCTGAATTGGGAATGATGATCTGCGTGTTCGACAGCGAGGCAAGCTCCGTATAGTTCAGCGAGATGTCCTTGACGGTGCCCATCTCGCCGGCGACCTCGACGAAATCGCCGACCTTCATCGGCCGGAACAGGATCAGCATCACGCCCGCCGCCACGTTCGACAGCGTGCCCTGCAGCGCGAGGCCGATTGCAAGCCCCGCCGCGCCCAGTGCCGCTACCAGCGATGTCGTCTCCAGCCCGAAGCGGTTGAGCACGAAGATGATGGTGATCGCCAGAATCGCATAGCGCGCGATGTTGCCGAGGAAGTTGAACAGCGTGACATCCAGCCGGCGGTGCGTCTCGCCCAGCTTGCGGATGCGCCGGAACGCCCAGCCGCCGATCAGAAAGCCGGCCGCCAGGATCAGGACGGCGGCCAGCACGTTGCCCAGCACCCCGGCCAGGAAATCCACGGTCAGGATGTCGCCGACGCTGACACCCTCGGCGATCTGCAGCGACATGAAATCCTCGAAACTCATGCCAGCGCGTCCATCTTCTGCGCCAGCTTCACGTCGTTCTCCGTCAGCCCGCCCGCGTCATGGGTGGTCAAGGTGACAGTCACGGTCTTGTAGACATTGGACCATTCGGGGTGGTGGTTCATTTTTTCCGCGTGGATCGCGGCGCGGGTCATCCAGCCGAACGCGTCGACGAAATCCCGGAACTCGAACTGTTTGCTGATCGCGTCGCGCTGCGCGTCCAGCGTCCAGCCTTCCGCCAGCAGCGGCTCCAGCCGTGTCTTGCGGTCCGTGTCGCCCAGCTTGTCCATCATTCGTCCTCCGTTTGCGTTTTGCGGAACGGGCCGTAGGAGGTCATGATCTCGATCTCCTCGTCCACGGCGCTCCTTTCGGCTGCAAGGTATTGCTCGACGGCGGCTCGGAAACCCTCGTCGGCGATCCAGTGCAGCGAATGGCAATGTGCGGGCAGGTAGCCGCGGGCCAGCTTGTGCTCGCCCTGCGCGCCGGCCTCGACCCGCGACAGGCCGTTCTGGATGGCAAAGTCGATGGCGCGGTAATAGCACAGCTCGAAATGCAGGCAGGGGTGATGCTCGGTGCAGCCCCAGTAGCGCCCGAACAGGGCATCGCGGCCGATGAAGTTCAGCGCGCCGGCGATCGGCTGGCCGTCCCTTTCGGCAAGGACCAGCAGGATGTCTTGCCGCAGATGCGCCTGCGCTTCCTCGAAGAAGGCGCGGGTCAGGTAGGGTGTTCCCCATTTGCGGCTGCCGGTGTCCTGGTAGAACCTCCAGAACGCGTCCCAATGCTTGGGGCGCAGATCGTCGCCGGTATAGGCGCGGATGACGCCGCCGAATTCCTGCGCCGTGCGGCGTTCGCGGCGGATCGCCTTGCGCTTGCGCGACGACAGGTCGGCAAGGAAGGCGTCGAAATCGGCATATCCGCGGTTCAGCCAGTGAAACTGGTCCGAGACGCGGTGAAGCAGCCCCATCTGCGCGCCGTCCTCTGCCTCTTCTTCCGTGCAGAAGGTGATGTGCAGCGACGACACCCTGTTTTCCGCGGCAAGCTGTACCGCGCCCTGGATCAGCGCCGAGCGGCCCACGCTTTCCAGCCCCGGCCGTACCAGAAGGCGGCGGCCCGTGGCGGGCGTGAAGGGGACCGCGATCTGCAACTTGGGATAGTACTGCCCGCCGGCGCGTTCATAGGCATGGGCCCAGGCATGATCGAAGACGTATTCGCCCTGGCTGTGCCCCTTGGCATAAAGCGGTGCGGCGGCGATGATCTGTCCGTCCAGCTCGGCCGTCAGGTGGCGCGGCGCCCAGCCGGTGCCGGACCCGACCGAGCCGGAGCGTTCCAGCGCCGACAGGAAGCGGTGGGTGGTGAACGGATCGTCGGGCCGCCCGCCATCCGCCGCTTCCGGGCAGGCGCAGGCATCCCAGTCCTCTGCCGCGATGGCGGAGAGGCTGTCATGCACGGTGATCTCGATCCGGGTGTCGCGCATTCCGTCCTGTCCACGCCTTGCCCGAGATGGTGGCGCGGGCGGGCGCCCGGTCAAGGCGGCGGCGCGGCGGACCGCGGCAGGGGCGCCACGTATCCCTCGAACGTGATGTTCTGCGCGATGCGCCGGGCGGCGGTTTCCTCGGCCGGGGATCGGATTGTCCAGCACAGGATCGCCGCGCCCTGTTCCTTGAGCTCGGCAATGCGCGGATTGCCCAGATCGGCGGCGCGGTGACTGACGAAACTGGCGCCGGCAGCCCCGTAAAGCGGGATGCCCCGCAGATCCGCAAAGGCGCCGCGCGGCAGGCGCTGCCAGTCCTTTCGCCGGAAGGCGCAGGTGGTCAAGCCGCGCGGCACCTCCGGTGCGGTCTTGCCGAAGGCGATCACCGAATGCGGGTTGAAGGACATCACCGCGACCGGCCCGGCATAGCCGGTCAGCGCGTGGGCGACCGCCTGTTCCAGCGCACCGGTTTCCCGGCCCATCGCGCCGGTCTGGTCCTTGATCTCGACCAGCAGCGGTGCGCGCCCGGCCACGAGGTCCAGCACTTCGGGCAGGGTCGGGATGCCCTCGTCATTGCCGATGAGCGGGATGCGCGACAGATCGGCCGCGCGCAGATCGCGCAGCTTGCCCTTGCGTCCGGTCAGGCGCTTCAGGTCGGCGTCGTGAAACACCATCGCCGCGCCGTCGGCCGATAGCTGCACGTCCAGCTCGATGCCATAGCCGGCGCCGATCGCGGCCAGAAACGCGGCGCGGGAATTCTCGGGGGTGCCCCGGCGGGCATCGTGATAGCCGCGATGGGCCAGCGGGGCGGCAAGAAAGGCGTCGGGCAGGGCGGTCATGCGATGCGGAAGATGCCTTCGATCTCGACCGCGACCCCCAGCGGCAGCGATGCGGCGGAGACGGCAGAGCGCGCATGGCGGCCCTTGTCGCCGAGGATCTCCACCAGCGTGTCGGAGGCGCCGTTGATCACCTTGGGCTGGTCGGTGAAATCGGCGGTCGAGTTGACGAAGCCGGTGAGTTTCAGCACCTGCTGCAGCCGGTCGATGTCGCCGCCGCAGGCCGCGCGCACCTGTGCCAGCAGGCTGAGCGCGCAGGCGCGGGCGGCCTTCGCCCCCGCCGCCACGTCCAGCGCGTCGCCAAGCTTGCCGGTGATCAGCCCGTCCGCGCCCGCCGAGATCTGGCCGGAGACGTACAGGATGTCGCCCGATTTCACGAACGGCACGTAATTGGCCGCCGGGGCGGGGGCGTCGGGCAGGGTGATGTTCAGCTCCGCAAGGCGGGCGGCGATGGGTCCGGTCATGTCGGGGCCTCTTGTTTGCGTGTCGCGGCGCAAGGTAACGCGATTGCCGCCGGGCGCAATGCCCCGCCGCGCGTCCCGGCATTGCAAGCGGGTCTCAATCAGCTTTCGCGGAACGCCTTGGCGAAGTAGTCGGTCAGGGGCTGGAGCAGGTAGTCGAGCGGCGAGCGGTCGGCGGTGCGGATGAAGGCATC
>CANNFA010000017.1 GCA_947503765.1 uncultured Paracoccaceae bacterium | reverse complement strand
CAAAATGTCCATTATCGAGAATGGACACTATCAGCCGCGGTCTCCCCACATCAGAGCGGTCAGACCGGACGCATACCATAGGTCAAAATTTTTTGGGGAAGCGCGGGCATAGGGGCGCCATTCCAATACTCACGGAGATACAGGAAATGCGCGATATCCTCGCCAACCAAATTGACACGGCAATGCATCCGGACGCGAGCTCCCAGCGGGCACTTCGGAGCCTTCTTGACCCCGCCAATCTCACCGAACAATCGCAATCGATCCTTACCGGGGAACGGCAGATCTGTGTCGAGACGGCCTTCGACCTCTTCATGGAGGCAAGGTCGTTGGGCTACCGGGCCGGTGCTCGACGACTCGATACCGCTCGTGGTGAACACTGGCGCCGGATCAGCGGTGCGAATACGCAGAGTGCGAAGCGTGTCTGGACGCGCGCCCTCGGGAATCCATTCTTTTCCGATATCGAGCGGGAAGATGTTGTCCTCGCGTTGGAAAAGATCCGGAATCTGCCGAAATACCACGGGAAACGCTGCAGCAATGGCGCCGATCATGAAAGTGGGCTGGGAAAAGAAACTTCCGCTCCCGACCGCATCGGGATCTCGACATTCCTGAAGTTCGGGCGGACGGCACGCCAGGTTGGCAATCTGCTGGTCGAATTGAATCTCGAAGACGCGAACCCGTTCGATATCTGTTCCTGATCGACGGCCGAGGAGGCCCGTCTGCGGCAGCAGGAGCGCCCGTCCGACCCCCGCAACAGTTCTGAGGCAGTCGAGTGCTACTTGTCATCGCCGATGTTCAGGGGCGACCTCCGGGATGCCGGGGACCCACTGTTCTGGATCCCTCTGTTGATGCGCCTCGGGGGGATGCGCCTTGAGGAAGCCGTGCAGCTCGCGACTCGGGATCTGCAATATCGTGACGGCATGCCAGTCATCCGAGTCGATCAGAACGCGAAGACCCCCAAGTCGATCCGCAAGGTCCCTGTCTCTCGGCGGCTGCAGGACCTTGGCCTCGTCGATTTGTTCGAGTTGCGGCGGGACCAGAACGAGGCATTGCTCTTTCCGCAACTCGCGGCGGATCGGCTCGGAACTGCCACAGCGCGGTTCCGAAAGGATTTCATTCGCTACTGCGAGACGCACGGGATCGATGCTTCGACGCTCCAAGCTCATGATTTCCGGAGAGCCTTGCATCATGCGCTGCTCGAACAGGAATGTCCGGATCACGTGGTCAGAAGCGCAATGGGTCAGATGTCTCGGGACACGTGGGACAAGTTTCTCGACGACACCCTGCTTCAAACCGTCCAGCAGGCGCTATCCGAGGCTGGCGCGGGCCTTCCGGATATCGTCGGCCCGAACCGCTGAACCATAGCAAAGAGAAGGCCCGGGCACATGCCCCGGGCCTTCTGCATGATTCCGTATTTTTGTAAGCATCCGCCGTGGGCCGTCTGTCTGCGCTGATCGCGGTGGCGTAGGTCCGGCTCTATGTCCGAGCATAGATACAGACCCGAAGTCGAGATCCTTTCCGTCACCGATACCGGCCGGCGCCGACGTTGGACGGATGAGGAAAAGGTTCGCATCGTTGAGGAAAGTTTCGGCGGCCGCGGGCGCGTTGCCGAGACGGCCCGCCGGCATGATATTGGCCGCACGCTGCTGGTGCGCTGGCGCCGCCAGTACCGTGAAGGGCAGTTGACGGCGAGCGGGTCGCACCCGCGGTTCATTCCCTTGATTGCCCCTGGTCCTGAGGCCTCTGAGGTTCTGGACGCCTCGTCCGCCCCAGGTCCGGTTCCAGTACAGGAAACGGCCCAGTTGGCAGATATCACGCTGGTGAACGGTCGGCGTGTGTCTGTGGCGGTCTCGGTCGACCCGGAGGCGCTGGCGCGCCTCGTGAACGCACTGGATGCGTCATGATCGCGTTTCCGGCGGGTGTGAAGGTATGGATCGCGGGCGGCGTGACGGACATGCGGCGGGGCATGAACACGCTGGCGTTGCAGGTCCAGGAGGGGCTCGGGCGCGACCCGCATGCCGGTGAAATATTTTGCTTCCGTGGACGTCGTGGCGATCTGGTCAAGATTTTATGGCACGACGGGGTCGGCATGTCACTGTATCTGAAACGTCTTGAGTCGGGGAGGTTCATCTGGCCGGCAAGCGGCTCCGGGGAGGCCGTTCAGATCTCTGTGGCCCAGATGGGTTATCTCCTTGAAGGCATTGACTGGCGCAATCCGCGCTGGACGCAACGCCCTGCAAAGGCTGGATAAATCGCCGTCGCCTGGCTGTTTTACATGGGCTTTTCCGGGCCGGCATGGTAGGTCTCGCCCATGCCCGAGACCGCCTCCGAACTCGAGAACCTGCGCGCCGCCCTTGCCGCGGCCGAGACACGCGAGCCGCGGCCGCCGAAGCCGACCTTGCGCAGGCCCGCGCGGTGGTATCGACCTCCGAGGCGATGATCGCGGCGCTCAAGCTCGAGATCGCGCTGCTCAAGCGCGACAAGTATGGGCGCAGCGCGGAACGTTCCGCCCGCCTCATCGACCAGCTGGAACTGCAGCTCGAGGAGCTGGTGGCCGACGCCGCCGAGGATGCGGCCTGGGCCGAACAGGCGGCAGAGAAGACGACGAAGGTCGCCGCCTTCGAACGGCGCAAGCCGGTGAAGAAGCCGTTTCCCGAGCATCTGCCGCGCGAACGGGTGGTGGTCGAGGCGCCGGCCACGTGTTCCTGTTGCGGCTCGGATCGGATCGTGAAGATGGGCGAGGACGTCACCGACACGCTGGAGGTCATCCCCCGCCAGTGGAAGGTGATCCAGACGGTTCGGGAGAAGTTCCCAGGGCTCCGCCCGTTCACGCCTCAAAGCGTCCACCGGACGCTTTGCCGCTGCGCGGACCAGCGTTCACCCTGCCGGAACTGCGAGAAGATCAGCCAGCCGCCCGCCCCGTTCCACCCGATACCGCGGGGTTGGGCAGGTCCCAGCCTGCTCGCCATGATCGTCTTCGAAAAGTACGGGCAGCACCAGCCGCTCAACCGCCAGGCCGAGCGCTATGCCCGCGAAGGCGTGGATCTGAGCCTTTCCACCCTCGCCGACCAGGTCGGTGCCGTGGCCGAACTGCTGAAGCCCTTGCAGGCATTGATCGAGGCGCATGTCATGGCCGCCGTCCGGCTGCATGGCGACGATACGACCGTGCCGCTGCTGGCCCGCGGCGGAACGAAAACTGCGCGGCTCTGGACCTATGTGCGCGATGACCGGCCCTTTGGCGGCACCGGCCCGCCAGCCGTGGTCTTCAGGTTCTCCCGCGACCGGAGCGGAGAGCATCCGACCGCGCACCTGAAGGGCTGGCAGGGCGTTCTGCAAGCCGATGCCTATGCCGGCTATAACCAGCTCTACCAGGGCGACCGCAAGCCGGGCCCTGTGCTGCCCGCGCTGTGCTGGAGCCATGCCCGCCGCAAGTTCTTCGAATTGGCCGATGTCGAGGGGAATATCCGCAAGGGCAAATCGCCCAAGGACATCTCGCCCATCGCCTTCGAGGCGGTGAAGCGCATCGATGCCCTGTTCGAGATCGAACGCGGCCTGAATGGCCAGGATCCTGCCGCCCGCCTCGAGGCGCGGCAGCGCCTGTCCGCGCCGCTCGTCGAAAACCTGGAACACTGGCTGCGCGGCGAAAGGGCGAAGCTCTCGAAGCACGCCAAGGTGGCCAAGGCGATCGACTACCTGCTGTCGCCGGCTCACCGGTCGGGCTTCACCCGGTTCCTCGAGGATGGGCAGGTCTGCCTGACGAACAACGCCGCCGAACGCGCCTTGCGCGGGGTCGCCCTCGGCCGGAAGTCATGGCTCTTCGCAGGGTCAGAACGCGGCGGGCAGCGCGCCGCCGCGATGTACACGCTGATCGGCACGGCCAAGCTGAACGACATCGACCCCCAAGCCTGGCTCGCCGACGTCATCGCCCGCATCTCCGAGATGCCGGTCTCGCAACTGCCAGAGTTGCTTCCATGGAACTGGAAACAGTTGGCAGACCGGTCAGCCGAGGCCGCCTGATGGCCCGCGTCACGCATGTCCATACCATCGACGAGGTCGCCAGGAGGATCGGCGAGAACCTCGAACTTATCGAGGTCGTTTGCTGGAACTCCGACAACATCGACTATGGCCAGATGATCTGGGTCGACAACGGAACAGAAGAGGGCATCAAGGCCTTCACAGACCGCGGTATCGAATGCCTGCAGGAACTCCTCGCCGACATCCGGACATGGGATGGCGGGATCCGCGAGTTCCTGCGCGACGAGCAGTGCGAACCCAATGTCATCGAACGCATCATGGCCGAAGAGAAAAACCGATAAGTCCAGACGGCCCCCAGCGTAACCTTACGTATTATTTCCGTCTTCAGTAACTCCTTGGCGCGACGAGCCCCCTGCTCCGAAGACAGGCCAACGCGCGCAGGGTCTCATGTGCGGAAAGCCGCCGCGCGAAAATGAAGGCGGTTGGATACCGGGCATACCATCTTGCCGGCGCTTCGAGATAGCCGAGCGTGCCGAGCCCCTCGAGCGCCGTCACCCGAACGACACCGCACTCGAAATACCACTCGGTTTCCTCGATACCAGGCTCCACCCCGAAGCGACCATCCCCGAGATCGAAGACACCTGCGACGAGGGTGAAAGGCGTGAGATCGCGATGCACATGTGCGCACCAGGCCCAGGCCATGCCCAGGTCGTCGGCAATCCTGCGGCGGTCTCCGGTGAACGGGTCATTCCTACTCACCATGGGAGCTCTCGCCGAACCCCGAGGCGATAGGAACGCGGAGACGCGCTGTCGTGCTGTCACCGTTATGCATCAGCCCGCGAACCTGCGATTGATCATCCGCTCGCCACAGAGACGCGCGTCGAGGATCCGCATCATGCGCGCGAGATAAAGAAGCTTGTTGGACCAAGCCTCGATCGCTTCCCCGCGCTCTGTGAGAATCCGGTGCCTGTAGACCGCACCGGTGGCGCCGTGTTCGGGATCGTTCTCCCCCTCGAACACGTGCACATAGCCCAAGGTTTCCGTCTCCCGTTCCGCCCCGAGAATGTCCACGAGCCGATCGACAGCTGGCCGCGCACGCGGACCGGCTGGATCATCGTCAGCGGTGTTGTTCAGCAGGCCGCGGATCTGACGGTGCTGACATGCATCTGCCGCCAGAAGGTTGACGGGCAGGTCATCGGAAAGGGCCCTGCCGGCCACGAGCGTCCGCGCGGCAAGCTCTTCGATCGGCATTGCATAGAGTTGTGTGTCGTTCATCCAGTCTCTCCAGAAATCATACTCTGGCACCGCACCACGCGGTACCTTCAAGGGCCGACCCCGAGGGTCGGCGGGAGAGATCAGGCGGCGACGCGGGCACCTTTCGTGGCCAACGGCGTGGCCGCATGCTCGGGCTCGACCGGAAGAGCCGACAAAAGCTCGGTCATTGCGTCCGCAAAGCGGCAAATTCCGGTGACCACGAGATCGTCGGGATGGATGTCGCAGAAGTGGTCAGGATCGGTTGCATCCGGATCGCCGACCAGCTCGAGGGTCAGCAATCCATGGAGCCAGCGGATCTCGCGCCGCAGGTGGGGTTCGAGGCGGGACGCGTGTCGAAGCCTCGAGACCAGGCGCAGAAATCGGCGCTGCGCCGCCGGCCCGCCGAGCAGCAGTGATGCCTCCGAGAGGTCTGCGAGGTGCTCGGCGACAAAGCTCCGGAGCATCCGGATGGCGATCGCTCCTGCCGAACGTGAGTGGATGGTGTTGGGCATTGGTGAGTTCCTTTTGTCGCGGGCGGTCCGCATCCGCTTCAAGCGCCCTTGGGTCTCCTTTCTTCCGGGCGGGTTGCGGGGCTCGACGCTCTTCTCGGTAGCAGCCAGGAGAGGTTTCAGTTTCGAACCCGGTGTTCTTGATTTCGCGACGACCTTTGCGCCCGGGCTCTTACACGACCCTACAGCCGGCACTGCCGCAAGGTTGCCCGGATACGTGCCAGGCTCGCCGGTTGGCCGTCAGTCGGTTGCGATGGTCTGGCGCATCTGCATCCAGGATCGGGCGGCGGCATCTCCCTCGGACATGGCGCGATAGTCGCGTTCGGCCTCCCCCGACCCGTGCCCAAGATGGGTCGTGATCAGGTTGGCGGCAGTCTCGGGATCATGAAGCCGCAGGTAGTCCGCAGACAGTGTTCGCAGATCGTGAAGAGGCACCCCGGTCAGCTCCTGAACCCGGCTGCTCGGCCACCTCGACGCCATACAAAAGTCGCTCAGCGTCAGCCAGTTGGCACCTGCGAGCTCGCGATACCTGAGGTGAATGAACCGATCCGGCCTGCCTCCGAGGACGAATGAATCGAGGATCTCGCAGATCTCCGGCCATAGCGCGCCGGCCTCGGTGTCGCGGGCGTTCTTCTGCTGGAACCAAGCGAGGTGCCACGTGCCGTCGACATCGCGCTGAAGCTCCTCTCCGATCCGCCAGCGCGACACGTCACCGGTTCGGCCTGGCTTGTTCATGCTCACGGCACACAGAACCGCCCCCTGAAGCATCCGGGTTTTCTCCGCAGAATGATCCGGCAGCAACGACGCCTTCCGCCGGTGCTGCCCGATCCTGTCGGCAATGAACGCAAATCCGCCGTCCTCCATGATCTTGGCGATCCGCGCGAACTTGAGCTTGTCTCCGGCGTCGGCAACATCACGAAGATGATCCCGGACGAAGCGGACACCGGCGAGCGCGTCGGGGTCGACGCCTCCGTGACGTCCGAGGGCAACGAGACCTTCGATGTAGTTGGCGACAGTGTAGGCCCGCAGAGGGTCCGAGTTTTCGCTTTTGCCCTTGCGGCGATCGGTTTTCAGGGCTTCGCCGAGCCGGTAGGCCGTCAGGAAGTTCAACTCCTCGCAGGCGATGCCCTCCGCGACGAGCTGCGCGCATCGGTTGATCGATGCGCGATACCGTCCAAGGCTGCTCGGCCTGATCCGCGCGACCTCGACACTCCGCCAATGGGCTTGCCAGGACCCTGGCCAGGACCCGATGTCGATCGGCGCAGCACGGCCGCAACTACCGCTCGCGGTCCCCGACGAGGCCGTCGGCTTCGGCCGCCGCGCCATCCATTCGGCTTTCACGGGAAGCGCGCCGGCGGTGGACACCATCGGAGCATAGGTTGTCAGCGCCCGGAGAAGCGCCCGGAAGGTTGATTCCGAGCTGGCAGCCTCGCGGAAGCTCTGTGAACTTGGAGCGGCCACCGGCTCGTGGCGCGCGGCAACAATGCCGAAGAAGCGGCCGATGACCGCTGCCGCACCCGGCTCCAGTGCCTCGACATGTTCGAGCATGCAGCGCCGGACCTGCAGCGGCGCGGCCGCCAGATACTCTTCGACGGACATCCGGGTCATGCCAGTTTTCCTTTCATGCGCTTGAAGATGTCGGGGTGCCGGTCGAGCAGTGCTGCCCGCACGGCTTTCGCTGCCTGTTCGCCACTGTCGCGACCATAGTGCTTCCGCACCGTCTCTTCGGTGTCGCCCAGCACGGAAGCGGCCTTCGCGAAATTGCCGGGCTCCACCGCGAGGATGAGGGTGGCGATGGCGTGACGGCATGCGTGCGGGGAAATCCCGAGACCGATCCGCTTGTCGCCGAGCGCCCAGACCTCTGCCATTGTCGCCGGCGCCATGCAGCCATCCGATAGGGTGATGGCGTCTTTCACGAAGCGCGGGCGTGCGGCACCTGGAAAGACATAGGGGCTATCCGGAAGGTCCCGGATCTTCAGGAACCTTTTCCTGTGGACCTGAAGCCACGTCCACAGGATCCGCGCGTCTTCTCCGAGGACATGCACCGTCACGACCTGGTCGTTCTTGATCTCGCCAGGGAGGAAGCGAAGCTCGGCATGCTCTTCCTTTCTGATCCAGGTCACGTTGCCGCCGATCTCGGTGGACCCAAGATGGCGAAGAGCGATCAGGTTCGAGGTCCGGAGCGGACGCGATGCCTGGATCGCGTGCAGAGCCGCGGCGGCGTAGAGACGCAGAGCGGCATCCTCTTTGTCCCGGTCGCCGGCGGCCTTGGCTTCCGCAAGGGCCGCTTCGGCGTCCACTGCGAGCGTGCTCGGCGCATTGACGAACCGCGCGGCGAGATCCGGCCGATGCTGAAGCATTCGGCAGGTCTGATCGGCCTCCTCGGTCATCTGCTTCGGCGTGACGATGTAGTCGTGATAAGCCACTTTCAGGACGTCGATATGCGCGACGATTTCCGGATCATGCAGGCCGTGCCGGGCGATGGTCCTGAGATTGGTCAGCCGGTTCGCCAAGGTCTGGCTCTTCGCGGCATCCTTCAGGTGCGATGAAGCGTCCGAGCGCGCGATCTGGTCCTCGATCGCTGCGGTGATCAGCGCGCGCCCCATCAGGTCCCTCAAGGCTGGCAAAGTGCCGAACGAGCCCACCCGCTGCTTGTACTGGCGCACGAGCCAGGTCACGGCCCCCTTGTATCCGGCAATTGCCGTCGTCGAGTTCTTCGGGCGACGGCCGCGATCCTTGACCCGTTCGTTCACAACCCGGTTGATGTCCGCAGAGGCCAGTCCGGCGGCCATCTGCTCGGAGATCCACGCGGCGAGATCGGCGGGAGTCAGCAGGACCTCGCGAAACACGGCCTCCGCGTCGATCCGAAACGTCTCCGGCAGCGACGACCAAAGGATCCGTTCGGCGCGATCGGATGTCTTCGGGACAGCAAGCTCCGCAGCTGGCAGGAATGGCATGACGTCCGGCCACCGGTTGTGGCCACGTTGCAGCTCGCCCAGAAGATTGATCGCGCGGCGCAGCGACCGACGCTTCTCGGTCGTGGCTTCCCGGAACATCCGGTCGATTTCGGCCTGGTCGAGCGCATCGAGCGCCACATGGCAGCGGGCGCGCAAGGCAAAGAGCGACTTGTGTCGCGAGGTCGGGAAATCCGCGCCCTCGTCCGTGAAGCCCTCCCGATCCTTCACCGCCTCGATGACGGGATCGAAGGACGCGGCGACGCCCGCCGGTTTGACGGTTCCGTGCGCTGAGTGGAACCTCTCGAGCAGCTTGCCAAGGCGCGAATTTTCCCGTCGTCGGGCCTTCTCGAGATCGCGCGTATTGGAGACCACGCCGTAGGGCGACTTGGCGATCACGTGATGGAAGTGCGACAGATCGGCGGGGATCAGACCGATGTCGTCGTCCGCCATTCCCATGCGCGCCGGAACTTTTTCGAGTTCATAGATCGCGTCGCGCTTCTCGCCGACGCCCTTTGCCCAGATCAGGACGTCGCCGCAGGTCGCGCCTTCGCTTGATGCCATTGTGCTCTGATAGGTCATATCATCTTCTCCTGTTTCGGGAGCCGGAACCCGGCGTCTTCACGACGAAAGACGCCGGGTTCCGGCTCCGATCAGGCCGCCTTCTGGCGGCCCCTCAAGAGATCGCGCCCGGGAGCACGGTTCGCACACGGTGGCGGGATTTTTCCGGTTTTCGCATTGTGGGGCACAAACATAACGCCGATAAATGTTCGGTGCCGATTGTGCGACACGGGGAATGATCCCGATCGTGTCGTGATGACGGCTATCGTCGCTGTGCGACAGAAGGTCAGCATCAGCCCCACCATGCCGGTGGAAGATGCACGCCCCGCATCTTCATCCAGTCGGTGACGTCATGGGGGTTGCAGCGAATGGCGCCGAACACGTTGCGTGTAGGCAGTCCGTCATCGATCCACCGCTCGACAGTGCGCACGCTGACGCGGAGCGCCGCCGCGATGGCTTTCTTGCACAGAAGATCATCTTGGTAGCGGGTGATCCGCGCGCGCTTCGGCATCGGCCCGTCCTCACAGGCCCAGACATCCGGCCACGCCAGGCGGTAGACCCGTCCGATGCGGGTCGCGTCGATCTCGCCCGTTCGGATCTTGCGCCGGACCGTGTCCGGCCGCAGACCGAAATGACGGGCAACATCTTCCACTGAAAGCATTTTTTCCTCCTCAGGTAGTTCCTGAGAGGGAATTAGTCCCTGCGCGCGCGCTCCTGAAATGCGGAGAGCCACGACCAAAGGTGCCATGTCTCAATTAGAAATATCAATTGAAGCCCGGCACCTTTGCTGGTGCGGCACCTATCACGCAGTCGTGATCGCGTGCGGTTTTTCGCGACAGCCCCTGCGCCCAGCTCCTCCGAAACGGAGACAGCAGATGAAAGAAGAAACAACCCTGAAGACGATTGGGAATGTCCCGCTGTGGCACAACCCTGCCAACGCGCGCGAAATGCTCGACCAGATCATCGGCGGGTTCGTTGAAGCGGCCACGTCCGTTCCAGAAACGCCTGAGGGGGATTGTGCAGCTCTCGCTCTCAAGGTCACCGCCGGGCTGGGCAAGACAGCGACCGCGCTTCGAATGATCGCACGTCACGGTGGAGCGCTCCTGGCCCGAGGGCATGTCCTGTTCTACGTGCCCACTCTCGATCTCGCCGAGCGAGCTCATCGCGAGTTCCTTCGAGTGGCGCCCGATATTCCGAGCCGCGTGATCCGCGGCCGTGAAGCCCTTCGGCCGGACGACAGATCGCGGCAGATGTGCGAGAACTCAGACTTGGCGAAGAAAATAGCCGGGTTCGTCCCTTCCGTGACGCAAGCGCTTTGCCGTGGCACGGATGCCGATGGCAATTTCGTCCAGTCGCCCTGCGCGTCAGGATGTCCCTATCTCGAGCAGAAAGACGTCGCCGGACCGCGTGTCGCGTTCCTCTCACACGCATATCTGACGATGCACCCCCCTATCGACGACGATTTTCCGGTCGTGCTGCGGGTCGTGGACGAAAAGATCTGGCCGACCCTGAAACGGATCACCCACATTTCCGTCGAGGATTTTATGCGCGCCCCGCCCTCAGGTGTCGACGAGGACCTTCTCGACGCCCTGTCAAAAGCCAAGGGACTCGTGGTCGACGGTCTCCAACGTGATCTGCCGCTCTACGAACATCTGCGGCGAGATGGTCTCACGACCGACAGCATCAGCCGTCTCGCCGATATGGAGCGCAAGTCGCGAACGCATCTGGAGCTCAGCCCGGCACAGGATATCGCGGCGAAGAAATTCCGGGTGACCACCTTCGACAGCCGGACTTTCCTGGCCTCCCGGCGCCGGCAACGCATCTTTTCGCTATTGTCCGAAAAGGACATCGGGCGCTGCAACATCCTTCGGCTGGCGGAGGCCACCGTCGATGGCACGTCGAGGCAATCGATCGAGATATTCACCACCGAGGATGTCGCCCGCGACGCGCCGATGCTGCTGCTCGATGCCGACGCAGATCGGGAGATCACGGAACGGGTTGTCCCGGGAGCGGAGGTGATCGCCATCGAGTCTCCCCCGGATGCGGACATTGTCCAGATCAAGGACCTTACGCTCTCCAACACATGGTTGCTCGACGAAGAAAAGGGCGCGGGACGGCGCGCGGCCGTGCTGGGAATCCTCAAACGTGAGGTCAGCAAGGCGGCCGGAGAAGGCGTGCTCCTCGTGGCAACGAAAGCGGTTCTGGGGGCTCTCCAAACGGACGTCACCGGTCGCGTACCCGAGGACGACCACGGTCTGAGAGAACCACTCCTCGGTGCTGTCCCGAGATGGTTTGGGCCGCGAACACAAGGTGTCAACGATTTCGAAGATTTCGCCGCGATCGTCGTGGTAGGTCGCCTGCAGCCTCATATTTCCGACGTGGAAGCTTCCGCTCGTGCAATTTTCGGAAAGGATCCGCTTCCTATCGTTTCGCATGATCGTGGCCCCCTCCCGGCGCTGAAATCCTTCCACCTGATGAGCGACGGCTCAGATCCTCCGGCAAATTGCCACACGCATCCGGATAGGCGGGTCCATGCCGCCATCGCTCAGACCCGCGAGTGCGCGACGCTGCAAGCGATCGCACGACTGCGTCTCGTTGCCCCGGTGCGGAGCAAACGGGTCGTGATTCTGAGCAGCCTGCCTCTGCCAGGCTTTCCGGTCACCCGGCTTGTCGCGTTCAATCAACTCGCCCGCGGACTCGAACACGAGCCCGATCCGGCAGGCTTCATTCGGATGGAAGCGGCCCTCAGGGCGTTACGCCGGCGGCCTGTTTGCGGCACGCGCCTGTCAGCTGGCGGACTGGCCGCTGACCTTCCGCGCGATTTCAAATCAGACGAGGCAGCGAAGCGTTTTCGACGCGGCAGGCCAACCGATCACCTCGTTTCCCTCTGCGGACGCGTTTCTAAACGGAACGGCTGGCCGCTGACTCTGCTTGCGCTCCGAAAGCCCGGCGGCGGCCACCCCATTCCGGCAGTCGTGCTGTCGCCCCCCGAAGACGCGTTGAAACAGGCACAGCGGCTATGGCCGGACATGCAAGCAACCTGCGGCACCTGAAATCCGCCCGAGTTTTTCTTTTTCGCGGTGCCGAACGATCCAACATACTCCTCAGCCCGAAACGGCACCTTTGACAAACCCCCTTTCGCAAAGTCTTTGCGAAACGCAACGAGGAACAACTATGATCGAGAAGAAGACCGGCCGCCCCCCGAAATACACCGAGGCGCAGGTGCTCGAAGGCATCAAAATCGTCGAAGAAAACGGCGACACCCCGACCGGCGAGGCTGTGAAGAAAGCGATGTGCGTCCACCTCGACGTGCCGCCTGGGATCAATGCCTTGAGTCTCGACAAGGAGGTCCAGCGGCTTCTCGCGGAGCGGGAACGTCAGCAATCCGCGCGTCTGATCGTGGCCTTGCCTGAAACAAGCCGAAATGCAGTCCGAGAGATCAGCCAAGCCGTGGAGTCTGCGATCTTGCTTCATTTGGGACGCGAACATGACGAACTCCGTCGTGTCAATGAACAGAAGGTCACGCAGAAGGACATGGACCTGGCGAACCAGCGTGCGCAAATCCGGGATCTGCTGATGAAGCTCGATGATCAGGCCGATGAGGTGGCGAGCCTGGAAGACGAGAAACGAATTCTGAATGACCAGCTCAATGCGGCAAAAGAGCAGAATGCGGCGTTGAAGACGCGTATCACCGAGCTGGAAAAGAAGGAAAATTTCAAGGAGGAAATGCTCGCGTTCATGAAGGATGCGCTGGCTCCGAACATCGAAAAGGCATAGGGTAAGCTGGTCGCACCCGGCTCCTTCACCGCAGCTTTCGAAACATCGCGTATGCTGCGTGTGTTGATAACTACATCTGCGTGAGCAGGCGCTCGCGATGTCATGCGAGGGGACCGATGTGGTCCGCGGCCAAGATCAGTTGCGGAACTTCGGCGAGACCCAGGGCCAGCGCGGCGGCCTCCGACAACTTGGGTGACGGGACCGCCCGGCCCTCTCCGTCGAAGCTGACCAGGAAGGCGTCGAAGGCGGCGTCCCAGTGGGCGGCCAGCAGCAGGCCGTTGAAGACGTCGAGGCGCTGGCCGTCCCTCTTGCACTCGGCCCAGGGCACGATGTGGCTCGCTCGCAGCAGGGCGCGGTCGGTGATACCTGTCAGTGGGCAGCGGCTACCCCAATAGTCGTCGAAAGCGGCGCGGAAGGTGTTCTGACCGACGCGGAGGCGTACCTGGGCCTCGCGAGTGGTGGCGCGGTTGGGGTCGAGGTCTTGGGAATCCGGGCCGGACCAGGACTGGCCTTCCTGTTTCAACTCGGCCTCGAAGGCGGCCTCGGGAGCGTCCGGGAGAGCGCGGAACAGGTGCCAGGCGCGCAGGCAGGCGGCGCGGAGCTCGGCGAGGGACACGAACCGCACGTGGTCGGCCTCGGGCGTGCCCAGCCCCTATTCAGCCAGGCAGCGCATGACGCGTGGGGTGGTGCGCAAGGCGTAGCCGGGCGGCGCGATGGCCAGGGCGATCTGGCCGGGGGCGTTCTGCGAACGAAGCGTCATCCAGGGCGGATCGTCGAGCGCGGCGGGGATCGTGCCCTCGGGTTGCAGCGTCCAGCCGCTGTCGTAGCCTGCCTTTTGCAGGATCAGCCGCTCCGGGCCGGAGGGGGCGAGATCGAAGCTCACGCGTCCTCGCCCAGGCCCACGGCGCTCCAGTCGGCCGAAAGCCGGTCCCAGGCCTCGAGCACCAGCCGTTCAGTGCGGTATTCACCGAAGAGCCGCATTTCCTTGTTCTTCAGCACCCGGAAGGTCTCCGAGGGGTAGTCCTCGCCCATGACGGCGTGCGGGTCGAGGATGTAGCGCAGCTCGTTCCGGGTCAGGCCGTAGGCGCGGGCGTAGAAGGCGTCAAGTTCGGCGCGGAGCAGCGCGCGGCGGTCCTCGTACCAGGCGAAGGGCGGGCCGTCATGGCCGAGATCCCGGGCGAAGGGAGCCAACGCGTGGGAGGTGTAGGTGAGTTCAAGGACGCGGGGGGCGACGAAGGCGAGGCGTGAGGGCGTGTAGAAGGTGGGCGGAAGATAGGCCATCTGCTTCATCGTGAAATACTTGAAGGCAGTCCCACCGACCTTTTGGCGCGCCACGAAGTCAGCCACAAGCGCGTCCATATTGGCCAGAAGACACGCCGCATGGTCGGCCGGTGTTCCCGGAAACATCTGAAGGTATTTGTCGCCGCAGCCCACTTTCGGGATGATTGCGGCGATAGTGGTGCGCTCGTCAGTTGAGCGCGCAATATCCCGCCAGCCCATAAGTCAGCCGCGACGCCAGTTGAGCGCAAGCAATCGTGCATCAACCTCGTCTGCCGTGGCTCAATAACGCAGCACCGGCTCCCAGCCCGGCACCAGTAACGAGAAAATGGAGCCAGAGTCGAATACGCACACTTCTCAATTCAGGGTGCAGCGTTGAGTTCATCTATCGCCTTCAGCCCCATGGTCAGCCAGATCAGAAAGGAATTCCGACACGGGTGCGACACCCGACATCCACAGGAAATCCCTGGCACGCGTTGCCGCGACATACAGAAGATGACGCTCGGTGGTCATGATTTCATCGAGATGGGCCTCGTCCCGGGCCGCGAGCAATCGCGCCTCGTCGGGGATGACGTCATCTACAAGCCGGGGCACTGCTACTGCCCGGAATTCGGCACCCTTGGCGTCATGCATCGTCATCACACGAACATTCATGGTGTCAAAGTCCGCCATCTGGGCCTCTGACCGGACGAGCAAAGCGATCTCCTCGCGCTCCACTCCTGCCTGCAACAGTTCCTCAACCCAGAGTCCGAGTTCCGTGCGTTCCATGTCGGGATCGTCGAAAATCGCGATCCTCGGCACCGGGCCGTCGAAGACGGAAGTCACACCAAGGCGGTTCTCCTCCGCGCCGTCTGCCTCGACCAGGGTTTCTGGCAGTAGGCTTTCGCTGCGCTTTCGGATTTGATGCGATGTGCGGTAATTGATCTTCAGGCTGCGGGACCTGCCACGCACGTCGACACCGGCCGCGGACCAAGGGAAGGGCGCGCGGAAGATCCGCTGGCCGATATCGCCGGCGAAGAACAGGCCGTTTGGCTGCGCTCCGAACATGGTCCCCAGCAGCATCAGTTCCGCGACCGAGATATCCTGCGCCTCATCCACGATCACATGGGTGAACGGCATGGGGTCGCCATTCCGAAGGGCATGGGCGCATCCGGCTTCGGTGGAGAGGCCTTCGCGTGCAAGCCGGGCACGAACCTGCGCGAAAACCGCCCAGAGCGCATCACGCCGGGAAGCGGCCATTCGCTGCTTGCGGCCGAGACGGGGCAGATCGCGATAGGCATCGGCATCCGCCACGTTCCAAGCATCGACGATCAGGGTCCATTCATCGAGCAGGAAATCCGGATCGACGGTCAATTCGGCCTTTGCCGCGGCCTCCTCCAGGAAGCGCCGCAAGGTCGCCTCATCCACGATTTCGACCGAGCCGAAGCGGTCTGCATGCAGGCGATGGATCACTGCCCCGAGATCTTCCACGATGATCCGCTGTCGCAGTTCATGCCCGGCGATCAGGGGCAGCTTGGCGCGCAGCAGATCGGCCAGCCGGCGGTTGAACGTGGTCAACAGCACGCGGGCATCGGGATCGGCGGCCAGGCGGACCGCGCGGTGCAGCGCCACGATGGTCTTGCCGGTGCCCGCCGAGCCGATCACCCGGGCGGGGCCGTTGAAGTCGCGCTCGACAAACTCTCGCTGCGCGGGGTGCAGAAAGACCGTCCACTTTTCCCATGGTGCGTCCAACGCGGCCTTTAGCTCTTCGACGTCCTCCACGACCCGGAACCGGCGCAGGGCATCCGGGTGCGCCCAGGGGTCTTCCCCTGCCGCCACAACCGGCGCGGGTTGCGGCCGCTCGCCGGTGGCCGCGGACATGATGGCGTCGGCGGCTTCGGACGGAAGCCGCACCGCAATGTCCACGACCGTATCCTCGGTGGCGTCGCGCACGGTTTCGAGCCAGTCCTCGGGCACGCCCCAGGACAGAAGCGTGTCGTCGGTTTCCTCGGCGAACAGGCGCGGCAGGCGAACGGCCTCTTGCACGATGCGCTGCACGACGACATCCTCGACCGTCTCGCGTGCCTCGACGATCTGGACGGCGCCGGTGCGGGGGTGGTTCTCGATCCGCCGGCTCTCGGCCCAGCGGTAGGCAGCGTCGTGATGGCCGACCCATGCCAGCAGCGTGTCGCCCGCCGTCTTGTGGATCACCATGCGGATGTCGCGGTTGACACGCGCGGTCCAGAAATTCGGATCGCGGGCGCGGTCGACCCGGTGCATGGAAAAGCCGGGCAGACTCGGGTCCATCTGGAAATCGAAGGCGGATTGCTTGACCGCCTTCTGTTCCTGCGGGTGCAGCTTGTCGAGCGCGTCGTAGAAGGTGTCGGCGATGCGGTGGGTCATTTCTCGACGACGTATTGCGCCAAGTTAATGCCCTTTCGGATCTCGGTCGTGTAGTTGTGAGATATTCCTGCCATCGCGACAATCTCGGGCAGAGATACGCCGTCAAGCGCATCCGCATACCTAACACCGAACAGATGGATCGACACGGCTTTGCCGGTGCTCGGATCATCATACATGGCACGAAGTACCGCAGCCAAATTTTCGACTGTCATCCCTGAACCCCCAACACCTTCATCACTTCATCCCCCAGATGGTTGATGACCTTGACAGCAATGCGGCCTGATTTGGGCTTTGCGAAGGGGCGTGAGACCGTGCGTTTCAGCGAGTCCCAGGCTTCCTCGTCCACCTCCCCTTTCAAGGTGGTCTTCAACTGCTTGTAGGGGATCTCGGCGCCCGGGAAATAGGCGTGGCGCACGAAGAACGACTCCTCGTTGTAGTCGGTGTCGATGAACCAGCAGGCGATGTCGTCGGGTTCCGAACTGACCACCTCGCCGCTTGCGGGCTTGAAGATGTCGACGCCCAGGAGTTCGATGCGCAACCGCTCGCCCTCTTCCTTCACCACGATGTCCGGCTCTCCGAATACGACGAACAGGTTGCCGCCACCTGCGCGCAGGTCGTCTGCCATGTGCAGGTCGGGGTTCATCCGGGCCTGCAGGATCGGCAGGCGGCCCAGCCGCCGCGTTTCGGCGGTGTGGGCGTCGTAGTTGAAGGCGCAGGTGATCAGGATGTCGAAACCTGCATCCACCGCCTCGCGCGCGGCGGCCATCAGGTCGGCGCGTTGCAGGGTGCCGTATTCGGGGCCGATCAGGATGCCGGCTTTCCGCTCAACCTCCCCTTCCAGATACCTCCCCTCGGCGGCCAGCCATTCGCCGGGCCAGGCGGTCAGCGCGGTAAAGGCGATCCGGTCGGCCTTGTCGGCCTGCTGGATACCGGCCTTGGACAGGTTTTCGAGGATCGCGCTGCGGTAATTGTCGGCCTCCTGCGCGCCGGGGCTGCGTTTGCCCTGGGCGGCGTCATGCTCCTCGATGATCTCGCCATGCTCGTTGACCGCTTGCGTGCGGTGGGGCGAGAGGCTCTCGACCGTGAACGGCCCCGCGACGCGGACGCGTTTGCGGTCCTCATAGGGCTTGTCGTAGAGGAATTCGTGATCGGCCTTGGCGGCGATGGAGGCGTCGATTTCGCTCTGCCGGGCAATGCGGGCCTTCCAGAACTCGGCCAGCGCGGTTCGGGCGGCATCGGGCCAATCGCCCGGTGCCTCGCGCGGGATTTCCCATTCCATGAAGCCGCCGTTGGGGGCCGGCTCGCCACTGGGCAATTCGACCTCGCCTGTCGCGGTGAAGTCGATCTTGTCGCCCTTGCGCCCGCCGGTCTGGACCTCGAAGGGGGCGGGATGGTCCTTGAGGGCGGCGTTGAGGGCGGCGCGGGCGGCGTCGACGGCGGGTTGCTTTTGCGCCCAGATCTCGTCGATCTCGGTGTTGTTGGCGATGCTTTTCAGCGTGATGTGGGGCACGCGCTGGTAGACGAAGCCGTGGCGGATGTCGTTATAGGTGTCGGCGGTCGAGGGGCTTCGCCGTGTGACCTCGGCCTCCTTCTTCTGCCCGGCCTCGGAGTCCTTAAGCAGATACCAGGGGTATTTCGCGCCCATGATCCGCGCGCGGGCCAGTGCCAGCGCCACGCGGGAAGTGTCGATGGTGATCCAGCGCCGACCCCATTGCTCGGCCACGTGGGCGGTGGTGCCGGAGCCGCAGGTGGGATCGAGCACGAGGTCGCCGGGGTCGGTGGTCATGAGTAGGCAGCGTTGGACCATCTGTGGCGAGGTTTCGACCACATATCTCTTGTCAGTGGCACCGCCCAAATGTATGCGTCCGGTCTGACCGCTCTGATGTGGGGAGACCGCGGCTGATAGTGTCCATTCTCGATAATGGACATTTT
>CANNFA010000016.1 GCA_947503765.1 uncultured Paracoccaceae bacterium | reverse complement strand
ATCCTGAAACTGTCGACCAGCCGGCGTGAGCAGGCGATCACCGAATTGCGCGATCTGCGCTACCGCGAACTGGAGCTCGCCGAACAGCGCCGGTCACTGATCGAACGGCTGTCCCGGCTGGACATCCGTGCACCGGTCTCGGGCATCGTCTACGGCAAGACGGTGTTCACCCCCCGCTCGGTGATCCGTCCGGCCGATCCGGTGATGTATCTGATCCCGCAGGACCGGCCGCTGGTGATCGCGGTGAAGGTTGCCCCCACCGACATCGACGAGGTCGTTCTGGACCAGGACGTGATCCTGCGCTTTTCCGCCTTCAGCAGCCGCACGACGCCGGAACTGACCGGGCAGGTCGTGAAGATCTCGGCCGATGCCTTCGTGGACGAACAGGCCGGGCGCAGCTTCTACCGGGCGGAGATCCAGATCCCGGAGGCGGAACTCGACCGGCTGCCGCCGGACCTGACGCTGATCCCCGGAATGCCGGTCGATGCCTTCATCCGCACCGCCGACCGCTCGCCGCTCGACTACCTGCTCCAGCCCCTGACCGACTACTTCGCCAAGGCATTCCGCGAAAGTTGACCGAGCCGACCCGAAAAGAGTAAAATCGCATGTCTTTTTCCAGCGCGCGCACCTGAAGGACCGGCCTTAAATCTGATCGCATGAAACATGAGGGATTCTGTGCGATCGTTTATTTGGGAAAGAGGAAAAAGAGCGGAAAATGAGTAATTTTTTCTCGGAGTATCTAAAGAGAACAGACGATAGATTGCTAACAAAATGGCAACATTATTTCGGAATTTACAATAGAGAATTAAGCCATTTTCGAAAAAGAGATATCTCTTTCTTAGAGATAGGTATATTTCGTGGTGGCTCTATTCCGATGTGGAGTGAATTCTTTTCGGAAAAATCTCTTTTGACATTCGTGGATATCGATCCGGAATGCCGGAAGTTCTCGGACGGTCGAGCAAATGTCGAGATCGGAAACCAGGCCGATCCGGAGTTCCTGGCCGGTCTGATCGAAGCCTACGGACCTTTCGATGTCATCCTCGATGACGGCAGCCATATCTGCGCGCACCAGATCAAGAGCTTCGAAACCCTTTGGCCGGCTTTGAAAGATGGCGGTCTCTACGCCGTCGAGGATTGCCATACGTCGTATTGGCCCGGATTTGGCGGAGGCTATCGCAACGAGGCGAGCTTCATCGAGTATTCGAAACGGCTCGTGGATCGGATGCACAGTTGGTACACGGATCAGGACGCGTTGTTTCCATTCGATGAAATCGCGAAAGAACTGAATTCGGTACGTTTCTACGATTCCATTGTGGTTGCCGAGAAACGCCATAGCCCGGCCCCGGCAACACTTTATGCTCAGAATGGTGAGGTGAAACTTTCACGACGGGCTCTTCAGGTACGGGGAAGAAAATCCGCCTTTTCCGGAAAAGACGGAAACTGAAGTGGAAGCCATCGAGATTGCGTCTCGATGAGGGGAGCAATCATCGGCAAAATTTTTACTATAATAAAGGAAATTTTGAATCATCGCGTAATTTAGAATATGACTTGGTATGGTGAGATATGAATAATATAAAAATATCCCAGGAAAGTGAAAACTCACTAATTTATTTTATAGAGACCTGTATTGAGAGGTACTCTCCTGAAGATATTTTCAATCTTTATTTGAAAAATGGCGCAAAGGTCATGCCCGAAGCCGTTTCGCGCGATGTGCAGTATCTGATACTGGATGCCCTGAAAAAGAAGATGCCGTTTTCCGTTGTGCGTATTGGCGACGGAGAAGGAAACCTTCTTACGTTCTGCGAGTATCCGGGTGACAGGGATCTGGATTTCCAACTTGCCAAGCAGATAATCGACATGCAGGCGCAGACGTTTCGCCCGGACGACGTTTCCCTGTTCGCGATCAAGCGACTTATCTATGCCGCGGTTTGCGAAGCGGACATCGTCGGTGTGCGCGGCCTGGCGTCGTTTCGCGGCATGTTCGGGGCCGGGGGGCGGGCGCGCTCTCCGGCACCAGCAGGATCGGACGGGCAGGCACAGGATGTCCGCAAACGGCTGCGCGGCGATCCCCGCGGCTTTTCCGGATACTGGAAGAGCATAGATTACCTGGCGCGCATGGCGGAACGCGGGGTCTTTCGCGACAAGATCGTGGCCTCGGCCCACCTGTATTTCGGCTTCATCGAGAACCTCGACCTGTTCGAGGGGGCCGTGGAGAGACTGATCCTGCTGACGAACCGCGAGGAGGGCGCCCGGGCTCTCATCGAGCGGATCAAGCCGGATTGGTCCCTCATTGTCGAGGTCTCGGGAGCGACGGCCAAGGAAGAGGATGGGCCCCGTTTCCTGTACGATGTCGAACAGAGGCTTCCGATGGATCTGGAAGGTACCTTGTGCCTTGTCGGCGCCGGCCCATGGTCGGAGATTTACTGTTCGGTTATCAAGAGCCGCGGAGGGGTGGCAGTGGATATCGGCAGCGGGTTCGACTTGGCCGAGGGAAAGAGAACCCGACCGATCCACCGACAGATCGGGATTTCGATGTGATTTCCTCCTTGCCGCAGCTTTCGCGAAAGGCGGCAATCGGGCGGCGTTAGACGCTGTGATCGGGATCGCCCGGCAAGCTATAGACGAACTGAACCGGCTCGAACCGGCCGTGCAACCGTAGCGGCGCACTCTTGCGGTTTTGCCTCCGACACTTGCAGAATCCCGTGCCAATTGCGAGTGGAGCATCGGCTTTCGGAGGTTTCACCGGGCGGGTCGTGGTGGATTTATCCGATGTTGATATACCGTAATGGAGCTACCCAGATGCCGCTCGACCTCAAGATCACGATGACGCTGCTCGTGCGGAACGAAGAAGATCTCCTGGCCGAGAATATCCGCTTCCACCATGCGATGGGCGTGGACAATTTCATCGTGATGGACAACCTGTCCACCGACGGAACGCCCGGGATCGTGAAGACGCTTTCCCGACAGATCGATATCGAGTACCTGGTCCAGCCCGAAGACAATTACGATCAGGGCAAGTGGGTCACCGGGATGGCCCGGCACGCGGCAACGCATCATGGGGCTGACTGGGTCATCAACAGCGATGCCGATGAATTCTGGGTTCCGCAGGCGGAGAGTCTGAAAAGCTGCCTGGCCGCCTTACCCGAGGAGATCGGTGTTCTGTCTGTGTTGCGGCACAATGCCGTGGTGACCTGCGAGCATGGCGCAAGTGCGGACGGCAGGAGCCATCCGGCGTTTTCGGATGCCTTTGAATGCCATAGCCGGAACTCTCTGGGCGGATCGCTACCGGGAAAGGTCCTGCACCGTGCCAGCGAGACCGTCACGGTGGCGCAGGGGAATCACGGGGTCGAGGGGGTAGCCGGACACCTGAAAAAAGCGGGCGGGGATCTTTGCATCCTGCACTACCCCTATCGTTCTCTGGAGAGCTACAAGGAGAAGATTCGCCTTGGGGGTGCGGCCTACGCACGAAATCAGGATTTGCCCATCGGAGCTGGCGCAACCTGGCGTCAGCATTATGAGGACATGCAGACCGGAGCCGTGGAGCGTTTCTGGGCCGGGCTGTGCCGGACACCCGAAGATGTGACCATAGGCTTGCATACGGAACAGCTGTTCCGGGATCGACGTGTCGTACAATTTATTTCCGGTTTTTCCGCGCGGGAAAGAAAGCGTGAATTCGCGGCCGCGCGAACAGAAATGATGAAGAGCAGCACGGACCTTGCAAAAGATTTCAGTCATCAATTGGCGAGCCGACTGACCAAGGTAAATGAGAAAGACAGAATTTTCAGACCGATGTATTATAATCTGAAATTTGCCCTAAACAGCGCAGAGACCCATCTCGACGAACTGCAAAGGGCAACCGATCACCCGACGGCACGGGATCAGTGCGCCGGGTTTTCCGCGCTGCGCGATGCCTATTCGCTGTTTCCGCGCAATCATCATGTTCATGACTTCCTGGCCGCGACTCTGAGAACGGCCTTCGGAGTGGCTGCCGCGCGTCTTACGGCGGACAGTGCGAGAAAGAGGGTCGTTCTGCATACCAGTTGTGTGCCGCGCCTTGCCGATACGCAGGAGACGGTCGCATCCTTCGCGCCGCTCGACGACCGCTACCACCATGTCATCCTGCTCGGGCAGGCCGGCTTTCTCGATGAAGACGAAACGCCCCTGGAGCTGGACTATGACGGGCGCATCCTGCGTGTGCCGGTGCCGGACGATTACGAAAATCTGCATCGCAAACTGTTCTACGCCTACTTGCTGTTCGACCTGCTCACGGAACCGGAATTGCTGGTGAAGATTGATGACAACATCCTGCTGGACGATCCGCACCTGTTCGAGAGTTGCCTTGACCAGGTGACACAGGCACAGGCCGGCTATGCCGGGCGGCGGGTCGGTCAGGCACTGCACGAAGACCAGTGGCACGGCTGGCATACCGGAAAATGTGCCGATCCGGTGGTCGATCGCCGGGGGTATCAATACCCGCTGCCGCGCGACTATGCGGCAGGTGGCTACGGTTATGTGCTGGGCCGGGAGGGGCTGGCGGCCTGCGCCTACATGTACCTGTCGATGAAGGCGTTCTTTGCCATGCGCGCGGTCGGGCTGGAGGATGTCTGCGTCGGGCATGCGGCCTATGCGCGGCAGATCGAGCTGCTCGAGCTGTCCTCTCGCACCGAATTGCTGGCATTGCCGGGGCTGACCACCAGGGAATTCCGGCGCCGACGCGCGGGCCGCGACATGCCGTCCTGAGCCGGGATCAGCGCGGCTGCAGATGTGTCAGCTTGCGGTCCAGGACCGACCGCACCAGGGCGGCGTCGAACGGCATGTCCAGAAAGTCGAACAGCGGCCGCCAGGCATCCGGATCCCGGGCATAGTCGTTATAATGCATGGCCAGGCAGATGCCCGGATGGGCGGCCTGCCAGCCGGCATAGAGCGTCTCTGCCGCCTGAAGCTCGGCGGTGACATCCGCCGGGTCCATGCTCGCCCACCAGCCGGAGCGGCAGACCTGATCATGGGCGCGCGTGTTGAACACGAACCGCGCGGCCGGCATGTAGCGGCGCAGGAAATCCAGCATCGGCGTGAACAAAGCCGGATCCTCGTGCCAGCGGATTTCCTTGAAGCCGGCGAGGCGGGTGTCGGGGCCGGGGCGCAGCACGTCGCGCAGGACCACATCGGCCAGGTGCCGGCCCAGCCGGTCGATGTCGATCCCTTCATAGCCGAACCACGGCTGGTGCGGCCGCGAGGGCAGGCCGACCTTGCGCATCCGGGCGATCTGTTCGGGGTGGAATTGCCGCTGATCGTGCCAGGCCCGCACCAGCGGCGCGAGGATATTGGCATTCTCGCCGCGCAGCACATGGCCGGGCAGCGCGTTGATCATGTTCTGCAAGAGGGTCGAGCCGGACCGCCCGTAGGTGACGAGGAACAGCGTTTGGTCGGGCCGGGGGCAGGGGCCGGAAACGGGGATATCGGACATCGTGCGCCCTGTTCTGTGCGGCGTTCGGCAACCGCCAAGCAAAAGGGGCCCCGCAGGGCCCCTTTCCTGTCGTCTTGCGTGCGGCTTCAGAAGATGAAGTCGCTGTCGGTGACCGAAGAGACGCCGGTCAGCGTGATCGTGTCGCCGGAATCGCCGTAGGAGATGACAGTGTAGTCACCGCCCGGATTGCCAGAGACCTCGATGATTTCCAGGTCGCCGATCCCCGACAGGCCCAGATCGCTGAGGTCGATCTGGTCGGTCCCGGCGGCGTTGAAATCGGTGATCGTGTCATCGCCGTCGCCTTCGACGAAGACGAAGGTGTCGTTGCCGTTGCCGCCAGTCAGGTCGTCATCGCCGGTGCCGCCATAGATCATGTCGTCGCCGCCTTCACCGTCAATGGTGTCATCGCCAGCTCCGCCATAAACGGTGTCGGCGCCACCCCCGGCATCGACAGAGTCGTTACCGGCGCCAAGGCCGATCTCGTCATCGCCGTTGCCGCCGGTCACGGTGTCATCTCCGCCGCCGGTGAAGACAGTGTTGTCGCCGTTCCCGGTGGTGACATTGTCGTCACCCATATCGTCGGTGCCGCCATAGACGGTGTCGTCGCCATTGGTCAGGGTGACGGTATCAGCGCCCTCGCCCATATAGACCGCGTTGTCACCGTTGCCGCTGACATTGATGGTATCGTCGCCGGTGCCGCCATAGATCGTGTTGTCGCCATTGCCGCCGTCGATCGAGTCATCGCCGGCGCCGCCGAACAGGGTGTCGTTGCCGGCGCCGCCGTCCAGGGTGTCGTCTCCGCCGCCACCGCCGATCAGGTCGTCGCCGCCGCTGCCGGCAATGCTATCGTCACCCATGTCGGCGCTGCCGGCATAGATCGTGTCATTGCCCGCTCCGCCGTCGATGGTGTCGTCGAACGGGGTCAGGACCGCGAAATCGTCGCCGGCCAGGAAATTAAGGTTGACGCCCGCGTCAGCGCCGGTGCCGTCATAGGTATCGCCGAGCGGCGTCGGCACGCCGACAACATCGACGGTCAGGGTCTGATCGAACGTGTCGGTTCCATCGGTCAGAACGGTGTCGATGGAGACGGTTTCGGTATTGCCGATGCCGATGCTGGACTGGAAGGTGTCGGTCGGGTCGAAGGTGATGTCGTCATTGCTGCCACCGACAAGGATCGTTCCCTGCAGCATGGACCCGTCGGTCGCCAGGAAAGTCACGCCGGACGACGAGGTTTGCCCATTGATCGACTCGATGGTCCATCCGGCATTGTCCGCCGCGGTGCTGCCATTCCAGTCGAGAAGCGTGGAAAGGTCGAAATTGAAATCTTTACCAGGGCCGCTAATAGCATCGACCTCACCGTTGATCGCGCCCGCCAGCAATTGTGCGGATGCAGACGAGGTGACGGTCCCGTTCTCGAACTGGAAGGTCTCTGCGCCGATGAAATCGAACGTGTCACTGCCTCCGTCGAATTGAAAAGCCGTCAGCGTGGAGTCGAATACGCCTGCGCCGGGGGTTGTGCCGAGGACGCCGTCGAAGACGATGGTGTCGCTGCCGAGACCAGTATTGACTGTGTGAGTCTCTGCGCCGGTCGTCGTCGTATCGAGGGTGATCGTATCGTCCGCAGACGTGCCGGTCAGGGTGAAGTCGTTAATGCCGTCTGTGGTGAGTGTTGCGTTGGCCATCTGGATGAGTCTCCTGTCTCAGGGGTATGTGTCTATCTCGGGTGTGCAGCGCCGGATATGCAGCACGAGGGTGCGCGCGCAGACTGAATATGTCGGTACCAGCGGTTTCATTTCCATGTCAAGCTTATCACCGCGTCGAACCTGTGCAAACCGGGTAAATGGGGCGCAATAAGGACAGGATCGGGCGCGGCGGCGGGGCTTGGCTCCTTCTCATGCTCACAACCGTGGGGGGACTGTATCGTATCCGCCCGGCCATGACACATGAAATCTGCGGCGGCGGGGCGAAAAACGGCCGATCCGGGGGATTGCGCCGGCCGCCGGCGCGCGGGCATTCAGCCCAGCGAGGCGCGCAGGATGTCCGCGATCCGGGCGGCGTCTGTCTTCAGCACGAAATTGTCGCTGTGGCCGGGGACGCACATCTGCGGGGCGAGGGCGCGCGCGGCGGCGGGCTCGGGGAGGACGGCGGCGGCATGGTGTGCGACGCCCAGATCGTCCAGCAGGTGCTCCAGCCTGTCCACCAGCGCGGCGGCGCTGTCATGGCCGGCGAGCGGGGCCACCTCCTCCAGCGCGGCGGGCGCGCCCTCCAGCACCAGGCGCGCGGCGGCGGCCATGGTGGCGGCGCAGGCCCAGCCGTGCGGCAGCCCGAAATGCGCGGTCAGCGGGTAGGACATGGCGTGGCAGATCGCGGTGCGGGTCTGGCTGATGGCAAGGCCCGCCAGCAGCGCCGCCTCGGCGATGCCGGCGCGCGCGTTCCGGTCCCCGAGATCGGCGGCGAGGCGCGGCAGTGCCTCGAAGGCCAGCCCGATGGCGCGCCCCGCAAACCCCAGCGTCACGCCCGAGCGGTTGCGGTTCCAGACAGATTCGAACGCCTGGTTGAGCGCATCCAGCCCGGTCGACAGCGTCGGATCGCGCGGCAGGCCCCAGGTCAGATCGGGATCGACGAGGGCCATGCGGGGGAACAGCTTCGGGCTGGCCAGCGACAGTTTCTGTTTGGCCGCGTGGTCCCAGATCGTGGCGAAGGGCGTCACCTCGGCCCCCGTGCCGGACGTGGTGGGCAGCGCCAGGATCGGCAGCGCGGCACCGATCCGGCGCGGATCGGCGATGAGCCGGTCCAGCCGGCGCTCGGCGGCCGTCTCTGGCAGCGCCGCCGCCAGCGCCTTGGCGGCATCCATGGCAGAGCCGCCGCCGAAGGCCAGCACGGTGTCGAACGACTGCCCGGCCAGCCGGTCGATGGCTTCTTGCGTCTCTGACAGGCCCGGATTGGGCGCGACCCCGTCATGCCAGGTCACGCGCCCCGCCCCGGACAGCGCCGCGGAGAGGGGGGCGTCGCCCTCCATCTGCCGGCGGCCGCGGGCGGTGGTGACGGCCAGAACCGCGCGCCCGGCGAGCATGTCCGCCAGCCGCGCCCGCGACCCGGCGCCGAAATGCACGCGCACCGGGTTGTGAAAGGCCCAGCCCGCCACCCCGCTCAGCCCCTGAGCCGGGCGGTGAAGCGCGCCTTGTTCTCGGCCGGGGTCTCCTTCGGCCGGCCGAGATCGGCGCGGGCGCCGGGGCGCACCCGGATCTCCAGGAACCGTCGGCCGGGCTGCTGTGCCAGCCGCTCCACGGCGGTGCGGATGTCGTCTTCCGTCTCGACCGGGCCTTCCACCGCGCCGTAGCCGCAGGCCCGCGCCACCCCGGCCAGCGCCGTGTGGAACGCCGCCGTGGGCTGTCCGCCGACGCTGTCATGGGCGCCGTTGTTCAGCACGATGTGCAGCAGGTCGCCGGTTTCGGACGCGCCGATCGTGGCCAGCCCGCCCATATGCATCAGCACCGCACCGTCGCCGTCGAGGCAGACCACCTGCGCTGCGGGGCGCGCGCGGGCGATGCCGAGCGCGATCTGCGAAGCGTGGCCCATCGAGCCGACGGTCAGGAAATCGCTCGCGCGGTCCTCTCCTCGCGCGCCGCGCTGCTCGTAAAGCTCGCGCGAGATCATGCCGGTGGTGGCGACGACGGTCGCGCCTTCGGGCAGCGCGCCGGTGACCAGCGCGATCGCCGCCTCGCGGGCCATGCGGGCGTCCGGCACGTCCGGCGCGGCGCGTTTCTTCTCGGCCTTGCCGAACGCGCCCTTGCGCACCAGCAGCACCACCGGCGCCGAGCGGTCCCGCGCGGTGCGCACCGCCCAGCGGGCCGCCTCCAGCGCGGCATCCTCGTCGCCGTCCAGTTCCCGCCAGGGATATTCCATCGCCTCCAGCAGCGCGGGCGTCACCCGGCCCTGCTTGACGTGCTGCGGCTCGTCCGGCGTGCCCGGCGCGCCGCGCCAGCCGACCATCACCACCATGGGCAGCCCGTAGACCTCGGCATCGGCCAGCGACAGCAGCGGGTTGACGGCATTGCCCAGCCCGGAATTCTGCATGTAGACCAGCGGCACCCGCCCGGTCGCCAGGTGGTGCCCGGCGGCCAGCCCGACCGCCGCGCCCTCGTTCGCGGCGATCACATGGTTCTCCGCCGGCAGCGCCGCATCGACATAGGCGCAGAATTCCTTGAGCAGCGAATCCGGCACCCCGGCCAGGAAATCCACGCCCTCGGCTTCCAGCGCCCGAAAGAAGGCTTGCGGAGAGACGCTCATTTCGTCCCCGGGATCAGCTCGAGGATCTCCTTGATCGGCATCATCCGCGCGTCGCATTCCGCCGACCGCTGGTGTTCGAGGATCGACAGCGCGGTTTCCAGCATCGCCGGATAGGCCGAACGCAAGAGCTGATTGGCGTAGATCACGATGTTGACGCCGCGCGCGGCCAGCTCGTCCTCGGTCACGGTGTTGTAGCTCGACGGCACGGCGACCAGCGGCTTGCGGTGCTCCAGCCGCGCATAGCGGTCGCAGAACTCGAACACCTCGTCCGGGGACTTGTCGCGCGAATGGATCATGATCCCGTCGGCGCCGGCGGCGATGAACGCCTCGGCGCGCTCCATGGCGTGATCGACGCCCTTGCCCAGGATCAGGCTTTCGAGCCGGGCGATGATCATGAAATCGTCGGTCTGCTGGGCCAGCTTGCCCTGGCGGATCTTGTCGGAGAACGCCTCGATGCTGTCCTGGGTCTGTTCGACTTCGGTGCCGAACAGCGAGTTCTTCTTCAGCCCGGTCTTGTCCTCGATGATCACCGCCGAGACGCCCAGCCGCTCCAGCGTGCGCACGGTGAACTGGAAATGCTCGGGCTTGCCGCCGGTATCGCCGTCATAGATGATCGGCTTGGTCGTCACCTCGAGCACCTCGTTGAGCGTGGTGGTGCGCGCGGTGGTGTCCACCGCCTCGGTGTCGGGCTTGCCCTTGGCGGTGGAATCGGTCAGCGACGAGGCCCACATGCCGTCGAATTCGCGCCGCCCCTGCGGCGTGTCGATGCCCGCCTTCTCGATGATCAGCCCCGACAGCGCGTTGTGGAGATCCAGAAACCGCACGACCGGCTTGGCGTTCAGCATCCGGCGCAGGCTGCCGCGGCGGATGTCGGGGGTGGTGCCGATCTCGCGCATCGCCTCGTGCAGCTGCGTCGAGGAGATGCCCTGCGTGTAGGGCACCTCGACCAGCTCGCCGCCCCATTCGGCCAGCGCATCGATCACCGCCTGCCGGGTGCGGGCCTGCACGCCTTCGCGCCAGTCATCGCCATGCACCACGATGTCGGGGCGATACTTGCGCAGGTTCGGCACATAATCGAGCGTGTCCTGCGGCACCACGCGGACGACACCCTTGATCTGCCCGGCCACCTCGGCGCGCTGCTCCCAGGCCATGACCGGCATCCGCTTGTAGCTGGCGATGGCGCGGTCGGTCAGAAGCCCGATCGTCACCTCGCCCAGCTCGGCGGCGCGGCGGATGATGTTGATATGGCCCGGATGCACCAGATCGGCGCTCATCCCGACATAGACAATCTTGGTCATGCTGGAGGTTTCCCGAATTTCGGTCGCTTCGGTGTAGATAAAAGTACGGTGGGGTTCAATCGGCGCCGGGGCGCAAACATGCCCGGAAACAGGCGCGAAAATCGGGGCTTTCCAAAGCGGGCGCGACAGGGTTGTGTCGGGGCGGAACAGATACGAGACACCGACAGGATTGAGGGAGGGGATCATGGACAAGCTCGAAGGGGTCTGCGTGCCGATCTGCACGCCGTTCAAGGAGGACGGGGCCGCGCTGGACGAGGCGGGGCTCGAGGCCAATATCGATTCGCTGGTGGAGGCCGGCGTGCACATCGTCGCCGTCAACGGCGGCACCGGCGAGTTTCCCTTCCTGTCCGAGCCCGAGAAACGGCGCATCGCCGAGCTTGCGGCCAGGCGCATCGACGGGCGCGCGAAGCTGATCGTGCAGACCTCGGCGATCCGCACCGAGGATGCGATCGAGAACGCGAAACATGCCGAGGGCGCCGGCGCCGACGCGCTGCTGGTGCTGCCGCCCTATTTCGAGGGGCCGGGCGAGGACGGGGTGCGCTGGCATTACGAACAGGTGGCCGGCGCGGTGAAGACGCCGATCATGGCCTACAACATCCCGGTCTTCACCCAGTTCGACATCACCCCCGAGGTGTTCGCGCGGCTCTCGCGGATCGAGGGGGTGGACTACATCAAGGACAGCACCGGCGATGCGGGCCGGATCGAGGCGCTGGCCGGGCAGGGGGCGCGGGTCTTCGGGGGGTGCGACTACCTCAACCTGTTCAACATCCTCGCCGGGGCGGCGGGGCTGTTCTCCGGCTCGGGCAATGCCGCGCCGGCCGAGATCGTCGCGCTCTGGGAGCATGGGCGCGCCGGCCGGATGACCGAGGCGCTGGCGCTGTGGGAGCGGCTGCGCCCGATCAGCCGGCTGCTCTGGACGCTGCCCTTCAACCCGGTCGCCAAGGCCGCCAGCGACCTGACCGGCCGCCCCGCGGGGCTGTGCCGCAAGCCGGTCATGCCGCTGTCCGAGGCCGAGATGCAGCAGGTCAGGGACGCCGTCGACGCCCTGGCGGGGTGAAGGGGGCAGATCGCCCGGGCGCGAAGGGCAGGCGTCATGACAGGACGTTCCCGTAGCCGGTTTCGACGCCGGGAACCGGCGCGCGCCGGCCGCGCGCCGCCAGGGGGAGGCACCGGTTTTCGGCGTCGCGCGGCAGTCCCGGCCGGCGGGTTATGCACCGGATTGCAAATCCGTGTACGCCCAACCAGTTGGAATTTTTCCCTACATGAATTCAATTGGTTATGAGGTGCCACTTTCGTCACGCATCCGCCTGCCACACAGCCTGCCACACATTTCCGGTTTGTTCCGGCAGGGGAGTGACATTCCTGAATTGGAGTAGGTGAAATTTCTAGCTTTGCGGCAGCATGAGTTGGCCCCGGTAAGACATGTTATGTAATCAACCGGGCCCGCAGCAGCAGGATCGGTACGTGCGCGGGGCTTTCAAGGGCGGCTCCGGACTGCCGCCCTTGAAGATGTCCCTGGCGTCCTTCCAGGCTCCGGCGTCACGCGCCCGCGCGGTGTTCCTTGACGATATCCATCAGGCGCTTGACCCGTTCGGGATCGACCGGGTTCTCGAACACGCCGTCTTCCTTGAAGAACGTGCCCACGACCGCGCCGTCGGCGATCGACAGCTGTTCGACCACGTTGGTGTCGCGCACGCCCGTGTTGACGAAGATCGCCGTGTTCGGCGCGGCGTCCTTCGCGACCTTCAGCACCGATGTGTCGGTCGGCGTGCCGGCGGTCAGCCCGGAGACGCACAGCGCATCGGGCCGCGCGTCGAACACCGTGGACCTGACGATGTCGTTCAGCGCGCGGTTGCCGATATAGGAGGCCGCTTCGGGCACGATGTTGAACAGCAGCCGCACCCCGCTTGCCCCCACCCGCACGCGGTGCCGCGTCGTTGCGCCCACATCGGTATTCCACAGGCCGAAATCGCTGGAATAGACACCGGTAAAGATCTCCCGGACGAAGGACGCCCCGGTCGCTGCGGCAAGGTCGATGGAGGCGACGGCATCCCACAGCACGTTCACGCCGAAGGGTCGGTCGATCTCGGGCAGCAGCTGTCCGATGATCCGCGCCATCGTGATCGCGGTGATCGGCTCGGTCTTCGTCAGGTAGGGCAGGCTGAACTCGTTCGAGATCATCACGGCGTCGACACCGCCCTGCTGAAGCCCCGCCAGGTCATGACGGGCATGCTCGATCACGTCCTTCATGCCGGCGGCCGCGTCGTAGTCCGGATCGCCCGGCAGGGCCTTGAGGTGCAGCATCCCGATCACCGGGCGCTTCGTGTGGAAGGTGTCTTTGATCCAGTTCATGATATCCCTCTTGGGTTCGTATGCTCGTTGGCCGCCCGGTCGGGTGGCGGCCCCATCTGCATCATCGGGTTACGGGTTGGACGTTCATGGCGCGGTGCAGCGCCGCCCGGCGGCCTGAGAGGTGCCGCGTTTCACCTGTCCGCCGGGGATGCCCCGGCGGGTGTCATTCGTGCCGGACAATCCGCCTGCATCGCCGCCGCCCCGGTCTTCGTGCCGGATCCGGTCTTTGCCGTGTCGCTCATGCGGTTTTCCCCATAACGTCCGGATCGCCGGCAGATGTCGCTTGCCCCGGCATCGGGGTACGTTATGTTCGGTTTCGCACATCGGCAAGAATTTTCTGTGCGATATAGTCCTTTAATGTTCGACTTTGTTCGAAGTGGAGGTGCCACCTTGGCCGATACCGCGAGTCGCAAGCCAGCGCCCGACGCGGCCGGGGGACGCCCGCCGGCCGGCCTGCGCCTCGAGACGGTCCGGCGGATGCTGGCCGAGCACGGGTTCGTCTCTGTCACCGCCATCGCGAAGGATCTCGGGGTCTCCGACATGACGGTGCGCCGCGATCTCGCGCGGCTGGAGGAGATGGACCTTGCGGTGCGCACCCATGGCGGCGCGCTTGCCCCCGGAAAGCAGGGCATGTCCTTCGACGCGGACGAGCCGGCCTTCGATGCCCGCGCCAGGAAGGGCGCGGCGGCGAAGGGTGCCATCGCGGCCGAGGCGGCGGCGCTGCCGCGGCCGTTCCAGACGGTGGGCATAGATGCCGGGACGACGACGCTGGAGCTTGCGCGCAGGCTGACCGGCGGCTCTGATCTGAAGATCTTCACCAACAACCTGCGCGCCGCGATGGTGCTGAGCGAGAGCCTGCACCAGGTCTATGTGCCGGGCGGGCAGATCCGGCCGGGCGAATATTCCGTTCACGGCTCGATCGGCATCGACCAGCTGCGCCAGTTCTGGCTCGATATCGCGTTCATCGGGGTGTCCGGCCTGACGGAGGACGGGTTCTACGACTACTCGCTCGAGGAAACGGAAATGAAGCGTGTCTTCATGGAGCGGGCGTCGACTGTCGTGATCCTGTGCGATTCGAACAAGTTCGAACGTCTTTCGCTGGTCCGGGTGTCCGAGCTCGGGGCGGCGACGCTTCTGGTGACCGACGCGCCGCCGCCGCCGGCCATCGCCGCCGCGCTGGACGGGGCGGGGTGCCGCGTCGTCGTGGCGGGCCCGCTGCAGCCGGACATCTGACGGCGCCGCGTCAGCCGTTTTCGCCGGCCGCCACGGCCTCGGCATAGCCTTCGACCCAGCGGGCGATCACCGCGCGGGCGGCATCGTCGTCGGCGGTGGCGACGGCGGCGCGCAGGGCGCGCAGGGCGCTGGCGATCTCGATCTCCGACAGGTGCGCCTCGCGGGCGGCGAAGATCTTTTCATGCGCCGTGGTCAGGAACCCCTCGCCGATCAGCAGCTCCTCGTAGAGCTTCTCGCCGGGGCGCAGGCCGGTCACGCGGATCTCGATGTCGCCGTCGGGATTGCGCGCGTCGCGCACCGTGTAGCCCGACGCCTCGATCATTTGGCGCGCCAGCTTGGCGATCGGCACCGGCTCTCCCATGTCGAGCACGAAGACCTCGCCGCCCTTGGCAAAGCCGCCGGCCTGCAGCACCAGGCCCACCGCCTCCTGCACGGTCATGAAATAGCGCGTCACCCGCGGATCGGTCAGCGTGACGGGGCCGCCGCGGGCGATCTGGTCCTGGAAGAGCGGGATGACGGAGCCGGACGAGCCCAGCACGTTGCCGAACCGCACCATGGCAAAGACCGTGCCGCCCGCGCGCGCGGCGAGATCCTGCACCACCATCTCGGCCAGCCGCTTGGACGCGCCCATCACGTTGGTCGGCCGCACCGCCTTGTCCGAGGAGACCAGCACGAACCTTTCCACCCCCGCCTCGAGCGCGGCGCGCGCCAGCGTGGCGGTGCCCAGCACATTGTTGGCCAGCCCGGCAAGCGGGTTTGCCTCGACCAGCGGCACATGCTTGTAGGCGGCGGCATGCAGCACCACGTCGATCTCGCATTCGGCCATCACCTTGCGCGCCAGCCGCGCATCGGTGACCGAGCCCAGCACGGTGACGATCTCGGTCCCGGTGCCGCTGTCCTCGGCCAGAAGGCGCAGCTCCATCTCGATGTTGTAGAGCGCCAGTTCGGAAAGCTCGTAGAGCACCAGGCGCCGCGGGGCGCAGGCCAGCGCCTGGCGGCACAGCTCCGAGCCGATCGAGCCGCCGGCGCCGGAGACCAGCACCGAGCGGCCGGCATAATGCGAGTCGGCGGCGCGGATCTGCTTGTCGAGCTGGTCGCGCCCCAGGAACGTGCCGGGCAGGATCGGCGCCAGCTTGTCGACCAGTTCCTCCTCGCCGATCAGCTGCGCGAAGGACGGCAGTGCCTGCACCTCGACCCCCAGCCTTTCCAGCTGGCGCAGGATCTGGGTCTGTTTCGGCAGCGATACCGACGGCATCGCCAGCAGCACCCGGTCGATCCGGCGGCGGCGGATGATCTGGGGCAGGTGCGACGGCTTGTAGACCGGCAGGCCCAGGATGGTCAGCCCCTGGATCGAGGTGTTGTCGTCGGTGAAGGCGACCGGCTCGATCGATTCGTGGGTGCGCAAAGCTGCGGCCAGCTGCAGCCCGGTGGTGCCGGCGCCGTAGATCAGCACCCGCCGGCGCGGCTGGTCGGAGCGGTAGATCGCCCGGAGCACCTGCAGCAGGAACATCCGCGTCGCCGCCGACAGCAGGAAATAGACCAGGCAGAAGACGATATAGACCCCCAGCCCGTAATCCAGCCCCGATACCCGCCCCAGCACGAAGGCGGCCAGCGCCAGAAAGCCGGAAAACAGGGCGGTACGGCCGATGCCGGACAGGTCATATGCCTTGAGCTGGATCCGCGGGATGCCAAGCGCCAGCGACAGCGCCGCGCCCAGGATCGTCAGCATCCCCAGGACGGGCCCGGCGCGCAGCAACTCGGCCAGCACCGGCCCCTCGTTCTGCACCCCGAGCGTGAACAGCAGCGCCGCCGGGATCAGCGCGAGATCCACGCCCAGCATGATCACCTGCTTCTGCGGGCGGGACATTTTCTTGACGAGCGTCAGGATCGACATGCGGCGGTTCTGTCCCCGAGATCAAAAAAATGTAACGTCCGTGGGACGCGAAAAGCCGTGCAGGGGTTCAAAAAATCCCCCGCTGTGCGAATTGCGTCCCTGCAAGCCCTTGAGGCCCGACCAAATTCGCCATCGCAGCATAATCTTTTGCGGGCCGGGGTAAACGGTTTTGTGCACAGGACGGGGACAGATCGGCGGAATGGGGCCTGAAGGCGCGCGAAAGGGCCGGTTCGGGGCCTTCCCATCTTGCCCATCTTGCCGGAAAAGACCGCGGGGGGACACGCCGCAGGCGATGAGGGCCGCGCGTGCCCTGCCCCGCCCTATCCGGGAAAGCCGTAGCGCGCGGCCAGTTCGGCGCGGGTCAGGATCTCGGGCCGGGTGCCGGGCGGGGCGCGCAGGATGCGCATGTAGCGCCCGTCCTCCAGCCGCCGGTACCAGGGCAGGCCGATCTTCCCCAACTCCTCGAGATGGGCAAGATAGGCGTCGAGCGTGGCGAAGCGCCGCCCCCGCGCATGCGGCAGGCCGTCCCGGCCGCTGTCTTCCGTTCCGGTCATGGCGCCTCCTTTTCCGCCCGGCCTGCCGGGAAGGATTGGCAGGGCGGGCCGGGCTGCGTTAATACTTTTCGCAGGGGCATGCGGCGGCATTTCGCCATTTCGCTCCGCCCCGATCATTCCTGCCGTATCCGGCCTGCCCATCTGGGAGTTTTTTCATGCGCCTCACCGACCCGACATTCAATGCCGACCTGTCGCCGCTTCTGCCGATCGGCGAGACCGCCCCGAATGACAGCGTCAATTCCGCCGCGATCACCGAAGGCGTGGATGCCGCCCAGGACACCAGCACGATCTACACGATGCAGCCAGGGGACACGTTTTCCGGCACGATCAGCGCGGGGTCCGACTGGGACTGGGTCGCGATCAATCTGGTCGCGGGCGAAACCTACCAGATCGCGCTCGACGGCGTGACCCTGTCCGATCCCTACCTGCAGCTCTATGACGGGTCGGGCAATTACATCACCTTCGACGACGATAGCGGGGCGGGCAGCAATGCGCTGATCAGCTTCACCCCCACCACCAGCGGCACCTATTACATCTCGGCCGAGGCCTGGTCTTTCTCGGAGACCGGCTCCTACCAGCTCTCGGTCTCCGACGCGGGCACGCCGCCGCCCCCGCCCCCGCCGGCGACCAATTCGCCGCTCGACGCGATCGACTGGCAGAGCTTCACCGCGCCCTCCACGATCAATGTCTATTTCGTGCCCGGCGGGCTGAGTGTGAACGAGGCCGGCGACAGCTACACCACCACCGGATGGGACAGCTACGAGATCGGCCAGGCGATGACCGCCTTCTCGAACTTCTCGGACGTGGCGAACGTGACCTTCAACGTCGTCACCGACCCCGCGCAGGCCGATTTCATGATGATCGAATCCACCGACGCGACCAGCGCGCTCGGCTATTGGGGCGTGGGCGGCGGCTCGATCAGCGTGGGCGGCGTGAGCTACAACCTCGACGGCTGGGGCGTGTTCAACGCCGCCGATCCGAGCTGGAGCACCGACGGTCTCGCGGTCGGCGGCTACGGCTATGTCACGCTGATCCACGAGATCGGCCACGGCATGGGGCTGGCGCATCCGCATGACAATGGCGGCGGCTCGGAGATCATGAACGGCGTGGCCGGCCCGTTCGGCTCGCTGGGCGATTTCGACCTGAACCAGGGCGTCTGGACCACCATGTCCTACAATGACGGCTGGCAGACGGCGCCGCACGGGCTGCCGCCGGGGCAGGGTTACGGGTTCCAGGGCACGCTGATGGCACTGGACATCGCGGTGCTGCAGCAGATGTACGGCGCCAATACCGGCGAGAATACCGGCGACGATTCCTATGTGCTGCCCACCGCCAACGTCTCGGGCACCCATTACGCCGCGATCTGGGACGCGGGCGGCACCGACACGATCGTGCATAACGGCAGCGCCGCGGCCACGATCGACCTGCGCGCCGCCACGCTGGACTACGCGGCCGGCGGCGGCGGGTTCATGTCCTACGTGACCGGGATCCACGGCGGCTTCACCATCGCGGACGGCGTGGTGATCGAGAACGCCACCGGCGGGTCGGGCGCCGACGCGATCACCGGCAACGATGCAGGCAACCGTCTTTTTGGCCGCGGCGGGAACGACACGATCCTGGGCGGCGGCGGGGATGACACCGTGGTCGGCGGCGAGGGGCATGACCGACTGGTCGGCGAGGCCGGCAACGACGTCCTTTACGGGTTCAACCAGAACGACACGCTGCTGGGCGGCGATGGCGACGACCGGCTGTTCCCCGGCAACGGCTCCGACTGGGTCTACGGCCAGGGCGGTAACGACATGATCGTGGATAACGGCCAGGGCGGCGCGATCGGGGCCGATCACTTCTTTGGCGGCGACGGCGACGACACGATCCTGGGCGGCGGCGGCAACGACACGGTGCATGGCGGCAACGGCTTCGACAAGCTGTTCGGTGCCAACGACAACGACGTGATCTATGGCGGCAATCAGGGCGATTACGTCGGCGGCGGGATCGGCAACGATATGCTTTACGGCGGCAACGGCCGCGATTCCGTCTATGGCGGCGATGGCGACGATCTGCTGATCGACAATGCCCAGTCCGGGTTCATCGGCGGCGACACGTTCTTCGGCAACCTCGGCAACGACACGATTCAGGGCGGCGGCGGCAGCGACACGCTGAACGGCGGGTTCGGCGATGACAGCCTGTCGGGCGGCGCGAATGACGATCTCCTGCTGGGCTATCTGGGCAATGATATCTTCGTCTTCTCGGACGGGTTCGGCAACGACACGATCCTCGATTTCGAGGCCACCAACAACGCCGAGAAGATCGACCTGTCCGGGCTGTCGGCGGTCGCCGATTATTCTGTCCTGACCTCGGGCGGGCGTATGAGTCAGATCGGCGCAGATGTGGTGATCGACGACGGGATTGGCAACACGCTGACGTTGCAGAACGTGCTTCTGGCCGATCTGGACCAGCACGACTTCATCTTCTGAGCGAAAGGCGAGAACGACCTTCGGCGGCCTTGCCCTGCCGGGTCGCTTTCTTTTGCGGCCGGTACCAGGATCCTTGGGCGTTACCGTTTTCGTGGGGGAACCGGGAAGGCAACCTTTTGATGTTAAACGGGCCGGTTTTATTACCCCATGGGGGAACCGCCACAAGTAAAATCAAATAGTTAGGTGAATAGTTCAAGTCCTCCCGGGGTCGCCACCCTCCACGAAAGCCCCGTCGCTTTCTCCGCACTTTTTCCATGCATTCTCGGCAAGTGCCGCGCTTTGGCCATGATCCGGTGAGCCGGCGTTAAGCCCCCTGCCCCAGCCTGTATGTCAGGCGTGGGGGCGCCGGAACGCGGGGGGTGGCCGGGGTGGCGCTTTTCAGCTTCGAGGATCTGCTGGATGCGGGTCCGCAGGGATACATCACCGGGATCACCGATCTCGACATTCATGCCGGGCCTGCGGGGCCGGTACTTTATGCGCTGTCCGGTAGCGGCGGGATCAGCGCCTTCGATCTGTCGGGGGGCGGGCTGCACCTGCTGGACCGGGGGATCGCCGCGGGCGGGGCGTCGCCGGTGCCCGGTCGGCTGGAGATGATCGCGCTGGATGGCGGGCCGGCGCTGGTGTCGCTGGGGCGCAGTGGCGCCGCGCTGCCCTGCTTCGATGTCGAGGGGGCCGGCACGCTCGGCCCCGCCGCCCAGATCGCCCTGCCCGGCGGCGGCGCGGGCCTGGGCGCCGTGGCCGCGCTGGAAAGCGTCACGCTGAACGGGACGCAATACGCCTATGTCAGCCATCTGGGCCGTATGCGTCCGGTCTGACCGCTCTGATGTGGGGAGACCGCGGCTGATAGTGTCCATTCTCGATAATGGACATTTTG
>CANNFA010000015.1 GCA_947503765.1 uncultured Paracoccaceae bacterium | reverse complement strand
ACCGCATCGACGAACTCGCACCCTGGCACTGGCACCAACGCTAAAAGTCAACGCCCGGTCACACCGGACGCATACTCTGGGCCATGACGGGCTGGTGCTCTACCGCGTCGAGGGGACCGGCGCGCTGACCGAGTTGGCACAGTTTCCCGGCACCGGCGGCGCCGCGCAGGCCGCCGACATCACCGCGCTCGAGGCGCTGGAAATCGGCGGGCGGCATTTCCTCGTTGCCGTCTCGGTCGTGGAAAACCGTGTCACCGTGCACGAGATCGGCCCGAACGGCATGCTCGATCCACGCGGCAGCCTCGGCGCGGCCGAGGGGCTGGGCCTTGGCGCCCCCTCCGCGCTGGTGCCGGTGGAGCTGGCCGGGCGCACCTATCTGGTGGTCGCGGGTGCCGGGTCGGACACGCTCAGCGTGCTGGAACTGGACGGCAACGGCAATCTCGCCGCCACCGATCACGTCATCGACAGCCTTTTCACCCGGTTCGAGGGGGCGGCCGCGCTGGAGGCGGTGGAGGTGAACGGTCGCGTCTTCATCGTCGCGGGCGGCAGCGATGACGGGCTGTCCCTGCTGGAGCTGCTGCCCGGCGGACGGCTGCTGCATCTGGGCCAGATCGCCGACGACGCGGCCATGGCGCTGGCCGACATCACCGCCATCGCGCTGCATGTCGAGGGCGGGGTGATCCATGTCTTCGCCAGCGGCGAGGACGAGGCGGGCATCACCCACCTGACGGTCGATCCCGGCCCGCTTGCCCCGTCCCGGATCGGCGGCGCGGGGGACGACACGCTGACCGGCGGCGCAGCGGGCGACCTGCTGGATGGCGGCGGCGGGGACGACCTGCTGCGCGCCGGCGCGGGGGACGACATCCTGATGGACGGCGCCGGCGCCGACACGCTTTGGGGCGGGGCCGGCGCCAATACCTTCGTGCTGACGCGAGACGGCGCGACCGACGTGATCGCCAATTTCGAGCCGGGGGTGGACCGGCTCGACCTGTCCGCCCTGGGCTATCTGCGCAACCTGTCGCAACTGGCGATCACCGCCACCGCCGACGGCGCGCTGATCACCTTCGCCGGCGAGGAGATCCGCCTGATCAGTCACGATTCCACCCCGATTTCTGTATCGGACCTGGCGCCCGGGGACGTGATGAACCTCGACCACCTGCCGCTGGGCACGCTGTCCCAGCCGGACCCCTATCCCAATCCCGGCCCGCTGCTGCCGCCCTACATGCCCGACCCGGTGCCGATCCCGCAGCCGCCGCCCCCGCCGGTGGTGGTGGTGCCGCCCCCGCCTCTGGTCCTGATCGGCACCGCCGGCCCCGACCGGTTGCTGGGCGGGGGCGGGCGACGACCGCCTCGCCGGCCAGGGCGGCAACGACACGCTCCTGGGCGGGGTGGGGGAGGATACGCTGATCGGCGCGGCCGGCGCGGACCGGCTGGAGGGCGGCGCGGGGGATGACGTGCTTTACGGCTTCGGCCGGCCCGACACGATCCTCGGCGATGACGGCGACGACCGGATCTTTCCCGGCAACGGGCCGGACACGGTGTTCGGCCAGGGCGGCGACGACCTGATTGTGGATAACGGCCAGGGCGGCGCGGTCGGATCGGACCGGTTCTTCGGTAATCACGGCAACGACCGGATCTTCGGCGGCGGCGGCGGCGACATGCTGCATGGCGGCTACGGCGACGACACGCTGATGGGCGGGGCGGATGACGACGTGCTCTTCGGCTTTGCCGGCGACGACGTGCTGTTCGGCGGGCCGGGTAATGACAGTCTCTACGGCGGGGGCGGGCACGACGTGTTCGTCTTCGCCCCCGGCCACGGACAGGACACGATCTTCGGTTTCGATGCGCGGGACGGGCTGGAGCGGATCGACCTGTCGCAGATCGCCGCCATCGACGGATATGACGATCTGCGGGACAACCACCTGGATACGGCCGGCGGAACCATCGTCATCGACACCGGGCCGGGCCAGTCGATCACGCTGGTGAACACGAGCCTTGCCGATCTGGGCCCGGAGGATTTCGTGTTCTGATGGTTGGAGCCGGGCGGGACCGGTCAGACCGCGCGGTCGAAAAGCCGCGTGTCGGCCTCGAAATAGGGACCGAACTTTTCCAGCAACCCGGTGCTGAAGAACTGGTTGTAGGCCTCGATGCGGCCCAGATCCATCTCGGCGGGCAGCACCTCGGCGAACTCGCCCGAGAACCCTTCGCCGGGAAAGAACCGCTTGCCGCCGGAGGTGTTGTGCCGCTTCGCCTCGAAGTCCAGCCCGAAGGTCGCGGCGAAATAGTCCAGGTTGTCGGACCGCACGAAGGCGGTCTTGCGCTTGTGGTCAAGATTGCCAAGAAAATCCACCTGCGGGCGCCAATGGGCATCCAGCAGCCAGGGCGGCGAGGCGGCGATGTAGTCCACGAACTCGGAAAACCGGATCGAGCGGCCGATATCCTCCTCGACACCGCATAGCGCTTGGGCGTCGTGGATATGCGGGATCACGAAGGGCTCGAATTCGCGGCCGCGCAGCACCGGGACCACGAACTTGTCGATGTAGCAGCTGACGATACGTTCGGCCGGGTGGCGCATCAGCACCGTCAGGGGGGCGAAATCGTCGTTGAAGAACCGCGTCAGTTCCAGCCCGAACGTGGCCTGCATCGTCTCGTGAAAGCGGTGCCGCTCGATCCCGGCGCGTTTCTCTTCGGGCTCGAACCCCATCAGGATATTCTTGACCGAAGTGCAGGAATTCTTCGGGATCCACAGAAGATCGACCCCCGAGGCAGGAAATTCCAGCAGGTAATTGTGCACGTTCACCGTATGCCCGCCCCGGCCCAGGAACCCGTATTTCTGCATCCATTGCAGCATCCGGCACAGGCCCTTCGAGGTGAAGCGCGCCATGTCGATCCGGGCCGGAGAGGACCATTTGCGGCGGCACAGGTCGGTCAGGTAGGCGTCGAAGGTGGGTATGAAAATGTTCAGCGGCAGGTCGAGCTGCGCGATGTTCGGCCGCTGCTCGGCCAAAAGGTCGTATTTCACCCGGAGGCTGTCGGGAATGTTGGCGGCGAGGGTCATCTGTCGGTGCTTGCCTGTGTCTTGCCCATGGCTGCGATGTCCCGCCGGGAGCGGCCATTCTGTCTACCGGGTCCGGGGAAGATTCTGCAACCCGTCCGTCCTCGGCAGCGCGCTTGTAGGGATTCAATTTCGATATCTACATGTAGGTGAAATAATCTCTTTCATACCAATCCTTGAGCATTCTCACCGATTGAGCGCAAGCGTCCCGAGTTTCCGTATCTGGCTTCGACACCATGGTTCGAAAATCGTCTATGGGCTTCCGGTAAACCTTAGACAGATGTTTGCGGATCTTGGGGAGTTCGGACATCGTGTAAATTCGGTCGAGATCCTTGCGGAATGGATCCAGATAGCCGCCGATCGGATCGGTATGGTGCCGGAAATCCTTGAAGAACTGGCGATATTGATGAAACCAGACCGCGAATTTGTGTGGTCCCGGCAAGGTCGGAAATCCCTGAAAATCGGATTGCGACATTGCCTCGCGGACCAGTGATTTTCCTCTGATGTTGGTGATGTAATAGGATACGAGGCGGCTGAGCGGGTCGCGTACCACCGCAAAGCGGAAATACTTCCTGTAGGTCGTGCGCATCTCCTCGGGCGTGATGATGCGGTAGAGTTCGGGATGCTTGAAATGCACCAACTCTCCATAGCTTTGATCATGTATCGCCGCGGTAAAATAGTTCTTGACCGTCGAGGAGCCGCATTTCGGGATTGGAATGAAAAGCTGCCGGGCCTTGTCGTCGACCAGTGCGCGGGTTGCCGGAATGCCGGCATAGATCAGGTTCGACACATGAAGCGGCGCAGCTTCGTGATAAAGTCGGCGAAAGATGCTTTCCGCCGCTACGCGCTGTCCGGCGGTAACGTATAAATCTCCAATGTTCTGTAGAAGTAGAGGATAAGGATTGCGCTCGTATTCCTCTAGAAGAAAAGCCAGACTCGCCTCGACGGATTGTCCCGCAAATTTCATTTGACGGGCGGCTTTGTCTATACTCAACTCATCGCGCCGTGCCAGCTGGGCGAGGTTATGGTTGATGGCAGATAATTTCCTTGATGGTATTTGCATCCCGGACATCCCTGCCTTTTCTCCGATTCTTCCATGCGTACCGATTGGCCCGAGGAATTTCCTTAGGATGAAATTCTATTGGTCTCCAGTACCTTTCCCGTCCACCCCCGCCACCATATCCGCGAACGCGTCGGCTTGGGCGGCATAGCCTACCACCTCCAACGGGGCGGGATGGGCATTCGGGGCGTCCAGAACGCGCAGGATCTCGGCGCGCAGGGGGCCAGGGTCGCTGCCGATGGGCAGCATGTGCGCGGGGTCGGCGCCGGGCCATTCGGTCGTCCCGCCGCTGTCGGTCTGGATCACCCGGATGCCGCGCGATGCCGCCTCGCGGATCGTCAGTCCGAAGGTTTCCTTCCATTGCGAGGGGAACAGCAGCGCGTCGATCTTGGCGTAGAAATCGTCGATTCCCGCCTGGCCGAAGCGCGGATGGATGTGCCAGTCGCCGCGCATCTTCGAGATCTCGACGCCCTTCCACCAGGTGCCGTCGAGGCTGGCATCGACCAGCAGCCCGGCGAAATCCTCGCGCTCCAGCCTCTCGAAGGCGGCGCGGATCAGCGGCCAGCCCTTGATCTGCGACGGACCGCCCAAGTAGCCGAAGACGAGCCGCGGATCGGCGGCGCGGCGCGCGGCCTGGCGCGCGGCGAAATCCGGCCCCGGCAGCGTCACCCCGTTCTCCCAGACCCGCGCGGTATCCTCGCGGAACCCCGAGGCGACCGACAGATCGCGTGCGAAACGGCTGGGAAAGGTGACGAGGTCGGCCTTGGCCGCAGCCTGGCCCAGCCGCTCGAACCGCAGCCGGGCGCGGGCCATGTTCGACGCGCAGCCGCGGCAATCCTCGATCCGCACGGGATATTGCCCGCAATACTCCCCGTTCGGGCGGATCATGAACTGGTATTCGCACAGCCACCAGAAATCGTGCACGCTCAGCACCACCTTCAGGCCGCGCCGATGCGCGATGTCCAGCGCACCGATGCCGATCTCCTGCAGGCAGTGGGCATGCACCAGGTCGGGGGCGAGGTCGTCGATCAGCCCGGCGGCGAGCTCCGTCACGGCGGGGCTGTCGTAGCGGTCCGCATAGGGGCGCCCGTCCGGCAGGTTGATCATGTAATTCGCGATCCCGCCGCTTTCGGCCTTCATCACCGTGTAGGCCGGCAGGTCGGGCCGGTTCATCGACGAGATCGCGGTGATCCGGCAGCCGTGCCGCGCGGCCAGCTCGCGGGCCACCGCCTCGGCCACCACCGTCGCGCCGCCATAGGAATGCGGGGCGAAATAGACGTTGAGCAGCAGGATATGTGCCGGAAATGCCATTCGCCTAGCCCTTCACCCAGTCGATCACGTCCTGGTCGATCACCGGCGCAGCCGCGCGCGCGGTCCAGCGCTCCAGCAGATCGGCGCGCGCCGCCTGCCCCATCGCGGCGGCGGCGGTGCGGTCCGCCGCCAGCGCCTCCAGCGCGGCGCGCCAGTCGGCCCCTTGCCCCAGCACGCGGCCCGTCACACCGTCCTCGACCAGGGCCGGCAAATCGCCCACCTCGCCCACCAGGCTGGGCACCGCGACGGCGGCGGCGTCGATCACGCGCACGCCGCTCTTGCAGCGGTTGAAGGCGTCGTCCGTCAGCGGCATCACCGCGCAATCCACCGTCGAGAGGGTCCGCAGATAAGCGCCATAATCGCTGAAGGCGTGGCTTTCGATCCGCCCGCGCAGCCGCTCGGGCAAAAGCGTTTCGTCGAAATGGCCGAGAATCACCAGCTGCCGGTCCGGCGCGGCATCGAGGAAGGCGGTCAGATCGTCGCCGATCAGCGCAAAGTCGATCTCGTGCCCCATGGACCCCGAAGCGAAGGCGACGCGGAACGGCGCGTCCGCCTCCCGCCCGGCGGCGGCCAGCGCGGTCTCGGCGGCCGCCAGCGTTTCCCGGTCGGCGAAGTTGCGGCGCACATGTACCGGGCGCGCGGTGTGCAGGCGGGTATGCTCCGCCATGCCCGGGGTGGACACGGTGACGATGTCGGCCAGGTTCATCGCGCCCAGGTATTTCGGCGCCTCGGCAAGGAAATGCGCCTTCATGCGGGGGGGCAGCCCCTTCATGTTCTCGTAGGTCTCGTAGGCGGCGATGGAAAACAGCGGATCGTCGAGATCGTAGAGCACCGGCAGCCGCAGCCGCCGCGCCTCGTAGAGATACATCGCCATGCGTGCGTCGTTCTGTGTGCGGTAGAACATCAGGTGCGTGGCGTTCTGCATCAGCGCGATGGTGCGCTTCACGTCCGGGTAGCCGGAAAACTCGTATTCCACCCCCATCCCGGCCCAGAGCTCGCCGGGCTGCGCCACCCGGTACTTGCGGCATTGCGGCAGGTAGACGTCGCCGATCATGGCGATGCGCGGCCGCGCGGCCAGCAGCGCCGGGGCGGCGGTGACGTGGAACGCCTCGCGCCGGGCCATGTCCTGCCAGAACCCGTCCAGATAGGCGGCATCCGCCGCGCCGCCGCCGCCCGAGATCCGCGCGCGCAGGGTGCGGCCGACATAGGACCGGGTGCGGCGCAGCGCGGCGCGCCAACCCTCCTGGCGCAGCGTGGCGTTGAAGCGCGACAGCGCGGCGCGGCTGAAGAAGGAGCGTATGGACATCGGCGGGGTTTCGGCCTGTGGGAGTCGTCTTTCGCAAGCGCCTAGACCCTCCGCTTGAAAAATGCCACCGGTTATAGCATGTCCGGCCGCGTTCGGCGGCGCGCTGCGGCATCCGGGGCCGTCGGGCTCGGCCGGGCCTTTGGCGGGGGAGCAAGGCGGCGATGCAGGCGGACGGGCAGGCCGAGAACGGCAGGATCTGCATCCTGCTGGCGGCGCGCAACGGCGCGGCCTGGCTGCCCGAGCAGCTGGCCAGCATCGCCGCGCAGGATTTCGCCGGCTGGGACATGCTGGCCGGCGATGACGGATCGGCCGATGAGAGCGCCGTGATCCTGCGCGATTTCGCCGCCCGGATGGCGCCCGAAGGCCATGAAGCCTCTGTCATTGACGGGCCGCGCCGGGGCGGGCCGGCGCATTTCCTGACGCTGCTGGCGCGCGCGCCCGAGACCGTGCGCCTTGCCTTCGCCGACCAGGACGACGTGTGGCTGCCGGGCAAGCTGGCCCGCGCGGCGCGGATGCTGGACGATCACCCCGAAGGCCTGCCCTGTCTCTATTGCAGCCGGACCTGGGTGACCGATGCCGAGCTTGGCCGCCCGGTGCCCTCGCGCCCGCTGCGCCGGAAGCCGGGGTTCCGCAACGCGCTGGTGCAGAATATCGCCTCGGGCAACACCATCGTGCTGAACCGCGCGGCGTCGGCGCTGGCGCGGCGCGCGGCCCCGGCGGCGCTGGCAGTGCCGGGGCTGCCGGCGCATGATTGGTGGCTCTACCAGCTTGTCACCGGGGCCGGCGGGCGGGTGATTTGGGACGACGAACCGTCGCTCTACTACCGGCAGCACCGCGGCAACCAGATCGGCGCGAATCGCGGGTTGCGTGCCGGGCTGCGCCGCGGCCGGGCGCTGCTGGCCGGTGGCTGGGGCGACTGGAACGCGGCCAATATCGCGGCGCTGATCGGCGCGGCGGAGCTTCTGACGGCGGAAAACCGCGCCCGGCTGGAGGAGTTCGCGCATCTGCGCGCCTGCGGCCCGGCGGGGCGGCTGGCCGGGCTGGCGCGGCTCGGGCTTTACCGGCAGACGCGCGTCACGCAGGGCGCGATGTGGCTGGCCGCGCTGCTGGGGCGGATCTGACAGGGCGGATCCGCGGCGCGCGGCGTCAGGCCGGCTTCTTCGCGGCCATGTTCTCCTGGTGGTGCTCGATCGCGTCCTGCACGTCGTCATACATCGTCAGCCGGCCATCCTCCAGCACCGCGCCCATGTCGCAGAGCTGCTTGACCATCGGCATCGAGTGGCTGCAGAACAGCGCCCCCGATTTCTGCATCCGGTCCATGAACACCGCGCTGCTTTTCGCACGGAAATTGGCGTCGCCGACCGAGGTCACCTCGTCGATTAGGTAGAAATCGAACGGAATGCCCATCGACACCCCGAAGGCGAGCCGCGATTTCATCCCCGAGGAATAGGATCGGACCGGCAGGTGGAAATGCTTGCCCAGCTCGGCGAAATCCTCGACGAATTCCAGAAGCTCCTTCGTCTCTATTCCATAGATCCGGGCCACGAAACGGGCATTCTGGGCCCCTGTCAATTCACCATGGAACGAGCCGGCAAAGCCCACCGGGTAGGAGATCGTGCCGGTCGACAGGATGCGTCCGCGCGTGGGCTCGACATTGCCGGCGATCATGTTCATTAGGGTGGATTTTCCCGCCCCGTTGCGTCCCAGAAGCCCGATCACCGCGCCGGTGGGAAACACCGCGTCGATGTCGTCGGCCACCACCTTACGGCGCCCGCGAAGCGTGAAGGTCTTGGTGACATGGTCCAGAACGATCATCGGCGCCCGCCCGCTCAGCGCCGGTCCCGCAGCGAATAGGCGACCAGCACCAGCACCGCCCAGATCAGGAAGGCGAACAGCCCGATCAGCGCCAGCAGCGTCAGGCGCTGGGGATATTCGGCCTGCTCGGCCAGGGTCGGGCGCAGGTGCACCGCCAGATAGCGGGTCTGGCGCCGCGCATCGGCCTGGGCCGCGTCGAACGAGGCCAGCGCCGCGGTATAGGTCCGCTCGGCGAATTCACGGTCCACGACCAGGCTTTCATACTCGCCCACCAGCGTGGCATAGGCCGCCGCCTCCTCGCTGCCGCCGCCGGTGATGCCCAGCTTGCGCTTCTCGCCCTCGATGCGTCCCTCGATCACCCGGATCCGGCGCTCGGCCTGCTCGATGCGCGGATCGCTGTCGCGGGTGGTCTCGTGCAGCATGTCCAGATCGACCAGCGCCTGGGCCAGCTGGGTGTTGAGCTGGTTGAGGATCCCCGCCTGGCCCTGCACGTCGATCGACGGATCGACGATCTGGGTGCGGTTGCGAAACTCGGTCAGCTCGCGCCGCGCGGTCTTGAGCCGGGCAACGGCGTCGTTCAGATCCTCGCGCGCATAGCGGATCGCATCCTCGCGGGCCTGCTCGTTGAGCTGGTTGATCAGCCGCGTGCCCTCCTCGGTGATCGCGGCGGCGATGGTGCGCGCATCCTCGGGGTCGAAGGCCAGCACCCGAAGCTCGATCAGCCCGGTGCCGCTGTCGAAGGTGATCTTGACCATGCGCTGCCAGTGGTCGCGCAGATCCTCGATCGTGCCGGGCGCGTCATAGGCGAAGACCGGGTCGCCCTCGGGCTTCGACCAGATGGTGCGCAGGTCCAGATCGGCGTCGATCCGCGCCACCAGATCCTGGCTTTGGATGAATTCATAGAGGATCTCGGCATCGGGCGTGGCGCCGCCACCGATATCGAAGGTGCCCAGCATCGAGCTGAGCGCCGAGCCGCCCTCCTCCGAGCGCACCGAGAAGCCGACGAAGGACGCGTATTGATCGGCCGCGCGGGTCCAAAGATAGACGCCCGAGACGCCGGCGGGCAGGATCACCATGACGAGAAAGCTCAGCAGCACCAGCGCGTGCCGCGTGCGGAACCGGCTCTGCCGGGCGGGCGGGCGCACCTGGGGTCCCTTGGGCGGCTCGTGCGCGGCCGGGGGCTGCGCGGGGCGCACCACTTCGGGGGCCGGCCCCTTCTTGACCACCATCGGCACGGCGCCACCGGCCTCGGATCCGTCCCGGGATCCGGTCTGGCTTCCGGCCTTGGGATCCGGCGTCTTGGGGTTGGGTGCGTTCAACGGAAAGCCTGCCTGGCAATGATTGCAACTCTCTGTCCGGCCCTACATAATCCGCCGCACAAGTTCCAGCAGTAGCAGATCGCGCCCCCATGGTCGAGCATAGCCCCGCCGAGCCGGTCCAGGCGGCCCTGCGCAGCACCGCCCACCCGCGCCGCCGCTTCGCCAGCATGCGCGCGATCCTGGCGCTGATGCTGCGCGAGATGGCCACCAGCTACGGCCGCTCGCCGCTGGGCTACCTCTGGGCCATCCTCGAGCCGGTCGGCGGCATCGTGCTCTTGACGCTGGTCTTCTCGGCGATTGTTCGCGAGCCGCCGCTGGGCGACAATTTCCCGCTGTTCTACGCCAGCGGACTGGTTCCGTTCCTTCTTTACGGCGATATATCGAACAAGATGATGGCGTCGCTGGGCTTCTCGAAGCCGCTGCTGGTTTATCCCAGCGTGACCTTCGCGGACGCGATCCTGGCGCGGTTCCTGCTGGCGGTGCTGACCCAGATGCTGGTGGCCAGCGCGCTCTTCTCGGCGATCCTGATGATCTACGACACCCGCACGGTGCTCGATCTGCAAGCGATTCTGCTGGGCCTGGCGATGGCCGCAGCGCTGGGGGCCGGGGTCGGGATCATGAACTGCTTCCTGACCGGCATGTTCCCCAGCTGGGGGCGGATATGGGCGATCGTGAACCGACCAGTGTTCCTGATTTCATGCATCTTCTTTCTGTTCGAAAGCGTGCCGCAGCCGTTTCGCGACTGGCTGTGGTGGAACCCGCTGGTCCACGTAATCGGACAAGTGCGTAGCGGGTTCTACCCCTACTACGATGCGGCTTATGTCTCGCATGTTTATGTGTTCGGACTGTCATTGACTCTCATCGCTGCAGGATTGCTGTTTCTGGGCCGCTATTTTCTTCATATAATGAATGCCTGACTCGATCTGATTGCAGTATACATTGAAACGTATATTGCTGTTGATCGTAGCGCTCGCACAAATAGACCTCAATGAAACGACCCGGGAGAAAAAAATGGCAAAAAGTTTTTTTCTTGTGGGCCCATCGGCAACCGGGAAAACCGCTGTTCTGAATAAACTGAAGGATGATTTTTCCATCCGTGATATGGACACCATTATAAACTGCAATAAAGAATACACCCTCGAAGAGGCTGAAAAGGTGATTTCAGAAATAATTAAAAACAGTACGAAAGTAATCGCAACAAGTGTGTCGAAGCCATTTATTCAAAAAGTCGGTGAAATAAAAACAAATAAAGATTTACTGAAAAAAGATAATTCTGTCGTAGTAATATATCTCCAAACAGCATCAAAAGATAAGCACTTGGAACGCCTGAACATGATGCCTTCTGTCGGAAAAATGCGGCCCCCTTCGGCGATCGCACATGCAGGAGAAACACTTAAAACCTTGGATCCTCTCTTTCGAACAATCGCAGATCATATTATACTAGTCGACGACCTAAGTGTCGACCAAGTGGCGGATTTGGTTCGAAAAATCATTATCACGCAACCCAGCCAAGTCAAAGATAAGGAGCAGCAGGTGCAGACCCTCACAAAAGAAAAGTACCTCCGAAAGACAAAAGAAATAGAAGGTAAGCACTGGGCGAGCGCTGGATCGCGATGGAAGTATCATGAACTTGCGGCAAATTGGGTGGGTAAATTAAATATAGAGAATCCAAAGAAAGTTCTTGAGATGGGAACTATGGGCGTATCTATTGTTGAAGGAAGTGAGACAATGGATTATGATACATCTCTTAATAACAGAGACTGGGAAATTACTGGATTTAGGCCCACCTTTGTACATGATGCCCGTTCGCTTCCTTGGCCGTTCGTAGATAAACAGTATGAATTACTTATTTCCCTACGTGTATTTCATCATCTCGTCCCCGTTCAAGCCGAGTGCTTCCGCGAAGCGCGGCGTATCTCTCAAAATATCATCCTCGTGGTTCCAGACACATCCGTCCATCCGCGCGGCATCGATCGCAATTCGATGATTGAATGGAATGACGGTGCAGATCCGATCGAAGAATATCGGTTTGATGGGCAACTGGGGCACTGTTATTTATTCTAGATCATGTCGCGTTCAATTGAACTTACCCACCGGTGCGAACGCGTTGCTCTTCGAAGCTGCGACAAGCTCTAAAGGCTACAAGACATTCATATTATAATCCAAGCCCGGCCTCAATTCTTGCTATATTTTTAATAATTCAGCTCGTTCCTTCAATCGTATCCGTCCGGCTACGCCGCGCTTGACGTCTATCGTGGCGTCCAGTTCCAGGGTATGCGCCGTTCCCGCCCCATTGATTTCTGCGGTTTCCCGACGCTGGCCGAGCGGCGAGTCTCGTTCTGAGCATTCAGAAGGAGATGATGATGGCGGATGGCGGGGACGGGTTTGTCGGTTGCATCGACGTTGTGCAGCGAACGCATGGATATCGGCGCTGGCCGGAAGAGGTGAAGGCCCGGATTGTGGCCGAGAGCTTTCAGCCGGGCGCGCGGGTGGCGGATGTGGCGCGTAGGCATGATCTGGCGGCGCATCAGCTTTCAGATTGGCGGCGTCAGGCCCGGGAGGGCCGTCTTGTCCTGCCCGCTGACGCCATGGCCGGTGTGACGTCTGACGCTTTTGCCGGCCTTTGTGCCGGTTTCGGTGGAGCCTGAGGACGTCGGTGGGCCAATGGATGCTGACCGGGCCAGCGGCATCATCACGATCGAGATCGGGACCGAGCTGGTGCTGCGGGTGCCGGGCGATGTTCCGGCAGAGCGGGCAGCAGCATTGGCGCGCGCGTTGCGAGGATCGGCATGATCGTCGCGGGGCAGCGCCAGCCGATCCTGATTGCGACGCCTCCGGTGGACTTCCGCTGCGGCCATCGGGCGCTGGCGCTGATCGTGCAGACCGAGCTGAAGCTCGATCCACATTCCGGAGTGACGATCGTGTTCCGCTCTAAGCGCGGCGACAGGTTGAAGATTTTGGTTTGGGACGGAACAGGTCTCGTGATGGTCTACAAAGTCCTGGAACAAGGCAGCTTTGCCTGGCCAAAGGTTCAGGACGGGACAATGCGGCTATCGCGGGCCCAGCACGAAGCTTTGTTCGAAAGTCTGGACTGGCGCCGGATCGCAAGCTCAACCGGGCCGTTACGGTTCATTCCTCCATTTCAGCCTTGTTCCGACCCAGGCTCCAGCCCACCAACTGTGCCAATTGGGTGCGCTTGCGCTGATCGGTCTCATGGCGCGGCAAGCCCCGCTGCGCGGCGAAGCGTTCGGCCGCGGCATTGCGTCGGGCGATTTGTTCGTCGACATCGCGCACCGACAGGTCATAGCCGAAATACTTGTAGAAGAACCGCGCCTCGGTTTCGGCCCGCTCTTGCATCTGGGCGTAATCGTAATCGTGCGAATGATAGACCGCCGCATTGGGACAATAGAGCTTGCCCCAACCGCGCCGGATCGCCTCCATCGCCCAGAGTTGATCCTCGCCATAGGCTACCTCGGGATAGGGCAGCTTTTCCCAGGCGCTGCGGCGCATGCATGAATTGTTGTCGCTGTAGAAATGCAAAAGCTGCATCCAGCCGCGATCCCGCACGTTCCATTTGGCGATGTCGGTATGTTTCGACAGCAAGAGCGGGAATTTCTCGAACCCGGCGAAATGGTTGCGCAATTCGTGAACCGTAAAGGCAGAAGCGCCCTTGTGCGCATAATGCTTGCCGAATGCGCCGGCCGCCTCGGGGAACTGTTCCATCGCCGAGACGAAATTGTACAGCCATAAAGGATCGGCCGGTACCGCGTCCTGGGTGATAAAGACCAGCAATTCGCCTTTCGATTGCGCGGCGGCAAAATTTCGGGTTCGGCCATGCTGGAACTCGGATTTCGGGATCTCGATCACCGTGGCGAAGGGATGCTTGCGGCTCTGTGCGACGCTGCCGTCGGTCGATCCGCTGTCGATCACCACCAGTTCAAAGGCGAAATCCGTCTTCTGCTGGGCGATCCGCTCCAGTACCTCGCCCCAGATTTTGCCGCCATTGAGAACCGGTACGATAATCGAGGCACGGGGCGGGGCGGCGGCGCTCACTGCTGGCGCAGCGGCGGGCTTTGCCGTCCAGGCCCCCTCTTCCAGACGCTCCTTCAGCGCCGCTTCGACGCTGCGCGCGGCACCCTCCCAAGTGTATTTTTCAGACCATTCTTGTCCTCGGCGTGCCTGCTCAAGCCGCTTTTCATCATTTTTCAGCAAGAATTCAATTGCATCAGCAATCTTGCCGGGCAGCGGCGGCGTTAAATGCACCGCGTCTGCGGCGATTGAACCCCGGACACTTTCCACATCCAACTCGATTACTGGCAATCCGCAGGCCATCATCTCTTGCGGGACCAGCGAATAGTTGGTCGCCGAAAAGCACAGTCCTAGATCACATTGCCGGTACAACTCGCCCAGTTCGCGACCGCTCAAGATGCCATGGAAAGTCGATGGAAACTGAAAGTCAGAGAATTGATGATCTGTACCGAAAATGTCGACATGAAAGCCCACGCCCCGCTGCGCCAGCCGTTCCAGCGCCAGAAGCGCCAGTTCGACGCAGCGTCGCTCGGTTCCGATCCGGCCGTAAAGCGCGATCCGCGGAACCTTGTTGACGCCGCCCGGCCGCGCTGTGTTGTCATGGCCCGATTGCGCGGCTGGATAGTAGAGATCACGCTCATAGGACAGATAGAAATGCCGTGCCCACCGGTCGTGCCGGGTTTCCAAAAGATGGCGGAGCCAAGGGCTAGCGCAGATGCAGGCCAGATCCAGATCATAGGTGGCCTCGGCCATCACGTTGCGGCTGCCGCGTGCATAAAAGAAGGGCTCATAATCCTGGACGAAATAGAACCGGTCCTTGAACCCCTTCGCCGCGTCCACCACAAAGGCGGTGTCCCAAGAGGTGGCGACCAGCGCGTCGCCCCGTGTCTCTAAAAGTGCATCCGAGACTTCGTGGATCTCCGCCTTCACGAACCGATACTGCTTGAGCACGTTGTCATAGGTTTTGTCCGGCTCGACCGGATCCTCGCTGTTCAGCCAGATCGTGCATTTGTGGCCCAGAAATTCGAGCAGTTGAATGGTACGGAAGATCGTCATATGGCCACCGCCGCCCACCCCGAAGGCGGGAACGACCCAGTGAATGTCGAGCCGCTCCGGATTATAGGAAGTGTCGGGCGATACCCCGCTGGCGGGCCGCTCGGCGACGGCGCAGCGCAGCATCAGGTCCTTGACCGCGGAGCCGCCGCGCGCGCCGTTCGTACGATGCGCCGGGGCCATGTCCGGATGCGTCCGGAACCCCCGAGACCGACCCCAGATCAGATAATGGCTGAGCGGATCGAGCCGGTAGTTTTCGTGCTGCGGATAGCTGCGCCGGTAAAACCGGGTCGAGAACCAAGGCGCCGGGTCGCGATCCTCGCGCCAGCCGTAAAGCAGGTAATGCTGAAGCGGGTCGATTCCCAGCTCCGGCAGCTCGCTGGACATCGCGTTGTAGAAGTCCGCGTCAAAATGGTCGGCAAGCAGTCGCTTTTGCTGTTTCAGTCTCTGTGCCGTGCTTTCGACATTCAGAACCGGATGAACGGGGCGGGGGATGCTGCCCTCGTCCCTGCCGGTCTGCACGTAATGGATCAGCGGCGACTTGCCCTTGAACTGCTCCTGGTCATGCGTCGCCCGATAGAAGGCGGTCGAAAAGTCCGGCGACGGGTCCAGATCCTGGAGCCAGCCGAAGCTCAGATAATGCTGAAGCGGGTCGGCATCGTTTGCACCCAGATCGGGAACCTGCGCCGCATAGAAATCCGTATCGAAGTATTCTACGATCAGATCACGGTCCGTCTGTATTCTGCCGCGCCAATAGCGCCATGTCGCGTCGTCGGGATGCGGGCTGCGCCCCTCATGGCGGCCCCATTTCAGGTAGTGCAGGAACGGATCGATCCCGGTCTTTCGCACATCGGCGTTGCGCGCGAGATAGTGGGCGACCGCGAAACGCGGCGAGGGATCGTGTCCCGACTTCCAGCCGAACAGGTGATAATGCAGAACCGGATCGGCATGACATTCGCCGACATGCGGCACCTGCGAAAGATAGAATTCTCGGTCGAAATGCAGTCGCAACAGGCGAAGGTCCGGATCGGTTTCCTGTTGCGGCAGTTTCTCGGCGGCCTCATCGGGATTGGCGGCGCGCCCCTCGGCCCGGCCCCATTCGAGATAATGCAGATACGGGTTCATCCCTGCCTTGCGGACATCGGGGCTGCGCGCCAGATAGAAATCGGTAGAGAAATCCGGATGCGGGTCGTACCCCTCTTTCCAGCCAGACTCGAGATAGTGACGCGCCGGATCGGCCGCTGGACCGGGCAATTGGGCAAGATAGAAATCCGCCACCATGTTTTCGGCGACCAACGCATAATTGGTGCCAGCCTTCGGGTCGGCGAGCTTTGTCTTTCTGAATTTCGGTTTCATCGCATTGCATCCCGTTATCTGTTGATCCGGCCCCGTGCCCCGGTGGTCAGTCATGAGCCAAAAGCGACATCAGATACCGCCCGTAGCGGGTCTTGCGGAAGATCTCGGCGCGCGCGGTCAGGTCGGCGGCGTCAATCCAGCCCTGCTGGAAGGCGATCTCATCAGGCGAACCTGTCTGCATGCCCTGCCGCGCCTCGAGGGTGCGCACGAAATTGCCTGCGTCCAGCAGCGAGCTATGGGTGCCGGTATCGAGCCAGGCATAGCCGCGGCCCATGCGCTCGACCTCCAGCAGACCGTCCTCCAGGTACATCTCCAGCAGCGTGGTGATCTCCAGCTCGCCGCGGGCCGAGGGGCGCACCCGCCGCGCCCGTTCCGGCGCATCGCCGCCCAGGAAATAAAGCCCCGTGACCGCGTAGTTCGAGGGCGGCACCTCGGGTTTCTCGATGATCTGCCGCACCCTTCCTTCCGCGTCGAAGGCGACCACGCCGTAGCGTTCGGGATCGGCGACATGGTAGCCGAACACCGTGCCGCCCGTGTCCTTCGCGCCGGCCCGCTCCAGCATCTGCGGCAGCCCGTGCCCGAAGAAGATGTTGTCGCCCAGCACCATCGCCGAGGGCGCGCCATCGAGGAACTCCTCGGCCAGCAGATAGGCCTGGGCCAGCCCGTCCGGCGACGCCTGCACGATGAAGGTGAAGTCCAGCCCCCATTGCGTCCCGTCGCCCAGAAGCCGTTGGAACTGGGGCAGATCGTCGGGCGTGGTGATCACCGCGATCTCGCGGATACCCGCCAGCATCAGCACCGAAAGCGGGTAGTAGATCATCGGCTTGTCATAGACGGGCAGCAGCTGTTTCGACACGCCCATGGTGATCGGGTAAAGCCGGGTGCCGGATCCGCCGGCCAGTATGATGCCCTTGCGCCGGGTCATGCCTGCTCCTTCAATTCCGCCAGCACCGCGGCCAGTCCGGCCCGCCAGTCGGGCCGGGATATGCCGAAATGCGTCTCTAACGCGCTGCAATCCAGTCTCGAATTCAGCGGCCGCACCGCCGGCGTGGGGTAATCGGCGGTGGCGATCTCCGTCACCGTCACCCGTTTCCCGGCCTGCGCGAAGATCTCGCGCGCAAAGCCGGCCCAGCTGGTATCGGGCGCGCCCGAGAAATGGAAGGTGCCGCTTTCCCTCTCACCCCGTGCCAGCGCGCCGGCCATGACCAGCAGCGCATCGGCGATGGCGGCGGCCGGCGTCGGCCCGCCCACCTGGTCGGCAACGATGCTCAGCGCGTCGCGGGTCTCGGAGAGGCGCAGCATGGTCTTCACGAAATTGCCGCCATGCGCCGAGAAGACCCAGGAGGTGCGCAATATCGCATGCACGCCCCCTGCCCTGCGCACGCCCTCCTCGCCGGCCAGCTTGGTGCGACCATAGGCGCCCAGCGGGGCGGGCGCATCGCCGGGACGCCACGGTGCCTCGCCCGACCCGTCGAACACGTAATCGGTGGAGACATGCACAAACGGCACGCCCTTCGCGGCGGCGGCACCTGCCATGGCGGCGGGCGCCTCGGCATTGACGAGGCGCGCCAGCGCCTCCTCCTCCTCGGCACGATCCACGGCGGTATAGGCGGCGGCGTTGATGACAGCATCCGCGTCATGCGCGACGATGGCCTCGGCGCAGGCGGCGGAATCGGCCAGATCGACCATGCTGCGACTCAAACAGGTTAAGTTGAACCCCAATGACTTGCGGCGGGTGAGTTCGGTAGCCACCTGACCAGTCGTTCCGAACACCAGAATCTTCATGTCACTATCTCCGGATCATATTCGAAGCGTTCGAAATCCGCCGCATAAAGATCGAAAATTCTCGCGCGCGCCTTGTCTGTGACATTCGGCTGCGGGCCAGGCATCTGCGCATTACGCTCAAGGCGATATTCATAGCTGTTGCCAGACCGAATCTCCCGTCGACCCTCGCTATTGCCAGCCAGCTTGTCCAACCAAGCCACCACCGCCTCCAAGCCATCCTCGAGCCGGAAGACATGACAGTGGTCGCGCAAAAAGCGGTCCATCGGTAAGGGATGATTGTCGAGATAGAACGGATCCTCGCGCCAGCGATATGGCAGGGCGCAGATCCAGTCTTCGAAGGACAGGCTCGGGTTGATTCGTTTCTCAATATCACGCTGAAACCGGTAGACGCTCACCAGACGCGGAATTGGATGGCGCACCGTGGCGAAGACCTCGTCCAGAAGATCCTTGGGAAATAGCCGCGACTGGGTTCGGGCATCGATATGCTGCGGCGACGAACGATTCCAGATGTCGGGGCCATGTTGATGACCACGATCCAACATTCCCAACGTGCCGAACCGACCATGCAGATAGTTTTCAACTGAGGTTCCCGCGCATTTCGGAACATGGGCGAAATAGACCAGTTTTGGCCCTATCCGAACGATCGGCACGTCCTAGCCCCCCTGCCCCAACCGCTGCCCGACCCCGGCGCGGCCCTGCAGCGCGCGCCACCAGGCCTCGTTCTCCAGGTACCAATCCACCGTCCGCTCCAGCCCCTGGTCCAGCGTGATCGAGGGGCGCCAGCCCAGTTCCTCGCGGATCCGCGACGGGTCGATCGCGTAGCGCAGGTCGTGGCCGGGGCGGTCGGCGACGAAGGTGATCAGACCCTCATGCGGCGCGGCATCGGGGCGGCGGGTATCGAGGATGGCGCAGATCCGCCGCACCAGGTCGATATTCGTCGCCTCGTTCTCGCCGCCGATATTGTAGGTCCGGCCGGTCTGCCCCTTGTCCAGCACCGTCAGCAGCGCATCGGCGTGATCCTCGACGAACAGCCAGTCGCGCACGTTTTCCCCCGCCCCGTAGACCGGGATCGGCCTGCCCGCCAGCGCATTGAGGATCACCACCGGGATCAGCTTTTCGGGAAAATGATAGGGGCCGTAATTGTTCGAGCAATTGGTCACCACCACCGGCAGGCCGTAGGTCTCGTGCCAGGCGCGCACCAGGTGATCGCTGGCCGCTTTCGAGGCGGAATAGGGACTATTCGGTGCATAGGGCGTGTCCTCGGTGAACAGCCCGGTCGGCCCCAGCGTGCCGTAAACCTCGTCGGTCGAGATATGGTGGAACCGGAAGCCCTCGGGCCGGCCGGCCTGGACCCAGAAGGCGCGCGCGGCTTCCAGCAGCGTATAGGTCCCGGTCACATTCGTCTCCATGAAGACGCCGGGCCCGTCGATCGACCGGTCCACATGGCTTTCGGCGGCCAGATGCATCACCGCGTCGGGGGCATGTTCGGCAAACACCGCGTCCAGCGCGGCGCGGTTGCGGATATCGGCCTCGACGAAGGCATAGCCGGGATCGTCCTCCACGCTCGCCACGTTATCGAGGCAGGCCGCATAGGTCAGCGCGTCGAGATTGACCACCTCGTGCCCGCGCGCGATGGCCAGCCGCACCACGGCGGACCCGATGAACCCGGCACCGCCGGTCACAAGTATCTTCATGTCGTCTCCAGCTGGATCGCGCCGTCCTGACGGGACAGCTTGCGGTCGAAAGTGTAAAGCGCCTCGCACTCCGCCGCACGCGCGGCGGCGAGGATCATCAGGTCGGCGAAGTCGGCCGTGCCGCCGACATATCCCTCCAGCGCCAGGAGGGCCGCGTCATCGGCCTCGATCACGACCGTACTGGAGCACAGCAATTGGTCCACGACATCGCCCACTACCCGGCGCGGCAGGCGATAGACCGATTCCAGCAACCAGACCAGTTCGATCAGCACTTCGCGGCAGATGAATCCGGGCCGGTCCTCGGTCAGCCCGTCGATCAGGCGCCGCGCCGCGCGCATCTGCACGGGATCGTCCTCGACCATGAACCGCGCGATCACATTGGTATCGAGCGCGATCATTCGGCCGCGTCGTCCGAACGACGCCGGGCGATGCCGTGCTTCTCGGCCAGGTATTCGGCGATGCCGGCATCCATCTCCTCGAGGGTCTTCGCCGGCCCGTCATAATATTTCGCCAGGCACCCGGCGAGCTCGCTCAGGGATCGCGGTTTCACGATCCGGACCTCGTCGCCGACGACGAGATACCGGATCTTGTCGCCCGGCTTCAGCCCCAGCGCCTCGCGCACCTCTTTCGGAACGGTGGTCTGCCCTTTCGAGGTCAGGGTGGAGGAGAACATGGGGAAATCCTTTCGGAAAGAAGCAATGCAAGGATTATACATCAATCGCCTTACTTTCTCAATCTTCCCCTTGCCAGCAGAACACCTCGCCAAGATCGCGCAGGAACGGCGCGGCGGCATCCTTGTCGCTCAGGACAGGCGCCGTTTCGCCCAGGCCCCAGTCGATCCCGATATCGGGATCGTCCCAGCGCACCGCGCCGTCGCATTCCGGGGCGTAATAGTCACTGCATTTATAGACGATCTCGGTCTCCGGCGCGCGGGTGACGAAGCCATGCAGGAACCCCGCGGGCACCAGCAATTGCCGGCCATTCTCGAAGGACAGCTCCACCCCGACCCAGCGGCCATAGGTCGGGCTGCCCGCGCGAATGTCCACCGCCACGTCGAACAGGCATCCGCGCCCGCAGCGCACCAGCTTGGCCTGCGCATGGGGCGGGGCCTGGAAATGCAGCCCGCGCAGCGTGCCCGCCTGCATCGACAGCGAATGGTTGTCCTGCACGAAATCGTAGTGCAGGCCCGCCGCCTCCATCCGCGCCCGGTTCCAGCTTTCGCTGAAAAAGCCGCGCGCATCGCCGTGGCGCGCGGGCGTCAGGATCAGCACGCCCGGAAGCGCGGTCTTTTCTACCTGCATGGATCTTTGCCCCTTATCAGCCGGCTGCGCGCGTCAGCCCCGCGCATAGACATCCTCGTAGCGGATGATGTCGTCCTCGCCCAGATAGGTGCCGGTCTGCACCTCGATCAGCACCATCGGCACCTTGCCGGGATTCTCCATCCGGTGCACCGCGCCCAGCGGGATGTAGACCGACTGATTCTCGGTCACCAGCTTGACGTCATCGTCCACCGTGACCTTTGCGGTGCCCTGCACCACGATCCAGTGTTCCGACCGGTGATGGTGGCTTTGCAGGCTCAGCGCCGCGCCGGGATGCACCACGATGCGCTTGACCTGGAACCGGTCCGACAGGGCCAGCGTCTCGAACCAGCCCCAGGGGCGGTGATCGCGCAGAAAGGCCTCGGCCTGTTTCGCGCCCTTTTCCTTCAGCGCGGCGACGGCCTGTTTCACCTCCTGCGCGCGGGACGCATCGGCGACCAGCACCGCGTCCTGCATCGCCACGGCGACGATATTCTCCAGCCCGATTCCCACGAGGTGCAGATCGCGGCTTTCCGACCGCAAGAGCGTGTCGCGGCAATCCAGCGCGGTGGCCGGCCCGTGGGTCGCCACCCCGTCCGCATCGCCGCCCATCTCGCGCCAGACCGCGTGCCAGTCGCCAAGGTCGGACCAGCCTCCGGCATAGGGCACGGCGGACAGGTTGCCGGCCTTCTCCATCACCGCGTAGTCGATCGAGATATCCTCTGCCCCGGCCCAGGCCTCGGGGTCGAGCCGCAGGAAGCCCAGATCTTCGCGCCCCGCCTCGACCGCCTTTTGCACCGGCGCCATCAGATCGGGCGCATGGGCGCGGAACGCCTCGAGGATGGTATCGACGCGGAACAGGAAGATGCCCGCATTCCACAGGAATCGTCCCTGATCCAGCATGTCCTGCGCCGTCTCTGCATCGGGCTTTTCCACGAAGCGCACGAGATCCAGCGCCTCGGCCCGGCCGCCGGGCGCGGTCTCCAGCTCCAGCCAGCCATAGCCCGTCTCGGGCCGGTCCGGGGCGATGCCGAAGGTCACCAGCCGCTCGGCACGGGCTGCCTCGACCCCCGTCTCCAGCACGGCGCGGAAGGCATCCGCATCCGGGATGACATGATCGGAGGGCGCCACCAGCATCAGCGCGCCGGGATCCTCCCGCTCCAGCCACAGGGCGGCGGCCAGCACGGCAGGCGCGGTGTTACGCCCCTCCGGCTCGATCAGGATCGCGCCGGGGTCGATGCCGGCGCCGGCCAGCTGCTCGGTGACGATGAAGCGGAAATCGGAAGCCGTGACGACCAGCGGCGCCGCGAACCCCTCCCCCGACAGCCGCGCCGCCGAAGCCTGGAACAGACTTTCCTCGCCCAGAAGCGGCGCGAACTGTTTCGGGTAGGACTTGCGCGACAGCGGCCAAAGCCGCGTGCCCGAGCCGCCACAGAGAAGAACGGGGGTGATCATGGAATGCTCCGCATTGAAAGGACGGTAAAGCCGGTATCGCCAATCGGTCCCACCGTTACAACGGGCAATCCCGGCGACGGTTCCGCCCTATTCCAGCCGCCGCGCCAGCCAGCCGAGGAAGGCGCGGTCGGGCGCGCGCAGGCGGGGCCGGCCGGTGGCGTGCCACCAGGCACGCCATTCGGCCTCCAAAGCGTGCACGTCCCAGCCGGGGGCGCGGGCGCGGGCGGTCTCCAGCGTCTCGGGGCGCAGCACCGGGGCGCCGGCGCTGGCGGCCGCCTCGGCGCGGCGCGGGCGCACGCACAAGATGTCGCCCGGCTCTTCCTCCAGCCGGTAGCCGGGGAGATGGTCCGAGGCGATCATCGCGCGCAGCATGGCGCGGAACACCCGGCGCGGGCTGGCCGAGCCGGATTTCTTGTGCAGCACCGTCACCGACACGCGCCAGGCCGGCTGGTGGCCGCAATGCTTGCGCGCCAATTCGTAGATGCGCCGCTCCAGCGGCTTGCGCAGCCGGAAATAGTCGCGGCTGAGCGTCAGCACCGACCGGCCGAGCACCGCGCGGTAGAGCCATTCGCTGAGCGTGACCGCCACCGACACCATGCGCCCGGATCCGCGCCCCCCCGGCGCGCGGCGCAGGATCTCCCAGCGCTCGATCAGCCCGAAGCCCGAGGTGACCTCCACCCGGTCCTCCCCGGTGCCGGTGACGATGTTGGTGGTGATGCGGGTGCCCGCCAGCCGCTCGAACGCCTCGCGCAGGCGCCGGTAGGCATCGCCCGAGGTCTCGCGGTTGGTGGCCACCAGCAGATCATGCGCCTTCAGGTGCAGCGTGCGGCTGACCGTGCGGCCGGCATTCAGCGCCGCGACCAGCTGGCTGACGCAGTAGATCAGGATGTCCTTGTCGTGGATCGTCGCCCGCCCCTTGACCGAAGGCGTGATCTCGACCGAGGTGCCGTTATGCGCGTAGCTGAGCACCGAGCGGTCCGGCCGGGTCGCAAGCGAAAAGATCGGATGCTCCATCGAGGCGAGATCGTCCTTGGGCAGGCCCGCAAAGACGTCGCAGACGAAGAAATCCCCCGTCGGATGCCGGTCCGGTAGAAGCGCGCCGCTCATCTGCCCCCGTACTGCCTCTCGCGTTTCCGCTGCCCGCGGTTCCTGCCCGTGCGGCCGCGGTTGGTCCGCGACTCGCCAACGTGGTTTCGATGACACCAGCCTAGAGTTGTCCACAGGCCGCGTCCAGCATGCCGGCCGGCGGGGCGCGTGCATCTTCGGGGGATCGGAGTCGCAGCCTCGGGGGTTCGGAATCGCCGCTTCGGGGGATCGGAGTCGCCCAGGTCCGCTCCAGCCCCGGTCTGGCCCCGCAAAACAAGGGGTTTGCGCGAGACCGCGACTCCCCGTAACTAGAATATAACAGGATTCTAACCGGCAATTTTTTTGCCGCACCCCGCCACGGGCGCCGCATAACGTGGCAGATCCCCCGCAATTGCTGAGAAAAGATCCGGCTTCTGCCCCGAATCCTTCCACATGCCGCGTTTTTCAGTATGTTGGCCGAAACAGCGCACATGAGCGGAGAGATCATGGCCCCGGCAGAGCAGCCCCCCTATTTCAACATCGCCCCCGATGCGGCCCTGGCCGAGCTGGGCGCACCCACCGCCAGCGACGATTTCGCCGCCATCGCCGAAGCCTGTGCGCGCGGGCGCGCCGACCTGGCCAGCCGCGGGCTGGAGGAGGACGGCACCAAGCGGCTGCGCCTGTTCTCCACCTGGGAGATCACGCGCTACCTGATCCCGGTCGCCACACCGCATTTCCGCCGGGTGCTGAAGGCCAACCCCGAGTTGCCGCAGGGCCGGTCAGAAACGGCGGGCGGCGCGAAATGGTTCACGCTGGACGAGGTGCTGCGGCTGCGCGCGCATTTCGGGGCCGAGGGGTCGAAGGCCAAGGAATACCTGCCCTACCGCCCCGAGGGCCTGCCGGCCAAGATGGTGGCGGTGGCCAATTTCAAGGGCGGGGTCGGCAAGACCAGCACCTGCGCGCATCTGGCGATGTCGGCCGCGCTCGACGGCTACAAGGTGCTGGTGGTCGATCTCGACAGCCAAGGCTCGATGACCTCGGTCTTTGGCGGCAAGGTGGCCGATGAATGGGGCACGGTGTTCCCGCTGCTGGCGCGTCACTACGGCGCGCATCTGAGACAGGGTAACCAGGCGCGGCTCGACCGGGGCGAGGCGCCGGTGCCGCTGGACGACACGCTGTCCGAGGCGATGAATCTCTCGGCGTCCGATGTCATCCAGAAAACCCACTGGCCCAATATCGACCTGATCGGCGCGCAGCTGAACCTCTACTGGGCGGAGTTCCAGATCCCGGTCTGGCGGATGCAGGCGCGCGGCTGGAAGCTGTGGGACGCGCTCGCCGACCGGCTGGCCGCCGACGGGGTGCTGGAGAAATACGACATCGTGTTCCTCGACACCCCCCCTGCCCTCGGCTACCTGACGATCAACGGGCTGGCGGCGGCCGACATCGTGCTGGTGCCGCTGGGCGCAAGTTTCCTGGAATTCGATTCCACGGGCCGCTTTTTCGACATGCTGCATTCCACCTTCTCGTCGATCGAAGACGGCGAGAATACCGCCGCGCGCGCCCTGGGGCGGCCCGAGATGGCCTTTGAATGGGACGCGGTGCGCGCTGTCCTCACCCGTTATGACAGCGCCCAGCAGGCGGAACTTGCCTCGCTGATGCAGGCCTATCTGGGCCGCACCCTGTCGCCGCACCGGCAAGATTACACCGCGCTGATCGGCCAGGCGGGCGAGCAGGTGTCCGGCATCTACGAGGCGGATTACCGCGACTTCAACCGCGAGACCTATGTGCGCGGGCGCGAGGCGTTCGACGAGACCTATGCCGCGTTCAAGAAACTGCTGGTGGGCATCTGGCGGCGCGACGAGCTGGCCGCGCGCCAGGCGGCGGATGCCTGAAATGTTTCGCGCGCGAAACATTTTGGGGGGCGCTGCCCCCGTCCCGGCCGGGAGCCGGGACTCCCCCGAGGTATTTGAAGCAAGATGAGGAAGCCGGAGGCAGCAGCGCGCGGTCGTGTAACCGGATCGTTGCAATTGGCGGATTAGGCTCTGACCTTTAGGAGATCGACATGGCGAAACGCAAGAGACTGAGCCCCGCGAAAAGCGACTACCTGGCCGCCCCTGCCCCTGCGCCAGAGACGAAATCCATGCCGCTGGGCGGCGCGCCCATCGCCCAGGTCGCCGCAGAGGCCGCAAGCGCCGCCGCGCTCGAGGAACTGGCCGGCGCCTGGCTTGAAGCGCGCGAGGCGGGGCGCATGATCCAGGAGATCGACGAGGCGAAGATCGAGGCCGGTTATCTGGTGCGCGACCGGATCGTCGCCGATGACGAGGAGCTTCAGAGCCTGATGGACAGCCTGCGCGCCCGCGGCCAGCAGACCCCGGTAGAGGTGGTCGATCTGGGCGGCGGGCAATACGGGCTGATCTCCGGCTGGCGGCGGCTGACCGCGCTGCGCCGGCTGCTGGCCGAGACCGGGGAGGCGCGGTTCGGCCGCGTCCTGGCAATCCTGCGCCGCCCGGAAAGCGCCGCAGATGCCTATGTCGCGATGGTCGAGGAAAACGAGATCCGCGTCGGGCTTTCCTATTACGAGCGCGCGCGCATCGCCGCGAAAGCGGTGGAAAACAGTGTCTACGACACCGAGAAACAAGCATTGCTGGACCTGTTCCGTTCTGCCAGCCGCGCGCGGCGGTCCAAGATCCGCTCGTTCCTGGCGCTGTACCATGCCGCCGACGACCTGCTGCGCTTTCCGACCGCGATCGGCGAGCGGCTGGGCCTGTCGCTGGCCAAGCGGCTGGAGGGAGCGCCCGAAAGCGCGGAGCGGCTGCGCGCGGCGTTGCGGCAGGCTGCGGCGGAGGATGCCGATGCGGAACAGGCGGTGCTGGCGGAAATTCTGGCAGCGTCGGCGGAGCCGGCTGAAAAGGCGGAGAAGGTCGAAGAACAGGCTCTGACCCCGGCATCAGGGCCGCCCCGCGCGGCGGAGGAAACCGGCGCCGGCAAGGGCGGGCAGATGTGGACGGGGCGGGAAATGGTGGCGCAGGGCATCAAGGTGCAATGGTCCGGCAATACCCTGTCGTTTTCGGGCGCGGCCGTGACCGAGACGTTTCGCAAGAAAATGTTGCACTGGATCCGGCACGGCCACTGACCGCGCCCTGTCCTCACCTTGCGTTCGATACCTCGGGGGAGGCCCGGCTCCCGGCCGGGACGGGGGCAGCGCCCCCCAAATGTTTCGCGCGCGAAACATTTTCCCTGTCCGGGGGGCGGATCGGCGGGCGCCATGAAAAAGGCCCCGGACATGCCGGGGCCTTGATGCGGATCAGGAATCGCGGAGATGTCAGGTCTTGGGCTTGCGGCCCAGTCCGATCTTTTTCGCGGTGGCCGCGCGGCTTTTCGAATAGGATGGCGCGACCAGCGGGTAGTCGCGCGACAGCTGCCAGCGCTCCTTGTACTCGGTCGGGCTCAGCCCGTGCTCGGTGGACAGGTGCCGCTTGAGCGTCTTGAAGGTCTTGCCGCATTCGAGACAGGTGATCGCGTCCTTCTTCACCGAGGCGTCGATCGGCACGGCGGGAACAGGGGGGGCGGCCGGCTCGGAGATGTCGGCCGCATCTGCCGCGTCGCCGCCGGCAAGTCCGGTCAGCGTGCCGTGCACGTTGCGGATCAGGCCCGGCAGATCGTCCTGGGACATCTGGTTGCGGCTGGCATAGGCGGCGACAATCTCGGTCGCGAGTGTCAGGATCTCGTCGCCGGTGTCGGTGTCGATCTCTGGCAAGTCTGTCATGGGTCGTCCTTTTGATGATCGGGTCTGCCCCCGGTTCCATTGCAAGGGGAGGGCGAGACTTTGGAATTTCAAGTGCTGGTCGGCTGCGTGATCTTGCAATTACTTTGAAGTGTCCGCTGTCTTGCGGAGTTTTTGACCGATTGCAATGAAAATGTAAGGCGGAAAGGCCGAAGAGTCGTGTCTCTTCGGCCTTTCCGCTCGCGGCGGCAGTATATCGCCGCGTTTCGGCGCGTTGTGCCGGCTTTTATCGCCCGACGGCGCTGTAGGCTTCGAAGCCGGCGCGTTTCGCGTCGCGCGCGGTGTAGATGTTGCGCAGATCGGCCATGCGCGGGCTGGCCATGCGGCGCGCCAGGCGGTCCAGATCCAGCGCGCGGAACTCGTTCCACTCGGTCAGGATCACCAGCGCGTCGGCATTCTGCGCCGCCTTGTAGGGGTCTTCCTCCCAGTTCACGCCGGGCAGTAGCGCCTCGCCCTCGCGCCGGCCCTGCGGATCGCACACGCGCACCTTGGCGCCGCCGCCCACCAGCGCGGGCACGATGGCCAGGCTGGGCGCGTCGCGCATGTCGTCGGTATTGGGCTTGAACGTCACCCCCAGCACCGCCACCGTCTTGCCGTTCACCGACCCGCCGCACAGATCGAGGATCTTGTCGATCATCCGGTGCTTGATCTCCTCGTTGACCTTGATGACGGTCTCGACGATCTGAATCGGGGCGGAATAATCCTGCCCGGTACGTGCCAGCGCGACCGTGTCCTTGGGAAAGCACGACCCGCCATAGCCCGGCCCGGCATGCAGGAACTTGTTGCCGATCCGCCCGTCGAGCCCGATCCCCTTGGCCACTTCCTTGACGTCGGCCCCGACCTTTTCGCACAGCCGCGCAATCTCGTTGATGAAGGTGATCTTGGTCGCCAGGAACGCGTTGGCGGCGTATTTGATCATCTCGGCGCTTTCGAGATCGGTGGTGACGATCGGGAAATCGCGCAGGAAAAGCGGGCGATAGATTTCCTCCATCACCGTGCCGGCGCGCTCATTCTGAACGCCCACCACGACGCGGTCGGGTTTCATGAAATCCTCGATCGCGGCGCCCTCGCGCAGGAATTCGGGGTTCGAGGCGACATCGAACTCCGCCGCCGGGTTGGCCCGCGCGACCGCCTGTTTCACCTTGCGGTTGGTGCCCACGGGGACGGTGGATTTCGTCACGATCACGGCGTAACCGGTCAGGCTGGCCGCGATCTCCTCGGCGGCGGCCATCACGTAGGACAGGTCGGCATGGCCGTCACCGCGCCGGGTGGGGGTGCCGACGGCGATGAACACTGCCTCGGCCCCGTCTACCGCGCGGGCAATGTCGGTGGTGAAGCTCAGCCGCCCCGCCTCGACGTTGCGCGCCATCAGCGCGTCCAGCCCCGGCTCGTAGATCGGCACCTTGCCGGCCTCGAGCAGGGCGATCTTGCCCGGATCCTTGTCGACGCAGATCACGTCATGCCCGAAATCGGAAAAACACACCCCGGAAACGAGCCCGACATAGCCCGTGCCGATCATAGCGATACGCATTTTTCCGGCTCCCTCGCCTGATTTTTGGTTCGCATCCGCGTGGCGTGCGGCGCGGCTTCTGTCAAGCGCGCGGGCGGGTTTGTGCGGGAACGGGGGGATTTTTTGCCATCCCGCCCGAACAGCGCCGAAGGCGTCGGCGCGGACGGATGGAAGAGAGGCCCCGCCCGGCGGTAACGCCGGGCAGCTCTGACCCGCCCCCCTCGGGGCGGCGCTTTCGCACTACCCCGGCGGGCCGGCGCCGCCCTCGTTTCATCATCCGGGTGGCGATGCCACCCCGCGCCTCGCCCGGCACCCTCACCCCTTCCCGGATCGCCCGGCCAGCCCGTGCCCGATCCCGCGCAGCACCGCGCGCAGGCGGGCAGGGCGCGGCGGGACAGCCAGCGACAGAACAAGGCTGCGCGCCAGGTAGCGCGGCCCGGTCCGCCACAGCCAGCCGCGCGGGGTTTCCGGCCGGCGGGCCAGCAGCAGCAGGTTGCGGATCTGGTAATACATCCGCGCCGGGGAATGCACCGCGCGGGCCCGCCCGGCGAGGGGCAGGGCACTGTCGCCGATCCGGTGCGTCATCAGGGCCTGTTTCGCCGCGAAACAGCGCCAGCCGGCGGCGCGGGCGCGAAAACACCATTCGGTGTCGATAAAGTCGATGAACAGCCGCTCGTCGAACGGGCCGATCGCGTCATAGGCGGGCAGGGGGATCAGGCTGCCCGAGGCGATGATTGCCGGCATCTCGGGGATGTCATCATCCTTTGGCAGGCCGGCATTCGTGCCGCGATGCGGCTCTGCATAGCTTGCGCCGATCACCGCCGGCCGGTCGGCGCGGCGGCGCGCCAATGCGCCCGCCAGCGCCGTGACCATGCCGGGGGCAGGGCGGCTGTCCTGGTCCATCAGCAGCACCGCCTCTGCCCCCATGTTTCTCGCGGCGGCGATGCCGGCATTCTGCGCATGGGCAAGGCCCGTGTTCCGGGGCAGGGGCAGGAACCGGTGTGGCGCGGCCAGCCGCTTTGCCAATGCCGCCTGCACCTCGGGCCCCGAGCCGTCATCGACCAGCACCAGTGCCGCCACCTGCGGCTCTATCGCGGCGATATTCGTCTCCAGCACGGCCAGATCCGGCCGGTAGCTGGCAAGGACGGCGACGATCCTCATGCGCCGGCGGTTTCCACGAAATCCAGCCATCCCGGCAGGCAGATCGTTTTCAGATCGTAGGTGTCGATGATGTGCTGTCGGGCCGCGCGGCGGATCGGGGCCTGCGCCTCCGGGTCAGCCAGAACCCGGATCAGGGTCTCGGCCCAACCGTCCACGTCGAAGAAATCCACCAGATGCCCGGTCACGCCATCCTCGATCGCCTCGGCCACCGGCGGCGTGTCCGAGCCGACGACGACGCAGCCAAGGCTCATCGCCTCCAGCATCGACCAGGACAGCACGAAAGGATAGCTCAGATAGGCGTGGGCGCGAGAGGTGCGCAGCAGGGCCACCAGATCGGCATAGGGCAGGCGGCCGGTGAAATGCACCCGCCCGAGATCCAGCTTGCCGCTCACCTCGTCCAGCATCACCTGTTTCCAGCTTTTCCCCGCGCCCGGCACCGCGCCATAGCCGGGCCCGTCGCCGCCGACCAGCACCACCTGCGCCTCGGGGCGGGCGGCCATGATCCGGGGCAGGGCGCGCATCAGGATGTGAAAGCCGCGATACGGCTCGAGGTTGCGGTTGACGAAGGTCAGCACCTCGCCCCCCGCGCGCAGCAGCGGCCCGCCCGGCACCTGGAACGTGGCGGCCGGATCGGGGGTCAGCCGGCCCGTGTCGACCCCGTCATGGATCACCGACAGCTTCGGCTGCAGTTCCGCCGGAAAGGTCGAGGCTTGCCAACGCGTGGGCGAGACCAGCGCATCGGCATCGCTGGCCGCCATCAGCAGATGCGCGCGCCGGGCGAGGGTGGCCATCCGCGCATCGAGACTGTTGCGCCCGAATTCAGGGTCGAACCCGGTATCGCGCCCGGCGGTGCCGTACAGGAACTCGGCATAGCCCAGCAGCCGCGCCTCGGGCCACACCTCGCGCAGGAACAGCGTTTCGCCCCAGTTGATCGAGCCCAGGATCACATCGGGCGCATCGCCCTTCGCGGCGAGCTGGGCGGCGCGTTTCGCCGCGGCCGCGCCCAGGGTGGTGTATTGATGATATCGTCCCGCCAAACTTCGGTCTGGCGGCATCTCGTGGGCGTAGAGGGCCGCCGGGAACGGTTGTGGATTGCGGTTGCCGTTCCAAGTCAGTACGCCCACCTTATGTCCGGCCCGCGCCAGCGCCGGTGCAAGGTGGCGAAACTGCCCAGGAAAGTTGCGGTGAACAAACAGGATGCGCATGGCAGGGAACCTTTTTACTCAAGAGCGACACTGGAGTAGTCCGCTGCTGCCGGACAGTAAACGCGGTGCCTCGGAAGATGGGCAGGCGCGGATGTCATACCAGCGGTTTCGTGCGGGGGGCATCGCACATTCTTAAATCACCGGAACACGCATGACCGATACATAGGCGCCAGGCAAAAATTTGAGCGAGCTTGAAGAACTCAACGATCAGTTACCCGGCTTCCATCATCATGCGAAACGCTCTAAGTGGAATCATCCTAAAACGGGAACAAGAAATTCATTTCTGACGGGAGGTCGCTTGTCACGAACCGACGGCGAAACGTCGGAACTGTAGAGGCCACAAGTCAAGCATGGCGAGAGACCAAGGCAAAGGCGACACCAGGGCCGGTCTGGCCGAGCTTCGCGCGGCGCGCGGCGAAAGCCGGCATCTGTTCGTCTTCGTGGCGGTGTTCAGCTTTTTCGTGAACCTTCTGATGCTGACCGGCCCGCTGTTCATGCTGCAGGTCTACGACCGTGTTCTGGGCAGCCGGTCGGAGGCGACGCT
>CANNFA010000014.1 GCA_947503765.1 uncultured Paracoccaceae bacterium | reverse complement strand
AAAATGTCCATTATCGAGAATGGACACTATCAGCCGCGGTCTCCCCACATCAGAGCGGTCAGACCGGACGCATACGATGGATGTGCGGTTTCCGCTGTCGCTTCGGAATGTCGGGGATCTGCTGCACGAGCGGGGTATCGACGTCTGCCATGAAACCGTCCGGCTCTGGTGGCATCCGGGCGGGGTTTTCGTGAAGATCGACGGCGAGACTCATTCCCTGTGGCGTGCGGTCGACTGCGAGGGCGAGGTACTCGAGAGCTTCGTGACCAGGACGCGCGACTGGAAGACCGCATTGAAATTCCTGAAGAAATCTCTGAAGCGCCATTGCGCTGCTGACGACATCGTGACGGACAAGCTTCGCTCCTATGGTACTGCGCTGCGCGACCTCGGTATCGGCGGCCGGCAGACGACCGGCCGCCGGGAGAACAATCGGGCCGAGACTTCGGACCAGCCTTTCCGAAGGCGCGAACGGGCGGTGTCGCGTTTCCGGCGGATGCGGAACCTGCAGAAATTCGCCGCCATCCACGCCAAACCGGGCCGCACGGCCGCACTTGCCGAGTGGTGCGGTCGTTGCGCCACGTAAGGGGCAGCGTCACTGACCTTGGTGAAACTGGTTCGAATTGGCCTGACGGCGCCTCCTGAAGCACATTCGTTGCCCCGGCGTGGGGGCGCTCCGGCAGCCAGGTCACCGGATCGCCCGACCCGCACAAGTCGGATAGCCGCCGGACCTCTGGATGAAAATCACTCCTGGGCTCCCGGCCTCAATGCGTTCAGGCCATGTGCCAGACGGGACATGTTGCAACGACTGGTTGAACGAGCCTACTATTGTCCGGTTCCAATCGAGGGTTTCCGCATGAGGTGGCCGTCAGCCTTGGTACCGAAACTGCCCTTCGACCGGCCTGGCGGGGGGTTGCACCTCGACAACGAGTATTATTCGATCGAGCAATTGACGGCGTGCGGCCGGCAACTTCCATCGGAAAGCTCCGCCCGGATGGACGTGCCGCCGCCGTTTTCGTTTCACAAGCGACTGGAACGTGATCGAACGCTGATCGCGCGGGTCTACCGGGAAAACCTCGCCTCCAGTGCCGCGGGCGACCTGATCCCGCCGGCGGCGGAATGGCTTCTCGACAATTACCTGCTGATCGCCGAGAGCATCGCGCAGATCCACCGCGACCTGCCGCCGCGGTTTTACGGCCAGCTTCCACAGGTGCCCCTTGCGGGCGGCGGACAGATTCCGCGTGTCATGCAACTGGTCCGGCATTGCGCATGGCACTCGCTGTTCGACACGACGATCGAACGTCTGACCGCCATCGTGGACGGCTACCAGGAGGTCCGTCCTCTCAAGATCGGCGAGTTATGGGCGACGCCGCCGGTGCTGCGCTTCGTGCTGATCGAGGAGCTGGCCGCCATCGCGGTCGAGATCGACCGGTCGCGCCAGATGCGCGCCCATGCCAATGCGCTGGCCGATCTTCTGACCCGGGCCGATGAGCCGGACAGCCCGGAAGAGCTGTCCGCTTACGACCGCTATGCCGGCGACAATGCCTTTGCCAGACAGCTTCTGTATCGGCTGGGCGATGACGGGCCGCGCGTGCAGGAGGCCATGGAATGGCTGGAGCGGCACCTGATAGCGCGCGGCACCGACGCTGACGAGGTGCTGATCGAGGAACAGAACCTGCAGACCGCCGCCAATGTCCGCATCGGCAACGTGGTCCGCAGCCTGCGCACCATCGACGATACCGAATGGGCGAAATGGCTGGTTTCGGTGAGTGTGGTCGATGCCCGCCTGCGCGAGAGGTCCGATTTCGCCGCGCTCGATTTCACCTCGCAAAGCCAGTATCGCCACGCGTGCGAGGATCTGGCGCGCTGGTCCGGGCGCGACGAACCCGAAGTTGCCACGGCGGCGCTGGACCTTGTGGAGACGGCGCCGGAGGAGACGGCGATCCGCGATGTCGGCTCGTTCCTCATCGGGCCGGACCGGCCGCGGCTGGAGCGCGCGCTGGGATGCAAGGTGCCGCTGGGCGTCCGGTTTCGCCGCCGCTACAAGTCGCTGGGCTGGCTGGCGATTGCCGCGCCGGTGACGATCATCACCCTGGTTCTGGTCGCGGCGGCCTTTGCCGCGCTGACCGCCGGCCCATCCGGCACGCTGGCGGCCGCGGCACTGGTGCTTCTCGCGCTGCTGCCGGCAAGCGAGGCGGCGACCGGTCTTTTCAACACGCTGGTGACAATGGTCATAAAGCCGACGCGGCTGGTCGGCTACGATCACGACGGCGGGATACCGAACGGCGTCCGGACCATGGTGGTGATCCCCTGCCTGATCGAGTCGCGCGATACCATCGACGATCTGGTCCGGGCGCTGGAGGTGCATCACCTGTCGAACCCGAAGGGCGACATGTCTTTTGCATTGCTCAGCGACTGGCCCGACAGCCCGCACGAGCGCACCGCCGAGGATGACGAATTGCTGGCCTATGCCCGGGCAGAGGTTGCCGAGCTGACCGAACGTTATGCGCATGACGAGCGGACACGGTTTTTCGTGCTGCACCGGACGCGTCTTTTCAACCCCGGCGAAGGCGTCTGGATGGGTTGGGAGCGCAAGCGCGGAAAACTCATGGAACTCAACGCGCTGCTACGCGGCGAGACCGACACGACCTTTCTGCCGGCCGACTCGCCGCTGCCGCACGACGTGAAATACATCATGACCCTGGATGCCGACACGCGGATAACGCGGGATGCGGTGACGCGGCTGGTGGGCAAGATGGAGCATCCGCTGAACCAGCCGCAGATCGACCCCGAAACCGGCCGGGTCACGCGCGGATACGGCGTGATGCAGCCGCGCGTGACCCCGTCGCTGACCTCGGGCGAGGAAGCCTCGCCGTTCCAGCGCATCTTTTCCTCGAACCGCGGCTTCGATCCTTACGTCTTCACGGTGTCGGACGTCTATCAGGACCTCGCCGGCGAGGGGTCGTTCACCGGCAAGGGCCTCTATCACCTCGACGTGTTCCACGAGATGCTGGACGAGCGCATCGCGGAGAACACGGTTCTGAGCCACGATCTTCTCGAAGGCGGGCTGGCGCGCTGCGCGCTGGTCACCGATGTCGAACTGGTCGAGGATTTCCCGATTCGCTATGACATGGAGGTCGCGCGGCAGCATCGCTGGGCGCGCGGCGACTGGCAGTTGCTGCCGTTCTTTCGCGCGGCGCGCCTGCGGATGTCGGCCCTGCAACGCTGGAAGATGTTCGACAATCTGCGGCGCTGCCTGGTGCCGATCGCCTGGCTCGGGGCGTCGATCCTGGGCTGGCTGACCCTGCGCACGGGCGAGGCCGCGATCTGGCAGGCCCTGCTGGTGCTCAGCCTTTTCGTCTCGCCGACGCTGGACCTTATCCGTGACGCGATGTCCGTTCCCAGGGGCGCGGCGCAGCTCGCGCATTTCCACACCCTCAGCCATATGATCGCGACCAACACCGCCCAGGTCGTGCTGCGGATCGTGTTCATCGCGCATACCGCCACGGTCATGGTCGACGCGATCGTCCGGACCTTGTACCGGCTCTACCTGAGCCGCCGGAACCTGCTGGAGTGGCAGGTATCCGGCACGGCGTCGCGGGTCATGCGCCTGTCGCCCTTCGCCTATTGGACGTCGATGCGGTGGTCGATCGCGATCAGCCTTGCCGCCATCGCGGCGACCCTGATGGTGGACGGCGCCTGGCCGGTCGCGGCGCTTTTCGGCGCGATGTGGACCGTGGCACCCTTCGTCGCCTGGTCCCTCAGCCAGACCGCCGAGACGGAGGATCGTCTTGACGTCGCACCCGCGGATGGTGCCGCGCTGCGCCGCGTGGGCCGACGAACCTGGACCTATTTCGAGACCTTCGTGACCGAAGAGCACAACTGGCTGCCGCCGGACAATTTTCAGGAGATCCCGGTGCCCGCCGTCGCGGCGCGCACCTCGCCCACGAATATCGGTCTGTATCTGCTTTCGGTCGTGTCGGCGCGCGATCTTGGCTGGATCGGGCTGGGCGATACGGTCGACCGGCTGGAACGGACGCTGGCGACGATGGACCGGCTCGAAACGCTTCGCGGCCATTTCTACAACTGGTACGACACGCGCCGCGCCGAGCCGCTGGAGCCGCGCTATGTCTCGACCGTGGACAGCGGCAACCTGGCCGGGCATCTGATCGCCGTTTCGGCCGCCTGCGCCGACTGGGCCACCACCCATGTCGCGCATCTGGAAACCGAAATTGACGGGTTTGCCGATGTGGCCGGCGTTCTCGCGCAAGAGGTCGAGATCATCCCCGACAACCGCCGCGCGCTGCGCCCCCTGCGGCATCGCCTGGCTTCGCGGATCGCCGATTATCAGCGCGCGATAGAGAACCTGAAGGCAGAGCCGGAGCTGGCCTCGGTCCGGATATTCACCCTTTCGGTCGTGGCCACCGATATCGTGACACTTGCCACGGATTACGATGCCGAACTGGGCAGCACCGCGAGCCGCTCGGTCGTGGAATGGGCCGAGGCATTGCTGCAAACCTGCCAAAGCCGGATCGGCGACGGCACCATGTCACGCGAGATGCGCGACGAGATACAACGGCGGCTGAACGTCATCGCACAAAAAACGCGCGAGATCGCGTTCCGAATGGATTTCGAATTCCTGTTGCGTGCCGATCGCCTGCTCCTGTCCATCGGCTACCGGGTTGACGACGACAGGCTGGACGAGTCCTGCTACGACCTTCTGGCCTCCGAGGCGCGGCTTGCCAGCTTTTTCGGCATTGCCAAGGGCGATCTGCCGACCTCGCACTGGTTCCGGCTGGGCCGGCCCATCGTGCCCGTGGGCGCGCGCGGTGCGCTGATGTCCTGGTCGGGGTCGATGTTCGAATACCTGATGCCCACGCTGGTGATGCAGGAACAGCAGGGCGGCATCCTGAACCAGAGCAACACCCTCTCGGTGCGGCGCCAGATCGCCTACGGGCGGCGGCGCGGCTTCCCGTGGGGCGTGTCGGAAAGCGCGTTCAATGCGCGCGATCCCGAACGAACCTATCAATACATGACCTTCGGCGTTCCGACCCTGGGCATGATGCGGGGCCTGGCCAGTCAGGCCGTCGTCGCGCCCTATGCCACGATCCTCGCCAGCCAGTTCCAGCCCGCCGCCGCGGTCCGAAACCTCGATCGTCTGACAAAGCTGGACGCGCGTGGCAGGTACGGGTTCTACGACGCCGTCGACTTCACTCCCGCGCGCCTGCCCGAGAACGAGAGCCACGTCGTGGTCCGCAACTTCATGGCGCATCATCACGGCATGTCGATCGCCGCCGTGGTCAACGTGGTCCACCAGGGGCGCCTGCGGGACTGGTTTCATTCCGACCCGGTGATCGAAGCCACCGAGCTGTTGCTTCAGGAACGCGCGCCGCGTGCCGTGCCGCGCAAGATTGCCCGGCTGGATACCGAGCCGGTGCGCGGCCGGGGGGATCTGACCGGTGTCAGGGACACCATAATCGAGGATCCCGTATCCAGGGCGAACGACGCCGCGCTGTTGTCGAACGGGCATTACGCCTTGTTGCTGTCGGCGCGCGGATCCGGACGGGCCACGTGGAACGGCCAGGCCGTCACGCGGTGGCGTTCCGATCCGCTGGATCCCGGTGCCGGACCGTTCCTGTTCCTGCGCGATGCGGAATCGGAAGAATGGTGGTCGGCGACGGCCGAGCCGCGCCAGATGGCGGGAGAGACCTCGCGGGTGGTGATTTCCGACGACAAGGTCGAATATTGCAAGCAGGTGGGAACGCTGCGATCGCGGGTCGATGTCGTCCTTGCCAGCGACCGCGACGCCGAAGGGCGGCGGCTGACGCTGACCAACAGCGGCAGCCGCGACCGGCTGATCGAAGTCACGTCCTACAGCGAACCGGTGATCGGTGCCGCCGATGCGGACAGCGCGCATCCGGTGTTTTCGCGCATGTTCGTGCATACCGAGATCTCCAAGGACCGGCGGGTGATCCATGCCCGCCGCAATCCGCGCCAGGCCGGCGAGCCGGACATGGCCGTGGCGCATATGCTGGTCGATTGCGGCTTTGGCATGGGCGGCGCGGAGGCCGAGACCGACCGGCGGCGTTTCATCGGCCGGGGCCGCACGCTGGACCGCGCGGCAGCCTTCGATTCCGGCGCGGTGCTCAGCGGCAGCGACGGCTTCACCCTCGATCCGGTCTTCTCGCTGCGCCGGACATTGCTGGTTCCGGCCGGCAAGGAGGCACGGCTGATCTTCTGGACCATCGCCGCGCCGAGCCGCGACGCCATCGACGAAGCGGTAGGCTATTTCGCCAGTCCCGAGCATTTCGAGCACGAGGCCACAGAGGCATGGACCCGCTCGCAGGTACAGCTTCGACATGCGAACAGCGACCCGGTCGAGGCGGCGGTGTTCCAGCGGCTGGCGCGCTATCTGGTGTGGCCGGACCAGAGCCTCAACAGTGGCGGCGATTCCGGCGAGCCCGCGCCGCAATCCGCGCTCTGGCCGATGGGCATTTCCGGGGACCACCCCATCCTGATGCTGCGGATCGACGACATCGCCGACATCGCAACGGTGCGCAAGGCCTTGCGCGCGCACGAATTTTTCCGCAGCCGCGGACTTGCCTCGGATCTCGTCATCGTCAATGAACGCGCAACGTCCTACACGCAGGATTTGCAGGTCGCAATCGAGGGAGCGGCGGCGACAGCCCGGCTGCGCAGCCAGATCGCCGGATCGCGCGAACACATCTTCACCCTGCGCCGCGATACGTTGGCGGGCACCGCCTACGACGCGCTGATGGCGGCGGCGAAGATCAGCCTGCACACGCAAAACGGCTCGTTCTCGACCCAGATCGACCGGGCCCGGGCGCAGGACGAACCGCGGCCAGGCAAAGTGCAGCAATCGGTTCCGCCGCGGGAACAGGGGCCGGGTGCCACCGGGACGGAGCCCCGCGATGCACAGCCCCAAGGCTTGCAGTTCTGGAATGGCTATGGCGGTTTTGCCGATCACGGGCGCGACTATGTCGTGCGGCTGCGTGCCGGCGAGGCGACCCCGCAGCCCTGGATCAACGTGGTATCGAACGGCGATTTCGGCTTTCACGTCTCGGCCGAGGGCGCGGGGTTCACCTGGAGCCGCAATTCCCGCGACCACCACCTGACACCCTGGAGCAACGATCCGGTGACCAACCGGCCGGGCGAGACCTTTCACCTGACCGACCGTGACAGCGGCGCGATCATGTCGCCTTTCGCCGGCCTGTCCGCGGACCCCGGCGACCGGTTCGAAGCGCGTTTCGGCGCCGGCATGTCGCATTTCACCTGCACCGGCCGGGCGCTGACCGTCGAGGCCTGCCAGATCGTCGATCCGGTCGATCCGGTCAAGCTGACGCGCCTGCGCGTCATCAACACCGGCGGCGCGCGCCGGCGGCTGCGGCTATACGGCTATGTCGAATGGGTCATGGGCAACAACCGCGACAAGACGGCAGCGATGCTGCGCACCGCGGCAGAGGATGGCATCCTGACGGTGGAAAACCCGTTCTCCACGCAGTTTCCTGGCCGCGTGGCATTCCTGTCCTGCGATGCGCCGCCGGCATCCTTCACCGTGGACCGGGCCGAGTTTCTTGGAACGGGGTCGGTCTATCTTCCGGATGCGGTGGCGGCGGGCGCGGCGCTTTCGGACGCGGCGGCGGCGACGGGCGATCCCTGCGCGGCGCTGGCGGTCGATCTGGATGTCGCGGCGGGGGAAACCCGCGATGTCGTCTTCGCGCTGGGCGACGCGGCCGGGCAAGACGCCGCGCTGGAACTGGCCCGGCGCCACCGGGGCGATACCTTCGAGGCCGCCCGTTCCGGGACGAAGCGCGACTGGGAAGATTTCCTGGGCGTGCTTCAGGTTTCGACACCCGATCCCGCCTTCGACGTGATGGTGAACAACTGGCTGCCCTACCAGACGCTGGCCTGCCGGATCCGCGCCCGTTCGGCCTTCTACCAGGCGAGCGGCGCCTTCGGTTTCCGCGACCAGTTGCAGGACACGCTGTCGCTGCTCCTGCACGACCCCGCGCTTGCCCGCGCGCAGATCCTGAACGCGGCGTCGCGCCAGTTTCCCGAAGGCGACGTGCAGCACTGGTGGCTGCCCGAAACCGGGGCCGGTGTGCGCACGACGATTTCGGACGACGTGGTCTGGCTGACCTATGGCATCACGCAATATATCGACGGCACCGGCGATATGGCGGTCCTGGACGAGGTTCTGCCGTTCCTGGCCGGCGCGCCGCTTGAGGAGCACGAACATGACCGGTTCTTTCAGCCCGAGATCTCGGAGGAGACGGCATCGGTCTACGAACATGCCGCCCGCGCCCTCGACCTGGCCGTGGCCCGGACGGGCGAGCGGGGGCTGAGCCTGATCCTGGGCGGCGACTGGAATGACGGGATGAACCGTGTCGGCGAACAGGGCCGCGGCGAAAGCGTCTGGCTCAGCTGGTTCCTTGCCCATGCGCTCGATGTCTTTGCCCCGGTGGCCGAGGCACGGGGCGATGCCGCGCGGGCAGAGCGCTGGAGGCAGCATCAGGCCCGCCTGAAATCCGCCATCGAAAGCGCCGGCTGGGACGGCAGCCATTACCGGCGCGGATATTACGACGACGGCACGCCGCTGGGCTCGCTGGAGAACGACGAATGCCGTATCGATTCCATCGCCCAGTCATGGAGCGTCATGTCCGGCCAGGGCGATCCGGAGCGGCAGAACGACGTCATGGATCAGGTGCTGGCCCGGCTGGTCGACGACGAGGCCCGCATCGTCCGGCTGTTCACCCCGCCCTTCGCCGAGACGACGCAGGATCCCGGCTATATCAAGGGCTATCCGCCCGGCGTGCGCGAGAATGGCGGCCAGTACACCCATGCCGCCACCTGGACGGTCTATGCGCTGGCGATGCTGGGCCGCGGCGATGACGCAAAGGCCTGTTTCGACATGCTCAATCCGGTGAACCATGCCCTGAGCCGTGCCGCGGCCGACCATTACCGGGTGGAGCCCTACGTCGTTGCCGCCGATATCTACGGTGCGGACGACAAGGCCGGGCGGGGCGGCTGGACCTGGTATACCGGATCGGGCGGCTGGCTTTACCGCGCGGCGGTCGAGGCGATCCTCGGCATCCGCCGGCGTGGGGGCACGCTGTTCGTGACGCCGGTGCTGCCGTCGGAATGGCCGGGGTTCGAGGCGACGCTCACCCTGAACGGCAAGACCTACCGGATCGAGGCGGCCGCGGACGGTGTGACGGTGAATGGCACGGTGATCTCCCGCGACGAGGGCTTTGCCCTCTGAGGTGGTGTCGGAGCAAACCGGCTTGAGACGGGCAGGGCGGCCAAGTATCGCCGCCGGATGACGAAACGTCCTCCGTTCCGGTATTTCAAGACGCCGCCGGTAATCATCCGGCTGGCGGTCAGGATGCAGGTGCGGTTCCCGCTGCCACTCAGCAATCTCCAGGATCCGCGGCGCGAACAGGGCGTTGCTATCGGGCATGAGGCGGTGCGGTTCTGTTGGCACCGGTTCGGCCCGCTGTTCGCCGCCGAATGGTGCGGTCTCTGCGCCGCCTAAGGGGCAGCGTCACGATCCGATCGAAGGCTGGCTCGAATTGCTCTGGCCCCACCGTTCGGGTTGGTCTGGCACCACGATTGGCGAACTCGGTGGGGCACGATCGCAACGGTTGCCGGAAATCCGGAGCAACCCTTGCCAAAACGATGACGCCGACACATTACAACCCTCTACAGCACTGAATTCCCCCGAAAAAGCGTAAGCAGAATTGGATCTATGGCGTATGGAACTTTATGACAGTCGTACAGCGATCAGCGACTTCCTGTTCAGGAAATCCCGGGCGGAGCGTGTGGACCTGGCGTTTGTCTTCTGCAGCCCGGCGATCAGCAGCATCCACCCGGCCATCTCGCTCTATCGGTCAGGGCTGACCCGTCGAATCCTGATCTCGGGCGCGGGCATTGCCATTGGTGGATCGTTGGAATGGCGTCTTTATCGCGATCACGCCCTCGCCGCGGGCGTGCCGGAAAGCGCCCTCTTGCTTGAAAAGGCGGCCTCCAATACCGCAGAAAACGCGGCTCTCGGGTCCGCGCTGATCGCGGCCGAGCTGGGCTGGCAGGCCGTCCGAACCGTCGCCGTCTGCGCCAAGCCCTTTCACATGCGCCGCGCGATCATGACGCTTCGCCGCCATGTTCCAGGCGATGTGCGGCTGATTGCCCAGCCGCCGGACGATCCCGGTGACCTTTCTGCGGATACCTGGTGGCAGACCGAAAAGGGCCGCGCGCGAATTTTCACGGAACTCGGGAAGATCAGCGAGTATGCGCTCAAAGGGGATCTCGGTGACTTCTGATCCTTCTCGGCTGCACCTTGTCGGTATCGGGGGAAGCGGCATGCTGCCCCTCGCGCTCTTGCTGAAACAGGCGGGACACTTTGTCACCGGCAGTGACGAGCTTTGCCCCTCGGAACGTCTTGCCTTGCTGCGCGCCGAGGGAATCGAGGCCGTTTCGGGGGTCGATCCGGCACTTGCGGGACCGGCAGATTGTGTTGTGGTAAGCCCGGCCATTCCCGAGACACATGCAGAACGGCGGGCGGCGCGGCGGGCGGGCATTCCCGTCAGGACGCGCGCGCAGGTTCTGGCCGGGATGATTGCGGGCCGTCCCAATATCTGCGTGGCGGGTAGTCACGGCAAGTCGACCACGACGGCAATGCTTGTTCATATCCTGAATGCAGTCGGGACAGGCGATTTCGGCTACATGCTGGGGGCGTCCTTTTCCGCACCCGGCATTGCCCCCGCGCGGCTGGGCGCGCCCGACGCCCCTTTCGCGGCCGAAGCCTGCGAAGCACATGGCGCTTTACCGCATTGGCAGCCCGGCCACGCCATTCTGACCAATATCGGCGACGATCATGCGGACCATTATGGCGGCCTATCCGGGCTGCGCGGCGCCTTTGCGTCCTTTCTGGCGCGTCTGCCGCCCAATGGCCGGGCGGTTGTATGCGGGGATGACCCGCAAATCGCCGAGCTTCTGCGGAAGACGGGCCGCCCGGTCCTCACCTACGGTTTTGGCGGAGCGAACCGCTTGTGGGCCGCTCAGACCAGTAACGGAGACGTCGCCGTCAGTCTTGACGGGGTGGAACTGGGGACGCTTTCGCTGGCCGTTCCGGGAAGGCATAACGTTCTGAATGCACTGGCCGCTCTGGGCATGGCGCTTTCGCTTGGCATCGGGTTCCGGATTGCCGCCGACGCACTGGCCGGTTTTCACGGGATCGCGCGGCGGCTACAGCGAATTCCCACGCAGAAGCCATGGCGCATCTACGACGACTTCGCGCACCATCCGTCCGAAATCGCGGCGGCGCTCGCTACCCTGCGCGGATCGACGAAGGGACGGCTGATCGCGATCCTTGAGCCGCAGTTGCACAGCAGGGTCGCACCTATGGCGCTGCCCATCGCGAAGGCATTGGCCGCGGCGGATCGGTGCTTTGTCCTTCCGGTGGCGGCCCTCGGCGAAGCCAATCGGGAGTTGGATGGAAACACCGCGCTGATCGATGCCGGCCGGTCCATGGGACTTTCCTGCCAACATGTCGCGGACCGCGCGGATTTGCTGCGGCGTTTGAACGGTGAATTGCAGGAAGGCGACACGGTTGTCGTGATGGCCGGAGGGACGTGCGGCGGTCTCGCCAGGCAGCTTGCCGAGGGAACCTGGGCGCGCCCGGACATGTCCACATCCGCGCCGAGCGTTCTTTTTGGGGAGAGGCGGCCGCCGCCGCCCGATCTGATGACGCTTGTCGCCGGTCATGTCGCAAGGCATCCCGCGGCACCTGCGGTCGAGATGGGGCATCGCAGCCTCAGCTACGCCGACCTGGTCCTCAGGGTCGATGATCTTTCCTCGTCCCTTGCCAAAGCCGGCGTCAGAGAGGGCGATCAGGTCGGCGTCTGCCTTGGCCGGACGGTGGATCGCGCGGCCGCCTTTCTCGCGATACTTCAGCTTGGCGGTGTATTCGTCCCCCTCGATCCTTCGCTGCCCGCGGAACGGCTGCGCTACATGGTGGAAAATGCGGGCGTGCGGGCGGTGATCGTGAATGCGGCCAGCCCGGCATTGCCCGATGCCGGCCTTGTCTTTGTCAATTGCGACAGGCTTCCGGACCGGGGCGGAAGGCCTGATATCGACTGGCGGCCAAGGGACATCACGGCGGATGCGCCGGCCTACATGATCTTCACCTCCGGCACGACCGGACAGCCAAAGGCGGTCGAGATCTCGCGCGGTGCGCTCGCCAACTATGCGGCGGCGGCGGCGCGGCACTTCCAGATTGCCCGCGATGCGCGCGTATCGCAGGTCAGCGGCTTCGGTTTCGATGTCTCGGTGGGTGATATGGCGATGGGCCTGGCCGCGGGCGCCTGCCTTGTCTTTCCAACCGATATGCAGGCGACCCCCGGCCCGCCTGTCGGCCGCTTCATCAGGCAGGCCCGGCTGACGCATCTTTCACTGACGCCCTCGGCCCTGGCGATCATCCCGCAGGGAGAGCATCCGCAGCTCACCCATGTGATCGTCGCAGGCGAAGCGTGTTCGCCAGCACTGGTTGCGCAGTGGGGGAATGGCCGCCGATTCATCAATGCCTATGGACCGACGGAAGCCACCGTCGAGGCGCTGTTCGCCGTCTGCGTACCCGGCACGCCCGTGACCATCGGGCGACCGTTCGACAACATGGGGGCCTGCCTGCTCGATGACAGGGGGCAGATCGTGGCGCCGGGCCAGGAGGGCGAGCTTGGCCTGTTCGGGCCGGGCCTTGCCAACGGATATCGCCACCTGCCCGAGTTGACCGAGCAGCGGTTTCCGCGGGTTCACGTCCCCGGCAAGGGCATCATTCGCATCTATCGCACCGGCGACCGCGCAAAGGCCGGCCCCGACGGCAGCTTCGTCTATCTGGGACGCATGGACGACCAGTTGAAGTTCAAGGGCTACCGTATCGAAACCGGCGAGCTCGAAGCCGCCCTTTGCAACCTGCCGGGCGTGGTTGACGGGACGGTGTCGCTTGTTTCGTCTTCGCACCATCCCGATCGCCTGGTCGCCCACCTTGTCGTGGCGCGCGAGGCGCCATCGCCCGACCCGGCCGCGCTGCGGGACGCGCTATTGCAACGGCTGCCATCCTACATGGTGCCGTCGATCTTCCTTCCGGTTCCCCGGATACCGCGCAACGCCAACGGCAAGCGTGACCGGAGCGCGTTGCCATTGCCGCCGCAGCTGACTGAGCCGTCCAAGCCACGCACCATCGGGACGGAAACCGAGGCGAAGGTCATGGCCCTGATCGACCAGCATGCCGGCGCCAATGTCGTCACCGGCACGCGCGAAAGCCTGCGCGATGCCGGTATCGATTCGCTGGCGATGGCGAACTTTCTGTTCGCCGTCGAGGACGCGTTCGGCATCACGCTGGATGCCGGGTTCGAGGCCGGTCTCGACACTGTCGAAGTCCTGGCCTTGATGGTGGATTCCCGCATCAGCGAGCCGACGGGGCAAGCGCCGCGTGGTATCGCGGAAACGCTGGTCGCCAAGGTCAACCCACATATCGCGACATGGCCCGGCACGCGGCTGGGCAAGGCCGGGCTGGTGCGCAGTCTGAGTGGCGACCAGCCGGGTCCCAGGCTTTTCTGGTGCTTCCAGTCCGGCGCGGAGCTTGCGCAGCTGAGCAAGAGCCTGGCTGACGAGATTTCGGTCTTTGGAATGCGATCGGGTCATCTGGTCGTCGAATACAATGCCGAGACGCTCGACGCTTTCGGCAAGCTCTATGCCGACGAGATCACTGCCATTGCACCGCGTGGCCCTCTGTATCTCGGGGGAAATTGCCAGGGCGGCCTCGTGATGCGGCAGGCCGGGCTGGAGTTGATGCGCCGGGGGCGTGACATCGCCCTGACGATCTTCATGGAGCAGGGGCGTTTCCTTCATTATCCCGGCAGGACGCTGCTGCTTTTCGGCGAGGGCAGCTACCTCAATCCCTTTGGACAGATCGAGGCGACCGAACAGCTGTTCCGCACGGCCTACCCGGCGGGCCACCACGTCGAGATCATCCCCGGAACCCACGGGCGCTATTTCGGGGCCGAGAATATCGCCGTGCTAGCGGCCGCGATCCGGCGTCACATCGCTCGCCACGGCGACATGCAGACGATCGCCCCAGTCCCCCATTCAGTTGTGCAGGCCCTCTGATGCCGACATTTGGCCGTGCCGCCATGGCAAAGTGGATCCCCGTCGCCCTACAGCGCCTGCGCAAAAGGACGGCACGCGCGCTCCGCGATCCCCGGGCCAATGTGCGACAACTCGGGCGTGCTGCGCGCGCGGTGCTTGGGGTCTGTCGTGGCATGCTCGACTATCCTGCCGCGTGGTTCGGTTTGTTTCGGCCTCGGGACGCGCTGGCCGACGCGGTGGCGGAACTGCTTATCGTGGGCTTCTACGGTTCGAGCACCCGCTCGCCCTCGGCGCGGCTTCTCGCCCGGCAGGTACAGCGCGGCCAGGTCGGCGGGGTGTTCTTCGTCACCCACAATATCGGCACGATCGACCAGGTGACCGACCTTCTGAAGCTGTTCCGCACCGGCCCCTGCCAGCCACTGATCGCCGTCGATCATGAAGGCGGCATCGTCCAACGTCTGAACAAGGCGCACGGATTCACGCGCCTGCCAACCGCGCGCGAGGTCGCGGCAACGATGTCTCCGGACGAGGCCCGGGAAATCTACGCCGCAGCGGGACGGGAACTCGCCGCGCTTGGCTTCGACATCAATCTCGGCCCCGTGCTGGACTTTGATGACCCGGCAAATCCGGCAATCGGCAAGCCGAAACGATCCTACGGCACCGATCCCGAGCGCATTGCCGCCTATGGCGAGGCCTTTGTCAGCGGCTTTTCCAGTGCCGGAATCCTGTGCGCCGCAAAGCACTTTCCGGGCCACGGCCACGCGGTGAGCGACAGCCACTACGGTGTCGCCGACATTTCGAATACCTGGACCGAGGCCGAGCTGGAGCCATTTGCGCGGCTGCTGAACTCTCCGAACCCTCCCGCCATGGTGATGATGGGTCATCTGCGCCTGGACCATGTCGCGCCGGACGGCCGCCCCGCCACGGTCTCGCCCCCGATCGTGACGGGGCTTCTTCGGCAGCGGCTCGGATATCGCGGAGTCGCCATGACGGATGATGTCGACATGGACGCGGTAAGGCATTTCATGAATCGGAAAGAGGCGGTCATTCAGGCGCTGAACGCGGGAAGCGACCTGATCATGATCAAGAACCTGTTCGGCTACGACCCCATGGTGCCACAACGCGCGGTGCGATGGGTCCGCAAGGCCATCGCCCAGGGCACCCTGAGCGAAGCGCAGATAACCGCCGCGGCCGCGCGCGTGCGTGCGCTTCGCCAACAGGCATGGACGGGCACGCGCTGATGCGGCCATGCCGGGCCGGTGCCAAGGTAAACAGGCCGGGACAGGGCAGGGCGGCCGGTTGACTAAATCATGACTGACAGCCTGCGCTCCTATGCGCCGCGCTGCGCGACCTCGGTTTTGGCGACCGGCAAACGACTGGTCGCTGGGAAAACAGCCACGCGGCGCGCTCGTGTCAACTGTTCCGAAGACATGACACGGCTACGCCGCGTTTCCGGCGGATATGAAGTCCGCCGAAATTCGTCGCCAACCACGGCTCGATCCAAAAACCATTTCAATCAGGAGCGCAGCCTCTACAGCCGATCGAATTTCAAACCGGGCCGTGCCGCTGCCCTCACCAAATGGTGCGGCCTATTTTTGCGGCATAAGGGGCAGCGTCACGGTTATTGATAAGGCTGGTTCGCATTGGCCTGACAGCGCCGGGAACACGCCTTGACATCGCAAGGACGCCCCTAATACATTTTTACTCGTAAAACAGGAGTTCTTAAAGTGAAATAGGCGCTATTCCGTCCCTGCTATCGTCTTCTCCCATCAGCCAACAACAGAAGGTCCGCAAATGGTCGTCGATGTCCACGCTCACACGCCGCAATTTCGCAGTACCGTTCCGGAAGGGATGCGGCGCCGCAATCCGGCCTGGCGCCCGGACCGTGCCGTCGACTCGGTCTATACCTGGGACGAGTTCATGGCGGCCGCCGCGCCCGCCGACCGCACCCTTGTCTTTCCGATCAAATGGTATCCGGGCGAACGCGTCGGCAGTGTCAACGGCCCTGACCAGCCCGGCGACGCAGAGGATCCCAATACCGAGACCGCCGCCTTCGTGCGCGCCCATCCGGACCGGCTTATCGGGTTCATGTCGCTGCATCCGCACGACCCCCATGCGCTGGACGAGCTGGAACGCTGCCGCACCGACCTTGGCCTGAGGGGCATCAAGATGGGGGCGAATTACCAGAGTTTCGACCCTCTCGAGGCGCGGGCGCTGGCGATCTATGCCGCTGCCGAAAGGCTGGGCCTGCCGATCCTGTTCCATATCGGCACTTCGCCGGTGCGCATGGCGCCGGTCCGGTACGCCCATCCGCTTGTCGTGGACGAGATCGCGCAGCGCTACCCGGACCTCGTGATCATCATGGCGCATATGGGGCATCCCTGGACGGCCGACACAGTCGTCGTCGCGCGCAAGCATCCGCATGTCTTCACCGACATTTCCGGCCTGTTCTACCGCCCCTTCACCCAGTGGGAGGCGCTGGTTCGCGCGGCGGAATGGAACATGCTGGACAAGGTCCTGCTCGCCTCGGATTTCCCGATCACCACCGTGCAGGAAACGATCGACGGTCTGCGCGCGGTAAACCGGATCACCGAAGGCACCGGCCTGCCGCGCGTCCCAGAGGACCGGATCGAGGAGATCATAAACCGCGATCCCTTACCCCTGCTGGGGCTGGACTGAGCCCTGTTCGGGCGCTGACACACCCATCACATCAATAATCGGTACAGACATGAATTTCGACAATTCCGACAGGCTGCGCGCCCGCGCCGCCAAGGTCATCCCCGGCGGCGTCAACTCTGCCAGCCGCCGCCTTCCCGGACCCTTTTCCTGGGACCGGGCCGAGGGCGCCTATATCCGCGACGTGGACGGCAACGAGTATCTCGACTTTCACGCGGCCTTCGGGCCGATCGTGCTGGGCCACAATGATCCGGGCGTGAACCGCGCCGCTGCCGCCGCGATGGAGGGGCCCGACCTCATGGGCATCGGCACCCACGAAAGCGAGATACGCCTTGCCGAGAAGGTGGTGGATCATGTGCCCTCGGCCGAACAGGTATTGTCGTTCAATACCGGCTCGGAAGCCACCTACATGGCCGTGCGCCTGGCGCGGGGTGTCACGGGGCGGCAAAAGATCATCAAGTTCCAGGGCACGTTTCATGGCTGGCACGATTATCTGCTGATGAATATCGCCAGCCCCGCCGACATGATCGGAAAGAAGGATCCGGGTTCTGCCGGCCAGTTGCAGGACGCCATCGACAACACCCTGGTGGCGCGGCTCAACGATCTGGGCAGTGTCGAGCAGATCATCGAGGGTAATCCCGACCAGATCGCCGCGATCTTCCTCGAGGCCATTCCCCACAATATCGGCTGCGTCCTGCCGCGGCAGGACTTCGTCCAGGGGCTGCGCGATCTGTGCGACCGGCATGGGATCGTGCTGGTCTTCGATGAGGTGATCACCGGCTTCCGCCACGGGCTTGGCGGGTTCCAGGCGCATCTCGGCGTGACGCCGGATGTGACGACGATGGCAAAGGCCATCGCCAACGGCTATCCCTGCGCGCTCGTGGCGGGCAAGCGCGCGGTGATGCGCCATTTCAACACCGATCCCGAAGGCGACGTGTTCGTCGGCGGCACCTATAACGGCCACCCGGTCGGCACCGCGGCGGCATTGGCGACCATCGCGGCACTGGAGGACGGGACGGTCCACGAACGCACGTTCCGGCTGGGCGCGAAGGTGCGCAAGGAACTGGCGGACATGGCCAGGCGGTTGGGTATCCCCATGGTTTCCGCCGGGTTCGGGTCGGTCTTCACGCCCTATTTCATGGACGGCGAGATCACCGCCTATGACGACCTGCTGCGCAACGACACCGCCCGCGACATCGCGTTCCGCCAGGCAATGTGCGACCTTGGATTTTACATGCTGCCGCTGGCGATGAAGCGAAACCACATCAGCGCTGCCCATACCGAGGATGACATCGACCGCATGCTCGATGCGGCCGAAACAGTGTTGAAGCAGATGCGCTGAAGGAGCGGCGGCGTCCGAGCTCAGGTCCGGGGCGCGAAGACCGGCCCCGGTTCCGGGAGCGTATCGGGCAGGGCCGGCAGGGTGCCCCCCATGACGCGCGAGACCCGGCCGGCCGCGTCATGGACCATGCGCACCACGTCGCTCATCGGTTTCGGTGTGCCGTAGGTGCCGAGGTACGGCACTGTCAGCGCCGCGAGCGCCATGCCATCGGCATCCAGGATCGGAAAACTGATGTCGATGATCCCGGGGAGCAATCGGCCTTCGACCATCTCGAACCCGTTTTCGATGATGGCGTCAACGCGGCTTCGGGCATAGTCGTATTCGGGCGGGTCGAGCGTCTTTGCGGCCTGTTGCAGGTACCAGTCGCGGACCGGTGGCGGCTGATAGGCGATAAGCGCCCGCCCCGATGTTCCAAGGATCGCCGGGCTGTGCGCGCCCACCCGCAGGCGCACGCCGATGGGCTGCGGGCTGTCCACCTGGGCGACGATGCACATGCGCAACCCGTCAAGCACGACGATATGCACCGCCTCGCCGCTGAGCACGGCAAGGCTGTTGATCACCGGCTGCGCCACGTCGAGAACCCGGCGGAACGGCGGGAACCGCGTGGCAAGTCCGTAAAGCTCTGTCGACAGGACCAGCGCCTCGGCGCCAGGGGGGCGCACGATATAGCCGCGCTTTTCCAGCACGACGACGATGCGGTAAACTTCCTGCAACGACCGGCCGAGCCGTTGCGCGATCTGGCTGGGGGTGACGGGTTCGGACAGGTTCGACATCAATTCGAGAATGTCGAGCGCCTTGTCGAGCGCCGGAACCGAATAGGACGCCCCGGACAACTTGTCCCGCGTCTTGTCGGCCGTCTTTTCGGCAGCCCCGAGCGCAGCGCCATCGGCATCGTCTGTCCGGGGCTTCGATGTGGCTTTTCCGTCCATCGGGTTCCGATACGTTCAGGGGCTGTAACCGGGCTCGCTTAGCGCAAAACCCGCAGGATGGCGAGAGACCGTCACCCGAGCCGGTGCGGGTGCAGCCAGCCGGCGCCGTCGCAATCGAAAAGCGGCGCCACGCCTTGCGGCACGCCGGCCTTCGTCGGCATCGCCACGACGCGCGACGAATCCCACCCGGCGACGAGCAGGCGATCATCCTCGACAAGGATATGCTGCGGCCATTCGACGGTGGCGTCGATCTCGTCCACGAGGATCGGCGTTTCGGCGCTGACATCGAAGGTGGCGATGGTGTTGTAGCTGCGATTGGCGAAATAGACATGGGTGCCATCGGCCGACCGCTGGATATCGCCCGGATAGTTGCGATCCCAGCGCGTTTGTGCCGGGCCGGTCTTTCGCGTGCTGCGCAGATCGGCCCATCCATCCGCATCGCCGCCCAGATGGCCGGTCAACAGGTTTTCCCCCAACTCGCCGCTGACGGCGAGGCGGCCATCGGGCAGAACTACGCCGTGGCGCGGCCCGCTGCCTGCCGGGGCAGGGGTGGTGCGCAGCGGCTCCAGCATCGCGGCGCCGGTTGCCGCCAGATCGACGCGGAATTCGCGGATCAGGTCCGCGCCCAGGTCGATGACGATCAGCGTGCTGCCGTTGAAGAACGCCTGGTGCGGATGCGCCGCCTCCTGGCGCGCCTTTTCCGGCCCACTGCCGGAAAGCTGCACCAGGGCGATATCGCCGTCGAACGCGCCCTTGGCGTCAAGCCTTTGCAGCCCCAGCGTGCCGGTGGTGTAGTTGGTCACGACCAGCAGCGTGCCGGTGGGGTCCACCACCAGGTGACAGGGCTCTGCCCCGTCGCTGGATTTCGCGCCGAGCGTGGCCTCACCGCCAGCGTCGATCCGCCAGCCGTGGATCATGCCTTCATCGCCCATGCCCGAGGTGCCGTAGACCACCGGCAGATGCGGATGCCCGGTCAACGACGAAAGCTGCGCCACCTTGTCCACCTGCCGGCCCGTCCAGTCGCCCGCGCGCTCGTTCCACAACCAGAGTCCGTGTTCGGGACCGGTGCCGCGCGATGCCACGAGCAACACCTGATCTTGATCCACCGTCATGCCGTTATCTCCCTTTATCCAGGCTATTCCGATGCGCCGGGGCCGAAGCCTTCCCACGTATCGACGATTGCGCCGCGCGATACCACCGTGGCCCGCCGCAACAGGGCGAAGGGCATGCAGACATGGTTCGGCACGATTTCCAGCCGGGTTCCGACCGGCAGCGGCGACGCCTCGCCCGCGCCGCGCCAGCGCAGCCAGCCATGTTCCTCGGACATGCGGTCGATGATCCAGCCCGGCGCGTTCACGATCAGGCCGTGGCCGGGATAGGTGTCGCGATGCGCCGCGGCGGGGACAAGATCCGTGCTCAGCGTCTTCGATCCCGCGTCGATACAGGCGCGGCCCGGATCGGGGTGGCTGGTCACCGTGGCGATCACCCGCACCGCCACGGTTGCGAGCGTGGCATTGCCAAGCGCGACCTGGCCCATGTCGTTGAAGGCAAAGATGCCGGGGCGGATCTCTGTCACGCCGGGCACATGCGCCACCGCCCGGGCCGAGGCAGAGGCGCCGAGCGACACTATGGGTAGCGCCACGCCGCACGTGCGGATGTCGCGCGCGATGCCCACCATCAATTCCCCCACCGCCACGGCGCGGGCCGCAAGATCGGCGGGGTCCGCGGCGCCGTAGGTCGAGCCTTCATGCGTGTAGATGCCGGCAAGGTCCACCCCCGGCAGTGCGGCGATGGCGGCGGCCGTTTCGGCGGCGTCCTTCGGGGCCACGCCCTCGCGTCCCAGCCCGGAATCCACCGCCATCATCAGACGCGCCGCACGGCCCGCGGCGGCAAAGGCCGTACCGATTTCGCGGGCGGCGGCGATGGAATCCATCGCCAGCGTCAGGTCCGTGCGCCCGGCAAGTTCGAGCGCGCGGGCGATCTTGTCGGCGCCGAAAATGGGGTTGGCCACGAATAGCCGGGTGATCCCGGCGGCGGCGAATGCCTCGGCCTCGCCGATCTTCGCCACGCAAAGCCCAGCTGCGCCGCGCTCGATCTGGCGCAGGCCGGCCGGCGCCATGCGGTGCGTCTTTGCATGGGGGACGAGATCGACACCAGCATCGTTGGCGATGCGCACCATCTCGTCCATGTTGGCGTCGAACACGTCCCGATCGACGATCAGGCCGGGCGTCTCCACCGGCAGCCCGGCCCAGTCGAGCGGTTCTTTTCCAAGGCTTGCATCCAGCATCGTCTTTCTACCCTTTCGGTTCCGCGCCGCCTGGTTCCGCACCGTCAAGCCGCAGCACCCGTCCCGCGCGCTGTCCGGTCACCTTTCCGTCCTCGAGCGCGAAGATGCCGTTGACCACAACATGCGAGATCCCCGTCGCCGCCTGGCGCGGCTCGGCGTAGGTCGCACTCTCCGAGATCGTTTCTGGGTCGAACACCACCAGGTCGGCGCGCATCCCCGGCGCGATGACCCCGCGATCGTCGAGCCGCAGGCGACGGGCGGCCGAGCTTGTCATGTGGCGCACGCATTCGGCCAGTGTCAGGACGTTTTCCTTGCGCACATAGGTTTCCAGCATGCGCGGAAACGTCCCCCAGCTGCGCGGATGCGGCCGGTCGCCCACCAGGATCCCGTCGCTGCCGACGGTATGGGCGGGATGCTGCATCAGCGTGCGGACATGGTCCTCGATGCCGATGAAGAAGATGCACGGGGCCGCCCGGTCCGTCGCGACCAGCACGTCGAGCGCCAGATCCGCCGGGCGCTTGCCCAGCTTGGCCGCGCAAGAGGCAAGGTCACCCTCCATCAGCCAGGCGAGATCCGGCGCGCCGGGCACCCCGGCGATATGCACCCCGGACCAGTTGACGGTCAGGCCCTGATGCCCGTCCGATCCGGTCACGTCCAGCGCCTCGATGATGCGTTCGCGCGTGGCCGGATCGCGCAGGCGGTCCATCTGTTCCGCCCCGGTCCCGGCCAGCGCCCAGCCGGGCAATTGCGACAGAAGCGTCGTCATCCCCGCGAGGTAGGGATAGCTGTCGAAGCTGAGGTCCACGCCGTCGTCGATGGCCCCGTCGATCATCGAGATCAGCGCCGGCAGCTTGCCCCGGTTCACCTCGAAGCTCAGATGCGTATGCGCCAGGTGAAGCGCGACGCCCGACCTGCGCGCGATCTCGAAACACTCGGCATAACCGCCGAGCGCATCGGCGCCGTAATTGCGGTGGTGCGGGCAGTAGAACCCGCCGTATTCCGCCACCACCTCGCACAGCGCGACCAGCTCGTCCGTGTCGGAGAACATCGCCGGCACATAAGTCAGCCCGGTGGACAGGCCGACGCCGCCCTCGTCCATCGCCTGCCGCAGAAGGTCCTTCATCCGTGCCAGCTCGTCCGGCGTGGCTAGCCTGTCGGCATTGCCCATGACCAGCATCCGCAGGTTGCCATGCGGCACCAGGTAGGCGCAATTGGTTGCCGTGTCGCCGTCCAGCCGGGCGAGGTATTCGCCCACGCTGCGCCAGGACCAGTCGAACCCCTCGGGGTCGTCGTTCCAGCCGCGGATCTGGCTGCGCATCTCTTGCAGGACGGCGTCATCCACCGGCGCGTAGGACAGGCCGTCCTGGCCCAGCACCTCGGAGGTGACGCCCTGGCTCAGCTTCGACGTATGGTCGGGGTTGCACAGGATCTGCAGGTCGGAATGGGTGTGCATGTCGATGAAGCCGGGCGCGATGGTCAGCCCGGTGATATCGACGATGCGGTCGGCCTTGGCCGGGCCGGTTCCGTCCGTGACACGCGCGATGTGCCCGCCCGACACCAGCACGTCGCCGCGCCGGGGCGGGGCGCCCGTGCCGTCGACGATCCAGCCGCCGGAAAAAAGAGTGGTGGATGTCATTGGTCGTCGATCCGGTGTTTTTCACCGCTGCGGGCGGCGGCATAGATTGCGTCGGTGACGGCGGCGACCCGGGCGGCAAGCCGCGCATCCAGCCCGGAAGGCGCAGGCGCCCCGCGTGCGCAGGCGATGAGCGCCTTGGTCGGCGCGCCCGGATCGTATTCGCCCGATTCCGCGTATTCGTGCTGGGTGCCATCGGCGCGCACCAGGCGCAGGTGGTCGGCCATGGAATCGAGCCAGACCTGTCCCCGCGCCCCGTAAAGCGCCATGTGCCATTGCGGCCGCGCGAGATAGGGGTGGGTCGAGGCGCTGCTGATCGCCGCCGATCCTCCGCCCGCGAACTCGGCATTGACCGATGCGTGCAGGTCGATATCGGCGCCCGGCGGGAAGGTGCTGGCCTGCACCGCGGTGATCCGGTCGCCGGTCAGCCAGTCCACGAGGCCCAGTTGATGCGACATCGACACCGCCACCGATCCGCCGGCCGAGACCCTTGGGTCGGTATAGGTCGCCGCGCCCGAGGCGACATTGCCGCCCCAGCCGCCATCCGAGCCGCCCGACAGCAGCGCGCGAGTGTTCACCGCGAGATGGAAGATCATGTGCTCGACCAGGCCGATCTCGCCCGCCTCGACAAGGGTGCGCGCGCGCGCAAAGACCGGCGACGCAGGCCAGCCGAACCCGACCAGCAGGTGCCGGCCCGCAGCACCTGCCGCGTCGCGCATCCGGCGGGCCGAGGCCTCGTCAAGCGCGAAGGGCTTTTCCACCAGCACATGCGCGCCCGCCTTCAAGGCGGCGATGACCTGCTTTTCGTGAGCGACGGGCGGGCTTGATACCACGGCAATGTCGGGGGCTGGATCGAGGGCCGCCTGCCAGTCGGTGAAATGGGCGGGCACGTCGAACCGGCGCGCGATCGCCGCCGCGGCCTCCGCGTCCGGACTGGTCACCGCGGCGATCTCGACATCCGCGTCCGCGGCGAGCGCGGGCAGGTGGCTCGATTGCGACCACGCCCCGGCGCTCAGGACGGTTGCACGCAGCTTGCTCATTTGCCCACCCCCGCGGTGAGCGAGCCCACCACGTTTCGCTGAAAGATCATCACCAGAAGCACCGGCGGAATCATCGATATCACCGTCGCCGCCGCCAGCGCGTTCCAGTTGAATTGCTGCACCGACTGGAAGCCGGCCAGAAGCGGCGGCACGGTCAGCTGGTTGGTCAGGACAAGCGCATAGAAGAACTCGCTCCACGCTTCGAGAAAGATCAGCACCCCGGCGGCGACGAGCCCGGGTTTGGCGATGGGCAGGATGATGATGGTGAAGGTCTGGATCCGGCCGGCGCCGTCGATCTTTGCCGCCTCCTCGATCTCGCGCGGAAGCTGGTCGAAATAGTTCTTCAGGATCATGATCGCCAACGGCAGGGTAAAGACGTTGTAGCTGATCACCAGCGCCCAGGGCGTGTTGAGCGCGCCGATCACCCGGAAGGCGACGAAGAAGGGGCCGATGATGGCGATGGCGGGCACGACGCGGGTGGCGATCACCGCCAGTTCGAACTTGCGCGAGCCAGCGAACGGATAGCGCGACAGCGCATAGGCCGCAGCCCCGGCGATGACCAGGTTCAGGACCACCAGGATCGACGACACCAGGAAACTCTGACCGATGGCAGGCAGCAGGCGCGAGCCGATATCGGTGCTGCCGATCCCGGCGCCGCCGGTGTCGCCGGTCAGGACCGAGCGGAAGTTCGCCAGCGTCATGCCCGAGGGCAGGAAGCTGAAGCTGCGCGAGCCGAGCTGTTGCGGGGTGATGAGGCTGGAGACCACCAGATACCAGACCGGCAGCAGGATCCAGACTGCGAAGACCAGAACGCACAGGTAGATCACCACCGTCTGCAGCGGGCGCCGCCGCCGTCCGCCCGCGTGGCGCGGCAGAAACTTGCGCAAGGTTGCCATCATGTCGCCGATGCTCCGCGATAGAGGATCTTCACCGTCGCAAGCCCGCCGATGAGCGCCGCCGCCCCCAGCACCACGGCGAGCGCCGAGCCGAGCCCGATCTGCGTGACCACGAAAAGCTGGCGATAGATCAGGATGCTGAGAACCTGCGTCGCGTCACCCGGCCCGCCCTGCGTCATGGCAAAGATCACGTCGAATTGCAGGAACGCGTAGATGATGTTGAGCACCGTCACGGTAACCAGCATCGGCCGCAGCCACGGAATGATGACGTGGCGCAGGCGCTGCCAGGCATTGGCGCCGTCCAGCTCTGCCGCTTCGTTCAGCTCGCCCGGCAGCGATTGCAGCCCAGCCAGCAGCAGGATCCCCGCAAAACTTGCCTGTCGCCAGACTGCGGCGACGATGGTCAGGGTAAGGGCCCAGTTCGGGTCGGACAGGAAGTTCTTGTATTCGCTGGTAATTCCAAGCCCCACCAGCAGGGCGTTCAGGCCGCCGACGCTGCCATCGGCATACCATTTCCACAAGATGCCGATGACCAGCCAGGGCGTGGCCCACGGAATGATCAGCAGGCCGCGCGCGAAACCGCGCCCGATGAAATTCTGGTTGAGCAGCAGCGCCATCGCAAGGCCGATCCCGGTCGAGAAGATAACGAACCCCCCGGTGAAGATCATCGTCACCTCAACCGACCGCCAGAAGACTTTGCTGGTGAAGATGACGCGGTAATTCTCGAGCCCTATGAATTCGCCAAAGCTGACGCCGCTCGCCGGGACGTCGTGCAGGCTGTAGATCACCGTGAGCACGGAAGGAACGATAAGGAGGACGGCCATCGAAATGGCCGCCACCGATGTCATTTTCACCCCGAACCAGGCGTCAGCCCGGGCCAGTGAGCTTTTGCGAAGTGTCGTTGTCATGTCGGTCCGGTCCGGGCTGTGCCGTTCAGAGTTTCGGGCCGCCGTCGGCGGCATCGCGTGCTGCCTTGGCCAGGGCATCGACCGTTTCCTGCGGCGTCGCCTGGTCCAGCAGAAGCGCGTGAACGATGTCACCCACCCGTGCCTGGAAATCGGGATACCAGGGCAGGGTCCGGGCAGGCACCACCTTGGAGCCGGTCTCGAAGATGTCCGAAAGCTGGCCGAGGTCGTAATAATCGGGGAAGGCCGCGATCACTGCCTCGTCGGTGAAGAACCCGGCATAGGGCGCCGCCAGCCCGGCGGCATCGGCCCATTTCTCGAAGACGGTGAAGTTTCCTTCCGCGTCCTTCCAGCCGTAGAATTTCGCAAGCTCCCAGGCGGCGAGGCGGCGTTCCTCGTCGCCCGTATTGCCCAGTTGCAGAACCTCGCCCATCTGGAACGTGTGGTTGTCACCGCCCAGCGGGGCCAGGACCACGTTCGCGGATTCCGGTCCTTCAAGCGCGCGGATCGAGCTGAGGAAATAGTGGTGCAGCACGAAAAGCGCGGCATTGCCCTGCGCCATCTCGTTGGACAGCTTGCCTGGATCGTCGGTCAGCACCGATTGCGGCGCGAGACCTTCGCGGTACATCTTCTGCCACCATTCGAACACGCCCACGGTCCGCGGATCGTCCGCGAAGACCGGGTTGCCTTCGGCATCGAATGCCTCGATCCCCTCGTTCAGAAGGTAGACATGCAGGTATTCCTCGCAGAACTCCTTGATCCAGTAGGCGACATAGGGCGCCTCGACGATGCCGGCATCGCGCAACGCGACGGATGCGTCGTAGATCTCGGCCAGGGTCGAGGGCATCTTGTCGATACCGGCCTCTGACAGGAAACGCTCGTTGGCGTGCAGGGTGTGCACGGCGGAAAAATAGGGCACCGAGATCACGTTGCCCGCGGCGTTCACATGGGTCGGGCGTGAACTTTCGAACATGTCGTCGATCATCTCATCCACGCCGGGCATGTCGTTGAGCGTCATGGCCCAGCCCTCGTCGATGAACTTCTGCGTGTTGTAGGCAAAGTTGTAATAGAGGTCGATCTCGTCGCCGCCGCGCAGACGCGTCTGCAGCGCGGGCGAATAGCCGACATTGGGGATGATCGCGACATCCACCTGCGGATTGCCGTCACCGGACCAGCCGTCGACCAGCGAGGCGATGGTGTTGGGCTGAAAATCCCAGGCCAGCATCTTGAGCGTGCCGTCGAAGGCCGCATGCGCCGCGCCGGGCATCAGCGCCGGCATGGCCGCGAGGCCAAGCGCCGAGGCGGCGGTGCCGCGCAGGAATGTGCGCCGGTCAAGCCGGCCGCCGGTTGTCTTATTGGTCGTGAAATCGGTCATTCGAAACCTCCCATGGTTTTGCCGCTGATCTTGTCGCTTCGCGGTCCGGGTACGTTGTCGCAACGATGCCCCCTGACGTGGGATATGTCGCGGCGCCTTCTTCCCGCGATGGCGAGTCTAGTGATCCTGTATCACAGATCAATGTATAATTTCACTCATGATAGCCAATGATGGTTTTGGGCAGGCCCATCGCCCGGGATTTGACGACACGGCCAGCATTCGCGCAGACGCGCCTCATGGCAGCAGCGCGATGGCGGACATTTCCACGCGCAGGGTTTCGATGGCGAGCCGGGCCTCGACGGTGGCGCGCGCGGGTTTGTTGGCAGCATCGACCCATTCGTCCCAGACGCGGTTCATCGCCCCGTAGTCGCGGATATGCGGCAGATAGACCGTGACGGAGATCAGCCGCGACTTGTCGGTGCCCGCCAAGGTCATGAGCTCGTCGAGACGCTCCAGAACCTCGCTTGTCTGAACCTCGATCGGTGCATCATGGGTCTGCGCGACCGTTCCGGATATGTGCAACTGTCCCGCTGCGGTGACGGCGGCGGCAAAATGCGGGCCCGGTTCGTAACGCTCGATGGTCATGTCCTGTGTCCTCTCGTGTGGGACGTTCAATCGAGCCCGAGCCGGGCGCCCGTCGTCTCGTCGAACGCATGAACCCGGTCGAGGATCGGACGCAGGCCGATGCGCGTGCCGGCCGCGACATCCAGGCGGTCGCGAAAGGACGCGAGCACCTCTTCGCCGGCCATGCGAGTGACAAGATGGGTTTCCACGCCTGTCGGCTCGACGGTCAGCACGTCGGTGGGAATGGCGGAGGGATCGTCCGCGTCCGTGATCACAAAATGTTCGGGCCGGATGCCGATGACGATCGCGCGCCCCTCATCCGTGTTCGCGGGGATATCGACGGGCAGAACCGTTCCCTCGGCCGTGCGCAGTTTTCCATTCTGAACGCGGCAGGGAAGGAAATTCATCGCGGGCGAGCCGATGAACCCGGCAACGAAACGATTCGCGGGGCTGTCGTAAAGCTGGAGCGGCGTTCCGATCTGCTCGATGTCGCCCGCGCTCATCACCACGATGCGGTCGGCCATTGTCATCGCCTCGATCTGGTCGTGGGTGACATAGACGGTCGTGGTGCCAAGCCGCGCATGGTTGAGCTTGATTTCCGAGCGCATCTGCACCCGGAGCTTTGCGTCGAGGTTCGAAAGCGGCTCGTCGAACAGGTAGACGGCCGGGTTGCGCACGATGGCGCGCCCCATCGCCACGCGCTGGCGCTGGCCGCCGGAAAGCTGGCGGGGGAGCCTTTCGAGCAAGGGCTCCAGCCCCAGGATTTCCGCGGCGGCCCGGACCCGGCGCGCGCGCTCCTGCTTGTCGACACCTTTGAGGCGCAGGGAAAAACCCATGTTCTCCTCGACCGACATATGCGGGTAGAGGGCATAGGACTGGAACACCATGGCGATGTCGCGTTCCTTCGGCGCCACCTCGTTGACGACCCGGTCGGCGATGCGGATTTCGCCGTCCGAAATGTCTTCCAGCCCGGCGATCATCCGCAGGAGCGTGGATTTCCCGCAGCCCGAGGGGCCGACCAGCACAAGAAATTCGCCGTCCTCGATTTCGAGGGACAGATTCTCGATGGCGGTCAAGGCCCCGTAGGACTTTCGAACGGATCGGATACTGACGGCGCCCATACGCTCCTCCGGTTCAGTGTATCATATTGGCGGCCGAGGGGACGGTGTCCGGAGCGTGCAAGCCTGCTGGTCGGAGCGACCAGAGCATACAAACACCGTCCGGCACTCGAACAACCAGAACCTCAACGCGCAAGACATCGTTTGATCTGAGCGGTAGCAGTACACAATTAATATCATGGGTCAATGCACCATTTTGCAGGCAAAATATCCTGCCAGTGCCGGTTTCATGAATGGGAAAGCTGACCTCTGGGCGGTGTCGGGGCAGGCTTGCGAGGCTTCCCGCCTGTTTCCGCTCGAGCGCGCCGACTTCTGCGATCTGACGTTCAGTCAACGCGAGGCGTGTTTTTGATCGGGTGCTTCAAAACCGGCTTGTGGCAGCCAGCTCCTGGAAACGCGCCGCCGCTTTCGAGCGTAGGGTAGCCTGAAATCTGAGGCCGAGGCTGCGTCAAGCCGCGGCCGGTCCTGAACTGGCGCCGTTCCAGTATCTCAAGGCGTTGCCTGATATCATCCGGCCGGCGGTGATGACGCATGTGCGGTTCCCGCTATCGCGTCGGAATGTCGAGGATCTGCTGCAAGAGCGGAGCATTGATATCTGCCACAAAACGGCGCGGTTCTGGTGGCAGTGGTTCGGCCGGCTTTTCGCCGCCATCCACGCCCGGGGCCATGATCATTTTCCAATCTGGAACGCCGGCTCTACAGGCAACTCAAGAAAGCTATCTTTCCAGCCGATGCCAAAATTAGTATAGCCTGTGCGAATAGGCACACCAGATGGCTTATCGAATCAGGGAGGGTACAACCATGAAAATGAGAGATCTCGCGCTGGCCTCGGCCGGGTTGATGTTGATCGGTGGTCACGCTTTTGCGCAAAGCGGCGCGCTCGACAAAGCTGTCGGCGGCTACAGTTTCGAGGAGGCGGCGAAGGAGGCGCCGGGGACGAAGGACTTCAACTCGGCTGATGGCCATTTGACCTTCGCGATCGTCACCCACACCGCCGGCAACGGGTTCTTCGACCCGACCTATGTCGGCGCGAAAGTCGCGGCGGACATGCTTGGCATCAACTTGCTGATGCTTGGATCGGAAGCGCCGGTCGACGACATCCCGCGTGAAATCGAAATCCTCAACCAGATCATACAGGATCCGACGCTTGACGGGCTGATCCTGACGACGCCGCAGGCCGGGGCCTACAACGACATCGTCAAGAAGCTTCTCGACGAGGGTATCCCTGTCGCGACAATGAACTCCTACGATCCGACGCTCTATGAGCGCAACCAGATCAGCCATACCGGCCAGGAAAGCTCGGCCGCGGCGATCGGCGGCGAGGCGCTGGCGAAATGCGTGCTCGACTCCGGCGCGGAAAGCGGGTCGATCATCTTTCCGAGCACGACCACGCTGGGCAACGTCGAGGTCAACAGGCGCATAACCGCGGCATTCGAGGCTGTGGTAAAGGCGCTGAACGAAGCAGGCAAGCTTGGCGACTTCGTGGTTGATGCGGGGCCGGAAAACATCGGCGTCGACGTCGATCCGAACGATGTCGTTTCCTCGATCACCTCGCTGATCGAGTCGCGTGGCGACGTGGTTGGTGCCTTTGCGGCCAACGGGTTCGTGACGCCGGCACTTGGCAACGCGGTGGCGCAGCTCGATCTGGGCGATCAGATCTGTTCCTACGGCTTCGACCTCGGTTTGGCGCAGCAGGACCAGATCCGCTCGGGCGCACTCGACGGCTCGCTGGGACAGCAACCGTTCCTGCAAGGGTTCTGGCCGGTCATGCAGCTCTATCTCCAGATCGACCGTGGCGTTACGGCTGCAAATCTCGACACCCGCGCGCAGCTCGTGACCAAGGAAAATGTCGACAGCGTTGGTAACCGGTTCGAGAATTGAGTCAGACAGAACGCCGGGGCGGACCCTTGGTTACCATTTCTGAGCGCCTCGCCCGGATGTCTGAAAAGCGGCTGCCGAACAGCTTGTTCGGCAGCTGGGAGGTTGGGCTGACCATTTTCATGCTCATCCTCTACGCCGTCGGTACCTACATCAATCCGCGTTTCTTCGGCAGTAGCGACGCATTGCTCGCAATCCTGCGGGAATCCAGCCGCTTCGGAATAATCGCGGTCGGCATGTCCTTCGTGATAGTCAACCGCGATCTCGACCTCTCGGTCGGCTCGACGGTCGGATTGTCGGCCATCGTCTTTTCGATGATCTTCGCGCCAACGCATTTCGACCTCGGGCCAGGCACTGCAATTGCCATATGTGTGGTGCTTGGAGTGGCGATCGGGCTGATCAACGGGGTGCTTGTCACCTGGTTACAGGTGCCCGCCTTCATTGCCACTCTGGCCATGCTGTTCATTGGCCGTGGCCTCGTGCTCGGACTGACCGGCGGCAAGAACATCGGCTATAGCGTCAAGGCGCAGGACTTTGCGATCTTCGGACTGGGCGAGGATAACGGGCTTGGTTTCAACAACCAGATCATCGTCTTCGCCATCGTCGCGATCCTCGGGGCGCTGGTGCTGGGCAAGACCCGTTGGGGTTACGAGACCTACGCCACCGGTGGCAATGCGCTCGCGGCGGAATATGCCGGCATTCGGACCAACAAGGTGCGAATTCGCGCATTCGTGATCTCCTCGATCTGCGCGACGCTGGCGGGTATCCTCAACGTCCTCCAGGATAAGGCCGTCACCTCACAATATGGCCAGGGCGTGGAGCTTATTGCCATCGCCGCCGTGATCGTTGGCGGCGCGTCGATCTTTGGCGGGCGGGGGCGTGTTCTGGGGTCCTGTCTCGGCGCGATCCTCGTCGTCATCATCGACAAGGTTCTGCGCGAGGGCGTGCCGATCACCCGTACCATCGATATTGACGGGGTCGAGATGAAGATCAACGCCATGGCGCAACTGCCGCCCGGCGCCGTCCCGGCCTTCATCGGCCTCATCCTGCTTCTTGCCGTGCTGATCGAGCCGGTGGTGCTGCGGCGCAACCTGATCGGCCGGACATGGGCGCGACTGCGTGGCCGCCCGCTGCCGCCGAAACCGGATCTCGGCGGCGTCGCCATCATCGGCGTGCAGACACGCGGCCCGCGCGTCACGCCGCGCTCGTTCGAGCCGGGCTTCTTCGGCCGGCTGGCGCTGCGCCGAAACACCGCCGCCGTCATGCTGGCGGCGCTTTTGTGGCTGGTCGGGCTCTGGCTCAGGCCGGACTTCTGGGCCTCCATCGACAACACCTTCAACCTGATGCTGGCCTTCACCGAGGTCGCCATCCTTGCCATCGGCGTCACCTTCGTGATCGCGAACGGCGATATCGACCTTTCGGTCGGCTCCGTGCTGGCGCTTTCGGGTGCGACGGCGGCCTTCATGATGAAGAACCTCGGCGCCGACCCGGTCGTCGCCGTAACGGTCGCCTTTGCCGCAGGAACGCTGGCGGGCATGATCAACGGCATGCTCGTGGTTCGATTTGGTCTGCCCGCCTTCGTCGCCACGCTGGGCATGTTCTATATGGCGCGCGGCATTGGTGCATGGCTGGTTGCGGGGCGGCAATTGTCGGGCTTTCCGGATGGCTTCAACCTCACCGGGCGCAAACTGATCGAACTGCTGCGCTACTGGGACATCGCCCCGACATCCGGCCTTGTATTCGATATCGCGGCGGCGCTCAGCGTGCAGACGCTCATCATGGTGGTGATCGCGGTGATCGCGGGCGTCGTGATCGCCTTCACGCCGATCGGCCTGATGTTGCTCGCGGTCGGCGGCAATCGCCGGGCGGCGGAATACGCGGGCATCAACACGTCGCGCACGCGTTTCTGGTCGCTGGTCTTCTCGGCGATGTGCGCGTCTCTTGCCGGGATCATCTACATCGCGTATTTCCGCAGCTTCAACCCCTCGGCGGGTCAGTTGCGAGAGCTTGATGCCATTGCCGCCGTCATTATCGGTGGCGGCTCGATATTTGGCGGCTATGCGTCAATCATCGGCTCGATCGCGGGTGCCGTGGTCATCGCGCTGATCCGCGCGCTCCTGTCGCTGCAAATCATCCCCGGTGACGGGCCCGCGTTCGTCATGCCGCAGCACTGGGTCAACGTGTTGCTGGGGCTGATCCTGATCATGGCGGTGCTTGCGGATATCTGGTTCAGACAGAACCGCATCCTGTCGAGCGTCAAGGACCGGCTGCGCGGCCGCCGGCAGGTAGCGGAGGTGCCAGATGGATGACGACCCGGGCTTGAAAGAGATCGTACCGGAGGCGCGCCCGGCGGAGGGCGAACTCCTGATCGACATGCGCGACATCTGCAAGTCGTTCGGCCCGGTTCGGGCGCTCCACAACGTCAACCTCCGGCTGGCGCCCGGCGAGATTCTTGGCATCGTCGGTGACAACTCGGCGGGCAAGTCGACGCTGATGAAGATCCTGTCGGGCGCCTATCACCGCGACTCGGGCGAGGTTCTGATCGAGGGCCAGCCAACGAACTTTCGGTCGCCGCATGACAGCCGCGAGCGCGGCATAGAAATGATCTACCAGGACTTCGCGCTCTGCGGCAACATGGACGTCGGTCAGAACATCTTTCTTGGCCGATGGCCGCGCCGCGGCCCGTTTCTGGACCGCAAGCGAATGTATGCTGAATCGCGCGCGGTGCTGGATCGCCTCAAGGTGGACGTGAACTCGGTCTATCAGAAGGTCGAAAGCCTGTCGGGCGGCCGCCAGCAATCAGTGGCGATCGCCCGCGCGATCTCGTTCGGCCCCAAACTCGTCATCCTCGACGAGCCGACCGCGAACCTCTCGGTCATGGCAACCAACCGCCTGCTCGAAACGATGGCCGAACTCAAACGGCAGAACGTCGCCCAGATCATCATCTCGCATCGACTGACGGACATCTTCGAGGTCGGGGACAAGGTGATGGTGCTCAAACGCGGCGAAAACGTCGGTGAATTTGCGGTCGCGGAAACCAACGAGCACGAAGTGCTGGAAGCGATCGTCTCGGGCACCCCGGCGAACGCGTAGCGGGGCGGTGTCAGGGCAAACTGTTCGGGACGGGCAGGGCGGCCAACCTATTCGACGGCGAGAACGGGCGATGTTAAACCGCGCCGGGTGGCGCGGCCTTGGCGCCGCATAACGGGCAGCCTTCCTGCCTTTGGTGGCGCTGGTCCGCATTCGGCGGGCAGCCGCCCAGCTCCTGCGTGAGGGTCAGTAATTCTTTTTCTGGATCAGCACCGCGCCAAAGGTAGCGAGGATGATCTTTATGTCGAGGCGCAGGGAAGCGGTGCCGATGTACTCGATATCACTGCGTACTCGATCGAGACCCTTGGCCAGAGTTTCGATCGGACCAGAATTGCCACGGACTTGAGCGAGGCCGGTTATTCCGGGCCGGACCGCATGGCGGGAATGATAGTTGGCAATGGCGACATCGGCGCGCACACCTTCAATCTCCATCTCCAGGGGGTGCGGACGTGGTCCAACCACGGAGAGGCGACCGCACAGCACATCCCAGAACTGCGGTAGTTCATCAAGGCAGGTACGGCGCATGAAAGCGCCCAGGCGCGTGACCCGTGGATCGCCTCTCGTCGTCTGCTGGCGCCCACCAATGTCGGTCGACGCATGTTGCATCGTTCTGAACTTCGTCACCCATAACCTGCCCCCAGCTAAATCCCTCGCCGTAGTGCAAAAGCTGCGCCGTGAAAGGCTGGACCAACAGCGCGAAAACCTGGAGGGGCAGCGCGACCTGGTCGCGAACCAGATCGACTCGATGGTCGAAGAGCTTGATCTGCAACGCCGGCGCGTGACCCTGTACGAAAAACAGCTCGCCGCGACCGAGGTGCTGAATGCGCGAGGTCTGGCGACGCAGGATCGCGTTGGCAACCGCCAGACCGACCTGATGAACGCGCAGCTTCTGGTGGTCCGCCTTCTTTCGGAAAAGGCCGAGGCCGAAGGGCGGCTGGTCATGATCGACAGTCTGATCAACGAGTTGGAAACCGACTGGACGCTCGGCCTGACGAACGAGTTGAACGACGCCCAGAACACTGCCGTCGCAGCGCGCAACGCCCTGGATCTGGCGCGCCGCGATCTGGAGGTAAGTGAACAGGTGCTTGGCATCGTGACCGTGGATAGCGCGGCTCAGGCATACATGATCCACCGCCAAAGCGACGGCGAGATGAAGCTTGTCGCCGCCGAGCCGGACATGGCCGTCCTGCCGGGTGACATCATCCAGGTGGTGCGGAAATGAGCGCGAATTCCGGATCGGCGGGGGCAGGGGCGATGGCGGTTTTCGCCAAGCTGGGCGGCGCCGCTCTGGGCATTGCCGTCAATGTCGTGCTGGCCCGGGTGCTGGGGCCCGAGGATTTCGGACGCTATGCCCTGGGCATCGCGCTGGGAACCATGGTCGCGGTGCTGGCTTCGGGCGGGATGCCGTTCGGTGCGATCCGGTTTCTGCCCGACTACCTGGCGCGGGGCGATTTCGGTGCGCTCAGGGGGTTCTGCCGTGCCAGCCTGGGCTTGACAGTTCTTGGGGGGACTGTCTGCGCGGTTGCGATGCTGCTTGGTGCATCGGTCATGGACCAGAGCCACCTGATGGCAACCGTCCTGCCCTGGGCCGCCTGGATCGTCATGCCGGCGGCGCTGGCCCAGAGCATCGTGGCGCTCTTGCAGGCGCGCGGCCATGTAGCCGGACCCGAAATCGTGCAAAGCCTGGTTCGCCAGGGCGCGACGCTGGCCTTGGTCGTCCTGTGGTTCGGTTTCGGCGGCGCGCAGGATTTCCGGGCGGTGCTGGCGCTGGCCGCCCTTGCCGTGGCACTTGCCGCCGTCGTTCTGTGGGCCCGCCTGCAATTCATCGCCCGGGACGAACCGAGATGTGCCGCAGAAATGCGGGATGGTCTGCGGCTTTGGCTGGGAACGGGCGGGGGTCTGCTGACAATCCTGGTTATTGCGGCGCTCAACGAACGGGTCGACCTGTTCCTGCTCGGCTGGCTGTCGACCCCGGCGGAACTTGGCATCTACTCGGCGGCGGTGCGCGTCGCGGCGGTCGGGATACTCGTCTTGGCGGGGTTGGGTGCAGCCTATACGCCGCGCATCTCCGCCGCCTGGGCGAAAGGCGACCGGGACGAGGTCGAGCGCCTTTGCCGCGAGGGTTCATGGGCCGGCACGGCCCTCGTTGTGGCCATGACATTCGGTGCATTCGGCTCCGGCGCTTTCGTGCTGTCGCTTTTCGGGCCGGAATTCGGTGCGGGGGCCACGGTTCTGACACTCCTGCTTGGGGCACAGATCGCCGTGGGGATGACGGGCCTGTCCAATGGACTTGCCATCATTTCGGGCAATTCGCACATCGCGCTGGCCGGGGTGGCGGCGGGATTGGCCGTCAATGTCGTGACCGGCTTCGTGCTCATCCCGCTTATCGGCATGACAGGCGCTGCGATGGGTGTCGTGGCCGGCTTTGCCGTGTCGCAGATCGTCATTGGCGTGTGGTGCAGCGTCAGGCTTGGCTTGCAGGCTACGTTGTTGCCCCTCGGCGCGCGCGCCGCAAAGAGGGGGGGGGGGCGCCATGCCTGAGCTTTTGCCGTTCGTCAGCGTCATCGTTCCAACCCATAACCGGTGTGCGTCCCTTGTGGCCTGTCTCGACGGGCTGCTTGCGCAGGATTATCCGACCGATCGGTTCGAAATCCATGTCGTCCACAACTGGAGCGATGATGGAACCGACGAAGCGGTAGCCGGTGTTGCACGGCGGGCGCCGGTCGAGATTCACTATGCACGCCGCAACGGGCGTGACCCCGCCCCGTCGCGGCAGTTCGGGGCGCAGATGGCCAACGGCGCGATCCTTGCCTTTGTCGATGACGATTGTGTGCCGCAGACGGGCTGGATTGCGGCGGGGGTGGCGGCCTTCGCCCCGGCTGTGGGTTTCGTACAGGGCGCAACCTATCCCAATCCCGCGCATCGGCGGCAGCTATTCGAGAAGACCGTGCATATCCCCGGCCCGTCGCCCTGGTTCGAGACCTGCAACATCTTCTATCGGAAGACGGCGTTCGATGCGGTCGGAGGCTTTGCCGGTCCATTCTGCGATCTGTTCTATGGCGAGGATACCGATCTCGGCCACAGCGTTCTGGCCGCCGGTTATGAGGCCCGCTTCGCGGCCGGTGCCGTCGTCTTCCATGATGTCACTGCGCAGCCCGTGCATCGCTGGCTGATGGAATGCTGGCACTTGCGCAACATCCCGCTGCTGGTCAGCCGTTGGTCGGGGCTGCGCGACTCGCTGTTTCTCGGTGTCTTTCTCAGCCGGCAGAGCGCAGCCTTCGATATGGGTCTTCTGGGCCTGCTGGCGGTGCCCTTTGTCGGCGCCTGGGGCCTGATTGTGAACAGGCGTGCAATTTTGACCCCGTAACGGGGTGATCGGCGTCCAAAAATGACCCGCTTACACTGATGTGGAT
>CANNFA010000013.1 GCA_947503765.1 uncultured Paracoccaceae bacterium | reverse complement strand
CAACCGCATCGACGAACTCGCACCCTGGCACTGGCACCAACGCTAAAAGTCAACGCCCGGTCACACCGGACGCATACTCCGCAGACGCATGGGCCGGATTTCGGTCGACGGCAATTCCGTGCCATCAAGGATCACGTGGATCAGGCCGGTCCCTCCCGGCGCGTTCACCAGCGAGTTGCCGTCAAGCTCGGGAAACACCTCGTCCGCGCCAAGGCCGTCGACGAAATGGCAGGCGTTGCAGTTGTCGAGATAGAGACGCGCGCCCAGGTCCATATCGGGATCGGCCGAGGCGAGCAGCGCTTCGGTTTCGCCCGGCGTTTCGGGGCGGGTTGGCGGGGTCTCGGGTGCCGGGCCGTCGGTGCCGATATGGCGCAGATAGGCGACCATCGCGGCGACGTCCTCATCGGTCAGGAATTGCAGGGATTCGCCCACGACCAGCTGCATCTCGCCGCTGACGCCGGCATGGTTGTTGCGCCCGGTGCGCAGCCAATGCGCCAGCTGCTCGGCCGTCCATTTCTGCGGCGCGCTGCCTGGATCGCGCAGATCGGGCGCGTACCATCCGCCGATCTCGCCCCCGGTCAGGAACCGATCATTCGCCGCCGTGTATCCGTCCTGCGCGAAAAACGTGTTGCGCGGGCTGTGACAGGCGCCGCAATGGCCCGGACCCTCGACCAGATAGGCGCCGCGATCAAGCTGCTCGTTGTCGAATTCGGGCGTGAACCCGGCCTTGCTCAACGCGACCCATTTCCATGCGCGAATGCCCCAGCGCTGATCGAAGGGAAAGTCCATTTCCGGCGCTCGCACCTCGTTCTGTACCGGCGGCACCTCGTCCATGAAATAGGCATACAGCGCCCGCACATCCGCTTCGGTCAGCTTGCGGTAATTGGCATAGGGCATCGCCGGATAAAGGTGTTCGCCCTGCTTGCCGATCCCGTCGTAAAGCGCGGCGCGGAACTGATCCAGCGTCACCCCGCCGATCCCGGTTTCCGGGTCTGGCGTGATGTTGGACGAATAGATCACGCCCATCGGGCTTTCGATGGCGCGGCCCCCGGCAAAGCGTTCGCCGCCCTCGGCCGTGTGACAGGCGGCGCAGTCGGACAGCTGCATGGCGTATTCAGCGGCGCCCTCGGGAACCTGGTAATCGGCCGGCAGTTCGGTCTGCGGGCCAGTTGTCTGAACCGGCCAGAAGATGAAAGCCAGCAAAGCCACCACCGCGACGATGACAAGCGCGGTCAGAATGCGGAGAAACGTGTACATGGTCCTGTCTCCTCAGACCAGGGGCCGCGGATTGGGCAGGTAATCCTTGCGGATCGCCTCGCTCGCCCAATAGGCCAATGCGCCGACGACGCCGGTGGGGTTGTACTGGATGTTCTGCGGAAACGCGCCCGCCCCCATGGCGAACACATTATGCACGTCCCAGCATTGCAGATAGCGGTTCAGCACCGAGGTCTTCGGATCCTCGCCCATGATCGTGCCGCCCACGTTATGCGTCGTCTGATAGGGCCGGATGTCATATCGCGCGCCCTCCTGCTTGTAGCCGGAACCCCAGGAGGTGGGGTTCATCGACTGCACGATCGGTTCGATCTGGCGGCGCATGAACTGGGTCATGCGGATATCATTGTCCTTCCAGTCGAAGGTCAGCCGCATCAGAGGCCGGCCATGCGGATCGGTATAGGTCGGGTCGAGATCGAGATAGCAGTCACGGAAGGACATGTTCGATCCGTGGCTGCCGATCGACATGGAATGGCCGTACCATTTCTTGATCCCTTCCTTCCAGCCGGCGCCCCATCGCGGCACGCCGCCCGGCAGGCTCATCGAGCGGATCGGCTGACCGTTGGTCTGGCTGGTGCTGATATAGCTGCCGCCGATGAAGCCTTCGGCGGCAAAATCGATCTGGTTGATCGCGTAGTCGTCGATGCAATAGCCGTTCGAGCCCGCGCCCACGAAAGGATTGAACTCGATATCCTCGAAGAACATCCCGGTGCCGCCGGTCATCTGGTAGCTGTAGTTCTTGCCGGTCACGCCCTCGCCGGTCAGCGGGTTGTAGGGCTCTCCCAGTCCGGAAAGCAGCATCAGGTGCGTATTGTGCAACTGGTAGGCCGCCAGGATCACGAGATCGGCGGGCTGAAACACCTCCTCGCCGGCCTCTTCGTCCCAATAGGTGACGCCCGTGGCGGTCTTGCCATCGGCGGCCTTTTCCACCTTCAGGACTTCGCAATGGGTGCGATAGCTGAAGTTCGGCCGTCGTTTCAGAGCATCCAGAATACAGGTCTGGGGCGATGCCTTGGAATAGTTCAGACAGCCGTAGCGTTCGCAGAAGCCGCAGTAATTGCAGGGGCCAAGCTGCATGCCGTATTCGTTGACGTAGGCCTCTGACGCATTGGCGGCCGGGCGCGGAAACGGGTGCAGTCCCATCGCCTCGGCGGCCTCCTTGAACATGCGGCCATTCAGGGTCTGCGGCAGCGGCGGCATCGGAAAATCGCGCGACCGCGGCGCCTCGAACGGGTTGCCGCCGGGAATGATCTCGCCGTTGATATTGCCCGCCTGACCGGCGATTCCGGCCATGTATTCGAACCGGTCGAAATGCGGCTCCAACTCGTCATAGGTGACGCCCCAGTCCTGGATCGTCATGTCGTCGGGGATGATGTCGGCGCCGAATTCCTCCTCGACATAGGACCGCAGGCGAAACTCCTCGGCCATCGCGCGCCAGTTGTGACCGTTCCAGTGAATGCCCGCGCCGCCGACGCCATCGCCTGGCAGATACGAGCCGAGCTGCCGATAGGGCAGGGCGGTCTCGTTCGTGTTGTGCCGCATGGTGATGGTGGAATTCTTCGGCTTCTGCATGAAGCCGTGGCGCACGCCGTAGCGCAGTTCGTCCGCCACGTCGGGATACTGGAAATCGGGAACCGTATCGCGGTCCGGCCCCCGCTCCAGCGCCAGCACCTCAAGGCCTTCATCGGCCAGTTCGATACCCAGGATCGAGCCGGTCCAGCCCAGTCCCACGATGACGACATCCTTGCGCTTTTCTTCTCGTGCCATGGTTCAAGCCCTTTCGCCCGCGATGGAAACCGGGCCCAGCGGGTAGGCCACGTTGTCCTTTGACGGATCGGTCCATTCCAGAAAGCTCGCCCGCGCGCCGGGAAAACCGATATGGACCCACGATGCCATGCCGTGATTGCCGCCATGACGCGGATCGGCGAAATAGCCCTCTTTCGTGTTCTGAAGCAGCAGGCTGAAGAAATCCCGCAATTCCGGGTCAAGCGGTACGTCGCCTGCCTCCAGCGCGGTCAGCGCGGCATCCTGCGCATCCGCGTCGAGATCGGCAAAGTCCTCGCCGTGCTCGGAACGGCACCAGTCGTTGAAGGCGTTGATCCCGCCGCGATAGACCTCGGCCGGGGTCAGCGGCGACTGGTAGCCGAACAGCGGCGCGGCATCCGGCTGATGCGGGCCTTCCATATACCAAGTGGCCGCCTGGCCGAACTCGCCCGCCATTTCGCGGTCGATGAAGACCGGCACGCGGGTCTCCAGCGCGCCGGGGCCGTCGCCCTCGGACGGGATCAGCCGCGCGGTGGCCGCCATCACGAACGTCCATTCCGCCGCGTCGAAGAATTCCGCCTGATAGTCCTCCAGCGGAACCGGCGGCTCCTGCGCGGCAAGAGGCCGTGCCACGGTGGACAAAGCCGCACCGGCCGCCCCTCCCTGAAGGAACTGGCGCCGGGTTGATCTGAAATCGCGGGTGGACATGACAAGAACTCCTTCTCAGCCGGGCAGATCGGGACGATAGGCTGTCACCAACAAGCCTGCGACGATGAACGGAGGAAATCAACCTGCCCGTGCAAAACGGGGTAAGGGCACGCGAGAGGACGCTGAACGCCCTGCCTGGCATTGCCCGAGAGCAGGAATACCGATCAGGGCCGCCAGTCCAAACCCTTCGCCTGTACCGACCGGCTTTGCCGAATCGGCGTGCACATCTGGATGGGCGAAAAGGGGCGCTTCCCCCGACAACATTTTCACCGATCGGCTGTGGCGGACACTGAAATACGACTGCGTTTATCCCCAGGCTGACCGCAATCGACAGAACCGCCCAGCGCCGGCGATTCCGGGATCGCGGCATGGCAATCTCGGCTGGGAAGAGATCAAGATGCCTGCTCTGGTGTTCGTGGGTGACACGCTCTCTTCCGAGACCGAAGTGCTGGACAAGCGCCTATCCCGGTCGCGCCCCGGCGCGGGGATCGTTCGGGTCCGCGCGTTGGGGCCGCCCGGCCATCGTCTGCGCGCATTGCTCGGCCTACGGGCGGGGCGGACCGCGCCGCGACTGGCCCGGCTACGACTACCTGATGCAGGCCGAGGCCGGATATTTTCACATGAGCGGCGAGCCGGACACGCCGCCCACGCGGATGGGGCTGTCGGTGGTGGATTTCATGGCCGGCACCGAAATGGTGCTGGCCCTGGTCTCGGCGGAGCTGGCGGCGCGGCAGACCGGGCAGGGGCGCGACGTGGCCGTGAACCGCTACGATACCGCGCTGTATAACCTGAGCTATCTCAGCGCCTGGGCGCTCAACAGCGAATATGAACCCGCGCGGATGGCGCGCACGGCCCATGCGACGCTGGTCCCGTGTCAGCTGTAGCAAATTCAGTTCGGGGTGATTAGCGGCTTGTCACGCTTTGGAACCACTCGTCCAGGATGGCTGTTTTCTTGAGCGGATCCTGGAAGATCAGCAGTTCGGGACCGATGCTGACGTCCTGCGCCTGGCGCAGCCCGTCTGCGGCGGCGAGATCCCAGAATTCGCTTGGCGGAAATCGCTGGTCCCGTATTTCCCGCCGAAGCACATCGACGACCAGCGGCGTGACGGGATCGCGCACCGGCTTGGGGGCGAATGCCACCCATGGCAGGGCAATCACGTAATCGTCGAAGATCGCCACCTGCAGACCTTCGGCCGGCGCGAAGGCGCTTTGCGACAGTGGCACGTTATAGGCCAGGTCGATCCGGCCATCGCCGAGGGCTTCGAAGAGTTCGGCATTGGTGTCGAAGATCCGCGCATCGAGGTCGCCGAAGGCGCGCATGATCCGCCAGAAAAGCGGCGAACGCAGCTGGTCCTGGGTCGCGAATGCATAGCCCTGGCTGTCGATCCCGACATTCACGAGGCCCACGCGCTCGTGCAGGTCCGGGCCGACCCCTTCGAGGAACCGCACCAGGTCGCGGCGGCTTCGCAGAGCATGCGCCGGAATGCCGGCCGCTTCGCGCACCATCACCACGGCGGGGTCGTGAAACAGGGTGAAGACCTCTTGCCGCCAATGGCCGGGCCCCGGCTCTTCGGGCGGGATGGGCAGGGCGGCCAGGTAGCCTTCATTCGCCAGCCGCACGCCAAGTCCCGGGGTCGTCAGGATCGCAAGGTCGATCGGGTCGCCGGAGGCGGATGTGCTTGCCACGGTGGCCACGATCTCGCTTTCGCGCATCTGGCTGTAGCGCAGCGAGAGCATGGGCAGCACGTCGGCGATCCTCTCCATCAGACCGGCGACGCGTTCCGCCGGCAGGGCGCCGACGATGTGAAAGTCGCCGGTCTTCTGCTGTGCCGAGGCCGGATGGGCGCCGGCCAAGGCAAGGACCAGGAACATGCAGCGAAGCGCGAGCATCATTGGCTGTCCTTTCGCGGCGCGGCTTTTGCCGGCCATCGCGGCAGCCGGATCTCGACCTCGAGCCCGCCGCCGGGACGCCGCACCAGCCGGATCGTTCCGCAATAGGCGTCGACGATCTGCTTGGCGATGGCAAGGTCGAGCCCCGAGCCTTGCCGGCTGCCCGGTGTTTTCACGAAGCGTTCAAAGGCCCTGTCCTCGATTTCGGCGGGCAGCCCCGGCCCGCGATCCTGCACACGAAAGATCACCTGGTCGGGGCGATCGCCGACGACGATGTCGATCGGGCCCGCGCCATGTTTCACCGCGTTTTCAAGCACGTTCTTCAGCAATTCGCTCAGGGCGGTCTCGTTGGCATGAAGGATGGGATTGGTCAGCCGGTCGTGGTGAAGCCGTATTTCCGGCAAGTCGTGAAGGTAGCGCCATTCGGCCAGCGCGACCTGCCGCACGCGGCGGGCGAGGTCGAGGACGTTCAGATCGGCGGCGCTGCCGGATTCGATCGAATGCAGCAACCGCGCCTCCAGCATCAGCCGGTTGGCAAGATCCGTGGCGGCGATGGCATTGCCGTGAATGCGCAAGACGTAGTCGTCCACGGGAGGGCCCGGCTTTGCCTCGATCGCCAGTTCGGACACCGCGCGGATGGCCGCCAGCGGCGTGCGCAACTGGTGCGCCGCGTCGACCGTCACCCGTTTCAGCCCGCCCAATGTGGTTTCCAGCCGTGCCATCAGGCGGTTGATCGCCGCGACCAGGGCGGCGACCTCTTCGGGAACGTCGGGCCGGATCGGCGACAGGTCGGACGGGCTGCGCCGGCCCAGGCTGTCCTCGATCCGGCGCAGCGGCGCAAAGGAGGACCGGATCGCCAGCATCAACAGCACGATGCCCAGCAGGATCGCCAGCATCGCCGGCGTCAGTGCAAAACGCGTCAGGCGTTGCGATAGCTGGTCGCGGGCCTCGCGGGTTTCGCCGACGAACACGTTGAACCAGCCGCCCCGGTCGCCGCCATGATGGAACCGCGCCACCTGCGCCACGCGGATCCGTTCGCCGCGATACCGGCTGTCGAAGAAGGTGGTCCCGTTCTCGCGCAGCAAGGGCCGGTCGATGCCCAGAACCGGGGTTCCGGTGACCAGGTTGCCGTCCGGCGCGACGACGCGGTAGAAGATGCGGTTGCGTCCCGAAGTGCCCAGGATGACGAAAGAGGCATAGGGAAGGTCCAGGGCGATCCGCGCGCCGCTGACGGCAATCGTGTCGGCAATCGACAGAGCGGCGGCGCCCAGGACGCGGTCGTATGCTTCGTCCGAGGCGCGCTGCGAGGATTGCCAGACGATGATACCCGAAAAGACCGCCACGCTCGAAAGGACGACCGCTGCGCTCAGCAAGAGCCGTTTCCGGATTGAGTATCGCATCACCGCTCCTTGCCCGCGGGGACCGGCCGCGCGCCAGGAACGGGCCTGTGGAGTATCATCTCAGCGGTCGCCGGGAATATCCGCGTGGCAGCTGCGCAACTGGTAGCCCACACCGCGCTGCGTATGAATCTCGACGCCGGCGCCCGCCAGCTTGCGGCGCAGGCGTGACACCAGCAGTTCGACCGCGTTCGGAGACCCGGCTTCGTCATAGCCGAAGAGCTTGGACACCAGTGTTTCCTTGCGCAATGTGTTGCCCTGTTCCAGCAGCAGATATTCCAGCAGCTGCGCCTCGCGCTGGCCAAGGTCGATCGGTGCGCCGTCGATCGAGACCGCGCGCTGCACCTGATCGAGCCGCAATCGACCGGCGCGCAGCACCGAGCGGCTTTGCCCGGAATGCCGGCGCGAAATCGCGCGAAGCCGGGCCTCGAGCTCGTCGAGCGAGAAGGGTTTGACCATGTAATCATCGGCGCCAAGGTCCAGCATGTCGATCTTGTCGCCCATATCGTCGCGCGCCGTCAGGATCAGGATCGGGGTCGCGACATCGAGGGCGCGCAGGCCGGCCAGTACCTGGAACCCGTCCTGGCCGGGCAGGTTGATATCCAGTACCACGCAGTCGAAATCCCCGGAACTGGCCAGTGCGTATCCGTCATCGCCGTCGGCGCAAAGCTGGGTCCGGTGGCCGCGTGCCCGAAGCCGCTGGTCGATCGCGAAAGCGACGTCCGCGCTATCCTCGACAATCAAGACGTTCACCGCGTTTCCTTCGTGCTGACAGGACTCTGACAGCGTTCCCGTGCATGTTGCTGATCAGAGGGCAGGGGGACGCATCACGCAATGCGCATGTGCACATGACATCGTTGTTAGCGATAGCCGCGGCGCGGCGCAATCTGTTGGCGGCCTGCATGATCGCGGCGATGGCCGGTGCGGCCGGGGCCGCCGCCGAGGATTGCGCCACCTCCGCCGATCTGCGCGCGGGATATGTCGATGCCGATTGCGACATGCTGGCCGATCCGCCGACCGACGCCGCCGATCTGCGCGACCCCAACACGCTGGTCTGGGCCTATTCGCCGATCGAGGATCCGGCGGTCTATGCCGAACTCTTCCGCCCGTTCACCCGCCACCTTGCGGCCTGCGTCGGGCGGCAGATCGTCTATTACCCGGTGCAATCCGAAGAGGCGCAGGTACAGGCCATGGCGGACGGGCTGCTGCATTTCGCCGGATTCGCGACCGGTTCCACCGTGTCGGCGGTGGAACGCGCGGGCGCCCACCCCTTCGCGGCCAAGGGAACGGAGGACGGGATGCGCGGCTATCGGCTGATCGCCATCGTGCGCGCCGAAAGCGGCTATCGGTCTCTGGACCAGTTGGATGGCGCGCGCATCGCCCACACGACCGAGCAATCCAATTCCGGCCACCACGCGCCGCGCCGCTTCTTTCCCGAAGAGGGGCTGATACCCGGCCGCGATTATGATCCGATCATGTCGGGCGGGCATGCGCAGTCGATACTGGGCGTGATGAACGGTGATTACGACATGGCCGCCGTCGCCTCGGACGTGTTCGAGCGGATGATCGAGCGGGCGCGCATCGAACGCGGGGATTTCAGGGTTCTCTATCAAAGCCCGCTATTTCCGACCTCGTCCTTCGCGCTGGCGCATGACCTTGATCCGGGGCTGGCGGCCCGGCTGCGCGCCTGCTTTTTCGATTTCGAGTTTCCCGCCCGGATGTCGAGGGAATTTCACGGCGACAGCCGCTTCGTCCCGGTCCGCTACGCGGTGGACTGGCAGGCGGTCCGCGATGTCCTGAAACAGGACGCGCCCATGCCGGACTGACCGAAACCGCACCCGCCTGCCGGCGCCCGCGCGCCGCGGCCAGACGCTTTCACTTTGCAAGGATGCACGATCTTGTCGAACCTCACCGCTCCCCAACCCCGGCCGTCCGGCCTGCACAGGCGGGTCCGGCGCGGCTGGTACATGTCGCGCAACTGGCTTGCCGATCCGACGGTGGCGATCGGCGTGATCCTGTCCATCCTGTTCGCCTACCTGATCCTCGCGCCGGTCCTGCTGATGCTCTGGGATGCGGTGACGGTCGATTTTGCCGACCAGGCGCGTTCTGGCCAGGCCGAGGGGGCGCTGACGACCTATTACCTGAAACGGGCGACGACATCTCCGGTGGCGCGGTACATCTTCTGGATCCCGCTGATGAACACGGCGCTGGTGTCGGTGATCGTCATCGCCATCACGCTGGTGCTGGGCGGGGTGCTGGGATGGCTTGTCAGCCGGACCGACCTGATCGGGCGGCGCTGGTTCTCGACGGCGCTTGTGGTGCCCTACATGGTCCCGTCCTGGACCTTCGCGCTGGCCTGGATGGCGATCTTCCGGAACCGGACGATGGGCGGGCTGCCGGGCTGGCTGGAGAGCCTTGGCTTCACGCCGCCCGACTGGCTGGCCTATGGCCTGTTTCCGATCGCGATCATCCTGGCGCTGCATTACGTGCCCTTCGTGATCCTGCTGGTCGCCAACGCCTTGCGCCAGTTCGACAGCCAGCTCGAGGAAGCCGCGCGCACCATCGGCGCAAGCCCCCTGCTGGTTGCCCGCAGGATCGTCTTTCCACTGCTGCGCCCGGCGATCATCTCTGCCTCGACGCTGGTCTTCGCCAAATGCCTCGGTGATGTGGGCGTGACCTACATCATCGGCGCCCCGGTCAAGCTCGACCTGCTGGCAACATCGCTTCTGCGCACGATTTCCACCGGGCAGGACGGCATGTCGGCGGTGCTGGCGGGGGCCATCGTGATCCTGGGCGCGACATCCGTTCTGATCGACATGAAGCTGCTGAAATCGGCGCAGCGCTTCGTCACCATCGGCTCGAAGGGATCGCTGCACCGGACGACCGAGCTGGGCCGCTGGCGCTGGCCCGCCTTCGCCTTTGCCGGGGGATTTGTCATGGTGGGGGCGGTCATCCCGCTGGTGGCGCTGTTCCTGACGACCATCATGCACATGCCGGGTGTCTTCACCTGGGAGAATTTCACCCTCGACTACTGGATCGGCGCCGATCTGGTGACGACGGCGCTGCCGAACGGGCTGCTTCTGACCGGCGAATTCTGGGTCGCGGCCTGGAACACGGTCTGGATGGTCGGCCTTGCGTCGATCGGGGCCGGGCTGTTCGGGCTGGTCGTCGGCTACATCGTGGCACGCTCGCCGCTGCGCGCATTGGGCGCCTTCCTGAAACAGGTCACCTTTCTGCCGTACCTGGTGCCGGGGATCGCCTTCGCGGCCGCCTATCTTTCGATGTTCGCCGTGCCGCGCGGGCCGATCCCGTCGCTATACGGGACCGGGTCGATCCTGGTGATCGCGCTGATGGCCAGCCAGATGCCCTTTGCCTCGCGGGCCGGGATCGCGGCGATGATGCAGATGGGCAAGGATCCCGAAGAGGCGGCGCAGATCGCCGGTGCCGGCTGGTGGCGGCGCGCGGTGTCGATCGTCCTGCCGATCCACCGCGGTGCGCTGGTCTCGGGTATCCTGCTGCCCTTCATCTCGGGGATCAAGGGGCTGAGCCTGGTGATCCTGCTGGCGGTGCCCGGCACCGACCTGTTGACGACCTATGCCGTGCGGCTGGTGGATTTCGGCTACACGCAGGCGGCCAATGCCGTCGCGATCATGATCTGCCTCATTGCCTTCGTCGGCACCTGGCTTGGCCAGAAAGTCGGCAAGAGCAATCTCGGCAGCGGCCTCGGAGGATAATTCGTGACCAGTATCTCCATCCGGAACGTGAACAAGATCTACAATCGCGGCGGTCTGCGCGCGGTCGCGGATCTCGATCTCGATATCGGCACATCGGAATTCCTGTGCCTGCTCGGCCCATCGGGCTGCGGCAAGTCGACGACCTTGCGCATGATCGCCGGGCTCGAGAAACTGACATCGGGACAGATCCGCATCGGCGACCGGCTTGTCGATGACAACGAGCAGGGAGTCTTCGTTCCGCCGGAAAAGCGCGGCCTGGGCATGGTGTTCCAGAACTACGCGCTCTGGCCGCATATGACAGTCGAGGAAAACATCGATTTCGGCCTGAAGATCAGGAAGATCCCGGCGGCCGAGCGGACCTCCATCACCGATACCGTGCTTAAGAAACTGAGCATCGCGCAGTACCGCAGCCGCTATCCTTCCGAGGTGTCGGGCGGCCAGCAGCAGCGCGTCGCCCTGGCCCGGATGATCGCGATCAGCCCCGATGTCATCCTGCTTGACGAGCCGCTGTCGAACCTCGACGCCAAGCTGCGGCTCGACATGCGGACCGAGTTGCGGCGCATCCACGCCGAGCTCGGCTCGACCTTCGTTTTCGTGACCCATGACCAGTGGGAGGCGATGACGCTTGCGACCAAGATCGCCGTGATGAACGAGGGCCGCCTGCAGCAGATCGGCACGCCCGAGGATATCTATGACCGGCCCGCCAACCGCTTCGTTGCCGAATTCGTCGGCACCTTGCCCATCAACATCCTCGAGATGTCCGAGCTTGGCGAAGGCCCGCTTTCCGCCTGGATCGGCGACATGCTCGCAGAGCTGGATGTGCCGGCGGGGAAGGCGGCTTCGGTCGGCATCCGGCCCGACAGCATCATCATCTCGCAGCCGGGCGATGCGGGCGCCGCTACGGGGCAGCCTTTCTGCACCGCCACCATCCGCGACCGCGTTCCGACGGGCGGCAACTGGATCGTCGAGCTTGATATCGACGGGCGCAGCCTGTTCGCGCTGACGATCCAGGCCGGGGGGCTGACCCCCGGCGCGCCGGTCAGCCTGTCGGTGCCGAAGGGCGATCTGCACGCGTTCGACGCGGGGGGCGATCGCCTCGCACATTCATGATCACTGTCAAACCGAGGAGAAATGACATGACATCGACCACAACCCTGAAACTGGGCACCGCGCTTGCGGTCCTGCTGGGCGCCGCCGCGCCGGGCATGGCCGCCGATCTCGGCCTGCCGGACGAGAATTTCGACCTCGACGCGCTGATCGAGGCGGCCCGCGCCGAGCCGCCGATCGTCGTGGTGGACGCGACCGGCAAGATCAAGACCATGGCCGAGAACTTCACCAAGCTCTACGGCGTCGAGGCGACCGGCGTGAAGCTGGGCGGCCAGGAACAGGAACTGATCATCAACCGCGAATACGCGGCCGGCAACGTCACGCATGACGTGTTCAACATGAGCAACCTGCCGTCGGTCACCGCGCAGATCCTGCCTTCGGGCGCGGGTGTCAGCTGGATGCCGCCCGATCAGACCGACACCACGCCGGCCGCCTACCAGTCGCCGGCCATCACCAGCGTCAATCCCTGGGTCTGGTCCTACAATACCGAGAAATACGGCGATACCTGCCCGGTTTCGAACATCTGGCAGCTTACCGACCCGGAATGGAAGGGCCGCGTGAGCATCCCCGATCCGCTGCTGCGCAACGAGACCATGTTCTGGTTCAACCAGCTCGAGACGCATGACGACGACGCCATGGCCGCCGCCTACCGCGACCATTACGGCAAGGATCTGCCCGAGGATGTCGATAGCGCCACGCGCGAATGGGTCAGGCAATTCGCCGCCAACAGCCCTAACGTCACCCGCAAGGACAGCGAAGTCGGCCCGGTCGTGGGGACGCCCGGCCTCGAGGATCCGCATTTCGGTTTCGTCAGCGCCGCGATCTTCCGTGCGAAATACGGATACGAGATGGGTATCTGCGGCGGCATGAAACCCTATGCCGGCCAGCTGACGCCGCGCGTGGCCGTCATCGCCGCCGGCACCGACAGCCCGAACGCCGCCAAGCTGTTCGTCCACTACATGATGAGTGGCGAGGGCATGGCGCCGCAACTGATCGACGGAAAGATGGCGACCAACATCAATACCGGGATGCCCGAGGATGAAGGCTCGGGCGTCATCAACTATATCGACCAGCTGCACGTGACGGATTCGACCACCACGGACAGCGATTTCGCCAACCTCCAGGAATGGCAGGATCTCTGGACGATCCATTCGCGGTAAGCGGCTCGGATGAAGTTCGGCCACCGTGGTACGCCGCGGTGGCCGGATGTTGACAGGATCGTATCACAGAATGCTACGCGGCACCCAAGGTCGGCTTGAAAGCCCATGGTGCCGAATGCTGCGGGTCGCACGATCCTTCAGCCGCGCGAGCGAGGCAATCGTTTTCAACCTCTGCAAGTGACACCACCTTCCCTAGGTCTCGCGGGCGTGGTCCTGTTGGTAGAGCTTGTTTGCGCGCGTAAGGTGGTCGCTCATCGCCTTTTCGGCCGCGTCCGCGTCCTGCGCCTCGATTGCATCGAGGATGGCGCGGTGTTCGTCGAGAGTCAGTTGCTCTAGGCCCGGTTTGCGCACCAACTCCACATGGAATTGAGCCAGCCAATCGAACATGGCGCTCGAGATCGACGCAAAGAGCGGGTTGCCGCCGATCGCTGCGATACGGCTGTGGAACAGGCCGTCGTGGCGAAGGAAACCCGCGGAATGGGACCGCAGCTGCGCCTGCGCCGTCAGCACGTCTTCAAGCGCCTGTAGATCCGTGTCGGTGCGCTTGTCGGCTGCAATGCGGACCATCTGGACCTCGAACAGGACGCGAGCCTCCTTCAGGTGGTCCATGGTCGAGGCCGAGTGCGTCAGCAGGTGGTGCATGCCGAGTGCCATCGGTTCGACAAGGGCGCGCAGCGACGGTTCGCTGATGCGCGGACGTTCGCCGTGCTTGATCTCGATCAGGCCCAGCCGGTGCAGATTCTGCATCGCCTCGCGGATGGCCGGGCGCCCGACCTGGTATTCGGCCATCAATTCGCGCTCGGACGGCAGCAGGGCGCCGGGCTTGAGGTTCTGCGACCGAATCAGCGCCAGCAGCCGTTCCTGTACCTCGTCCGAGAGCTTTCGGCGCTTGATCGGCGCGTTGTGGTCAGCCATCTAGCTGCCTCCCATGGTTTTCCAGCCTATCTTCTATACGCTTCTGCAAGGGCGCGGGACTAGGGCATGTCGCCCACGTCACCGAGGCATTTGGCGAAGACCAGCGTCGAGGCCGAGATGACCGCCGGCTGCGCGACCAGCGCGGTGGCCTGGCCGTAGGCCACTGCCGCCACGTTCACGTCGGGGCGCTCTTCCAGCACCGACATCTGGGCGGCGTAGATCTTTGCATCACACGATATCGTTCAACGCGGTTTCAGAGGCCGCGTTGTTCGCGATGGCATCGACGCCGCGCAGAATCAGGCCGGCCAGCTGGCTTTGCTGCTGCGGCACGCTGCCGTCGCCGTTCAGGACGATGAAATCCTCGATCAGGCCCTCGGCTTCGGCGGCCTCTGTGAAAGCGTCCACCATCTGTCGGCGTCAGTCTTTGCCGTAGAACGAATTCGACAGCGCGATCACGGGTTTGTCCTGTGCGACGGCCGGGGCGGCAAAGCTACCGGACACGAGCGCGGCGACGATGACTGTCGTTACTTTCGTCTTCATGAGTTGTTCCTCCTCCGTTGGGCCGGCGGGCGCTGGCGGGTGCCCGTCCCCTCGCCGGCCTTCGCAATACTGATCATACCAGTTTTTGCCTGTCGAGGGGTTGCGTGGTCGATCAGTAGATGATCTAGAGATTATACCAACCGAGACGCGGCCGGCCGGAAACTCGGTGCGTCCCCATGGGAGGAGACCGTGACGTGACCGGACAGCTTGACGCTGCGAGCCGAACAATCGTGTTCGGAACAACCGATGCGCCGCCACCCCCCAAAACACTGCGCGCCGGGGCGCTGACGTTCGAGGTCGGGCAGGGTAGTATGGCCCGGGTGGCCTTTGACGGGGTCGAGATCGTGCGCGGCATCGACGCGCCGATCCGCGATGCCGACTGGGCGACGCTGCCACGGCAAATCCTGCACGAGACCGCCGAAGCCCGTGGCGAGACGGCCGTTTATTCCTGCACCTTCCGCGCCGGCGACTTTGACGGCGTGCTGAAGGTCCTGGCCGAGGCGGCCGGCACCTGCTCGCTCACTGCCAGTATCGAACTGACGGCGCGGGCGCCGGTAAAGGTCAATCGCGCCGGGTTCATCGTGCTGCATCCGCTCGCCGGGGTCGTGGGCGCGCCGCTGCGCATCACCCATTCCGACGGCACGGTCGAAGACCTGCGGTTCCCCGACCGCATCTCGCCCGGCCAGCCCGCTTTCGATATCGCCCGCATGTCGCATGAAGTGCGTGGTGTCGCCGTGGACGCCGCCTTTACCGGCGAAATCTTTGAAATGGAGGACCAGCGCAACTGGTCCGATGCCTCTTTCAAGACCTATTGCCGCCCGCTGGGCGCCCCGCGGCCCTTCGCGGTCGCGCGGGGTGAAGTGGTGCGGCAGGAAATTCGCCTCATGGTCTCCCGGCACGGCGCGACGGCGGGTGTCTGCGGCGCGCCCGACCGGCGCGGCACAATACCGGCCGTGGAGTGCGCCTTCGACCCGGCGCTGGGCGGAACGGACCTGCCCGAGGCGCTCGCTTGCATCGGGTTCCGGGGCGTGCAGCTTCGGCTCCGCGCGGGCGAGGGGTTTCCGCCCGCATGGCCCGAGACGCCGGAGCGCGCGCTGGAGGTGGTTCTGCCGGAAGGCGCGGATGCCGGGCCCGCGCTTACCTCGGTCGCGAAACAGGCCAAAGCGGCCGGGTTCGTGCCAGACCGGGTCACCGCGCTGCCGAAGCCGTATCTCGCCTCGATCCAGCCCGAAGGCCCGTGGCCCGGCGGCCCCACGCCCGCCGATGCGGCCGATGCCGCGCGCGCGGCGTTTCCGGGGGCGGAAACCGGCGGGGGGGTGCTTACCAACTTCACCGAGTTCAACCGGTGCCCGCCGAAGTTCGACAGCGATTTCGTGACCTTCGGCACCACCGCCATCGTGCATGACGCGGGCGACCGGGCGGTGATGGAAACGCTGGAGGCGCTGCCGGACATCTTCGCCTCCGCGCAGACCATTGCCGGGTCCCGGCCGGTTCGGCTAGGCCTGTCCTCCATTGGGATGCGCAGCAATCCCTATGGCGCGGATGTCGCGGCGAACCCCGATGGCGTGCGGCTGGAAATGGCGCTGGACGACCCACGGCAGCGGGGTTTGTTCGCAGCGGCCTTTGCCGTGGGCTATGCGGCGCGCGCGGCAGAGGCAGGCATCGCCTGCTTTGCGCCGGCCATGGCGACCGGCCCGCTGGGGCTTGTGGGCGCTGATGGCGTCGTGCCCCTGTTCCACGTCGTGCGGGCGCTGGGGGTGCTCGCCGGGCGCAAGGTGACGGTCTCGGGCGCGGTGCCCGGTGACCTGATTACGGTGCTTGCGCCCGAAGGGCCGGGCCTGCGGGGTCTTGCCGCGAACCTGAGTGACGGACCCCGGACACTGGCGGCCGCGTGCACGAAGCGGCTTGGCGTGGCCGCGGCCGACGCCGCCCGGGCGGCCGACTGGCTGGACACCGCAGAGGCGGCCGCTGGACCGGTCGAACTGGCCCCGTGCGAGGTTGCCTTTATCTACGGGGACACGAAATGATGCGTCGCGGACTGCTGATCGGATGCGGGTTCTTCGCGCGCAATCACATGCACGGCTGGGCAGCGGCGGAGGGCGCGGAGATCGCCGCCGTCTGCGACCTGGACGAAAACAAGGCGAAGGCGATGGCGCGCGACTTCGGCGTGGCGCAGGCGTTCACCGATGCCGAAACGGCGCTGCGCGAAATCCAGCCGGATTTCGTGGACGTGGCGACAACCGTTGCCTCGCACCGGATGCTGGTCGAAATGGCCTTCGCCCACGGCGCGGCGGTGATCTGTCAAAAGCCGTTCGCGGGATCCCTGGCCGATGCGCAGGCCATGGTCGATGCCGGTGCACGCGCAGGCAAACCTTTGTTCGTGCATGAGAATTTTCGCTGGCAGGTGCCGCTGATCGCCTTGCGCGACAAGCTATCCGAAGGGGTGGTCGGCGATCCGGCCTTTGCCCGCGTCAGCTTTCGCCACCGCTACGACGTCTATGCCGGGCAGCCCTATCTCGCCGAAGTGGAGCAGTTCGCACTGATGGATGTGGGGCTGCACCTGTTCGACGTGGTGCGCTTTCTGTTCGGGGACAGTGCCGACCTGCATTGCCGCACGCAAAGCCGGAAACCGGGAATCGCGGGCGAGGATACGTTCCTCGCCACGCTCCGGCAGAAGAGCGGCGCCGTCGTGTCGGTGGATTGTTCCTTCTACACGCTCGAGATTCCGGACCCGTTTCCGCAGACGCTGATCCGCGTCGAAGGGGCGGACGGCACGCTGGACCTGACCGCGGGCTACCAGTTGAACCTGCATCGCGCGGGCGGCGTGGATCGCTGGGATGTTGAACCGGCGGTGCCCGGCTGGGGCGAAAAACCGTGGCACGCGGTGCAGGACTCGGTCGCCGCTTTCGAACGGCATGTGGTGCGGGTGCTGGACGGCAAGGAGGATCCGCAGCCCTCGGGCGCGCATAACCTCGGCACGCTGGCGATGGCACTGGCCGCCTATCGCTCTGCCGAAACGGGAGAGACCGTGACGCTGGACGATTTCGAGGAGCAGGTGCCATGAGCGACCGGTTCGAGGCCAACTACCTGATCGAGACCGCCCTTCCCCCCGAGGATGCGGCGGCCGCCATGGCAGGCGAGCAGTCGTCCGGTACCTTCGTTCCGGTGCCGGGCGAAACCCCGGAGCTGAAGGCACGCTCTGCCGCCCGTGTCGAAAGGCTGGACGTTATCGAGGAGGTCGCCGAACCAGCGCTACCGGGCGCGGCGGGGCAGGGCGGCCCCTACCGCCGGGCGCGCGTGACGCTGTCGTGGCCTCTTGCCAATATCGGGCCGTCGCTGCCGAACCTGATGGCCACGGTCGCCGGGAACCTGTTCGAACTCAAACAGTTTTCCGGGCTGCGCATCGACGAGATCCGTCTGCCGCGCGCGTTCGGGGATGCCTATGACGGGCCCGGCTTCGGGGTCAAGGGCACGCGGCGCCTGGCGGGGGTAGCCGACCGGCCGCTGATCGGGACGATCATCAAGCCGTCCGTGGGGTTTTCCGCCGAACAGACGGCGGAGTTGACCGACCTTCTGTGCGGCGCCGGGATCGACTTCATCAAGGATGACGAGTTGCAGGCCGACGGCCCCGCTTGTCCTTTCGAGGACCGCGCGCGCGCCGTGATGCAGGTGATCGACCGGCACGCCGATCGGACCGGGCGCAAGGTGATGTTCGCCTTCAACCTGACCGGCGAGGTGGACGAAATGCGCCGCCGCCACGATCTGGTGGAAAGCCTCGGCGGGACCTGCGTGATGGTCAGCCTGAACAGCGTCGGGCTGGCGGGCTTCACCGCGCTGCGCCGCGCCTGCCGCCTGCCGATCCATGCGCACCGGAACGGCTGGGGCGCGTTGTCGCGGCACCCGATGCTGGGCTTTTCCTATCCCGCCTGGGCGAAATTCTGGCGCATCGCCGGGGCGGACCACATGCACGTCAACGGCCTGGCCAACAAGTTCTGCGAATCCGACGAAAGCGTCGTTGCCTCGGCCCGCGACTGCCTGACGCCGATCTGGGAGGACAAGCCCTGCATCGCGATGCCGGTGTTCTCCTCGGGCCAGGGGGCCAAGCAGCCGCCCGAAACCTATCGCAAGCTCGGGTCCAATGATCTGATCTACGCGGCGGGCGGCGGGATCATGGCGCACCCGGACGGCCCGGCTGCCGGTGTCGAAAGCCTGCGCGCGTCCTGGGAGGCGGCGGTCTCGGGCGAGACGCTCGAGGACATGGCCCGGCGGTCGCCCGCGCTGGCCCGCGCACTGGAGCCGCGCGCATGAGCCTGCCGGACGGTCCTCTTGTCGCCTGGTACGGCGACGACTTCACCGGCGCGGCGGCGGTGATGGAGGTGATGACCTTCTCGGGGCTGCCGGCGGTGCTGTTCCTTCAGCCGCCCGACGCGGACCGGCTCGCCCGGTTCGACGGCATCCGCGCCATCGGCATGGCAGGCGCCAGCCGGGCGATGACACCCGAGGAGATGGACGCCGAACTGCCCCCCGCCTTCGAGGCGCTGCAGAGAACCGGCGCTCCGATCCTGCACTACAAGATTTGCTCCACCCTCGACAGCGCCCCGCACCTTGGCTCCATCGGCCACGCCGCGCGGCTGGCGGTGCGGCCCGGAAAGGCCGCGCCGCTTCTGGTCGCGGCGCCCGAGATCGGGCGGTGGCAAGCGTTCGGCAACCTGTTCGCCCTCGCGCAAAGCGAGGCGGTGCGGCTGGATCGCCACCCGACGATGTCGGTACATCCCGCGACGCCGATGGACGAGGCCGACGTGCGGCTGCATCTCGCGCGCCAGACCGATATGGGCGTGGGTCTGGTGGACCTTCGCGCGCTGAAGGCGGGACATGGTCCCGAAGCCTTCGCCGCCGAGGCCAAAGATCACGGCATCGTCGCGCTCGACGTGGTCGATGCGGAAACCCTTGAGCGCGCCGGTGAAATCATCTGGGGCGTCTGCGGCGGCGGTGGGGTCGTTGTCGGCTCGCAAGGCGTCGAATACGCGCTGGTCGCCGCGTGGCGGCAGGCCGGCTGGTTGCCCGATCCCGTCGCGCCCGCGCGGGCGGGTCCGGTCGACCGGATTGCCGTGGTGTCCGGCTCCTGCGCGCCCGTCACGGCGGGGCAGATCGATCACGCTGGGGCCAACGGCTTTGAAATCATCCCGTTCGATGCCGCCACGGCGACCGACACCCGCGCCCTGAACGCGGAAATCGAACGCGCGACGCGCGCGGCCCTTCAAGCCCTCGACCACGGCCGAAGCCCGCTGGTCGCCACCGCACGAGGGCCCGACGACCCCGCCATCGCCCGATTCCGCGAGGCCGCGGGAATGTCCGGGGCAGACAAGCTGAACGACCGGCTGGGCGCGGCGCTGGGCGCGCTGCTGCGCGACCTGTCCGCAAGGGCGGGCCTGCGGCGCGTGGCGATCGCGGGCGGAGACACCTCCAGCCGGGGTGCGGCGGGGCTGGGCCTGTGGGCGCTGACCGCCACCGCTCCGGTCGCGCCGGGCGTGGCGCTGTTGCGCGGCCATTCCGACGATCCGGCCCTGGACGGGATCGAGATCGCACTCAAGGGCGGCCAGATGGGACCGCCGGAAATCTTCACCGATCTGAGGGCCGGCGGCCCGGGAGGCATGACATGACGAAAATCGCTCTGCTCGGGGCCGGCGGCAAGATGGGCGTCCGCCTGTCCACGAACCTTAAGGCCGCCGGAGCCGACTTTTCCCCGGTCGAGGTGACCGATGAAGGCCGCAAGCGGCTCAGGGACGCGACCGGGCTCGACTGCATCGAACAGGGACAGGCATTGTCGCGCGCCGATGTGGTGGTGCTGGCCGTGCCCGACCGGGCCATCGGATCGGTCGCGCACCAGATCGTCGGCGGGCTGGAAAGCGGAACGTCCGTCGTCATGCTCGACGCGGCCGCGCCGCATGCGGGCGATTTGCCCGAACGCGACGACATCGCGTACTTCGTCACCCATCCCTGCCACCCGCCGATCTTCAACGACGAAGAGGGCGAAAACAGGCTGGATTTCTTCGGTGGCGTCAAGGCAAAGCAGCATATCGTCTGCGCCCTGATGCAGGGCTCGGAGGAAGACTACGCCAAGTGCGAGGTGGTGGCGAAACAGATCTACGCGCCTGTCATGCGCTCGCACCGCGTCACCGTCGAACAGATGGCGATCCTGGAGCCGGCGCTGTCGGAAACAGTGGGCGCGACCCTGGCCCTCGCCCTGCGAGAGGCGACGGACGAGGCGGTGCGCCGGGGGGTTCCGGAACAGGCCGCGCATGACTTCATGCTCGGCCACCTGAACATCGAACTTGCCATCGCCTTCGGCATCTTTCCCGAAGGCAGGTTCTCCGACGGGGCGCTGAAGGCGATCGAGAAAGCCAAGCCGCTGATTTTCCGCGACGGCTGGCGCGAAAGGGTGTTCGACCCCGAGGCCGTGATGGCCTCGGTCAAGGACATCTGTGAACCGGACGGGGCCTGAGCGCCCCGTATCCAAACCAAAAGGGAGGAAAGACAATGAAAAGGACATCACGGCTGAAAGCCGCACTCCTCGGCGCCACGGTGGCGCTGGGCGGGCTGGCGGGCGGCGCGCAGGCGGCGACCATCTGTTTCGCGTTCCAGGATCTGGAAACCGAATTCTGGGTCGCCGGGCATCAGGCGATCACCTCGACGCTGGAAGAGCGCGGGCATACGGTGATCGAGCGCAACGCAAACGAGGATGCCAACCGGCAGTTCGAACAGGTGCGGGACTGCATCGCGCAGGGGGTCGACGGGATCATCATCATCCCGCAGGACGGTGAGAGTGCCGTGACCATCGTGCAGGAGGCGCAGGACAACGACGTACCGATCGCGGTGTTCAACCGCCCGCCGTCGGACCTGTCCCGCGGCATCGTCGTGGTGGCCGATAACGCGACCATCGCCGAGCAGGCGGTCGATTTCCTTGTGGAGGAGGCGCTGGCCGACGCGCCCGAGGGCGAAAAGCTGCAGCCGCTGATCGTCGTGGGCGACCTGGGCGACCCGAACGCCGTGGGCCGCAAGGATGGCTTCTACAACGCCATCGAGAAGCAGGCAGACCGGTTCGAGACTCCCATCGAGGTGGCCTCGGAATGGGACGCGGCGACGGCACTGGCCAACCTAGAGGCGGCGGTGACCGCGAACCCGGACATCGACCTGGTATTTACCTCGTCGGACTTCCTGTTCCCCACCATCCGCTCGGTGTTCGAGCCGCGCGGCATGTGGGTGCCGCGGGGCGAAGAGGGCCACGTCATCATGGGCGGCCTCGACGGTGACGCCACCGCCTGCCAGCTGATCAAGGACGGCTACGTTGACGCGACCGGGGTCCAGGACCTGTACTTCGAGGCCGAGGCGTCGCTCGACGCGATCCTTTCGGCCATCGAAGACGGGGAATACGCGCCCAACGAGGTGATCGAGGATCCGGGCTTTGCCCTGACGTCTGAGAACATGGCGGAACGCGAGATGGACATGTGGGGCTGCGTCCTGCTGTCCGAAGGATTCCTCGACCAATGACGCGCCCGGCCGTTCTGCCCATGCTCCGTGTCGCCAAGGCTCCGGCCGGGGCAGGGCGGCCGTGAGCGTTACCTCGCTGCAAAAGGACCGGAGGGGGCGCGCGCGTCCTCCCCGGTTCGGCTCCATTCCGCGAAAGGCGGGGGATCTGATCCTGTCGGATTTCTTCGTCCTCTACCTGTCGCTGGCCTATTTCCTTGTGCTGGTCCCGTTCCTGCCGACGCTGACCAATCCGGCGAACCTGTCGAATCTGCTGTCGAACATGTGGCCGCTGCTGGTCGTGGCGGTGGGCCAGACCTTCGTGCTGACCGTCGGCGGCATCGACCTGAGCCAGGGCGCCGTGATCGGTCTGACCAGCGCGATCGCCGGGGCGCTGCTGGCCACTGCCGGGTCCGCCAACGTGCTGTCCAACGCACCGATCTGGGGTGTCCTGATCGGCGAGGAGGGCGGGGCCCTCAATGGGGTGCCGGGGGCAGTCTGGCTGGGCATCGCCGCGATGTTGCTCGCCGGGGCGCTCGTCGGGCTGCTGAACGGCGTCTCCGTCGCCTACCTGAACATGCCGCCCTTCATGGTCACCTTGGTCGGCCTGATCGCGATCGGCGCCTTCGCCATTTGGCTGACCCAGTCAGAGAACATCCGCCCGCTGCCCGAGGCGTTCATCAAGCTCGGCAAGGGCGACATCGTCTCGCTCTACCTGGGTCCGCAGGACGAGCCGCGCATCCCCCGCCGGCAGGTCTATTCCTTCGTGACGTGGCCCATGCTGCTCGCCATCTCCATCGCGGTGGCCGCGCATCTTCTGCTCTCGCGCACGGTGTTCGGGCGCTATGTCAACGCCGTGGGCGCCAACCGCAAGACGGCCGAGATCTCGGGCGTGCCGGTGCGGCGCGTCATCGTGACAGTCTTCGTGATTTCCGCGCTCTGCGCCGCGGCCGGGTCAATCCTGTACTCCGCACGGCTGGAGGCGGGGCGCCCGACGCTGGGCGAAGGCGCGTTTCTGCTGGACGTCATCGGCGCCGTGGTTATCGGCGGCACCAGCCTGTTCGGCGGGCGCGGCAAGATCATCTGGACCGTGTTCGGCGTCTTCTTCTTCGTGCTGCTGTCCAACACGCTGAACCTGATGAACTTGTCGGCCTTCGTGATCGACATGGTCAAGGGCGCGGTGATCCTCGCGGCGGCGATCCTCAATGTGCTGCGAACGCGGCTGATACAGGAGCGCACGGCATGAGCACGCTGTTGCGGCTGGACAACCTGTCGCGGGACTTCTTCGGCATCCCCGCCGTCCGCTCGGTGACGCTGGAGGTGCCGCAGGGCGCCGTGCTGGGACTGGTCGGAGAGAACGGGGCGGGCAAGTCCACCCTGATGAACATGATCGGCGGTGTCCTGCCGCCCAGCTCTGGCCGGTTGTTCTGGCGCGGCGCACCCTACGCCCCCCGCGACGCGGTCGATGCGGCAGAGGCGGGCATCGCCTTCATCCACCAGGAACTGAACCTCTTTCACAACCTCACCATTGCCGAAAACCTGTTCATCGACGGTTTCCCCAAACGCTTCGGACTGATCGACCGCCGGGCCATCGCCGCGCGCGCCGGCGAGCTGCTGGCGGACCTGGAACTGGACGCAACGCCCAACACCCTGATCGAGGAGCTTTCACCGGGCGAACGCCAACTGGTCGAGATCGCCAAGGCGCTGCACCGCGAGGCGGAGCTGATCATCTTCGACGAACCCACCACCTCTCTGACCCCGCGCGAGACGAAGCGCCTGTTCGACGTGATTGCGCGGCTGAAAACAAGCGGCAAGACGGTGGTGTTCATCAGCCATGTGCTGGGCGACGTGGCCGAACACTGCGACCACCTGGCTGTGCTGCGCGACGGGCAGCTCGTGGCGAAGGGTCCGATCGCCGACTTTCCCGTGCCCGAGATGATCCGCGCGATGATCGGGCGCGAACTGTCGGGCCTGTTTCCCGACCGCACCAGCATTCCGCAGGCCGAGATCGTGTTCGCGGCCGAGGGTCTCGGCCAGTCGGGCGTGGTCGAGAATGTCAGTTTCGAGGTCCGTGCGGGTGAAATCCTGGGCCTGTTCGGCCTTATGGGATCGGGCCGCAGTGAACTCGCGCGCATCCTGTTCGGGCTTGATCCGCACGAAACCGGCACGGCCACGCTGGCCGGCGCGCGGCTGACCGGCGGCCCCGGCCGCCGGATCGCGCAAGGCATGGCCTTCGTCACCGAGAATCGCCGCGAAGAGGGGCTGATGATGGAGGCGCCCGTGGCCGAGAACCTCGCGCTCGTCACCATCGACCGTTTTGGCCGGCTGCCGGCCGCCACCGTGGACCGCGCCGCGATGCGGGAGGCCACGGAAAAGATGCGCGACAAGGTGCAGCTCAAGGCGGCCGACATCGCGTCCCAGCCCGCGAAATCGCTCTCGGGCGGCAACCAGCAGAAGGTCGTTATCGGCAAGTGGCTGATGGCCGGGCCGCGGTTCTTCATCCTCGACGAGCCGACGCGCGGCGTCGACGTGGGTGCGAAATACGAGATCTACGCGCTGGCCGACCGGCTGGCGGCCGAAGGGGGCGCGGTGCTGTTCATCTCGTCCGAGATCGAAGAGCTGATGGGCGTCTGCGACCGCATCATGGTGATGAACCGGGGCGAGATCGTGGGCAAATTCGCGGAACGGCCGTTCAGCGACGAAGCGATCCTGGCCGCAGCCTTTCGGGAGGTGGCCGCATGAATACGCAAACCCTTGCACGGCTGGCCCTGCGGCACGCCACGTGGCTGATCTTCGCCGCCGTGGTGCTGCTGTTCGGCATCGGCGCCGACGGGTTCCTGACGGCCGAAAGCCTTGGCAACATCATCAAGCAGGCGTCGTTCATCGGCATCGCGGCGGTCGGCATCACGTTTGTCCTGCTGACCCGGGGCATAGACCTGTCGGTGGGTTCGGTCATGTACCTTGCGCCGCTGCTGGCGGGGCTTGCGATGCGCGAATTCGGGCTTGGCGTGGGCCTTGGCTTTGTCGTTGCCGCACTTGCCGGCATTGCGATGGGCGCGGCCAACGCCTTTTTCATAGTGCGCCTGGGCATCGCGCCCTTCATCGTGACGCTTGCCTCGCTGTTTTTCTTCCGGGGCGCCGGCACGTGGATGACCTCGTCCCGCCAATTCGATTTCCCGCCCGAGATGCTGGAGTTCGGCCTGTCGTCGGTCCTGGGCGTGCCGCTGCCGGTGGTGGTCTTCGCGCTGACGGTCATCGCGGCGCACATCACCCTTGCCCGCACCAGCTTCGGGCGGCAGATCTATGCGCTTGGCGCCGACCCGGAGGCCGCGCGCAAGGCCGGCATCCGCAAGGGCTGGGTCGAGGCGGCGGTCTACATGATCTCGTCCGGCGCGGCGGCCATCGCCGGTTTCGTGCTGATCGCGCAGATCGGACGACTGGACGTGGCATTCGGCGAGGGACGCGAGTTCGACGTGATCGCGGCCGCCGTGCTGGGCGGGGCAAGCCTGTTCGGCGGCGTCGGCACCGCGATCGGCGCGGCCGTGGGTGCGACGCTGATCCAGACGGTGAAGACCGGGCTGATCTTCCTCGGCATCAACCTCTACCTGCAGCCCATCGCGCTGGGGCTGGTGATCTTCGTCGCGGTGTTGATCGACGGGCTGCGCAGCCTGCGGGTGCAGCGGATGCAGCGCAGGGCGATCCGGGCACATACCGGGGCTGATTGACTGTTCCGTCAGGCCCAGTCAGAGGAATGTGCTCTGCCATAGCGTGACGCGGTCTTTCGGAGTCGCACCTTCATCCACCGGGCAGAGGCAGCGTTTTTGAAGAAGGGCGCGTTCACCCCGGCGGCTGAATTCGATTGAACGCGACATGCTTTAGCCTGAAATAAGTCCGGTTGTTGGGTTCGGAAAGTGGGTAGAGCATCCGGGATGCGGTGCGGGAACCGGCATTCACCTGCTTCTTCATAGCTGGCGTTGCTCGCCGCCTTCCATTTGAATGACAAGCGTTGCGGGAACGGAGCCTGGGGCCGTTTCAACGGTTCTGAGGTGAGCTTTCGGAAATCGTTCGAAGATGCGACTCGGCTCTGGATGGTGCCGATGAATAACAATATTTGCAGGAAATTTCCTGACAACAGTGAGAACTTCAATGCCGAATGAACACTTCTAGAGGTGGGCAGTTTTCAAAATTGTTTTCTAGACAGCCCTTTGCAATAAGCTCTGCCTCCTTAATCTGCTCGTCCGTCAGAGAAACCTTCCAATCACTGGGATCTCGACGGTCATCCAGCATTTTCCTGATCATCGGGTCGCCGGTCATCTCTGCATAGATGAAAAGTAGGGAATGTGCATATTGCTCACGAGTAGGCTCTCCAAGCTCTTCCCCGTGCGGATTGTTCTTTAACTCCGGCTTCCGGGCAAGGGTGGTCCGAAGAAAAAAAAAGCGCCAGGCTCTCCCTGCATCGCAGCCCGCGCGACCCAAGAATAACCTCGCATATAGTCCCTTTCATTTTTCTTCGAGATATAGATGCTACCAAGAAGAAACTGTGCTCTTTGGTCGCCACCGAGCGCAATGGGGACTAGCAAATCTATAGCCTTGTCTGGAAGTCCCGCGTTATCAAATTCAATTGCTGTTTTAAGATCATTTTCAGCTGTGTCCGTTTGATTTTTATCAGGAATCTCGGTGTGATTTTGGTAAGAAGTTTCCGAAATGATCAACAAAACAGATATAAAGGCTAGAGAAGCAGCTATTATAAAAAATCTTTTAGTATAAAACATTGAATCCTCGCCATTAATTATCGAGAGATAATGTAATTATTGCTTTTGGAAACGAGTTTGGGCGGAGAAGAGACTTTAGTCAAGCCACTGCCCCTTATTCGCCCAGCAACCTGTAAATTCAACCCGATCCTCTAACTTCTTCGCGCTCACCTCGAGCCCGAGCTTCGGCGGTGTCAAAGAAGAACGGCTTGAGGCGGGCAGGGCGGCCAAGGACCGTTACCCGATGACAAAACGCTTCCCGTTCCGGCAATTCAAGACGTCGCCCGAGGTCATTCGCGTGGCGGTGATGATGGATGTGCGGTTTGCGCTGTCGCTCAGGAATGTCGGGGATCTGCGGCACGAGCGGGGTATCGACGTCTGCCACGAAATGGTGCGAGTCTGATGGCACCGGTTCGGGCCGTTGTTTGCCGGCGAGATCCGAAAGCGGCGGGGTGAGGGCTTTCGATGCATCCAATGGCAGTGGCAGGATGGCCTCGCCGGCGAAACTCGCGCGCCAGCGCGTCACAGGCCAACTGCGCCTCTTGGGCTTCGGCTGAGGTTATGGCGTCGGCCGTGGCGAGCCGGGCCGCAAGCCCCGCGCTCAGCCCGTCACGGTGGCCTGCGGTCGACATTGCGCCCTGATGGCGCGACACGATGCCGACATCCCGCTCGGCCTCGGTCCAGCATTCGAAGGCCGCGGTCTCGATCTGGACGCCGGCCGCATCGAACAGTCCAAGCGTCCGCTCGAAGAGCGTCCTTGTGGCGCGGTCGCAGTGGTCGGCGATCAGCTGCTCGGGAACGCGGGCGCGCCGACCGAGACCCGCTTGCCCGCCAGGTCGGCGAGTTCCTCGATTTCGCTGTCGCCGAAGGCCACCAGGTGCAGGGGCGCGATGTCGATGATCGCGATGCCGCGGATGTTGTCGGCCGCGGCGCCTTCGAATTGGCCGTGGCCGACGTTCTGTTCATAGACCACGCCGCCGTTGGCAAAGCCGAAATCAAGCCGGCGGGCCGCCAGCAAACGCGCGTTCTCGACTGAGCCGCGGGTGGCCTGGGCGGTGGCCGCGATCTTGTCGGAATGCTCGTTGATGAAGGTCGAGAGCCCGCCGGCATAGAGATAGTAGCTGCCGCCCACCGAGCTGGTGCCGACGACGACATTGGTCTGGGCCGGCGCGACTGTTGGCAAAGCCAACACCATTGGTGCATCGACATGCACACCAAGGACGCGCTTGCAGCAGGAGAGGTCCTGCAACGGCTGCTGCTGCTGACGGCTTGGCGCGAATGCCCGTTCTACAGCCCGCGCGAACGTGCCGCCCTTGCCTGGACCGAGGCGGTGACCAGGATTTCCAGTGGCGGGGTCTCTGATGACGTTTATGAAACCGCCCGCGCCGAGTTCAGCGATGTGGAGCTGGTCAACCTGAACGCCGCAGTCATTGCCATCAATTCGTGGAACCGCATGAACGTGGCTTTCCAGGTCCCGCCGGGTGATTACAAACCTGCCAAGCACAAAACGGCGGGGTAATCCATGCGCGCGAGAGCGGTCCGTTCTTGGGACGGCGCCACTTGGCTCTTTCCCCCGGTCTTTCTCGCCATGTTTTTCAGGTAGCGTATCGGTTCCTTCAGACTGCCCTGTCGCAACGTCTACAATGGACGTCATGAGTTGGATTGTATCCTGGGTGGTTGGTTATGCCATTCATGATGGCACCGACCCGGCATGACCTGTGCCGCCGTCCCCGGCTCAGGCCGAGAAGGAAAAAGTGTGCCGCAGGTTGTGAATGAAATCCGCGGCATCCTGCGCCAGCAGATTCACATGCTGGCGCATCGCAGCCGAGGCGCGATCCGCATCGCTCGACAATATCGCGTCCAGTACGCCTTGGTGCTCGATCACCGAGGTTTCCATGCGTCCCGGCTGAAAGGTCGAGCGGCGGCGATACGGGGCGGTCATCAATTGCACCTGTCGTATCTGCTCCTGCAGGGTGGTATTCTGGCTGGCGGCGATGATCGCGGCATGAAAACGGTCGTTCGCCGCGTTGAATGCCTCCTGGTCGCGGGCTTCGGCGGCGGCAGCGCAGTCGGCATGGGCGGCCTCCAGCTCCTCGCGTTCCGCGGCCTGGACCCGGCGCGCTGCGAGCGCGGCGGCCAGCGCCTCCAGCTCGGCAATCACGATGAACGCGTCGAGCAGGTTGGGGATCGAAAGCTGTGCCACCGCCGCCCCCTGCCGGGCCTGAAGCACGACGATTCCGCTGGCGGCCAGCCGTTGCAGGGCTTCGCGGACCGGGGTGCGCGACACGCCGAACCGTTCCGCAAGCGAGCGTTCGTCCAGTCGATCACCGGGCGACAGCCGGCCGGCAAGGATGTCCGCCTCGATCTGCTGGCAAATCTCGGTGGCATGAGAAATCGGTTTGGCGCGGACGGGTTCAGGTTTTGGCACGGCGTTTCCTCCGCAGGGCGGATAGCATCGGATAGAGTACCGCGGCAAGCGACACCGCCAGAAGCGCCGCCGCGATCGGGCGCGTGACAAAGGCGGACCAGTCGCCGCCGCTCAGGATCAGGGTGCGGCGCATGTTTTCTTCGAGGATCGGGCCAAGGATCAGCCCGAACGCGACCGGCGCGATGGGAATCCCGATCCGCCCCATGACCAGCCCGATGAAGCCGAAGGCGATCATCACGTAGACATCGGTGATGTTGTTGCGGATCGCGAAGGCGCCGACGATGCACAGAAGCGCGACAAGCACCATCAGCACGTTGCCGGGCAGGCGCATCAGCCGCACGATCTGGCGGATGAAGGCCAGCCCGAAGATGGCCGTGAAGACCAGCGCGAGGAACAGCGCGACATAGACCGCGGCGATGAATTCGGGATGTTCGGCGAACAGCGCCGGACCGGGGCGCAGCCCGTGCAGCAACAGCGCGCCCATCAGGATCGCCGTCATCGAATCGCCGGGGATCCCCAGCGTCATCATCGGGATGAGCGATCCGCCGACCCCGGCATTGTTCGCCGCCTCAGGGGCGACGATGCCCTCGGGCGCGCCCTTGCCGAACCGTTCGGGTGTCTTGCTCAGGCGCTGTTCCTGCGCATAGGACACCGCGACCGAAATCGCCGATCCCGCCGCCGGAATCGCCCCGACCACCGCGCCGATGCCAGAGCCGCGAACCATCGGCTTCCACATCGGCAAAATCTTCGACAGGGGCGGCATCAGCCGGCCGATCGTGGCCACTGCGGTGGTGCGCGCCGAGCCAAGCTCGATGTTGCGCAGGATCTCGGACAGGCCGAACAGCCCGACGGTCAGCGGCACCAGGTCGATCCCGCTGTCCAGTGCGGGCGAGCCGAAGGTGAAACGCGGAACGTCGGTCACGGTGTCGAACCCGACCATGCCGCAGATCAGCCCGACGAGCCCCGCCATCAACCCCTTGAATGTCGATCCGGGTGCCGCATAGGCCAGCATGGTCAGCCCGAACACCGTAGCGGCCGCGAATTCGGGGCTGCGGAAATTCATCGCCGCCGCCGCCAGCAGCGGCGAGATCACCAGCAGCAGCACCAGGCCCAGGGCGCCCCCGAAGGTCGAGGCGAGCAGCGCATAGGTCAGCGCCTCTCCGGCCTTGCCCTGGCGTGCCATCGGGTAGCCGTCAAGCTGCGTGACGATCGCGCCGGGCGTGCCCGGGATGTTCAGCAGGATCGCCGAGACCGAACCGCCATAGACGCTGGACGAAAACACGCCGATCAGGAACACCATCGCCGCTTCGGGCGACATCGAATAGGTGATCGGCAGCAGGATCGCCAGCGACATGGTCGACGAAATTCCGGGAAGGCAGCCCAGCACGATCCCCAGGCCGACACCGAGCATGGACAGCCCGATCAGTTCCGGGGTCGAGATGATCACGAGAAGATTGGCGGCAACGTCGCTGAACATGAACTATCTTTGCGTGAAGTCAGGGAAGGGGGACGTGGATGATGCGCACGAAAACGATGTAGATCAGGCCGACACCGACAATGGTGGCGGCAGCAACCTCGGCTATCCGCCGTGCAATGCCGCGGTCGCGGTCGGCATCGTAAAGTACCCATGTCCATCCGGCGGCGAACAGCGCCCCGGCGGGAACGAAACCGACAAGGCGCATCAACGGCACCATGGCGATCAGGCTGGCGATGAACAGCAGCGGCACGCGCAGCCGGGCGAAGATGTCGATGCCGCTCCATGGTGCGTCGGAGGCGCGCAATTTCCGGACGGCACTTACAAGCATTGCGAAACTGCCGAGCGTCAGCAATGTCAGGACGATCGCGGGCATCAGGCTGGGGCCGGGATCGGCGCCGAAATCGGACCATAGATAGGCGTCGCCCGATACCGCGTACCAGCCGACACCGGCCCACAGGCCGAAGAACAGCGCCGCGCCCAGATCCCGGCGGCCGTCCGCCGGGTCGGGGGGCGGATTTGCGGGCATGTCCGGCGCGGGTTGCGCGCCGGACAGGTCGGTTTTTCGGATCACTTCTTGCGGGCCTTGACCAGGCCGGCCGCGTCGAGCACGGGATAGATCGCGTCGTCGGCCTTCTGGATGTAGGTGATCGTGGCCTCGCGATTTGCCGGGGTGATGATGAAGCCGGCATTCTTCGCGGCATCCACGAAGTCGGGATCCTCCAGCGTCGCCATCATGATCTCTTCCAGCTTGGCCAGGCGGTCGTCAGGTGTTCCGGCCGGCGCGAACACGGCGCGCCAGTCGCCTGCGACCAGATCGACGCCCAGTTCCTTGAACGTGGGCACATCCGGCGCAAGGTAGTGCCGATCCTCGGCGGTGACGGCGAGGATCCGGATGTCGCCGGCCTCGTGCTGGTCGATCAGCTGCGGCACCGGCAGGGTGGCCGTCTCGATCTCGCCGGACATGATGGCGGCAACGGTCGGCGAATAGCCCTGATACGGAACCTTGGTCATCTGGACGTCCAGCGCCTCTTCGATCAGGGCCGCGACCACGTAGGACCAGCCGCCCGGCGCGTCATTGCCGTTGCGCAGGCTGCCGGGCTCTTCCTCGAGCCGTTTGCGGTAATCGTCCAGGGTTTCGATCCCGGTATCCGTCCGCACCTCGAGCGCGCCCGGATCGGGGCCGAACAGCGCGATCGGGGCCAGGCTGTCGACCGCCGGCGCGTTCGGGTTGATGTATTGCTGGTTCACGACGCTGGATCCGAAGATGCCCAGCGTATAGCCGTCCGGGTCCGCCTCGGCGACAAAGCGCACCCCTGTCGAGCCACCCGCACCCGCGACGTTGTTCACGATCACCGATACACCGGCGTGTTTCTCGGCATATTGCGCCAGGACGCGTCCGGCCCGGTCGCCGCCGCCGCCGGCGGGCCAGTTGACGACCAGCGTGATCGGCTCGGACGGGAATTCGTCCTGAGCGAGGGCCGGGGCGGCGAAGGCCGCGGAACTGGCCAGGATAGCCAGGGCGGTTGTCACCCTGCGGCGATTGAAGGTCTTCATGCTTGGTTCTCCCCTTTGGTTGGAGCGTGGCGTGATGCGCCGGTTATGCCCCGGCATCTGGTGAATCAGCGGCCGTTTTCGCGCCATGGCGCGCGGCGTGCAGACAATGCCAACAAAAAACGATGCGGCGTGGGTATGCAAGAATTTTCTTTTTTAACATTGAAATCCTCTTTAAGCAGCCGCTATGTATTCACAACAAGAGTTTTGGCACACCATGGGGGCGGCTTTGAGGAAGAATGAGATTCGGAACCGGCATTTCGACCAGCTGGTGAACACCAAGGACCTTCGCTGGCTTGGGCAGAACACCAACCACCACCCGGCGCATCCGGCGGTGCGGCAGGCGATGATCGACTGCCTCGACAGCGAGGATTGGCATGCCTATGCGCCGCCGCTGGGATTCGAGGAATTGCGCCGCCTGATCATCGAGGATCTGGACCTGCCGGACATGGCGGCGATGGTGACCGACGGCGCGGTGTCGGGCCTTTACCATGTGTGCCGAACCTATTGCCGGCCGGGCGACCGGTTCGTGACGACCGATCCCACCTGGTCCTGGCCGATGGCGTTTGCCAGGGAAGCTGGGGCCGAAGTGACGCAGATCCCGATCTATGGGGACGAACACGACTACCGGCTCGATCCCGAACGCCTGGCGGCCGAAGTCGACGACAAGGTACGGATGATCTATTTCGTCGATCCGAACAATCCGCTGGGAACATCCGCGACCGAGGCCGAGATTTCCCGGATCGCCGACATCGCCCGGTCGGTGGGCGCCTACCTGATCCACGACTGCACCTACCGCGATTTCGCCTATGACCACACGCTGGCCGCCCGGTTCTACCCGGAACGGACCATCACCGTCTGGAGCTTTTCCAAGTGGCTGGGCTTTGCGGGCCTGCGCATCGGCTCGCTGGTCGCGGATCCGGAGATCATCCAGGAGCTTTCGGCGGCGCCGCCGAACAATCTCGGCTCGAACATGATGGCGCAGCGCGGCGCGATTGCCGGGCTGAAGGTCAAGCGCGAGTGGTTCCCCGGAGTGCTGGAAGAGCAGCGCCGCAACCAGGAACTGGTCAAGATCGCCTGCGAGAAGATCCCGGGCTTTCGTCTGCCGGTCTATCCCTCGAACGGCAATTTCCTCGTGATCGAGGTGAACGAGGCAGGGATCCGCCCCGAGGCGCTGTGCGCAGCCATGGCCGAGCGGGGGATCATGATCCGCCAGGGATCCTATCACACCAAGACCTTTGGCGACCGGTTCATCAAGGTCAGCGTCAGCGTGCCGACCGAATGGGTCGAGGAATTCTGCGCCGCGCTCCCGGACGCGGTCGAAGAGGCGCGGGGCATCAACGAGGACGTCGCGCTTTTCTGACCGGCCGGCCGGCCGGGCGAAAAAACCGAATATTGGAGGACGGAACATGGATCTCGGATTACGCGGGCGCAGGGCGCTCATCACCGGGGCATCGCAGGGGATCGGGGCCGCCACGGCGCGGATCTTTGCGCAGGAAGGGTGCGATCTGCTTCTAACGGCACGGTCCGCCGAACGGCTGGGCGCGCTGCGCGACGAGATCGCCGCGGCGCATGGCGTGAACGTCACCGTCCACCCCGCCGACCTGGAAAAGCGCGGCGCTGCCGAACAGCTTGCCGAGGAGGTGGGCGATATCGACATCCTGGTCAACAATGCCGGGGTGATCCCGGGCGGCGATCTGTGGTCGGTGGACGAGGATGCGTGGCGGCAGGGCTGGGAGCTGAAGGTGTTCGGCTACGTCAACCTCACCCGGCTGGTGGTGGAGCGGATGAAGGCGCGCGGCCGCGGCGTCGTGGTCAACGACATCGGCAATGCCGGCGAGCGGCTTGATGCCGATTACATCTGCGGCACCACCGGGAATGCCGCGCTGATAGCGTTCACCAAGGCGATGGGCGGCCAGTCGCTGACCAAGTACGGGATCCGCATCGTCGGCGTGAATCCCGGCCCCGTCGCGACCGACAGGATGCCCAAGCTTTTGAAAAAGCGGGCGCAGGACTGGTACGGCGACGAAAGCCGCTGGCAGGAACTGCTGGAGCGCTATCCGCTGGGCCGCATGGCCACCCCCGAAGAGATCGCCAATGCCATCGTGTTCCTGGCGTCGGATTGCTCAGGGTATACCAGCGGCGCGATCCTGACGATCGACGGCGGCATCACGTCGCGCAATTCCATCGTTTGAGGGCTACATGGCATATGCGACCACCCGGGACGGCGTGAACCTGTACTACGAGGAAACCGGCAGCGGCACGCCCGTCGTCTTCGTTCACGAATTCGGCGGCGACCACCGCAGCTGGGAGCCGCAGATGCGCGCCTTTGGCCGCCGGCACAGATGCGTGACCTTCGCCGCGCGGGGCTATCCGCCCTCCGACGTGCCCGAACAGGTCGAGAAGTACAGCCAGGCGATCGCGGTCGAGGATATCGTGGCGGTGATGGATGCGGCCGGGATCGACCGGGCGCATGTCGTCGGCCTGTCGATGGGCGGCTTCGCGACGCTGCATCTTGGCCTGACGCATCCGGACCGGGCGCTGTCACTGGTGGTTGCGGGGGCCGGCTATGGCGCGGAAAAGGACTTCGAGGAGTACTTCCGGAGCGTTTCGGAAGAGGTGGCGAGCCAGTTCCTGAAACAGGGCGCCGAGGCGTTCTCGCATGTCTACGGCTTTGCCGCCTCGCGCATTCCCTTTCTGGTCAAGGATGCGCGCGGGCATGATGAATTCCGCCGGATGCTGGGCGAACATTCGGCCCAGGGCGCGGCGAACACCATGCGGGGAGTGCAGATGCGCCGCCCGTCGCTCTACGATCTGGAGGACGGGTTGCGGCAGATGCAGGTGCCGACCCTGATCGTCAGCGGCGACGAGGACGATCATTGCCTGCAACCGGGCCTGTTTCTCAAACGCACGATCCCCGCCTCGGGCCTTCTGGTCCTGCCCAAGACCGGGCACACGCTCAACCTCGAAGAGCCCGAGACGTTCAACCGCGCCGTCGCCGAGTTCCACGCGCTGGTCGAGGCAGGTCGCTGGTTGCCGCGCGATCCGCGGTCGCGGCCGGACGAAATCATGAAGACAAGCTGACGATGCCGCGCCCCGACATAGCCGGTCACGTCGACGAGGCGCGGCTCTGGGCCGCGCATATGGGCCTTGCGCGGCACGGCGCGCTGGCCGGGGGCGGTGTGCGCCGGCTGGCCCTGTCGGTCGAGGAAATGGCCGCGCGGCGCGAGTTGATCGAGGCGGCAGGCGCACTGGATCTTGCGGTCTCTACCGACCCCATCGGCAACTTGTTCTTTCGCATGGCTGGCGCACGGGACGATCTGCCGCCGGTGATGACCGGCTCGCATATCGACACGCAGCCGGTGGGCGGCAAGTTCGACGGGGCCTTCGGGGTGCTGGCCGGGCTGGAAGTCGCGCGCGCCATGCGCGAGGCGGGATACGTGCCGCCGCGCCCGTTTATCGTGGCCGCCTGGATGAACGAGGAGGCGTCGCGCTTCGCGCCGGGCATGATGGGCTCCGAAGCCTTCGCCGGGATGAAGCCGCTGGAGACGATCCTGGCGGTGACCGATGACGATGGCGTGACGGTGCGGGACGCGCTGGCCGATATGGCGGCCGCGTTTCCGGACATCGCGCAAGGGCCGCTCGGGTTTCCGGTCCATGCCTTCATCGAGGCGCATATCGAACAGGGGCCGCTTCTGGAACAGGCGCAAAAGCCGGTGGGCATCGTCACCGGCATCCAGGGATCGCGCCGCTTTCGCCTGACGGTGCGGGGCGAGGAGGCGCATGCCGGGACCGAGCCGCTGTCGCGGCGCAAGGATGCCCTGCTGGCGGCGCTGGACATCATCGCCGCCCTGCGCGCGAAATTCCATGACCCCGACGACGTGGTGAAATTCACCGTCGGGCGTTTCGACGTGTCGCCCAATGCGCCTTCGGTGGTGGCTGGTCAGGTCTATTTCTCGGTCGATCTGCGGCACCCGGACTGGGCTGTGCTCAAGCGGCTGGGCGATGCGCTTGGCGTCATCGCACGCGAAAACGCGGCCCCCTGCACGGTGGAGGTTCAGGAGATCGCCACCTCGCCCTCGTTGGATTTCCCCGAGACGATGGTCTCTGTTCTGGAAGACAGCGCGGCGGCGCTTGGGATCGGCCACATGCGGCTGTTCTCGGCCGCCGGGCATGACGCGCGCCAGCTGCATTATCACTGCCCGGCGGCGATGCTTTTCGTCCCCTGCGCCGGCGGGATCAGCCATAACGAAAACGAATCCGCCACCGCGTCGGACCTGGCGCAGGGCACGCGGGTGCTGGCAGAGGCCGTCGCGCGGCTTTGCGGCAACGAGGCGATGCCGTGACATCCGATCCGCTGCATCCGCTAGGCGCGCGGATCCCCCGGCGCGAGGATCCCCGCATGCTGGGCGGAACGGCGCGCTTCGTGGACGATCTCGCGCCGGAGGGATGCCTTCACGCCGTCGTGGTGCGGTCGGTCCACGCCCATGCGCGGATTACCCGGCTTGATACCGGCGACGCGCGCAGAATGCCGGGCGTGCGGCTGATCCTGACCCATGCCGATCTTGCCGCCGCCGGGTTGGGGCCGATCCCGCTCGACCTGTCGCCGCTGGGCGCGGACGGGCCGGGTGCTTCGCTGGACCATCTGGAACAACCGGCGCTGGCCCGGGATGAAGTCCGGTACGTCGGAGAACCGATCGCTTTCGTCGTCGCGGATACCGCGCAGGCCGCACGGGATGCGGCAGAATGCGTGACGCTGACCTGCGAGGATCTACCGGCTGCCACGTCGCTGGACGACCCCGCGGCGCAGGTGGTGCTGGAAAGCGCGCGCGGCGATGCGGGCGCGGTCGCGCGCGCCTTTGAACGCGCCGCGCACCGTGTTTCCGTCGATCTGTCGAACAACCGCGTCCACGCGATGCCGATGGAGCCGCGGGGATGCGTCGCCCGGTACGACCCTCGGCGCCAGGCTTTCGACCTTGCGGTCAGCACCCAGCGCGTTCACCTGATCCAGCGGGCGCTTGCCGATCATGTCTTCGGGATTCCGCGCGACCGGATGCGCGTGCATGCGCCGGATGTCGGCGGCGGTTTCGGCCAGAAGAACGGGCTGTACCCGGAATACGTCCTGTCGCTCGAGGCGGCCCGCCGCCTGGGGCAACCGGTCAAATGGATATCCGACCGCACCGAGGGTTTTGCCAGCGACAATCACGGCCGCGACAACCTGTTCCGGCTGGAGGCGGCGGCGGATGCGGATGGGCGCATCCTGGCCGTCCGGGGACGGCGGGACCTGAACCTTGGCGCCTATGCCGCGCCGCGCAGCATGGTTCCGGTGCTGAACGGGCTGATGCATCTAACCGGCGTCTATGGGGTCGGGGCGGCGCATTTCACGGTCCGCGCCATGACCACCAATACCGCCAGCACCAGCCCCTATCGCGGCGCGGGACGGCCGGAAAACGTGTTCGCCTGCGAGCGGCTGATCGACATGATCGCGCGCGAGCTGGGTGAGGATCCGGTTGCCCTGCGGAGACGCAACCTGATCCGGCCGCAGATGCTGCCCTGGACCTCGCCGCTGGGAACCCGGTTCGATGCGGTCGATCCGGGCGCGCTGCTGGACACGGCCCTCGCGCGGATCGACCATGCGGGCCTTGCCGACCGCCGAGCGCGGGCCGATCGGCGGGGGCTTCGGCGCGGGGTCGGCGTGTGCCTGTTCGCCGAGGCGCTGCACGGCTCGTCCGAACCGGCCGCGGTGCGCCTGTCGCATGTCGCGGGGCGGCTGGTGGTCTGCGTCGGCACCGGATCCTCCGGGCATGGCCACGAAACCAGCTTTCTTCAGATCGCGTCGGCGCGGCTGGGCCTGCCGATGGAGCGGCTGGGCTTCGTGCAATCCGATACCGCCGCGATGCCCGATGGCATCGGCACCGCGGCCTCCTGGTCGATGACGCTCGGCGGATCCTCGGTGCGGCTGGCGGCGGACGCGGCGGTCGCGCGGGGCGTCGCGGTCGCGGCGGACCTGCTGGGGGTGGCCGATGTCGCGGTACTGTTCGACCGGGGCAGTTTCCGCGCCGAGGGAACCAACCATGTCCTCGGGTGGGACGACATCTTTGCCGCCGCGCCCGATTTCACGGCCGAAGCGGCGTTCGGCGGCTCTGGCGACACCGTGAACGTCGGATGCCATGCCTGCGAGGTCGAGGTGGATCCTGCCACCGGGGCCATCGCCGTCGAGGGCTATGCGGCGGTGCAGGATTGCGGCTCTGCGGTCAATCCGGCGCTTGTCGAGGGGCAATTGCAGGGCGGCGCGGCACAGGGGATCGGGCAGGGCTGGGTGGAGGGCATCGTCTATGACGACGCCGGCCAGATCCTGTCGGCCTCGCTGATGGATTATGCGGTGCCCCGCGCCGGAGACCTGCCGTGGATCACCGCCGAGCTCGCGCATTTCCCCGAAGCCGGAAACCCGCTGGGGGTCAAGGGCATCGGCGAGTCGGCGGCCACCGGCGGCGCGGCCGCTCTGGTCAATGCGGTGCTCGACGCGCTGGCGCCGCTGGGCGTTCGCGACATCGCGCCACCGCTGACCCCGGTGCGTGTCTGGCAGGCAATCCGGAAGGCGACGCCGGCCGGGGCACGGGACACCCCTTAGCCGCGGTATCGGCAACCGCTTGCTGGCGGCGGCATCCGGGCGGGGTTTTCGAGAAGATCAACGGCGCGCGTCTTTACCTGCGGCGCGCGGTCGGCCATTTCAACCAGGAGCGCAGCCTCTACAGCTGACCAGATTTCAAAGCCAACCGTGCCGCTGCTCTCGCCGAGTGGCGCGGCCTTTGCGCCGCATAAGGGGCAGCGTCACTGTCCTTGGTGAGACTGGTTCGAATTGCTCTGAAACCACCCGGCCGCGGTACCGAGGCGAGCCCGGCAGGTCGTCGGGGCGCGCCACCAGTGATGGGCGGTTCGCGCCCGTAGTCCAGTCCTGTTTCCCGAGAATCGGTGATACGTCACTGCATATCCTCATTGGGGCTAAAATAATACGCCCACGGTTACTTGCATACTGTAAAAGTATAAAACTGTATAATTGTACCTTGCTAACTGAGGCGATACATAGGCAGAGCTTCAATTGATTTGGAGCGAATATCTTCTGGCAGCACCCTGCTGCGCAATGATAGCCGAAAGCGCGCACGAGGCGCGCAAGAGAAGTGGGAGAATTTCGTGACGAGAAAAATGAACCTTGCGGTCGGTCAACTCGGGCCGATTCAACGCGCGGATAGTCGTGCGTCCGTTGTCGAGCGGCTATGCGCAATGATGCACGAAGCCAAGGGTCGGGGCGCCGAAATGATTGTCTTCCCCGAGGCGGCTCTCACGTCGTTCTTTCCGCGATGGTATATTACGGATGAAGAGGAGCTCGATTCCTATTTCGAAAAGGAGATGCCCAACCCATCGATACAACCGCTCTTCGACCTGGCGGCTCGCCTTGGGGTGGGATTCAATATCGGTTTCGGCGAGCTGACATGGGAAGGGGGTCGGAAGCGTCGATTCAACACGTCGATACTCGTCGACCGAAACGGGAAGGTGGCTGGAAAGTACCGCAAGATCCATCTTCCGGGCCACGCGGAATACGAGCCGGACCGCCCGTTTCAGAATCTGGAGAAACGTTATTTCGAAGTTGGTAATCTCGGCTTTCCGGTTTACGAGTATGAAGGTCACAAGGTCGGCATGTGCATATGCAATGACCGTCGCTGGCCCGAAAGCTGGCGTGTTCTCGGATTGAATGGCGCCGAACTCGTATGCATGGGTTACAATACGCCGATCACGGATCCACGCACTCCCCAGCATTCCCACCTGACCTCGTTCCACCATCTTCTGAGCGTTCAATCAGGGGCTTATCAGAACGGCATGTGGGTGGCGGCAGCCGCCAAGGCTGGCACCGAGGAAGGCTGGCCGCTTGTCGGTCACAGTTGCATCGTCGCTCCGACGGGCGAAATAGTCGCGATGTCAAACACGGTTGAAGACGAAGTCATCACGGCCACATGCGATTTTGACAGAATTAGCGACATTCGCGATCACATTTTTAACTTTCGAGCGCATCGACAGCCCCAAAACTACAAGATTATTGCGGAGTAAATGAAGATCCATAGTTTTAAAGGATCGGCAGGGTGGTGTCAGCGGGAACTGGCTTGAGGCGGGCGGGGCGGTAAAGCATCATTGCCTGATGTAAAAATCGCTCGCCGTTCCGGTATTTCAAAACGTCGCCCGAGATCATTCGGTTGGCGGTGATGATGGATGGTATGCGTCCGGTGTGACCGGGCGTTGACTTTTAGCGTTGGTGCCAGTGCCAGGGTGCGAGTTCGTCGATGC
>CANNFA010000012.1 GCA_947503765.1 uncultured Paracoccaceae bacterium | reverse complement strand
AAATGTCCATTATCGAGAATGGACACTATCAGCCGCGGTCTCCCCACATCAGAGCGGTCAGACCGGACGCATACTCTGCGGATGCCGGGCTTTGCCGACCGGTTGTCGGACGACGAGGTGGCGACGCTAGCGAATTTCGTGCGCAGCGGCTGGAGCAACTCCGCCGCCCCGATCGACGCCGCTGCCGTTGCAGCGCTGCGCGAGAGGCGCGCCGAGGCCGAGTGAGGGCAGCGTCAGGCGAAGCCGAACCGGTCTCCGCTAGGGCAATGAGGCTATCGCCTTCCCGTTCGCGCCTGCGAAATGGGTGATGCGAGTTTTCCGGCGGCTGTTTTCCCAGCGGCCGGTTTCCGGCCGCGCGCCCTGGTCACGAAGCTCGCGAGCATCTCGCCTTCGCGGCCGGTCGCGCGCCACGGGTAACGGATCACACCGTCGATCTTCATAATAACCCGCCCGGAGGGCGGAATTCCGCCGCTCCGTTTTTTTTGCTTCAGTCGTGGCTGTGACCGCGGCCATGCACGTGGCCATGCTCGTGTCCGTCATCATGGGCATGGTGATGCGGTGCCATCGGGCCGGGATCGACGGGCGTGTGCCCGCCGGTGATGTAGGATCCGTGCAAGGCGCGCACCCAGTCGCAAAGCTCTTTCATCGTGTCGGGCCGCTTGCGCGACAGCGGCAGGATCGCACCGCCCTTGCGGGCCTTGCGCGCATCGGCGACCATCCGATCCACATCCACATCCACATGTTCGCCAAGGTCGATCTTGTTGATGACCAGAAGATCGGCACCGCTGATCCCCGGACCGCCCTTGCGCGCCACGTCGCCGCCGCCCGCCACGTCCAGCACGAACAATTGCGCATCGACCAGCGCCGGCGAGAAGGTGGCGGTCAGGTTGTCGCCGCCGCTTTCCACCAGCACGATGTCGAGCGGCGCAAAGTCGCGCTCCATGTCTTCGACCGCCATCAGGTTCATGGTCACGTCATCGCGGATCGCCGTATGCGGGCATGAACCCGTCTCGACCGCGCGAATACGCTCTTCGGGCAGCACGCCTTCGGATTTCAGAAAGCGCGCGTCCTCGTCGGTATAGATGTCGTTGGTGATGACGCCGATGGCGAATTCGCCGCGCAGATGCCGGCAGAGCGTGGCGATGACCGAGCTTTTGCCGGTGCCGACCGGCCCCGCAACCCCAAGGCGCAGGGCGCGGGTTCCGGCGGTTCTTGCTTCGTCATGCATGTCGCGTTCTCCTTCTTTCAGATCGCCCAGGGCGGGCCGAGCGTGTTCAATCCGCGAAGCAACAGGCGGCGCAGATCCAGGCTGTCCGGCGCGACCGCGCCAATCGCCACGCCCGGTCCGGCCAGGGGCGTCAGCGCCGCGTTCTGATGGTAGGGGTCCGGTTCCGGCGCGCCATCCGTCCAGCCCGGATCGACCGCGATGATCGAGCCGGCGGCGGCCCCGCCGCCCAGAACGGCGGCCCCCTTCCAGCCCGGCGCCGAGGGGCCGAAGGCCAGTTGCTGATCATACAGCGCCCGGCCCGCACGGGTGACGCGCAACCGGCTGATGAAATCGCCGGGGGCTTCGCCATGGCGGCCCAGCACCATCTCCTCGCGCAGGATCATCCGCGCGGTCGGGGCAAGTGCGATCCGCATATCGTGGCGGTGATTGCAGCGATGCGCCGCGATGATCGGTTCGGGCCACCAGACGAATGTCGCGTCATCCTCGACATTGACGGTGATCGACATGCGCGAGCGGGCGCCGGTCGGGCCGGGCAGGACGAGCATCATCGACACTTCTTGCAGCACGAGGGTGCTGCCCGCCCCGACATGCACGTCCAGCGCATAATCGTCGCCGCCAAGCGGGCCGGCGGTTCCTGCCGCAAGGGCGACCCTCGCCGCGTCCGGCCGGCGATGCGTCAACGGCTCGGGGCCCTTGGGATTGCACTTGCGCAGCACCAGCGGCCCGTCCGAGCGCAACGTCTCGATGCGGCCGGCTCGCCCTGCCGGGCCAGCCGCGCTGGCCAGCACCGCGCGGGCGGTCATCGCGCCGTGCCGGGCCTCGGGCATTTCAGGAGGCGAAGAGACGTACATCGGCGCCCCCGTGATGTTCGGCCGCGATATCGGCCAGCGGCGATCCGGGCGCGGCAAGATCGGCGGACGGGCCATCGGGCGCGGCGCTGGCCATGTCCGCCAGCCGGTCCAGCCGCGCCGCCATCCGCGCCAGAATGGCGTGCACATGAAACGGATCGACCCGCATGAGCTTGGCCGCCGCCGCCGCCGCGCCGGAATTGTTTTCATGCAGGATGGCGAGCGCGGCATCACGCGGGCCAAGACCGAGCGCCGCCGCGGCGACCCCCATGACAAGCGGCTGATGCGGCGCGGTGCCGAGGGCGGCGAAATGCGGATGCGGATGGATGCTGTCCATCGCGCGCCGCAATTGCCGCCCCAGATTGCGCGAGACCCTGCGCAGTTCCAGCGATGGGATGCGCGCGTCAAGCTCCGTCTCCAGCTCGGCCATATCGGACAGCTCGCCGCGCCGCGCCCGGCTGCAGGCGGCCGCCGCGAATGCCGCGGCGATCAGGCCGGATGTCTCGGCCCGGCCGATCAGGAAATCCTGAAGTCCGGCGATATCGGTGACGCGCCCGGCAGCGACGGCCGCTTCCAGCCCGCCCGAATGGGCATAGCCGCCCGCCGGCAGGCGCCCGTCCGCCAGCAGCAGAAGCGCCGCCTGTCCACCCGTCCCGCGATCCCGCATTCAGAACAGGAAATATCTTTGCGCCATCGGCACTTCGTCGGCGGGCGCATGATCGGCGCTTTCGCCGTCGATCTTCACCGAATAGGTGTCGGGGTCGACCTCGATCTTCGGCAGGGCGGTGTTTTCCGGCATATCCTCCTTGCCGCGTCCACGGGTGTTCTCGATCGGGGCGAATTGGCGGCTGGTGTTGATCCGGTCCGCGATGCCGTCGTCGATGGCCGCCTGCGACACGAAGGCCAGCGAAGTGGCCCCCGATGCCGGCGAATGGACGTTGAACCCGGTGCGCGCCATCACCGGCTGCGGCGTCGGGATAGAGGCGTTGGGATCGCCAAGCGCCGCCGTCGCAACCATGCCGCCGGTGAAGACGGTATGCGGGCGCACGCCGAACAAGGCCGGTTGCCACATCACGATATCGGCCTTCTTGCCGACCTCGATGGAGCCGATTTCGCGTTCCATCCCGTGCGCCACGGCCGGACAGATCGTGTATTTCGCCACGTAGCGGCGGGCGCGGTGGTTGTCGGCGCGGTCGTCGCCGGGGGCAGAGCCGCGCAACTTCTTCATCTGGTGGGCGGTCTGCCATGTGCGCATCACCGTCTCGCCGATGCGGCCCATCGCCTGCGCATCCGACGACATGATCGAAATCGCGCCCAGATCCTGCAAGATGTCCTCGGCCGCGATGGTGCCGGCGCGCACCCGGCTTTCGGCGAAGGCCAGATCGTTCGGCACCTGCGGGTTCAGGTGATGGGCCACCATAACCATGTCCAGATGTTCGGCCACGGTGTTGCGGGTGAAGGGCCGCGTCGGGTTGGTCGAGGCGGGCAGCACGTTGCGCTCGCCCGCGATGGAGATGATGTCGGGCGCATGCCCGCCCCCTGCCCCTTCGGTATGGAAGGCATGGAAGGTGCGGCCAGCGACGGCGCGGAGCAGATCCTCGACAAAGCCCGCCTCGTTCAGCGTGTCCGAGTGGATGGCGACCTGCACGCCCGACTCTTCGGCCACCGACAGGCAGGCGTCGATGGCGGCCGGCGTTGCGCCCCAATCCTCATGCACCTTGAAGCCGCCGACGCCGCCGCGCAGCTGTTCCCACATCGCCTCTTTCGACATGGTGTTGCCGCGCCCCAGGAACAGCACGTTCACGGGCCAGGGATCGAAGCCTTCCAGCATCCGTTCCATCCACCAGGCGCCGGGCGTGGCCAGCGTCGCCTTGGACCCTTCGGTCGGCCCTGTGCCGCCGCCGGTGACGGTGGTCACGCCAGAGGCCAGCGCCAGTTGCAGCATCTGCGGCCCGACGAAATGCACATGCGTGTCCACCGCGCCCGCCGTGGCGATCAGCCCGTTGCCGGCCATGATTTCCGTCGACGGACCGATGACCAGCGCAGGGTCGATCCCGTCCATCGTGTCGGGATTGCCGGATTTGCCGATGCCCACAATACGCCCGTCGCGCACCCCGATATCGGCCTTGATGATCCCCCAATGGTCCAGGATCACCGCGCCGGTGATGACCAGATCGGGGGTGCCTTCGGCGCGGGTATGCGACGACTGGCCCATCGATTCGCGGATCGACTTGCCGCCTCCAAAGACGGATTCGTCGCCCCCGCCGGAGCGGTCCTCCTCGACCTCGATGGTCAGGCAGGTATCGGCCAGCCGGATGCGGTCGCCCGTGGTCGGCCCGTAGGAGGCGACATATTCGCGGCGATCAACCTTTTGCATTGTCGAGCCCTCCCTTGCACAGACCGCGCAGGCCCAGAACGATGCGCTTGCCCTGGATGGGCACGAGGTTCACCTCGGCCACGGCGCCCGGTTCGAACCGCTCGGCCCCGCCCGACAGAACGGCTAGGCGTTTGCCCCAGGCCGCGTCGCGGTCGAATTCCAGCGCGGCGTTCACTTCAGCGAAATGGAAATGCGATCCGATCTGGATCGGGCGATCGGACGTGTTGGCCACCCGGATCGTTGTCACCTCGAGCCCTTCGTTGATGACGACATCGCCCTCGGCATAAAGGATCTCGCCCGGGATGATCGGATCGGCATCGTGATCCAGCGCGGCCTCGGTCTGGCGGCGCGGCGCCTGCCGGGTGCCGCCGCCGGGCCGGCGCGGCTCGCTTGGGGAACTAGTGCCAGAGGACCGGGTGCGCTCCGTCGCCTCGGAACTGGTCTGGTCATAGTCGCGGCCCGGATCGTCGGTGACATGCTGCGCGCGTCCGGTGCCCTTGTTGTCGGATACGAGCTGCGCGAACGGGTTGAGTTTGCGGGTCATCGGATCGGCTCCATCACCGTGACAAGCTTGGTGCCGTCGGGAAATGTCGCCTCGACCTGAATCTGGGCGATCATTTCCGGCACGCCTTCCATCACGTCGTCGCGGCCGAGGACGTTGCGGCCCGATTCCATCAGGTCGGTCACGCTCTCGCCGTCACGCGCCCCTTCGAGAAGGTAGGAGGTCAGCAGCGCCGTCGCTTCCGGCAGGTTCAGCTTCAGCCCCCGCTCCTTGCGTTCCAGCGCCAGCTTGCCGGCCGTGTAGACCATCAGTCGTTCCTGCTCGTGCATACTGAGTAGCATCGACATCCTCTCCGTCGTTTTCCGCGTGCAACCCTAACATGTTGGCAAACTGGTTAACCAAAGTCATCTTTTTTAAAGTTCCGTCGGCGGATTGACCCGAAGCCGGCCGGCCCTACGCGGCGCGGCGGAACCGCCCGAGGGTCCGGACGAACGATCCGGGGATGCCGGACCTTGCCGGCCGCCTGTGCGGAGTTTGGCATCGGCCAGCGCTTTTGCATTGGTGCCTTACCGGCGACTTCGTTCGCGACGGCATTGTCATGTGTGGGCGGCTCCGCCCGCGTCAGAACGCAGTCCGGTCCCCGCCCAGTTCGACAATGCGGTCGAACAGGTCGCGCGGAACAAGGACGCCCGCCTTCTCGTTGGCCGCGCGCGCCAGGTAGCGGTGCTGCGACGGCAGGCGCGCGCCCTGATCGGTGAATTCGGCGAACAGCGCCTCTGCCCGTTGCCGGTTGGTTTCGGCATCGCCGCCGCCCAGCCGGTCCGGATCGAAGGCGATGACCAGTTCGCCATGGCAGGGCGCGGCCTGCGCGCCGGCATCGAATTCCATCGAGCCGCGGCTGGTCAGGTCGCCGATCAGCGGGCCGGCCAGCAATTCGATCATCGTCGACAGCGCCGTGCCCTTGTGCCCGCCAAAGGTCAGCATCGCCCCGGCAAGAACCGCCTTGGGGTCGGTCGTGGACCGGCCCTCGGCATCCAGCCCGCAGCCTTCGGGCAGGGTTTCACCGTTGCGGCCGGCCATGGCGATATCGCCCCGCGCCATGGCGCTGGTCGCGAAATCGAACACATAGGGGTCCTGCCCCGGACGCGGCCAGCCGAAGGCAAGCGGGTTTGTGCCCAGAACCGGCCGGGTGCCGCCGAACGGCGCGACCCAGGAATGGCTGGGCGTCATCGCCAGCCCGGCCAGGCCGAGCCGCGCGATGCGCTCGACCTCGGGCCAGAGAGCCGAGAAATGAAAGCAGTTGTTGATCGCCAGGACGGCGACGCCGAACGCCCGCGTCTTGCGTTCCAGATGCGGTAGCGCCTGTTCGAAGGCGGGCAGCGAATAGCCGAAACCGGCATCGACGCGGACGATGGCGCCGTCCATCTCGTGGATGCGCGGCTCGGCGTCCGGCCGGAAATTCGGGCTTTCGATGGTCATGACGCAGCCGGGCAGACGCAACAGCCCGTGCGATTTGCGCCCATCGCGTTCGCAATCGGTGATGGATTGCGCCACCGGGCGGGCGTGGGCCTCAGGCAGCCCCGCCTTGCGCAGGACGGACAGCGCGAGCGATCCGACCTCGTTCAGGCTGAGCCAGACATCAGCATTGTCAGCGGGCATATCTTCGGTCACGGGATGTCCCTTGGGCATTGTCAGATTAAAACCGCCAGCCGATCTCTTGCTGCCCGAAGGTTGGCCTCGGCGGCGCAACCCCCTTATTCGCTTAGTCGTCACCAAGCAGCGCAACACGAAGACAGTAGAAATCCCTGCGCGGCACCCTAGCAGATCGGTTTAAACTGACAATGCCCCAAAAGCGCGCCGCTGCCTGACCTCTTTTACGAACGGGGGAGCGCCTCGGCCAAAAGACGTGAATGGCCTTGGCCTGGTCCAATCCGGTGATTACCTGCAAGAAAACGGAGGCCACCATGCAGCAATTCTCGCTTCTCGATCTTTCGCCAATCGCCGAAGGGAAAACCGCGGCAGACGCTCTTGCGAATACGGTTGATCTGGCACGTGCGGCGGAGAGTTCCGGATATCACCGCTACTGGCTGGCCGAACATCATAACATGCCCGGCATTGCCAGTGCGGCGACGGCTGTCGTGATCGGCCATGTGGCCGCTGCGACCGGCTCCATGCGTATTGGTGCAGGGGGGATCATGCTGCCAAACCACGCGCCACTTGTCATCGCCGAACAATTCGGAACGCTTGCGACGCTTTATTCCGGGCGGATCGATCTGGGGCTGGGCCGAGCACCAGGTACCGACATGGCGACCGCCCGGGCGCTGCGCCGCCACATGGCGCCAGAGGACAGTTTTCCCCAGGACGTGCAGGAGTTGATCGGCTATTTCGACGCGACGCCGGAGGGGAAATCCGTTCGCGCCATCCCGGGTGAGGGCACGCGCGTCCCAGTCTGGATTTTGGGTTCCAGCCTCTATGGTGCCCAACTGGCGGCATATTTGGGTCTGCCCTATGCATTTGCCTCGCATTTCGCCCCGGCGATGCTGGACGAAGCGCTTGCGATCTATCGCGAGACCTTTCGACCGTCCGACCGTCTGGAAAAACCATACGTGATGATTGCCGCCGGGGTCTGCGCTGCGGACACAGATCGTGAGGCGACCTTTCTGCGCTCCTCCCAGCTCCTCGCATTTGCGCGACTCAGAACCGGCAAGCCGGGTAAACTTCCATACCCCACCCGTGACATTGATCTGGAAATCCCGGCACCTGTATTGGCGCAGGTGGAGCAGGCCCTGTCCTGTTCCGCCACCGGTTCGCCCGGAACGGTAAAAGAAAGTCTCGCCTCGCTCATCAAAACCTACCGACCAGACGAACTGATGGTGACCGGGATGATCCACGATCATGCAGCGCGGGTCCGGTCGTTTGAAATCGCGGCCGATGCATTGAACGAGTTGCGTGAAAAGCCAGCTGATGCGTAGGCGCAGACGGTCCATGGACGAAGCCGCTCCGCGGCATTGACGCCTGTGACTGGCGTTCAGCGATGATCCGACCGTGGTGCTTTGGGGGATTGGTGTTTCTGCCTGAGGATTGAGGCCTTCTCAATCGTCAGGCAGGAGGCTCGCATGACAGAAGAGAGAACAAGCCCGCTGCGCCAGCGGATGATCGAAGATATGCGCATCCGTGGCATGGGCGACAAAGCCCAGAAGGCCCGTATCCGGGCGATCAAGGATTTCGCGCCTGCCTCATGCTCCGTTGGGATGCCAATAATCTGTTCTTCGCTGTATCTTGATCGCTTCATTGTCCGTCCCTTCGTTGGGTCGGACTCTAATTCCAAATGGAGGAAAAACCCCGTGGCAGGTCACCCGCGCTTCGAAACGGTCCTCCTGCGAGGTAGTGAACTGCACGTCGCTGCTGTCGGTCTGCTCGAACCATTTCTTGTTGGCCGTCAGGATCAGCTCGCGCATCGGGCGGTGGAGGGAAGCGCGCCACGGGTCGCGCGGTCCCTCGATGCGCCTTTTCGCCAGGTCCTTGCGGCGGTTGCGCCGGTCGAGATCCTCGAGCTCGGCGGCGAAGGTCTCGATTTTCATCAGGGCAATCTTGGCCAAGGCTTCCTGCGCCCAGATCGTGGACCCGATCAGGCGGCGCGGGGCGGGCTTGTTGCAGTCGATGTGCCCCAGATCGCCGCCGCGGCAATAGCGATGCGCCTCGTAGCCACCGATATCGCTCGGATCCATACCCTCGAACCGTAGGATCACCGGGTATTCCTTGCTTGCCATTTCGACCTCCAAAGCTTGAGGTCAGGAAATGGGATCGTCTTTTTTCGGACCGGAGAAATCAGTTGGATGCAGGCGCGAACGGTTGTGCGGAGGCGGGAAGAGAGGGTGCGCTCCGAGTTGAACAAGTTATGGACAGAGGCGCCCTGCTCGCTTCAAGGGCAACCGCTCTGACAGGGCCCCGGTCGGCGTTGCCTGTGCGATCCTCAGGCCGGGCCCTGCAGTACCTGCGCCTCCATATGCGCTTTCAGGCCAAGGATCGACTTTGCCCGGCCGATACCGGACTGCTTCACCCCGCCAAAGGGGAAATCGCCGCCCAGCCCAAGGTGATGGTTGACCCAGGCCACGCCCGTTTCGAGCCGCCCGGCCAGTTCCCAGCCGCGACGGTGGTCGCTTGTCCAGATCGACCCGCCCAGCCCGAAAGGCGAAGCATTGGCGCGCGCGATGGCATCCTCGACCGAGCTGTAGCGGATGATCGGCAGGATCGGCCCGAACTGCTCCTCATCGACCAGGCGGGTGCCCTCGGCGATATCGGCCACGATGGTCGGGGCAATGAAATAGCCGGGCCGGTTTAGCGCGTGCCCGCCGGTGGTGAACCGCACAGCGGGGAGGTCACGGGTCTCGTCCAGCAGCGCACACAGCCGGTCGAACTGGGTCCGGTTCTGGATCGGTCCGAGCGTCGTTGCGGGGTCGTTGCCGGGTCCGATCACCAGACGTTCGGCGGCCTCGGTCATCGCCGTGACCATACGTTCGTAGACCGACTCGTGGACATAGAGCCGCTTGATCGCCTGGCAAATCTGGCCACTGTTTCTGAATGCCCCTTGCAGGATGCGGGGTGCGACAGTCGTGATGTCGGCGTCCTCAAGCACGATGGCCGCATCGTTGCCACCCAGTTCGAGCGTCAGCCGCTTCAGGGTCGGGGCAGCCGATTCCATGATCCGTCGCCCGGTGGGAACCGAGCCGGTGAAATTGATCTTGGCGATGCCCGGATGGGTACTCATCCAATGGCCGAATTCGTTCTCTCCGGCGATGATGTTGACGATGCCGGCGGGAAACAGCGGCGCGGCCAGTTCGGCCAGCAGCAGCGAGGTCAGCGGCGTGGTCGGCGAGGGTTTGAGCACGATTGCATTGCCGCAATAAAGTGCCGACACCAGCTTGGGTATTGCCAGCAGAAGGGGCGAATTCCATGGGGTGATGGCTCCGATCACCCCCAACGGGCGGTAGTGCAATTCGGTGCGGACCCCGCCGGCCTCTCCCAGCAGTTCAGGTTCAAGCGTCCGGCCGGTCAGAGCCGTGATTGTACCCGCCCCCGCCGCGATCTCTTCGCGCGAGAGGGCCAAGGGCTTTCCCTGTTCCGCGGTCAGCAGCGCTGCCAGGTCCTCGGCATTCTCGGTGATCCGGTCCCTGAGTTGTAGGAGGGGAGCGGCGCGTTCGGAAAAGCTCAGTGCCTGCCAGGCCGGCAGGGCGGCCTGCGCGGAGGCGACAGCGCGATCCAGCATGGCGCGGTCTGCGCCGGGCGCATGGGCAACGGTCTGTTCGGTCGCGGGGTCAATGACCGGGAAAACGAACGGCCCGTCGCACAGCTCGCCCGCGATCAAATGGTGAAAGCGCCGCTCGACCCAGCGGCCATCCTGTGTGTGATGCATGTCAGTCTCTCTCATTTCGCACAGCGGTCGGGGCATCGACGGCGGCAATGCCGCCGGGGCCCACAAGGAAGGGATTCACATCGAGTTTGCCGATCCCCGGGGTGGCCAGACCCTCGAAACAGATCCCGTTCAATCGTATCCGGGCCTTGGTGCGCGCGCCTCAACTCTCGCTGGTCGCTGCACGCTGCTGGCGCAGGCGCCTGACCGACCGGAAAATGGCATAGGCCAGGGTGGCCAGGATGATCGCGGCAATGGCTTGGGAATAGCCGCGGGTGATGAAGATCGAGTAATCGCCCTGTGAGATGACCAATGCGCGACGGAAGCTGGTCTCGATGATCGGCGCCAGCACCATCGCGATCAGAAAGCCCGCCGGCGAATAGTCGAGCCGCCGCATCACATATGTGATGATCCCCAGTCCGAGCGCCAGCCAGAGGTCGAACATCTGTCCACGCGAGGAATAGACCCCAATGATGGAGGAGATGAGGATCGCCGGCACGAGGAAGGCGTTGGGCGTAACCAAGGCCCGCGCGAACACGGTGGTCAGAGCCTTGCCCATGAAGAACATCACCACGGTCGTTGCCATGAACCCGATGAAGATCGCCTGGATCATGTCCGGATTGTTCCGCATCAGTTGCGGACCGGGCTGGATCCCGTGGATGATGAATGCCCCGGCGATGATTGCGATCGAGGCCGAGCCGGGAATGCCCAGGGCGAGAAACGGCAGCAGCGCCGCGCCCACCGTCGCATTGTTGGCCGCGTCAGGTGCGGCAATGCCCTCGCCGCTTCCCTTGCCGAACTTTTCGGGCTTGCTGGATGCGGCCTTGGCCCCCGAGTAGGCCAGGTACCCCGACACGGTCGAGCCGACCCCCGGCAACGCCCCGATGAACGAGCCGACCACGGATCCGGTCACCATCGCCTTGAACGCATAGACCATTTCCTTGAGCGTCAGGCGGATGCGCATGTCACCTTTGGTAAAGGTATGGGAACTGTTCATCGGCGCACTGATCATCACGAAGATTTCGGAGAAGGCAAAAAGGCCGACCGCAACCGCCGCGATGTTCATGCCGTCGTAAAGCGCCAGCACCCCCATGGTCATGCGCGGGACCCCCGAGAACAGATCGATCCCGACCATCCCGCAGAGCAGGCCAAGCGCAACCGAGATCATCGCCTTGATGAAGTCCACGGCTCCGAAGGCGGCTACGGCCAACAGCCCCACGACACCGAGCAGAAAGAACTCGGGATCGGCGAGCTTCAAGGCGAAACGCGCCACCGGTTCGGCGAAAAAGATCAACACGATCCCGCCGAAGATGCCGCCGAAGGTCGATCCGTAAAGAGAGAACCCCAGGGCTTTGCCCGGCGATTCCGTCTTGGCCATGGCGAAGCCGTCCGTGACGAGAGGCGCCGCCATCGCGGTGCCCGGAATGCCAAGAACGATGGCGGATATCGACCCTCCGTATTCCGCCCCCTGGTAACAGGCGAGCAGCAGCAAGATCGACTCTACCGGACCCATTGTGTAGGAAAGCGGCAGCAGCAGGGTGACGGCGATGATCAGCCCCAGCCCCGGAAGCGCGCCGCACAACATGCCCACGAAAAGCCCCAGTCCGATCGCGAAGAGTGCCGACCCGATGGACGCGAGTTCGAAGCTGGCAAGGATGTCCATGTCATGGCCCTCTCAGAGGTCGACGTAGATGAGGTGGGCAAACACGATGTAGCTGAACAGCGTGATCGCGGCGGAGACGGCGGTGGTGATGATGATCTGGCGCGCGTCGATTCCAACCGGTCTGCGGTAGATCAGCGACAGCACCATCAGGAAGACGAACATCTGGAGGTAGAAGGCCCCCAGATAGACCCAGGACACCAGGAATAACGCGATGATCAGGATCGAGATCAGGACTCGTCCGAACGCGGGAATGACGAAGGTTTCGGTGCGGCCGACGGCCAGCGTCCTGATCACCCCGACAACGCACAGACCGATGATCAGCCACGCCACGGCCGAGGGAACGAACCAGGCTCCGATGTCGCCTTCCATCGGTGCGCGCATCGACTGCATGGCGTAGATGATGGCCAGGCAAAGCGCCACTATCCCGGCAAACACGACGAGGTTCACGCTGCGATAGCTCATCATTCTCTCCATTTGGACAAGGGAGCGATACTCGATTCTGGCTGCCGGCCCGGCAAGATGGCAAGCGCCCGATTACACTTGAGAAGGCTGCCGCCCGAAGGTGATATGCCCGGCACTGGGACCGGGCATATCGACTTAATCAATCAGGCCGAGACGCTTGAGCATCTCTCCGTTGAACTCGTTCTCGCGCATGATGATCTTGGCGAATTCCGCGTTGTCGGTCGTGCTGGGAACGAGCTTTCTGGTGGCGAAGAGCTCCTGGACGGCCGGATCGCTCATTGCGGCGGTGAACGCATCATTCAGGATGGCGATGCGATCGGCCGGGATGTCCTTGTGGCCGATGATGCCCGAGAACACCGACGCCATGGCGTCGATACCAAGGTCGGATGCAAAGGGGACATCGTCATAGATCGGGTCGTCCGGCTTGGTCGGCGTCACGAAGACCATCGGACGGGCTTCGCCGCCGGAATGCTGGGTGGGCATCATCGAGCCGCCCGACACCTGGCCACCCATGATCGCGGCATTGAGCGGCGCCGAACCCTGGAAGGGCACATATCGGGCGTCCACTCCGGCCGCTTCGAAGAACTTCGCAGCCAGAAGATGGGTCACGCCGCCGGGACCGGAAGACGAGCCATACGTGAACTTCCCCGGATTCGCTTTCATCCAGGCGATCCATTCATCGACATTCTGCCACTCCGCGTCGGTATGCACGGTGATGGCACAGGGAATGTCGTAGACGTGGCGAATCGGCTGAAAGTCCGATGCCTTGTAGACGGATTTGCCGTAATGCGGCTGAGTCACGATCGGCGACGAGATCACGAAGGCGATGGTGTAGCCGTCCGGCTCGGCGGAATAGGCTTCGGTCACGCCGATGACACCACCCGCCCCCGGCTTGTTGATGACCACCACCGACTGATTGTCGGGCAGATGATTCTCGGCAGCGCGCGCCATGGCCCGGGCGAAGGTGTCGGTCAGACCGCCGGGCGCGAAGGGCACGATCAGCCTGATCGGCTTCGTGGGAAAATCCTGCGCCCTCGCCGACGTGCCCGTCATGGCCAGGGCAATGCCGGCGAATGCTGTCTTTCCCAGAGTTCGTCTTGTAATCATCTTCTTCTCCCTTGGTGTTGATACGGCCCGGCTACTCCTCTTCGCCGGGCGTGGTTTCACGGCGATAGCCGGGTTCCCCCGCTAACCTCGATAATCTCTCCGGTCACGTAGGATGCCGCGTCCGAAGCCAGGAACAGCACCGGACCCGCCAAATCTTGCGGCTCGCCGACACGGCCCAGCGGGATCGAGTCGATCCGGCCGGCATAGGCTTCCTTCACGTCGCGGCCGTGGAACGGGGTGTCGATCAGCCCCGGCGCCACGGCGTTCACGCGTATCCCGTCCGCAGCCAGCTCCTTGGCGAGGGCGCGTGTCAGGACTTCCACGCCCCCCTTGGCGGTGGCATAGCAGGCACCGCCAGGCACACCGCCGGTTCGCGTCACGGTCGAGCTGACGTTCACCACGGAAGGTCCCTGCCCGGCCGCCGCTGCTTCTTTCAGCAACGGAAGCGCCGCTCTGGCGGTCAGGAAGACCGATTTCAGGTTCTTCTCGATAACGTGATCCCAGTCGTCCTCGGACATCTGCGAAATGGCACTTTTCAGCGGCGAGCCGCCGGCACAGTTCACTAGACACGACAGACCGCCAAGTTCACCGCGAATCTGCGCGACCATCGAGGCACAGGAATCGGCATCGGTCAGGTCACCATCCACGACGCAGACCCGGCGCCCCCATCCCTGGAACTTTCGTTGCATCGGTTCGGTCACCTCTCGCTGGCCAAGCCCATGCAAGACCAGGTCGGCGCCGCAATGCGCGAAGAGCTCGGCGATGGCCTTTCCGATACCGGACGCGCTGCCGGTGACCCAGACGGTCTTGCCGTTCATTTCGAAAGGATTCGAAAGGCCAGTTTCGGAGCTCGGCTGCATGTTGTTCCTTTAGGTAGAACAGGCGTTGTGTTTAATGTAACGAACGGGATTGCACCTGTCAACGAGGTTCCGCCCATCGCGTGTGCCGATCCTGCGTGACAATCCCTGACCACCGCATGTGAGACCCAATCTTTGACACGGCGGAAAAGATGCTCGGGAAACTAGGCGACCCGCTGTCGAAAGCACCCGAAATCCTGCGATGGGTTCTCGAATCGAATGCGGATTCATTGGGTGATCCTTTCCGTCGGCGACACTCCGGCGGCTACGCCGGCCTCGATCGTCGGCCCAGCACATACCAAGGCGGCCTTGTCCCGGGCCTGCCTCGACAGCGTTGCGATGACGGGGGGACAGAACGGGCGCGCCGCGAAGCTATCCGGGCACTGCGACTTGGCCGGTTGTGTCCCGGGACATCGGGCGATCAATCGGGCGCAGGAAACGACCGTGCTCGATACGCTTGTCGCCATCCACATACAGGGTCGGCTCAAGAATCACGCCGTCGAGGTGGATATTGGACAAGATCGATCCGCCGACATCCACGTTGGTCCCCAGCCCGAAATGCATCGTGCCGAGCACGTTCTTGTCCTCGCGTTGAATGCCACGGACAAGCGCCTTGGAGTTGATGCCGACAGAGGCTTCGGCCGGGCAGATATAGGCGTTCTCATCGCCGTATTCGGCCAGATAGTTGCGCAGGAAATGCGCCTCGGCCCCGCCCTCGATCTTCACGATGCGGCCCTTTTCGACGGTCAGTTCGATGGGATCGTAAAGCCGGCCGGTCTGGTGCATGCACAGATCGAAAACCAGCTTGCCCTCGGCGGTGAATTCCACCGGCGGCACGTTGAATTCGCCGTTGGGGAACAGGAACCGCAGCATGTTGGACTTGCGGTTCTGGACCTTGGAAACGTTCTGGATCTTGTAGGGGACGAAATCGTCGCCCGGCGGGTTCGGGATGAAGATGCGGTTTTCCACCGAGTAGGTGAAATCGGTGCCATATCTCGAGGTCACGCGGCAGGTCTTGGCGTCCTTGCCGAAAATGTTCTTGGCGACATGGTACTGCCGCATCGCCATTTCCTTCTGATCCTCGGTCACGGCGCCGGACTGGAACATTTCAAGCGTCATGCCACCGTCCATGCAGAGCACCGGCACACCGGCATTCATGGCATCAGAATTGGCGTGGGCATGCAGCATTCCGGTCGAGGCAATCAGGATATTGAGGTCGACCTTCTTCATCGCCTCGCAGACCGCGGCGGGCGGATCGTAATAGTCGGCCGGGCGCGGATCGAACAGCGCCAGCGTTGCATCTGCCTTGACCTCGGACAGAATGCTCATGATCGCCTGCCAGACGCGCGGATCATGCGCGGTGTCGGTCACGACCAGCACTTTCATGCCTTCGGTCACATTGGCGATGATGGGACGGCGCAGGTATTCAAGCGTGCCTGTCATCAGGGAATTGAAGTTCATCCGTCGTTCCTCCTCGAATGACTTGTATCTGCCGGAATGGTTCAAACCGGGATTTCCGGCGTTGACGTCCTGGCGTCATGGGAAGACGCCCTGCCCGGCTCGCACCGGGATTGTCCGATATGGTTCGTTCCCGAGGCTGCCTGGATCCGGCTTGCGCGCGGTTCGCGGATCGCCTCGTCTTTCGTGATCCCCGACGCGATGCCGCCCAGCCCTGCCCCATCGGGACAACCTGCGAGGACAAGGTCGGCGAGAATATGCGCGCCATCGGCGGTCACCAATGTTTCACCAGTCGTCTCGGACCCATGGGCAGAGTGCATTCGCATCTGGCCCTTACGCGGTCGGCCGCGATGACCGGGCAGGTCGATTGGGCGTTCAATCACCAAGGCCGGGATCCCGCCAATGGGGCCAAGGCCCCCACTGACTTGAGATGAGATCGCCAGTGGCATGTGCTTTACGTTCCTTATAACGGGACAGGTATTTCATACATCAGAACATATTCTGCGACACACAAGCTGTCAACGCCGGATTTGACTCCTTCCCAAGGCCCCGAATGGCATCGGAAATCGTCAGCCGGCATCCTCGAACGCCGCCATGACCGATGCGAAGCGCCGCGTCTTGAAGGTGCGGCGGTCCACTTCGGCGAAATCGTCGAACTGTTTGATCCTAAACTGTTTTAGCTGCGCAGCATCGACCAGCCGGGCGAGCAGAAACCTATCCGCCCGGTTGGATCCGACAGGATCACGGAGCTTTCGGATGCGCCGCGGGTGCCGCGCGCCCGGCACTGACACCGACCTTGGAGGGGGCGCGTTTCGTCACGCCCATGGCTTGCGCGGCGCCCTGCCCCGAATTGCGCTATGTATCTCGGACAGCGCCGTCCGGTGCCTTGTCGAAGGCGCAGACCGCGTCCAGAACCGTGACGCCACTGCCCTTGTCGTGCACCCGAACCGGATTGAGCTCGAATTCCGCAAGAGCGCTTGCTTTGCTTTCGACAAACTCGCTGGTGCGAACCATGATGTCCAAGAGCGCATCAATGTCCGCCTGCGCCGCCCCGCGCCAACCGGAGAGCAGCTTGACGGCACGGGTCTCGCCGATCATTTCCCGCGCCGTGTCGGCATCAAGCGGGGGCACTCGGAAACTGGCGTCGCCGAACAGTTCGACATTCACGCCGCCCAGGCCGAACATCATCACCGGGCCGAGTGCGGGATCGCGATGCATACCGATGATGACGTCGATGCCATCGCCCGCCATCGGTTCCAACAGGCAACCGTCCAGTTGTGCGCCCGGCATGTGCTGGCCGACACTTTCCAGAATTTCATCGACAGCGCGCGTCACCGCGTCCCGGGACGACAGTTTCAGTCGCACACCATCCACATCGGTCTTGTGCACGATATCCGGCGAAGACACCTTGACGACAAGCGGATAGCCGAGGCGATCTGCCGCATCACCCGCCTCGGCGGCGCTGGCGACGACTTCACCGGCGGGAACAGGAATCCCGTGGGTTCCAAGCAGTTTCTTTGCGTCAGCCTCGCTCAGCCTGTACAGATCGGAACTTCCGGCCTCTTCGGTCTGAACCTGTTCGGGTTCGGACTTGCGCGCGCCCATGATCTTGGAGAGGGCCGCAATCGCACGCGGCGCGTCCGATATCGCCTCAACCCCCGCAGAATGTGCCTGTCCGATGATATCGCTCGATCCGGCGAACAATATCGGGACAAGTCGGCCTCCGGCCACTCGATCCGCCGCCTGGATTGCCTCGAATACCTTGGGAAGGTCGTATGCCGCGGCCGGGCTGACCCCCAGGACGACCAGGATGAAGACGTCGAATTCGGTGTCGTTGGACAAGACCTCGAGGATCCCGGGCAGATCGCCGGGGCGTCGCATCATCACGACGGGCATATCCACCGGGTTGCCCGCCACCACATAGGAGGGAAGCAAGGGACGCAGCGCTTCGCGGTGTCCATCCGAAAGCTGATCGACCTCGAATCCCTGTCGATCCGCGACATCCGCAAGGACAATCCCCAATCCCCCGGAATTGCACAGGACCGCCGCATGATTGCCACTTTGGATATTCGGCTTGTGCTGCAGCATCCACGCGATCATGGCCAATTCGTCCAGATCGCTCGCGACGATGACCCCGCACTGCCGGAACAATCCTTCGAACACGGCCGATGAACTTGCCAATGCTCCGGTGTGCGAAGCCGCGGCCGCACTGCCGGCCGCCGAAAGACCCCCCTTGATCAAGACGACCGGCTTTCCCAAGGCTTGGGCCTTGGCCGTCATGGCTCGAAAGGCGGTCAGGTCGCGAATGGACTCGATGTATCCGCACAGCGCGGTCGTCGCGGGATCATCGAGAACATGAGAGGCAATCTCCGAGAACTCGAGATCGGTCTCGTTGCCGGTGGAAACCCAGTGGCTGAGACCGACGCCCAGATCGCGGATCAGGCCCAGAAGGGCGGTTCCGATCGCACCGCTCTGGCTGACCCAACCGATCGGCCCGCTCTCTGCGAGGTTCGCTCCGGAATAGGCGGCCGACCAGCTGAGGCAGGCTTTCGACGCGACTCGAAAGGATCCCTGCGTGCTCGGGCCGAGGATCCGCATTCCGCTCCGCTTTGCCAGATCGCTGATCGCCTTCTCCATCTGATCGACATCGACGCCGGGCTCATTGTAGGTGGCTCCATAGATGAGCGCCGCGGGCACACCCAGACCCGCCGCTTCCTCGAGGACGTCGAGAAGCCGATGCCAAGCCACCGACACCGCAACGACGTCCGGAACTTCCGGCAGGGCGGACAGCGACGCGAAGCACCGGAATCCGAAGACTTCGTCGTATTTCGGGTTCACCGGGAACACCGAGCCGTCGTATCCGCCCGCAATCAGATTGTCGAAAATCCGCATCGGCGCGCGATCAAGCGTGGGCGACGCACCGACGACTGCGATGCTCCGCGGCGAAAGCAGCCGTTCCAGTCCAGATTCTTCCATTGCGCTCGCGCTCCCTACGATGTCTCGTTCGATCTGATTGTGAAGACCGGCACGGCGAGGTCGTCCGCCACCGCTTCGAAGGTCGCGACCACGGCGTCGCCGATCGAAGGCTTGGCTTCCGTTCCGATGAGCCGTCCTATCACCCGAGGCCCCTCTTCGAGTTCGATCATCGCGATGCGGGTCAACTCCGGGCTGTGACGGTCCGCCCGGACGGCCGTATGCGCATGGATCTTGCCCCTGCCCGAGGCGTTCGTGGGCGTGAGCTCCGCCGAATGGCAGCCCGTGCAGATCAGACGATGCGGCGGCAGATAGGATCCGCAATCGGAACAGACCTTTACCATCAGCTGTCCCTGCGCCGCCCATTCGTAAGGCAGCCGTTCATCTGGAAACAGGTCGGAAATCAACTGGCCGATATTCAAGATACGTCCTCCACACCGAGTACCACGGTCGAACCGGATGAAAGCGGCCCGCCAAGTCCATGGACCAGGGCCGTCTCGGCCCCCTCGACAACAAGTCCGGGGCTGTCCTGGCGCAATTGGCGCACCGCTTCGATCAACAGGAAAATCCCGTTCATTCCCGGATGTGCGTAGGACAAGCCACCTCCGTTCGTGTTCAACGGCGCAGCACCGCCGGGCGACGTCGCGCCCGATTTCACGAAGGCTCCGGCTTCCCCCCTGGAACAGAGGCCCATATCCTCGAGGATGAGCAGAACGTCGATGGTGAACGCGTCGTAGACCTGAAAGACGTCAATCTCCTCAAGTCCGATTTTCGCGGCGCGCAGCGCGTCGGGAACGGTGGTCGATGCAGCCGTCGTCAGAAGGTCGGGCATGTCCGAGATGAACCGGTGCGTATGGCCTTCCGCGCCTCCAAGCACCTTGACGGGCCTGCGGGGCAAATCCTGCGCGCGGTCCGCACGGGTCATCACCACGGCCCCCGCACCATCGGTGACCAGGCAGCAATCAAGCTTGCGCAGCGGCTCGCTCACCATCCTGGAAGACAACACATCCTCGATGCTGAGCGGGTCCCTGCTGGTTGCAGCCGGGTGATGGCGCGCCCACTCGCGCGCGGAAACCGCGACGGCCGCAAGATCGTCCGGCCCTGACCCGTAGGTCTCCATATAGCGAGACGCCATCATGGCGAAGGAACTGACCGGGTACAGCATTCCCGAAACCGCTTCCGCCACGGGCGGCGCGGAACGTGTGCTGAACTTGCCCCGCGCAGACCTCTGTGCGCTGCTGTAGAGGATCAGCGCAACGTCGCAGGCACCCGCCTGCAAGGCCAGCGCCGCATGCGTCACGAAGCTTTCGTAGGACGCCCCGCCGATCGAGGTGCCGTCGAAATAACGCGGTGCAATCCCGAGGACGGATGCTGCGCGAAGGGTCGGCATGTTATCGTGCGGCGACGCGCAGAAAACTCCGTCAACGTCCTTGAGATCGATTCCCGCATCTTCGAGCGCCCGCGTCGCGACGCGCACCATGAGGGCATCGGGTGACTGGTTCGCGGCGGCCTTGCCAACCAGATCCGCGACACCCGCGATGACCACCGAACTGTCTTTAGTCATGCTCTTGTCCAGACCTGACCGCTCGTCGCTACACCGTTCGAGTCCGACAGGCTTATGTCGAGGCGGGTTTCGTCGGACGAGCGTTCGATGATGGTTCCGCGAACCTCCAGCTGTTCGCCAGCATAGACCGGCCGCCGCATTTCGAACTTCAGGCGGCTCATCTGTCCGTCCGTGCCAAGCTCGCGCGCAACATAGCGGCCGATGACCCCCGAATAGCAGGCCCACTGCATGAACATGTGCTTAAGTCCATTGGACCGCGCATATTCCGCATCATGGTGCACCGGATTGAAATCCCGGCAGATATACCCCATCAGGATCATTCTCGTGGAGTTCAGTTTCCATGAAAGCGGGTCAAGCTCGTCGCCCGCCTTCAGCGAACTTGCGTCGGGGCGCGTCGCTTCACTCAACCCGCCGCGTTCGGACTGAGAGGGCCGTACGACATTGCCGACCGGCGGTGCCTCGACAGGTTTGGGTTTCTGTGCTCGTGCATATTTGAAGAAGTCGAGAACGGCGCTGCCGACGACCTCGCCCTCTTCGTCCTCGTAGCTCCGTTCGATGCAAACGAAATGTCCGGGTCCGATACGCGTCTTTTTCTGCTCGGAGATCGAGATGACCCGCTCCACGCACCTGATCCGGTCCCCGATCTTCAAATCGCGGTTGAACTCGAAATCGACGTTCTTGACGATGCTCTCGGGCAAGGCGAGCGCGTCGCCGACCATTCCGATAATGCCGCGCTGGTCGATGCTCGGGTCGACAGGCCAATACGGAAGACGACAAACGCTCGTCATCAAGCCAGGCGGTGCGATCGGGTTTTCCTCCGACCAGAACCGCGGGTTCGAATCTTCGAACGCCTCGCACCAATAACGAACCAGTGTCGGACTGACAGGATCGAGCCCCAATCCAAGATCGAGCTTGGAGCCGACAAGATCCTCGGCACGCGAAACATTAGTCATCAGGATTTCCTTCCGCCATTGGTGTTCGAACAGGTTCAGAACGGCTCGAACACGTAAGAAAACTGCCGGACCCGGTTATCTCGGCATTTCTCCACTCGTGGATGAACCACGCGGTGATCCGGTTGGGGCAGATTCCGCCAAACATTTCGCCGGTTCGCGAAACGGTGGACGCAGACCCGGCTGCCCCTTCCATGAAACTCTCGCCGCATCAGGTCGATCGCCACTTGCCGGCGACGCCCACGCAGACCCGGACCGACACCGCGGCGCACGGCGCCGACCTTTCCGATACCGGACATGCCGCCGGCGACCCAGACGGCCTTGCCTTTCATCGCGAAAGAACACGGAAGGTCGGTTTCGATGCTCGGCACCATGTCGTTCCTTTAAGCAGAACATATGTTGTGTTATACGTAACCTATGCAATCATGCCTGTCAACGAGGTTCTGGCCGTTGCTGGTGGCGTCCTGCGCCGGGATCCGGTCACCGTGTGGCGTTGAAATGACTCACCGGTCCTTCCTTTTCCACCTCGTTCGGGTTGCCCGGCGGGAACGGGCCCGCTTTCGGGATTTCACTTCTCCCGATACCATGGCTATCCAATTGCGATCCGACCGATGCGGCGATTGCCCCGGTTGGCGGGTCGCCCCGTCAACGTGCCGCCTTGTCAACCCGGCTTTTCCCATGCAACGTTCCGAACAATGAATTCAGTGTCACGCAAGGCAAAACAAATGACCGCGATAACCCGCAATCCACTTTCCAAGGCGCTGAGCATCATGCGTTGGCTGCTTGCATGCGATCGCGAGTCCTTTGGGGTGCGCGAAGTGGCAGCCGCACTCGACATGACGCCAAGCGCGGCGCATCGCGCCATAACGGCCCTGGTCGAGGAAGGGTTCCTGCGCCGGATGCCCGAAGACAGCCGCTATGGCCTGGGACTGGAGTTGTTCCGCCTCGTTCAGCAGGCCAAGGACCGCTTCCCCCTGCGCCGCATCGCAATGCCCGCGATGGAACGCTTGCGCGACACATGCGGCGAGGCGGTATTTCTCAACCTGTATGATTCCGTCCGCCATGAGATCATCGGCGTCGCGGCGGCGGAGTCCACGCAGCCCCTGCGCTATGTGGTGGTGCTTCAGGAGTGGAAGTCACTGCATGTCGGCGCCTCGGGACTGGCAATCCTGGCCCATTTGCCCGAAGCCGAGCGGCGCGAGATCTACGCGCATACCGGCCTGGAGGCGGCGACCGAGGCATCAATCGCCGATGCAGAGCAAATGGAGGCCGAATTGGCCCGTATCCGAGCCAGGGGATACGCACTGACAAAGGGCCAGCGCATTGTCGGTGCGGTCGGAATGGCGGCTCCGATCCGGGGTCCTGGCTCTGCCTTGATCGGATCGCTCGGCATCTCGGTCCCCGAGGCGCGTTTCGATGACGATTTCGCGGAAAAGCACTCGCTAACCCTTATGGCCACGGCGCGCGAAATCAGTGAAATGGCCGGGTCGCCGAGCACCTAGACGGCGCGCCAATCAGCACGTTCCCGAATGGATCCGAACCGGCAGCGGGGTGCTGTCAGACGGTTTCGAACTGGTCTCAGCTAGGACAGCGAGACTGACCCTTATCCCGCGCAAAGTCCGCGCCACTCGGCCAGAGCGGCGGTTCGGTTCTGCTTGAAAATGCTCCGGCTGGAGAGACTGCGTTCCTGGTTGAAGTGATTGAAGACCAAGTCATGGACAGATGCGAATTTCTGCAAACTTCGCATCCGCCGGAACCGCAGCATCGCCCGCTCCCGTCGTCGAAACGGCAGGTGGGAATTCTCCGCTCGGTTGTTCAGCCAACGACCGGTTTCCTGTCGATCGGCATTTCCGCTTCGTCATGGGGTCGTTCCTTCGTCAGTCACCAAAGCTTAGCAACTGGTCCGAAATCCGGCGACCACCTCTGACAGAGTAGTTCGAACCAGTCTCACCAAGGCGTGTGACGCTGCCCGTATCAAGCCAGTTTGCCCTGACACCGCCCTCACGCGGCCCGCAAGCGCGCGGGCCCTTCATCGCGGTGCCGTAAACCGGGAGACGACTTGAAAGGAGTCCGCCTTGCAGACCGAGCGTGCGATCAGGAAAGGAACATCGCTTTCGGCCTGGCAGTAGCTTCGGGTGACGATCAGCGCGGGCGCGCCGGGCGCGGTGTCCAGCAAGGCGGCGCAATCCGGATCGAGGCTGTCGGCCTGGATCGTCTGCGTCACCGATCCCGTGACAAGGCCAAAACGGTCGCGGATGATCTCGGCCGCCGATTTCTGCACGTCCTCGAACGATTCGACGACCGGATCCAGCAAGGCATCGATCCACAGCGTGACGATCGCGATCTTCTTGGGCGTACCGTCCAGCGTGGTGCGGATCATCCGCGCCTCGGTCAGGCGGCGGCCCTGGTCGCAGCCGAACATCCGCGCCAGCGTGCCATCCGCCTCGACGATGCGCCGTGACAGCAGGGCGCGGCGGGTTTCCTGGCCGAAGGTGATCAGCTCGTCCACCGACTGGATCCTCTCGGTGAACGCGGCCTGATCCGCGTCGGCGACAACCCGGCTGCCCTGGCCTTGCCGCGACGAGACGAGGCCGCGCGAGCGAAGCTGCCCCAGCGCGGCGCGCACCGTGTGGCGGCTGACCCCGTAGGCGCGCATCAATTCCGTTTCGGTCGGCATCGGCGCGCCGACGGGCAGCGTGCCGTCGTTGATCTGGCGCATCAACTGATCGGCGATCAGGCTGTATTTGGGTTTTGCGCCTTGCATGCGGTCAGACCAGTCCGAGGTGACGAAACTCCGATATCTCCTGCTCTGAATATCCTGCTGCGGCAAGGATTGCATCCGTATCCTGCCCCAAGGGCGGGCAGGCCCGATCCGGTTCCGCGCCCGGCCCGGCGCGGATCGGCGCGCGCAGCAGATCGAAACTGCCGCCCGAGGCCATCTGCACCGGCACGACCCCGCCAGCGCCGCGCAAAGCCGGGTCGGTCAGCGCCTCGCGCGGCGTGCGGACCGGCGCCACCGGCACCCGGCCTTGCAGGCGCGGCAGCCATTCGGCGGTAGACGCAGCCGAAAAGGCATCGTCCAGCAGTTCCTCAAGCTCCTTGCGGTGGCGGCCGCGATCCGCGAAGGTCGCGAACCGCGGATCGGCCTTCAGGTCCGGGCGGCCGACCGTGTCGCATAGCGCCGGCCAGAACTTTTCCTTATTGCCCATCACGAAGATCCAGCCATCACGCGTGCGGTACAGCTGACACGGGACCAGCGTCGCATGGGCCGAGCGCGCCATCCGCGCGGGTTCATATTCGCTGTTCAGCGCCCAGGCGCTGAGATAGCTCAGGTTGTACAGCGCGGTATCGTAGAGGTTCACGTCGACATCGCGCCCCTGCCCGGTCTGCCGCGCCGCCAGCACCGCCGAGACCAGCCCCAGCGCCATATAGGTGCCGGCCATGAAATCCACCACCGACAGCCCCATCCGGGTGGGCGGTGTGTCCGGCTCGCCGCTCATGTGGAAATATCCGGCCTCGGCCTGCATCAGGTAGTCGTAGCCGGGCCAGTCGCGGCGCGGCCCGCCCCGCCCGTAGGCCGAGCAATGCGCGCAGACGATGGCCGGGTTCGCCTCGCTGAGCGCATCATAGGTCAGCCCCAGCTTTTCCGGCACGTCGCCGCGCAGGTTGTTGGCCACCGCGTCGGCCCCCGCCACCAGCCGCTCGAATATCCGCCGCGCCTGCGCATTGCCCAGATCGAGCGACAGGCTTTTCTTGTTGCGGTTGATCGACTGGAAGAACAGGCTGCCGTCGTCACCCTCGGCCCCTTCGGCGAAATACGGCCCCAACGCGCGGGCGTAATCGCCGCCGGTGCGACGGTTCTCGATCTTGATGACCTCGGCCCCCAGATCGGCCAGATGCTGGGTGCCGAACGGGCCGGCGCCATATTGTTCGACCGCCAGAACGCGCAATCCGGCAAGCGGAAGCTCCATGTCAGCCCAACCTTTCGCGCACGATGTCCACGACGGACTGGCCGGCCTTGGTCGCGAGGAACGAGCGGACCATGTGCATGACGTAGACCCCGTCCTGGTTCTTGCCCGAATGGCGGACCCGAACGATCCCCGCGCCGGGCCGCGACCGCGATAGGCGCTTGTCCAGCACTTCGGTCTCGGAATACAGCGTGTCGCCCACAAACACCGGAGCAGGCATCTTGATCTCTTCCCAGCCGAGATTGGCAATCGCCTTCTGGCTGGTCGAGGAAACGGCCATCCCGGCGACCAGCGCCAGCGTCAGGGTGGAGTTGACCAGCGGCTTGCCGAATTCCGAATGCGCCGCGTAGTTCAGGTCGAAATGCAGCGGGTGGGTGTTCATCGTCAGGTTGGTGAACCAGACATTGTCGGTTTCGGTGATCGTCCGGCCGGGCCAATGCTCGTAGATGTCGCCAACCTCGAAATCCTCGTAGGACAGGCCCGGATCCTCACGGAACCGCTGGCCTTCGACCTGGGTCATGCCGCTCAGACGTCGTGTCATTTCTCGCTCCTGCTCATGTCTGCCACTCTTCGGGCGCGCTCCAGAACCGGCGCGTCCACCATCTTTCCGTTGAACGCGAACGCTCCGCCACCCGCGCGCTGTGCGGCGTCCAGCATGGCGCGCGCCGTCTCGATCTCTTTCGCATCCGGCGTGAAGACCGCGTTGATCGGCGCGATCTGGTCGGGATGGATCGCGATCTTTCCGGCAAAGCCCATCGTCCGGGCCAGTTCCGCCTCGGCGGTCAGGCCCGGCATGTCGCGATAGTCCAGCCAGACACCGTCCAGCGCGGGTATCCGGGCGATGGCAGCCGCATTGACAACCTGGCCGCGTCCATGGGCCAGCGCCGCCGCCGACATGATGCCGCCGGTTTCGGCCATGTGATCGGCCGAGCCATAGGCGATCGCACCGCCTGCGGGAACGGCGCGGGCGATGTCGGCAGCATTGGCGATGCCTGCGGCGGTTTCCAGCGTGACCAGCAACGCGGGCGACCAGCCACAGGCAGCCGCCAGCGCCTTGATCTGTGCAATCTGTGCGGGATGCTCGACCTTGGGCAGCACCAGCATTCCCGGCCAGACCGGCCAGCCAAGCATCGCCGCCATGTCGCGGATACCGTCGGGCGTTTCCAGGGTGTTGATCCGTACCGCCATCCGCCCGGCAAGGTCGGCCAGGCGTCCGCCGGCAAGATCGCCAAGTGCCGCGCGAGCGGCGCCCTTGGCGTCCGGCGCGACGCCATCCTCCAGATCCAGCACAACCCGGTCGGCGCTGGATGCCAATGCCTTGTCCAGGCGGTCCAGCCGGTTGGCGGGAAGGAACAGAAGGGAGCGGAGGATCATTCTGCATCACAAAAGTTATAGGGTTGTCCGTATAACTTTTATGACGTACCGTTTCTTGTCAAGAATGCAAGAGCAACACGGGAGGAAATCATGAAACTGCTACGGACACTTGGCGCCGCAACGCTGATCGCGGCCACCGCTGTCCCGGCGCTTGAGGCCGAGGAAATGACGTTCCGTATCACCCTCAACACCAGCCCGAACCATGTGCGCAACATCGCGCTGGAAGAGTTCGTGACCAAGCTGTCAGAGCGCACGGAGGGTGTTCTGGACGTGCAGGTCTTCCCTTCCGGGCAACTGTTCAAGGGCACCGATGTTCCCAAGGCGCTGGCGCAGGGCGCGGTCGAGATGGGCGTGCCGATCGTCAACTATATCAGCAGTGTCGTGCCCAATGCCGGGCTTCTGGACCTGCCGATGCTCTTCGGTCGCTCGGTCGACGAAATCCACAAGATTACCGACGGGCCGGTCGGCGCCGAACTGACCGCGGAGATCGAGGCAAAGCTGAACGTCAAGGTCATCGGCCCCTATCTGGACCTCGGCCATGGCAGCCTGTTCACCACCGAAACGCCGGCCGCCAGCCTGTCCGATCTTGACGGTTTGCGCCTGCGCGTGCCGGGCAGTCCATCGGCCAAGGTGCGCTACACCGCCATGGGCGTGGATTCCGTCGCGATCAGTTTCGCGGACGTGCCGATCGCGCTGGCACAGGGCAGCATCGACGGGCTCATGACCACGCACGAGACCATTCGCAGCGCCAAGCTGTGGGAGTCGGGCCTGAAATACGCCCTGGATACGCAGGGCTCGTTCCTGCTCTACATCCCGATGATCGGCAAGCCGACATGGGACAAGCTGGATGCAGAGGTCCAGCAGGTCATTCTGGACACCTGGGCCGATACGGTCGGCGGCGCACGAGAGCTTGCGGCCACACGCCAGGAGGACGCGCGTGCAGAGAACATCGCCAACGGGATAGAGGCGGTTCAGGCCTCGCCCGAGGAGCTGGCCGCCTTCCGCGAGGAACTGCTGCCGTTGCAGGACGGCGTGGTCGAGACCGTGCGCATGGATCCGGACTTCGTCGCACGCGCTGCCGCGGCATTGGACGAATAGGTGGCGCGGGGCGGCCCCACCGGCTGCCCCCGCATGAATTTACCTCACGCTTTTCTCCGGTGACGCATGTGGAAATCCATCGAAAGCATGATCGGCGGCCTTCTGGTGCTGGCCGCGATCTGCCTGTTCATCGCCGGCATGGTGCTGCGCCTGGTCGCGTCGCCGCTGGCCGGCGGCTGGGTCACCGAGGTGACGATCTACCTGACCGCCTGGGGCCTGCTGATCTCGGCCGCCGGGGCGGTGGCCGAGCGTGACCATGTGCGCGCGGATTTCTTCCTTCGGCTGGTCGGGCCGCGCTTCCGCCACGGCGCCGACATTCTGGCGGTGCTGGCGGGCTTTGCCTTTTGCCTCGCCATGGCGTGGTTCGGTCTGAAGGTCGTGCAATTCGCCTTGGCCTGGGACGAACGCGGCCCGTCCTTCCTGCAAATTCCGACTGCATGGTTCTACGCGGCGCTGCCGGTCTCGATGCTGGCCTGCGCGCTGCGCTACATCGCGGACCTGGTCGTTACGCTGCGCAGCGGACCCGAAAGAGCGGATAGCTGATGCTGGTCCTGGTCTTTGCCGCGTTACTTTTACTGCTGTTTCTTGGGCTTCCGATCTTTGCCGCGCTTGGCGGGCTGTCGATGCTCTTGCTTCTCTGGAGCGGCACGCCCGGCATCTCTGTCGCGCAGGTCGCCGTCGACAAGCTGAACGGAGAGACGATTCTGGCCGTGCCGTTCTTCGTGATCGCGGCACAATTCATGGAGCGCGGCGGCATCGCCAAAAGCCTGATCGAGATGGCCGAAGCCTGGCTGGGCTGGCTGCGCGGCGGCCTGGCTCTGACCTGCGTCGGGGCGACCACAATCTTCGCGGCGGTGTCCGGGTCATCCGTGGCAACGGCGCTGGCGATGGCGACGATCCTGGTTCCGGCCATGCTGGCGCGCGGCTATGACCGGCCGTTCGCGCTGGGCGTGGTCGGCGCGTCGGGCACGCTGGGCATCCTGATCCCGCCGTCGATCATCCTGATCATCTACGGCCTGATCGCCGAAGCGTCGATCCCGCGGCTGTTCCTGGCGGGCGTCGTGCCGGGCCTGCTGCAAGGGCTGCTGTTCGCCATCTTCATCCTGTACTACGCCAAATCGCGTAACCTTGCGCGGCGCGACCCGCCGGATCTGCGCAGCTTCCTGCTCGCCAATCTGCGGGGCCTGCCGGCACTGGCGATTCCGTTGCTGATCTTTGTCGGCATCTACGGCGGCTATGCGACGATTTCGGAATCGGCGGCGCTGGCGGCGGTCCTGTCGATTGTGGTCAGCCTGGGGATCTATCGCGGCTGCAGCCTGCGTGACGTGTTGCCCGCCACCGGCATCGCCATGCGCCGCTCGGCGTCGATCATCATGATCGTCGTGGCCGCGTTCCTGTTCGGTCATTGGCTGATGGAATCCCGGATGCCGGCCCGGCTGGTAGAGTTCGTTACCAGCATCGATCTCAAGGCCTGGCAGTTCCTGCTGCTGATGAATCTGGCCATGCTGGTTCTGGGTACCGTCCTGGAAGGTCTTTCGATCGTATTGATTACCGTGCCGCTGGTGATGCCGTTATTCGCGCAGTTCAATATCGACCCGGTGCATTACGCGATCATCGTGGTGGTCAATATCGAAATGGCGATGCTGACCCCGCCGGTCGGGCTCAACCTGTTCGTGCTGTCCGGCGTGTCCAAGGCGCCGGTATCCGAAGTGATCCGCGGCATCCTGCCGTTTCTGGGCTTGATGGCGCTCTTGCTGTTGTCGGTGACCTTCATTCCGGGGCTTGCGCTAATGCTGCCGAACCTCGTGTTCAACTAGGGGTTGCGGCACTGTCGGACTGAGCAACCCGGCCGATCAGAGGCTGCGCAGAACTTGGTCTTCTGGGAACATTGTCAGATTAAACGGACTGCCGGAATTCCACGATCCAGACTTCGTCGGACACCGTGATGTGTTTGACGCGATCCGTGCCGGTGATCCCGAAACGGCGCGGGTGACGATGGGTGCACATGTGGAAAGCTCGCGACGCGTCCTTGTCAAGGCCATCACCGAAGGCACGGTCCCGGATCAAGCGCTGGCAATAAGGCTCTGAAAGGCCGCGCCGTCCGGGTGTCCCATCCGCTCATCAGATCGGAGCCCCAGCATCTTTTCCGACCGCATCATCGTTCTCCTGCCGGCCGCTTTTCGGGGCTCGTTCCATGAGCTCGCGAAACAGATTCACGGGCATCGGGAAGACGATGGTCGAGGACTTGTCCGACGAAATGTCGTAGAGCGTGGAAAGATAGCGCAACTGCATCGCCTCGGGTACCCGGGCGAGTTGCTGCGCGGCCTCGACCAACTTCTCGGCGGCCTGTTCCTCGCCTTCCGAGTTGATGATGCGGGCGCGGCGGTTCCGTTCCGCCTCGGCCTGGCGGGCGATGGCACGTACCATGCTTTCGTCGATATCGACATGTTTGATCTCGACATTCGCGACCTTGATCCCCCAGGCATCGGTCTGGGCGTCAAGGATGCTTTGAAGGTCGTCGTTCAGCTTGTCGCGCTCGGCCAGCATCTCGTCCAGTTCATGCTTTCCCAGCACCGAGCGCAGTGTCGTCTGCGCCAGCTGGCTGGTCGCGTCGCGGAACTGCTCGACCTGGATCACCGCGCGCTCGGGGTCGATGACGCGAAAATAGAGCACCGCGTTCACCTTGACCGAGACGTTGTCGCGGCTGATGACATCCTGGCTTGGCACGTCCAGCACGATGCTCCGCAGGTCGACCCGCACCATCTGCTGCACGAAAGGAACCAGGATGATAAACCCCGGCCCCTTGACGCCGGAAAAGCGGCCAAGGGTGAAGACCACCCCGCGCTCGTATTCCCGCAGGATGCGGAACAGTGACACCAGGATGGCAATGGCGATCAGGCCGATCAGGCCATAGGCGATCGTATCGATGGATGGCATTCAATTCTCCTCAACATTCGGGCTTCCGGCCGGGTCGACCCAAAGCGTCAGCCCGTCCCGCGCCGTGATGCGCATGCGGTCGCCCCTGGCGGCCCGCGCCGTCCCCCGCGCCTGCCAGCGTTCGCCGTGGACAAGAATCGTCCCGCTTTCGCCGGACCATGACAGGACCGTGCCGGTCGTGCCGATCAGCACGTTGTCGCCACTGACCACGCGCTTGCGATGCGCCCGCAGCGCGGCGGCAAGGACGACGATCAGCAGCAGCGCGCTTGTCGCCGTAGCCGTGACGATCACGCCCGGCGACAAGTGAAAGCCCGGCACCTCTTCGAACATGAAGACCGAGCCCAGCCCGAAGGCCAGGATGCCGCCAATCCCCAGCACTCCGAAGGAGGGCGCAAATGCCTCGGCGGTCATCAGGGCGATCCCCAGCAGAACCAGCCCGGCACTGGCAGCGTTGATCGGCAGCAAGTTGAGCGCGAAAAGTGCGAGGATGAGGGAGATGCCGCCGATGACACCCGGCACCATGGCGCCGGGATTGATCACCTCGAATATGATCCCGTAGATCCCGACCAGCATCAGCATGTAGGCAAGCGTCGGGTTGGCGAGGATGCCGATCAGTTGCGCCCGCCAGTCCGGCGGCACCTCGATCGCTTTCAGATCGGCGGTCTGCAACGTCACTTCTCGTCCGCCGAGGTTGACAATGCGCCCATCGGCGGCGACCAGCAGCGCATCCAGATCGGGCGCGACGATCTCGATCACGTCGCGTTTCAGCGCCTCGTTCGCCGACAGGCTCGCCGCCTTGCGCACCGCGTCCTCGGCCCAGTCGGCATTGCGTCCCTGAAGTTCGGCGAGAGCGCGGATATAGGCAACCGCATCGTTGACGCTCTTGGCGGTCATGGCGTCGGCCGGGGCCGCCCCATCCTCGTCCTCCTCGCCCCCCAGCGGCTGGGGCGCGCCGCCCATCTGAACCGGTGTCGCGGCGCCAAGGTTCGTCCCCGGCGCCATCGCGGCCAGGTGACTGCCGTACAGCATGTAGGTGCCCGCGCTCGCCGCACGCGCGCCGCCCGGGGCGACATAGGTGATGACCGGCACCGGAGAGGCCAGGAACATCTGGACGATTTCGCGCATGGATTGCACGAGCCCGCCCGGCGTGTCGATCCGCACGACGATCACCGTTGCACCATCGGCAGCCGCAAAACCTTGTCGCAGATACTCCGTGGTTCCCGGCCCGATCGGCCCGATCACGTCAAGCACGATGGCCGTTCCGCCGGGACGGCCCGCCGTCGCGGTGCCATCGCTCTCTGCGCTGACCGCCACGCTGGCAAGGCCGAAGGCGAAAAGGCAGGTCAGCAGGAATGTCGTGATCCTTGTCATGTCACACCATGGCGCCATCCGCGCTTTCCGCGGCTGCGCTTTTTCCAACCGGTTTCCTGCCAAGTGCCGCCTGTCTCGCCCAATGCGCTTTCAATGATATATAGGCCGATCAGCCGGCGTTTCGACCAAAGCTGCCGGGACACAGGAGGGCCGTCCCGGGATCCGAAGCTTTTACCGCTGCCTGTTTCAGGCCTGACGCGACAGCCAGTCGGTTAGCGCGGATTTCTCCGCGTCGAGAGAGACCGCATCCGGCGCAAACGCCTGCCAGGCTTTGCGGTGCTTGGGCGATACGGTCGTCACCACGGGAACGCCGGCGGCAATCGCTGTCTCGAAGGCCGGAAAGAGCCCCCGCCCTTCGGCCTCGAGTTTGCCGAATTTGCTGAGGACGACAAGATCACCGGTCGCGATCTGCTCCATCACGCTTGCACAGGCCGCATCTACGCCGCTGGCATCGAGATCGCAGGACGTATCGGTCGGCTGCTCCTCGAGATAGATCTGAAACCGGTCGCCGGACTCGATGTCGCGCAGGAAACCGGCCGTGCATGTGCGATCCGGCGGGCCGCTGCCCTGCGCGGTCACGCCGATCACCTTCATGTCCCCGGCGCGCCATTCGTCCGCCATCTCCGACAGGAACATCTGGACGGCCTTGCGGTCCATCCCCTGAACAGTGGCAATGTTCCGGCTCTTCGATCTCATCGACGTACCCTCCGGCTCTCCGGTTTCATGGTATGGCATGCGTCATCAACGTGGCTCCGGGACGGGCACTCGGCAATACGGTGTCGCGTCGCACCCCTTTTGGGCATTGTCAGATTAGAGCATCCGTCTTTATCAAGCCGTTTTCAGCGTCCATGGACGGTCCCCTTTTATGAGGCCAGTTTGACGCACGCCCGCGCCGCAAGCTCCGAAACCGGAACCACGGAACCCAACGCAAGCAAACGCCGGGACGTTAGCCCGGAGGGAACATTCCAGCTGCGCATGAAGATCATGCACACCGCCAACCGCACGGCCCTGCTCTAAAAACTGACCTTGATGAATTATGGTGGTTAAACGCGAATAAGGATGCTGTTCCGCGATCCCGTCCGCGCGCAGTCCGATCTCCCAACCTGCCCCGGCAAGCGAAAACCATGGTTCGCCTTTGGCTCGGCAAGCCGAACACCCGGTCTCCAGACGGTCGCCCGAGCGGTGGCGGCAGGTCTTGCAAGCAGCCGGAATCGCGCGGATTTGTCCGGGAAACGCACAGGAAAGGGTGTTCCCATGAGAGTCAAAGCCATTGCATTCACGGCGCTGATTTCCAGCGGCTTCGCGGGCGCGGCACCTGCCGCCGAAACCTTCGGGCCCCTGATCGAGCCTGCCACGCTGGCGGCGGATCCGGGCGCCAACCCGCCGCTGGTGCTCGACATCCGCGGCGCGGCCTATGGGGAGGGTCACATTCCCGGCGCGGTGGCAGCTTCATATGCCGACTTTCGCGGCCCCAAGGACAATCCCGGCCAGCTGGTGCCGGAAGACCGGCTGGAATTGCTGCTGCAAGGCCTCGGCGTGACGTTGGAGCGGCCCGTGGTGGTGGTGCATGAGGGCGATAGCGACAGCGATTTCGGCGCGGCCGCGCGGGTCTACTGGACGCTGAAATCCTCCGGTGTGTCGCAGCTCGCCATCCTCGATGGCGGCATGACGGCCTGGGAGGCCGCGGAATTGCCGGTGGACCTGACCGCCACCCAGCCAACGCCCTCGAAGATCGACATCACCTTCTCGACCCGGTGGCTGGCCGATACGGGCGCTGTCGCCGAGGTCGTGGAGGGCCGCCAGCAGGCGGTTCTGATCGACGCGCGGCCCGCAAGTTTCTTCAACGGGGACAAGGCGCATCCGGCCGCCGCAAGGCCCGGAACGCTGCCGGGCGGGGTGAACCTCGTGCATTCGTCCTTTTTCGAGGAGGGCACGACATTGGTCGATAGCGCATCCGCCGCCAGGATCGCCGAGGCCCTCGGCGTGACGCCGGGCCAGGAGATCGTATCCTACTGCAATACCGGGCACTGGGCGGCAACGAACTGGTTCGCCCTGTCCGAATTGGCCGGCATCGAGAACGTGAAGCTCTACCCCGAATCCATGGTCGGATATTCCCGGACCGATCACGAGATGGCGAACACGCCGGGCCTGTTGCGGAACCTGGTCAACCAGGTCCTGGCCAACTGATGACGGCGATCATCGACCCAGGCCGCGATGGGCATGGCACGAGCCGGGCGCTCGGGCGAGGCGTCATCGTGGCCGCCGGGCTTGGCGCCGTGGGCGCGGTCGCGGTTCTGGCGGGCGCGCGCTTTGGCCTGATGCTTGGCATCGGGCTTGGCATCGGCATCGTGCTGGAAGGGTTGCGCTTCGGCTTTGCGGGGCCGTGGCGCGCGATGATCACGCGGCGCGACCCGGCCGGCCTCCTCGCCCAGCTTCTGGCGATCGCGCTGGTCGCGATCGTCGCCCTGCCGCTGCTGCAAAGCCATTCGGGCGAACTGGTCGGGGCCGCGGCCCCGGTGGGTTGGGCGATGGCCGGCGGTGCGTTCGTTTTCGGCGCGGCGATGCAGGTGGTGCTCGGATGCGGGTCCGGCACGCTGGTGAATGCCGGCAGCGGCAACCCCGTCGGCCTGCTGGCGCTGCCCTTTTTCGCGATCGGCAGCTTTTTCGGTGCCTATCACCTGCTGTGGTGGACGGATCTCGGCGCACTGCCGATCATCGTCCTGCAGGGCCCTGCAGGTCTGGCGGTCACGCTTGCGCTGATCGGCGCGGTGGCGGCCTTCCTGCTTTGGCGCGCGGCGCCGGGCACGCGGCGGCTGCCGATGCGGCTGATCGCGGCGGCGCTGTTCCTGGCCGCGCTGGCCATTGCCAATCTCGTCGTTGCCGGCCAGCCCTGGGGCGTGGTCTACGGGCTGGGCCTGTGGGTCGCCAAGGGTGCGGTAGCCGCCGGCGTGGATCTGAGCGGCTCCGGCTTCTGGTCTGCGCCGGGCAGCGCCGCCCGGCTGGGTGAGAGCATCCTGACCGACTATACCTCGCTGACCAATTTCGGCCTGCTCGCGGGGGCCTTTCTGGTGGCGACCTGGCGGAAAGGAGGCCTGTCCGCCCTGCTGCCGCGCCTTCCCGCCCGCGCCTGGGCGGCGACAATGGTGGCGGGCCTGCTGCTTGGCTACTCGTCGCGGCTCGCCTTCGGCTGCAACGTGGGCGCCTTCTTTTCCGGCATATCGACCGGCAGCCTGCATGGTTGGGTCTGGTTCGCGGCCGCCTTCGCCGGGTCCTGGGTCGGTATCGGCCTCAGACCACGGCTGGGCCTGGAGGCGCGCACATGAACCGGCGCGTGACCGCATTGGCGGCGATGGCGCTGCTGGCTTCGCTCATCCTGCTCGACCTTCGCCTGACGATGCCCAATCCCTATGCCGCGCCGCCCCTCCTCGCCCTCGGCTCCGGCGTGGCGCAGAGCGGCGGCTTTTGCGCAGCACTTCCGGATTAAAGTATCCGTCTGGCGGAGAGACAGGCAGCCATGCTTCATTCCCACACGTTCCCGAGCGATCTCAAAGTACTCATTATATCAAGAACATCGTACGATCACCCGTCCCAAGGAGGCTTGTAGAGTTCCGTGTATTCCCCTACTTTGTGGGGGACAGCAAGGGGGACAGGAATGTCGAGTGCAGACGCCAAGCCGAGGATAGGCAAGCCGCTCAGCGCAGCCTTCGTACGCACGGTTCGCGAGCCGGGGAAATACCACGACGGTGGCGGACTTGGGCTGCTGCTACGCGTCGAACCGTCCGGAAGTCGCCGCTGGGTGCAGCGCATCGTCATCTCGGGGCGGCGGCGTGAGATCGGCTTGGGCACGCCGCCGGTGATCACCTTGGCCGCTGCGCGCGACGCGGCGCTTGAGAACATGCGTATTGCGCAAGCCGGTGGCGATCCCGTTGCCCTTCGTCGCAACGCGCGTGCGTTCATGACCTTCGCCACCGCGGCGGAGCAAGCCATCGCTGCCAAGTCGTCGGAGTTCCGCTCCGACAAACACCGCAAGCAATGGCGCAGCACGCTCGACACGTATGCGCTGCCGGTCCTCGGCTCACTTCCCGTCGGTCAGGTGAGTACGGCAGACGTGCTCCGCGTACTGCAACCGATCTGGACAGAGAAGACCGAGACGGCATCGCGGCTGCGCGGGCGTATCGAAGCTATCCTTTCCTGGGCAACGGCGGCCGGACATCGCGAGGGTGAGAACGCGGCGCGTTGGAAAGGCAATCTGTCGGAGATGCTTCCGAAACCTCAGCGTGTCGCCAAAACGGTTCACCACCCGGCCTTGGTAAGCTCTGATGCATCGGCCTGGTTTGCGGCACTGCGGGACCGCAACGGCACGGCGGCGCGGGCGGTTGAATTTCTTGTCCTCACCGCCGCTCGTTCCGGTGAGGTGCGGGGAATGACTTGGGCTGAGGTCGATCTGGACGCAGGCATCTGGACCGTGCCAGCCGACCGCATGAAGGCGCGTCGTGAGCACCGCGTAGCGCTTTCTGCGCCCGCTCTTTCATTATTGGAGCGCATGGCGCAGGCTCCTGACGCTGATCCTGCTGACGGTAGGTGCCCCGTGTTTCGTGCACCCCGCGGTGGCGTCCTCTCTGACATGTCGCTTTCCGCGGTCATGCGGCGGATGCATGAGGCTGAAGTCAACGCTGGGCGCGATGGGTGGCTGGACCGCACGTCCGGCCGCCCGGCAGTGCCCCATGGCCTGCGCTCGACCTTCCGCGATTGGACGGCTGAGCGTGGCTATCCGCGCGATATGGCAGAAATGGCGCTCGCGCATGACGTTGGTAGCGCCGTCGAGCGCGCCTATCGCCGTTCCGATATGCTTGAGCGACGGCGCGCCATGATGACGGCTTGGGCAGAATTCCTTGAAGGGCAAGCCACCGGGGGCGGTGTAGTCCAGCTCGCAGCTGTAGTGGAGAACTGAGATGGCATCGCGTGGGCGTCCGCCGAAGAAAATCGAGGAGTGGCCCTTCAACCCACCACCGTTGGGCGAAGCAGGAGCGACTCACACACTCAATGGCGACCTGGTCGAGGTGCTTGTGAACGCGGGAGGCGGTATCCTCGCACACGCGCTGGCGCGAGCGAGATGGCCCTTTCTTTGGGATGGGCCTTCAGAACATTGGACACCGGATCAGCGCGAGGCGCAAGATGAGGCACCACGCGAAGCCGTCGAATTGTGGCTGAAAATTCATGCTCGCGGTCTCACTTGGAAGCTGGAATTGTACGGCGCGCGATCGAACAATCGGCGAGATGACATGAAAGCGGCCCGGAAGGCCCACGAGAGCGCGGCGTGTCACATGAGGTGCTGGATAGATAACCCGACTGATGTCACACTTACTGATCGAGCTGCCGCTGCGGTTGACGCGCTGCGTCCGGCGCGGGGCATTTCAAGCCATAGGCCCCTCCCCTTCGTCTGGGATGAGGTCACCGGCTTGAAAATACATACCGCGGCCGCACTCGCCCGCAGCGAGGTTGCGGGTGTGCCGGATTGGATCAAGTCATCCGCCGAGGACTTCGAGTGCGCGGCAAGAGATATTGACGAGTGGCTCAAAGGAAATTCGGCCAAAGGGGGCGCAAACCTTGCCTCGCGCGAAGTAGCGAGATTGGTATCGCAATTCTTCGACGACGCGCGCAAAGTCACTATAGAGAAGGGTATTCCTCTTGAGGAAATACCAAGAGTGGCGTTCGCGGATAGTGATGCCCACGACCCAAGAAATTCTTACTGCAAGACTGTAAAATCCACCCTTGAATTATTTGGGCTGCCGCCAGGAAACTGGAGATACGCAGCCAAGTTTATCTGCGCCAAACGAAAATCGTGATTGATAATTAATATCCATCTCGTTGTTTGAGATAGAAACTGATTGACTGAAAAAATTTGCAAGAATGAATATAAAATGAGCGGCAGAGATGACCCTAACCGCGTGTTTGCCGAAGCTCCAGAGGGAATTCGCCTAAACCATGAGCGAGAATTGATCGAGGCGCGACTGCGTGTGTTGGTTGATCCAAAACTGAGTCCAGCTTTAATGCCAGACTTGGTACCACATGACTGGCCCAACGAGGCGGTGGAACTCCATGCGCGATATCAGATGATCACGGCCGAACTCTCCCGACTGAACTCTCAGCGCATGAGCCAGCGACTGACCCGTCTTTTGCGGACCGGTAAAGAGGAGGACAAATTAAGTGATCACGCCACGCGGTGGTGGAGAGATCGTTATTGAACCTCGTAACAGGCACGAATTATAATTTAAATGTTTCTTCTATTACTGCAAATATTATGTAAAAAAAGAATTTCAAAATTAAAATTTATTAGACTGTATATACGATCCCTCATCGCCTTAAATTATTTTAAGCAAGATGCAGATTATCCATAGAACCAAGTTAGCAGCAATCTGCCATCGATACTCTATTCATCCGCGACCGGATTCCGTTGAATTTTTACACGGATCGTCGCAGATTGAGAAATCGCCGATCTGGCAACGATAGCCCTGATCTTGCCCAGAATGGGCTCCTGCGATGGCGCCTGATACAAAAATTTACACCTGACACATAATTTTTTTCGAAGTTAGGCCGCAGATTTTAGAGCGTCCAAACTGGCACCACTCAGACTCATACGATCTTCAAAAACGGAGAAGCAAGATGTCTGACCGCCTGATACGCCGAGCGGAAGTGCTACACCTGACCGGGATGACGAAATCTACGATGTACCGCTACATCGCTGACGGCCGCTTCCCGCGTCCTGTTGCTTTGGGTGAGCACGCCGTCGCGTGGCGCATGAGCGATCTTCAGGAATGGATGGACGCACTGTCCGACACTTCAGTGGCGTGAAGCGCGCCCCGCTATAACGGGGCGCGCGTCGACATCTTGATGCGTTGAGGATCGCATCTACAGGATAGCCGACACGCGCCTCCTAAGCAAGTAATTGACAGGAGGCTAAAATGGCCAAACCAAAGAACGTAACGCCGCGTCAGCGGTTCTTGAACGGTGAACGGCGTGCCATGCTGACTTCGCCTGAACCCTTGTTGCGCCCCGGTCCGGGTGCGCCGTTGGGACCGCGTCTGGGCAGCGCCATCGCCACAGTCTATAGGGCCGCCGCAGCCGCAGAAATCAGCGACGATTACGCTGATCGCATAGCAAAAGACTGCCTAAGCCATGGGCACCGCTTAGACTTGCTGCGCGCAGCATTGGCGCTGGTGTTCAAGAACGCCAGTGCAGACACGGTTTGGGAGGCGGTGGAGTACATCCTCGTGCCGCTCCTCATCGGGCTGTGCCACGGCCAGCACGAGCCCGGCAACACCATGGGCACCGGGATGGCTGGTTCTGATGGGCGCGATCATCTGCGTAAACTTGCGCAGGATGAAGGTGAGCCGCTGAACCGGATCATTGCCGCAATCGCGCGTCACTGTCCGCAGATTTTGTATGGCCACCCGGAGAGCGACAATGACTGAGCCAGCAATCAGCATCGCCGACGACGCATATAATCCGTTCACAGTGCCAATGGTGATCGGTGAGGGCGTAAAAGGTGGGCCGAACGGCTGGATCATCTACGAGGAGCTGGTTGATGCCGCCATGCGCGTCACAGACGGCGCAGGACGGTTCGACTGGCCCTGTGTCGAGAAGAACAAGGCCCCCTGGCTCATTCCCAGTACGATGCCATCACGCGCTGCTGCGGAGCAGGTCGCCAGCGGTGCATATGTCGCGTTGATAGTCGATATCGACAGCGGCGCGCTGGCGTTTGAGGAGGTCGAGCGCGCCGTGATCAAAGCGACTGGCGGTGCGGTGGCGCTGATCTACTCGACAAAGAGCGCGTCTTTTCGCAACCCCCGCTGGCGCGTGGTCATCCCGTTGGAGCAGCCGCTCCCCGGTGCGGATTTCGCCGAAACTGCGAAGGCACTCTTTGCCCTCGTGCGCGAGGCGAGTGACGGGCGGGTCGATCCAGACGACGCCATGGCGCGGCCCGGTCAGATTTCCTTTCTGCCGAACGCTCCGGATGGTGACCCAGGTGGAGAAGGCTATCTGGCCTTCGCAGCTGAAATCGGTGAGGACCCGGATTTTGCGCTCGACCTGACGGACAACCATCCCATTGTTCGCCTGCGGGAGACCCAGCGTCTTGAGAGGCAGCGCGTGGCTGACGCTGCGGTTGAGCGGGCGAAGCATCGGCGTGGACCAGGAACGACGCTGATCGCTCGCTTCAACGCCCGGCATCGTTTAGATGAGCTTCTCAGGCGCAACGGATACGTCCAGGCCACCGATCCATCGGGGCACTGGCCGACAAACCACTGGCGTTCGCCGTACCAAACATCCGGCAGCTACGCGACGCGCGTTTATCGCGACGGCGACGGTGGCGAGACATGGATCAGCCTATCTGGAAGTGACGCCAAGCGCGGGCTTGGAGCGAAGAGCGCGACCGGTGGAGCGCGGTACGGCGACGCCTTCGACCTTTTCGTGCACTTCGAGCACGGCGGCGACACGGGCGCCGCGCTGGAAGCCTGGAAAGCGCAGTGTGACGACGACCGGCACCTTCGGGTGGAAAAGGGGCTCGCTCGACGACGGGAAGCGACTGCCGAGCGCCATGATCAGCTGCGCGCCCTCGGCAGAGCGCACATTCGGGTGAGCGGAAAAGACACCGACGATATTCGGACGCCGCTGCGTGAGCTCGGCCGACGCAGGATTGGGGGGACGAAAACATGAAAGACTTCAATCGCAAAGATGAACAGCGTGCCATCCTGGCAAGCGTGGAAACAGACGACACAAGCCTCGCTCAGGCCTGGATCGCCATTGAGGGCGGTGGCGAGGGGGGTGCAGCGGAGATTGTGCGCGCCAGCGATGTTTCAATCCGACGCTTTGACCCCGATACAGGCATGTGGTGCGTGCTTGACGAAACAGACGCACGTCGTCGCCTGTCAGAATTCCTGTGTGACGTTGGTGATGCCGTGCTAGAAACTGCAGACGAGAAGCTGCGCGAAGGCGAGTTAGTAAAAGAAGATCACCGCAAGGTGGTGGCGCTGCGCAGGAACCTTCGGTCACAGACGCGCCTCAAGGCCGTCTGGCAGACGGCCATGGTTCATCTCGCTGCTGTCGAAGTTGATGCCTTTGATGCCGACCCTGAGCTTTTGGGCACGCCGGGCGGCGTCGTCGATCTGAAGACCGGCGAGATTAGATCAGCCACTTTGGGTGATATGGTCACAGAGTCGACGGCGGTCGCACCAGCCCCAGCCGCGGCGCGAGCGCCCGTCTGGGAGCGCTTCCTTGCTGATGTATTCAACAAAGACGCTGAGATGATCGAGTTCATCCAGCGGACCGTTGGCAGCGCGCTAGTCGGCGATGTGTCGCCGCAGAAGTTCGTCGTTCTCTATGGTAACGGTGCGAATGGTAAATCAGTTCTGCGCGATATTTTGGGTCGACTAGCTGGATCATATGCTGCCACGGCGTCGGCGAAGGTTTTCATGCAAAGCCATGGAGATCGGCACCCCACGGAAATCGCGTCGCTTGCCGGAAAACGCCTCGTGTTGGCGAGCGAGGTGCCCGCGGGGCGTTCATGGAATGAAACGCTTTTGAAGGACCTAACTGGCGGTGAAAAGATGACAGCGCGCAAGATGCACAAAGATGAGTTCTCGTTCACGCCCTGCGGAACGGTGATCTTCACGGCAAACACGCTGCCGTCCTTCCCCGGCGCTCAAGAGGCGATGCTGCGTCGTATCCTGTTGGTGCCGATGCTGCGGCAGTTCACGGCGGATGAGCAAGACCCAAATCTGGCCACGAACCTGATCGCGGCGGAAGGGCCTGAAATCCTACGTTGGGCAATTGACGGTGCACGCAAATTTCTGGCCGACGGTGGGGGCGTGAAGGGCCTAAAAATTCCCCAGTCAATCACCGATGCGACGCGGACGTATTTCGAAGAGGAAGACATCGTGCTCCAGTTCCTCATCGACAGTCAGGCTGATGCCGTTGGTTCGATCAACTGGTCAGTGGGCGGGTTCGTCACGAACGCGGAACTTCTTGACGGCTTCAAACGCTGGGCGGAGCTCAACGGCCACAAGACGTGGTCTGTACGTACGCTTTCCAAAGCAATTCGTGAGAACGCCGAGCGTTACGGGCTATCGGATAAGCGCATGAAGACAGCGCGCGGCTTTGTAGTTGAGCGCCTCTTGGCGGAACCTCCGACGGTGGGTGAAGATAAGCGCGGTAAATCCGCCGGACACGCCGCCATCACGCATCTCCGTGCGGTTAAAAAGTGAACCGGGAAAGGTGACGGAAGGGGTGACAAACGGATGACAAAGAAGACGAAAAGGTGACTGGGAGTTACATTGGGTGGCGGCGCCCGCGGGGCTTGGTCCTCCACCGACGGGGGGTGCCAAGCGCCAACGGTGGTTTCCCGTCACCTCTGTCACCTTTCAGTCACCCCTTCGGTCACCACTTAACGGTATGTTTTTGCTTGATAAAGAGTGTACTGGTGACGGAATGACTAGTTTTTCACATATGACTGCAAAAAAGAATGGAAAAGAACATAAGAAGAACAAATATACATACAATATAGAACGACAGCTACTTGCAGAATTTCGGTCATTCAGTCACCCGGCGCCGCTTTCCCCCCGCGGTGGCGTTCCCGCTGTGCCGCGTCTTTATAGCCCCCGCTGGTGCTGGTCCGCCGCCTCGTCAACCCCCCCGCCGGTACTCGGCGGCGCACCGCAATGCCAGCCGCTCGATATCCTCGGCGTGCTCGATCCACCGCCTACGGCGGCGTCAATATACTGCACGTTGCCGGGCAGCCTTCTGAGCGCCACAGAGCGCGCAACGCAGGCGTTTGGCGCGCCGCCCTTCGCCGTATTGCTGGCAGTCCTTGTCGCGTGCGAGGCGGGCCTCACAGCGGCACTCCGGGCCCTGCCTTGCGATCCGCCGATCCGCATTGGCTTGTTCGGCCCTGGCGCTGCGGCAGCCCGTCTTGCCGCGATGGCGATCCAGCCAGAGGCGGCCCAGTATCTGGTCGATCTCTATGCCGTACGGGGCGCGCCGGACGACCCCAACGCTGACCCGCTCCTGAGCGGCGTATGGCCGGTGCTCTGTCCTACCTATCTGCCCACCGGACCCGTCCCCACACGAACCCAGGCGCTGCTCCCGGCAGCCCGCACTCAGGGCCGCGCTGATGCCTTGCAGGCGCCCCCCCGCGCTGGCGGTCCCGATATGCGCAGCCAAAGGGACGTGCTGGCGTCAATCTGCGTGGACGATGCAGAGGCATCATACCTTCCGGTCGATGTCCGTCGCCGTGTGACGGCGCTCCCGCTCCTGATGGATCGCCTGTACGCCGCGCTGAGCGCCCTCGTCACCTCCGCTGGTGCTCACGGGGCGAATAAACGGTTTGGGTATGAGATGGGAGCCGACCTGGCGGACGAAATGGCCGAGACGGCCTTTGAACTGACGATGGTCGTCCGCGCGCATCTGGTTGCCTTTTACGCGCGGACACGACCAGCACGCACCGGGCCGGTTCACCGCGCAGCAGCGGCGATGTTGCGCCACCGTCCGCTGAACATTTCCCCGACGACGCTCACGTCGGGTATCGGCGGGCAGGATTTGCGCGTCTTGGAAGCGGCAGGCTGGCTTGAGCCGCGCGATGACGAGACAACTCATGGACTTGCTCACCGTTTCACCCCGACGGCGGAATTTTTGGCGCTAAAGGTGCCCGAGTTGCCAAGAAAGCGGCCATCACAGGCGCACGCAGTCAGCGTGCTGAGAACACACGAAACGATCTTGAAGAACGTCTCGTCATAGCCTTCGTTTCAATGCCTTGGCCATGGCCTTCAAGCTAATGATATCGGCGCAGAAGATATGGCACAAACTGGATGGTCAAAACCACCTACCCGAGATCACCCAAGGGGTTGAGTTCCGCGACCGGCGCTGCCACGTTTAAACCGCCGTCTGATCATGCGTCAAAATGGCTGAAATCATTCAACTTAGTTTTCGGTTGGGCTCTCAGAGTAGAATAGATGACATTTGAAAAACCAGATTTATCTGGAGAACACTTTGAACTCTACAAGGTAAACAGCGATATCACACTAACCGTCTTCGGAGGGCTTGGCCATCAAGTTGGTCAACCAATGTTTGAATTTCGCAAGATTCTCAAGCCTTTGAACATGAATCTACTCTTCTTTAAAGACATCAAACGGGGTTGGTACCATCATGCATTGACCGGTTTTGGAGCAACACTTCCCGAGAAAGCTGAATTTGTAACCGAATTATTAGAGACAATACCGAGCAACCGAAGACTTTTTTTGGGCAGTTCAGCTGGCGGATTTGCCGCCTTGATGTTCTCACGCTTGGTGCCCGACGTTTCAGACTGTTTGCTTTTCGGCCCCCAAGTATTTATAGATCGACACACGCGCAATGTTCTATCAGACCATCGATGGCCTAAACTCATCGACCAAATTCAGGCAGAGCGCTATTTGAACGTAGTCGATATCGCCCATAAACCTCAATGTAGAACGCGCTTGATAGTAGGCGACAATTGCATAATAGACATGCACCACGCCCTCTTCGCACGCGGGTATATTCCTTTGGATATTCATGTGCTTACGAAGGGCGGGCACAACCCGGCAGGAGAGCTGAAATCCGCCGGTATTCTAGCAGATGTGCTCTCAGAATTTAGAGACGGAGAAACTATTTCTGATCGAACGGAACTGCGCATCGCTCAGAGCCCAAACGAAAACTCCCGAGCACGCAAAAAACTGCATGCCTTCTTTAGGTTGCGTATTTTTGAATTTCTCGCGTCAAGGAGGCGCTTTGGGTCAGACTCTCAACGTATTGCCCAATTAAAAAAACTGTGACTTATGAACTAATTCCTTGATCTGGTGTGGGTTTCACAAATTCTCAGCCACGAGTTTCGGTAAACCCCGGACAGGGATTCTACTATGATGCCGAACACATGCTGGCGGACCGAGGCTATGATGCGGATTGGTATCGTGAAGCCGTTGAAGACAAGGGAATTACACCACGTATCCCGTCGCGCAAAAACCGCAAGGTTCCAATCCCGCGCGACGCGGGCCGCTATCGCGAGCGGCACAAAATCGAAAACAAATTCGCCCGGCTCAAGGACTGGCGGGTATGCGTCCGGTGTGACCGGGCGTTGACTTTTAGCGTTGGTGCCAGTGCCAGGGTGCGAGTTCGTCGATGCGGT
>CANNFA010000011.1 GCA_947503765.1 uncultured Paracoccaceae bacterium | reverse complement strand
AACCGCATCGACGAACTCGCACCCTGGCACTGGCACCAACGCTAAAAGTCAACGCCCGGTCACACCGGACGCATACCATCCGCAGCATCTTCGTGTCGCTCGATCGTCGTCCACACAAGAAAGGGCCCGCCTTTCGGCGAGCCCTTCGAATGTTTCCGCGTCGGATATGTCCGGCGATCAGCGCTTGGAGAACTGGAAGCTCTTGCGGGCCTTGGCGCGGCCGAACTTCTTGCGTTCCACCACGCGGCTGTCGCGGGTCAGGAAGCCGGCGGCCTTCAGCGCGCCGCGCAGGCTGGGGTCGTAGAGCTGCAGCGCCTTGGACACGCCGTGCTTGACCGCGCCGGCCTGGCCGGACAGCCCGCCGCCCTTGACGGTCGCCTGCACGTCGAACTGGCCGTCGACACCGGCGACGGTGAAGGGCTGGCGCAGGATCATCTGCAGCACCGGGCGGGCGAAATAGGCGTCCATGTCCTTGCCGTTCACGGTGACCTTGCCCGAGCCGGGCTTGATCCAGACGCGGGCGACCGCGTCCTTGCGCTTGCCGGTGGCGTAGGAGCGGCCCAGGTCGTCGCGGACCGGCTCGCGGTTGATCGTCTCTTCCACGGCGGGCGCGGCGCCTTCGGCGACCTGGCCCAGCTCTTCGAGCGAGTTGACTTGTTCGGCCATTACGCGGTCCCCGTTCCAGTACGTGTGTTCTTCTTGTTCATCGCCTTGACGTCCAGCACCTCGGGCGATTGCGCCTCGTGCGGGTGTTCGGCGCCGGCATAGACGCGCAGGTTGGTCATCTGCTGGCGCGCCAGCTTGGTGCCGGGCAGCATCCGCTTGACGGCCGCCGTGACCACGCGGTCGGGATGGGCGCCCTCGAGGATCGCCTCGGCGGTGGTCGACTTGATGCCGCCGGGATGGCCGGTATGGCGCCAGTAGGTCTTTTCGGCGCGCTTCTTGCCGGTCAGTTGGACCTTGCCCGCATTGATGATGATGACGTTGTCGCCCATGTCCATGGACGGGGTGAAGCTGGCCTTGTGCTTGCCGCGCAGGCGCATCGCCACGATCGAGGCGAGGCGGCCCAGAACGACGCCCTCGGCGTCGATCAGGATCCACTTCTTGTCGATATCCGCAGGCGTCGCGGTGAAGGTTTTCATCTTGGAACTCTCGTATCGGCTGACGCGGCGGATGACCCGCCGCCGGGATGAGAGGGTTCTAAGCATTTGCGCGCCGCAGTCAAGGGCGCGCGGCCCCGGAAAACCTTTTGAAAACGGGGCTTTGCAATAAAGGTATTACTTTACCTCACTTGCGCGGGCCGTCCCGTGGCCGCCGAGCGGCGCGTTTCGCGGCGGTTCTGCGGCGGCCAGACCAGCGATTGCACGGTATAGACCAGGATCGCCGCGCCCACCGCGCCGATCGCGGCCACGCCCAGAAGCACGATCAGGTCGATCGGCCCGCCGATATCGCGAAGCCCCGACCGCGTGGCCCACCACACGATCAGCACCGCCAGCGCCGCGCCCACCGGCATCGACACCTGCGCCCAGAGAAACTTGTGCCAGCTCACCGCCCTGTCGCGGATCAGCACGTAGATATAGAGCAGCGTGACGATTGCCGCCGCCGCCACCATCAGCCAGAACAGCCAGCGGCCGAAGATCTCCTCGAACACCGCGATCATGGTCTCGAATGTCAGTTCCTGCATCGGTACTCTCCCCTCACGCCTTGCCGCGCAGCATCGCGTTGTAGGTGGCCTTGAGCGCCACCTCTTTCATCAGCCAGCTGATCCACAGCTCCTCGAGCGGCGCGATCACGCCGGGGAAGCTGGGCACCAGGTCGTTGTTGTAGTCGAACTCGATCAGCATCGCGCGCCCGACCCGCGTGATCAGCGGGCACGAGGTGTAGCCGTCATAGCTCGCGCCGCTCTCGCGTCCGGCGATCTGCGCGACCAGGTGATCCTCGACCACCGGGGCCTGCCATTTCACGCTGGCCGCCGTCTTGCCCTTGGGCACGCCGGCGACGTCGCCGCAGGCGAAGACCTCGGGATAGCGGGCATGGCGGAGCGTGTGCTTGTCCACCTCCATCCAGCCCTGATCGGTCCACTTGTCGGCCCAGGGCAGGGGCGAGTTGCGCACGGCGTCCGGCGCGCGCTGCGGCGGGATGACGTGGATATAGTCGTAATCCATCTCGGTCTCGCCGCCCGGCGTGGTGAAGGTGGCGATCCGCTTGCCCGGATCGATCGCCTTCAGGACATGGGAATAGGCCGCGTCGATGCCGCGCTGGCCGAACAGGGTGCGCACCTTCTCCGACACGATGGGCACGCCGAACAGGGTGTTGTTGTTGGCCGCATAGGTGACTTCCATCTTGCCGCGCTGGCCGCGGGTGCGGGCGATGTCGTCGATCAGGAAGGTATGCTTGAGCGGCGCGCCGGCGCATTTCATTTCCGTCGCCGGGCGGGTGAACAGCCCCTTGCCGCCCCCGTCGATATAGGCCGAGGCCGCCTGCCACGTCTTCGCGGCGTAATCCGGCCCGGCATACAGCGCGCCGATCCCTTCGCGGCCCACGAGGTCGAGCGAGAATCCCTCGATCGCGTCGTGGTCCAGCACCAGGCCGGTGGCGACGATCAGGTAGTCGTAGCTCACGCTCTTGCCGCTCTGGGTGGTGACGGTCTTTGCCTCGGGGTCGATCTCGGCCGCCGCCTCGGCGATCCATTCGGCGCCCTTGGGCAGCCAGGCCGCGGTGTCGCTGACCGAATAGCCTTCGGGTTTCAGACCCGCCGCGATCAGCGTGAAGCCGGGCTGGTAGAGGTGCGACTTGCGCCCGTCGATCAGGGTGATCTTCGCCCCGTCCAGCCGGTCCGACAGCCGGTTGGCCAGTGTCGTGCCTGCCGCCCCTGCACCGAGGATGACGATATGGGCGCTGGTCTTGACCGGCTGGGCGTGCGTCTCGGCGCCCGGCAGCACGGCCAGCGCCGCGCCGGCGGCACCCAGGCCGAGCAGCGCGCGCCGGTTCAGGTTGCGGATGGCATCGGACATGGTGGCTCCTCCTGCAGAATGATATTCAATCTTACGCATATAAGAGGGCATTGCATTGACCCACGTCAATCCGGGGCCGCCTGCGACCTTTTGGCCGGCCCTGCGCGCTGCCCCCGTGCAGCAGCGTTCGCGCGGGTGCGAATTCGGCCAAACTTTTCCCTTGCGCGAATCCCCCGCGATCCCTAGATGCCCGCTCACAGAGCAAGGGACCGATCCCAACTTCGCGGCCGCGTGGCCGTGGGGGGGCGCTAAGGGACCGCTGGATTCAATCTGCTGGCGAGAAGGGGATGTGCCATGGACGGCGCCCACCTCTTCCAACTGGGGATCGGTCTGGAGACAGGCGCCCAAGAGGAAGACATCCGTGTCCGCGATGCGGACATTTGCGACACCATCATCGACCGCGACGTGCTGGACGCGGACCGCGAGGATCACTTCATCCGCAAGGATGGCCGGGTCTTCGCGGGTACCCATCTCATCATCGAGGTGGTGGACGGCACCGGGCTGGACGACGAGGCGCGCATACAGCGCGCATTCCGCGACTGCGTGGAGGAATGCGGCGCCACGCTGCTGCACATCCACACGCACAAGTTCTCTCCCCAGGGGGTCAGCGGCGTCGCCGTGCTGGCCGAGAGCCATATCAGCGTGCACACCTGGCCGGAGATCGGCTACGGCGCGTTCGACGTGTTCATGTGCGGCGATGCCGAGCCGTGGCGCGCGGTGGACGTTCTGGCCCGCGCCTTCGAGACGGCGGATGTGCGGGTGAAGGAATTGCTGCGCGGCGACGGGCTGGTGACGGAAGGCTAGGGACGCCGGGGCCTTGACGGCGGGGGCGACCAGCCTGCGCCGCGCCGGCTCTTGCCCAGGGCGGTCTCGTCGGCGTCTGGTCGCCATTTGTTTCAATGTTTCGAAAATGACCTGTGAGCTGTCTGGCGGGGGCGACCAGCCCCCGCCGTGCCCGCCCCTTCGGGTGGGCGGGCGCGTGGTCGATGGCCCGCGCCGAACGGTCGTTTTGCGGGAAGGCGGGGATGAAGCGCCCCGTTTGAATGTCGCGCCAGCGCCCGCCCAGGGGCGGGCACGACGTGGGCTGGCCGCGCTCCGAACGTCGCAGGTGAAGGACAAGCTGCGAGCAGTGGTGGCGGGGGCGACCAGCCCCCGCCGCGGCCGCCCCTCCCGGTGGGCGGGCGCATGGTCGGACGTCCCGCACCGAACCCCTGTCATGCGGGAAGGCCGGGATAAAGCGCGCCGCTCGACAGTCGCGCCGGCGCCCACCCAGGGGCGGCCGCGGCGGGGTCTGGCCGCGCGCTGCATGTTCAGGGGTGGGACATGGCCGGGATGCCAGCCTACCGCGCAATCGCCAGCCGCAGCACCGCCGCCACGTCGCGGCTCATGGGCCGCGCGCCGTTTTCCACGTCCACGAAGGTCACCCATTCCGCCTCGGCCGCGTCGTCGGCGGCCACCGGCGTTCCGCCGACATAGCGGCACAGCACCGCCGCCAGCAGGAAATGATGCGTCACCGCGCCGTCCGCCTGACGGATGATGTCGAGATTGGTCAGCCACGCCTCGGCCCGCGCGGTCACGCCGGTTTCCTCGGCCATCTCGCGCTCGGCGGCGGCAAAGGCGGTCTCGCCCCATTCGACATGTCCGCCCGGATAGCCCCAGAGCCCGGCATCGGGCGGCCGCGCCCGGCGCACCAGCAGCACCCGGCCGCGATGCGGCAGCACGGCCAGGGCGGCAAGGCGGGGAATGCGCGTCATGGCGCCCGTGTTAGCGCGCCGCGGCGGGAATGCCAAACGGCCGGCAGGGCCGGGTTGACATCCGCCCCGCCGAACGCATTCTCCGCCGCGAGTGACAATCGAAGGGATCCGGCGATATGACCGATATGACCGGCTGGAGCGTCGAGAGACTGCACGACGATCACGCCCAGGCGCTGCGCGAGGCGCGGGTGCTTTACGACAGCGAGACAGAGCGGCAGCGGCTGCGGGTGATCGAGAACCCGACCTTCGGGCGGATCCTGACGCTGGACGGCGTGGTGCAGACCACCGAGGGCGACAATTTCATCTACCACGAGATGATGGCGCATGTGCCGATCCTCGCGCATGGCGATGCGCGCCGGGTGCTGATCGTCGGCGGCGGCGACGGCGGCATGGCGAAGACGGTGCTGCAACACCAGAGCGTCAGGCAACTGACCATGGTCGAGATCGACGCGGGCGTGATCGAGTTTTCGAAGGAATACCTGCCGGGGCTGTCGGACGGCGCCTTCGACGATCCGCGGCTGGAACTGGTGATCGCGGACGGCGCCGACTTCATGCGCGAGACCGAGGGGGGATACGATGTGATCATCGTCGATTCGACCGATCCGGTCGGGCCGGGCGAGGTGCTGTTCACCGACCACTTCTACGGCCATGCGCGCAACGCGCTGTCACCGGCGGGCATCCTGGTGACGCAGAACGGCGTGCCGTTCCTGCAAGGCGATGAATTGTCGAACACGATGCGCGCCTTCCGCGCGCTTTTCCGCGATGCGGGCTGCTACATCGCCACGATCCCGACCTATTCGGGCGGGCCGATGGCGTTCGGCTGGGGCACCGACGGCAAGGCGCGTCAGACCGACCTTGCGACCTTGCAGGACCGGTTCAAGGCCGCCGGGATCGCCACCGACCATTACACGCCCGAGGTTCATCAAGGCGCCTTTGCCCTGCCGCCCTACATCTCGCGGCTGATCGGGTAGATGGCGCGGCGCCCTGATCACGAGTCGGGCGCGACCAGCCCCAGCCCGCGCAGGTAGATGCCGATCCCTGCCTCCAGCAATTCCTCGGCCGGGAACGGCGCGCGCGAGCCGGCCGCGCCGCGCGCGAACAGTTCGACCACGCCATGGCTCATCGCCCAGATATGGGCCGAGAACATCGCGGCGGGCGGGCGTTTTTCCGGCGGGATGTGCCGCGACAGGTCGGCCGCGGCGCGTTCCAGCACGGAATTGGCACGCAGCGCGGCATGGGCCAGGTCGGGGGTGCGGTTCACCGACACGCCGCTTTCGAACATGGCGATGTAATGGCCGGGATATTTGCGGGCGAAGGCGATATAGGCGCGGCCCGTCGCCTCGAACGAGGCCAGCGCCGAGGGTTGGCCGGACTGGTAGGCGTAATCCATCACGTCGGCGAAGATCGCGTAGCCCTGCCGCGCGGCCTCGGCGATCAGGTCTTCGCGGCCCTCGAAATGGCGGTAGACGGCGGCGGGGGTCACACCGGCCTGTTTCGCGGCCTCGGACAGGGTGAAGCCGGCGGGGCCGCGCGCCTCGATCAGCTTCAGCGCGGCGTCGATCAGCGCCTGGCGTAGGTTGCCGTGGTGATAGCCGCGCTTAGCCATTCCAGAGGCCCGGCCCCCCGCAGATCTGCGGGTCGGGCAGGCAGGCGGCGTCGCCGCACTTGCCGTCATAGCCGATGCCGCACAGCACCGCGCGGATCGCCGCGATGCGCGCGCGCCGCTTGTCGTCCGAGCGCACGATGGTCCACGGCGCGATCTCGGTATGGCTGCGGTGCAGCGTCTCGCCGATGGCGGCGGTGTAGGCGTCCCACTTGTCCAGCCCCTCGACGTCGATGCGCGAGATTTTCCATTGCTTGAGCGGGTCTTCCTCGCGCTTGAGGAACCGGCGCAGCTGTTCGGCGCGGCCCACGTTCAGCCAGAGCTTCACGAAGTGGATGCCTTCATGCACCAGCATGTCCTCGAATTCCGGGACCTGGTGAAAGAACCGCTCGCGCTCGGCATCGGTGCAGAAGCCGAACACCTTCTCGACCACGCCGCGATTGTACCACGAGCGGTCGAAAAGCACGATTTCCCCTTCCGAGGGCAGATGGTCGACATAGCGCTGGAAATACCACTGGCCGCGCTCGCGGCTGGACGGTTTGGGCAGCGCCGCGACGCGGGCGACGCGCGGGTTCAGGTTCATGCGGAACCGCGCGATGGTGCCGCCCTTGCCGGCGGCGTCGCGCCCCTCGAACACCACGACGACCCGCCTGCCGGTGGCCTTCACGTCTGCCTGAAGCTTCACCAGTTCGCGTTGCAGCGCGTCCAGCGCGTCGCCGTAGGCGTCCTTGTCCATCCGCGCATCATAGGGATAGTCGGCATCCAGCACCGTCTTGCCGCCGCTTGCCTTTATCGCGGCGCGCACCGCATCCGGGGCCGTGTTGCGGAAATAGTCGCCGATCGCGCCGTCGAAGGGCAGGGACATGTCAACCTCGTTCACATCTGCCCGGGCAGTATGGCTATTCGCGCGCCGGGTGCAATCGAAGCGCGCGGGTCAGCCGGTCCAGCACCGCGATCACCGCCGTTTCGGCGGAATGGTGCGGCATGTGACCGATGCCGGGCAGGGCGGTCAGCCGGGCATTCGGCAACTGCTCCGCCAGCACCCTGGAATGGATGTCGAAATCCACCACGCTGTCGGCGGTGCCGTGGATGATCTCGACCGGCACGGCGATCTCGCCATAGCGTCTGGACATCTCCTTGAGATGGTCCTTGAGCTGCGTGACCTGCCGGAAATTGGCGCGCAGCGTCTCGCGCCTCGTGGCCAGGCCGATGCCGACATATTCGGCATAGCCTTCGGGCGGGGCCTGCGGCGCAAAGATCGCGGCCAGCGACAGCGCGGCGCGGTTCGTGGGCAGCGCGGCGGTGACCAGCGGCACCAGCGCGGCGCCGCCGAACCCGGTGGCGAGAATCGGGTAATGCGGCGCAAGCTGGCCCGGCCAGGGCTCTGACGCGCCGGACACGATGACGAGGCCGGCGACGTTTTCGGGCCGCTCCAGCGCCCAGGCCAGCGCCACCGCGCCGCCATAGGATTGCCCCAGCACGATCGGCCGTGTCGCGCCAAGCTGCGCCGCGGCGGCCTGAAGCATCCGGGCCTGTTCGGCGGGGCTTTCGGCGGCGGTGTTCAGCGCGCCGCCGTAGCGGTCCGACGCGCGGTCGGTGTAGCCGAGGCCGGGCCGGTCGAAGGCCAGCACGCGAAACCTGTCCTTGACCTTGTCCACGAAGGAAAAGGTGAAATCGCGCGCATTGCCGCTGGCGCCGTGGATCAGAACGAGATCGGGGCCGGTGCCTTCGACCACGACATGCACGCGGCGGCCGTCCACCTCGACGAAGCGGCCGATCGGGGGATATTCGGCCTCGGCGCGCGCCTCGCTCAGGGCCGCGCGCCGGTCCACCGCCGCGCCGCAGCCGGCGAGGACGGCGGCGGACAGGACAATGCTAGCTGCCAATCTGGCGAAGATCATAGGGCGTGGACTGATAAATCTCGTTGATCCAGTTGCCATATAGAAGATGCGCGTGGCTTCGCCAGCGGTTGCGCGGGGTCATCGCGGGATCGTCACCCGGAAAGTAGTTGACCGGCAGCGTGATCGGCCCGCCCGACGCCACGTCGCGGTCGTATTCCTCTTTCAGGGTGCCGCTGTCGTATTCGAGGTGGTTGAGGATCACCAGCGTCCGGTGCGCCGGCGCCTCGATCAGGCAGGGGCCGACCTTTTCCGAGCCCAGCAGCGTCGAAAGCTCGGGCACATCGTCGATGTCCGATTGCCGGATCTCGGTCCAGCGGCTGACGGGGATGGTGCATTCGTCCGAAAAGCCGCGCAGGTAATGCGAGGTCGGCGCGAGGTTCTGGTGCGAATAGCAGCCGAACGCCTTGCGGGCCAGCATGTGCTTTTCCACCCCCCAGAAATGCCGCAGCAGCGCCATGCCGCCCCAGCACACGCCGAAGGTGGAATGCACGTTGGTCCGCGTCCAGTCGAACACCTGGGTCAGCTCGTCCCAATAGGTCACCTCCTCGTAGGGGAGATGCTCGATCGGGGCGCCGGTGACGATCAGGCCGTCGAACTTTTCGTCGCGGACCGCCTGGAACGGGCGGTAGAAGGTTTCCATGTGCTCGGCCGCGGTGTTGCGCGTCTTGTGCTCACTCATGCGGATCAGGTGCAGGTCGATCTGCAGCGGCGTCGCCCCGATCAGGCGCGAGAACTGGATCTCGGTCTGGATCTTCTTGGGCATCAGGTTCAGCAGCGCGATCCGCAAGGGCCGGATGTCCTGCCGTGCGGCCTGCACCTCGGGCATGACCATCACGCCCTCGCGCGCCAGGACGTCATAGGCGGGCAGGTCGGATGGCAGGGTGATGGGCATGTGCGGATTTCCCGGAAAAATGGGTGGAGCGGGTCAGATAGCGGCTGTGTCAGGGCTGCTCAAGGGCGCGGGCGATGAGCGCGTCGAAGTCCGCCGCGCTTTTGACCGCCGCGACGGCGTCGGCGCAGACCGACACGCCCCAGCCCCGCGCCATGGCGGCATAGCGCGGCTGCCGGTGCGCCAGCGCGCGCGCATAGGTCCAGCGCACGAAGGCGTCGGGGTCGATGGCGTCCGCCGCCCCGCCGGTTTCCGCGCGATAGGCGTCCCAGGCGGCGTGCAGGAAATCGGGCTGGTAATACATCGGCTTCGGCGCGCGGTCGAAGCGGCGCACCAGCTCGGCGGTATGCGCCTCGGTCCCCTGGATCCAGACCATCAGCGTGCGCGCGGCCAGCGCGGTCAGCACCGGGTCGGCGGGATCGCCCGGGTCCACCACCTCGCAGATCGAGCCGCCCGAATCGCAGACGAAATGCGGGTAGCCGTAGATGTCCATCGCGCGATCGATGAAATACCCGGTATCCAGAAGTGCGCCGATCTCTCCGGCGCGGTGCTGATCCTGACGGGTCATGTATTCGTCGAACGGCAGCCCGCCCTTCGCCGGATCGCCCGGCTTGCCGAGATAGGACGACAGCGGCGCGAGATTGTCGAAGGTGATGTTGGAGCCGATATAGATCGAATCGGACAGCAGCAGATCGCGCAGGAACGGCACCTGCATCGCGTGGCGTTTCGCGTTGTCGGCGATGTGCTCGCCCATGTAGCGGGTGCCGATCCGGTAATCGACCGAATAGTGGAACCAGTCGCCGGCATCGCGCAGAAGGGTCGACAGGTGGGTCTTGCCCAGCCCGGACATGCCGAACAGCAGCACCCTCTTGTGCGGTGCGGCAAGCCAGTCGTCGGCGGTCGGGTAGATCAGGGGCGCTTTGTCCATGCCGCCAGATAGCCGCAGCAGCGGGGGGAGATCCAGTGCGGACGGTTGCGGGGGCGTCGGGCGAGCGCCTGCCCGCGGGTGGGCGCCGGGACGGTGAGGCTGTGCGATTTATGGTGGCCAGGTCCCTCAATCATCTTTTCGGTGCGCGCCAGTGGCCAAAGCGCCTACCCGTCGGGGCGGGCAGGCGCTCGCCCGGCGCCTGCGGCGCTGTTCCGGCGAAGGAAAGCGATGCCGCGCGAATATGGTGGCGGAGGCGGCCAGCCCCCGCCGCGCCCGCCCCTCCGGGTGGGCGGGCGCATGGTCGACGTCCCACTCCGTACCCCTGTCATGCGGGAAGGCCGGGATAAATCGCAGCCTCCGCAGGTCACGCCAGCGCCCGCCCAGGGGCGTTCGCGTCGGGGTCTGGCCGCGTGCCATGCGGCAAAGCTGAAAGGCGATCCGCGAGATATGATGGTGGGGCGACCAACGCCCGCCCAAGGGCGTTCGCGCCGGGGTCTGGCGGCGCGCTAGTATTTGCCCATCGCGCGCGGCGCTGCTATCGCGGGGGCGGGACAAGACATCGAAAGGAAGGCAATGTTCGATCTGACGGGCAAGGCGGCGCTGATCACCGGCGCTTCGGGCGGTATCGGCGGCGAGATCGCGCGGGCGCTGCATGGCGCGGGGGCCAGCGTGGGCCTGTCGGGCACGCGCACCGCCCCGCTGGAGGCGCTGGCCGCCGAGCTGGGCGCGCGCGCGCATGTGCTGGCCTGCGATCTGTCGGACCGGGATGCGGTCGCCGGCCTGCCGAAACGCGCGGCCGAGGCGCTGGGCGGTGTCGACATCCTGGTGAACAATGCCGGCATCACCCGCGACAACCTGTTCATGCGCATGACCGACGACGAATGGGACAGCGTGCTGGAGGTCAACCTGACGGCGACCATGCGCCTGACCCGCGCCTGCCTGCGCGGCATGATGAAGGCGCGCTGGGGCCGGATCGTCAGCATCGGCTCGGTGGTCGGCGCGTCGGGCAATCCCGGCCAGGGCAATTATTCCGCCGCCAAGGCCGGGCTGGTCGGCATGACCAAGGCGCTGGCCCAGGAGGTCGCCAGCCGCGGCGTCACCGCGAACGTGGTCGCCCCCGGCTTCGTGACCACGGCGATGACCGATGCGCTGACGGACGACCAGAAGACCGCCATCCTGGGCCGCGTGCCCGCCGGGCGGATGGGCGATCCGGGCGAAATCGCCGCGGCGGTTTTGTACCTTGCCAGCCCCGAGGCGGGCTATGTCACCGGCGCGACCTTGCATGTCAACGGCGGCATGGCGATGTATTGACGGACATTCGCGGTTCCTTATAAAGCAGTTGCGACTGTTCGTCGTTGTGTTATAGGCGGCGCACAATTTCACCCGTGGCCCCCGATGCCGCACGCCGCAGGTGCGCCCAGAACGGACAAGGGCGGCCGCACGGGACAATGAAGACATACGGGTGCGGACCCCGAGTAGAAAACGAGGAACGAAGATGAGCGACGACGTCGAAAAGCGCGTTAGAAAGATCGTTGTGGAGCACCTGGGCGTGGAAGAGGAAAAGGTGACCGAATCCGCCTCTTTCATCGACGATCTGGGCGCGGATTCGCTGGATACCGTGGAACTGGTCATGGCGTTCGAGGAAGAGTTCGGCATCGAGATTCCCGATGACGCCGCGGAGACGATCCAGACCTTCGGCGATGCGGTCTCGTTCATCTCGCAGAACACCGACTGATCCCGATCTTCCGGGAAATCAACGTGATGGGCGCCCCCAACCGGGCGCCCTTTCCATTTTGCGCGGCGGTGTTCCGCGCATTGCGGGCCTTGCCCCCGGGCAGGGCCCGTGTGTATCACGATGCGACGGAAAGACGTGAGGACAGGACATGCGGCGAGTGGTTGTAACCGGGCTGGGGATGGTGACTCCGCTGGCCTGCGGGGTGGAGGAAACCTGGACGCGGATCCTGGCCGGCGGGTCCGGCGCGGGGCCGATCACCAAGTTCGATGCAAGCCGCGTGGTGACAACTTATGCGTGCGAGGTGCCGCTGGGCGACGGCTCGGACGGCACGTTCAACGCCGATGACTGGATGGAGCCGAAGGAACGCCGCAAGGTGGACGATTTCATCCTGTTCGGCATGGCCGCCGCCGACATGGCGGTGAAGGATGCCGGCTGGACCCCCGAGGCCGAGGAGGACCGGCTGCGCACCGGGGTGATGATCGGCTCGGGCATCGGCGGCCTGCAGAGCATCGAGGCGACGACGCAGCTGATCGCGGCCAAGGGGCCGCGCCGGGTGTCGCCGTTCTTCATTCCCGGCGCGCTGATCAACCTGGTGTCGGGGCAGGTCGGCATCCGCTATGGCTTCAAGGGGCCGAACCACGCGGTGGTCACCGCCTGTTCGTCGGGCGCGCATGCGATCGGCGACGCGGCGCGGCTGATCCAGTGGGGCGACGCGGACGTGATGATCGCGGGCGGGGCCGAAAGCTCGATCTGCGAGATCGGGATTGCCGGCTTCAACGCCTGCAAGGCGCTGTCCACCAAATACGCCGAGGATCCCAAGGCCGCCAGCCGCCCCTATGACAAGGACCGCGACGGGTTCGTCATGGGCGAGGGCGCGGGCATCGTCGTGCTGGAGGATTACGATCACGCAGTGGCGCGCGGCGCGCGCATCTATGCCGAGATCCTGGGCTACGGCCTGTCCGGCGACGCCTATCACATCACCGCCCCGTCCGAGGACGGCGATGGCGGGTTCCGCTCGATGAAGGCGGCGCTGGAGCGGGCGGGAATCGCACCGGGCGACGTGGATTACATCAACGCGCACGGCACCTCGACCATGGCCGACACGATCGAGCTTGCCTCGGTCGAGCGGCTGCTGGGCGACAAGGCGGCGAAGGCGACGATGTCGTCCACCAAGTCGGCGACCGGGCATCTGCTGGGCGCGGCGGGGGCGATCGAGGCGATCTTTTCGGTGCTGGCGATCCGCGACCAGGTGGCGCCGCCGACCATCAACCTGGACAATCCCGCGGTGGAGCCGGTGCTGGATCTGGCGCCCAACGCGAAGCGCGAGCGCGAGATCAGGATCGCGCTGTCGAACTCGTTCGGCTTTGGCGGCACCAATGCGTCGCTGGTGCTGGGGCAGCCCGGCTGATGTGGCGATCGGTTGCGTCCAATGCGCTGACGCTGCTGATCGTGCTGCTGATCGCGGGCGCGGCGCTGGTCGGCTGGGGGCAGGTGCAATACCGCGCCGAAGGCCCGCTGGAGGCCGCGATCTGCCTGCAGGTGGACCGCGGCGCGACCATGGCGGGCGTGGCCGAGGATCTGTCGGACCGCGGCGCGGTGTCGAATGCGCGCATCTTTCGGATCGGGGCCGATTACTCGGACAAGTCGGGATCGCTCAAGGCCGGAAGCTGGCTGATCCCCGAAGGCGCCACCATGGCCGAGATCGCCGATATCCTGACCCGTGGCGGCGCGTCGTCCTGCGGCACGGAGATCGTGTATCGGATCGGCGTGAACCGGGTGCAGTTGCAGGTGCGCGAGCTTGACCCGAACACCAACCGCTTCGTCGAGCTGATCGCCTTTGACCCCACCGCCGAGCCGGATGCGCAATCGGTCGCGCTCTACGAGGATGTGAGGGGCCAGGCCGACACCCGGTTCCGCATCGCGCTGGCCGAGGGGGTGACAAGCTGGCAGATCGTCGAGGGGCTGAAATCGGTCGCGGTGATGACCGGCAGCGTCGACGAGATTCCGCCCGAGGGATACCTGGCGCCCGACAGCTATGAGGTCAGCAAGGGCGACGATCGCAACGACCTGCTGGCGCTGATGCGCGCGCGGCAGGAGGAGCGGATCGACCAGGCCTGGCGCAACCGGGCCGAGGATCTGCCCTTTAACACGATCGAGGAGCTGGTGATCCTTGCCTCGATCGTCGAAAAGGAGACGGGTATCGCCGAAGAGCGTCCGCAGGTCGCCTCGGTCTTCGTGAACCGGCTGGAACAGGGGATGCGGCTGCAGACCGACCCGACGGTGATCTACGGGATCACGAACGGGCGCGGCGTGCTGGGCCGGGGCCTGCGGCAGAGCGAATTGCGCGGGCGCACGCCCTACAACACCTATGTGATCGACGGGCTGCCGCCCACGCCGATCGCCAATCCGGGTGTCGCCAGCCTGGAGGCGGCGGCGAACCCGGCCGAGACCGATTTCGTGTTCTTCGTGGCGGACGGGACCGGCGGGCATGCCTTTGCCAGGACGCTGGCCGAGCATAACGAAAACGTCGCGCGCTGGCGCGAGATCGAGGCGGAGCGCGCGGCGGAAGAGCCGGCACAGGAGTAGCGGGCGATTCTGTCGCCGCGCGGTGCCGGGCGCGCAGGGTCTGCGCCCGCACCTGTGCCGGAAGGCGATTTTGACGGTATCTTTGCGGCGATGCGCGTTGTCCACAGCGTCGTGACGGGCAGGCCCGCGCGGCGCTTGGCCTTCGCGTGAACGGCGTTAGGCTGGTCCCGCCCGTGCAAGAGACCCGCAATGCCGCCGTCCGATCTGCCCGCCCTTCACACCTTTGCCGCCGTCGCGCGGCATGGCAGCTTTCGCAAGGCGGCGCGCGATCTGGACGTGTCGCCATCGGCGGTCAGCCATGCGGTGTCGGGGCTGGAGCGGCGGCTGGGCCTGCGCCTGCTGCACCGCACCACCCGCAATGTCGGGCTGACCCAGGAGGGGCGGGTGCTGCTGAGCGGGCTGTCGCCGGCGCTGGAGCGGATCGACGCGGCGCTCGACGCGGCGCGCGGCGTCGGGCCGGGCCTTGCGGGAAGCCTGCGCATCGCCGCGCCGGACGAGACTTGCGCAAGCCTGCTGCTGCCGCTGGTGCTGGCGTTCCGGGCGCGGTTCCCCGAGGTGGAAGTGACGCTGGTGGGGACCGAAGGGGCCCGCGAGGGCGCGGATTTCACCGTGCGGGGCGCGGATGCGGCGAGCGAGGCCGAGCACGAGGGGTGTCTGGCGCTGGGCCACGGGGTGCGGCGGCTGCTGGTGGCGGCGCCGGCCTACCGCGACACGCACGGGCTGCCGGCCGATCCCGACGCGCTGTCGCGGCATGTCTGTATCGGCTGCACTGGGGTGGACGGGACGATTCGCCCCTGGGAGCTGCGGCGCGGCGGCGCGCGGCTGCCGTGCATCCCCGAGGCGCGGCTGGTGCTGGGCAGTGCGCGGCTGGTGCGCGCGGCGGTGCTGGCGGGGGCGGGGATCGGACAGGGCACGGAGCCCGACCTGCGCGCCGATCTGGAGGCGGAAAGGCTGGTCGAGGTGCTGCCGGGCTGGGCCGCGCCGCCGGAAAAGTGCTTTCTTTGCTGGCCGCAAGGCGCGCTCGACCGGCCGGCGCCGGGCGCCTTCGTGGATTTCGTCCGCCGCGCCGGCGAGACGGTGCTGGCCTGGCAGGGCGGCCGGGAAGGTTGACGAAGTGTTAACGCACGGTCTGGTAACGCATTGTAAACAATAAATTTCTTGACCTTTCGCGCGGTCTTTTGTAGAAAAGGTGCAGGCTGGAAGAAATGGGTCGGCGGCATCGGGGATCACCTCCTCGGGGCCGCTTTTTTATTTCGGGCCCGCCAGCCTCCCGAGGGGCAGGTTTCAACAAAATGACATTGATTAGAGTGGACGGCGCCGGGCCGGGCGACGAATGCGTCGAGCTGGCCGAGGAGCAACTGATCGAGGCGCTGCGGGCGGTCGCGGCGATCTCCGAGAAGATCAGGAAACAGGAACTGGACGCGTTGCCGGACATGCCGAAGGCGGCGGCCGGGGTGACGGCGGCGACGCGTCAATTGCTAGCGGAGAGAACCCGTGTCTACGAGCAGCAGAAGCGGCATTCGGGCATCGTGCACGACTTTGCCATTGATTTCGACGGGGCCCGCGCTGAGATCGGGCGCCGCCTGGCTCGCCTGCGCGCCGCGCGAGGTGGCTGAGGAATTCCTGGCGGAACTGGACGAGGGCGCGCTGCTGGCGCTGCCCTATCTGTTCGAGTTCTGGGCGCTGGAGCACCAGCTGCCGCCGGACGGCGACTGGCGGTCCTGGGTGATCATGGGCGGGCGCGGCGCGGGCAAGACCCGCGCCGGGGCCGAATGGGTGCGCGCCGAGGTCGAGGGCGCGCTGCCGCTCGATCCGGGACGGTCGCGGCGCGTGGCGCTGGTGGGCGAGACGCTGGACCAGGTGCGCGAGGTGATGGTGTTCGGCGACAGCGGCATCCTGGCCTGTTCGCCCCCCGACCGGCGCCCCGAATGGCAGGCGACGCGGCGGCGGCTGGTCTGGCCGAACGGAGCGGTGGCGCAGGCGTTCTCGGCGCATGATCCCGAGGGGCTGCGGGGGCCGCAATTCGATGCCGCCTGGGCCGACGAGCTGGGCAAGTGGAAGAAGGCGGGCGAGACCTGGGACATGCTGCAATTCGCGCTGCGCCTCGGGGACCGGCCGCGGCAGGTGGTCACGACCACGCCGCGCAACGTGGGTGCGCTGAAGGCGCTGCTGCGGCTGCCGTCCACGGTGGTGACGCGCGCGGCGACCGAGGCGAACCGCGCCAATCTGGCGGGCAGCTTCCTGGCCGAGATGCGGGCGCGCTATGCCGGCACGCGGCTGGGCCGGCAGGAGCTGGACGGCGAGCTTCTGGAGGATGCCGAGGGCGCGCTGTGGCGCCATGCGGCGCTGGAGGCGGCACGGGTGGACGAGACACCGAGCCTCGATCGGATCGTGGTGGCGGTGGACCCGCCGGTGAGCGGGCATGCCGGATCCGACGAGTGCGGCATCGTGGTGGTCGGCGCGGTCCTGGACGGGCCGCCGCAGGAATGGTGCGCCTATGTGCTGGAGGATGCGAGCGTCGCCGCCGCCTCGCCCCGCGGCTGGGCCGAGGCGGCGATCGCGGCGCGGGCACGCTGGGGCGCGGACCGGCTGGTGGCCGAGGTCAACCAGGGCGGCGACCTGGTGGAAAGCGTCGTGCGGCAGGTGGACCCGGTGGTGCCGTTCCGGGCGGTGCGCGCCTCGCGCGGGAAGGTGGCGCGGGCGGAACCGGCGGCGGCGCTTTACGAGCAGGGCCGGGTGCGGCACCTGCGCGGGCTGGGCCGGCTGGAGGACCAGATGTGCGCCATGAGCGTGCGCGGCTATGCCGGCGCCGGCTCGCCGGACCGGGTGGATGCGCTGGTCTGGGCGCTTCAGGAGGTGATGATCGGACCGGCGGCGGCCTGGCGGCGGCCGCGGGTGCGCGCGCTGGGATAGGGCGGGGATGACGCCGGGGCGGCGGAACCGGCGCCAGGCGGTTCGGGGGCGGCGCGCGTGGCGGGTGCCGGAGCCTCCGGCGGGGATATTTTGAAACCGAAGAAGGGTCGGTGCCGGGCAGGCATCGGCCCTTTTCGCTGGCGAATGCGATCAAAAGAGGAGCGGGCGCGGATGTTCGACTTTCTGAAGCGGGGCGCGGGGCCGGGTTCGGGCGCGGATGCGGCGCCGGAGCGCAAGGCATCGGCCAGCGGGCGGGTTCTGCCCTGGGCGGGCAGCGGGCGCGTGGCCTGGAGCCCGAGGGATACGGCGACGCTGACCCGGACCGGGTTCGCGGCCAACCCGGTGGGGTTCCGGTCGGTGCGGCTGATCGCCGAGGCGGCGGCGGCGCTGCCGCTGGTCTGCCAGGGCGAGGACGGGCGGATGGACGTGCATCCGCTGCTCGACCTTCTGGCGCGGCCGAACCCGGCGCAGGGGCGCGCGGAGCTGCTGGAGGCGCTGTTCGCGCAAGTGCTTCTGAGCGGGGACGGCTATGTCGAGGCGGTGGCGGGCGCGGCCGGGCTGCCGGTGGAGCTGCATGTGCTGCGCTCGGACCGGATGAGTGTGGTGCCGGGGGCCGATGGCTGGCCGGTGGCGTTCGAATATGCGGTGGGCGCGCGCAAGCACCGCTTTGCCGTGGGCGAGGGGATTTCCCCGATCTGCCACATCCGCAGCTTCCATCCGCAGGACGACCATTACGGGTTCTCGCCGATGCAGGCGGCGGCGCAGGCGGTGGACGTGCACAATGCGGCCTCGCGCTGGTCCAAGGCGCTGCTGGACAATGCGGCGCGTCCCTCGGGGGCGATCGTCTATAGCGGCGCCGACGGGCAGGGCGCCTTGGCGGCGGATCAGTACGAGCGGCTTCAGCACGAGATGGAAGCCTACCACCAGGGCGCGGCGAATGCCGGGCGGCCGATGCTGCTGGAGGGCGGGCTGGACTGGAAGCCGATGGGCTTTTCGCCGTCGGACATGGAATTCCAGAAGACCAAGGAGAATGCCGCGCGCGAGATCGCCCAGGCCTTCGGTGTGCCGCCGATGCTGCTGGGGATACCGGGGGACGCGACCTATGCCAATTACCAGGAGGCGCACCGCGCGTTCTACCGGCTGACGGTGCTGCCGCTTGCCGGAAAGGTCGCCGCGGCGCTGGCCCATTGGCTGGGCGGGTTCGCGGGCGAGAAGCTGGTGCTGCGGGTCGATCCCGACCAGGTGCCGGCGCTGGCGGGCGAGCGCGACCAGCACTGGCGGCGCATCGCGGATGCCGCGTTCCTGAACGATGCGGAGAAGCGCGCGATGCTGGGGCTGCCGCCGCAGGAGGGCGGGGCATGAGCGGGATCGGCAACAAGGAGATGCGGATGGACGGGATGATGGCGGCGGCGCCGGAGGGCGCGCTGGAGCACAAGTTCTGCCGGGTGGGCGCGGGGCCGGGCGCGGGGCTGAGCGTCACCGACGGGTCGGTGATCGAGGGCTATGCGTCGCTGTTCGGTGCCTGCGACCAGGGCGGCGACGTGGTGGGGCACGGGGCCTATGCGGCCTCGCTGGCGGCGCTGGCGAAAGACGGGCGGCGGGTCAAGATGCTGTGGCAGCACGATCCGGCCCGGCCGATCGGCGTGTGGGACGAGGTGCGCGAGGACGCGCGGGGCCTGTTCGTGCGCGGCCGGGTTCTGACCGAGGTGGCGACGGGCCGCGAGGCGGCGGCGCTGCTGGCGGCGGGGGCGATCGACGGGCTGTCGATCGGTTACCGGACGGTGAAGGCCGCCAAGGATGGCAAGGGCCGGCGGATCCTGTCGCAGCTGGAGCTGTGGGAGGTGTCGCTGGTGACCTTCCCGATGCTGCCGGGCGCGCGTGCGCACACCAAGGGCGAGACGGCGGGCGGCGAGGACGGCGCGTTGCTGCGCGGTGTCGCCGCCGCCTTGCAGGAGGCGCGCCGGACGCTGGCCGCGGGCCGTTCCGGAAATCTGCGGGCAACGAAAGGAGAGGTGCGATGAGCGAGCGGAAGAGCGGGCCTGAATCGGGGCCTGGATTGGCGCCGGACATGGCCGGGGGCAGCGGCGGGCCGGGGGCGGCGGTGACGGCCGCGCTGGCCGGGTTCGTGCAGGACCTGGGCGCGTTCCAGGACGAGATGACGACGAAATTTCAACAGCAGGAAGAGCGACTGATGATGCTTGATCGGAAATCCCTGAGCCGGGCACGCCCGGCGCTTGCGGGCGCGGCCGAGACCGGGGCCCCCCACCAGAAAGCCTTTGCCGCCTATGTGCGCAACGGCGACGATGACGGCCTGCGCGGGCTGGAGCTGGAAGGCAAGGCGATGAACAGCTCGGTGGCCGGCGATGGCGGCTACCTGGTGGATCCGCAGACCTCGGAGACGATCCGGTCGGTTCTGAACGCCACCGTGTCGCTGCGCCAGGTGGCCAGCGTCGCGCATGTCGAGGCGACCTCCTACGATCTGCTGATCGACACCACCGATGCCGGTGCCGGCTGGGCCAACGAAGCGGGTCCGGCCGCCGAGACCGGCACGCCCAACATCGAGCGGGTGTCGATCCCGCTGCACGAGCTGAGCGCGCTGCCCAAGGCGTCGCAGCGACTGCTGGACGATGCGGCGTTCGACCTGGAAAGCTGGCTGGCCGGGCGCATCGCCGAGAAGTTCGCGCGCGCCGAGGCGGCGGCCTTCATCGGCGGCGACGGCGTGGACAAGCCGACCGGCTTTCTGTCCTATCCGAGCGTTCCGAACCTGTCGGCGGGCTGGGGCCAGATCGGCCATGTGAAGACCGGCGCGGCGGGCGATTTCGATGCGGTCGCCCCGGCCGATGCGATCGTCGATCTGGTCTATGCGCTGGGTGCGAATTACCGCGCGAATGGCAGCTTCGTGATGAACTCGAAGACGGCGGGCGCGGTGCGCAAGCTGAAGGACGGGGACGGCCGCTTCCTGTGGTCGGACGGGCTGGCCGCGGGCGAGCCGGCGCGGCTGCTGGGCTACCCGGTGCTGATCGCCGAGGACATGCCCGACATCGCGGATGGCGAGACGGCGATCGCGTTCGGCGACTTCGCCGCCGGCTACACCATCGCGGAGCGGCCGGATCTGCGGATCCTGCGCGATCCGTTCTCGGCCAAGCCGCATGTGCTGTTCTACGCCACCAAGCGGGTGGGCGGCGATGTCAGCGATTTCAACGCCATCAAGCTGCTGAACTTCGCGGCCTGACGGCCCCCCTGGGTCCTGCCCCGCCCGTGCTGGCGGGGCGGGGCCTGCGGGCGCTGCGCGCCGCCCCCGAAGGGCGGCGCGTGCTGGATGGTGGAGCCGGGCGTCCTGCGACGCGGGTTCGCGAAATCGGAGACATTCCATGATGTTGGTTGAACAGACCGCGGTGCCGTCGGACGCGCTGCCGGTGACGGAATTCAGGGATCATTTGCGGCTGGGCAGCGGGTTTTCCGATGACGGGGTGCAGGATTCGGTGCTGGAGGGCTATGTGCGGTCGTCGCTGGCGGCGATCGAGGCGCGCACCGGCAAGGTGCTGCTGGAGCGGACCTTTGGCTGGATGCTGACCGGCTGGCGCGAGATGGGGCGCCAGGCGCTGCCGGTGGCGCCGGTGACGCGGATCGACGCGGTGAAGATCGTCGACCGCCATGGCGGCGAGACGGTGGTGCCGCCCGAGAAGTACCGGCTGGAGATGGACAGCCAGCGGCCGCGGCTGGTGTCCACCGCGCTGCATCTGCCGCTGATCCCGATCCACGGCCAGGTGGAGGTGACGTTCGTTGCCGGCTTCGGACCGGACTGGTCCGACATCCCGGCCGATCTGGGGCAGGCGGTGTTCCTGCTGGCGGCGCATTACCACGAGAACCGGTCGGCGGTGCTGGCGGGCGAGGTGCCGATGCCGTTCGGGGTCAGCCTGCTGATCGACCGCTACCGCACGGTGCGGCTGTTCGGGGAGGGCGCACGATGAGGCGCCGGCCGAAACCGACCTGCCGGCTGGTGCTGGAGGCGCCCGTGCACGTGCCGGACGGGGCGGGCGGATTCGCCGTCTCGTGGCAGGCGCTGGGCGAGGTCTGGGCGGCGATCGACGCGGGCACGGGCCGCGAGGCGGCGAGCGCGGGCGTGCCGGTGGCCATGGTGCCCTGGCGGATCACGCTGCGCGCGGCGCCGGCGCGGTCGAACCGGCGGCCGGCGGCGGGCCAGCGGCTGCGCGGCGGCGGCCGGGTGTTCAGCGTGCTGGCGGTGGCGGAGGCGGATGGTGCGGGGCGCTACCTGACCTGTTTCGCCCGCGAAGAGGAGGTTCCGGCATGAGTTACGCGGTTGCGGCCGCCTTGCAGAAGGCGGTGTTCGAGCGGCTGGGCGCGGATCCCGCGCTGGGCGCGCTGACGGGCGGGGCCGTCCATGATGCGCTGCCGCCGGGACCGGTGCCGGGTCTTGCCGTGCTGCTGGGCGCGGAGGATGTGCGCGAGCGCGGCGACGGCACCGCGCGCGGCGCGCGGCACGATTTCACGGTGAGCGTGGTAAGCGGCGGCGCCGGGTTCCTGGCGGCCAAGGCCGCGGCGGCGGCGGTGTCGGACGCGCTGGTGGACGCGCCGCTGGCGCTGGAGCGCGGGCGGCTGGTGTCGCTGACCTTTCTGCGGGCAAGCGCGCGCGCCGAGCGGCGCGGCACGGGGCGGCGCATCGACCTGCGGTTCCGCGCCCGCACCGAGGACGACTGATTTTGCACAAGAAGCTGGAGTGACGGATATGGCTGCCCAGAACGGCAAGGATCTACTCATCAAGCTCGACATGACCGGGGCCGGTCTGTTCGAGACCATCGCGGGGCTGCGCGCCACGCGGATTTCGTTCAACACCGAAAGCGTCGATGTCACCAGCCTGGAAAGCCAGGGTGGCTGGCGTGAATTGCTGGGCGGGGCCGGGGTCAAGTCGGCCGCGATCTCGGGTTCGGGGATTTTCCGCGACGCGGGCACGGATGAGCGCGCGCGGCAGATCTTCTTTGACGCCGAAACCCCGGCCTTTCAGGTCATCATCCCCGATTTCGGCGTGGTGGAGGGGCCGTTCCAGGTCACCTCGATCGAATATGGCGGCAGCCATGACGGCGAGGCGACCTACGAGCTGTCGCTCGCCTCTGCCGGCGCGCTGTCGTTCACGGCGCTTTGAGCCATGGCGAACCCGTGGACCGGAGAGGTGGCGCTTGTCGTGGGCGGCGAGCGCCATGCGCTGAAGCTGACGCTGGGCGCGCTGGCGGAACTGGAGGCCGGGCTGAAGGCGGACACGCTGGTGGCGATGATCGAGCGGTTCGAGCAGGGCCGGTTTTCCACCCGCGACGTGCTGGCGCTGATCGTGGCGGGGCTGCGCGGCGGCGGCTGGCGCGGCGAGGTGGCCGACCTGCTGTCGGCCGAGATCGAGGGCGGGCCGGTCGGCGCGGCGAAGGCGGCGGGGCAGCTGCTGGCGCGCGCCTTTGCCCTGCCCGAAGGCGGGGCGTGAGCGGGGTCGACTGGCCGCTGCTGATGCAGGCGGGACTGCGCGGGCTGGGCCTACGGCCGCATGAATTCTGGGCGCTGACACCGGCGGAGCTGGTGCTGCTGCTGGGCGGCGGCGCGGGGGCCGCGCCGCTGGGCCGCGCGAGGCTGGAAGAGCTGGCCCGTGCTTTCCCCGACGCGAATGGAGGAACCGATGGACGAGATTGACGCGCTGGACGGACAGATCGAGGCGCTGGAGCAATCGCTGGGCGGCGCGGCCGCGGTGGCGGCGGCCTTTGACGGTGAATTGCGCGGAATGGGCGCGACCATCGCCGATACGGGCCGCGAGGTGCGGGTGCTGTCGGGCGGGATCAGCCGCGGGCTGCGCAAGGCGTTCGACGGGCTGATCTTTGACGGGATGAAGCTGTCGGAGGCGCTGAAGGGCGTGGCGCAATCGATGGTGGATGCCGCCTACAACGCCGCGATACGGCCCGTCACCAGCCATTTCGGCGGGCTCTTGGCGCAGGGGCTCGAGGGGCTGATCCAGGGGGTCATGCCGTTCGAGAAGGGCGGCGCGTTCACCCAAGGGCGGGTGGTGCCCTTCGCCACGGGGGGCGTGGTGAAGGGGCCGGTGACCTTTCCGATGCGCGGCGGCGGAACGGGGTTGATGGGCGAAGCGGGACCGGAGGCGATCATGCCGCTGGCCCGCGGCGCCGATGGGCGTCTGGGTGTTCGGGCGGGCGGCGGCGGGCGGCCCGTCAGCGTGGTGATGAACATCCAGACGCCCGATGTGGAGAGCTTCCGCCGCAGCCAGAGCCAGATCGCCGCGCAGATGGGCCGGGCGCTGGCGCGCGGGCAGCGCAACCGCTGAGGAGAGAACGGATGGATTTTCACGAGGTACGGTTTCCTGCCAGTCTGAGCTTCGGCTCGGTCGGGGGCCCCGAGCGGCGCACCGAGATCGTCACGCTCGCCAACGGCTTCGAGGAGCGCAATTCGCCCTGGGCACATGCGCGGCGGCGCTATGATGCGGGGATCGCGATGCGCTCGCTCGACGATATCGAGACGCTGATCGCGTTCTTCGAGGCGCGGCAGGGGCAGCTCTACGGGTTCCGCTGGAAGGACTGGGCCGATTACAAATCCTGCGCCTCGCTGGCCGATCCGGCCTTCGAGGACCAGGCGATCGGGGTCGGCGACGGGGTGCGCCGCACGTTTCCGCTGAGCAAGACCTATCGCAGCGGCGCGCAGGATTACGTGCGACCGGTGACCAAGCCGCTGGCGGGCAGCGTGCGCGTGGGCGTGCAGCGCGCGCAGCTGGCCGAGGGCGTGGATTTCGAGGTCGATACGGCGACCGGAATCGTCACCTTCGAGACCCCGCCGGACCGCGATGCCATCGTCTATGCGGGCTTCGAGTTCGACGTGCCGGTGCGGTTCGATACCGACCGTATCCAGGTGTCGGTGGCCAGTTTCAAGGCCGGCGACGTGCCCAGCGTGCCGATCGTGGAGGTTCGGGTCTGATGGCGGTTCCGGCGGATTTGCAGGCGCATCTGGACGGCGGCGCGACGACGCTGTGCCGCTGCTGGGCGGTGGTGCGGCGCGACGGGGCGGCGTTCGGCTTTACCGACCATGACCGGCCGCTTGCCTTTGGTGGGCACACGTTCCGGCCCGACAGCGGCATGTCGGCCGCCGCGATCCAGGCCGGCACCGGGCTGGCGGTCGACAGTTCCGAAGCGGTGGGCGTCCTGAGCGACGCGGCCATCGGCGAGGCGGATATCCTGGCCGGGCGGTTCGATGGCGCCGAGGTGACGGCGTGGCTGGTGAACTGGCGCGCGCCGGATCAGCGCAGGCTGCTGTTTCGCGGCAGCCTGGGCGAGGTGACGCGCGGGGCGGGCGCGTTCCGGGCCGAGCTGCGCAGCCTGGCCGAGGGGCTGAACCAGCCGCTGGGCAGGGTCTATCAGGCGCCGTGCTCGGCGGTGCTGGGCGACGGCGAATGCCGGTTCGACCTGGGGCAGGCAGGCTATTCGGCCGAGGTTGCGGTGGAGCGCGTGGAGGACCGCAAGCTGTTCGGCTTTGCCGATCTGGCCGGGTTCGACGACCGCTGGTTCGAGAAGGGGCGGCTGCTTGTGCTGAGCGGGCCGGCCGAGGGGCTGGTCGCGCTGATCAAGAACGACCGGCTGCGCGGCGATGGGCGGCGGGTCGAGACATGGGAGGCGCTGGGGGCCGCGATCGAGACGGGCGACCGGATCCGGCTGGAGGCGGGATGCGACAAGCGGGCCGAGACATGCCGGTTGAAGTTCGGCAACTTCAACAACTTTCGCGGCTTTCCTCATGTGCCGGGCGAAGATTGGCTGATGAGCTATCCGGCCTCGGACACGGCCAATGACGGCGGGAGCCTGGAGCGGTGAGCGCGGCGGTGCTGGCGGCGGCGCGCGGCTGGATCGGGACGCCCTATGTCCACCAGGCGGCGACGCGGGGCGCGGGCTGCGATTGCCTGGGTCTGATCCGGGGCGTGTGGCGCGAGCTCAACGGCGCGGAGCCGGAGGCGGTGCCGCCCTACACGCCCGACTGGTCCGAGCCTGCCCGCCGCGAACGGCTGTGGCGGGCGGCGGCGCGGCACATGGCGGAAAAGGGTCGCGCCGATGTGGCGCCGGGCGATGTGCTGCTGTTCCGGATGCGGGAGGGCGGCATCGCCAAACACCTTGGGATACAGGGTGAGGCCGGCGATCTGCCGACCTTCGTTCATGCCTATTCGGGGCATGGCGTCGTGGAAAGCCCGCTGACGGCGCCGTGGGAGCGGCGGATCGTGGCGCGGTTTCGATTTCCGGAAAGGAACTGAGGCATGGCAACAATCGTCTTGTCGGCGGCCGGGCTTGCAGCGGGCCAGGCGATCGGCGGCAGCATCCTGGGCCTGTCCACCGCGGTCCTGGGCCGCGCGATCGGCGCGACCATCGGGCGGGTGATCGACCAGAAGCTGCTGGGCCAGAATTCAGACCCGGTGGAGCGCGGCAAGGTGGACCGGTTCCGCCTGACCGGGGCCAGCGAGGGCGCGCCGGTGGCGCATCTGCACGGCCGCGCGCGCGTCGCCGGGCAGGTGATCTGGGCGACGCGGTTCAAGGAAAGCGTGACCACCACGGGCGGCGGCAAGGGCGGGCCGCCAAAGCCGAAGGTCAAGGATTATTCCTACAGCGTGAGCCTGGCCATCGCGCTGTGCCGGGGCGAGATTTCCGGCGTCGGGCGGGTCTGGGCGGACGGGCAGGAAATGGCCTGGGACGATCTGGACATGCGCGTTTATCACGGCACCGAGGCGCAGATGCCCGACCCCAGGATCGAGGCGGTGGAGGGGGCGGGCCAGGCGCCGGCCTATCGCGGCACGGCCTATGTGGTGCTGGAGGATCTGGATCTCGGGCAGTTCGGCAACCGGGTGCCGCAGCTCAATTTCGAGGTGTTCCGCCCCGCGCCGGAGGATCTGGCGGGGGTCGAGCCGGACCCGGCCCGCGCGGTGCAGGCGGTGGCGATGATCCCCGGCACCGGCGAATACGCGCTGGCCACCACGCCGGTGCATTTCAAGCTGGGCAAGGGGGTGAGCCGGCCGGCCAACGTGACCTCGCCGACCGGGCGGCCCGATCTGCTGGTATCGCTGAACGGGCTGGAGGCGGAGCTTCCGAATTGCCGGGCCACGTCGCTGGTCGTGTCGTGGTTCGGCAGCGACCTGCGCTGCGGGCTGTGCGCGGTGCAGCCCAAGGTCGAGCAGAAGGAGCAGGACGGCGAGGGGATGGCCTGGCGGGTGTCGGGGATCGCGCGCGATGCGGCCGGGCTGGTGCCGCAGGACGCCCAGAGCCGGCCGGTCTATGGCGGCACGCCGGCGGATGCTGCGGTGATCGAGGCGATCGGCGCGCTGCGCGCGGCGGGGCAGGCGGTGACGTTCTATCCGTTCATCCTTATGGAGCAGATGGCGGGCAACGGGCTGGCCGATCCGTGGACCGGGGCGGCGGATCAGCCGGCGCTGCCGTGGCGCGGACGCATCACGCTGTCGGCGGCGCCGGGGCAGGCGGGATCGCCCGACAGAAGCGCGGCGGCGGAGGCCGAGGTGGCGGCGTTCTTCGGGGCGGCGCAGCCGGGCGATTTCAGCGCGGATGCGGGCGGGGTGGCCTATTCGGGGCCGGATGAGTTCTCGTTCCGCCGCTTCATCCTGCATTACGCGCATCTGTGTGCGGCCGCCGGCGGGGTGGAGGCGTTCTGCATCGGCTCCGAAATGCGCGGGCTGACGCAGATCCGGGGTGTGGAGGGCTTCCCGGCGGTCGATGCGCTGCGGCTGCTGGCGGCAGAGGTGCGCGCGATCCTGGGGCCGGATTGCAAGATCGGCTATGCCGCCGACTGGTCGGAATATTTCGGCTATCACCCGCAGGACGGATCGGGGGACGTGTATTTCCATCTCGATCCGCTCTGGGGCGATGCGAATATCGATTTCGTCGGGATCGACAATTACATGCCGCTGTCGGATTGGCGCGACGGCGCGGATCATGCGGATGCGCATTGGGGGTCGATCTACAACCTCGATTACCTGCGCGCCAACATTGCCGGCGGCGAGGGATACGACTGGTACTATCCCCACGAAGAGGCGCGGGCGTACCAGAAGCGCGCGCCGATCACCGATGGCGACTGGGACGAGCCGTGGGTCTGGCGCTACAAGGATCTGAAGGGCTGGTGGTCGAATGCCCATTACGAGCGGGTCGGCGGCCTGCGCGGGCAGGTGCTCGATGGCGGGGCTGCGCCTGCGGGCTGGGGCGCGGTCAATGGTGCGGTTGTAGCCGCCTCGGGGGCCGGTCCGCAGCATGGCGCGTTCCGGGCGCCGGCCAGGGTGACCGATACGGCCGGCGATGCGGATGCGGCGGCGGTGTCGGCCGGGCTGGAGGCCGCGCCCGAGGTCCTGCACGAAATCGCGGTGTATTACGCGGCTGGCGACGCGCAGACGGTGCGCATCGTGCTGCCCTTCGACGGGGCGGCCAGCGGCGCCGATCCGGTGGAGGTGGCGGGCGCGCCGGGCGCGCTGAGCCTGGTGCGCGGCGGAGCGCATGGCGTGTCGGGCGTGGACAATGCCGATCTGGGCGGCGGCGTGTTCGAGTGCCGGTTTTCCGTGGTCTGGGCCGATGACGACGCGGATTGCCCGCTGCGCGTGGGGCCGGGGGACGGCGCGCCGGGCCGGCACATGGTGCTGCTGGGTGCGCATGTCTTTTCGCCCACGCAGTCGGCCAGCGCCTGGGTGCCGGGATCGAAGCCGTTCTGGTTCACCGAATACGGCTGTGCGGCGATCGACAAAGGGGCGAACCAGCCGAACAAGTTCCTGGACCCGAAATCGTCGGAATCGGCGCTGCCGCATTTCTCGACCGGGCGGCGCGACGATTTCATGCAGATGCAGTACCTGCGGGCGATCACGTCGCACTACGCGGATCCGGCCAACAACCCGGTTTCGGACGCCTATGGCGGCCCGATGGTGGACATGGCGCGGGCGCATGTCTGGGCCTGGGATGCGCGGCCCTATCCGTTCTTTCCGGGACGCGAGGATGTGTGGAGCGACGGAGGCAACTATTTCCGCGGTCACTGGCTGAACGGGCGGGCCTCGGCCCGGTCGCTGGCGGGGATCGCGGCCGAGCTGTGCCGCGACAGCGGGATCGCGGCCTGCGATGCGCGCCGCCTCTACGGGCTGACGCGCGGTTATGTGGCGACGGGCGCCGGCTCGGGGCGGGCGGCGTTGCAGCCCCTGATGCTGGCCTACGGGTTCGACACGGTGGAGCGCGGCGGCGCCATCGTGTTCCAGAGCCGCGACGGCATCGCCGGGGCGCGGATCGATGCCGAAAGGCTGGCCGTGTCGCCCGAGGCGGAGGCCGACATCGTCATGGCCCGCGCGCCCGAGGCCGACATGGCCGGGCGTATCCGGCTGAGTTTCATCGAGGCGGATGGCGATTACGAGACCCGCGCCGAGGAGGCGGTGTTTCCGGACGAGGCGACGCGCAGCGTGTCGGCGTCCGAGCTGCCGCTGGTGCTGTCGCGCATCGAGGCGCGCGGCATCGTGGAGCGGTGGCTGGCCGAAACGCGGGTGGCGCGCGACACGGTGCGGTTTTCCCTGCCGCCGTCGCGCGCCGGGATCGGCGCGGGCGACGTGGTGCGGCTGCCGGCGGGCGGCGATTTTCGGATCGACCGGGTGGAGACGGGCGCGTTCCAGATATGCGACGCACAGCGCGTCGAGCCGGAGCTTTACGAGCCGTCCGACGCGGTGGAGGTCGCGGTGCGCCCGCGCCCCTTCGTGCCGCCGCTGCCGGTCTGGCCGGTGCTGATGGACCTGCCGCTGCTGCGCGGCGACGAGGTGCCCCATGCGCCGCATGTCGCGGCGGCGGCGCGGCCCTGGCCGGGCTCGGTCGCGGTCTACCATGCGCCGGGGGACGACGGCTATGCGCTGAACACGGTGCTGGCGGGCGCGTCGGTGATGGGCGAGACGCTGACCGCGCTGCCCGCCGCCGCGCCGGGGGTGATCGATCAGGGCGCGCCTTTGCGGGTGCGGCTGGTGTCGGGCACGCTGGCCTCGGCCAGCCTGGCGCGGGTTCTGGGCGGCGCGAACGCGGCGGCGATCGGCGACGGGTCGACCGGCAACTGGGAGGTGTTCCAGTTCACCGGCGCGGCGCTGGTCGGGGATCGCACCTGGGAGCTGACCGGGCGGCTGCGCGGGCAGGCGGGGACCGACGGGGTGATGCCGGACATCTGGCCGGAGGGCAGCGTCTTCGTGCTGCTGAACGGGGTGCCGCAGCAGATCGGCCTGGCGCTGCCGGATCGCGGGCTGGCGCGGCATTACCGGATCGGCCCGGCGCAGCGCGGCTATGACGATCCGTCCTACACGCATCTGGTCGAGGCGGTGGACGGGATCGGGCTGCGGCCCTATGCGCCGGTGCATCTGCGCTGTGCGCGGGGTTCGTCCGGGGACGGCGATGGCGATGGCGGCGGGGGCACCGACCTGGTGACATGGGTCCGCCGCACCCGGATCGACGGCGACAGCTGGCAATCGCCCGAGGTGCCCTTGGGCGAGCAGGACGAACGCTATCTCGTGCGGGTGGTACAGGGCGGCAGCGTGCGGCGGCAGGAGACCGCCGTGGAGGCGCGCTTTGCCTACAGTGCGGCGATGCGCGCCGCCGACGGGGTGAGCGGGACTTATTTCATCGACGTGGCGCAGGTTTCGGCCCGGTTCGGGCCGGGCCCCTTCAGGAGGATCGAGATCAATGGATGAAACGATGCAGCTTGCCCTGCCGCTGTTGCAGCCGGCACAGGCGCAGAAACATGTGACCGTGAACGAGGCGCTGGTACGGCTTGACGGGCTGACCCATCTGGTACTGCAATCGGTGGACACGGCGACGCCGCCCAATGCGGGCGATGACGGCGAAAGCTGGGCGGTGCCGCTGGGCGCGGTGAACGCCTGGGACGGGCATGGCGGCGAGGTGGCGATCTGGTCGAATGGCGGCTGGGTGTTCGTGCAGCCGCAGACCGGCTGGCGCGGCTGGATCGCGGACCGGCATGCCGGCGCGATCTTCGACGGGCAGGGCTGGGCCGAGGGCGGCGTCGCGGTGTCGCCGAACCGGGCGGTCTCGGCGATCCGGGTGCTGGAATTCGACCACGTGATCGCGCCGGGCGCGACATCCGCGACCGCCGCCGTCGTTCCGCAATACGCGATGGTGTTCGCGGTGACGGCGCGGGTGCGCACGGCGTTCGGCGGCGGGCTGACGAGCTGGGATCTGGGGGTTGCGGGGGCGCCGGACCGCTATGGCAGCGGGCTGGGACTGGCGCAGGGGTCGTGGGTGTCGGGGATCACCGGGCAGCCGGTGACCTATTACGCGGACACGCCGCTGCTGCTGACGGCGGCGGGCGGCAATTTCGCGGGCGGCACGCTGCGCATCGCGGTGCATTACTACAGCGCCACGCCGCCGGAGGTCTGAGGCTTGCGGCCGGTGTGCCATGCCGACGTGGTGGCGGCGGCGCGCACGATCTGGCAGGCGCCCGAGGCGCTGCGGGAGGAAACACTTGGCCGGCTTCTGCGGATGGCGGACTGGGCGGAGCGGTTCCGGCGCGAGCATCGCCGCAACCATCCGTTCTGGGGCGACGGCAGCCTGATGACCGCCGCGCTGGCCGAGGATCCGCCGCCCGAGCCGCGCCTGTCCGATCCCGACTATTGCCGGTGCCTGTCGCTGGTGCTGCGGGCGCTGGCGGCGCGGGGGCAGGATCTGCGGTGCTAGGGGGCCTGGGGGGCGTTTTGCCGAGGCGCAAGGATCAATAGAACCCGGCCTCTTTCTGGTGCCGGATCGCGAGGATCGTCACTGCATCCTCGTCGATGTGGTATCGGACGACATAGCCGCTGTCGCCGAAGTCGATGGGCCATTCGCGGAACATCTCGGGAAGATCGTCCACCATCCGCCCGAGGCGCGGATGTGCGCCGAGTATCGCCACGCCCTGCCGGATCGCCTCGGCGGCCCGCCGCGCGGCATCGGGGTTTCTGGTGCGCAGGAAGTCCCGCAGTCTTTGCAGATCCCGAATCGCCGCCGGGGCGAATATCACTTGTGCCATTCAGGGGCGGGTCGTTCGTCGCCGGTTCCCCAGCTCGCCAGCCATTGATCGACGGCTTCAGCGGTCGCGTGCAGGCCGGTTTCCCGAAATTCCTGCCATGCCTCGAGAGTGTCGCGCCGCAGCGCCTCGCGCTTTTCCTCGCGCTCGACATATTGCGCGATCGCTTCGCGCATGATCCAGTGCGATGTGCGCTTTCGGGCTTCGGCGAGATGCCGGACGCGCCCTTTCATGTCGTCGTCGAGCTTGATGGACGTTGCCGATGCCATGTGGCCTCCGGAGGGCTGTGCGCGAAAAGGTAATACCTATCGCTACCCTAGAGGATTTGCCGCCAAGCGTCCACTGGAAGGTGGATCGACATTGCCGGTAGCAAGGGCGCGGCCGCAGTGCCAACCCCGTCAGCCCGAGGCGCAGGAGACGCAGGTCGGCAGGGTGGGGTCGAGGTCCAGGCGGGCGGCGGGGATCGCCTCGCCGCATTCGGTGCACCAGCCGTATTCGCCCTCGTCCAGCCGGGCGAGGGCGGCGGCGATGCGCTGGCGCGACTGGCCGCGGCGGGCGGCGGTGGCGCGGGCCATGGCCTGCTGCTGCATCGCGTCCATCCGCGACAGCCGGCCGACCGATTGCTGGTCGAGTTGCACGGGTTTGCGCCCCTCGGCGCCGGCGCTGTCCTGCGCGTCGAGATCGGACAGAAGCCGCATCAGGATGGCGCGGAAGCGGGCGGCGGTTTCGGTGTCCATCGGTGCGGGGCCCGGCCTTGGCGTCGGCGTTCACGTCTTTGCGTTTGTCGGGCCAAGCCTATCTGGTGTATGCAGCCCCGGCAACGGAAGGATCGACCCATGGCGAAGACGCACGAGAAACTTGCCGCGCTGGACCCTGTCTGGAGCCGGATTCGCGAAGAGGCCGAGGCGGCCGTGTCGGGGGAGCCGATCCTTGGCGGGCTGGTCCATTCGTCGATCCTGCACCATCCCACGCTGGAGCGGGCGCTGGCCTACCGGTTCTCGCTTAAACTTGCCTCGAACGAGATGTCCGAGCAGATCCTGCGCGAGATCGCCGAGGAAGCCTATGGCACCGATGACGGGCTGGGGCAGGCGGCGCGGGCCGATATCGTCGCGGTCTACGAGCGCGATCCGGCCTGCCACCGGTTCGTGCAGCCGCTGCTGTATTTCAAGGGCTTCCAGGCGGTCCAGTCGCACCGCGTGGCGCATTGGCTGTGGCAGCAGCGGCGCCACGACATGGCGTTCTTCGTGCAGATGCGGGTGTCCGAGGTGTTCGGGGTCGACATCCATCCGGCCGCGCGGATCGGCAGGGGAATCATGATCGACCATGCCCATTCCATCGTGATCGGCGAGACGGCGGAAGTCGGCGACAACGTGTCGATGCTGCATTCGGTCACGCTGGGCGGGACCGGCAAGGAAGACCAGAAGCGGCACCCGACGATCGGCAGCGGCGTTCTGATCGGGGCCGGGGCCAAGGTGCTGGGCGACATCACCGTCGGCCATTGCAGCAAGATCGCCGCCGGCTCGGTCGTGTTGCAGGACGTGCCGAAGAAATCGACCGTGGCGGGGGTGCCCGCCAAGGTCGTGGGCGAGGCCGGTTGCGATCAGCCGTCGGTGATGATGGACCACCTGCTGAGCGGCAGCCATATGCGGGACATGTAGGGCGTCAGCCGCCGATCAGCTGGTCGTAGGCCTGCAGCGCCTTGGCGCCGTACATGTAGGCCGGCCCGCCGCCCATCACGATCGCCACGCCGACGCATTCGGCGATCTCGTCGCGGGTGGCGCCGGCCTTGGCCGCCGCCTCGACGTGAAAGCCGATGCAGTCGATGCATTGCCGGACGATGCCGATGCCCAGCGCGATCAGTTCCTTGTGCTTCACATCCACCGCGCCCTCTGCCATGCCGCCCTGATGCATCGCGGTGAAGCCCTTGGCGGCCTTCGGGTGAGTGCTGCGGAAGTCCCCGAGGACGCCGCGGGTTTCGTTGAGCTGAGCTTTCCAGTCCATTGTCATGTGCCGATCTTTCCGGTTCCAGAATCGGCGCGACCTTCGCCCGGAGAGGCGAAGGCCGCATTGTTCTGGATCAAGTCGCGCGGACGGATACGGCCGGGTCAGGCCAGCATCGCCACCGGGTTTTCCAGGTTGTCCTTGATCGCGGCCAGAAGTTCCGCGCCCAGCGCGCCGTCGATCACCCGGTGATCCACCGAAAGCGTGGTGGACATGATCGTGGCGACCTCGATCTCGCCCTCGGCATTCACCACCGGCTTTTTCGCGCCCGCGCCGACGGCAAGGATCGCGCCGTGCGGCGGGTTGATGACGGCGTCGAAATTGTCGATGCCGAACATGCCGAGGTTGGAGACCGCGAAGGAGCCGCCGACATATTCATGCGGCGCCAGCTTGCGGTCGCGGGCGCGGGCGGCGAGATCCTTCATCTCGGCGGACAGCGCCGACAGGGTCTTTTGATGCGCGTCCTTCAGGACCGGCGTGAACAGCCCGCCCTCGACCGCCACGGCCACGGCCACGTCGGACGGCGTCAGCTTGAAGATCCGGTCGCCGGCCCAGACGGCGTTGGCGTCGGGCACCGCTTGCAGGGCATTGGCGCAGGCCTTGATGATGAAGTCGTTGACCGACAGTTTCACGCCGCGCTGCTCCAGCTGCTTGTTGAGCTGGCTGCGGAATTTCAGCAGCGCGTCGAGATGGATGTCGCGGCGCAGGTAGAAATGCGGGATCGTCTGCTTCGCCTCTGTCAGGCGGGCGGCGACGGTGCGGCGCATGCCGTCGAGCTTGATCTCCTCGTAGTCGCGGCCTTCGTACATGCGCAGGACCTGCTCGTAGCCGGGGCCGGCCGCCATGGCGGCGCCGGTGGCGGGAGCGGGTTTTTCCGCGGGCTTGGCTTCGGCCTTCTGCGCGGCGGCGGGTTTCGCATCCTCGACATCGGCCTTGACGATGCGGCCCTTGGGGCCGGAGCCCTTGATCTGCGCCAGGTCCAGCCCCTTGTCCGCCGCAATGCGGCGGGCGAGCGGCGAGGCGAAGATGCGCTTGCCGTCCGCGCCTTCGGGCGCGGCGGGGGCGGGGGTCACGTCCTTGCCGCCCTCGGGCGACCTGGCAACCTGTTCCTCGCCGGCATAGCCGCCGGCGGGTTTGCTGCCCTCGGCGGGGGCGGCGGGCTGCGTGCCGGTGGGCTCGTCCACGTCCTTGGGGGCCGAGGCGGCATCGCCGATGTCGTCGGCGCTTTCGCCCTCTTCCAGAAGGACGGCGATGGGCGTGTTGACCGCGACCCCCTCGGTGCCCTCGGCGACCAGAAGCTTGCCGACGGTGCCTTCGTCCACCGCCTCGAATTCCATGGTCGCCTTGTCGGTCTCGATCTCGGCCAGAAGGTCGCCGGAGGAGACGGTGTCACCCTCCTTGACCAGCCATTTCGCCAGCGTGCCTTCCTCCATCGTGGGGGAGAGCGCGGGCATCAGGATTTCCGTTGGCATTGCGTCGCTCCCTTCAGCGGTAGGTGACGGCTTTCACCGCGTCCATCACTTCCTTGGTGGATGTCAGCGCGAGCTTTTCGAGGTTCGCCGCATAGGGCATCGGCACGTCCTTGCCGGTGCAGTTGATGACCGGCGCGTCGAGATAGTCGAACGCCTCCTGCATCAGCACCGCCGAGATGTGGTTGCCGATCGAGCAGACCGGCCAGCCCTCTTCGACGGTGACGCAGCGGTTGGTCTTCTGCACCGAGCGGATGACGGTTTCGGTGTCCATCGGGCGCAGGGTGCGCAGGTCGATCACCTCGGCCGAGATGCCCTGTTCGGCCAGCGCATCCGCCGCTTCCAGCGCATAGGTCATGCCGATGCCGAAGCTGACGATTGTCACGTCGGTACCCTCGCGCCAGATGCGCGCGCGGCCCAGCGGGACGGTGTAATCGTCGAGATCGGGCACATCGAAGGACTTGCCGTAGAGGATCTCGTTTTCCAGGAAGATCACCGGGTTCGGATCGCGGATCGCGGATTTCAGCAGGCCCTTGGCGTCGGAGGCCGAATAGGGCTGCACGACCTTGAGGCCGGGCACCTGCGAATACCATGCGGCGTAGTCCTGGCTGTGCTGCGCGGCGACGCGGGCGGCGGCGCCGTTGGGGCCGCGGAACACGATGGGACAGCCCATCTGCCCGCCCGACATGTACAGGGTCTTGGCCGCCGAATTGACGATCTGGTCAATGGCTTGCATGGCGAAGTTGAAGGTCATGAACTCGACGACCGGCTTGAGGCCCGCAAAGGCGGCGCCGACGCCCAGACCGGCAAAGCCGTGTTCGGTGATCGGCGTGTCGATGACCCGGCGGGCGCCGAATTCGTCAAGCAGCCCCTGGGTGACCTTGTAGGCGCCCTCGTACTCGGCCACTTCCTCGCCCATGACGAAGACGTCGCCGTCGCGGCGCATTTCCTCGGCCATGGCGTCGCGCAGCGCCTCGCGGACGGGGGTGGATTTCATTTCCGTCCCCTCGGGGATGTCGGGTTCGGCCGGGATCTTCAGCGAGATGGGCGATTGCATGGTGGAAGAGGCGGCGGGGGCGGCGTCTTGGCCCGCGCCGCTGTCGCCGGTCTCGGGCTCGTCCGTTTCGGCGGTCTTGGCGGGTGCGGGTGCGGCCTCGGCGGCGCTCATGTCCTCGCCCTCCTCGCCGATCACGGCGATGGGGGTGTTGACCTTCACGCCCTCGGTGCCCTCGGCGATCAGGATCTTGCCGATCACGCCCTCGTCCACGGCCTCGAATTCCATCGTCGCCTTGTCGGTCTCGATCTCGGCCAGGATGTCGCCGGACGAGACGGTGTCGCCCTCCTTGACCAGCCACTTGGCCAGCGTGCCCTCTTCCATCGTGGGCGAGAGCGCCGGCATGAGAATTTCAGTCGCCATTCGTCAAATCTCCTTCAATCCCTGCAATCCGCGCCGCTCAGGCGGCGCCTTCCTGCGGGATTTCCGCAGCATAGATGTCGGTCCACAATTCCTCGAGCGCCGGCTCCGGGCTTTCGCGGGCGAAATCGGCGGCGTCGTTGACGATTTCCTTGATCTCCTTGTCGATCGCCTTCAGCTCGTCCTCGGAGGCGTGCTTGCCGTCGAGGATGCGCTTGCGCACGCCCTCGATCGGGTCGCGTTCCTCGCGCATCTTCTGCACTTCCTCGCGGGTGCGGTACTTGGCCGGGTCCGACATCGAATGGCCGCGGTAGCGGTAGGTCTTGACCTCGAGGATGTAGGGGCCCTTGCCCGACCGGCAGTGTTTCACCGCCTTCTCGCCCGCCGCCTTGACCGCCAGCACGTCCATGCCGTCGACCTCTTCGCCGGGGATGCCGAACGCCTCGCCGCGGGTGTAGATCGCGGGCGTGGAGGTGGAGCGTTTCTGCGAGGTGCCCATCGCGTACTGGTTGTTCTCGATCACGAAGACGACCGGCAGATCCCACAGGGCGGCCATGTTGAACGTCTCGTAGACCTGGCCCTGGTTCGACGCGCCGTCGCCGAAATAGGTGAAGCACACGTTGTCGTTGCCGCGATACTTGTTGGAAAACGCGATGCCCGCGCCCAGCGGCACGTTGGCCCCGACGATGCCGTGCCCGCCATAGAACTCCTTTTCCTTGGAGAACATGTGCATCGAGCCGCCCTTGCCCCTGGAATAGCCGCCCTCGCGCCCCGTCAGTTCCGCCATGACGCCCTTGGGGTCCATGTCGCAGGCCAGCATGTGGCCGTGATCGCGGTAGGCGGTGATGCGCTGATCGCCGTCCTTCGCCGCGGCCTCCAGCCCGACGACGACCGCCTCCTGGCCGATATAGAGGTGACAGAAACCGCCGATCAGCCCCATCCCGTAAAGCTGGCCGGCCTTTTCCTCGAACCGGCGGATGAGCAGCATTTCGCGGTAGTAGTGCAGCAGGTCCTCTTTCGAGGCCGCTGTTTTCTTCGCACGACTGCGGGTGGCCATCTGGCGCTCCTCCTCGCAAAGATAGTTTAGCATTAAACAATCACATAGCGCAGGCTTGGGCGGATTGCGACCGGAAATTGCCGGGCCATGCGGCGGGCTGCCATGCACGGCCGGAATACCTGTTGCGGGGGATCGGATTGTCCAGAGGCAGGCGCCCGAAGCGGGGCTTCGGGCAGCGCGGGGCGCGGCTCAGCGCAGGACAACCTCGTCGCCGCGCACCATGCCCAGCACCTCGCGCGCCTGCTGGTCGAGCAGGTCGAGATCGAGGAAGTCGTCGGACAGCCGCCGCGTGCGGTTGCGCAGGATCGCGACCTCGGCGTGAAGCGTCGCGGCCTCGCTGCGCAGAAGCTCTGCCTCGGCCTCGATCTGGATGCGCCGGAACAGGCCGAAATCGCCCTGCACGCTGGCGAAGGTGAAATAGCTGCCCAGCATGAAGACGATCGTGAAGAACACGGCGGCGCCGAATGCGGGGGTCTTGCGGGGTCTGCCCATGTCACTGCCTCTTTGCCGTTTCTTCGTGAACGGTCCTGCGCCTTTGTGGCACAGGGATTTGGTTTTGTGAATTGCCGAAATCGCGGGCAGGCTGCGGGTGGGAGGATTTTACCATGTCTGAACCCCGCAGCGATCTTGCGACCCACCGGGTCGAGAACCAGCCGCCGCCGCGCGTGTCGGACTACTGGGCGTCGGATGCGCCGCTGCGCCAGGCGCTTGCCGCCCAGGGCGGCGCGTCGGCGCCGGTGCAAGCCTTTGCAGGCAGGCTGGCGGCGCCCGAGATGCAGGCGTCGGCCGAGGCCGCGCGGCACCATCCGCCGGAGCTGCGCGTTTTCGATGCGGGCGGGCGGCGGCTGGACGAGGTGGTGTTTGATCCGGGCTATCACGCGCTGATGCGCGCCGGCGCCGAGGCCGGCTATGCCGCGATTTCCCATGACGGCACGGCGGGCGGGCATGTGGCGCATGCCGCGATGGTCTACCTGCTCAGCCAGGTGGAGCCGGGGGTGTGCTGCCCGCTGACCATGAGCCATGCCGCGATCCCGGCGCTCGGGGCCGCGCCCGAGCTGGCCGAAGCGTGGATCCCGAAACTCGCCGCGCGCGCCTACGATCCGGCCGTGCGGCCGCTGGCGGGCAAGCGCGCGGCGACGCTGGGCATGGCGATGACGGAAAAGCAGGGCGGCTCGGACGTGCGGGCCAACACCACGCGGGCCGAACCGGATGGCGATGCGGGGGGCGGGGCCTGGCGGCTGACCGGGCACAAGTGGTTCTGCTCGGCGCCGATGTCGGACGGGTTCCTGACGCTGGCCCAGGCGGAAGGCGGGTTGACCTGTTTCCTGGTGCCGCGCTGGCTGGAGGAGGGGCGCAACACCATCCGGCTGATGCGGCTGAAGGACAAGCTGGGCAACCGCGCCAATGCCTCGGCCGAGATCGAGTATGACGGCGCGCGCGCCTGGCGTGTCGGCGAAGAGGGGCAGGGCGTGCGCGCGATCATCCGCATGGTGCACGAAACGCGGCTCGACACGGCGATGGCGCCCGCCGGGCTGATGCGCGCCGCGCTGGTCCATGCGGTGCACTGGGCGCGGCATCGCTGCGCGTTCCAGCGGCGGCTGATCGACCAGCCGCTGATGCGCGCGGTGCTGGCCGACATCGCGCTGGAGGTGGAGGGCGCGCTGGCGCTGGGGCTGCGGGTGGCGCGCGCCTTCGGCGGCGGCACCGAGGCGGATGCGGGCTTTGCGCGGATCGGCGTGGCGCTGGCCAAGTACCTGAACAACAAGCGCGCGCCTTGCATGATCTACGAGGCGATGGAGGCGATCGGCGGCAGCGGCTATGTCGAGGAGACGCCGATGCCGATGCTCTACCGCGAGGCGCCGCTGAACTCGATCTGGGAAGGGTCGGGCAACGTGATCTGCCTCGACGCGGCGCGCACGCTGGCGCGCGACGAGGCCGCATCCGGGGCGCTTGAGGCAGAGCTGGACGCGGCGCGCGGCGGCGACGCGGTGTTCGATGCCGCGCTGGAGGCGTTCCGTGCCCGCTGGCCCGGCCCCCCGCCCGAGGCCGAGGCGCGCGCCTTTGCCGAACGGGCGGCGCAGCTTCTCACGGCGGCGGTGCTGATGGACAGCGCGCCCGACGTGGCCGGCGCCTATGTCGCCGCGCGGCTGGCGGGGGAGCACGGGCTGACGGCGGGCACCGCGCGCGGGCTGGACACCGCGCCGGTGCTGGAGCGGGTGCTGCCGGGCTGAAGCGCACCGGCCGGGCCGCGGTTGATCCGCCGGACGGCGCGGCGCGTATCCCTTTGCAAACCCGAAACCGAAAGGCCGAGCCCGATGATGACGATCCTGATCCTTTACGTGTCCACCGGCGCGATCTTTCTGGCGCTGGATGCGGTCGGGCTGACCTTTATCGTGCGCCCCGCCTTCGAGCCGCATGTCGGGCACCTGCTGGACTTCCGGCTTGGCCCGGCGGCGGCGTTCTACCTGTTCTATGTCGCGGTGCTGGTCTGGCTGGTCAGCCTGCCGGCGCTGGCAGGCAGCGGCTACGGGGTGCTGGTGCTGAACGCGGCGCTGTTCGGGGCGGTCGCCTATGGCACCTACGAGTTCACCAACCTCGCCACGCTGCGCCCCTGGCACTGGTCGATGGTGGCGGTGGACCTGACCTGGGGCACGGTGCTGACCACCGTGTCGGCGGTGTCGGGGGTGGCGATCACCCGCGCATTGACCTGAACGTCAGCGCGGGCGCAGCGTCGTCACCCCGACCGAGGCGGCGCGCGCCAGCGCGGGGTCGAGCGACATCGGGATGTATTCGCCGCGCCGCCACAATTCGCCCAGATCGTCGTAATGACGGCTCAGCGGGTGGCCGGACTGGCCGGTGGCGATGACGAAGACAGACGAATCGGGGTCGGCGAAATCGTAGACCCCGCGATAGCCGGCCCCGTGCACGTTGGCATAGGGGTCCGCGCCGCGCCCCGAGGTCAGCCCGCGCATCAGCGTCTGGTCACCGCCCGAGGTCGATTGCCGGATGTTCACGATCCAGCCGAGCAGCGGCACGTCGCCCAGCACCGGGTGGTCCTGCCGCGCCTCGTGCGCGTCGCCCCAGCGCAGCGATTCGAGCGCGGAGCCGTATTCCTCGCCGATGCGGATCAGCGCGTCGTCCAGCGCCTGCCGGGCGATCTCGGTGCAGGTCTCGGTCGCCGCCGACTGGATTACGTCGCACCAGACGCCCGCGCCGTCCACATTGCGGAACACCCGCTCGATGAAGACCGGCTCGACATGGGTGAATTCGCGCGCCAGCGTTCCCAGCTCGTCGCGGATCAGCCGGTCCTGCAAGGCGCGCATCCAGGCGGCGTAGATCAGCGGCTCGGGCTGGTGCTCGTTCATCTCGCCGTTCCAGTCGGCCAGGAGCTTGAGCGCGTCCTGGCGCAGCCGCTCGGGCGTGCCGGCGGGGGCGGGATCGCCGGTGAACCACAGGTCGGCCGCGACCAGCGGCAGAAGCGCGCGCGCCGCGTAGGATACGGTGTCGAGCTGCGCATCGACAAAGCTTTCGCGGGTATGCACCTCGCGCGCCTGCATCAGCCGCCGCCAGCGCTGGATGCGCTGCGTGTCGCCCCACAGGTAGGACATGTGCAGCGGAAAGGGGCGGTCCACCACCTTGTTGTTGGTGTTGCCGACGATGCCGCCGGCGGGGTTTATGAATTCGGGGTTGGCGCGGTAATTGGCGCGCCCCTGCCAGCGGTTCCCGGGGATCCAGCCGGGCGAGGGGATGCGCCCGCGCGTCTGGTGCGCGGCGTCGCGGCGCGGCATGGCGCCGATCACCTTCAGCGCGATGCCGTCCGCGTCGGCCAGCACCAGGTTCTGCGACGGCGCGATGTAGCGCTCGCCCGCTTCGATCCCCTCGGCCACCGATCCGGCCTGCATCACGTCCAGCGCGGCCGCGAGCGACGTGTCCTCGGGCGACAGCGCCGTCCAGGCCAGCGACACGACATGGCCGGGGGGCGTGATCGCGGCCAGCCCGAACTGGGTGCCGGGCAGGACCGGGCCGTTCTCCGTCCAGCGCAGGGTGATGGTGACGGGGGCCGCGTCCTTGATGCGGATGATCGAGGCGCGGGTCTGCATCGGGGCAAAGCCGTCCGGGGTGCGCACCTCGCCGGGGTTCTCGGGGTTCAGCTCCTCGATATAGAGATCCTGGTCGTCCATGTAGGACGAGGTGAGCCCCCAGCCGAAATGCTCGGACCGGCCCAGCAGTACCGCGGGCATCCCCGGAATGGTCGCGCCGATGACGCCCCCCGATCGCAGGTCGAGCCGCGCGAGATACCAGATCGACGGGGCGGTCAGGCCCAGATGCGGGTCGTTCGCCAGCAGCGTGGCGCCGCTGGCGGCGCGGCTGGGCGCGGCGGCCCAGGCGTTCGACGCACCCGCCAGCCCGCGCGGCGCGAACGGTGCCAGCGGGTCGGGATCGGCGGGGGCGGCCGCCCCGGCAAGGCGGCGCGCGCCCGCGAAATCGGCACCGGGAAACAGCGCCGCGTATTCCGGCAGCGCGGCGATGCCGGCGCCGGGGCTGTCCGGCAGGATGTCGCGCACCCGTTCGGGGGGCAGCAGCAGCGAGGTGCGCGCGCGCAGCACCTCGTCCGCCAGGTGCGAGCTGAGCCGCAGCGCCATCAGCTTGGCCACCGACAGCGAATCCGCCGGCTGCCACGGGGCGATCTGCGGCGGGAACAGGAAGAATTCCGGCGCGCCGCGCCCCAGCGCGCCCGCGTTCACCTCGGCCAGACGGGCGTTGATCCCCGCCGAATAGCCGCGCAGGGCCGCCATCGTGGCCGGATCCTGCGCCTCGACCGAGCGCACGGCAAGGTTGTAGATGTCGAGCCGGCGCATCAGCTCGTCGAACTCGAAGGTGCGCCGGCCGAACAGTTCCGACAGGCGGCCCTGCGCGGTGCGGCGCAGCATCAGCATCTGCCACAGACGGTCCTGAGCATGGGCATAGCCGAGGCCGAAATACACGTCCGGGTCGGCCTGCCCGAAGATATGCGGCACGTTGGCGTGATCGCGCACGATCTCGACCGGGGCGGACAGCCCCTCGACCTCGAGCGTGGCGGAATAGTCGGGCAGCGACCGCGCCGCCATGTACCAGGCCAGCAGCAATGCCGCGATGCCCAGCCCGGCCGCGACAAGGAAAAGCCTGAGGAGCCATCGAAAGGCGGTCGCCATTGCGTGCGCGCGTCCTGTGCTTGACCGCAGGGTTGGAGCCGTTAGTTAGTCGGCACTGGCACGCATAGCAATGGGGAGTTCCGCGTCATGGCGAAAGTTGCATTCCTGGGCCTCGGGGTCATGGGGTATCCGATGGCGGGCCACCTGGCGGCCAAGGGCCACGAGGTGACCGTGTACAACCGCACCGCCGCGAAGGCCGACGCCTGGGTCGCCGAGCATGGCGGCACCGCGCGCGCCACCCCGCGAGAGGCGGCGGCGGGGGCCGAATTCGTGATGGCCTGCGTGGGCAATGACGACGACCTGCACGAGGTGTGCACCGGCAAGGATGGCGCGTTCGGCGGCATGGAGAAGGGCGCGGTGTTCGTCGATCACACCACCGTGTCGGCGGCGATCACCCGCGAGATGCACGCGGCCGCAGCCGAAATCGGCGCCGGTTTCGTCGATGCGCCGGTCTCCGGCGGGCAGGCGGGGGCCGAGAACGGCCAGCTGGTGATCATGTGCGGCGGCGACAAGGCCGATTACGACCGCGCCGCCCCGCTGATGGACGCCTATGCCAAGCTGGCGCGGCGGCTGGGCGACAGCGGCGCGGGCCAGCTGTGCAAGTCGGTCAACCAGATCTGCATCGCCGGGCTGGTGCAGGGCCTGTCCGAGGGGCTGCATTTCGCGCAGAAGGCCGGGCTTGACGGGCGCGCGGTGGTCGACGTGATCGGCGGCGGCGCGGCCGGCTCGTGGCAGATGATGAACCGCTACGAGACGATGCTGGACGGCCAGTTCGAGCACGGCTTCGCGGTGGACTGGATGCGCAAGGATCTGAAGATCTGCCTCGATACCGCCGACGAGATCGGCGCGGCGCTGCCGGTGACGGCGCTGGTCGACCAGTTCTACAAGGAGGTGGTCAATATCGGCGGCGGCCGCTGGGACACCTCGTCGCTGATCAGGCGGCTGCGCGCGCTGGACGGCTGAGCATGCGGAGCCCCGGCGCTGCCGGGGGCGGGATCTTTCCTTCCGCCGCAGCCTTCGGCCGCGGCGGGAGCCTCCGGCGGGGATATTTCGGAACCGAAGAAGCCGGGGGGTCAGGCGCGCACGGCGCGGCGCCAGGCGGCAAGCCAGACGAGGACCAGCGCGAAGCTGGCCAGCGCGTTCCAGCTGGCCATGGACAGACCCAGGAATTCGAACGCGACGACGTCGCAGCGCACCAGCGGCGGGCCGAGATCGCGGGTCGGGTCGATCAGCTGGTCCGGGGTCAGCCCGCCCAGCCCGCCCGCGCCGGCGCATTCGGTGATGCCCTCCCACCAGTGGCGCTCAACCCCGGTGTGGAAGACGCCGATCCCGCCGGTGATCGCGGCCGCCAGCGCGCCCAGCAGCGGCAGCGCCGCCCAGGGCAGCAGCAGCGCCGCCGCGCCGATCAGCACCGCCGCGCCATGCGGCCAGCGCTGCCAGATGCACATCTCGCACGGGGCGAGGCCGAAGCCGTATTGCGAGATCCAGGCGCCGGCCAGCGCGGCGGCGGATCCGGCGGCGGCCAGAAGGATGAGGACCCGTGCGTTCAATCGTGCGTTCATATGTATTTCACCAGGATAAATCCGCCCAGCAGGATCACCACGAACAGGGTGAACATCAAGCCCAGACGGCGCTCTATGAAGTCACGTATCGGTGCGCCGAACCGCCAGAGCAGCGCCGCGAGCACGAAGAACCGCAGCCCCCGCGCGACGATCGAGGCGATTGTGAACACGGCAAGGTTCAACCCGGTGGTGCCCGACAGGATGGTGATCACCTTGTAGGGGAACGGCGTGACGCCCGCGATCAGCACCGCCCAGGCGCCCCATTCGTTGTAGCGGGTGCGGAATTCGTCGAAATAGGCGTCCTTGCCGTAGAATTCGAGCACCGGGCGCCCGACGCTTTCGAACAGCCCGTAGCCGATGTAATAGCCGAACATGCCGCCCAGCACCGAGGAAACGGTGGCGACGCCGGCGATCACGAAGGCGCGGCGCGGCACCGCGATGATCATCGGGATCATCAGGATGTCGGGCGGAAGCGGGAAGACCGAGCTTTCCACGAAGGCCACCAGCGCCAGCGCCCACAGCGCATGCGGCGATGCCGCCAGCGATACCGTCCAGTCGTAGAGCCGCCTGATCATGCCTGCCTCGATGCGCGTTTTGCGGCCTTAATCCACGCCCGGCCGGGCGCGTCAAGCGCGGCTGCGGCGAAGATTGCGGTTTACGGGCGCGAAGACCCGCGCTAATCCGGTGCCCGGTGGCCCGAGTGGCGGAATGGTAGACGCAGCGGATTCAAAATCCGCCGGTAGCGATACCGTGCGAGTTCGAGTCTCGCCTCGGGCACCACACGCACCGCGGCCGTGCGGCGGATGGGCCGGGCCGGCGCGGCAATGACGGCAAGAGGCAGGACATGACGGGCAGCAACCAGGACCGGCAGGCAGACCGGGCGGCGATCGTCGCCGCCTGCCGCGAGATGAACCGCAGCGGCCTGAACCAGGGCACGTCGGGCAATATTTCGGTCCGCGCCGGGGCGGGGATGCTGATCACGCCCTCGGCAATGGCCTACGAGCGGATGACGCCGGCGGACATCGTCCCTGTCGCGGCGGACGGCAGCGTGGCGGAGGGGGCGGCCGCGCCATCGACCGAGTGGCGCTTTCACCTTGATATCCTGCGCACCCGGCCCGAGATCGGCGCGGTGGTGCACACCCATTCGACCGCCTGCACGACGCTGGCGATCATGGGAAAGGGCATCCCGCCGATCCACTACATGATCGCGGCGGCGGGCGGGCCGGATATCCGCTGTGCGCCCTATGCGACCTTCGGCACGGCCGAATTGTCGGCGCACGCGCTGGCCGCGCTGGAGGGGCGCGATGCCTGCCTGCTGGCGCATCACGGCATGATCGCCTGCGGCGCGACGCTGGACCGCGCGATGTGGCTGGCGGTGGAGGTCGAGACGCTGGCGCGGCAATATCTGGGCTGCCTGCCGTTCGGCGAGCCGCCGCTGCTGGACGAGGCCGAGATCGCGCGGGTGGCCGAGCGGATGAAGGGCTACGGCCACCAGGGATAGAATGCGCGCGCCCTCGCGGCGTCGGGCCCTACAGCGTCAGGATCGTCGAGCCGGCGGTTTCCCGCGCCTCCAGCGCGCGGTGCGCCTCTGCCACGTCCTCCAGCGCGAAACGCTGCCCGATATTCACCTGAACTTCGCCTGACAAGGCCTTGGTGAAAAGGTGTTTTCCCATCTCCTGGCAGGTATCGAAATCGGCAAGGAAGGTGAACAGCGTGGGCCGTGTCACCTGAAGCGATTTCGCGGCCAGATCCAGCAGGCTGATCGGCGGCACCGGGCCGGAGGCATTGCCGAAGGACATCATCATCCCCACCGGCCTCAGGCAGTCGAGCGAGCCCTGGAAGGTGTCCTTGCCGACCCCGTCCATCACCGCGCGCACGCCCTTGCCGCCGGTGATCTTCTTCACACCTGCCACGAAGTCGTCGGTGCGGTAGTTGATGCAATGGGCGGCGCCGGCGGCAAGCGCCATCTCGCATTTCTCGTCCGAGCCGGCCGTGCCGATCAGCTCGATCCCTTCCGAGCGGGCCCAGCCGCAGGCGATCTGCCCGACCCCGCCCGCGGCGGCGTGGAACAGCACGGTATCGCCCCGCTCCAGCGGCACGATGCGGTGGAACAGGTATTCCACCGTCATGCCCTGCAACATCATCGCCGCGGCCTGCTCGAAGGATATGCCTTCGGGCAGCGGGCAGACGTGGGCGGCGGACATCACCCGCGCCTCGGCATAGGCGCCGGGCGGGGTGGCGGCATAGGCGGCCCGGTCGCCGGGTTTCAGGTGCGCGACGCCGTCCCCCACGGCCTCGACCACGCCGGCGCCCTCCATCCCCAGCGCGTGGGGCAGGTCCAGCTTGTAGAGGCCCGACCGCTGGTAGGTGTCGATGAAGTTCAGGCCGACCGCCTTTTGCCGGATGCGGATCTCGCCGGGGCCGGGCTCGCCCACCTCGCGGTCCACCAGTTTCAGGGCCTCCGGCCCGCCATGTTCCTCGACCACCACCGTGCGCGCCATTTCGCCCTCCGCCATTCGTTCGCCCGAACGGTAGGGCGCGCAGGCGGCATCGGCAAGGCGCATGGCCAAGGCGGGCGGGCTGTTCTAGGCTGACCGCGCCCGGCGGAATCGCCGGGCCTTGCAGGAGGCCCCGACATGCCCGGCGGAATGCTGATTTCCCCCGATCCGACCGACCCGCGCCTGACCCGCGCGGTCGAGGGGACCGACCATGACGGGCGCCCCGTCTCGCTGAACGTGGTGATGGAACGGCCGCTGACGATCTACCTGAACGGCCAGGAAATCGTGACCGCCATGACCATCGGCGATTATCCCGAATACCTGGCGCTGGGGTTCCTTCTGAACCAGGGGATGCTGCGGCGCGACGACGCGGTGACGGCGGTGGACTACGACGACGAGCTTGAGGTGGTGGTGGTGCGCACCGCGCGGGCGACCGATTACGAGGACAAGCTGAAGAAGAAGACCCGCACATCGGGCTGTGCGGTGGGCACCGTGTTCGGCGACATGATGGAGGGATTGCAAGGGGTTGCGCTGCCGCCTTCAACCATCAGAACCTCCTGGCTCTACGCGCTGTCGCACGCCATCAACACCGCGCCGAGCCTGTACCTGGAGGCCGGGGCGATCCACGGCACGGTGCTGTGCCATCGGGACCGGCCGCTGGTCTACATGGAGGATGTCGGACGCCACAATGCGGTCGACAAGATCGCCGGCTGGATGTTCCGCGAGAACGTGGAAGCGGGTGACAAGATCCTCTACACGACCGGGCGGCTGACCTCGGAAATGGTGATCAAGACGGCGCAGATGGGCATTCCCGTGCTGGCCAGCCGGTCGGGCTTTACCGCCTGGGGGGTGGAGATCGCGCGCGAGGTCGGGCTGACGCTGATCGGGCGGATGCGCGGGCGGCGCTTTGTCTGCCTCGCCGCGCCCGAACGGATCGAGTGGGACGCGGACCCGGGAAAGGTGCCCGACGAGCCGCGCAAGCATCAAAGGAAAAGCGCCGATGCATGACATTCCGGGCGTGATCCTGGCCGGCGGGCAGTCGCGCCGGATGGGCGGCGGCGACAAGACGTTGCTGCCGCTGGGCGGGCAGACGGTGCTGAGCCGGGTGATCGAGCGGCTGCGCGGCCAGGTCGGAGCGATGCTGCTGAACGCCAATGGCGACGCGGCGCGGTTCGCGGCCTTCGACCTGCCGGTGCTGCCCGATTCGCTGCAGGACCATCCCGGCCCGCTGGCCGGCGTTCTGGCGGGGCTCGACTGGGCGGCGGGCCACGGCGCGTCGCGCATCGTCACGGTCGCGGCCGACACGCCGTTCTTTCCGCCCGATCTGGTGGCGCGGCTGGTGGGTGCGGCCGAACGCGCCGGAACGCCCATCGCCCTGGCCGCCACCCCACGCGAGGGCGGCGGGCTCAACCGGCACCCGGTCTTCGGGCTGTGGCCCGTCTCGCTGCGCGGCGATCTGCGCGCGGCGCTGGAGGGCGGCACCCGCAAGATCGTCGCCTGGGCCGACATCCACGGCGCGGCCAGCGCGGAATTCCCGGACACGCCGTTCGATCCGTTCTTCAACATCAACACGGCCGAAGACATGCACCGCGCCGAGGCGATCCTGCGGGAGACGGCATGAAGGCGGTGTTCGGCATCACCGGCTGGAAGAATTGCGGCAAGACCGGGCTGGTCGAACGGCTGGTGACGGAGATCGCGGCCCGGGGCTGGGCGGTGTCCACCGTGAAACATGCCCACCACGCCGCCGATGTGGACGCGCCCGGCACCGACAGCCACCGCCACCGCGCGGCCGGCGCGTCGGAGGTGCTGCTGGCCTCGGGCGCGCGCTGGGCCTTGATGCACGAGCTTCGCGGCGCGGCGGAGCCGGGGCTGGACGCGCTGCTGGCGCGGCTCTCGCCGGTCGATCTGGTGCTGGTCGAGGGGTTCAAGCGCGCGCGTCATGCGAAGATCGAGGCGCACCGCGCCGCCGCCGGCCAGCCGCTGATCGCGCCGGGCGATCCCACGATCCTGGCGGTGGCCAGCGACACGGGCCTGCCCGATCTGGACCGGCCGGTGCTGGCGCTGGACGACACGGCCGGCATCGCCGATTTCATCCTCGACCATGTCGGGCTTTCCAGGGAAAGGGCCGGATGATGCAGCCGCCACCGCTGAAGAACGATTGCTTCGCCCTGCCGCCCGGCGTGGACTGGACCCCGGTGGACGAGGCGCTTTCGCGTCTGCGCGCAAGGCTGGCGCCCGTCGCGGGGATCGAAACCCTGCCGCTGATGCAGGCGGCGGGCCGGTTCCTGGCGGCCGATGCCGTGGCCGCGCGCGCCAACCCGCCGCTGCCCAATTCGGCGGTGGACGGCTACGGCTTTGCGGGCGGCGCGGGCGAGGGGGTGCATGTCCTGCCGCTGGCCGAGGGCCGCGCGGCGGCCGGCGCGCCCCTTGCCGGGGCGGTGGCACCGGGGCAGGCGGTGCGCATCCTGACCGGCGCGGCGCTGCCGGAGGGCGTGGATACCGTGGTGCTGGAAGAGGACGTGACGGTCGAGGCCGGGCGCGTGGCGTTCCGCGGCCCAATCCGGCGCGGGGCGAATGCGCGCGCGGCGGGTGAAGACGTGGATGCGGGCGCGCTGGCGCTGCCGGCGGGCACCCGGCTGGGGCCGCCGGAGCTTGCGCTGCTGGCCGCGACCGGGGTGCACGAGGTCCGGGTGCGCGCGCCGCTGAGGGTCGGCGTTCTGTCCACCGGCGACGAGATTCGCCCCGTCGGTGCGGCGGCGGAGGCGCATCAGATCTATGACGCGAACCGGCCGATGCTGCTGGCGCTGCTGGCCGGCTGGGGGGTGGAGCCGCTGGATCTGGGCCATGTCGGCGACGACCGCGCGGCGCTGCGCGCGCGGCTCGATGCGGCACGCGGGCGGGTCGACGCGATGCTGACCTCGGGCGGCGCGTCCTCGGGCGACGAGGATCACGTCTCGGCGCTGTTGCGCGATACCGGATCGCTTGCCGTGTGGCGCATCGCGGTCAAGCCGGGGCGGCCGCTGGCGCTGGGCCTGTGGGACGGCGTGCCGGTCTTCGGGCTGCCGGGCAACCCGGTGGCGGCGCTGGTCTGCACGCTGATCTTCGCGGAACCGGCGCTGCGGCTGCTGGCGGGCGGCGGCTGGCGGCAGGCCCAAGGGGTGATGGTGCCGGCGGCGTTTACCAAGCGCAAGAAGGCGGGGCGGCGCGAGTACCTGCGCGCGCGGCTCGGCCCGGACGGCTCGGCAGAGGTGTTCGGGTCCGAAGGATCGGGGCGCATCTCTGGGCTGGCCTGGGCAAGCGGGCTGGTCGAGCTGGGCGACGGCGCCTGCGAGATCGCGCCGGGCGATCCGGTGCGGTTCCTGCCCTATTCGGCGTTCGGTGCGGGGTAGGCTCCGGGCGGCTGGGCCGGCAATTGGCGGGCGCGGCCGGGGATGGCCATCAACGATGCCTTCCCGGCACTGGCCGGATTATCGGAGGAATCGCATTCCGGCATATCCTGCCGCCGGCGCGCAGGGCCGCGTCTTCCGCGAAAAAAAGAGCCGCCCCGAAGGACAGCCCAGATACTTTTTGGATTCGGGTAGAAAGTGCCGGCCTAGCGGCCCCAGCTGCGGACCACGCCGCAATCCATGTGCACGAACTTGGAGCCGGTATACCGGCCGACACCGCCGGCCTTGCACGCCTCTGCGGCTTTGGCCATCTGGTTCACGCTGCGGCTTTTCAGGTGCAGGTCCGCGGCCTGACCCTGAAGGTGCAGCGAATTCTTGGCCACGCCGCTGGAGCGGGCGCGCAGCATCGCGTTGGTCGAGGGCGAGCGGTAGCCGGAAAACAGCGTGTAGGCTTCGCTGATCTCCAGAAGGTTGTGCGCCGCCGACATGATGTCCACGGTGCGCATGTCGATCGCCTTGAGCTCGTCCGTGCGCCAGTCGCGCATGAAATAGGTGATCTCCTGCATCGCCTCTTTCAGGTACTGGCCTTCGATCCAGTAGATCGTGTTGACCGACTCGCCGGTGCGGCCCGAATACATATGGATGCGCCGGATATCCCCCGCTCCGCGCAGGAACCCGGCCGCTTTCGAGAATGTCGGGGCCGCCGCCACAGCGCTTGCTGCGAAAGCCCCCAACAACGCACGCCTCGAAAGGCTCGTCGTCTTGTTGGTCATGATATAAGCGTCCCGTCGCTTGCCGTTCTTGCCGCTGTTGTCTCGCGGCTCTGTGCTGCCTCATCCCCAGGCGCAGGATCGTTCTGGCACAGCTTTGCCGCGTTTCCAACATGCCCGGTTGTCACAGTTCCATTTCCATTCAGAATCGGCGAAATCTTGCTGAAACGATGTTAAATTGAGGTTAAGACACCCGCCTGTACGTTTGCCGGCGAGGCGTTGCCTTCGGGCGACACCCGCCGCGCCTGAACAAAAAGTGATCGTTTCAAGGCAGGGCGGGCGGGTTAGGTTCGGGTTCAAGGCGCGGGCGACTCGCGCTGCCGGGAAAGGGAAATGGAATGCTGCTGAAGTTTCGGACCGAGTTCCGCCGCGCTGCCGCGGCGGTGTTGCTGGCCAGTACGGCCGCTGCCACGGCGCTGCCGGCCGCGGCACAGGACGCGCCGCCGCAGGTGACTCCGTTCATGTCGGCGATCGCCGAAGGCGCCGCGCTGGAGCCGGAACTGGCCGCGTTCTACCGCAATAACGGGTTCGAGCCGGTCTGGGTCGGCGAGGGGCCGGAATTCACCGCCCGGCGCGCGGCGCTGCTGGCGGCGCTTCAGAAGGCGGGCGATCACGCGCTGCCGATCGACAGCTACAACCTGCCGGCGCTGAAGACCGCGATGAGCCGCATCGACACCCAGCGCGACCTGGGCCGGGTCGAGGTGATGCTGTCGCGCACCTTCGTGAAATACGCCCATGACGTGTCCACCGGGATCCTGACCCCGAAGGACGTCGACAGCGGCATCGTCCGCGACGTGCCGCGCCGCGATGCGGAGGACCTGCTGAAATCGCTGACCGAGGAAAACCCGGTCCGGTTCCTGCGGTCGCTGCCGCCGCAATTTCCCGAATATACCCGCCTGATGAAGGCGCGGATCGAGCTGCAAAAGCAGCTGCGCACCGGCGGCTGGGGGCCGCGCGTGCCGGCCGGCTCGTTGCGGCCCGGCGACAGCGGCAACGCGGTCGTGGCGCTGCGCAACCGGATGATCGCCAAGGGCTACATGGAGAAATCGGCCTCCATGGTCTATGACGCCGCGCTGCAGAAGGCGGTGCAGATGTTCCAGTACGACCAGGGGCTGAACACCGATGGCGTGGCCGGGCCGACCACGATGACCGAGATCAACGTGCAGATCGAGGACCGGCTGCCGTCGATCCTGGTCGCGCTGGAGCGCGAGCGCTGGATGAACATCCCGCGCGGCGAGCGGCATATCTGGGTCAACCTGGTGGATTTCACCGCCAGCGTCGTCGACCACGGCGAGGTGACGTTCCGGACCCGTTCGGTCATCGGGGCCAATTCCAGCGACCGGCGCAGCCCGGAATTTTCCGACACGATGGAATACATGGAGATCAACCCCTACTGGAACGTGCCCAATTCCATCGCGGTCAACGAATACCTGCCGGGCATGATCGCCTCTGGCGGGGCATCGTCGCGGCATCTGCAACTGGTCGCCGGCGGCGGGCAGGTGGTGCCGCGCGGCGCGGTCAACTGGGGCGCCTACAGCCCGCGGTCCTTCCCGTTCAACCTGCGCCAGCCGCCCAGCCGGGGCAACGCGCTGGGGCTGGTCAAGTTCATGTTCCCGAACCCCTACGCCATCTACCTGCACGACACGCCGTCCAAGTCGCTGTTCCAGCGCGACCGGCGCGATTTCAGCCATGGCTGCATCCGCCTCGCCGAGCCGTTCGATTTCGCCTATCACCTGCTGGCCCGGCAAGTGGACAACCCGAAGGAATATTTCCACCGGATCCTCGATACCGGGCAGAACACGCGGGTCGATCTGGAACAGCCGATCCCGGTGCATCTGGTGTACCGCACGGCGTTCACCTCGCCCAAGGGCCGGCTGAACTTCCGCCATGATGTCTATGGACGCGACGGGCGCATCTTCGACGCGCTGATGCGGGCGGGCGTGGTCCTGAACGACCTGCGCGGCTGACGGCGGCGCATATCCGGGCGGGGCGGCGCGGACCTTCGGGTGCGCGCCGTTTGCCGTTCGTCATCGAGGGAGACGGCATGCACAGCTTCACCATCCGCGAGATCGCCGCGGCGCTCGGGGCCGAGGCGCTGGGGGATGCGGATCTGACGGTGACCGGCGCGGCCGAACCGGCAGAGGCCGGGCCGGCCGAGCTGGCGCTGGCCATGGATCCGCGATTCGCCGCCGGGCTGGCCGAGGGGCGGGCGCGGGCCGCGATCCTGTGGGACGGGGCGGACTGGCAGGCGCTGGGGCTGGCGGCGGCGATCCGGGTGGCGCGGGCGCGCGCCGCGCTGCCGGGGCTGACGCGGCTGCTCGATCCCGGCCCGGACATCGCGGCGGGGGTGCATCCCTCGGCCATCGTCGCGGCGGATGCCGAGATCGGGGACGGCGCGGCGATCGGCCCCTTCGCGGTGATCGGGCGCGGCGTGCGGATCGGGCCGGGCGCGCGCATCGCCGCCCATGTCACCATCGCCGAGGAGGCGCGGCTGGGCACCGATGCGCTGCTGCATGCCGGGGTGCGGATCGGCGCGCGGGTGCGGATCGGGGACCGGTTCATCGCGCAGCCCGGCGCGGTGGTCGGTGCCGACGGGTTCAGCTTTGCCACGCCCGAGACGTCCCGCGCCGAGGCCGCGCGCGCCGCGATGGGCGATGCCGGCAGCGCCGAGGCGCAGGCCTGGATGCGGATCCATTCGCTGGGCGCGGTGGAGATCGGCGACGACGTGGATCTGGGCGCGAATGCCTGCATCGACGCCGGCACCATCCGCGCGACCCGCATCGGCAGCGGCACCAAGATCGACAACCTCGTGCATATCGCCCACAATTGCGTCATCGGCCGCGACTGCCTGTTCGCCGGGCAGGTCGGCATTGCCGGATCCGCCGTGATCGGCGACAACGCGATCTTCGGCGGCAAGGTCGGCGTGGCGGACAACACAACCGTCGGCGCCAACGTCGTCGCCGGCGGCGCGACCTCGATCCTGTCGAACGTGCCGGCGGGGCGGGTGGTGATGGGCTATCCGGCGGTGAAGATGGAGACGCATGTCGAAATGTACAAGGCGCTGCGGCGCCTTCCGCGCCTGGCGCAGACCGTGGCCGCGTTGCAGAAAGCGGTTTCAAAACAGTCCGGGAACGACTAGATCACCCGGCAAAGGGTGAGGGGACTCGCATGACGGGCACAATCCGGGATCGCGTGATCGGGATCATCGCCGAACAGGCCGTGCTGGACGTAAGCGACGTGCGCGGTGACCAGTCGCTGGCCGATCTCGGGATCGACAGCCTGGGGCTGGTCGAATCGATCTTTGCCATCGAGGAGGAGTTCGACATCCAGGTGCCGTTCAACGCCAATGCGCCCGATAGCGGCGATTTCGACATCTCGTCCGTCGATGCCATCGCCGCCGCCGTGGAGAGGCTGGTGAAAGACCAGCACGGATGAGGCGCGTCGTCATCACCGGCGCGGGAACGGTCAACGCGCTTGGCCAGGACGTGCCGGCCACGCTGGAGGCGATGCGCGAGGGGCGTTGCGGCATCGGCGATCTGGACATCCGCGACGTCGACCGCCTGTCGGTCCGGATCGGCGGCCAGATCAAGGGCTACGACGAGACTGCGCATTTCAACCGCCAGCAGATTTCCCTATACGACCGGTTCACGCAATTCGCGCTCCTGGCCGCGCGCGAGGCGATCGGCCAGTCCGGGCTGGACTTTGCCGGCGGGTTGGCGGCCCGGTCCGGCGTGGTGATGGGCACCTCCGGCGGCGGGCTGTCGACGCAGGACGACAATTACCGCGCCGTCTACGAAGAGGGCAAGAACCGCGTCCATCCGTTCATCGTGCCCAAGCTGATGAACAACGCGGCCGCCAGTCATGTGTCGATGGAATACAACCTCAAGGGGCCGTCCTTTACCGTTGCCACCGCGTGCTCGTCGTCGAACCACGCGATGGGGCAGGCGTTCATGATGATCCGTTCGGGGCTGGCCGACGCCATGGTCACCGGCGGCGCCGAGGCGATGCTGTGCTTTGGCGGCGTCAAGGCGTGGGAGGGTCTGCGCGTGATGTCCAAGGAGGCATGCCGCCCGTTCTCGGCCAACCGCACGGGCATGGTGCAGGGCGAGGGGGCGGGGGTGTTCGTGTTCGAGGAATACGGCCACGCCAAGGCGCGCGGCGCCGAGATCCTGGCCGAGGTGGCGGGGTTCGCCATGACCTCGGACGCGTCCGACATCGTGATGCCGTCGAAACAGGGCGCCGCGCGCGCGATCACCGGCGCCGTGGCCGATGCCGGGCTGAACCGCGAGGATATCGGTTACATCAACGCGCATGGCACCGGCACGCTGGCCAATGACAAGACCGAATGCGCCGCCGTCGCCGACGCGCTGGGGCCGCAGGCGGACCGGATCATGATCTCGTCCACCAAGTCGATGCATGGCCACCTGATCGGCGGTACCGGCGCGGTGGAGCTTCTGGCCTGCATCATGGCGCTGCGCGACGGGGTGATCGCGCCGACCATCGGCTACGAGGAGCCGGACCCCGAATGCGCGCTGGACGTGGTGCCGAACGAGGCGCGCGAGGCCAGGGTCACCGCGGTGCTGACCAACGCCTTCGCCTTTGGCGGGCTGAACGCGGTGCTGGCGCTGCGGAAGGTCTGAGCGGGGGCGAATGCCCGTGAGGCGCGCGGCTGTGAAACGAGCGGCCAGTAATATCTGCGGGGGCGACCAGCCCCTGCCGCGCCCGCCCCTCCCGCAGGGCGGGCGCTTGATCAGATATCCCGCGCCGAAGCTAGGTCATGCGGGAAGGGCGAGATAAACCGCGCAGATCAGAGGTTGCGCCGGCGCCCGCCCAGGGGCGGGCACGCCGGTGTCTGGCCGCGCGACGTTCTCCGCGATCCTACTCGGCGGTGTTCTTCGCCACCGCGGCGTCATAGGCGGCGGTGAAGCCGGACAGCGACACCGTCAGCGTCACGCGCTGGTCGGGGGCGGCGACGGGAACGATGTAGAGCTTGGCCTCCTTGCCGCGCTTGTAGGCGGCCAGATCCTCATCGGTGAAGCCCAGCCGCGCGAAACAGCCGATCTGCGAGCACCAGGCGAACGGGTAGCGTTTCACGCCGCTGCTGTCGATCTGCATGGCCAGCTGCGCGGTCAGCAGCGTCTCGAGCGGCGTGACCACGGTCGCGCCCGCCGCGGCGTCGGAGCTGTCATCGGTGATCGGGAACACGTTGATCTCCGAGACCGGGTTGCCGTTGCCGTCCTTCAGAAGCTGGTACAGCTGGCACGGATCGGTGCCGTCCTCCAGCCGGATGCAGCGCACTTCCCAGTCGCCGTGAGTGCTGTCGATGTAGATCGAGCCGGGCCCTTCGTCGTCGGTCGCGTTCTCGCCCATGTTCAGCTCCATGGGGTTGATCGGCGGCTCGTCGACCGCGGTTTCGGCATCGGTGTCCTGCGCCATGGCGGGGCCGGCAAGCGGCGCGGCAACGGCAAGCAGCATGGCAAGCGGCAGGGTGCGAATCAGATCGTTCATGTCGTCTCCAACGCGTCTGGTCGAGAAAATCGCGTCGGGTGTAACACGCGCGCCATTCCGTGTCTTCCCCGTTTTCGGGTCGGATCGCGGCGCGCCGGACGGTGGGTTCGACATGAAAAAAGGGCCCGAAAAGGCCCTTTTCCCTTGATATGTCGCTCCCTGCCGGACTGGCCGGCTTGTCTTGTGGGCCGAAAGCTACGGTCAGAAAATTGATCCGTCAACAGGGAAAATTTCGCTTTTTCGCTGTTAGCGGCAACGCAAAAAAAGCCGCGCCCGAAGGCGCGGCCAGTCTGACAGGGAGGAAGTCCGCCCGGCGCGCATGCGCCACGGACCCGATCACTATGGCGCGGAATGGTTAATACTGTATTTTCGCCCCGTGCGCCGGATGTGCGGGCACGGCAAGACAGCGGGGCAGGGCATGGACGACCGGGTATTCCTGGGGGGCGGCGGCGAGAATTACGGGGAAAAGCAGGGTCTGGCGCTGAAATACGCCAACCGGCACGGGCTGATCGCCGGGGCGACGGGCACCGGCAAGACCGTCACCGTGCAGATCCTGGCCGAGGGGTTTTCGGCCGCCGGGGTCCCGGTCTTCGTGTCGGACGTGAAGGGCGACCTGGCGGGCCTGTCGCAATCGGGCTCGGCCGGGTTCAAGCTGCACGAGGCGTTCCGCAGCCGCGCGGAAACGATCGGCTTCGACGATTACGCCTATGCCGCCTTTCCCGTCACCTTCTGGGATCTGTTCGGCGAAAAGGGCCACCCGGTGCGCACCACGATCGCCGAGATGGGGCCGCTGCTGCTGGCGCGGATGCTCGATCTTTCCGAGGCGCAGGAGGGCGTTCTGAACATCGCCTTTCGCCTGTCCGACGAGGAAGGTCTGCCGCTGCTCGATCTGAAGGATCTGCGCGCGCTGCTGGTCTGGGTGGGCGAGAACGCGCCCGACCTGTCGCTGCGCTACGGTCATATCGCCGCCGCCTCGATCGGGGCGATCCAGCGGCAGCTTCTGGTGCTGGAAAACCAGGGCGGCGCCGGGTTCTTCGGCGAGCCGGCGCTGGAGCTGGCGGACCTGATGCGCGTCGATGCGGACGGGCGCGGCCGGATCTCGGTGCTGGCGGCGGACCGGCTCATGGGCTCGCCCCGGCTGTACGCCACGTTCCTGCTGTGGCTGCTGTCGGAGCTGTTCGAGGAGCTGCCCGAGATCGGCGATCCCGACAAGCCCAAGCTGGTCTTCTTCTTCGACGAGGCGCATCTTTTGTTCGACGACGCGCCCAAGGCGCTGATCGACAAGGTGGAACAGGTGGCGCGGCTGATCCGCTCCAAGGGGGTGGGGGTGTTTTTCTGCACCCAGAACCCCGACGACGTGCCGCCGGACGTGCTGGGCCAGCTTGGCAACCGGGTGCAGCACGCCTTGCGCGCCTTCACCGCGCGCGACCAGAAGGCGCTGGCGCGCGCGGCCGAGACCTACCGGCCCAACCCGCGCTTCGACACGGCCGAGGCGATCCGCGATGTCGGTGTGGGCGAGGCCGTGACCTCGATGCTGGAGGCCAAGGGCGCCCCCGGCGTGGTGGAGCGCACGCTGATCCGCCCGCCATCGTCGCGGCTGGGGGCGATCACCGGGGCGGAACGCCAGGCGGCGATCGACACCTCGCCATTGCGCGGCAAGTACGAGGAGGCGCAGGACCGGACAAGCGCGTTCGAGACGCTTCGGGCGCGGGCCGAGACCGGGGCCGAGGGGGCCGCCACCGCCGCGGCGGGCGAGGAACGCGAGTTCAGCAGTGCCCGGCGCTACACGCCCGGCCGTTCGGGCACTGAGAGCGCACCGCGCGGCCGGCGCTACGGCGGCGGCGACACCATCGGCGGCGCGCTGTCCGAGGCGCTGAAGAAGGAATTGCGCGGCACCACCGGCCGCCGCCTTGTGCGCGGTATCTTCGGCACGCTGTTCAAGGGCCGCTGAGGCGGCATGCCGGGGTCACCCGGCATGCGCCGGGCGTCGTCTCAGGCGATGCCCCCCGCCAGCAGCGGCAGCAGGCAGATCCCCGCCGCGGCGGTGGAACAGGCCATCGTGGCGCCGCGCATCGCCTGCGTGCTGTGCCGTTCGGCCAGGGCCAGCAGGCCGCTGACCGGCCCGGCATGGGACGTGTCCGGCGCCGTGTCCGCCTCGCGGCGGTGCTTGCCCTGGATGATCTGGGTGTGAATGAAGGTCAGCGCACGCGCCTCGAGCGCGCGCTGCTGGTCGTGCTGGCGCGCGCCCTCGGCCAGCGTCGCCGGGCCGGTCAGCGGCAGCCTTGTGCCGAACGGGCCGCAATGCACGAATTCCGAGCTGGAATAGAGCGTGTCGTCGGCGCACCAGAACACCAGCGCCGGGCGCAGCGACGCGCGCAGGCATTCCGTCACCTGCCAGCACAGCTTTTCCTTGAACGTGTCGCGGTCCTTGCCGGCGGGCGGCGCCGCGCCGGGGCGGTCGGCCACCAGCACGGTCAGCGAATAGCGGTGCGCCGTCAGCCGCGACAGCACGGCGGTGTCGTGCAGCAGCGCGCCCTCGGGCCGCGCCGCGTCAAGGAAATGCGCCACGTCCAGCGGGCGGTCGCAGCCCATCACAAGGATCTGCAGGTCGCCGCAGCCGAACAGCACGCAATCGGCGTTGTGGGTCGGCATGCGCGTCGCCGGCAGCCCGTGCGCCTCGGCGACGGTTTTGACGTTGTCGGCCAACATGGCCAGGTCACTGGACACCAGCGCAGCCGGAAACATGAGGCTGGCTTCGAAAGAGGGGCCGGTGCGGTCCATTGTTCACATCCTCCGAACGTTCCTGTCCTAAAGTATAGGTTAAGAAATGTGGGCAGAATGCGGCGCGAAACGGGTGGTGGCGTGACGTCTTCGTGACTACCTTGGGTTGAGCGCTGGGTTGCGCCAAGGGCCGCGACAGCGCCCGATTCGCGGTGCCGTTTCCGGATCGGCACCGATGCCGGCATTATCGCGCGTTTTGCCCGGAATACCGATCAATCGCTTCAATTCGGCCATAAATTTTCCCCACTTGTCCGCCAGAACGGGAACATGGATGAGGTTTTTCGCGGGAATGGGGAAATGCGGAAAGAATATATAGAGGCGCGCCTGCTCTATACAGGCAAACCGGACGTTCTGAGCGCGATCGAGACCGACGCGCTCTGCGCCCTGACCGGGCGGATACACGCCGAAGTAGAAGAATTGACCGCCCGGCCGGGCGATTACATCCAGCTTGCGGCGGGAAACCTGCGGCTGCTGATCGCCTGGACCGGCACGCCGATCGCGCTCAGCCGGTTCGAGGGGATCACCCGCCCGCCGGAGGATATGGGCGTGCGGCGCGGTATCCTGCGCCGGCTGGCCGATCACGAATCCAGCTTGACCGTGGTCGCGCTGGACCGGACCGGGGCCAGCCCGGCCCCCGCCATGCTGAAGCGCCGGCTGGTCTGGGAGGTGGTCGACTACCTGCTGAGCGTCACCGAGCCCGACCTGGTGCTTTGCCCCGGGCTGGACCGGATCATGACCGCGACCGAGGCCGAGGACTGGCTGATGCAATGCGGCGACCGGCTGCCGGATCTGACCGGAACCGAGCCGCCCTGCGTCGACATCCGCAGGCAGATCTTCGCCAAGGATCCCGACCTGTCGCCCGAGATCCTCGGCTGGCTGGACGCCGCGGACGAACATCCGCAGCGCGGTGACGAAGTGCTGGGCGCCGCGATACGCGAATTCCTGGACCTGGACGCGGCGAAGAATGCGGCGAAGCTTACCGATACCGCCGCCGGGCGCTCTGCCGCCTATGTCATCTGCGCGACCGCCGCGCTGTTCGCGCTGCCGCTGGGCGCGGCCGCGCTGTCCTACAACGCCTTGTCCGGCGGCAGCCTGCGCGCCTCGGGCTACGCGATGGCGGCGGCCGGGGTGCATTCCGCGCTGGAAGATACCGTCGTGGGCGAGACCGTCCGCGCCGCGCTGGCGCTGATCGTGTAGGCCGCGCCGGCCGGCGGCCATGTGCGTCGCCGGACGCGGCGGCGCGCGAGATTTTCCGAATTTTCTCCGGGCTTTCCCCCGGTTGACGCCTTGGCTTGGCACTTCGTGCCGGCGGACGGGGAACAGGGCCGGTCCCGGCCGGGTCGCCGTCATCCGTTCCGCAAGGCGGGCGGCATTGGGCTTTCCGCGCGTGGTGGGCTATTGGCTCTGCGTTGACAAGGTGCGGCATGTGATAGAAAAATGTCGCGCGTAAAGTTTTGAATTGCGACTTTTGGGGAGTGGGCAGGGCCATGCGGCAGGAACGGCTGAAGACGATGGAGGAACTGGCCACGGTTAGCGGCATCTCCCGCCCGACATTGTCGAAGTATTTCAACGATCCGACATCGGTTCGGCGCACCACCCGCGCCCGGATCGAAGAGGCGCTGGAGCGCTACGATTACACGCCGAACGTCTACGCGATCAACCAGAACCGACAGCTGACCCGGAACCTGGGGATCGTGGTGCCGTACCTGGCGGACCCGTTTTTTGCAGAGGTCGCGCGCAATCTCGAACTGCTGTGCGGGGAATCGGGGTTCAACCCGATCCTGCTCAGCTCGCACGGCGACCCGGATCGGGAGGTGGCCAACCTGGACAGCTTGCGCGCGATCCGGCCGGCCGGGCTGCTGCTGGCGCCGATCGGGCGGCGATCGCATGCCGAGGCGCTGAAGCTGTTCACCGAGGATTTTCCGACCGTACTTTTCGATTGCGACGTGGATCAGGTGGGCGATGCCATGTTCGGCACCGATCACACGCAAAGCACTGGAATGATGGTGGATTATCTTGTTCGCACCGGAGAGGCGCCGGCCCTGTTCGAAATGCGCAACGCGCCGAACCCCAACGCCAACAAGCGCCGCGCGGGCTATGAGGCGGCGATGCGCAGGCTGGGACACGAGCCGATGATCCTTGTGGCCGAGGGCACGGGATGGGCCTTCGAGGAAATCGCCTGCGCCGAGGCCGGCCGCATGATCCGCGAGCATCTCTTGCCGACGGATACGGTTCTGTGCGGCAACGACCGGCTGGCCATCGGGTTTCTGGCGGCGGCCTATGAACACGGGCTGCGGGTGGGGGTCGGCGATGGCCATGCGCTGCGCGTGGCCGGGCATGACGATCACCCGTTCTCGCGGTTCACCTGTCCGCCCCTGACGACGATATCGCAGAATTACGACCAGATCGCGGGGGGCAGCCTTGAGACCCTTCTGTCGATCATCGGCGCGGGCCAGCGGCCGGACAGCAAGAGCGTGTCCCTGTTCGATGGCAGCCTGGTGATGCGCAAATCCGCATAAACTTTACGCGCGGAAACTTTTTTGTTGACGCGAATCTATCCCTCAGCATAGGAAAGGCGCACGACATCCAAGCTCAGGGAGGATAACGAATGTCACTCAAGCGCGTTCTCGGCGCCAGCACGGCGCTTACGCTGATCGCAGGGGCAAGCCTTGCCCAGGACACCACCATCACGATCGCGACCGTCAATAACGGCGACATGATCCGGATGCAGGGCTACACCGACCAATTCACCGCCGAGACCGGCATCGGCGTCGAATGGGTGACGCTGGAGGAAAACGTGCTGCGCCAGCGCGTGACCACGGACATCACCACCAATGGCGGTCAGTTCGATATCATGACCATCGGCATGTACGAAACCCCGATCTGGGGCGCCAATGGCTGGCTGGTCCCGCTTGACGGCCTGTCGGAAGACTACGATGTCGACGACATCCTGCCCGCCATGCGCGACGGGCTGAGCCATGACGGCACGCTCTATGCCGCGCCATTCTACGGCGAAAGCTCGATGGTGATGTATCGCACCGACCTGATGGAAAAGGCCGGGCTGGAAATGCCTCACGCGCCGACCTGGCAGTTCATCCGCGAAGCGGCGGCGGCCATGGACGATCCCGACGCCGGCATCAACGGCATCTGCCTGCGCGGCAAGCCCGGCTGGGGCGAGGGCGGGGCCTTCATCACCGTGACCGGCAACTCGTTCGGCGCGCGCTGGTTCGACGAGGACTGGACCCCCCAGTTCGATCAGCCGGAATGGGCCGAGGCGCTGAACTTCTACGTCAACCTGATGAACGATTACGGCCCCGACGGCTATGAGAACAACGGCTTCAACGAGAACCTTTCGCTGTTCCAGCAGGGCCTGTGCGGCATGTGGATCGACGCGACCGTCGCCGCGTCCTTCGTGACCAATCCCGACGACAGCGAAGTGGCCGACAGCGTCGGCTTCGCGCTGGCGCCGAACAGCGAAGGCGTCGATCGCAAGGCCAACTGGCTCTGGGCATGGGCGCTGGCGATCCCGGCGGGCACGCAGCAGGCCGATGCGGCGCAGACCTTCATCGAATGGGCGACGTCGACCGACTATATCGAACTGGTGGCCGAGAACGAAGGCTGGGCCAACGTCCCGCCGGGCGCGCGCAGCTCGCTCTACGAGAACCCCGACTACATCGCGGTTCCCTTCGCGCAGACGACGCTCGACTCGATCAACGCGGCCGATCCGACGAACCCGACGGTCGATCCCGTTCCCTATGTCGGCATCCAGTTCGCCGCGATCCCCGAATTCGCCGGTATCGCCACCGAGGTGAGCCAGGAATTCGCCGCCGCCTATGCCGGTCAGCAGACCGTCGAGGAGGCGCTTGAAAAGGCGCAGGCGATCACCACCGAAGCCATGGAAGCGGCCGGCTACTAGGCCCGGCACCTTCTGCGACGACCGGAAGGCGGCGCGCGCCGCCGCCTTCCGCCACCCGATTTCGTCGCGCCCGCGACCCCCCGCGATATCACGGGCGCCCCCTTGCGCCTGACCCAGGAGGATATGCGCCATGGCGACCCAGCATTCCCGCGCAGCGGCCCGGTTCATGATGGCCCCGGCGGTCTTCGTCCTCCTCGTCTGGATGCTCGTGCCGCTCAGCCTGACGCTGATCTTCGCGTTCAAGCGGTTCATGCCGCTGCGCGGCGACCGGATCGAGAGCGGATGGGATTTCGTCACCTTCTTTCCAAGCCTCGACTGGGTCGGCTTCGACAATTTCACCCGGTTCGTGTCGTCCAGCGCCTTCTGGCCCTCGGTCGTCACCACGCTGGTCATTGTGGGCGGGGTGCTGGCCATCTCGATCGTGTTCGGTGTCCTGCTGGCGATGCTGCTGGATCAGCCGATGTGGGCGCAGGGCTTTGTCCGCATCCTGGTGATCGCGCCGTTCTTCGTGATGCCCACGGTGTCGGCGCTGGTGTGGAAGAACATGTTCATGGATCCGACCAATGGCCTGTTCGCCCATCTGTGGCGTGCCTTCGGGGCGGATCCCGTGGTCTGGCTCAGCGATGTGCCGACCTTCTCGATCGTGCTGATCGTGTCCTGGCAATGGCTGCCCTTTGCCACGCTGATCCTGCTGACCGCGATCCAGTCGCTCGACAGCGAACAGCTTGAAGCCGCCGAGATGGACGGCGCCGGCCCGGTGTCGCGCTTTGCCTTCATCACGCTGCCGCATCTGAGCCGCGCGATCACCATCGTGATCCTGATCCAGACGATCTTTCTTCTGGGCGTCTTCGCCGAGATCTTCGTGACCACGGGCGGCGCCTTCGGCACCCGGACCCTGACCTACCTGATCTACCAGCGCGTGCTGGAAAGCCAGAATGTCGGCCTTGGTTCCGCGGGCGGTGTCTACGCAATCATCCTTGCCAATATCGTTGCCATCTTCCTGATGCGCATCGTCGGCAAGAACCTGGACAAGTGAGGGATCAGCCATGGCACGCGCCGTCACGACCCGCCGCAAGGCCCTGAACACCGCGATCGCCTGGACGATCGGCCTTCTGATCTTCTTTCCGATCCTGTGGACGATCCTGACCTCGTTCAAGACCGAAGCGGTGGCGATCGCCAACCCGCCCGTCTTTCTGAACTTCGACTGGACGCTGGAAAACTACCGCGTGGTGATGGAGCGGTCCGATTACATGCGGTTCCTGTGGAACTCGGTCATCATCGCGGGCGGCTCGACGGTTCTGGGGGTCATCATCGCAGTGCCCGCGGCGTGGTCCATGGCCTTTGTGCCGTCGCGCCGGACCAAGGACATCCTGCTGTGGATGCTGTCCACCAAGATGCTGCCGGCGGTCGGCGTGCTCTACCCGATCTACCTGCTGTGCATCCAGCTTGGTCTGCTCGACAGCCGGATCGCGCTGGTGGTGATCCTGATGCTGATCAACCTGCCGATCATCGTCTGGATGCTGTACACGTATTTCCGCGAAATTCCCGGCGAGATCCTCGAAGCCGCGCGGATGGACGGCGCGTCGCTCAAGGATGAAATCCTTTACGTGCTGACCCCCATGGCGGTGCCGGGCATCGCGTCGACGCTGCTGCTGAACTTCATCCTCGCCTGGAACGAGGCGTTCTGGACGCTCAACCTGACCTCTGTCGATGCGGCGCCGCTGACGGCCTTCATCGCCAGCTATTCGTCGCCCGAGGGGCTGTTCTTTGCAAAGCTCTCGGCGGCCTCGACCATGGCCATCGCGCCGATCCTGATCCTTGGCTGGTTCAGCCAGAAACAACTCGTCCGCGGCCTGACATTCGGCGCGGTGAAGTAAAGGAGACGACCCATGGGGCGCATCACCCTGGATAAAGTCCGCAAGACGTTCGGCGAGGTCGAGGTCATCCCGCCGCTGGACCTGACCATCGAGGACGGTGAGTTCGTCGTCTTCGTCGGCCCCTCGGGCTGCGGCAAATCCACCCTGTTGCGGCTGATCGCGGGGCTGGAGGACGTGTCGGGCGGCCAGATCCGCATCGACGGCGAAGACGCCACGATGGTGCCGCCCGCCAAGCGCCGGCTGGCGATGGTGTTCCAGTCCTACGCGCTTTACCCGCATATGTCGGTGCGCAAGAACATCGCCTTTCCGATGCGCATGGCCAAGATGCCGCAGCACGAACAGGACCGCCGGATCGAGGCCGCCGCCAAGGCGCTGAACCTGACCGATTACCTCGACCGTCGGCCCGGCCAACTGTCAGGCGGCCAGCGGCAACGCGTCGCCATCGGGCGGGCCATCGTGCGCGAGCCGGCGGCGTTCCTGTTCGACGAGCCGCTGTCGAACCTCGATGCCGCGCTGCGCGTGGGGATGCGGATGGAAATCTCCGAGCTGCACAAGAAGCTCGACACCACGATGATCTACGTCACCCACGATCAGGTGGAGGCGATGACGATGGCCGACAAGATCGTCGTGCTGCGGGCGGGCCATATCGAACAGGTCGGCTCTCCGCTCGAGCTGTACCGGACGCCGCGCAACACCTTCGTCGCTGGGTTCATCGGTTCGCCCAGAATGAACCTGATCGAAGGCGCCGCCGCCGCCGATCTGGGTGCCCACACCATGGGTATCCGGCCCGAGCATATCGACGTCTCGACCGGGGCGGGCCAATGGCAGGGCACCGTCGGCGTCGCCGAGCATCTGGGCTCGGACACGTTCATCCACATCCACGGCATCCCCGGCTGCGACCCGCTGACCGTGCGCGCGGATGGCGAGGTTTCGGTGCGGCATGGCGACACCGTTCACCTGACGCCGCAGACGCAGCATATCCACCGCTTCGGCGCCGACGGATTGCGCATCGCATGAGGCGCCTGGCAGGAAAGACGGCCTTGATCACCGGGGCGGCGCGCGGGATCGGCCGTGCCTTCGCCGAGGCGTATGTGTCCGAGGGCGCGCGCGTCGCCATCGGCGATATCGACATCGCCCGCGCCCGGACAAGCGCCGCCGAGATCGGGACGAACGCGATCGCCGTCCCGATGGACGTGACGGATGCGGCCAGCATCGAGGCCGCCGTCGCAACCACGGCCCGGGCGTTCGGCGGGATCGACATCCTGATCAACAACGCCGCCATCTTCACCGCGGCGCCGCTGGTCGAGATCACCGAAGCCGACTTTGCCCGCTGCTTCGACATCAACGTGAAGGGCACGCTTTTCACGATGCAGGCCGTGGCGCGCCACATGATCGCGCGCGGGCAGGGGGGCAGGATCATCAACATGGCCAGCCAGGCGGGTCGCCGGGGCGAGCCGCTGGTGGCGGTCTATTGTGCCAGCAAGGCCGCCATAATCAGCCTGACGCAATCGGCGGGCCTGAACCTGATCGGGCACCGCATCAACGTGAACGCGATCTCCCCCGGTGTGGTGGACGGCGAGCACTGGGACGGCGTGGATGCGTTCTTTGCCAGATACGAAGGCAAGGCGCCGGGCCGGAAAAAGGCCGAGGTCGCCGCCGCCGTGCCCTATGGCCGGATGGGCGTGCCGGAGGATCTGACCGGAATGGCCGTGTTCCTTGCCAGCGACGAGGCCCGCTATATCGTTGCGCAGACCTACAATGTGGATGGCGGACAATGGATGAGCTGATGACCGACCCCCATGTCCGGCTGAGCCGCGCCACGCTGAACGATCTGCCCGAGACCGTATTGCGCCCCGCCTATGCGGCGGGCGATCTGAGCCCCGGCATCGTGCATGTCGGGGTCGGCAATTTCCACCGCGCGCATCAGGCGTGGTATCTGCACCGCCTGATGCAGCAGGGCGAGGCGCGCGACTGGGCGATCATCGGCGCGGGCGTGCGCCCGGGCGATGCCGCGATGCGCGGCCGGCTGCTGGCGCAGGATGGGCTGACGACGCTGATCGAATTGCGCCCCGACGGCAGTTCGGCGGAAGTCACCGGCGCGATGATCGGGTTCCTGCCGGTCGAGGCGGACAATGCCGCCCTGATCGCGCAGATGGCCGATCCGGCGATCCGCATCGTGTCGCTGACCGTGACCGAGGGCGGCTATTTCGTGAACCCCGCCACCGGCGCCTTCGACCCCGATCACCCCGACATCGCCCATGACGCGGCCGCGCCGGGACGCCCGCGCACCGCGTTCGGCGCCATCGCCGCGGCGCTGCGCATGCGGCGAGATGCGGGCACAGGCCCCTTCACCGTGCAGAGCTGCGACAACCTGCAAGGCAACGGCAACATCACCCGCGCCGCGGTCGTGTCCCTCGCGCGCCTGTCGGATCCCGATCTGGCGGCCTGGATCGACACGCACTGCACCTTCCCCAATTCGATGGTCGATTGCATCGTGCCGGCGACCGGCCCGGCGGAAATCGCGGCTGCGGGGGCCTTCGGGATCGACGATCGCGCGCCCGTGACGCACGAGAACTTCCGCCAATGGGTGATCGAGGACGCATTCTGCGCCGGCCGCCCGGACTGGGACCGCGTCGGCGCGACCTTCACCAGCGATGTGCACGCCTACGAGACGATGAAGATCCGCATCCTGAATGCGGGCCACCAGGTTCTGGCCAATGCCGGAGAGCTTCTGGCCATGGGGACCATCGCCGACTGCATGGCGCATCCCGCCATCTCGGCCTTCTGGCACCGCGTCCAGCGCGAGGAAATCGTGCCGCATGTCGCCCCGGTGCCCGGCATGACGCCGCTGGCCTATGCAGAGCTGATCGCAACCCGTTTCGCCAACCCCGCGATCCGCGACACGACGCGCCGCGTGGCCTTCGACGGCTCGTCGCGCCATACCGGCTTTGTCCTGCCGATCCTGCGCGACGGGCTTGCGGCGGGCGCGCCCGTCGAGGGCCTGAGCCTGGTCGAGGCGCTTTGGGCGCGGATGTGCGCGGGCACCCGCGACGACGGCAGCGCGATCGCGGACAACGATCCGAACTGGGCCGCGCTGCAAGGTGCCGCCCTGATCGCCCGCGACCGGCCTGCCGCATGGCTGGAACAGGCCGAGATCTATGGCCCGCTTGCGCAAGACGGCCGGTTCGCCGATGCGTTTTCACGCTGGCTGCCGCTGATCTGGGGTCAGGGCACGCTGGCCGCGCTCAAGAGCTATGCGAAGGACGGCGCGGCCTGAGGGAGGGCCGCCCGCGCGGCGATTGCGCCGGCATCTCTTATGGCACCTGCCAGGGCGATTACGGCGCATCGCGGTGATGTAGACCTCCGCCCGCACCAGCGCTGAACCCGCTGCGCACGGGGGTCAGCCGGATGCCACGCTGTCATCCGGCACCGGCAATTCCTGCCGCCAGCCGTGGCGCCGCGCCGCGGCAAGGCAGGTCTCTATCGCCGTCACGCTGGTATAGGTGCCCAGCGAGGCGAGCGAGGCCGCGGCGGCGGCATGCCCGTAGGCGAGGCAGTCTCGCGGCGCGCGCCCGCGATGCAGCCCGCAGAAGAACCCGGCGGCAAAGGCGTCGCCGGCGCCGTTGCTGCCGACCACCTGCCCGGGCGGAACCGCGACCGACGGATGCGTGTGAACCGCGCCGTCGCGGTCCAGCGCCACGGCGCCATGCGGAAAATGCACCGCGATCAGGTCCATGGGCCCGGCCGCCATGACATCGCGCGCCGCCGCGACCACCTGCGCGGCATCGGTCCTGCCGCCGGCGACGGTCTCGGTTCCGGCAAGCGCGCCGATCTCGTAATCGTTCACCACGAGGTAATCGAGATAGGGCAGACAGGGCCGCAGCATGGCGCGCAGCGCGCCGCGCTCGATGGTCATCAGTTCCATGTTGGTCCTGAGCCCGGCCGCACGCGCCTTTTTCAGCACCGTCACCCAGCCGCTCGGGTCGTCCTGCCATGGCGCGTCGAGCAATTCATGCGTGCCGGGCAATCCCAGATGCAGCATCCAGGCGTCGCATCCGGCGAAATCGAAATGATCGGGCGACATCGCGTCGCTCGATGCCGCCTCGAAGATATGGGTGCGCCGGCCGTTGTCGCGGGCGGTGAAGGCCATGGTGCGATGGGTGGTCAGGCCCGGCTCGACATGAAAGCGCGAGATGTCGATCCCCTCGTTCCGGGCGATGCCGCGCAGCAGCGCCCCGTCGGCATCGTCGCCGCACAGTCCGACCGTGGCGACCGGGATCTCGGGGGCCAGCCGCCGCATGTCGATCGCGAAATTGCAGCTCGACCCGCCGCCCATCGGCTCGGACGAGTGCATGCGGGTCGAGGATTCCTCGACCGGCCAGGCGGGAACGGTGACGTTGACATCCACGCACCAGGTGCCGCCGGTGATGAAACCGCGCCGTTCGCTCATCATGTCCTCCGCCCGGCCGGCCGCTCAGGCGGCCGCCTTCAGAACGTCCTCGGTGAGGGCGATGTCCTCTTCCAGCGGGCGGGTCGGGGTGATGCCCTGCTTGTCCAGGCTGGCGTGGTAGGCGCGCGTGGCCTCTTCGGACCCGATCTCGCGGTCGGCGACGGCGCGCATCATCCGCACCATTTCCTGCGGGTCGTCCGCGAGGTTGATCTTGCGCCCGAACAGCGCCACCCGCGCGCCGTAGCGTTCGATCTGGGCGATCAGCTCCAGGCAGTCGCGCACCGTGCCGGCGCCGCCGCCCAGGACGCCCACCACGGTGGAAGGATCGTAGCCGGCCAGTTCCTGCAAGGCGTCCGGGCCGTTATAGGCCACCTTCAGGAATTCGGGCCGCTCGCGCGTGGTCAGCCCGGCAAGGCTGCGCATGATGGCGTCGTTGACATAGGCGGGGATATCCTCGGCCGCGAGGCCGCAATCGACGTTGGGATTGAACACCTCGAGGAAGTAGCGCATGTCGGCCTCCCGCGCATCGGCACGGAAATCGGCGAAATCCTCGAGCGAGCGGAAATCGGCCTCCAGGTCGTTGTTGAACGTGATCGAGTAGAGCCCCAGATCGCAGCCCAGCCGCCGCGCCTCGTGCAGATCGGCACTGCGGAAGTTGCGCGAGGGATGCTCGGCATAGACCGCGCCGCGGAAGCGCCAGGTATCGGTGGTGTCGTTCACGCGAACCGCCGGCGTGATGCGGCTGCCCGCGAAGGTGCCGCGCGCGCGGAGCGCCTCGAGGTTGGACACGGAGGTCAGCATGATGTCGACCACGTCCTGCTTCACGATGCCGTCGATCTGGTCGAGGAATTCGTGCCGGGTGCGGAACCGGGTCGTGCTGCCGTCCTTTTCGCGGTGCGGGCCGGTCGCGGTCATTGACGGGCCCATATCGCCGTCCTTGGCGTCGGCGATGATGAAGTCGCCGGCCTGGTAGGCGCCGGACCTGATGCGGTCCAGTTTCATGTCGAGTCTCAGCATTGGGGGTCTTCCTTTCGTGTCAGCTGTGTGGCGGTTCCATCGCGCCGGTCATGATGGCCACCGCGTCGGACATGGTGATTTCGTCGGGGCGCACCTGCGCGATGCGCCGGCCCAGACGGTGAATGTGCACGCGGTCGGCGATCTCGAAGACATGCGGCATGTTGTGGCTGATCAGCACGATCGAGATGCCGCGCGCCCGCACGTCGAGGATCAGGTCCAGAACCTTGCGCGATTCCTTGACGCCGAGGGCGGCGGTCGGCTCGTCGAGGATGACGACATTGCTGCCGAAGGCGCAGGCCCGCGCCACCGCTACGCCCTGGCGCTGGCCGCCCGACAATGTCTCGACCACCTGGTCGATGTTCTGGATCGTCGACAGGCCCAGGTCGGACAATTGCCGCCGCGCCTCGTCGCGCATCCGCTGCCGGTCCAGCAGGCGCAGCCAGCGCCCGGCAAAGCCGCGCTTCCGGTATTCGCGCCCGAGAAACAGGTTGTCGACGATGGTCAGCGCGGGCGCGAGGGCGAGGCCCTGGAACACCGTCTCGATCCCGCGGGCACGCGCATCCATGGGGCTGGCGAAGACGACCTTTTCGCCGTCGAGAAGGATGTCGCCCTCATCGGGCTTCACCGCGCCGGCCATGGCCGCGATCATGGTGGATTTCCCGGCGCCGTTATCGCCGATGACCGCCAGGATCTCGCCCCGGTACAGGTCGAAGTCGGCCCCGTCCATCGCCACGACCCGCCCGAAGGCCTTGCGCAGCCCCCGTGCCGAGAGGATCGGCGCGCTTTCCTGTGCCGCGCCGGCCATCAGTTCGCGATCCTTCGTAGCCATTGGTCCACCGACACGGCCAGGATGATCAGGAAGCCGATGGTGAATTCCTGCCAGAGCACGTCCAGCCCGGCCAGCGCCAGCCCGTTGCGGAACAGCCCCACGATCAGCGCGCCCAGCAGCGTGCCGATGATCGAGCCGCGCCCGCCGAACAGGCTGGTGCCGCCGATCACCACGGCGGTGATGCTGTCGAGGTTGGTCATCTGCCCGCCCAGCGGCGACACCGCGCCGATCCGCCCGATCAGCAGCCAGCCGGCCAGCCCGCAGATCGTGCCGGCGATCAGGTAGACGGCGAACAGCACGCGCCGGGTGTTGATGCCCGACAGCCGCGCGGCGGTCTCGTCGTCGCCCACCGCATAGATGTGGCGGCCGAAGGCCGTCCGGTTGAGCATGTACCAGAGGAATGCCGCCAGAAGCAGCATCATGATCGACCCGATCGTCACCTGCGCCGCGCCCATGCGCATCGCGTGGCCGGTCCATTGCAGGACGGGGGCGGCCGCCTCGATCTCCTGCTGGCGGATGGTCTGCCCGCCCGACCAGAGCTGTATGAGCGCGTTGAACACGCTCCAGGTGCCGAGCGTGACGATGAAGGGCGGCAGCCGGATCAGCGTGACGAAGAACCCGTTCAGCGCCCCGCAGGCCGATCCGACCGTGACGCCCAGCGCCAGCGCCAGGCCCGGCGGCATGTCGAGATCCAGCGCCAGGCGCCCCATGCCCACCGATGTCAGCACCAGGATCGCGCCCACGGACAGGTCGATGCCGGCGGTCAGGATGATCAGCGTCTGGGCCAGCGCGACGGTGCCGATGATCGTGACCTGTTGCAGCACCAGCGACAGGTTGAACGGATGAAAGAACCGGTCGCCCACGATCACCGAGAAGATCGCGATGCCGATCAGCAGCACCACCAGCGGGATGATCGTCGGGTTGCCGTGCAGCATGTACATGATGCGTTTCGACACCGGCGCGGGCCCGGAGGCGAAGCTGGCTATGTCATCGCTTGCCATGGTGTCTCTCCCGACGGGCAATGTGGTCTTCACGGGCGGCAGGTTTCATGTCGTCCGGGGCAGGGCGGGCGCGGCGTTGCGGCCGCGCCCGCCGGTTTTCGGCCGGTATCAGCCCCAGCAGAGATCCAGCGCTTCCTCGCTGCCGATGGACTCGAGCCCATCGACCGGCGCATCCGTCACCAGCGTCACGCCGGTATTGAAGAATTCCAGCCCCGGCGTCGGTTCGGGCATGGTGCCGTTCTTGACGTAGTCGACCACCGCCTCGACCCCGAGCGAGGCCATCTTGAGCGGGAACTGCATCGAGGTCGCGCCGATCACGCCGTCGCCCACGTTGCGCACCCCCGGACAGCCGCCATCGACGGATGTGACCAGCACGCTGCCGTCATCCTTGCCGGCCGCTTTCAGCGCCTCCCAGGCACCGGCGGCGGTGGGCTCGTTGATGGTGTAGACGACGTTGAGGCCGAAATCCTTCTGCAGCAGCGTCTCCATGCCGTCGCGGCCGCCGACCTCGGATCCGCCGGCCATCTCGTGGCCGACGATGCGCGGGTCGTCCTCGTCGCCGCGCCGGTCCGGGTTCTTGATGTCGATGCCGAAGCCGTCCATGAAGCCCTGGTCGCGCAGGACATCGACGGTCGGCTGCGCCTCGTGCGCATCGAGGAACGCGATGCGCGCATCCGCGGCCGCCTCTTCGCCCAGCGTCTTGAACGCCCATTCGCCGATCATCTGCCCTGCGAGGAAATTGTCGGTGGCAAAGGTGGCATCGGCGGCGTCCATCGGCTCCAGCGGGGTGTCGAGGGCGATCACGAGGATGCCGGCATCCCGCGCCTTCTGGATGGTCGGCACGATCGCGCGCGTGTCGCTGGCGACGATCAGGATGCCGTCGGCGCCGGCCGAGATCAGGTTCTCGATCGCGGTGATCTGGGTGTCGTTGTCGCCGTCATACTTGCCGGCAAATGCCTGGAATTCGACCCCCAGCTCCTCGGCCTTCTGGGATGCGCCCTCGCGCATCTTGGCGAAGAAGGGGTTGGTGTCGGTCTTGGTCACAAGGCCGACGAGGATACCGTCATCCTGGGCCAGCGCGCCGGTCGTTCCCAGCGCCAGCGCCGCCATCGAGACAGTCGCGCTCAGCAGTTTCATCTTGGTCATGTGTCCTCCCTATCCACGCGGTCGGGCCGCGTGACCTTAAGTCAGCCGCGAGTTGAAACTTTTGTCAATAACAATTGTCATTATGCCGACTTTAGCCTAACTATGTACAAAAGTAACCGAACAGGCAGAACGATGACCCCGGACGGACATACACCCATCTACCGCCTTCTCTTCGACGCCGCGCCCCTGACCGCGGGCGAGATCGAAGCGGCTGTCGGGCTGTCGCGGGCCACCACGGCGCAGCGGCTCGACGACCTCATTGCCGCCGGGCTGGTGGTCGAACATGGCCGTGCTGCCTCGCGTGGCGGGCGGCGAGCGCGCACCTATGCCATCGATGCGCGCCATCGCTGCGTCATCGGCATCGACATCGGCGAAAGCATGGCGCGCCTGTGCCTTTACGACCTGGCCTTCGCGGTGGTGGGCGAAAAGCTTGTTCCGCTCGATCTCGATGGCCCGCCGGACGGCACGCTCGACCTCCTTGCCGCCGGAGCACGCGATCTGGCGGCGGCCGCGCCGGCGCCGGTCGCGGCGGCGGGGGTGGGTCTGCCGGCGCCGGTGGATGTGCGCCGCGGGCGGGTGGCCGCGCCTTCGGTCATGGCCGCGTGGGAGGGGCGCGATCTGCGCGCCGATCTGGGCGCGCGGCTGGGCCTGCCGGTCATCGTGGAAAACGACGTGAACGCGATGTGCATGGCAGAGTGGCGGCACCATTGGGCCGATGCGCGCGACATGATCTACATCAAGGCCGGCACCGGGATCGGTTGCGGGATCATCAATGATACCCGCCTGCTGCGCGGCTCGATCGGTGTTTCGGGCGATATCGGCCATATCAGCCATACGACCGCGCCCGGCCGGCTTTGCCGCTGCGGCAAGCGCGGCTGTGTCGAGGCTCATGCGGCCGGCTGGGCGCTGGCGCGGGATTTGCGGGAGGAAGGGCTGGACTGCACCGATGCGCGCGGCGTGATGGAGTGCTATTTCCGTGGCCTGCCCGAGGCACGGCGCGCGCTCGGCGATGCGAGCCGGGTGATCGGTGCCGTCTCAGCCGATCTGGTGGCGATCCTCAACCCCGAGCTTCTGGTCATCTCCGGCCAGCTGGCCCGCGCGGGCGAGGCGATGCTCGCCGGCATACGCGAGCGTGTCTATCAACGTTGCCTGCCGCTGGCGACGACGGGACTGCGCATCGAAACCGGCCGGGGCGACGAGCGCATCGGCGCAACCGGCGCCGCGATGCTGGCGATGGACGCGTTGATCGGGCGGGACGCATGTTCCGGTCTCGTCAGGCACGAGGCACCGCGCGGCGACGCGAAGGCGGTCTGAACCTGCAAGCGCGGGTGCGCACTCCGCCAGACGCGATCAATCGGCAGCGCTCCAGGGTCGGTCGGGGCGTGGAGGTCTGCAAAACGAAGTTTGGCGGATGATGGCCGGCACGGTTCGGGTTGTGGTGGACGCTGGGAGGGAAGGCAGCGTCCGAAAACCCGCTTCGAAAACCTGGAGGCCACCAAAACAGTGCCTGTACTGGCCTCAATCACAGCCGCCAAGGCACCAGAAATCTTGAGGGATTGTCAAGGAATGGAATTTTTGGAGGCGAGTACCGGAATCGAACCGGTGTACACGGATTTGCAATCCAGCCGGAAAATCTAATAAATTCAGAGGGTAGTGTTTCAAAAATACCCCTGACAAACCGTGAACGGAACGCGAAAGTTTCAAACGGCGTTTCACCACCTCCAAAAACGAAAGACGCCGCGAGGCAGTGTGATGCCCGCGGCGCCAGATCGGTCAAGGAAAATGCTGCCGAGCAAATTTCCTACGACAAAGATACCCCGAAAACGCCCCCAAGGGCAAGCCTAGACGGCTTCAAGGATCGCCATATCAGGGCGGCCCGGATGCTGGTCTATGCGCTCACCTTGGGCGTGGTATCCTCATGGCTGGGGGCCGTTCGGGTCTGGGCGATCCGGTTGACCGTGGGCGAGCGTCAGGCGCTCGCCACGGCGGCTCTGGGGACATTGCCAGAGGATGAGGCACACGAGGTCGCAGAGGCGTTCCTGCGTCCGTTCTGCGGCCCGATTCCCCCCTTCCTCAACGCCATGGATGAGGCGCGCCACTGGGCAGGCTGGGCGTCCGAAGTGGAGCGCAAGGCGGCGATGGCGGCTTGCTGGGAGGCTCTGTCCGAAAGCGACCGCGCCGCGTTCCTCGAATGGGCTCAGGGGCAAGGAAGGGCAGCGGCGTGACACAGGTGACACCAATTAGGCCCCAGCGCCTTTTCGGCCTCGATGAGATCAAGCCACGGCTGACCTGCAATTACACGGTCAAGGGATGGCTCGACCGGGATGCCGTGTCGGTCCTCTACGGGGAAAGCAACACCGGCAAAACGTTCCTCGCCCTCGACATGGCCTTGCACGTCGCCGCAGGTGAGCGCTGGCACGGGTCGCGCGTTAGGCGCGCGCCCGTGGTCTACGTTGCCACTGAGGGTGGTGGTGGGCTTGGCAATCGTCTGGCCGCCTTGAAGGCCGACAGCCCCAGCCTGACCGACAAGGCGCATGGGCGGTTTCGCATTCTCGCGGAGGCCGTTGATCTTTTCGACGGCGCTTGCGGCCTTGGCGTCCGCGATATCTTAAACGAGATCGGCGGCCTGATCGAACGCCCCGGCCTTATCGTGATCGACACGCTCAGCCGTGCGATGGGCACCGGCGATGAAAACAGCGCCGCAGACATGGCGCGCCTGATCCGGGCCGTTGATGAAATCCGCAGGGCCACCGGCGCACATATCATGCTGGTGCATCATGTGGGCAAGGACGGTGCCAAGGGCGCTCGTGGCAGCAGCGCCCTACGCGCGGCGGTGGATACCGAAATTGCCCTCACGCGCTCCGGGGAGGTGGCGACGGCACGGGCCACAAAGCAGCGCGACATGGCCTCTGGCGGGGCGTTTTCATACGCGCTTCGCCCGGTTCACCTTGGCGTCGATGACGATGGGGACGCGGTGTCATCGGCGATTGTTGAGGTCGTCAAGGATAGGGGACCGGGCGCGCTCAACGCGCCCGAGGCCCCCCTTAGCGATCGCCAGAGCAAGGGTCTCCAAGCGCTCGATATGGCCTCAAAACGCGCCGACCGTTCCCTCACCGTTCCCACCCCCGTGGGAACGGTAAATTGGGCCACCGTTCCCCTCTGGCGTTCCCATTGGGAACGGCTTGTTCCTGACTTGGGGAACGGAGAAAGCAGCCGACGCACAGCGTTCCATAAAGTCAAGAAAGCCCTTGAAAGCAAGGGTCTCGTGGAAATCAAAGGCGATACGGTTCGGAGGGTTCAGCCATGAGTGCATCTTTCCGTTCCCTACCGTTCCCCCACCGTTCCCATCCGAAAAGGGAACGCCGTCATGTTGTCGTGCCCCCAACCCCTACGCCCCCCGTAGGGGGGCTAGGGGCGGGGAACGCTGACCGGGAACGGGAACGAGGAACGCCCGACCCGGCGGCGCTCGCCGATAAACTGGCGGCCCGCGTTTCGCGCCTGACAGTCAGTCACCGCGATCCGCATCGCTTCCACGAGGAAAAATCCGAGATCGCCAATTCGCTGCGCGAACTCGCCGATGAACTCTACGAAATGAAAGGCTGAGACATGCCAAAGAAATACCTGATCGACTTCGATTCCGTCCCGCAAATTGGCACCCGCGTCCTTGGCTATCGCGGGGTTTGGCTGACCCTGATCGTTGCCGTCCCTTGGGAGCGCCGAGATGGCACCGCAACGCACCTGCTCGAATGGCAGGCCGATGACGGGCGCAAAGCCGTGAGCGGCCTGCGCTCCGCCGGTCCAACGTGGGGCACCATCGCCGAAGCGCGGGCCCGCAGAGCGGAGGCCGTAGCATGAGAGCGCAACAGGCACGCACATTCCGCAACCGAGTGATCCACGATCTGCGCGGTAGGAAGGGTCAGCACTGGCCGAAATCGGCAGCCAAGGGGGGCGGCGGGTCCTTCCCGCCGCGCCTCGGTGCGGGGACGGAAGCCCCCGAGAGATCGCTCGATTTGAAAACTATGCCGAAAGGGGTCAAGCGCGATGGTTGAAAATCTGACCCTTCAACAGATGGCGGCTCTTTTGGGTGTCTCGACAAAGACCGTGGCGCAGCTTGTGCGCGACGGGCTTTTGAAGAAAGCCGGAAGGGGCAAATACGCGCTCGCGTCAGTGACAATCTACGTCGAGCACTTGCGAGCGCTGGCAGCGAAGCATGGCCGTCCTCTCACTGCCAATTCCGAACTCAACGATCAGCGAACGCGGCTGGCGAAGGCGCAAGCCGACGAGAAAGAATTGCGAGCGGCTGCGCTGCGCGGTGATCTGATCGAGGCGCAGGCCGTGGAGCGTGAGTGGGCGGAGATTCTGCGGCGGGTCCGGGCTGGCGTGCTGGCCGCACCTTCACGGGTGCGCCAACGCCTCCCCCATCTGACAGCGGCAGACGCGGCTCAGATAGACGCGGAACTGCGCGAGGTGCTGACGGAGGTAGCAGGCGATGACTGAGACGATGATCCGTGTGAGATCGAGCGCGTTGGCGGCTTTGCGGCCGCCTGCGCGCCTCCCTTTGAGCGAATGGATCGAGGCGAACTGTTATCTGCCCGAGGGTGTGTCGGCGTTGCCGGGTGCCGTCCGGCTTTGGCCGTTCCAACGCGAGATCGCTGACGCGTTGGGCGATCCTGCTATCGAGCGGGTAACACTCGTTAAGCCGGTCCGCGTGGGTTTCACAACGCTTCTGACAGGCGCTCTAGCGTCCTATGTCGCAAACGACCCTGCCCCTATCCTCGCCCTGCTGCCGACCGAAGCGGACGCGCGCGATTACATGGTGAGCGACGTTGAACCGACGTTCGCCGCTTCGCCTTCGCTTTCCGGGATGCTCGATAAAGACGCGGCAGAGGGCGGACGCAACACCCTGTTGAGCCGCCGCTTCGCCGGCGGATCGCTCAAGGTGGTCGCAGCCCGTGCGCCTCGCAACCTTCGCCGGCATAACGTCAGGGTTTTGCTCGTGGACGAGGCGGACGCGATGGAGCCGACCGCCGAGGGCGATCCTATCAAGTTGGCTGAGCGGCGGACCCTCAGTTTCGCAGACCGAAAACTGGTGATTGGCTCGACGCCGATTTTCGCCGAGACAAGTCCGGTTTTGCGCAGCTACGCGGGGTCTGATGGCAGAGTTTGGGAAGTGCCATGCCCATCGTGCGGCACGTTCTCGGAACTGAACTGGCGGGATATTCAATGGCCCGAGGGTAAGCCCGATGAGGCCGCCTGGCAGTGCCCCCATTGTGAGGAAATCATCGAGGAACGCTACAAGGCTCAGATGGTAGCGGAGGGCGCTTGGCGCTCCACCCGCCCTCAGATCAATGGCCATGCGGGTTTCCGATTGAACGCGCTGACCTCGCTCATGGCAAATGCATCATGGGGCAAGATTGCTGAGGAATTTCTGACGGCCAAGGATGATCCGGCGGCCCTTCAAGTTTGGACAAATACGCTCCTAGGCCAAGGCTGGCGAACTGCGGGCGAGGCGGTGGACGACACAGCCCTTGCCGCCCGCGCGGAACCGTTCGGCCTTGATCGGATGCCGGTCGAATCCTTGATCGTAACTGCGGGCGTGGACGTTCAACATGATCGTTCGGAATGCACGTTCATCGGCTGGGGCCGGGATGGCACAGCGTTCGTCCTTGGGCATGCAATCGTTTGGGGCGCATGGGATGATGACCTCGCATGGGCAGAACTGGATGAGGTGCTGCGGACCCGCTGGGCGCATCCGCTAGGAGGGGAGATCGGAATAGAATCTGTCGTGATCGACGCGGGTGACGGCACCACGATGGCGCGCGTTCAGGCATTCTGCGCTGCCAGAGCGCGGCGCAAAGTGCTGGCCGGTAAAGGCATGGCCGGCGCGCGCCAATGGATCGCTCCGAGCAAGGGAAAATCCGGCGCCGGGCGGCTTTGGATCATTGGCGTAGACGGTATCAAGGGCGCTATCTTTGACCGGCTTTCGCGTGGCAACTCGATCCGGTTTAGCGATGATCTTGAGCCGGTGTTTTTTGAGCAGCTTGCCAGTGAAAGGTTAGTCGTTCGCTACAGCCGGGGGCAACCGCAGCGCCGCTTTGAGCGCATACCGGGACGGCGTGCCGAGACGTTGGATTGCACGGTTTACGCGTTCGCGGCACGGCAGGTGTTATCACCAAACTGGGACGCCCGCGCTGCCATTCTATCAAGCGAGAAAAAAGAGAATTTCAAATCTCGCAATACCGTGCGTTCAAAATTTATTTCATCTTAGGAAAGCACATCCAAATACAGGCTTCCTCTGGAGTCATAATTTTTGATTCCGAGAATTCCGAACTAGCAGCAAGTTTCCGCTTGAAGTTTGAATCTGAAGTTACAAAAACATCATGACCATAATATACATGTGCCCAGAACATTTGCCGATCACACAAAGCGTTTCGCCATTTCTTAGCACCTTCTGATTTAGTTTTTGCGTTGACGCCAAGATTTTTATGCTTAGCAAACTCCGAAAAGTCAAATGGCAAATCTGGAAAGAGGATTTTGTGGATTCTCTTTTCCAATTCTATCATTTCCGGGCTGCCTAGAAGGGAAGCGCCCCAAAACGAAACGTCCCAATATAGCAAAGGGAATATTTGCTTAAGGTCACTAAGTCCTAGAGAAGTTAAGCGATGGCTGAATTCATTATAATTTGAAATGTACGTTCCATCTTTTTGCCTTTCCGATGCGCTCATCGCCACAACTGAAACTTCAATTTCTCCGCATCTATGGTTTCTTATTAAGGCATCGACATACTTAGCTTGAGAGCGATTTTCATCTACATCGACTATGCAATTCGTATCTAAGGTAAATGTTATCACTCTTTCTTGATCCACTGTACGGCAAGCAAGGGAAGGTCAGCGTTAAAGCTCAAACCCTAAGTAAAGGTATTCCGCTTGTTTCGGCATCACGAGACCAAGATTCTGGGCACAAAATCTGGTTTATGGCAACATCGCACTTTTCGATAAGATTACATCGAAACTTGACGGTGAGGTATTTTCCGATATGGTGCCATCGAAACTGGAGGCCACGATGACGGATGAGAACACACACAAAGCGGCGGTAGTGGAGCGCGTGACAGGGATCAACGCGGTCACATTGCGCTCGTACCGCCGTCGCGGGCTATTGGTCGATCTTGGATACGAGGCCGATGGCACGACCGCACGTTACAGCGACCGCGATGTTGTTGTTTTCGCGCTCGCCACCCGTCTCAGAAGCAGCGTGCCAATGTCGGACACAGATGCGCTTGCTGCCGCAATTCACCTGCGCTCAAAAATTGAGAAGGCGATTGAAAAGCGCCAGCCAAATGTCTGGGTTTTTCTCAAACATTACCGCGAGGGGATGTTTTCCAGCTATGACGTCGATGCTGGGACACCGCTCGACTGGGCTGACCTGCTTTCGGTGACTGGCCCGGACAAATCGGCAATGATTATCGGCCTCTCCGATCTGATTCAAAATGTCCTTTCCGAACTCTACCCAGAGCAAGAAGGGTCGCACGAATGAGCTTGATTCAGAGAGTTTTCGGGCGTAGCGCCCCGCGTCCCGGGGCCGCCACCTCGGCTTCCTCTCCCGCTGCATCCGAAAGTCGTAGGTCCCTCGACGGCGCAACTGTGGCGCGGCGCGGGGCGTCTCTCGGCTCGTTTGGAAGCACAAATGCAGAGATCGGCGCATCTGCCGAGGTTGTCGCGCGCCGTGCAGCATATCTCGCGCAAAATAACCCGTGGATCAGCAACGGCGTTGGAAACCTTCAAACCTATCTAACCGGTACGGGCGCGCGTCCTGCACCCCGCGCCACCGATGCTGATACGCGGCGCGATCTGGTCGCACGCTTCGATGCATGGGCAGAAGATGCAGATCACGCGGGCCGCACCGACTTCTACGGGCTTCAAGCGATATTCGCTCGTGATTTGGTGGTATCTGGCGAGGCTATTGCCCTGATCCATGACGGCCAAGAGGGCTTGCGGATTCAAGCGTTGCCCCCGGAATTGCTGGACCGTTCGCGGACGGGTGTGCTGGCCGATGGCCGACACATGGCGCAGGGCGTGGAATATGACGCGGCGGGCCGCCGACTGGCGTATTGGATACTGCCCGAGCGCCCCGAGGCGAGTGTAACGGTTGCGGCCCCAGCGGTGCGCATTCCTGCATCTGACGTGATCCACATTGTTCACCCGTTAGGCCCCGGTCAGGTGCGCGGCTTGTCATGGCTCGCCCCCGCGATCCTGCCCGCGTCCGAACTCGACGCGTTGCAAGATGCGCTCTTGGTGTCCGCGAAGGTCGCTGCCCTTCACGCCGGTTTCATCCGCGATATCGCAGATGCAGGGACTCTGGACGAGTGGAGCGGCGAGACGGTTTTCGAGCCGGGTGCGCTCACGCGGCTGCCCTCTGGCACAACGGTCGAATTTAACAGCCCGCAACAGCTTCGCGAGGCACCGGCCCTTGTGCGGACCTCACTGCGCGGGCTTGCTGCGGCCCTTGGGGTGCCGTCGCATCTGCTGGACGGCGATCTTACCGACGCCAGCTATTCGTCTCTGCGCGCTGGCCTGCTGCCCTTCAAACGCCGGATCGAGGCCGTCCAGTATGGCACTTTGGTTCCGCAATTCCTGCGCCCGGTGTGGCGGCGTTGGCTGGCTCGCGAGGCCCTTGAAGGCCGCGCAGATGCGCTCACGATGGCTTCCGATTGGATGTTCCCGAAATTCGAGATGATCGACCCCGGGAAGGATATGGCCGCAACCCGCGAGGCGCTCGACGCGGGCCTCACAAGCCGCAGCGCGGCAATCGCCGAAATGGGCTGGAATGCAGACGATGTGGACGCCGAGCGCGCCGCTGACTCCAACCGGGAAACCGCCCTTGGCCTAGCTGAGAACGGAAACGACAATGCTTGACTATTTGACACGAGAGGCCCCGGCGGGTGCCGCCATGCAGCGCACCGCGCAAACCCGTCCCTCGACATGGGACGCTCAGGCGCGGACGGTCGAGGCGGTTATCGCAACGCCCACACCCGTGCGCCGGATGGACGCTCAAGGCCCCTTCCTCGAAATCCTCGACGCGGCCACGCTCGACCTGCGCGGCGCTGAGGGTCTGGCCGTGATCGACAGCCACCGCACCGACTCGGGCCGCCATGTATTGGGCCGGGTCGAGAAGGTTTGGCGCGACGGCGAGAAGGTCATGGCGCGCCTGCGGATCACCGCCGCCGCAGATGCGGAATGGGCGAGAGAACGAATTGCGGATGGATCGCTTAGCGGCGTTTCCATTGGCTATGCCGTGCAAAGCTGGCGCACGGCCCGGACAGGTCAGGACATTAGAACAAAATCGCCCGCCGTTTGGCGGTTAACCGAAATCACCCTCACCTCAAATCCCGCCGATCCATCGGCGCGACTGCGGCAGGGCGAGCATGGAGGTGCCGGGATGGACCCCGAAACCATCGAAGAAGATACCGGGCAGACCCGGCAAAACCCGCCCAATGACGGGCAGGGTCAAACACGGCAGGATGCCGAACGTGAGCGCCGGACCGAAATCCGTTTGCTCGTGCGCCAGAACGGCCTCGATTCCGAAGTGGCTGACGATCTGATCGACCAGAACGCCACCACGACCGAGGCGCGCGCCGCGATCCTCGACGCGATCAACGAACGCTCACGCCAAGCGCCGCGTATCCGCGTGCATGGCGGTGGCGGCGATGATCCGGCGGTGATCCAGCAACGCCAGGCCGATGCTCTGGTGTATCGGATGCAGGGTGGCGAACTGGCCGAGCACTCGCGCCAATTCGTCAACATGAGCCTGCGCGACCTTGCAACCGACGCCCTGACGCGATCCGGGCAGACAGTGGCGGGCCTAAGCGCCGATGAGATTTTCCAGCGCGCGGCGCATACGACTTCGGACTTCCCGCTCGTTGTCAGCAACGCGGCCACCAACGTGGCGTTGGCCTCGTATCAAGCCGCTGAAAGTCCTCTCAAGCGGGTCTGCCGTCAGCGGACGCTACCCAACTTCAAACCCTCAGCGGCCATCCGCGTTGGCGAGGCTGGGCAGCTTGAACCGTTGGCCGAAAATGGGGAGATCAATCACACCTCGCGGGGTGAGGCTGGCGAGACCATGCGTCTTAACACCTTCGCGCGCGCCTTGAACGTGTCGCGCGAATTGCTGGTGAATGACGATCTGGGCCTTCTGGGCGATATGACCGCCGCGCTTGGCGAGGCGGCGGCGCAGACCGAAGCCTCGATTCTCGTTGACCTCGTTACCGCCAATCCCAACCTTTCGGACGGCACGGCGGTATTCGACGCGGGCCGGGGCAATACCGCCAATGGTGCGCTGGATGAGGCTGGCCTTTCGGCAGCGCGCCTTGCAATGCGAAAGCGCAAAGGTATCGGCGGCCAGCCTATCGCGGTCGCGCCCAAGTTTCTGGTGGTTCCGCCGGAACTGGAAACCACAGCCGAAAAGCTACTCGCCGCGATCACCCCGGCAAAGACCGAGGATGCCAACGTCGCTGCGCGCGATTTGACGCTTCTGGTCGAGCCCCGGCTGGCTGATGGCGAGTGGTTCGTCTTCGCCGATCCGGCCCGTCTCGCCGCGCTTTCGTATGCCTATCTTTCGGCAGCGCAAGGTGTGCAGATTCAGCGCCAAGAGCAATGGAACACGTTGGGTCTGTCCTTCCGCGCGTTCCTCGACTTTGGGGCTGGATGGCTCGATTGGCGTGGTGCTCAGCGCGTTGAGGTGGCCTGATATGGCTCACCCTATACCTAGCCTAACCGATGATCCCTGCGCCCGCGCTGTCGCTCTGCGTGGCCTTCGGGATGAGGTCATCACAGGGGGCGGGGTGGTCGAGTTCGAGAGCGAGGCCGGTAACGGCGTGCGGCGACAAGTTCGCTACGGTGCTGCCGACCTGCCTCGCCTCGACCGGGAAATTGCGGCGGCTGAGGCCGCCTGTGGCGGCGCGCACGCGGCGCGCCGCCGGACCTTCTATCCAGCTACATCGAAAGGTGTTTGAAATGCGGAACTATGTGCAACCGGGCGACGGCGTGACCATCCCGGCACCCGGTCCGATCAAGTCGGGCGACGTCGTAACGATCGGCGCGTTGATCGGCGTTGCTGCCACGGATGCAGGGGCGGGTGATGATGTGTCCCTTGCCCTGCGCGGTGTGTTCGACCTGCCCAAGGCGGGCGCCGAAATCCTGTCCCTCGGGGCTGAGGTCGAGGTGTCCGGCGGCGAGGTTACGGCTCTTGATGCCGGGCCGAAAATCGGTGTGGTAGTCGTAGACGCGGCTGCCGACGATCCGACCGCGCGTGTGCGCATCGGCTGAGAACGATGGCCGCGTCCAGCCCTCAAACCATCGCACGTCAGACGATGGCCGCGCTTCTAAGGGAAGCGCGTGAGGCGGGCTGGGCGCGTGCCAAATTCGAGATGAGCCCGGATGGGCGCGTCACCGTTGATGTGGGGATGACGGATCGCGACGACGACGATGATTTTTTGAATTCTGATTTGCGGATGGGCGAATGACGAAAAAGATTCTGCCGAAATACGTCTATGCTGATCGTGGATACGTCCGGTTTATAAGGCGCTCACGCGGCATGTCTGTGATGATGAAAGAAGAGCCCGGATCGCCTGAGTTTTGGGATCACTACAACCGACTCTTGAAGGGCAGGCCAGCGCCCGCGCCGGTGAAACGCAATTTTGAGGCGCTGATCCTCAGCTATTTTGAGAGTGACGCTTACAAGAAATTAAAGCCCCGGACCCAAGCCGATTATCGAAAGTACATTGAGCATATTCGCTCAATCTGGGGCTCCAAAGATCCTCAGAAAATCGAGACGCAGCACATCTACGAACTTCACCGCGCGAACGCGGACCGTTGGCGGCAGGCCAATTACCTCGTGCAGGTGATGGTGATCCTAATGAACCACGCTCGCCTTATAGGCTTTCTGAAAAAAGAGCATGGCAATCCGGCCAAAGGCATTCCGCTATTCAAACAGAAAGGCGAGGGGTGGGAGCCTTGGCCAGATGATGTGCGGGCTGAATTTGAGAAGGTCGCAACCCCTCGTGCCCGTCTGGTTTATGAATTGTGCCTCGGAACCGGCCAGCGGATCGGCGATATCGTGGAGATGCGCTGGGGCCATATCAAAGATGGTGCCTATGACTTCACGCAAGGCAAAACCGACAAGCCGATGTGGATACCGCTGACAGAACGTCTGAGAGCGTATCTGGGGACCGTTGAGAAAAAGGGCTTGACGGTCATCACGGATAAGGCGGGGCGGCCCTCGCGCTATCACAACATCGCGCACGAGATGCGCAAGGTGAAGGCGAAGATGGAGCATCCCGAGGCTGAAAAATACGTCACGCATGGCCTGAGAAAGAATGCGACTATCGAACTCTATTTGGCCGGTTGCGATGACGAGATGGTCAAGGCCGTCACGGGCCACTCAGGCGTCGAGATGCTGAAAAAGTATGGCGGCCCGATCCGCCAACGAGAATTGGCGACACGCGCGCAGGACGCGCGAAATCGCTTCGAACAGAACAAGGACAGAACGTGAAAGTTTCGACGCCTGTTTCAAAAATCGAGCAAAGGAGAGAGTGACATGACGCAAGTCATTGAAAATATTGGAGGCGAGTACCGGAATCGAACCGGTGTACACGGATTTGCAATCCGCTGCGTCACCACTCCGCCAACTCGCCTTGCCAACTCGCCTAGGTGGTGTATCGCGTTCAAGTATCCGAACCGGGGAGCGGGTGCAAGGCCGGTTTGCGGGGGGCGGATGCAAGGCCGGTTTGCGGGGGGCGGATGCACGGGCGCTCGGCGGGCGGCATGTTCGGCAAGCGCACAGGGCGAGGCCGAATCGGGGCCGGGGATACCGTGCGGCCGGCGGGGCGGGGCAGCGCCGCGAGGGGCGGGGTGTGGCCGGGCGATCACGCCCGGACCAGGCCCCCCGAATTCGGCGGCCCCATGGCGCGCGGGGGCGCAACCCCTTGTTTACAGACGGCCCCGCGATCGGGCCGCCATGCACGGCCCCGCCGCGGCCCCGGCCTGGACGCTGCGGCCAATCGCGCCCTGCCGGCGGCGCGGCATCGCGGGCCGTTGTCCGCCCGCGGGCTTTGTGGCATCACCAACGGGAAACCAGACCGAAGAGTTCGCTTCCATGACCGATTATGCCATGCGCCGCAGGATGATGGTGGACAGCCAGGTCCGTCCGTCGGACGTTACCAAATACCCGATCATCGAGGCCATGCTGGCCGTGCCGCGCGAGCGGTTCGTACCGGACGATGCGCGCGAGATCGCCTATGTCGACGACAACATCCCGCTCGGGGACGGGCGCTGCGTTCTGGCGCCGCGCACGCTGTCCAAGATGCTGGAGGCGCTGGATATCCAGCCGGACGAGCTGGTGCTGCATGTCGGGGCCGGGCTGGGCTACGGCTCTGCCGTCATGGCGCGGCTGGCCGAGGCGGTGATCGCGCTGGAGCCGGACGCGGACATGGCGGCCGAGGCGCAGGCACAGCTTGCCGAGGCCGAGGCGGACAACGTCGCGGTGGTGGACGGCGCGCTGACCGGCGGGGCGCCGAAACACGGCCCCTACGACGCGATCCTGATCGAAGGCGCGGTCGAGGATTTGCCCGATGCGCTGACCGATCAGCTGAAGGATGGCGGGCGGATCTGCTGCATCTTCGCGACCGGCACTTTCGGGCAGGCCCGGCTGGGCATCCGCGCCGATGGCGTGATCAGCTGGCGCTGGGCGTTCGATACCGGCGCGCCGGTGCTGCCCGGCTTCGAGCGCGCACGGGAGTTCGTGCTGTGACCGGCGCGGGCAGGGCCATCGCCGGGCTGCGCCGCACCGCCATCGCCGCGCTGGCGGGGGCCGCGCTTCTGGCCGGCACGGCCGCCGCGCGGGCGGAAACGCTGACCGACGCGCTGATCGCCGCCTACACCAATTCCAACCTGCTGGAGCAGAACCGCGCCCTGCTGCGCGCCGCCGACGAGGATGTGGCGACGGCGGTGTCGGCCTTGCGCCCGGTGCTGGAATGGGCGGCCACCGCCGGTTATGTCCTGCCCGAGCCGATCACCGGCAGCTTCAGCGCGTCGCTGTCGCTGACGGCGCAGATGACGATCTACGATTTCGGCCGCACGCCGCTGGCGATCGACGCTGCCAAGGAAAGCGTGCTGGCCACCCGCGACGCGCTTCTGCAGGTCGAGCAGCAGGTGCTTCTGGGCGCCGTGCAGGCCTACATGGAGGTGATCCGCGCCGCCCGCTTCGTCGAGCTTCGGCGCAACAACGTGCGGCTGATCACCCGCGAATTGCAGGCCGCCCGCGAGCGTTTCGAGGTCGGCGAGGTGACGCGCACCGACGTGTCGCTGGCCGAGGCGCGGCTGGCCGCGTCCCGGTCGGGCCTTGCCGCGGCCGAAGGCGACTACAACGTCGCACGAGAGGCGTACAAGGCCGCCGTCGGGCATTATCCCAAGAACCTCGTGCGGCCCAACGCGCCGCCGATCACCGCCGATACCGTGGACGAGGCGCGCGCCATCGCGGTACGCAACCACCCGCGCATCCACCAGCGCCAGCGCGAGGTGACCATCGCCGAGATCAACATCGCCCGCGCTCGCGCCAACATGCGCCCGCGCATCACCGGCGGTGTCACCACCGGCTTCGACGACGATTTCAACGACAGCACCCGGCTGACGCTCAACATGGGGCAGACGATCTACCAGGGCGGCGCGCTCAGCGCGGCGCTGCGCAAGGCGATGGCGCTGGCCGAGGGCGACCGGGCGGAACTGTTGCAGGCGGTCGTTCTGGTCAAGCAGGACGTGGCCAATGCCTGGTCGGCGCTGCGCGTCGCGATCGCCAGCACCGCCGCCAGCCAGCGCCAGGTCAATGCCAGCCGCGTCGCCTATGAGGGGGTCCGCGAAGAGGCGACGCTGGGCGCGCGCACCACGCTCGACGTGCTCGACGCCGAGCAGGAATGGCTCGACGCGCGCGCCTCGCTGATCCAGTCCGAGATCCAGCAATTCGTCGCGGTCTATTCGCTGCTGGCCTCGATGGGGCTGCTGACGGTGACGCATCTGGATCTGGGGATCCTGACCTATGACCCGGCCGCGTACTACAATGCCGTCAAGCATGCGCCGACCCGTCATGTCAGCCCGCAGGGCGAAAAGCTTGATCGGATCCTCAAAAGCCTCGGGAAATAGCAACCTCGCGCTAAGAGTTGTGTGATAGCAGTCGAGCGGCTACACTTTCCGTGAGCAGTAAACAAATGGATTGCGCATGACCGATCCTGTTTCGAAAGCCGAGATCGAGGATGTCCTTTCCTCGATCCGCCGCCTCGTTTCCGATGAACCCGACGCGCTGCGCCGCAAGCGCAGGACCCGTGCGGCCGAAGAGGACCGGCTGGTCCTGACCCCCGCGCAGCGTGTGGCCGAACAGGCGGATGCCGAGGAACGCGATCCGGGGCCGGACGCCGCGTGGCAGCCCGCAGCCGGTGACGCACCCGACCTGTCCGAAATCGCGCATCTGGACGATCGCCGGGACAGTGATACCGCCGCGCCGGAAGGGCCGGACGCGGATGCCGCGGCGGCCGATTCGCAAAGCCTCAAAGACCGGATTGCGGGGCTGGAGGCTGCGCTGGTCGAATCCGGCGGCGAGTGGGAGCCGGATGGCAGCGAAACCGGCGAATGCGATGAAACCCGCCCGCTGAGCGCCGATACCGGCGCCGATTTCGCCGAAGCCTGGGAACGCGAGGAAGCCGAGCTTGCCCTGGCGGCGGCCGGCGGCGATGTGCCGGAGACCGATGCGGCCGGCCAGTCCGATAACGCGCCAGAGGCGGATGCGGCGGAAACCGTGGATGTCGCGGCAGAGCAGGGGACGCCCCCCGAGACCGAAGAGATTGCGGCAGCGGAAGATGCGACCGCCGAGACGGTGGAGATTGCTGCGGAGGCGGGTGCGGCCACGGAGACCGACGAGATTGCGGCGAAGGAGGGTGCGGCCGCCGATACGGTGGAGAATGCGGCGGAGGCGGGTGCGGCGGCCGAGGCCGTGGAGATTGCGGCGGAAGAGGACGGCGTCTCCGAAAGCACCGAACCCGAGGCGATTGAAAGTGTGGAAGCCGGGGCCGAGGAGGACAGCGTTGCAGCGCAGGCGTCCGTGCTTGCCGCCGGCGACGATGCGCAGGCCGATATGGACGCGGGCGGGGCACCCGAAGCCGTGTCCGAAGAAATGTCGAGGGATGCCGCGGACTCGGATGCGAACCGCCCGGATGCCGCGCTTGTGGATGCCGACTCGCAGGAGGCTTCCGCGCAGGCCGAGACCCCGGACCACGCCGAGTCTGACGATGCAACGCAGAACGCGCCCGAGACCGCAGAGGTGCCGGGCGCCCCGGTGGCGGAGGATGACCCGCAGCCGGCCCGCTCCGTGCAGGACGCGCTGACGGAGATGGCGGCCTCGGCCGCCTTGTCCGAGGCGCTGGACGGCCCCGCTGCCACCGACTGGGAGGATTGGGAGTCCGGCCGCGACGATCCGGCGGCGGATGCCGAACCCGACCGGCCCGAGCCGCGCGAAGCGCCCATTGCCGCGGACGCGCCCGCCTCTGCGCAGGAGGAGGACGACGACGGGTTCAACCTTTACGCCGAGGAAGAGGCCCTGATCGACGAAGAGGCGCTGCGCGACATGGTCGCCGGCTTCGTGCGCGAGGAATTGCAGGGCGTGCTGGGCGAGCGGATCACCCGCAACGTGCGCCGGCTGGTGCGCCGCGAGATCGAGCGCGCGCTGGCGATGCGCGACCTTCAGTAACCCGCCGCGCCGCGTCAGACCGGCGCGGCCAGATCCCACAGCATCTCCAGGTCGAGCGCGGCCGCGACATGGTCCGCCAGCGCATCGAGCGCGCGGTCGACCCCGTCCTCGAAGCTCTCCAGCGCCGACGCGCCGCCCAGATGCGCCAGGTATGCCGCGCGAAACCCGTCCGCGGCGAACAGCCCGTGCAGATAACAGCCGCGCACCCGGCCGCTGGCGCTTGCCGCGCCTTCGGGGCGGCCATCGACGCTCAGCCAGGCGCGCGCGCTGTCGGGGCCGCCGGTGTCGCCCAGATGAATCTCGTAGCCGCGCAGCGCGTCGGCCGTCGGCAGATAGCGCGCATCGGCAAGCGCCAGCCGCTTGGCCGGGCGCATCACCGTCGACACGTCCAGCAGCCCCAGACCCCGATGACGGCCCGGCCCACCCTCGACCCCTTCGGGATCGGCGATGTCGCGGCCCAGCATCTGGTAGCCGCCGCACAGGCCCAGCACATGCCCGCCGCGCCGCACATGCGCGAACAGGTCGATATCCCAGCCCTGGGCACGGAAATCGGCCAGATCGGCGATGGTGGATTTCGATCCGGGCAGCAGCACGAGGGCCGCGTCGCCGGGCAGGGGGCGGCCTGGCTCGACAATTTCGACCGTGACGCCGGGCTCCGCCGCCAGCGGGTCGAGATCGTCGAAATTGGCGATCCGCGCCAGGCGGGGCACGGCGATCTTCAGCGGCCCGCCGGGGCGCGAGGCGATGTCCATCACATCCTCGGCGGGCAGGCGCCAGGCATCGGCGAACCACGGCAGAACGCCCAGGGCGGCCCAGCCGGTGCGCGCGGCAACGGCGCGCATACCTTCATCAAAAAGATCAACATCGCCGCGAAACTTGTTGACAAGAAACCCTTTTATCCGATCCACATCCGCTGTGGGCAGAACCGCGCTTGTGCCCACAAGCTGCGCGATCACGCCGCCCCGGTCGATGTCTCCGGCCAGGATCACCGGGATGCCCGCCGCCTCGGCAAAGCCCATATTGGCGATGTCGCCTTCGCGCAGGTTGAGCTCCGCCGGGCTTCCGGCGCCTTCCACCAGGACAAGATCGGCACTGGCGGCAAGGCGCGTGAAACTCTCCATCACCCTCGGCAGCAGGCTGGCCTTGGCGCGGCCGTAGTCGCGGGCGCGCATCGTGGCAAAGCGGCGGCCCTGCACGATCACCTGCGCGCCGGTCTCGGTTTCCGGCTTGAGCAGCACCGGGTTCATGTCGATCACCGGATCGCGGTGCGCGGCGCGGGCCTGCAACGCCTGCGCGCGGCCGATCTCGCCGCCATCGGCGGTGACGGCGGCATTGTTCGACATGTTCTGCGGCTTGAACGGGGCCACCGACAGCCCGCGCCGGGCAAAGGCACGCGCCAGCCCCGCCACGATCAGCGACTTGCCCACGTTCGAGCCCGCGCCCTGGATCATGATCGCCCGTGTCATGCGGCCCCCGGTTTTGCGGATCGGCTTAGCGGGGCAGGGCGCAAAGCGAAAGGGCCTTGTGCCAAAACAGAAAAACGCGCCCGGATCGGGGCGCGTCTTTCCTGCGGGCAGCGTGATTTTCGGATCAGGCGGCTTCGGCCTGCTCGGCCAGGAGCGCGGCATTGCGACGCTCGGATTCCTCGCGGCTGAGCGCGACCGAGGTCCGCACACCCTTGCCGACGAAGGCCATCAGCCCCTCGACAACCCGTTCGTTCGGGTCGATACCGGCACAGCTCAGCACCTCGCGGCCATCGCGCGAGCGCGCCCAGCGGGCGATCTGGTCCGGCCCGTTGCCATATTTCTTGTCATCGGCAATCGCATCGTCCAGGGCTGCAAGAACGACCGCCGCAAACAGCTTGCGCGCGCGTTGACCCTGTTCGTGATTGAATGCCGTTCCGTCAACGAAATCAGTCATGCATCGTCCTTCTGTTGTGGCCTTGCGTGTTATGGCTCTTGCGTTTCCGGCGGATCCGGGCGTGGCGGCCACTATGGCCCTTTCTGATCGATTCGGTATTCCCCTTTCGGCATGTCAGCCATGCGTTGCGCGCATGGCTCCGATTGGGGGATTACCGTATATAGTCGGCTTGCGGGGGCCGCACCGCGCAGATATAGGGTTTGCCCAGATCCAATCAACCTTTTGCCATGGTTTCGCCACATGCCCAAGATAAACGGAAACGAGATTCGGCCCGGTAACGTGCTGGAACATAACGGCGGCCTTTGGGCGGCCGTGAAGGTCGACCACGTCAAGCCCGGCAAGGGCGGCGCCTTTGCCCAGGTCGAGCTGCGCAATCTGCGCAACGGCTCCAAGCTGAACGAACGCTTCCGCTCGGCCGACAAGGTGGAACGTGTGCGCCTTGAACAGAAGGACCAGCAATTCCTGTACGAATCCGACGGGATGCTGGTGTTCATGGACACCGAAAGCTACGAGCAGGTCGAACTGCCCGCCGAGATCCTGGGCGAGCGGCGCCCGTTCCTGCAGGACGGCATGATCGTCCAGATCGAGTATCACGAGGCCGAGGCGCTGAACGCGACGCTTCCGCAGAAGGTGACCTGCAAGGTGGTGGAGACCGAGCCGGTGGTAAAGGGCCAGACCGCCGCCAATTCCTTCAAGCCGGCGCTGCTGGATTGCGGCGTGCGGGTGATGGTGCCGCCCTTTGTCGGGCAGGACGAGGATATCGTCGTGAACACCGAGACGATGGAATATTCGGAACGCGCCTGACGGAAATCGAGATTGACTTCGCCGGGCGCATCCGGTTCCTTCCCGGCGATGGTTCCAGGACGCCCGAAAGGGCGGACAGGATGAAATGGGAACACGGTGCGGTGTAGCCATCAGGCGCCAAATCCGTGACTGCCCCCGCAACTGTAAGCGGTTAGCGCCCCGTCAATCCACTGACCCGATAAAAGGGCCGGGAAGGGACGGTCAGCTTTGACCCGCGAGTCAGGAGACCTGCCATCGGACGTCAACTTGAACCCGGGCGGGGTGCCCCGGAGGAGGCCGAAATGAACCACGGGACCGTCCCGCAGCACATCTCGTTTCCGCTCCGCCACCCCGACTTTGGCGGAGGGGCCGATGGACGGACACCAGCATGCAGGAGCAGTCAGCGCGCGCCGCATTGATGCCGTGGCTGCAATCCGGCCCGGCGCGGCGCTGATTGACTTGCCTGGGCGCAGGGTGCCCAAGGGCCCGGATGACGCGCCCGATCTGTCGCGCAATGCGTGCGCCGATGCCGGATCTCGGGGCGCATGGGGCACAGGCCGCGATGGCCCGCGCAAGCCTTGCGGCGGCGCGCCTGCCCGAGCGCCGGGGGCGGCGTGATGCGCGGTGCGATTGACGCAGCCGGGCTAAGCTGGGCGGCCGCGCCGGGAAAACCGATCCTCGAGGGTGTCAGTTTCTCGCTCGCCGCCGGGCGAACGATGGGCGTCGTGGGCGCGAACGGGGCCGGCAAGTCGACGCTCTTGCGGTTGCTGTACCGCTACTACCGGCCAAGCGCGGGCGCCGTGTCGTTCGACGGGCGCGATCTGTGGTCCATGCCCGCCCGCGCAGTGGCGCGCCGCGTCGCCGCCGTGCTGCAGGAACAGCCCACGGATTTCGCCCTCACGGTGCGCGAGATCGTGGCCCTTGGCCGGACACCGCATCGCCGCGGCCTTGCCAGCGGTGGGGCGCGCGACGCCGAGATCGTGGACCAGGTGCTTGATCGGCTGGATCTGCACGGTTTCGCCCCACGCGCCTTCGGCACCCTTTCGGGCGGCGAGAAACAGCGCATCATGGTCGCCCGCGCGCTGGCGCAGGAGCCGGAGGTTCTGATCCTGGACGAGCCGACCAACCACCTCGACATACGCCATCAGCTCGAAGTGCTCGGGCTGGTGCGCAACCTGGGTGTCACGGTCGTCACCAGCCTGCATGACCTCAACCTGGCCATGGTGCTTTGCGACGATGTGCTCGTGCTCCACAAGGGGCGGGCCATTGCCTTTGGCCCGCCGGACGAGGCCCTGACCCCCGACATCGTCTCGCGCGCCTTCGCCGTCACCGCGCGGCTGGAACGCCTTCAGCCTTCGGACACCCCGCTTTTCACCTTTCATCTGACAGATCCCGAAAGGACATGGTCATGAAAACGGCCCTCTATGCCTCTGCCCTTGCAATCGTGCTGCCCGCCGCCGCACCCGCCTTTCCTGTCACCGTTGAAAGCTGCGACCGCGAGGTGACGTTCGCGGACGCCCCCGAGGCCGCGATTTCCAACGACGTCAACCTGACCGAGATGATGCTGGTCCTCGGCCTGCGCGACCATATGGTCGGCTATACCGGCATTTCCGGCTGGAAGACGCTGGACGAAAAGATGCGCGAGGGCATCGAGGAACTTCCGGAACTTTCCGCCAAATACCCGACCCGCGAAGTGCTGGTGGGGGCCGGTGCCGACTTTTTCTTCGCCGGCTGGAACTACGGTATGCGCGTCGGCGGCGAGGTGACGCCAGAGAGCCTCGCGCCGTTCGGTATCCAGGTCTACGAACTCACCGAGAGCTGCACGCATATCATGGATAAACCGAGGGCCTCGCTCGACGACATGTATGACGACATCGCCAATCTCGGCGCCATTTTCGGCGTCGAGGATCGCGCGGCAGAACTGATCGAGAGCTGGCGCGCGGAGGTGGCGGAGCTGACCGCCGACATCGACCGCGCCAACCCGATCCGGGCCTTCGTCTATGACAGCGGCGAGGATACGCCGTTCACCGCCGGCCGCTACGCCATGCCAACCGCCCTCATCGAAGCGGCGGGCGGCATCAACGTCATGGACGGGTTCGAAAAAAGCTGGGCCACCGTCGGCTGGGAAGAGGTCATCGACGCCGCGCCCGAAGTGATCGTCATCGTCAATTACGGCGAGGTGACGGCGGAACAGAAACGTGCCTTCATGCTGTCGAACCCGGCCTTCGCGGATATTCCGGCGGTCAGGAACGACAATTTCGTGACCCTCGACTATAACGAGGCGACGCCCGGCCCGCGCAGCATTGCCGCCATCCGGACCCTGGCCGCGGCTTTCGCAAGTGCCGAGCGGTGACAGAGGCCGCGCTGCCCTCGGGCAAGGGCGTGTTCCGCGTCTTTGTCCCCTGGCTCCTGCTGGGTCTGGCGGGGCTGGTCGTTTCGGTGTCGCTCGCCGTGAGCATCGGTGCCGTGCATGTGCCGCTGGGCACGGTCTGGGGGGTCATCGGGCATCGGATCCTGCCCGGTCTTGTCCCCCATGGCGGCTGGGACGCCTCGCACGAGGCGATCGTCTGGCATCTTCGCCTGCCGCGCACCTTGCTGGCGGCGCTGGTCGGCGCCGGGCTGGCCGTGGTCGGTGCCACGCTACAGGCGGTGACGCGCAATCCCCTGTCGGACCCGCATCTTCTGGGGATTTCCTCGGGCGGTGCCTTCGGTGCGATCACCGCACTCCTGCATACCGGCCTTGTCTTCGGCCTTGCCACCGTGCCGCTCTTCGCCTTCGGCGGCGCGCTGTTCGCAACGGCGCTGGTGCTCGCCGTCAGCCGGGTCGCCAATGCCACTTCGCCCGACCGGCTGGTGCTGGTGGGGGTCGCCGTATCGTTCATCGTGATGGCATTGGCGAACGTGATGATCTTTCTCGGCGACCCGCGAGCCTCTCACACGGTCGTCTTCTGGATGCTCGGAGGGCTGGGGCTGGCGCAGTGGCCGCATCTCGTCTTTCCCCTCGCCATTCTCCTGGCCGTGTCCTTCTGGTTCCTCCTGCGTGCGCGGGATTTCGACGCGATGACGATCGGGGACGAAACGGCCGCCACACTCGGCATCAACGTCACGGTATTCCGCCTGTCCGCATTCGTGGCCGGCGCTCTCATCACCGGCGTCATGGTCGCCTTCTCCGGCATCATCGGCTTCGTCGGACTGATGGTGCCCCATGTCGTGCGCATGGTCGTCGGGGGCGCGAACCTGCGGGTCCTGCCGGCAAGCCTGGTCACCGGCGCAATCTTCCTTGTCTGGTGTGACATCCTCGCCCGAACGGTGATGGCCCCCGACGACATCCCGATCGGCGTCGTGACGGGGCTGATCGGCGGGCTGTTCTTCGTGTGGCTGCTGCGCAGGCGTCCCTGAAGCGGTCGGTTTTTGCCGACCCATGAGAGCGCATCAAATCTGCCCGTGGATGCGGGCGTCACACTTTTTCCGTTCGCGCGGAATTCCGGGTGCTTGCCCTCGCCCGGCGAATGCTGCTAAGCGAAGCGCCACGGAGAGGTGGCCGAGTGGTCGAAGGCGCACGCCTGGAAAGTGTGTAGGCGGGAAACCGTCTCCAGGGTTCGAATCCCTGTCTCTCCGCCAACTAGTCTGCGCAAAGCATTGTTTTGGCTGACTAAAAAATTTTATACTCACTGTCAGTCCCCCTCGCCATCCCCCAGCATACTTTTGCAGACTTCGCTCGCTGAATGATTCGGAACTCGCGTCGTTTTATGTTTCGAGCGCGCCGATATCCTTTGACGCGGACCTGTGGATATATTCGTCAACATCTATGGGTGACCTGTCTAGCAAGTACCGCTAGACAGACAACTGGCGGCGCGTATGCATCGCCACAAGAAAACACTGCGTTCCGAGTCCTTTACCCACGATGCAGTTGCAACAGATTCTGGATACGGTGTCGGAACTGGCCGCCGAATATGGCGTCCACCTCAAACCGTCGATCGGAGCGCAATATCGCCTGCTGTCGATCTCGCAATCGTCGTTCTATTACGCGCCGCAGGCCAAGCCCGAGGTGATCCTGGCGCTCATGCAGCTGATCCACCGGCAGTTCCTGGAAACCCTGTTCCATGGTGAGCGCGCAGAAGTGCGCTGGAAGCGTCGGCGTAACCGACAGTTGGTATCACGGGCATTCGTCCTATTTAATTTCATGTTCGTTATTTGTTCTCGGCGATATTAACCTTTCGTTCCCGGAACGTCTCATAAACTCTTGCCCAGCTCCTGGCCGCATCGTAGTGTCCGCGTTATGAGGTCCTTGTTCGTTACTGCGTCGCTTCTGATCCTTACCGCTCCCGCAGCATTTGCTCAGCCCTTCGAAATGTGCGGCTCGGGCAAGCGCATCACCTGCATCGTGGACGGGGATACCTTCTGGTTCGAGGGCGAGAAGATTCGGGTTCAGGGCTATGACACACCCGAACCACAAACCGGCTTGTGCGGCGGTCGGGCGGAACGAGAGCTCGCGCACCAGGCCAGCAAAAAGTTCATGGAGATAATGAACAGCGGGTCGGTTTCCATTTTCCGCACAGGCACGGATCGCTATGGTCGCACGCTGGCCAATGTCACGGTTAACGGTGTTGATGTCGGCGACGCGCTGATAGCCGAAGGTCTTGCGCGGCGCTATCCGGATGGCTGCGAGTTCTGGTGTCGGAGCTGCGAGTGACGCGCACGGCGCGCCGGGATTGTCAGATTGAACCGATCTGCTCGGGTACCATGTAGGAAATTCGGCTGGCTTGGTGGCGCGCTGCTTGGTGACAACCAAGCAATTAAGGGAATTATGCCGGAGTCCAGTCTTCGGGCAGCAAGAGATCGGCTAGTCCGTTTAATCTGACAAAGCCATCACCGACGCTCGCGAGTTTTTCCTACGATTGCCCGCTAGCCGCCACCACAGAAGTTTTCACAAGGTACACCATCATTGTCGCGATCTAAGCGATATCCCCACGAACAATTTTCGTAGTACCAGTAAGCTTCCGAGCAACTTCTTATCGTGCGAGAGCACGTCTTTCTTGGGGAGCACGAATAGCCTTGGGCAAGCTGTATAAAAAGTTCACCGATACCCCCAAATTCTTCGTTTTGTCCCAAGTTGGTCGACATTCCTATCGAATCTGCGTCTGCGTGCGCCGCCATACTGAATACGGCAACAAGGGAAATAAGAAGTTTCTGCATTGCCATGCTGCCTTCTATGTTTGGAAAGAAACATTAGACGGTCGTTCCAGCCCTGCCAATATATTTGTTTTTCAGGGTCGCTTTTATAGGCCAAAATTTGGCCAACTGCATGCCTGACCTCGCAAGTTGCTCAATGACTTCCACAGGTAGTGCCCTTGGGAATGGTGTAGGAGGCGGCGCGCGAAGCCATTGGCTTAGGATCAGGATTCATTCATGCCCAGAACATGACCACGCCGGCGAGGGTACAGGCTGACAGGAACACCTTTGGGCATTTGTTCTAGCGCGTAGCCACACGCCGCCAGTGTATGCGTCCGGTCTGACCGCTCTGATGTGGGGAGACCGCGGCTGATAGTGTCCATTCTCGATAATGGACATTTTG
>CANNFA010000010.1 GCA_947503765.1 uncultured Paracoccaceae bacterium | reverse complement strand
CAAAATGTCCATTATCGAGAATGGACACTATCAGCCGCGGTCTCCCCACATCAGAGCGGTCAGACCGGACGCATACGTCTGGTGGGTGAATCACTTCGCCGCACCAGACTTGTGGGTAATTGCAAGGGCCAGGTCGCGCTTACGGATGGCGGATACGCGGGCGAAAAACTCCGTGACGCAATGGCCACTATGGAGGGACCGACAATCGAGATCGTGAAACGCCCAACCGGCATCACCGGATTTGTCGTCATCGCCCGCCGCTGGGTCGTGGAGCGCACCTTTGCCTGTCTGGGGCGCTGCCGAAGGTTGGCGAAGGACTGGGAGGCCTCAATCGCCTCTGCAGACGCATGGATACTCGTCGCCGCCGCCCGAAGATCCGCCCGTCACATCGCAAGAAAAACTGCTCAGGAATATTGAGCCAGACTCTCAGGGCATCACCAACTTTCGCGCATTTCTCCCCGGAGCGTGTTGGAATTATTTCACCGCTGCCAGATATGTCTTAAGTTAAAGGTGGGAGGCTCTAGCGGCCGACGGATAAATCGTCACAGTGTGCAAGCTTCGGGCGACCGGGCGGCCAAGCGTTGTTTTCGGGGACTTTGATCGCACTCAGTTTTCGATATCTTCGAGCAGTTTTGACGAGCCAATTGTAAAACCCTCGAGCTTCTGCAATTCCGTTTGCGCAGGTTCCGATTGATACGACATAGCCGCCGGCATTGCGACATTTTCCAATTTGTCGAAGATTCCCGTTGCGCAGATCGTCGCGTACCAGAAGGCTGGGTACCAGCGCGATACCATGCCCATGAACCGCAGTAGAAATCAGGACTCCACAGTGATCCACTACAACTTTCATCGAGGGCGAGTTGTCGGCATCGTCCGCATCGCTGGGATCGTGGAGTTCTGGCGTCGCGGTGTGGCGCAGCAATGGAAGTGATTCGAAGAGTTCCGCATCGCTCTGGCCGGATGTGGCTTGCTGACCGACGCAAGCGATGAGCGTTTCTGGAAATAGTGGCGTCTCGGCGACCGCGGCGCTTCCCGATGCAGCGCGACGGATAGTCAGGTCAAGATCCCGCGCGCTGTATAGCCCATTGGCCGATTCCGTGTTTGCGTCGTATTCCGTGCCCAGAACATCGATCCGCACATCCGGCCATGTCCGGTTGAAGTCGGCTAATCGCGGTAACAGCCAGCCTATCGCGAATGCGGGATCGGTCCCTACGGTGAGGACCTGCTCGCGGCCCGCATTTGACTGAAGCTCGCGTGTCGTGCGGTCGATCTGAGCCAATATGTTCTGCACCTCTGGCAGATACCTCTGGCCGGCTTGGGTCAGGCTGATCTGGTGGCCACCCCGAGTCAGAAGAGTGATGCCCAGCTGATCTTCCAACTGGCGTACCCGTTTGCTGACAGCACCCTGAGACAGGGCCAAGTCGACGGCGGCACGGGAAAAGCTAAGCCGTCTTGCAGTGGCCTCGAAGGCAATAAGCCCCGTGATTGGCGGAATAGATCGACGCGGAAGTCGCATGCTCTGTCCTTGCTTGCACAGTGTCCCTCAGCTTGCGCAGGTGGTCGAAAAGGCGCGGCCACGATGTCGGTCCATCAGGTACTTCGCAACGTAGTAGTCAATGTGACTGCCGCCGCCGTTCTTCAGCATGGTGATCTCGGTATGGGACGTGCGTCCTGGATGGTGGCCCTGCACCAGTTCGAAATAATCGGCGCACACGTCGCCGGCAGTGATCACTCCGCGCTCAAATGGTCCCAGGAACTCGCCAGAGCGTTGCGTTGTCTGGCGGTGGTCCACAAAGATACTGGCCCGGCGCAGGACATCATCGTCCGCCTCTCGCATCTGGGGCGTGAACGATCCGATCAAGTCCACATGCGCGCCGGGCTTGAGCAGCTCACCCTTTATATGCGGGGTCGAGGCCATGGTTGCGCTGCATACGATATCGGCGTTGGCGATCGCAGTGTCGAGGTCATCGGCCACGACCAGGTCAACTCCTTGCGTGGCGAAGGTATGCGCCATTTTCTCGGCGTTGGCACGGGTACGGTTCCAGACCGTCAATTGCTTGAGTTCCGGGCGCACTGTGAGGTGAGCGCGGATCAGATAGGGAGCAAGACCTCCGGCGCCTATCATCAGGAAATTCTCGGCATCCGGCCTTGAAAGCAGTTTCGATCCCAGCGCTGAATCCGATGATGTTTTACGGAAAATCATGGATTCTCCTTCTATCGCCGCCTCGGTCACGCCAGTTTCGGCATTGATGAACATGTAGATGGAATTGACAGTCGGTCCTCCGTGGCGCGCCTTGTTGTTGGGAAACGAGGTGACCATCTTTGCCAGAATGCCCTCTTGCGGTTGCCATGCGGGCAAGATGATGAACACGTCAGGCTGGCCCTCGGGATTGGGCTGCTCGTAAATTAGCCGGTCCGACGTCGCGGGCATGCCTCCTTTGTGCGCTTGTTCCAACGCAGCAATCAGCCCGTCGAATTCCAGCAGTTCGTGAACTCGTTCTGCGCCGATCATTTCCATTTTGATGTCTCCGTTCAGATTGGATCTGCCGCGCCGGCCAGAATAGCGACGCGTTCAGTGTTGCAGTGGACGTCCAGGGCCTCGCCCTCGGAGGCGACCTCGGTCGCGGAAAGTTCGATTTGGGCGACTTCGCCATCGGCTGCGCGCAACTTCAGGTTCTGCCGACTCCCCAGATAGGTTCGCTCTTCCAGATGCCCCGAAAGCTGGAGGTCGATGTCTGCCCTCCCGATGCCGATATGGAATGCATCAGGGCGGATCACCACCGTGGCGGAGTCGCCAACGTCGGGTGTGACGGGCGAGGTCACGCGCTCGAGCGGCACGCGCCATTCCTGACCGTATAAATATAGAGTCAGGGTTTCCGCGTCGCGACCGCGAACTTTCGCCGGCACAAGGTTGGCAGAACCAACAAAACTGGCCACGAAGGCGCTGGCCGGACGCTGATAGATCGCTTCGGGGCTGTCGATTTGTTCGATACTGCCGTCCTTCATTACGACAATTGTGTCGGACATGGACATCGCCTCTTCCTGATCGTGTGTGACGAAGACGAAGGTCTTGCCGGTGGTGCGCTGGATAGCCCGCAATTCCTGTTGCATCTGGCGGCGCAGCCGTAGGTCCAGCGCCCCCAGAGGCTCGTCCAGTAGCAACGCTTCCGGATCCGGTGCCAAGGCACGAGCTAGGGCCACGCGTTGGCGCTGGCCGCCAGACAACTCGTCAGGATAGCGGCTGGCGATGTCAGGCAGGCGGATCAGATCGAGCAACTCGTTGCAGCGCCGAACGATCTGGCCGCGCGGCATTCCCAGCATTTCACAGCCAAACCCTATATTAGCTGCGATGTTCATATGCGGAAATAAGGCGTAGTCCTGAAATACCATCTTAACTGGCCGAGTGTGTGCGGGTGTCCGGGTGATATCGTGTCCTCCGACCAGGACTTTGCCGTTGCTGGGTGCCATGAAACCGGCGATTAACCGCAGGATCGTGGATTTACCGCAGCCCGACGGGCCTAGAAGGGTTAGAAAAACGCCCTGTTCAATCCGCAACGACAAATTGTTCAGTGCCTGCATGGCACCAAAGGACTTACTGAGGTTTTTCAATTCGATTGCAGGGGCGCTGTTAGTCATTCGTGGGAGACCCTTTTTTCTGTTGCGACGAGCGCGCCCGGCGGCCCCGTAGGATGCGTTCGGCAAACAATCCCAAGCAGGTGGTCGCGATCAGTACGATGGTCGAAACGGCGGCAAGCCCCGGATCGAACCCGAAACGCAGCCGCGAATACAGCAGCACGGGAAATGTCTGATCGAAGCCACCTAAAAAGAACGAGCGCACGAAATCCTCAAACGACAGCAGCATCGAGAATAAAAATGCTCCGAACAGCGCCGGCGACAGATACGGCAGGACGATCCGCGTCAGCACGATGATCGGATCAGCGCCCAGGTTTTGGGCTGCATCGACAAGGTTTCGGTTCATCGAGTCGATCCGGGTCAGGACCATGATTACGACGAATGGCATCGACGCGACCGCATGTCCGAGCGCGATTGCTAGCATGCCGGTTTCCAGCCCTATTTTCCCGGCGAAGATGCGTAGCGAAATGGCCGAGACGATGACAGGCAGGAATGCCGGCAACAACAAAATGGAGATTAGCGCCCCGCGTAACACGCCCTTGGTGCGCGCCACCAGAAACGCAGTCGGTAGCCCCACGACAATGGAAATGGCGGTGGACACGACGGCGATTCTGAGTGACAGCCACAGGCTGCTCTGGATGTCGCGGTCGAATAAGATCTCGTGGTACCAATCAGTTGTCCATTTATTAATCGGAAATGCGACGAAATTGGAATCCCGGAACCCCATCACCGCAATCACCATGAGCGGTGTGAAGAGGTAGAGGACGAACAGCCAGAAATAGGTGGGCAGAACCAGACGTTGAAGATGCATCACGGTTTGGCACCTCTGCCGCGACGACCGGCAAGGGCGATAAACAAGCCGACATAGATCAGCGCGGCAATCGTCAAAAGGATGCTATAGGCGCTGCCTTGTGGCCACGACGCACCTGCCTTATGGAAAATCTGCGCGATAATCGCCGGGAACAAGGTATTGCTGGGCCCGCCCAAAAGGACCGGCATCGCGAACAGTCCAACAGTCAACAGAAAGACCAGCGTGCAGCCCGCCACGATCCCAGGAAGCGATAGCGGCAGGATGATACGCGTAATTCGCCGACGTGTAGAGGCACCCAGATTAGCGGCTGCTTCCAGCAGGTTATCATCGATCCGCTCGATTGCGGAATAGAGAGGTAGCAACATGTATAGCGAAGCTAGGTAGATCACCCCGATCGACAGTGAGAAATTGTTGTAAAGCAACTCATACGGCACCCCAGGCATCCCGAACCAGCCGAAAAACGAGTTGACCGCCCCTCGGTTGGCCAACATCACGATCCAAGCGAAACTGCGGATGATTTCGCTGACCCAAAACGGTGCGACAACCAATAACAATAGCCGCGCACGCTGAGACTTCGGCGCCGCCTTGGAGATGTAGAAGGCGACTGGAAACACCACTACCAGAGTCGCAAACGTTACCAACGTGGCAAAGACAAAGCTACGCAAGAAAGCCCGAAAATACAATGGCTTCTCGAAGAACCCGGCATAGTGTTGCAACGAATAACTACCTTCCTCGCCGGGTTGTAGCGGGTAGGTGTCACGAAAACTAATCTCTACCATCTGCGCCAACGGCGCGACATTGGCCAGTAGGATCCATACTAGTGGCAACAGTGCCACCATAAGGAATCTGGTGGCCGGCGACGTCATGTAAAGCGTGTTGAAGCCCCGGTAGAGGGCAAACCGGCGTGAATAGACGAGAAAGCGTGTCATTCTTGGGTCCATGTACGATGGGGCACCGGGGTCTTCCGGCGCCCCGCGCGGTCAGGCCGCCTTGACCTCTTCGGCGGCCTTGTCGACCAAATCGAAAATGAACGCGGCAGTTTCCACGTTCACCCACGAAAGGCGAGACCGTTCTTCCCTGCTTAGCGACAGGGCTTCCCGCTCCGGCGCGGTCAGGAGTTCGTCGGTGCCCTCTATGGTCGAACTGAGGCCGGTCGCTCGAACAATGCTGGCGCCGTTTTCCGGATCGGCGAGCAACTGGTTTAGGAAGTGGTAGGCGTTGTCCATGTTCTTGGCATTATCCACGATGTTGAAGCCATAGGCATAGGCCTGCCCGCCTTCTCTCGGGATAGTGTAGCCCGCGGGGAACCCGTCGATGATCAACTGTGAGGACGGGCCCGAGCCGGCCTGTGCCAAGGCGATGTCACCCGATACCATCAGTTGCTGCACCTCGCTTGCAGCGTCGTAGTAACGGCGAACCAGGTTCTTGTGCTCGATCAGGAAATCGCGGGTTTCATTGACGGCACGTTGAGCGGCGTCGACGTCATCGCCATAGGATACAGCCGACCCGTCGTGGCCAAGGTAATCCATCACCATCGGCATGAAGTTCTGCAACTGATAGGCCGTGCGCCCGGCATACTCTTCACTAAAGATGATTTCCCAGCTATCGGGTTTTTCCGGCACCATTTCGGTGTTGTAGAGCAGACCCGAGGTAACCACGACAAGGGGCACGCCCCAGACCTCGCCGTTGCGTGACACCCAACTGGCGTCAGCATATTCTTCCTCGATGTGATCCCAGTTCGGCATCTTGTCGCGATCGATCGGCGACAAGAGTCCGGCATCGACGAATTGGTAGAAGCGATGTCCGGCACATGAGACGATGTCGGCGCTGTAGTTGCCTTGCTCGGCCATCATCAGGTTAAACATCTCGCTCTGGTCGGTGATCATCCGCAGGTTGATCCTGACGCCCGTCTCGTCCTCGAACCTGTCGCGAAAGCTATCGGTGACAAAGCCGTCATACGCCCAGATATTCAGAGACGATCCTTTTTGGGCATAGGCTCGGCGCAGATAGGCTGGACTAGATAGTGCTGCAACGCCGGTTGCGGCGACGCCTAGGCCAAAGTGGCGGCGGTTTATTTTCATTGTCATGTTACACTCCCATATTGCCTGACGGCCGTGTATCCCTATTCGGATCACACCGGTCCCCGCCCCGTGTAACTGCACCTCGCTCACGGAACGTGTCGCGTCCTCGGGGCCGATCCGTGCCGGTTGGTCGTCATCGTTAGTATGACCTGAATCCACCGACGAGAAAGACTTGAAAAATTTCATCGTCAATATAAACAGGATTCATGAACCTTCGCCGAATGATTCCATCCCCAAGCACGCTGTTTGTTTTTGAAGCAGCCGCGCGTCTGGGCAATTTTTCTCATGCAGCGGCGGAACTGAACATCACCCAGCCAGCGGTAAGCCATGCCGTCGCCACGCTGGAGCGACATCTGGACCAACAGTTATTTGTCAGGCTTGGCCCGCAGTTGAGCCTGACCGAAAGCGGTGAACAACTAAGCCGCGCCACCACTCGCGCATTTGGCCGGATCGAAAAGACAATCGACGGATTCAAGCGGCATGATCAAGATCGTGAGACCGTCATGTTGTCGATATCTTCCGGGATGGTATCGCACTGGCTAATGCCGCGGTTGCATATCTTTCGCCAGGAGTTTCCACAAATCGACCTGCAATTCCAGCTATTGCCGCACAGTGTCGGCGGGTCGCTGGGCAGTTGCGACTTGGGCTTGCGGGTGGTGGCGGGCAAGAACCGTGAACGAATCGGCGGCTGGTTCGCGCCTGAGCGGATCATGGCGCTGGGCGCGCCAGGCTATCTGCGAAATCGCGGGTCACTGGAAGCGCCGAAGCACCCCCATACCCAGATCAAGCTGGAAATGAACTGGTTTGGCTGGCCTGAATTCCTATCGGTAACTGGAAACGAGGCCGATCCAGAAACGTCGGAGATCTCGTTTCCTGACTATGCAGTGGTCGTCCAGACGGCGATGAGTGGGCAGGGGTTGGTACTGGGATGGACATCCGTTGTTTCGACCCTTGTGGTCGACGGCGTGCTGGTTCCTGCCGCTGATGCCGTGGTTGAAACCGACCGGAGCTATCATCTGCTGTCATCGACCCGGCGACCGAATCGCAACTCCGTCGACAAGGTCCGCGACTGGCTGATTTCCGAAATGGCGGTCGAGGAGCGTCGGTTGCAGGAAATGTTTCGCGGAGCCAGGCGTTTCCGTATCGCCTATTCCTGACGCGACTATCGTGTTTCCCAATAGTACTTTGCGATCCGGCACGGTCACGTGAGATGATCCCAAGAAATGAGACGAATGTTCGGGCCTTGACCGGTCCGGAAGCGGAGGGCAGATGAAAGTCACAGCAGCAAACGTATACGTGGTGCCAGCCGGCAATCGCCGTGGCGTGATCCTCGAAATCGAAACCGATGCCGGTATCACCGGTATAGGCGAGGCGGGTGTCGGTTATGGCTGGGGCGGCGAAGCTGCGGCCGCAATGATCGCGCAAATCATGTCCACCGAGGTCATTGGCCGTGATCCCGGCCCAGTTGAAGCGATTTGGGGCGAGTTGTATGATCGTGGCTTTTGGACCAAGGGGGGCGGCGCAATCACCACAGCAGCGCTTAGCGCCATCGACGTCGCCTTGTGGGACATTAAGGGAAAGGCACTGGGGGTACCTGTTCACAGCCTGTTCGGAGGACCATTCCGCGAGCGTCTGAAGGTTTACGCGAACGGCTGGTGGATGGGCTGCGAAACGGGGCGCGAATTTGCGGAGGCAGGCAAGCGCATTGTCGGCACAGGGGTTGGTGGTCTGAAATTCTATCCGCTGGGTCTTTTGGACAAGGAGACCGTGATCCGGCACCCAACGTATCGTCAGGTTTCCCGGACGGTCTTGGATCTCGCGGTTGAGAGAGTTGAGTGTCTACGCGAGGCGGTCGGCACAGATGTGGATATCCTACTTGACCTGGGCGGCGGTCTGACCATTGATCAACTGCGGCCCCTTTTGCGACGGTTGGAGCCGTTCGACGTGGGGTTCATCGAAGAGCCGGTCGATCCTGCGATCCCCGAGGCAATGCAACAACTCAATACTGCGATCCCGATCGCGGCAGGCGAGCGGGCCTACACCCGCTATGCCTTCAACCGGCTGCTTCGGACTGGCAGTGTCGATATTCTGCAACCCGATGTCGGGAATTGTGGAGGCCTGTCCGAGGCTCGGCGCATCGCTGCGATGGCTGAATGTCACAATGTCAGCATTGCACCGCACAATTACGGCTCGACTCTGGCCACCGTCATTGCGGCGCAATTCGCTGCGTCAATTCCGAATTTTCGCGTTCTGGAGTTTTTTCCTGAATTTGACCGCGAGCCTGGATATGTTGATCTAATCGATGCTCCAATTGAGACAGCCCCAATCGAAGACGGCATGGTCCGGGTGCCGCAGGGCGCCGGGCTGGGGGTTTCCCTGCGCCCCGAGCACGTCGAGGAACATCTGTGGCGGCGAGTCGGTGCAGATGACTGACGTATCACGGGTGCCGCTTCACGATGACATAGCCGCGATCCACATAGGCGCGCCTGACGGAGGTTTCGGTCAGCTGTTCGACCTGATCGATCTGTCCGGCAAGGCTGTGGTCGTCATAAGGATTGCCGGACAATGATCTGGCGCCGAGGAAGAACTGGCCGCCCTTGCAGTGCTCGTTGGTGGTGGCGATCGCGGTCTTGCAGCCGAACTCGTAGCAGGTGCGGGCCTTGCCCTTGCCAACGCGCTCCACCTCGGGGGCATGCAGCTCATAAAGCTTGTCCTTGTCGCCGGCCTGTTGGCCCAAGATGCGCTCGGCGCGTACCAGCGCCGTGGCGAACGCCGCTTCCAGGACCGGGTCTCCGGCGATCTTGTAATATACAATCGCCCTTCGTTTCCTAGCTATAGGGGTGGACCGTTCCAATGCGGGAGGATCGCCCGGCGGCATGCGCGGGCCGAAAGGGGGATAAAAAGCGGGATTTGAAAAAAGTCTGCGCCAAAACTCAATTAATAATCAAATACTTGCGAGAAAACTATGGTGCCCAGGAGAGGACTCGAACCTCCACGTCCATACGGACACTAGCACCTGAAGCTAGCGCGTCTACCAATTCCGCCACCTGGGCAGGTGTCGTGAGCGGCGATCTATACATGGGCCGGGCGGGTGTCAACGCCTCTTCGCGCGGGAAAATCGCGACACGATGGCGGGTTGTTCCAGCCGCCCGGCGCGGCTATGGAAAAACCCGCATAACAGGCGGAGGCTGGCCATGTCGAAACTCGTGACCATTTTCGGCGGATCGGGATTTGTCGGGCGTTACATCGCATGGCGAATGGCGCGCGAAGGCTGGCGCGTGCGGGTTGCCGTGCGGCGGCCGGAGCAGGCGGGGTTCGTGCGGCCCTACGGCGTGGTCGGTCAGGTCGAGCCGGTGTTCAGCAACATCCGCGACGACGCGAGCGTGCGCGCCGCTCTGCATGGCGCGGACGCGGTGGTGAATTGCGTCGGCACCTTCGACGCACGGGGCCGGAACAATTTCGACGCGGTCCAGCATGAGGGGGCCGGGCGGATCGCGCGGATCGCGGCCGAACTCGGGGTCAGGCGAATGGTCCACATCTCGGCCATCGGCGCGGACGAAGGCAGCGACAGCGCCTATGCCCGCACGAAAGCCGAGGGCGAGGCCGCCATTCTGGCGCATATGCCGGGCGCGGTGATCCTTCGCCCCTCCGTGATCTTCGGGCCGGAGGACGATTTCTTCAACCGGTTTGCCGGCATGGCGCGCCTGACCTGGGTGCTGCCGCTATTCGGCGGGGCGACACTGTTTCAGCCGGTCTATGTCGACGACGTCGCCGAGGCGGCGACTCTGGCCGCCACGGGCGCCGCCGCGCCGGGCGTGTACGAGCTTGGCGGGCCCGAAGTGGCAAGCTTCCGCGCGCTGATGCAGCGGATGCTGGCCGAGATCAGGCGGCGGCGCCTGGTTGTGAACCTGCCGTTCTGGATCGGCCGGCTGATCGGCTGGGGCTCCGACATGGCGAAAATCGTGTCGCTGGGGCTGATCAAGGGTCCGGTCAGCCGCGATCAGGTCAAGCAGTTGCGCCACGACAACATCGTTTCCGAGGGTGCGCGCGGGCTGCCGGAACTGGGCATCACGCCGATGTCGATGGACGCGATCCTGCCGGAATATCTGTGGCGCTACCGGCCGTCGGGGCAATATGCGGCGATCAAGGAATCGGCGCGCAACATGCGGACCTAGAGCAATCCGGCCAGCAGCACGCCGGCCCCGACCAGTCCGCCGCCCAGCGCCATGAAGCCCAGCGCCTGCCAGGCGCGAAGGCCGCTCTTTCGCGGCGGCTGGTCCGAGGTTCCCGACAGCGCCGCATCGACGAGATCGGGCAGACGCGGGCCGTACCGCGCAACCACCCTGGCGGTCTTGCGCAAATCGTTCAGCATGGCGCGCGGGCCGATATTGGTCTTGATGTAATCCTCGACCACCGGCTGCGCCATCCGCCAGATGTTCATGTTCGGGTCGAGCGAGCGCGCGACCCCCTCGACCACCACCATGGTGCGTTGCAGCAGGATCAGCTCGGTCCGGGTTTCCATGCCGAACCGTTCCGTCACCTCGAACAGGTGGTTCAGCAGCCGCCCCATCGACACCCGCGACGCATCGAGCCCGAAGATCGGCTCTCCGACAGAGCGCAGGGCGCGGGCGAACGCATCCATGTCGCGGTCTTTCGGAACGTAGCCGGCCTCGAAATGCACTTCGGCGACGCGGTGGTAATCCTTGCGGATGAACCCGAACAGGATCTCGGCATAGACCCGGCGGGTATATTCGTCGATCTGCCCCATGATCCCGAAATCGAGCGCGATCAGGTCGCCGTTCGCCGCGACCTTCAGGTTGCCCTGATGCATGTCGCCGTGGAAATACCCGTCGCGCAGCGCATGGCTGAGGAACAGGTGCAGCACCCGCCCCGCCAGCTTGCGCCGGTCGTGCCCGGCCGCGTCGATGGCGACCAGATCGTTCAGCGGGATCCCCTCGGCCCAGTCCAGCGTCATCGCCCGGCGGCCGCACAGGTTCCAGACCACCTGCGGCACGCGAAAGCCCTCGTCGCCCTCGGTATTGGCGGCGAATTCCGCCGCGGCGGCGGTTTCCATGCGCAGGTCCAGCTCGCCCAGAACCACGCCCTCGAAATGCTCGATCACGTCGCGCGGGCGCAGACGGCGCGAGGCGGGCGACAGAAGCTCGATCATGTCGGCGGCGAAATAGAAGGCGTCGATATCCTTGCGGAACGCCTTTTCGATACCGGGGCGCAGCACCTTCACCGCCACGTCGCGGCCATTCTCGGCCAGCCGGGCGTGATGCACCTGCGCGATGGAGGCGGCGGCGACGGGTTCGGAAAACTCCGAAAAGATCGCCTCGACCGGCTGGCCCAGCTCGGCGGCGACGGTCTTTTTGGCCTCCGCGATCGGGAAGGGCGGCAGTTTGTCCTGCAACACCTGTAGCTGAAGCGCGAGGTCGGCCCCCACCACGTCGGGCCGGGTCGACAGGATTTGCCCGAACTTGATGTAGGCCGGGCCAAGCGCGGTCAGCGCCCGGGTGACCGGCGGCATCGCCGGGTCGCCCTTGTAGCCCAGCCACTTGAACGGCCAGCCCAGGATGCGGGCGGCAGCGCGCAGCGTGGGCGGCGCGCTCATCGCGTCCAGCACGACCCCCATCGCGCCGGTCCGTTCCATCGTGGCACCCGTGCGGACCAGACGCCAGATGTTGTGCGGCCCCCTCAAAGTTTCCAGCCGGAATGCAGGGCGGCAATGCCCATGGACAGGTTGCGGTACTTCACCTGATCGAACCCGGCATCGCGGATCATGCCGGCAAAGGTTTCCTGATCGGGAAATTTCCGAATCGATTCGACAAGGTACTGATAGCTGTCCCGGTCGCCGGCAATCGCCTGTCCCATCCGCGGAATCACGTTGTACGAATAGCGGTCGTACAGCCATTGCATCCCCGGATGGGGAAGCTGGCTGAATTCCAGCACCATCAGGCGGCCGCCGGGCCGAAGCACGCGGAACGCCTCTGCCAGCGCGTCCTCGGGACGGGTCACGTTCCTTATGCCGAAGCTGATGGTGTAGACGTCGAAACTGGCCGCCTCGAACGGCAGCGCCATGGCGTCGCCCACCACCCAGTCCAGCCTGTCCGCCATGCTTTCCGCCTCGGCGCGGGTGCGGCCGGCGTCCAGCATCCCCTCGGTCATGTCGCAGACGACGGCGCTGGCGCCCGGCGCGCGTTTCAGAAACCGGAACGCCACATCGCCGGTGCCGCCGGCCACATCCAGCAGCCGCTGGCCGGGCCGCGGCGCCAGCCAGTCCATCATCGCGTCCTTCCACAGCCGGTGGATCCCGCCCGACATCACGTCGTTCATCACGTCATAGCGCGACGCGACCGAGGTGAAGACGCCGTGCACCCGCCCGGCCTTTTCCGCCTCGGGGATCGTCTCGCTGCCGAAATGCGTGGTCTTTTCCGTCATGTCACTTGCCCCGATGCATCCGCGCATCCGATATAGCGTCCGTCGGCGGGACACAAACCTTGGCTGGCCCGACACGCCCGAAAAATGCGGCCCTGCCGCGCATATGCCGGAAACAAGAGGGTCACACCGCAATGCCCGAATTGCCAGAGGTCGAAACCGTGCGCCGCGGACTGCTGCCCGCGATGGAAGGCCGCACGATCCTGTCCGCCGAGGCGCGGCGCCCCGACCTGCGCTGGCCGCTGCCTGCGCGCATGGCCGAGCGGCTGGCCGGGAAGCGGGTGCTGGCGCTGCGGCGGCGGTCGAAATACCTCTTGGCTGATCTCGCCTCGGGCGAGACGCTGATCGTGCATCTGGGCATGTCGGGGCGGATGCTGGTCTCCGGCGCGATGCCCGGCGGATTTCACCATGCCCATGCCGCACCGGAAAAACACGACCATGTCATCCTGGACATGGAAGGCGGCGCGCGCATCACCTTCAACGACGCCCGGCGATTCGGTGCGATGGATCTCTGGCCGACCGCCGAGCTCGATTCGCACTGGCTGCTGTCGCGTCTTGGCCCCGAGCCGCTGGGCAACGCGTTTCACGAAGACTACCTCGTGCAGCGATTCCATGGCCGCAATACACCGGTGAAATCGGCGCTTCTGGATCAACGGATTGTTGCCGGATTGGGCAATATTTACGTTTGCGAAGCGCTTTTCAGGGCACATGTCGACCCGCGCCGGAAGGCCGGGCGCATCGCGGCGCCGCGGGTGCGGGCGCTGGTTCCGGTGATCCGCGACGTCCTGTCAGAGGCGATCGAGGCCGGCGGGTCGAGCCTGCGCGACCACCGCCAAACCAGCGGCGAGCTTGGATATTTCCAGCACAGTTTCCACGTTTACGACCGCGAAGGCGCGCCCTGCCCCACCCCCGGCTGCCCCGGCACCGTCGCGCGAATCGTGCAATCGGGGCGGTCGACCTTCTTCTGCGCGAAATGCCAAAGGTGACTTGAACCGCCCCCCAAGCCTGATATGGACTCGGTCCGACGAGGGGATACAGACAAGGGCGCCGCAATGGCCTTCAAGACGATTATCGTCGAAATCGACGATCAGGTCGCTCTCATCAAGCTCAACCGACCCGATGCCATGAATGCGCTCAACTCCGAGCTGCTGGGCGAGTTGTCGGTGGCGATACGCGACGCCGAGCGCAACGAAAAGGTCCGGTGCATCGTGCTCACCGGCTCCGAAAAGGCGTTCGCGGCCGGCGCCGACATCAAGGAGATGTCGGAAAAGACGTTCGTCGACGTGTTCATGACCGACATGTTCGAGGATGACGTGAACCGCATCCTGCGCTGCCGCAAACCCGTGATCGCGGCCGTGTCGGGCTATGCGCTGGGCGGCGGCTGCGAACTGGCGATGATGTGCGACTTTATCATCTGCGCGGACAACGCCAAGTTCGGCCAGCCCGAGATCAATCTCGGCATCATCGCCGGGCTGGGCGGAACCCAGCGCCTGACCCGATTCCTGGGCAAGTCCAAGGCGATGGACATGCACCTGACCGGCCGTTTCATGGATGCCGACGAGGCAGAGCGGTCCGGCCTGGTCAGCCGCGTCGTCCCCGCCAAGAAACTGATGGAAGAGGCGATGGGCGCCGCGCAGAAGATCGCCGAGAAATCCGCCGTGGCCACCCGCGCCGCCAAGGAGGCGGTGAACCGCGCCTACGAGACGACCCTGTCCGAGGGGCTGCTGTTCGAGCGGCGCCTATTCCATTCGCTGTTCGCCACCGAGGATCAGAGCGAAGGCATGGCCGCCTTCCTCGACAAGCGCGAGGCGCAATTCCGCGACAAGTGACGCGGGCCGCGCCGGATGCCGACCCCGCGCTGCGTTTTTCGGTTCCCTTTCGCTCCGTTCTGCCCTATACGCCGCCGCGTTACATGCGCGTGAGGCCCGCCAGGCCGGATGTTGCCGGTTGTTCAAACCCGGCCCGGAGCTTCCGCGCGATTCGTTTGCACTGAACCCGGGAAAGGGAAAGACACATGGCCAACACCCGCCAGTCCAAGAAACGCGCCCGCCAGAACGACGCCCGCTTTGCCGTCAACAAGGCGCGCCGTTCTCGCATCCGCACCTATCTTCGCAAGGTCGAGGAAGCCATCGCCACCGGCGACCAGGACGCGGCCGCCGCCGCCCTGCGCAGCGCCCAGCCCGAGATGATGCGCGGCGTGACCAAGGGCGTTCTGCACAAGAACACCGTCGCGCGGAAGATGTCGCGCCTGTCCGCACGGGTGAAGGCGCTGGGCTGACGCGCCCGGCCCGAACGACTCAGCGACAAATCGAACCAAGGCGCGCGGACCCCCGCGCGCCTTTGTCGTGCCCGGCTGTGGTTTTTCGGTCGCGCGGGGCCGTCTCTTCAACGGCTTATCACGCACGGCAAAAGAAAGAGCCGACCGAAGGCCCGACTCACGTTGCACCCGGCGCGTCCGGCTTGCTAGCTTGTCCGGGCGATTCACGTCGCAGGAACTGGGGGGACATGGGTCGAAACGGAACGCGCGGCCAAGGATCTGCAATCCGCGGCACGCCGGTCGGTAGGAAATGATACCGAATCCGTTTTGATCGGTTGCGGAACCGGGGCGCTGCCAATGCCCAGGCCGGAACCGGATACCGGTGGTGCGCAATTGCGCCTGCCGGGCGACCGAGATGTCTCAAGAAGAATGGGCGCCGTCGAGCGGTTGGATTCGACCGGGTATCCCCGGTCGGCCAGGCTGCCCGTTGCGCCCTGCAAGTCGGGGCGATCCCGTCCGGCGCTAGGCCCTTGGGCGAGCGCCAGATGTCCCGGTTTGCGGCGTGAGGCGCGCGAGAATGCGCTTGGGCGGTTCTGTCGGGCCGCACCGGGGCCGGTCTTCGGGCCGGAAGGGACAACGAGAGGTCGGGTTGAAAAGATGAACGAAGCTGTCTGGGGGAAAGTGAAGAATGCGCTGGAAACGGCCGTCGGCAAGGATCTCTACCGCAACTGGATCGCACCGCTGGAATTTGCCGGGATAGACGCGGGCGATGCCGTCTTTCACGTCCCGACCCCGTTCTTTGGCGACTGGGTGTCGCGCAATTACGGCGAGATGATCCGCGCGCGCATCCAGGCCGAGGGTCAGCCCGTGTCGCGGGTGCGTTTCGTGGTGCCGCCGCACGGCAATGCCGCGCCGCGCCCTGCCCCGCGCCCCGCGGCGTCCGCCGCCCCCGCCGCCGGCACCGACGACAGCGATCTGCCCGGCGCGCCGCTCGATCCGCGCTTCACCTTCGACCGGTTCGTCGTCGGCAAGCCGAACGAGCTGGCCCATGCCGCCGCCAAGCGCGTCGCCGAAGGCGCCGAAGTCACCTTCAACCCGCTGTTCCTGTATGGTGGGGTCGGCCTGGGCAAGACCCACCTGATGCATGCCATCGCGCACGAGTTGGCGCGCCGCGACGACGGGCTCAAGGTCGTGTACCTGTCGGCCGAGCAGTTCATGTACCGCTTCGTCCAGGCCCTGCGCGACCGCCAGATGATGGACTTCAAGCAGCTCTTCCGCTCGGTCGACGTGCTGATGGTCGATGACGTCCAGTTCATCGCCGGCAAGGAAAGCACCCAGGAGGAGTTCTTTCACACCTTCAACGCGCTGGTGGACCAGAACAAGCAGATCATCATCTCGGCCGACCGTGCCCCGAACGAGATCAAGGACATGGAGGACCGCATCTCCAGCCGGCTGCAATGCGGGCTGGTCGTGGACCTGCACCCGACGGATTACGAATTGCGGCTGGGCATCCTTCAGCAGAAGGTCGAACAGCAGCGCCGGCAATATCCCGACCTGGTGATCGCCGATGGCGTGCTGGAATTCCTCGCGCACCGGATTTCCACCAATGTCCGCGTGCTCGAAGGCGCGCTGATGCGGCTGTTCGCCTTTGCCACGCTGGTCGGCAAGGAGATCACCCACGAGCTGACCCAGGATTGCCTGGCGGATATCCTGCGCGCCTCGGATCGCAAGATCACCATCGAGGAGATCCAGCGCCGGGTGTCCGAGCATTACCGCATCCGCCTGTCCGACCTGATCGGCCCGCGCCGCCTGCGCGCGGTGGCGCGTCCGCGGCAGGTGGCGATGTACCTGTCGAAACAGCTTACCTCGCGCAGCCTGCCCGAGATCGGGCGCCGTTTTGGCGGGCGCGACCACACCACCATCATGCACGGCGTCAAGAAGATCGAGGAACTGATGTCACAGGACAGCCAGTTGACCGACGACATCGAGATGCTGCGGCGCGCGCTCGAGGCTTGAGGGGGCCTTGACGCTGGTTTGAAAGCGACTCACTGTCCGAAAAAGCACTTGAGCCGGGGCGGGAACCGGGTAGGGTTTCCGCCCCGGCGGCAGGCGCGCGGGCGGCAGTCACGAGGGCGAGGGCCATGAAGATTTCCATCGAGCGCGGCACGCTGCTGAAGGCTGTCGGACAGGCGCAATCCGTCGTGGAGCGGCGCAACACGATCCCGATCCTGGCGAACGTGCTGATCGAGGCCGAGGGCGACACCGTGTCGTTCCGCGCGACCGATCTGGACATAGAGGTGGTCGATACCGCCGCCGCGCAGGTCGAACGCGCCGGCGCCACCACGGTCAGCGCGGTCATGCTGCACGAGATCGTGCGCAAGCTTCCCGACGGCGCGCTTGTGCAATTATCCGATGACGGCGCCAGCGGACGGCTCGAAGTGACGGCAGGCCGGTCGCATTTCACGCTGGCCACCCTCCCGAAAGAGGATTTTCCCGTGATGGCCTCGTCGGAATACCAGTCGAATTTCTCGGCTGCCGCCCCGGTGCTGCGGCGGCTGTTCGACAAGTCGAAATTCGCCATCTCGACCGAGGAGACGCGGTATTACCTGAACGGTGTCTACATGCATGTCGCCGATTCGGACGGCAGCCGCGTGCTGCGCTGCGTGGCCACCGACGGGCACCGGCTGGCGCGGATCGACGCCGAGTTGCCCGAGGGCGCGGAGGGCATGCCCGGCGTGATCGTGCCGCGCAAGACCGTGGGCGAGCTGCGCAAGCTGCTCGACGATGACGACATGCAGATCGCCGTGTCGGTGTCCGAGACCAAGGTGCGCTTTGCCACGCCCGGCATCACCCTGACCTCCAAGGTGATCGACGGCACCTTCCCCGACTACTCGCGCGTGATCCCCACCGGCAACACCCGCCAGCTCGAGGTCGACGCCCAGGAATTCGCCCAGGCCGTGGACCGGGTGGCGACGGTGTCGTCGGAGCGCAGCCGCGCGGTCAAGCTGCAACTCGACGAGGACCGGCTGATCCTGTCCGTCAACGCCCCCGACAGCGGCGCCGCCGAGGAAGAGCTGGCTGTCGCCTACGGCGATGAAAAGCTGGAAATCGGGTTCAACGCCAAATACCTGCTGGAAATCGCTAGCCAGGTGGACCGCGAGAACGCGGTGTTCCTGTTCAACTCGGCCGGGGATCCGACGCTGATGCGTGAAGGCAACGACCATTCGGCGGTCTATGTCGTCATGCCGATGCGGGTGTAATCCGGCGGCGCCGGGTGCGTCCTGCGGGGGTATTTTCAGCAAGGTGAAACAGGGGTCATGCCCGGATTGTGCCTGACCGAACTGGCTCTGTCGCATTTCCGGTCGCACCGGCGGGCGGTGCTGACGCTGGATTCGCGGCCCGTGGCCGTTCACGGGCCGAACGGGGCCGGCAAGACCAACATCCTCGAGGCGGTGTCGCTATTGTCGCCGGGCCGCGGGCTGCGGCGCGCGGCGGCCGAGGACATGGCACAGCATCCGGGACAGGCAGGCTGGAAGGTTACGGCGGTGGTGCGGGGTCCGGATACCGCGCACGAGATCGAAACCTGGTGGCAGCCGGGCGGCGCGCGCGCCGTGACCATCGACGGCAAGCCGGCGACGCAGTTGGCGCTGGGGCGGATCCTGCGCATGGTGTGGCTTGTCCCGTCGATGGACCGGCTGTGGATCGAGGGCGCGGACGGGCGGCGCCGGTTCCTCGACCGGATCGCGATGAGTTTCGAGCCGGACCATGCCGAGGTGTCGCTGGCCTATGACAAGGCCATGCGCGAGCGCAACCGCCTGCTGAAGGACCAGGTGCGCGATGCGCATTGGTATGCCGCGCTGGAATCGCGCATGGCCGAGGCGGGCTGCGCGATCCAATCCAACCGGCGCGCGGCATTGGACCGGGTGGCCGCCGCGCAGGAGGGGGCGCAGACGGCGTTCCCCGTCGCCGCTCTGGCACTGGGCGCGGCCGAGGGCAGCGAGACGCCCGCAGATGCGGACGGTTTCGCCGCCGCGCTCGCCGAGGGCCGGCAGCGCGACATGGTCGCCGGGCGCACCCTGACCGGCCCGCATCGCGCCGATCTGGACGCCATCTTTGCCGCGAAGGGCGTGCCGGCACGGCAGTGTTCGACCGGCGAGCAGAAGGCGCTGCTGATCTCCGTCATCCTCGCCAATGCGCGCGCGCTGGCCGCCGATCTCGGCGCGCCGCCGATCCTCCTGCTGGACGAGGTGGCCGCGCATCTGGACGCCGCCCGCCGCGCCGCGCTTTATGCCGAGATCGACGCGCTGGGCGCGCAGGCCTGGATGACCGGCACCGGACCCGAGCTGTTCACGGAACTGGGCGCGCGCGCGCAATTCCTGTGCGTCGACGAGACGGATGGCATGTCGCAGATTTCGAAAGACCCGGCCGCATGACCATCACGGCATTAGATTTGACGCTCTATGCCGGGGCGCTTCTGGTGCTGTTCCTGACGCCGGGGCCGGTCTGGCTTGCGCTGACGGCGCGGGCATTGTCGGGCGGGTTCCACGCGGCCTGGCCGCTGGCCTTGGGCGTGGTGGTGGGCGACGCGCTCTGGCCTTTGCTGGCGGTGATGGGCGTGGCGTGGCTGGTGTCGGTCTTTGCCGGCTTCATGGCGGCCTTGAAATGGATCGCGGCGCTGGTCTTCGTGGTGATGGGCGCGCTGATCCTGCGGCATGCGCGCCGCAGCATCGCCCAGGACAGCCGGCTGACCCGGCCGGGCATGTGGGCGGGGTTCCTGGCCGGACTGGCGGTGATCCTGGGCAATCCCAAGGCGATCCTGTTCTACATGGGCATGCTGCCGGGCTTTTTCGACCTGACACGCCTGACCCGGTTCGACATTCTGGCGATCGTCGGCGTGTCGATGATCGTGCCGCTGATCGGCAACCTGTGCGTCGCGCTGTTCATCGACCGCGCGCGGCAGCTTCTGACCTCGCCCAGGGCGCTCTTTCGGACCAACCTGGCCGCCGGTCTGCTGCTTATTCTGGTCGGGCTGGTGATCCCGCTTACCTGAGCGGTTGCATCTGGCATTCGGACCACCAAATATGGTAGCAGTCGCGTGACATTGGCCCCACAAGCGCCTATAAATCCCCGGAAAACATCGAGGACAGCCCGCATGGTCGAAGCAGCCCGGCAGCCGGACGGATACGGCGCCGATTCAATCAAGGTTCTCAGGGGCCTCGAAGCCGTTCGCAAGCGTCCCGGCATGTATATCGGGGATACCGACGACGGCTCGGGCCTGCACCACATGGTCTACGAAGTCGTCGATAACGGCATCGACGAGGCGCTGGCCGGCCATGCCGACCGGGTGACCGTCACGATCCACGCCGACAGCTCCGTGTCGGTGACCGATAACGGCCGCGGCATTCCCGTGGACATCCATGCCGAGGAAGGCGTCAGCGCGGCCGAGGTCATCATGACCCAGCTGCATGCGGGCGGCAAGTTCGACCAGAACAGCTACAAGGTGTCGGGCGGCCTGCACGGGGTCGGCGTGTCGGTGGTCAACGCGCTGTCGGACTGGCTGGAACTGACCATCTGGCGCAACGGCAAGGAGCATAATGTCCGGTTCGAGGGCGGCGAGACTGTAAGGCACCTCGAAGTTGTCGGCGACGCGGGCGGCGAAAAGGGCACGCGGGTGCGGTTCATGGCCTCGCTCGGCACGTTTTCCAACCTCGACTACCAGTTCAAGACGCTGGAGAACCGCCTGCGCGAGCTGGCGTTCCTGAATTCCGGGGTCCGCATCGTGCTGCGCGACGAACGTCCGGCCGAACCGCTGGAAACCGACCTGTGCTACGAAGGCGGCGTGCGCGAATTCGTGCGCTATCTCGACCGGCACAAGCAGCCGCTGATCGACGAGCCGATCTTCGTCACCGGAGAGCGCGAGGGGATCACCGTCGAAGTGGCGATGTGGTGGAACGACAGCTATCACGAGACGGTGCTGCCGTTCACCAACAACATCCCGCAACGCGACGGCGGCACGCATCTCGCCGGGTTTCGCGGGGCGCTCACCCGGACGATCAACCTCTATGCCGGCTCGTCCGGGATCGCCAAGAAGGAAAAGGTGAACCTGTCCGGCGACGATGCGCGCGAGGGGCTGACCTGCGTGCTGTCGGTCAAGGTTCCCGACCCGAAATTCTCGTCGCAGACCAAGGACAAGCTGGTCAGCTCCGAAGTCCGGCCCGCCGTCGAGAGCCTGATGAACGAAAAGCTGGCCGAGTGGTTCGAGGAGAACCCGGCCCCGGCGCGGATGATCGTGTCGAAGATCGTCGAGGCCGCCGTCGCCCGCGAGGCGGCGCGCAAGGCGCGTGACCTGACGCGGAAAAAGACCACAAACGACGTCAGCTTCCTCGCGGGCAAACTCAAGGAATGCTCGAACAAGGATCCGCGGCACCGCGAGCTGTTCCTGGTCGAGGGGGACTCGGCCGGCGGCTCCGCCCAGACCGGGCGCGACCGGCGCACCCAGGCGATCCTGCCGTTGCGCGGCAAGATCCTGAACGTGGAACGCGCACGGTTCGACCGGATGCTGGGCAGCCAGGACATCGGCAACCTCGTCATGGCGCTCGGGACCGGCATCGGCCGCGACGAGTTCGACATCGAGAAGCTGCGCTATCACAAGGTCATCATCATGACCGACGCCGACGTGGACGGCGCGCATATCCGCACGCTGCTGCTGACCTTCTTCTTCCGGCAGATGCCCGCGCTGATCGAGGGCGGGTATCTCTATATCGCGCAGCCGCCGCTCTACAAGGTGTCGCGCGGCAAGTCCGAGGTGTATCTCAAGGATCAGACCGCGCTCGAAGATTACCTGATGGCACAGGGGATCGAGAACGCCGTGCTGCGCCTTTCGACCGGCGAAGAAATCGCCGGCGCCGACCTGCACCGCGTGGTCGAGGCCGCGCGCAGCTTCCAGCGCGTGCTCGATGCGTTCCCGACGCATTATCCGCACAGCATCCTGGAGCAGGCGGCGCTGGCCGGTGCATTCGATCCGGGCCGCGCCGACGCCGATCTGCAGGCTGTCGCGAACGAGGTCGCGGCAAGGCTCGACCTCGTGGCCGAGGAATACGAGCGTGGCTGGCAGGGCCGGATCACCCAGGATCACGGGATCCGCCTGTCGCGCATCCTGCGCGGCGTCGAGGAAATCCGCACACTTGACGGGGCGGTCCTGCGTTCGGGCGAGGCCCGGCGGCTGTCCGAGGTGTCGCAAACCAGCCGCGATGTCTATACCCGCCCGTCCGACCTGGTGCGGCGCGACCGCGAACAGCGGATTTACGGGCCTCTCGGCCTGTTGCAGGCCATTCTGGAGGAAGGCGAGCGCGGTCTGTCCTTGCAACGCTACAAGGGTCTGGGCGAGATGAACCCGGATCAGCTCTGGGAAACCACGCTCGACCCGGAGGCGCGGACGCTGCTTCAGGTCAAGATCGAGGATCTGGCCGAGGCCGACGACATCTTTACCAAGCTGATGGGCGACGTGGTCGAACCGCGGCGGGAATTCATCCAGCAAAACGCGCTGAATGTCGCGAATCTGGATTTCTGATCGCAGCGACACTGGCTCGGGTACGGGCATGCGTCATCCTTGCGGTTGGAGCGCTTCGAGTCGGCTTTGAAATGGCAGCCATGCTGTCCCTTGACGCGGGCCAGGACAGAGGGCCGGATTGCTCATCCGTTTCTCGGGACGGCCCGGGTTTGGACCGGCCGACCGACGGTGCATCGGCAGCCTTTACCGAACGATGAACTCCGCATGCAGCGCACCGGCAGCCTTGATGCTCTTGAGGATGTCGATCATGTCGCGCGGATTGACGCCGAGCGCGTTGAGGCCGGCGATCACCTCTGACAGCGACGTGCCGTCAGGCACCTCGGCCAGACCGATTCCCGGCTCCTCGACAAGGTCGGCTTCGGTACGCGGCACCACCACCGTCTCTCCGGGAGAGAACGGGTTGGGCTGCACGACAATCGGCGTTTCCGCTATCCGCAGCGTCAGGTTCCCTTGGCTAACGGCCACACGGCTGATCCGCACATCCTCGCCAAGAACGATGGTGCCGGACCGCTGATCGACCACGACGCGCGCGCGCCGCTGAGGCTCGATCGCGATATTCTCGATCCGGCCCATCGCGTGCGCGGGGGAAATGGCATTGGTCGCGGTGATGTCGATAACAACGGTTCCCGGATCCGTCATCCGCGCCACCCGTCGGTTCAGCGCCGAATTTATCGCGGCCTCGATCAGGCCGGCGGTCGTGAAATCGGGGGTCCGCAATGCAAGTCGCACCGTTTCAAGGCCGGTGAAATCGAACGCGATCTCGCGCTCGACCCGCGCACCCGAGGGGATTACGCCTGCCGTCGGCACCCCCTGGACAACACTCGCGCCCTCACCCTCGGCGGCGGCGCCGCCGGCAATCAGGGTGCCCTGCGCCACGGCATAGATCTGGCCGTCCGCCGCATTGAGCGGGGTCATCACCAGCGTGCCGCCCAGCAGGCTGCCGGCGTCGCCGATTGCCGAGACCGTCACGTCGATCTGCGATCCGGCCCGCGCGAAGGGGGGCAATTCGGCGGTCACGAAGACCGCCGCGGCGTTGCGCGGCCGAAATTGCTCGCCTGTAATGTTCACCCCCAACCGTTCAAGGATGTTCGACATGATCTCTTCGGTAAAAGGCGCGTTGCGGATGCCGTCACCGGTTCCGTTCAGCCCGACCACGAGGCCATAGCCAACCAGATCGTTGCCCCGCACCCCGTCGAACTCGACCAGATCCTTGATCCGGACCGGTGCGGCGATGGCGGGCAAGGCCATCATAATGGCTGCGAACAGCGCGAATGCCCGGATCATCGCAGGAACTCCGTCAGGTTCAGGCGCGATAGGCGCGCGGTAACCGCATAGAGCGATTCAAGCTGCAATTGCGTCGCCTGAAGCTCGATCGCCGTCTCGTAGGGGTCGGCCGCGCGTATTTCCGTTCGCGCGATTTCGAGTGCGGAGGTCTCGGCCGCGTTGCGTCCTTGGGCCGCGTCGATCTGCGCTTCGGCACTGCCGACCCGGCCGCGCAGGTTCGTGAAGGCATCGCCCGCGGCGATCATTCGCTCGCCCGCAGTTCGCATCAACGCGGCACGCTCGCCCCGAGCCGCCGACAACGTGCCGGCAGAGACCAGCGCACCCATCGCGTAGCCTTTGAACAGGTCGCGAAATTCCTTGTCGGCCGCTGTGATGCCAAGGCTTACGGTTTCGTCCTGTCCGACGCGAAATGGTGCAAGATCCGCGGTGCTGCCGAGGTAACCGATGGTCTCGAAGCCGCCTCCCGGATCGTCGAACCAGGCGGTCACCGCCGCATCCACGCCAGCAGCCGTTGTTTCCCCGGCGGTGACGGCCACAAGATCGGCCAGCATCGTTTCGGCATCGGCCAGGGGGCGGCCATCAGTGGCGGTGCCGCCGAGCAGGGCGCGATCCGCAATCCTGGTGTTCAAGCTCGAGACCACCGCGGAAAATTGCGCCTTCATGTCGTTTGCGGCCGTGTCGATCCAGGCAGCGTTCTGCGCAGTGCCCGCCCCCAGAGCGCCGGAGGCAAGTCGCGCCAGCGTCGGCCCCAGTCCGGTCACCGAATCCTGCACGGCGCTCAGCGCGGTTTGCAGCGACCCGGCAAAAAGGCCGGCCTCGCGCGCCGACGTCTGAAAGCTGCCGAGCGCCGCGATCTGATGGTCCAGAGAGGCCAGCATACCGGTGTTGCCGCCGGTCGCCGCGCGCAGGTCGCTTTTCTGGCCGGACGCCATTTCCCCCGAGAGGCGCGCCATGTCGGTGCGGATCCGTGCGCTTTGCAGCCGTTGCTGAAAGGTTGTCGCGAGGTCCCCGAGTGTCAGAATCGTCATGGCTCAAATCTCCAACAAGGTCTGGATCAGCGTGTCGACCGTCGCGATGACCCGCGCATTGGCGGCATAGGCCTGCTCGACCAGCATCAGTTCCTGCATTTCATGGTCGGTATCGACCCCGTCCTGGTATTCGGCCATCCGCAGGGCATCAGTCTGTGCCGCCGCGAAGCTGACCTTGGCATCCGCATCGAGTGCGGCGGTCGAAACATGCGACAGCAAGGCGCCGGCATGGCCCGCCGCGCTGCGCAGGGTGGTGTCGCCACTGGCTGCCTGCCGGGGAGCCTCAAGAGCCGTTCCCAGGGCCGCCAGCAGCGTCGCGTCGCCTGCAGCGCCCGGCGCGGGCGCGTTCAGCCCCGCACGAAGCCGCCAGGCGGCACCGCCGGCACCGGGATCGACCGCGGCGTTGACGGCGATCCGGCCCGACAGCCCGACTTCGTTCAAGGGATTCAGCGCGGCACCGCCATCGGTGAAAAGACCGGGATCGCCTGGCGCCAAGGTCGGATCGACGGCTGTGCCCTGCATTCGCTCGAGCAGATCGCGTGCAACCGTATCGAGCCCCGCCTGAAGGTTCGGCGCGGTTTCATCGCGCACCTCGAACAAAGCCGCGAGGCGGCCGCCCGCGACAAGGCCGTTTGCGGCGTGCGGGTCGACCGGCTGGCCGTTTATCGTCAGCCCCGACAATCCGCCCCCGGCAAACGTCGTCTGCGCGTCCATTGCCCCGGCACCGGAGAAACCGAACGTCGCCGCCTTTCCATCGACCAGGCTGCCGCCGCCGGAGGTGAAAAGCGCGACGGCCCCGTTCTCGCGCGCGATCTGACGTATGGGCACGAGACCGGCGATGTCGTCGATGACGCGCTGCCGCTTGTCCTGCAACCCTGACAGATCGCGGTTGGAGCTGTCGTATTGTACGATCTTGGCGTTCAGCCCGGAGACCTGCTTGAGAGCCGAATTGAGCAGGTCGACCGAGCGGGAGATTTCCTGGTCGGCGCGCAGGCGCGCATCCTGGACGCGGTCGGACAGCATGTTCAGATGTCCGGCCACGTCCGCCGCGCCGTCGACTGCACGCTGCAGCCGCGCGCCGCTATCCGGTCTGCTGGCCGCCTCGTTGAGGGCGGTACCGAACGCGGACAACCGCGCCGAGAGCGACCCCGCAGTGCCCGGAAGGCCAATCGCCTCCTCGAGCTCGGCCAGGAACGCGGCACCGGTTTCGGCATGGTTCAATCCGGCCTGTGATTCGCGCCGCTGCCCCAGAAGGATCAGATCCTCGCTGCGCCCGACACCGCGCACGGACACACCGGCGACCAGACCGCCGGCCAGCCCCGAGGAAAGCTGCACTTCGCGGCGACCATAGCCGGGTGTCGCGGCGTTCGCCACGTTCGACGAAACCGTTTCGGCCCGCCGGGCAGTGGCCGTCAGACCGGACATTGCGGCATTCAGGGCTCCGGTGATGGACATGGCTCAGCCTCCGTAAGGGCGGGATCAGCGCTTGATATTGGTGGTTTCCTGCAGCATCTCGTCCACCGTCTGGATGACCTTTGCATTCGAGGAATAGGCGCGCTGGGTCTGGATGAGCGAGGTCAGCTCGCCGGCGACATCGGTGGTCGATCCTTCACGTGCGAAGCCGGACACCTCGCCGGTCGGCCCGTCCCCGGCATCCCACAGGAAGAACGACCCGGAACTGGGCGACACCTGGTAGGCTTGGTTGCCGAGCGCGATCAGCCCGTTGGGATTGGCCACATCGACCAGCGGCACCTGGTACAGGGTGCGGGTGAACCCGGTGTCGTAGGACGCGCGGAGCATGCCGTTCGAATCGATCTCGACCGAGGTCAGGTTGCCGACCGGGGAGCCGTTCTTGGTGATCGCGGTCGGTGCGAAGCTGTCGGACAGCTGCGTCAGCCCGTTGGGATCGCCGATTCTACCGATCGACACCGACATCGGCCCGCCGGCCACCGTCAGGTCAAGCGCGCCGGTCGCCGCGTTGTACGTGCCGCCGGAAGTGACCGCGACCGATTGCAGCGTGCCGCCATTGGGCCGGCTGGGATCGAAGGTCAGCGTGTAATCCCCGATCAGCGTCCCGCCCGAGGCGGAATCTCTGATCTCCATTTGCCACTCGTTCGACATGCCGGTGGCCGGCACTGTCGGCGTGAACGTGATATCGAGCGATTCCGACGTACCGAGGTTCCCGAAATATTCGACCGACAGGGGCAGCGCCGTGCCCGAGGCGCCCGCATCGGTTTCGGTCGCGGGCAGGTTGACGCCGAGGTTGAGCATCGTTGTCGGATCGCCCGAGGTCTGGTTGAAATTGATCACCACCGGTTCCAGCGCTCCGCGGGAATCGCGCGGCACCGTCGGGATCGCCCCGTTGGCGTCGGCCGGCCAGCCAAGCAGAACCATGCCCGATTCGGTCTTGAGCACGCCATTCGCATCGGCCCGAAACGAGCCGGTCGTGGTCATCATCACCGAATTGCCCGTGGCGCCGCCGGACAATTCGGTCTCCGGTGTCACAGGCAACATCCCGCGCCCGGTCACGGCGATATCGAGCGGATGGCTGGTCGCCACAAGCGGGCCATGCTCGTCGATGACGCGGCTGGTGCTCGCCTGCACGCCGCCGGCGGAATAGCCGCCGCCGCTGCCATTCTCGCTGATCACGAAGGACTGGAATTCCGTCGTGGCCCGCTTGTACCCGTAGGTGTTGGAGTTCGCGATGTTGTCGGAAATCGTTGCCAGCCGCGTCGCATTGGCATTGAGCCCCGCCACACCGGCGGCGAGAGAAGAAGAAATGGTCATGTCGTTGCGCCTTTCTGCTGCATGAACCCGCTGCTTGGCCCACATCTAAGGCGCCAGACTTAACACCGGGCTAACAGCTAAAATGCGCTGAAATTCCGCTATATTTCGCTCCGCAGCAGGATCATCTCGACCCGGTTGTTGCGCACGGCCATCGGGTTCGGCGCGGCGTGTTTCCGGTCGGCATGGCCGGTAACCCGCGCAATTCTGCGCGCTTCGAACCCGGCGCCTTCGAGCAGCAGGCGGACGGCATCCGCACGGTCGCTGGAGAGATCCCAGACGGGATTGTTCACCAGAACAACCGGGTGCGAGCGGATGTGCCCGCCAACCGCGACGTCGTTCGCGGCCAGCCCGAAGACCTCGGCCACGATCCCGGCAATGTCGGCAAGCAGTTCTGTCGGCGCGTCGGTGTCGCCGCGGAACAAGGGCGCACCGGGCAGGTCGAACACCTCGACGATCAGCCCCTCGTCGGTGACACGGGTCACGATATGGTGCGCCGCATCCTCGCTGACCATGCTTTCCCCGGCACGGGCCGTCAGCGCCTTTTCCAGCTCCTCGAACAGCTTTTGCTCTTGCTCCCTGCCCTCGCCGCCATCCGCGGTCTCGGCCAGGCCGGAATCGCCGCGCGCCATATCCGAACTGGTCGGTTTCGGCTGCGATGCACCGGTGCCGCTGCGCACCAGCGTCATTTCGGCGGCAATATCGGTTCCGCCGAACTCCCCCTCGCCGCCGCCGGAGATCCGGTTGATCGGAATCGTCGGATTGAAGTAATCCGCGATCCCCTTGCGTTGCTTTTCCGTCGTCGCGTTCAACAGCCACATCAGCATGAAGAAGGCCATCATGGCCGTGACAAAATCGGCATAGGCGACCTTCCACGCCCCACCGTGGTGCCCGTCGCCCGCGACGACCTTCTTCCGCTTGATGATGACTGGCGCGTTGCTTTGCGCGCCCATCCCCACCACCTCGAACTATGCCCCCAGGCAGGGTTTAGCAGCAGCGTGTGAATGCGGGCTTAACCCGTTCAATTTTAAGAATATGTGTCCCGCCCGGCCCGGCATCCCGGAAACGCCGCGGCCGCCTTCATAATTTCCGAAAGGCGCGGACACCGGTCCAGCACCTTTCCCGGCAAATGCCCTTGGACAGGTGCCTTGCGCCCTATCCCGTGCAGCCCGCGATATCGACCGCGCGGCCGCCGCCCAGCACGGTGATGCGCAGACGCGAGCGGTCGAGCGTGAATGGCCGGTTGGATGGCGGCACCATTTCCGACACCGCGACCAGCGCGCCGCCCTGCCGCCGCACTTGCGATTCGGACACCCAGATCGTCTGGTCGGGATGCTCGATCACCGCGATCTCGTCCGCACCAAGGCGCGGCATCGACAGCGTCGCCGTCACCCGCAGGCCGTCCGAAATCGGCTCCACCGTGCAGCGCGCGCCGGTCACGCCGGCCTGCCTGCCGGAGATCGGCTGCGCGGCCAGCGCGGCGCTGATGCGCGGGTCGGCACCGCCGCCGGTGCCCAGGTCGGCGGATACCTGCACCGCCATCGGCATGCACACATCCTGGCACACGCCCATCGCCACCGCGGCGCGCAGGTCGATCGGCGCGTTCGGGTCGCGGGGCGTCAGCTCGATCGGCAGGATCAACTCGCCGGCATAGCCGAGCGTGCGCATCCCGTTCGAAATGAAGACATGCGGAGCCGGCCAGTGAAACGCCACCGCGCCGATGTTGCGCGACCCGCTCCAGTCGAATTGCGGCGGGATACCGCCCTCGCCGGGCGCGCGCCAATAGGTCTTCCAGCCGGGGGCAAGGTGGATGCGCAGCGCGGTCAGGTGGGTGCCCTTGGCGGTGCGCCAGCCGGGCAGGATCGTGACATCGGCCACCTTGCCGGAGGAAAGAGGGCCATCGCCGGCGGCGGCGGGTTGGCTCAGGACAAGCGCGGCAAGCACCGCGAGAAACAGGCGTTTGAACATGCCGCCAATCTAGGCTTCGTGCCGGAAACCTGAAATCACATTCCGGCGACACGCCGCTGCACCCCCGGTATCGCGGCATTTCGGCGTCAGAGGCACTATGGCGTGCGCTTCAGCCAGGCCAGCGCCAGCAGGACATAGCCGGCCGCGGCAAACCCCTCGATCAGCCTGGACACGTTCCATGTCAGCTGCACCCAGGACAGGCGGGCCGGATCGAGAAACGGATAGGGATACACCCCGTCCACCGCGCCGCGCAGAAGCGCATAGGCGAGATAGGCCGCCGGCCAGAGAAGCCAGGCCAGCGGGTCCACCCATGTCAGCCGCCTTGTGCCGCCATAGACAAGCCACCACAGGAACACCGCCAGCGGAACAGCCGTGTGCACCCCCTGGTCGCCGATCCATTCGAGGCCGCGCGGCTCCCACAATTCGGCCAGCAGCAGCCGGTAGAGCAGGCCGGTCGCACCGATCCAAAGCACCAGCCCCGCCGCCAGCCGCCCGCCGATCCGCAGGCCCGTGACCGTCATCCATCCGAAGGCCAGCGCCACCGCCGCGTTGGTCAGGATGGTGAAATATCGCGCCAGTTCCCACAACACCGCCGCCGCGCCCGGCCCGGAACCCTGAGCCGCCACTGCGACCTTCACCGCCAGCGCGCCGAATGCCAGCAACGCGGTCACGGCGGCAAGCAGCCGGCCGGGGCGGGTCAGGCGCGGATGCAGGGGCGCGGGCGGGGTCATCGGCCCATGATGGGAAAAGCGCGCGCCGGGGCAAGTGCCTTGTGGCCGGGCCGAAGCCGTGGATAGTGGCGCCATGGAATGGCGCGACCAGGGCATATTGCTGACCAGCCGCCGCCACGGCGAGACCAGCGCGATCGTCGAGGCGTTCACCCCCGGCCATGGCCGCCACCTGGGCATCGTGCGCGGCGGCGCCGGCCGGCGGATCGCGCCGATCCTGCAACCCGGCGCGCAGCTGGATCTGGCGTGGCGCGCACGGCTGGAGGATCACCTTGGCAGTTTCGCCGTCGAGCCGGTGAAAAGCCGCGCGGCGGGCGTGATGGGCGACCGGCTGGCGCTGGCCGGGCTGAACGCGGTGACGGCGCTGCTGTCCTTCACCCTGCCCGAGCGCGAGCCGCACGCCCCGCTCTATCACCGCAGCGTCGCGCTGCTGGACATGCTGGGCACGTCGGGCCACTGGCCGCTGGCCTATCTGCACTGGGAACTGACACTGCTGGACGAGATGGGGTTCGGGCTGGACCTGTCGGCCTGCGCGGTGACCGGCGCCGGCGAAGGGCTGGCGTATGTCTCGCCCCGGACCGGGCGCGCGGTGACCGAAGCGGGCGCGGGCGCGTGGAAGGATCAGCTTCTGCCGCTGCCCGGCTGCATGCTGGCGCTGCGCGCCGCGCCCGATGCCGAGGTGGCGCAGGGTCTGCGCGTGACCGGGCATTTCCTGCACCACCGTCTTGCCGCCGCGCTGGGCGACCGGCCGCTTCCGCCGGCCCGCCAACGGCTGGCCGACCTGCTGGAACGGCCCCGCAAAGTCTGAGCCGCGGCCCCGCGCGGGCTTGCCAAAGCGGGCGGGTTTGGCAAGAAGCGGATGAAGCAAGCCGAGGAGATGAAGATGCGGACCGTGGCAAATTTCGACCGGATCGGAGAGGAAAACGCGTTCGCCGTTCTGGCGCGTGCCGGACAATTGGCCGACGAGGGAAAGGATGTCATCAACCTTGGCATCGGCCAGCCGGATTTCCCGACACCCGAGAATATCGTCGAGGCGGCGGTAAAGGCGCTGCGCGACGGGCAGCACGGCTATACCCCCGCGACCGGCATCGCGCCCCTGCGCGAGGCGGTGGCGGCCGACCTGCACCGCCGGTTCGGCGCCGAGGTCGATCCGGGGCTGGTGCTGATCGTGCCGGGCGGCAAGGTGACGATGTTCACCGCGATCCTGATGTTCGGCGAGCCGGGGGCAGAGATCCTCTATCCCGATCCCGGCTTTCCGATCTATCGCTCGATGATCGAGTTCACCGGCGCCAAGCCCGTGCCGATCCCGATCCGCGAGGAGAACGGGTTCGCCTTTTCCGCCGAGGAGACGCTGTCGCTGATCACCGATCGCACCCGGCTGATCATCGTCAACTCGCCCGCCAATCCGTGCGGCGGCGTCACGCCCAAGACCGAGGTGGACAAGCTGGTTGCCGGGCTGGCCGACTGGCCCGAGGTGGCGGTGATGTCGGACGAGATCTACGACCAGATGCTGTATGACGGCGAAAAGCATGTCACGCTTCTGGACTATCCCGAAATCCGCGACCGGCTGATCCTGCTGAACGGCTGGTCCAAGACCTATGCGATGACAGGCTGGCGCTTGGGCTGGTCGGTCTGGCCGCAGGAGCTGTACGACAAGGCGCGCAAGCTGGCGGTCAATGCGTGGTCCTGCGTCAACACCCCGGCGCAATTCGCCGCACTCGAGGCGCTGACCGGCCCGCAGGACGCGGTGGCGCGGATGGTCGCCGAGTTCGACGCGCGCCGGAAGCTGGTGGTGGATCTCGCGAACGACCTGCCGGGCGTGTCCTGCATCACGCCGAAGGGCGCGTTCTATGCCTTTCCCAATATCAAGCAGACCGGCTGGAAGGCGAAGGATCTGGCCGCGACCCTGCTGGAGGAAACCGGCGTGGCCACGGTGGGCGGGCCGGATTTCGGCGTACTGGGCGAAGGATATATCCGCCTGAGCTATGCCAACAGCCAGGAGAACATCCAGCGCGCGCTGGGGCGGATGAAGACGTTTCTGGAAGGGCCGGGCTGAACGGCCCTGCGGGCCGTGCCTCCGGCGGGGATATTTGTGAACCGAAGAAGCGGGGGGCGCGGCGCGGTTTTCAGCCGTGTTCCTTCAGAAGCCGCTGTTTCTGGCGGTTCCAGTCGCGTTTCGCGGCCGTTTCGCGCTTGTCGGCGATTTTCTTGCCCTTGGCGATGCCGATCTTCATCTTGGCAATGCCGCGATGGTTGAAATACAGCACCAGCGGCACCAGCGTCATGCCCTTGCGCTGTGTCTCGCTCCACAGATGCGCGAGTTCCTTGCGCGAGGCCAGCAGCTTGCGGCGGCGGCGTTCGTCATGGCCGAAGGTGCGGGCCTGTCCGTAGGGCGCGATATAGGCGTTGACCAGCCACAACTCTCCGTTTTCCACGGCCGCGTAGCTTTCGGCGATATTGGCCGCGCCTTCGCGCAGCGATTTGACCTCGGATCCTTCGAGGATGATCCCGACCTCGAGATCGTCCTCGATTGCATAGTCGAACCGGGCGCGCCGGTTCTCGGCGACGACCTTGTAATTCGGGGTGTCTTTGGGTTTGGCCATGACGCATGCAGATAGGCGCGGCGGCGGCGCGTGTCCAGACGTGCGCCCGGCTACAGCACCGCGGGGGCCTTGATGAAGTCGTTATTGGCCGGCGATTCGTCGCGGAATTCGCCGCGGCGTACACCGGGTACCTCGCCGAAGGCGCGCATCACCGCCAGCGGGCTGAAACCGCGCGGCACATGGCCGAACCCCGGCAGGCCGGACAGGATCTCGGACGTGGCCTGGGCGCAGAAGGCCTTGGGCACGGGGCCGTATTCCTGGATCCGGCGCAGCGCGGCCTCGGCGACTTCGGGGGGCACCTGGACCTCCTGGCTGACGACGCGCCAGGTGACGCGGGCGTGGTATTCCTTGTAGAACTGCACCGCCTTGTCGCTCATGCCGAAGATCACGTCGTTGCGTTCGGGCAGCGCGGGATGCTTGAACGTGCCGGCGGGATCGAAGATCGCCCGCTGCGAGCCGCTGACCATCAGCGCCGAGTGCCCGCCGCTGCCGTTCTGGTTCGAGATCACGGTGAACAGCGTCAGTGTCGGCGGCCCGGCATCGCGGTAAAGGGAGCGCTGCACCTCGGTATCGGGCGCCCAGGTCCGTTCGGCTCCGCAGGCGGCAAGCGCCAGCGGCACGAGCAGCGCGATCAGGATCCGCCGCATCGTACCGCCCCTTCGCTGAAAACCCCGGTCGCGGTCATGGATCAGCCGTTGATCATCGCCACGAGAATCAGCACCACGATCACGACGATGGCCGACCAGGTCATGAATTTCAGGAACCCGTCAAAGGTCTTTTCCTGGCTGGTGGTGTCCATCTCGCCATGCTTGTGTTCGGCCATCGCTTCAAATCCCCGGTCGGCTGCTGTTGGACAGCGCTCTTAGACGATTCCGCCGCCCCTGTCACGCGGCTGTCGCGCCGGTGCCGCAAGCCGGCCGCGCCTCTGTGTCCGGCACGCCCGGCGGGGCGGGTCAGTCCGCGTCGCCGGCGGTTTCGAGATCGGCGGCAAGGCGGAACCCGATACGGCGCGGCGCATCCTCGGCGGCAGGTGTGGGAACGGCGCGCAAGAGCACGTTGAGCTGGCTGACATGCTGCACCAGCTGGTTGCGCCCGCCCGCCGGGTCGGTGCCGTAGAAGGTGATGATATCGGGGTCGAAATAGCCGACCCCCTCGATCCGGATGACCCCGGCATCGGCCCCGGTGAAGCCCATCGCGACCTCCTGCCCGCTGTCGAGCTGTTCCTCGAAGTTGCGGATGTAGAGGATCACGCGTTCATAGGCCCAGCGCGCCGGGCTCTTGTCCGAAAGCGGCTTGCGCGCGACGCAGTCGGGCATCGCCATCGCGCCGTTTCGGGCGGCCTCTTCGGGGTCGGCATGCGAGACATGCGCGCGCGGCATGGCGTCGGCCTCGTAGACCTCGGCGGTGGTATGAATCCTGTCTTCCATCCGGTCAGTCTAGCGCCTGCCACAGCCAGACGCCATCCTCGCGCCGCCAGCGGCGGACCTGTCCGGCGAGATGCAGGTGGTTCAGATGCGCCATAGCCTCGGCCAGCGCGAGACCGTAGATCGCCTCGGTGACCGGGCGCTTGAACAGGAGCGGGAAACACTCTGCCGCACTGCACGGCGCGGCCGTGAATTCCCGCAGCCGGACCAGCGCGGTTTCGTGGTTCTCGGCAAGTTGCCGCATCCGGGCCGGCAGGCCGGTATAGGGCAGCTTGTGGCCCGGCAGGACAAGCTGGCCATCCCGCGCATGGGGACGCAGCCGCGCGCAGGATGCCAGCCATTCACCCACCGGGTCGGCATCAGGCTCGTTCGCATAGACGCCGAGATTGGGCGAGATCGACGCCAGAAGCTGGTCGCCGCCGATCACCACGTCGCCCGCGCGGCTCCAGAGGGTGGCGTGTTCCGGCGCATGGCCGTCGCCGGTGCGGATGTCCCAGCTGCGGCCGGCAAGCGCGATGCTGCCGCCATCGCGGATCCGCCGGAACCCCGGCGGAAGCGGCGCGACGATATCGGCGAAGTTGAACGGACGTTCGGCGCGGCGCCGCGCAAGCAGATCCGGGTCCATCCCCGCGCCGCGCCAGAAGGCCAGCGTTTCCGGACCGGGCAGCGCCTGTTCGTCCAGCACCAGCATCCGCGCCGTCAGCCAGGCGGTCCGCGTGGTGATCAGCTCGGCGCCAAGTTCGGTCTGCATCCAGCCGGCCAGCCCGATATGGTCGGGGTGGTGATGCGTCACCAGCACCCGCGCCACGCCGCGCCCCGAAAGCGGCCCGTCCAGCAGGCGCTGCCAGATCGCGCGGGTCCGCTGCGTGTCGAACCCGGTATCGACGATCGTCCAGCCATCCGCGTCTTCCAGCGCGTAGCAATTGACGTGGTCCAGCGCCATCGGCAGCGGCAGGCGCAGCCACAGGATGCCGTCCGCAACCTCGCACACCTCGCCCTCGGCGGGCGGCTCCGCATGCGGGTGGCGGATCGGTGCGCTGCCGTCCATCACGGCGTGTTTCGCTCTACAGGGCACAGGTCATTCGCGCGCCTGCCCGAGGCAGCGTTTGCAACGCAAATGCGTTCGGGCGGGCGCGTGAATTCAATTGCGCGAAACATGCTCAGGACCCCGTCCATCAGGCGGACAGGTCTTCGGGCGCGATGTCGTACAGCCCGGCCGTGCCCTCGCGCGCATGGGCGCACAGCGCGGCATGTTCGGGCAGCAGGCGGCGGATGTGAAACGCGGCAAGCGCGGTTCGCGGGCCCGCCGCGTCCTCGGCACAGGCGGCTTTCAGCAGGAAATGCGCACCAAGCACCCGCGCGAAGGCGTGCAGATAGGGCACCGCGCCGCCGAACCGCTCCGACAGATCCTGCGCTGCCAGCCACTCGGTCGTCTCGCGCAGCGTCTCGGCCGCGTCCCAGACCCGTTGTGCAAGGTCGGGCTGCGCGGCGCGCGCGGCCTCGGCGCCCGCTTCGACCTCGTCCAGCAGACGCGACGCGGCCTCGCCGCCATCGGCCATCTTGCGGCCGACAAGGTCCATCGCCTGAATGCCGTTGGTGCCCTCGTAGATCGCGGTGACACGCACGTCGCGGGCATACTGCGCGGCGCCGGCCTCCTCGATATAGCCCATGCCGCCATACACCTGCACGCCCAGCTCGGCCACGCGGATGCCGGCCTTTGTCCCATACACCTTGACGATGGGGGTCAGCAGTGCCGCGCGGGCCTTCCAGTCCGCCGCACCGGTCGCCGTGGCCATGTCGGCGGCGACGGCACAGGCCAGCGCGATGGCGCGGGCGGCGGCGGTTTCCGCCTTCATGGTCAGCAACATGCGGCGCACATCGGCGTGATCGACGATCGCGCCGGTGCCGCCCTCGATGGGCGAGCGGCCCTGCCGCCGCTCCATCGCGTGGGCCAGAGCGGCCTGCGTGGCGGCTTCGGCCACGGAAATGCCCTGCACGCCGACACCCAGCCGGGCGTTGTTCATCATGGTGAACATCGCCGCCAGGCCGCCATGCGCCTCGCCGACCAGCCAGCCGGTCGCGCCCTCATAGGCCATCACCGCCGTGGGCGATCCGTGCAGGCCGGTCTTGTGTTCAAGGCTGACCACCCGCAGATCGTTGCGCGCACCGGGCGTGCCGTCGGGGCCGGGGATGAATTTCGGCACCAGGAACAGGCTGATCCCCCGCGTCCCCGGCGCCGCATCCGGCAGCCGCGCCAGCACCAGGTGGCAGACATTGTCGGAAAAATCGTTGTCCGCCCAGGAGATGTAGATTTTCTGCCCGGTGATGCGATAGCTTCCGCCCTCTGCCGGCTCCGCCCTGGTGCTCAGCGCGCCCACATCGCTGCCCGCCTGCGGCTCGGTCAGGTTCATCGTGCCGCACCACTCGCCGGAGACAAGCCGCGGAAGATACAGCGCCTTGATCTCCGCGCTTGCATGGCGCTCCAGCGCCTCGATCTGGCCCTGCGTCATCAGCGGGGCAAGCTGTAGCGCAAGGCAGGCCGATCCCATCATCTCGTTGACGGCGGTGGTGACGGTCTGCGGCAGGCCCATCCCGCCGAATTCCGGGTCGGCACTGGTCGAGACCCAGCCCCCCTCGGCGATCGCGCGGTAGCCGCCTGCAAAACCGGGCGAGGTGCGCACGCATCCGTTTTCCAGCCTGGCCGGGTGCAGATCGCCCGCCCGCTGCAACGGGGCCAGAACCGCTTCGCAAAGCCGCGCCGCCTCGGGCAGGATCGCGTCCACAACATCCGTTCCGGCCGCTTCGAACCGCCCGGTCGCCGCGACGTCGCCATATCCCACGACATGGCGCAGCAGGAATCCGATCTCCTCGACCGGCGCGCGGTATCCCATCGGCAAAACCCTCCCGTTCCGGCGGCGCATTTCCGCCGCGTCTTGGCAGCGGGCGCGCGGCCCGCTACATCCATCGCTATCATGGCGGATCGCGCCGCCGCAGCAAGGACGCAGCGTCACTCTGATGCCCGAAACCCAGCTTCTGCAACCCGACGAAGACGGTATCAACCGTGCGGCGGAACTGCTGCGCACCGGCAAGCTGGTCGCGATTCCGACCGAAACCGTCTATGGGCTGGCGGGCGATGCGACCCGCGACGTCTGCGTTGCGCGCATCTTCGACGCCAAGCGGCGGCCGCGTTTCAACCCGCTGATCGTGCACCTGCCGGATATCGACGCCGCCCGCCGGATCGCCGATTTCGACGACGCGGCCGAGGCGCTGGCCGGCGCGTTCTGGCCCGGCGCGCTGACGCTGGTGCTGCCGCTGAAATCCTCAGCCGGGATCGCACCCTTGGTCACGGCGGGGCTGGCGACAGTCGCGGTGCGGGCGCCGGGCCACCCGCTGGCGCGCGATCTTCTGACCCGCGCGAACCGGCCGATCGCCGCGCCCTCGGCCAACCCCGCGGGGCGGATCAGCCCGACCACGGCGCAGCATGTTCTTGACGGGCTGGACGGTCGCATCGCTGCCGTGCTTGACGGCGGGCCGTGCGAGACGGGGATCGAATCGACCATTGTCGCCACCGGACCCGCGCCGCGCCTTCTGCGTCCCGGCGGCATCCCCGCCGAGGCGCTGGAGGCGTGTCTTGGCGCCCCGCTCGCCATGCCGGACACCGATGCGGGCATCGCCTCCCCCGGTCAGATGCGCTCTCACTACGCGCCCGGCGCGGCGCTGCGGCTGGACGCCGATACCGCCCGGCCGGGCGAGGTGCTGCTCGGCTTCGGCGAGATGGAGAGCGATCTGAACCTGTCGCGCGCCGGCGACATGGTCGAGGCCGCGGCGAACCTGTTCGGCCATCTGCGCGCGCTCGACACAGAAGGCGCATCGATCGCGGTCGCGCCGATCCCCGAAACCGGGCTGGGGCGCGCGATCAACGACCGGCTGCGCCGCGCGGCGGCACCCAGGGACTGACCCCGCCCGCTTCTTCGGTTCGCAAATATCCCCGCCGGAGGCATCGCCCGAAGGGCGATTCAGGCCCGCCCGGCCGCCGCCGACAGCGACAGCGGGTCGATTCCCATCGAGGCCAGCGCCGCCATCCACTTGCCGCCGTCATCGGGCGCGAACACGATCTCGGGCGTCGCGTCGCAGGTCAGCCAGCCGTTCTGGCCCAGCTCGTCCTCCAGTTGGCCCGGCCCCCAGCCGGAATAGCCCAGCGCCAGCAACCGCCGGTCCGGCCCGCTGCCCGCGGCCATGTCCTGCAGGATGTCCAGCGTCGCGGTCATGCCGAACCCGGAACCGACCTTCAGGGTCGAGCTTTCGGCGGCATATTCGGCGCTGTGCAGCACGAAGCCGCGGCCATGTTCCACCGGGCCGCCGAAATAGACGTTCACGCCGCGGCTGCCCTCTCCCTTCGGGATCTCCAGCTGGTCCAGCAGATCGTCCATGTGCAGCCCCGGCGCCGGCTTGTTCACGATCAGCCCCATCGAGCCGTCATGCGAATGGGCGCACAGGAAGATCACGCTCTTCTCGAAGCGCGGATCGCCCATGCCGGGCATCGCGACCAGCAGCTTGCCGGTCAGGTCACTGAACTCCGCATCGGGGGTCATGGCGCAATCATCCTCCATATCCCCAGAGATATCGCCGGGCGCCCGATTTGCAATGACCGGCGGCGCCCGGCGGTCAGCCGCGCTTCAGTTCTGCCCTGATCTCGCCGCCGTGCTCGTCGAGCCTGGGCGCGGCGCGGTCCAGCTTCGGCGCGGCGCCGGAGAACCGGAATGGCGGGCGCACGGAGGGCACGCCGTCCAGTTCCATCTGCAGGCCGCGGTGGCGCACCTGCGGATCGGCAAAGACCTCTGCCATGTCGTTGATCGGCCCGGCGGGAATGCCCCGCGCCTCGCAGCCGTCCAACAGCTCGGCCTTGCTGCGCCGGGCGGTCGCCGCGTTCAGCAGCCCGATCAGCCGCCCGCGATGCGCGATCCGGTCCGCATTGGTGGCGAAATCGGGATCGTCGGCCAGCTCCGGCAGGTCCAGCATCGCGCAAAGCCGCTGGAACTGCGCGGAATTGCCCGTGGCGATGATGACATAGCCATCCGAGCAGTCGAACACCTGATAGGGCACCAGGTTGGGATGCGCATTGCCCATCCGCTGCGGCGGGGTGCCGGTGGTCAGGTAGTTCATCGCCTGGTTGGCGGTCACCGCCGTCGCCACGTCCAGCAGCGCCAGGTCGATATGCTCGCCGCGACCGGTCCGCTCGCGCTGATGGATCGCCGCGAGGATCGCGGTGGCCGCGTACATGCCGGTAAACAGGTCGGTGATCGCCACGCCGGATTTCTGCGGCTGGCCGTCCGGTTCCCCGGTGATCGACATCAGCCCCGACATGCCCTGCACGATGTAATCGTACCCCGCGCGATGCGCATAGGGCCCGTCCTGCCCGAACCCGGTGATCGAGCAATAGACCAGCCGGGGATTCAGCGCCGACAAGCTGGCGAAATCCAGACCGTATTTCTTCAGCCCGCCGACCTTGAAATTCTCGATCACGATATCGGCCTCGGCAACCAGCGCGCGCACGGTTTCCTGCCCCTCGGAGGTGCGGAAATCCGCCGCGATGGACCTCTTGCCCCGGTTGCAGCCGTGGAAATAGGCGGCCGACACGTCGCCATCGCGTTCGACGAAAGGCGGGCCCCATTGCCGGGTGTCGTCGCCGGCGGGGCTTTCGACCTTGATCACTTCCGCCCCGAGATCGGCCAGCACCTGGCCGGCCCAGGGACCGGCCAGGATCCGCGCCAGCTCGACCACGCGCAATCCGTCAAGCGGCGCCGTCATTCCGCGGGCAGCGCCGCGTCGAGAAGCGCCGAGAACTCGTCGAAACCCATCGCACCGGAATGCAGCTCGCCGTCGATAATGAAGCTCGGCGTCGAGGACACGTCATCGGCCTCGACATTCTGCTGGTACAACTCGACCATCTGCTCGGCCATGGCGGCATCCTGAAGGCAGGCATCGACCTGGTCCGAGGTCAGCCCGGCGGTACGACCGATCTTCGACAGGTTTTCGGCGATCCCGGCGGGCGAGTCCGCGTCAAGCCACTGCTTCTGCTGGTCGAACACCATGTTCATGATCGCGAAGTAGCGCCGTGTCGCGGCCTGCTGCTGCGCGTCGTCCAGCTCTCCGGCGGGGGTGCCGCAGCGTGCGACCATCCCGGCCCAAAGGCCGAAGCGGTCGAAATAGACCTCGCGGTAGACGAAATGCACCTTGCCGGTCTCGACATAATCCTGCTTCACCTGCGGGAAGGTACCCAGGTGGAACGTCGCGCAATGCGGGCAGGTGGCAGACGCGTATTCGATCACCGTCAGCGGCGCGTCGGGATCGCCCAGCGTCATTTCGCGCACCAGCGGCGCCTCGGCCGCGACATCGGCGTCGGTCTCCTGCGCGAAGGCGGCGCCGCTGAGGGCGGGGGCCACCGGGGCGGCAGGCATCAGCAGCAGCGCACCGAGGGCGAGCGCCAGCGGACCGGCGAGGGTAAAGAGTTTGTTCATGTGTTTGCCTTACTTGTCTTTCTGACGGGATAGGACGTTTTCGCCCAGCGCGGCAAGGGCACGGCGCAGGGCCTCGTCGGCGACGGGGGCCACCGCCGCCTCGGCCGCGCGGCGGCATGCGGGGTCGGGCGCGGCGCGGGTCTTCGGCGCGGGATCGAAGGCGACCTGCCCTTCGGCAAAGCCGGTGGGCGCGGTCTGGGTGATGCGCAGGCGGGAAATCGCGCTGTAGCCGTAGCAGGCATTCACCCGTTCGCGCACACGGTCCTTCTGCATTTCCAGCATCGGGGCCTGCGCGCCCGTGGTCAGAACGGTCAGCGTCGCGCCGAACCCGCCGCGCGCATAGCTGACATTGACCGGCCGCGCGATGGCGGCGATGTCGGCGCCGACGATCTCGGCCCAGTGGGTCAGAAGCCGCGACACCGCGAAACCGCGCGCCTCGCCGGCCTCGCGGATCCGGTCCGACAGAAGGCCGGAGGCCCGTTCGAACCCGCGCCGGCGGCGCGGACCCTTGCCGCGCGGCCCTGTCTGGCGTTCCTTGCTCATGGCGCTATCCTTACGAAGCGTACCGCCACCGTGCCAGCCCAAAGCCGACAGGGACACCATAAAGATTGCGTGAAATTCCGCAAAGCGACGCGCCCGCCGCCGATGATTGCGCGGAAGGGGCGAACGGCGCGCTCTCCGAGCCGCTGCTGGCCTGGTACGACCGGCATGCGCGCGATCTGCCCTGGCGGGTCGGCCCCGCGGCAAGGCGCGCGGGCATCCGACCCGACCCCTATGCCGTCTGGCTGTCCGAGGTGATGCTGCAACAGACCACGGTGGCCGCGGTGCGGGACTATTTCCACCGTTTCATGGCGCGCTGGCCGGATGTGCGCGCGCTGGCCGCCGCCGCGGATGCAGAGGTGATGGCCGAATGGGCGGGGCTGGGGTATTACGCTCGCGCCCGCAACCTGCTGAAATGCGCCCGCGCCGTGGCCGGGGATCACGGCGGCCGCTTTCCGCAAGACCGCGCGGGCCTTCTGGCACTGCCGGGAATCGGGCCCTACACCGCGTCGGCCATCGCCGCGATCGCCTTCGACGAGGCGGCGGTCGTCGTGGACGGCAATGTCGAGCGGGTGATGGCGCGGCTGCATGCGGTCGCCGTCCCGCTGCCGGCCGCCAAGCCGGAACTGACGGCACACGCCGCCGCGCTGACCCCGGCGCACCGGCCGGGCGATTACGCGCAGGCGGTGATGGATCTGGGTGCGACGATCTGCACCCCGCGCAACCCGGCCTGCGGACTGTGCCCGTGGCGTGCGCCCTGCGCGGCCCGCGCGGCCGGGATCGCCGCAGAATTGCCGCGCAAGACCCCGAAGAAACCCAAGCCCGTGCGCCTCGGGATCGCCTATCTCGCACGGCGTGCCGATGGCGCATGGCTGCTGGAGCGGCGGCCGGATTCGGGGCTGCTGGGCGGGATGCTGGGCTGGCCCGGCAGCGTCTGGGGCGACGCGCCCGCAGAGACGCCGCCGCTGGACGCCGACTGGCGCGATCCCGGCGCCGAGGTACGCCACACCTTCACGCATTTCCACCTGCGCCTTGCGCTGCGGGTGGCGGACGTGCCGATGACGGCGGCACCGGCAGCGGGACGCTTCGTGCCGCCTGCCGAGTTCCGGCCGGCCAGCCTGCCGACCGTGATGCGCAAGGCCTTCGACCTGGCGCGCGCCGCGCCGTAGGCTGCACGGCGCGCGCAGAGCTGCCCCTGCTTTCGCCCGGCGCGCATTGCGCGCGACCGGAGCATCGCCTAAATGACCCAGCATGACGGTCCGCAATATCCTGATCCATCCCGACCCGCGCCTCAAGAAGGTCTGCCCCCCCGTGGCGCAGATCACGCCGGAATTGCGGACGCTTGCCGACGACATGCTGCAGACGATGTATGACGCGCCCGGCATCGGGCTTGCCGCGCCGCAGGTCGGCGAGCTGGTACGCCTGATCGTGATGGATTGCATCAAGGAGGAAGGCGCGGCGCCGCGCCCACTGATCCTGTTCAACCCCGAGATCACATGGACCTCGGAAGATACCAACATCTATGACGAGGGCTGCCTGTCGATCCCCGACCAATACGCCGAGGTCGAGCGTCCCGCCGAGGTCAAGGTGCGGTGGCTCGACGCCGATGGCGCTCCGCAGCAAGAGCATTTCGACGGCCTGTGGGCGACCTGCGTGCAGCACGAGATCGACCATATCAACGGCAAGCTGTTCATCGACCATCTGAAACCGCTCAAGCGGCAGATGATCACCCGGCGGATGCAGAAGCTCAAGCGCGAGCGGGCGCGCGCCTGATCCCGTGCCCGATCCCATGAATAGCGTCCCGACCCGCCGCGCGAAATCGCGCCCGATCCTGCTCTGGCCCGATCCCCGGCTGCACCGTGCTGCTGCCCCGGTGATCGAGGTATCAGGCGATGTGTGCACCATCTGGGACGACATGATCGCCACGATGGACGCGATGCCGGGCGTCGGGCTGGCGGCGCCGCAGATCGGCGTGATGTTGCGGCTGGCGGTGGTGGATGCGTCCGAGTCGCGCGGGCAGGCCGTGAGGATGGCCAATCCCGAGGTGCTGCACGCCTCTGCGCAGCCGCGCGAGCATCTGGAAGCAAGCCCTTGCCTGCCCGGCATCTCGGCCACCGTCACGCGGCCGCGCGCGGTGACGGTTCGGTTCCTGAACGAGGCCGGCGAGATCGAGGAGCGGGACTTCGTGCATCTGTGGGCGACATCGGTGCAACACCAGATCGACCACCTGGACGGCAAGCTTTTCACGGATCGCCTGTCGCCGGTGAAACGGCAGATGCTGCTGAAGAAATACCGCAAGGCGGCCCGGCAGGGGGAGCGGCCTCGATGAAGATCGTCTTCATGGGCACGCCGGCCTTTTCGGTCCCGGTGCTGGATGCGCTGATCGGGGCCGGGCACGAGATTACCTGCGTCTACTGCCAGCCGCCGCGCCCGGCGGGCCGCGGCAAGAAGCCCCGCCCGTCGCCGGTCCAGGCGCGGGCCGAGGCGCTGGGCCTGCCGGTGCGCCATCCCGCCAGCCTGCGCGGCGCGGAGGACCAGGCGGCGTTTTCCGCGCTGAACGCGGAGATCGCGGTGGTCGTCGCCTATGGCCTGATCCTGCCGCAGGCCGTGCTGGACGCCCCGGCGCGGGGATGCCTGAACATCCATGCCTCGCTTCTGCCGCGCTGGCGCGGGGCCGCGCCGATCCAGCGGGCGATCATGGCCGGCGATGCCGAAACCGGGATCTGCATCATGCAGATGGCGGCCGGGCTGGATACCGGGCCGGTCTTGCTGCGTCGTGCGGTGCCCATCGGCCCCGAGGACACGGCGGGCGACCTGCATGACCGCTTGTCGGCGCTTGGCGCCGATACGGTGGTGGAGGCGCTGGCACGGTTGGACACCCTGACCCCGCAGCCCCAGCCGGAGGACGGCGTGACTTACGCCGCCAAGATCGACAAGGCCGAGGCGCAGGTGGACTGGACGCGCCCTGCGGCAGAGGTCGACCGGCTGATCCGCGGGCTGTCGCCCTTTCCCGGCGCCTGGACGCCGATCGGCGCAGAACGGGTGAAGCTGCTGCGCTGCCGGCTGGCCGAAGGCACCGGCGCACCGGGCGAGGTGCTGGACGGGTTCCGCGTGGTGTGCGGCGATGGACGCGCGGTGCAGATCATGTCCGCCCAGCGGCCGGGCAAGCGGGCAATGGACACGGCGGATTTCCTGCGCGGGGCGCGCCTGCCCGCGCGGCTGACGTGACCCGAGCGCGGCAACGCCCCGAAAGAATCACTCCGGCACGGCGCGTTTCGGCTTGAACGGCGCCATCCCGGCGCGGGCCAGCGCATCGGCCTGCTCGTTCTCCGCGTGGCCCGCATGGCCCTTGATCCACTTCCAGGTGACGTCGTGGCGGGCCTGCGCCTCGTCCAGCCGCTGCCACAGCTCGACATTCTTGACCGGCTTCTTCGCGGCGGTCTTCCAGCCATTGCGCTTCCATCCGTGGATCCAGCCGGTCACGCCATTCTTCACATAGGCGCTGTCGGTCACGACAGTGATCCGGCTGGGCCGTTCCAGCGCCTCGAGCGCGCGGATCGCGGCCATCAGCTCCATCCGGTTGTTGGTGGTCGCGGCCTCGCCGCCCTTCAGCTCGCGCGACTTGACGACGCGGTCCTTCTCGCGGGCAAGCAGCAGCACGCCCCAGCCGCCGGGGCCGGGATTGCCGGAGCATGCTCCGTCGGTATAGGCGTAAAGGTCGGTCATGGGAGGGCGCTTATCCGCGGTGCCGTCAGATGACAAGCACGGTGGCGAGGCAGGCCACGGCCCCCGCGGTCAGGCCGACCCGCAGCCGCATCCACCAGTCCGGCGCCAGCCCGTGCCGCCAGAACACCCAGTCGATCGCCAGGATGCCGACGAAGCCGAAGATCAGGTAGATCGCCGCCGTTTCCGCCCCGCCGCCGACGAAGAAGAACGCCCAGAGCGCGGGAAGCACGCTCAGCCCGTAGCCGATGGTGGCCGCCTCGCCCTCGGCGCGGGTGGCCAGGCCCCAGAGCACGCCCGACATGAACGCCAGGATCACCGTGCCGTAGGACAGGATCATGTAGGGCCCGATGAAGCGCGCGCCGGCGACACGGAAGGTCAGTGCGGCCACCGGCTCGAAGATCATCGTCAGCGCACCCCACAGGAACGGCACAAGGCCGGCCAGACCGAGGGCAAGGGCGGCGGGCGGTATCTTCATCCTGCCCGCTCCAGCGCAAGGCGCGCGCCCAGGGCGGCGAAGATCGCGGCGAAGCCCCGGTTCAGCCAGCGCATGATCCGCGCCGAACCCAGAAGCCGGTCGCGCGTTGCCGCGGCAAACACCCCGTAAAGCACGAAGACCGCGAAGGTCAGCGCCATGAACACCGCGCCGAGGCCGATCATCTCTGCCGTGGCAGTCGCGGGATTGCCCGACAGGAACGGCGGCAGCAGGGCGAGAAAGAAGATCGACAGTTTCGGGTTCAGGATGTTGATCAGCGCACCGCGCCGGGCGACGATCCAGCCCGGCTCCGCCCGCCTCTCTGCGCTGACGGCCAGCGCACCACCCGATTTCAGCGCCTGCCAGGCAAGCCACAGCAGATAGGCGACACCGGCGAAATTCACCGCCTGGAACAGCACCGCCGAGGTGTGCAGGACGGCGGCCAGGCCCAGCGTCGCCGCCAGAAGGTGCGGCACGATCCCGAAGGTGCAGCCCAGCGCGGCCATGATCGCGGCACGGCGGCCCTGCCCCAGGCCGATGGCAAGCGTGTAGATCACACCCGTTCCGGGCGCGAGCACGACGACAAGGGCGGTCAGCAGGAACTGGATGGACAAGGAGGGCGTCGCCTTTGTTCGGATTGCGCAGGCGCGCAGCCTAGCACGGCCCGCACGGAAACCGCCAGACGGCGCGGGGCGCGATCACGCGGGTTCGCGCAGCGTGCGCGGCACCTTGAATTCCACGTTCTCGGTGGCGGTTTCCACCGGCTCGATCGTCACGTCATAGCGGGCGCGAAAGGCGTCCAGCACCTCGTTCACCAGCACTTCGGGCGCGCTGGCGCCGGCGGTGACGCCGACGCTGGACACCCCTTCCAGCGCGCGCCAGTCGATATCGGTGGCACGCTGGACAAGCTGCGAATAGGCGCAACCGGCGGCGGCGCCGACCTCGACCAGACGGCGCGAATTGGACGAATTGGGCGCGCCGATCACGAGGATCGCGTCGACCAGCGGCGCCATCGCCTTGACCGCCTGCTGCCGGTTGGTGGTGGCATAGCAGATGTCTTCCTTGTGCGGCCCGACGATTGCCGGGAACCGCGCCTTCAGCGCCGCGACGATGCCGGCCGTGTCATCGACCGACAGCGTGGTCTGGGTGATGAAGGCCAGCTTTCCGGGATCGCGCGGGGTCAGGCGCGCCACGTCCGCCTCGGTCTCGACCAGCAGCACCTCGCCCTCCGGCAGCTGGCCCATCGTGCCCAGCGTTTCCGGGTGGCCGGCATGGCCGATCATCACCATCTGCAATCCGTTCGCATGGTGCCGCTCGGCCTCTATGTGAACCTTGCTGACCAGCGGGCAGGTGGCGTCGACATAGACCATCTCGCGGCGCGCGGCCTCGGCCGGGACGGATTTGGGCACGCCGTGGGCGGAAAAGATCACCGGCCGGTCCGGCGGGCATTCGTCCAGTTCCTCGACGAACACCGCACCTTTTTCGCGCAGCCCGTCGACGACAAAGCGGTTATGCACGATCTCGTGGCGCACATAGACCGGCGCGCCCCATTTCTGCAGCGCCATCTCGACGATCTTGATCGCCCGGTCCACGCCGGCGCAGAACCCGCGCGGCGCGGCAAGATAGAGCTGTAAGGCTGGTCTGGTCATGGCATGCCCCCTTTACAGGCGCAGACCTAGGATGTCCCCGGCCGCAGGTAAAGACCCGCGGCCGGGACGGTCCCGATGAACACGCGGCGCGCTATTCGGCGGTTTCGTGTTCGGCCGGGGCAATCTCGCGCGGCTCGCGCGGGGGGCGCCCGATCACTTCCTTCAACTCGTCGAGCTCGATGAAGTTGTCGGCCTGCCGGCGCAGCTCGTCCGCGATCATCGGCGGCTGGCTGCGGATCGTCGAGACGACCGACACGCGCACGCCCTTGCGCTGCAACGCCTCGATCAGCGGGCGGAAATCGCCGTCGCCGGAAAACAGCACGATGTGATCGACATGCGGCGCAAGGTCCATGGCATCGACCGCCAGTTCGATGTCCATGTTGCCCTTGACCTTCCGGCGTCCCTGGCTGTCGGTGTATTCCTTCGCCGGTTTGGTCACCATCGAGAAGCCGTTGTAATGCAGCCAGTCGACCAGCGGCCGGATCGGCGAATAATCGTCGTTCTCCAGCAGGGCGGTATAGTAGAATGCGCGCAGCATCTTGCCGCGGCGCATGAATTCCTGCCTGAGCAGCTTGTAGTCGATGTCGAACCCGAGCGATTTCGCCGCCGCGTAAAGATTCGATCCATCAATGAACAGCGCAAGCCGTTCGTCACGGTAAAACATTTTATTCGTCCCCTTGGTAAATGCGTTCCGCCAAAGCCGTTGCGTGAGTGGATATAAGGAAAACAATCGTTGTGGCGAAACTCGCCCGTAAAATAATGTGTACACGAGCACCCGCAAGACGCGAATGGGACCAAATGCCACGATTTTCCGCAACGTCCTCTGTTGAAACGCTAATTGCCCTAGGCGGGAATTTGCCGAGCGTAGCCGGCCCGCCCGAGGCGACGCTGCGCGCCGCGCTGGGCTGGCTGGACGCGCCGGGGTGCCGGGTCGTCGCGGTCAGCCGGTTCTACCGGACCCCGTGCTTTCCGGCCGGCGCCGGCCCCGACTATGTCAACGCGGCGGCGGTCCTGGACATTTCGGAGCCGCCCGAGGCGATCATGGCGCGGCTTCACGATGTCGAAAAGCGGTTCGACCGGGTGCGCGCGCAGCGCTGGGGCAGCCGGACGCTGGATCTTGATCTGCTGGCGGCCGGGCAGCGCGTTCACCCGGACCGGGACACGTTCGACACGTGGCGGGCGCTGCCGCCCGGTGCGCAGGCGCAAAGCGTGCCGGGCCGGCTGATCCTGCCGCATCCGCGCATGCAGGATCGCGGCTTCGTGCTGATTCCCCTGTGCGACGTCGCGCCGGACTGGCGGCACCCGGTTCTGGGGCTGACGGTGCGGCAGATGGCCGATGCGCTGCCGGAGGCGGCGCGCGCCGGCATCCGGCCCCTTTAAATCACGGGGATTTGCTCCAGATTGCTTGTCAATGGGAAAAAGAGCGCGTATGCAGGCGCCTCTGCCTCCCAAGCTCTGGATTGGAGACTACATGGCCCGCGTTACGGTCGAAGATTGCGTTGACAAGGTTCCCAACCGTTTCGAACTGGTGATGCTCGCCGCGCACCGGGCGCGCGAGATTTCTGCGGGTGCGCCGCTGACGGTGGACCGCGACAACGACAAGAACCCCGTCGTCAGCCTGCGCGAGATCGCCGAAGAGACGCAGCAAGCCGATGCGCTGCGCGAGCGGATGATCGAAAGCCACCAGACCCAGATCGAGGTCGACGAGCCGGAAGACGATTCCATGGCGCTTCTGATGAGTGCCGAGCAGGACAAGCCCGCCGACGACGACATGTCCGAGGAAAAGCTGCTGCGCGCCCTGATGGAAGCGCAGGAGCCCAAATAAGGGAATGCCGGGATGGCGCTGGACCGGCTGATCGAGGTCGACGACCTGGTCGAAAGGGTCCACGCCTACAACCCGCGATCCGACGCCGAACTGATTCGCGGCGCCTACGAATACGGCGAGAACATGCATGCCGGCCAGTACCGGCGCTCGGGCGAGCCGTATTTCACCCATCCTGTCGCTGTCGCCTCGATCCTGACGCAGATGCGGCTGGACGACGCGACCATCGTCACTGCCCTGCTCCACGACACGGTCGAGGATACGCGGTCCACCTATGCCGAGATTTCCGGCCGGTTCGGCACCCAGATCGCCGAACTGGTCGATGGCGTCACCAAGCTGACCAACCTGCAATTGTCGTCGTCCGAGACCAAGCAGGCCGAGAATTTCCGCAAGCTGTTCATGGCGATGTCCAAGGATCTGCGGGTGATCCTGGTCAAGCTGGCCGACCGTCTGCACAACATGCGCACGATCAAGTCGATGCATATCGACAAGCAGGTGCAGAAGGCACGCGAGACGATGGACATCTTCGCGCCGCTGGCCGGGCGGATGGGGATGCAGTGGATGCGCGACGAGCTGGAGGATCTGGCCTTCGCCGTGCTGAACCCCGAGGGGCGCAACTCGATCATGCGCCGGTTCATCCGGCTTCAGCGCGAGACCGGCGACGTGGTCAAGAAGATCACCGCCGACATCCGCACCGAGCTGAAGAAGACCGGCATCGAGGCAGAGGTGCAGGGCCGCGCCAAGAAGCCCTATTCGATCTGGCGCAAGATGCAGGAAAAGGGTCTGTCCTTCTCGCGCCTGTCGGACATCTACGGCTTTCGCATCCTGGTGGACAGCGAGGCCGATTGCTACCGCGTCCTGGGCGCGATGCACCAGCGCTGGCGCGCGGTGCCGGGGCGGTTCAAGGATTACATCAGCCAGCCGAAATCGAACGGCTACCGGTCGATCCACACCACCGTGTCGGGCCGTGACGGCCGCCGCGTCGAGATCCAGATCCGCACCTTCCAGATGCACGACGTGGCCGAGGCGGGCGTTGCCGCGCACTGGTCCTACAAGGACGGCGTGCCGACCGAGAACCCGTTCGCCGTCGACCCGACGAAATGGGTCGCCGCGCTGACCGAGCGGTTCCAGAACGCCGAGGGCGACGACGAGTTTCTCGAACACGTCAAGCTGGAGATGTACGCAGACCAGGTGTTCTGCTTCACGCCCAAGGGCGACGTGGTCAAGCTGCCGCGCGGGGCGACGCCGCTGGATTTCGCCTATGCGATCCACACCCGGATCGGCGACAGCTGTGTCGGGGCCAAGGTGGACGGGATGCGCGTGCCGCTCTGGACCCGGCTGAAGAACGGCCAGTCCTGCGAGATCATGACCGCCACCGGCCAGCGCCCGCAATCGACATGGATCGACATCGTGGTGACCGGCCGCGCCAAGGCGGCGATCCGGCGCAGCCTGCGCGAGGAGGACCGCGAGCGTTTCGTGCGGCTGGGCTGGGAACTGGCGCGCGTGGCCTTCGAGAATGTCGGCAAGCGCATCACGCAAAAGGCGCTGGACACCGCGGCGAAACAGATGGGGCTGGTCACGTCGGACGAATTGCTGGCCCGGCTGGGATCGGCCGAGCTGGCGGCGCGCAAGGTGGTGCAGACGCTGTATCCCGACCTCGGAGAGGCGCCGACCGACGAAATCGACGCCTCGCGCGCGGTCATCGGGCTGAACCCCGGCCAGACGTTCGAGCGTGCCCGCTGCTGCCAGCCCGTTCCCGGCGAGCGGATCGTCGGCATTTCCTATCGCGGCAAGGGCGTGATCGTGCATGCGATCGACTGCCCGGTCCTGGAAGACTATCAGGACGAGCCGGACCGCTGGGTCGATCTGCACTGGCATTCGGGCACCCATCCGGCGGTGCACACCGTCCGGCTCGATCTGACGATCAGCAACGATGCCGGCGTTCTGGGCCGGATCTGCACCTTGATCGGCGAACAAGGCGCCAATATCTCCGACCTGCAATTTATTGACCGGAAACCGGACTTTTATCGCCTCTTTATGGACGTGGATTTGAGAGATGCAGAACATCTGCACGCAGTGATGCTGGCGGTCGAGGCGGAAACGCATGTCGCCTCGCTGTCGCGTCACCGGGATATCGACCGCAAGCCCTAGGAGGGCCGCAGCAAAGTGGTGTTCAAACGACGCACGCCCCGCACCTGGCTTCAGGTCATCGCCGAGGGTTTCTGGCCCCGCGGCGGCTGGAACCGTGCGGTCTATTACGTCGCCTACCGCCTGCGCCGCCTGCCCGATCCGCCGCACCGCATCGCGCGCGGGATCGCCGCCGGCGTGTTCGTCTGCTTCAGCCCGTTCTTCGGGTTCCATTTCATCATGGCATCGGCACTGGCGCTGGTGATGCAGGGCAACGTGATCGCGGCGCTGATGGCCACGTTCTTCGGCAACCCGCTGACCTTTCCGTTCATCGCCGCGATCAGCCTGAAGCTGGGCGAGTGGATGCTGGGACGGCACGCGATCCCGATCCACCGCGTCTTTGGCGCGTTCAGCCGCGCCAGCCAGGAATTGTGGCAGAACGCGGTGTCGATCTTCACCGGCGCGCCGGCGCATTGGGACCGGCTTGAACTGTTCTGGCACGATGCGTTCTTTCCCTACCTGATCGGCGGCATCGTTCCGGGCATCGTCGCGGCGGTGGCCGCCTACATGCTGGCGCTTCCGGCCGTGAAGGCGTATCAGGCTCGTCGGATCAAGAAACTGCGCAACCGCTACGAAAAACGGCAGGACCCGCCGGTCGGCAAGAAGCCGGGGAAATCCGGCAAGGCCCCGGCAGAGTAGGGCCGCAAGGCAAGGAGAGTGCCATGAAACCCCTTGGCAAGCTGCGGCTTGGTGTGAATATCGACCACGTCGCGACAGTTCGGAACGCGCGCGGCTCGGCCTATCCCGACCCGGTGCGCGCGGCGAAACTGGCCGAAGAGGCGGGCGCCGACGGGATCACCGCGCATCTGCGCGAGGACCGGCGGCATATCTCCGACGCGGATATCGAGCGGCTGGCGACGGAGCTGTCGCTGCCGCTGAACTTCGAGATGGCGGCGACCGACGAAATGCAGGCCATCGCCCTGCGCCACCGTCCGCATGCCGTCTGCATCGTGCCCGAAAAGCGCGAGGAACGCACGACCGAGGGCGGGCTGGACGTCGCACGCGAGGAAAACCGGCTGGCGCATTTCATCGCCCCGCTGGCCGATGCCGGCTGCCGGGTGTCGATCTTCATCGCGGCCGACGCCAAACAGGTCGAGGCGGCAGCGCGGATCGGCGCGTCGGTGGTCGAACTGCATACCGGCGCCTATTGCGATTTCCACGCAGAGGAGCGCCTGGCCGAACGCGACGCCGAACTGGCACGGCTGCGCGAGATGGCGGCGCTGGCGCATGGGCTGGGGCTTGAGGTTCACGCGGGGCACGGGCTGACCTACGACACGGTCGAGCCGGTGGCCGCGATGCCCGAGGTGATGGAGCTGAATATCGGCCATTTCCTGATCGGAGAGGCGATCTTTCGCGGCCTCGACCCGGCAATCGCCGAGATGCGGCGCCTGATGGACGCGGCCCGCGCGGCCTGAGCCGGAAAGCCGCGCTTTCCCCCTTGCTCCAATCCATGCCGCGCTAGGTTGCACGGCGTCATCGCATAACGGGAGCCATGCCGATGGGGCATCTGGAAAACGGAACCTGGATCACGCAAAGCCTGGCGGAGCGCAGCCGCGGCGGCGCCTTCGAGCGGCCCGATACCGAATGGCGCAACTGGATCACCCCGGACGGCGCGCCGGGGCCCAGCGGCACGGGCGGGTTCGAGGCAGAGCCGGGACGCTATCACCTCTACGTGTCCCATGCCTGCCCCTGGGCGCATCGTGCGCTGATCTTCCGCAAGCTGAAATCGCTGGAGGCGCTGATCGACGTATCGGTCGTGCATCCCGACATGTTGCAAGACGGCTGGAGCTTTTCGCAGGATTTCGCGGGGGCGACCGGCGACCGGCTGTATGATCTGCCGTTCCTGCGCGACCTCTATACGCGCGCCGATCCCGGCGCATCGGGTCATGTCACCGTGCCGGTCCTGTGGGACAGCAAGCGCGAAACCATCGTGTCCAACGAATCGGCCGACATCATCCGCATGTTCAATTCGGCCTTCGATGCGATCACCGGCAATCGGGACGACTACCACCCCGAGGCCCTGCGGGCCGAGATCGACGCGGTGAATGCGCGGGTCTACGACACCGTGAACAACGGCGTCTACAGGGCCGGTTTCGCCACGACGCAAGACGCCTATGACGATGCGGTTCACGCGCTGTTCGACTCGCTCGACTGGCTGGAGGAGCGGCTGGCGCACCAAAGATACCTTGCCGGCGACCGCATCACCGAAGCCGACTGGCGGCTGGCGACCACGCTGTTCCGGTTCGATCCGGTCTATCACACGCATTTCAAGTGCAACCGCGCCTTCCTGCGCGAAATGCCGGCGCTCTGGGCCTATGCACGCGAACTGTACCAATGGCCGACGCCGGACGGGCCTGTGGCGGGCACCGTGCATTTCGACCATATCGTGCGGCATTATCACTACAGCCACGAAAGCGTGAACCCGTACCGCATCATCCCGATCAACCCGGTTCTCGACTGGGACGCGCCGCACGGGCGGGGCAGCAAGGATGACGCCGTTCAGGAGCGGTAGGTCGCCTTCTGCGTCCCCGATGCCGCCGCCGGTTCGCTGCCGTAATGATCCACCACCGCCGCCAAGTCCGCCGGCGGGGTTCCTGCGGGCAGGAAGGCGCAGGCGTTTGGAATATGCTGAAAGATCGAGCCATCGGAAAAGAAGGACGACCGGGTGACGAAGACAACCCGCGCATCCGGGTGCCGGTAGCTGGCGAAATCGGCCACGGCGAATGCGCTGCCCCCCTCGAGCACGAGGTCCAGAACGATGATGTCGATGTCCTGCATCTGCAGGATGTCGATGGCGTCCTGTTCGGTGCGCGCCTCGCAGACCGTCACGCCCTGCCTTTGCAGGTGCCGCGCCCAGAGGCGCAGCAACTCTGCCTCGCTCTCGACGATCAGAACCTTCATCCAGCCCTCCGTAGCGGCAGTTGCAAGGACCGCCCCACGATATTGCGAACCGGGGCCAGTGTCGTGCGAAATCCCTAACAGGGCATTAATGATTCTTGCCCGCAACATTAATAAGCGGCAGGCCGCTTGCGCAACAGTGGCCGATCGGGTTCAACGGCCGAAACCGGCACGGGGCGATGGCATGACAACCTGGATCACGATCTGCGACACCTGCAAGCGGGACGGCTGGGAAGAGGCCGGCAAGGACGCGCCCGACGGCGCCGAACTGGCCGAACTGGTCGAGACGGCGCTTGCCGCCGCACCTGCGGGCGGTGTGCGCGCGCGCCGGCATTCGTGCCTGATGGGCTGCGGCAAGGGGTGCAACGTGGCGATCCAGGGCGCAGGAAAGCTCTGCTATACGCTGGGCGGGTTCGAGCCGACGGCGAACGCCGCCGAGGGGATCGTCGCCTATGCCGGCCTGCATGCTGCCAGCGGCAGCGGCCAGGTGCCGTACCGGGAGTGGCCGCAGGCGATCAAGGGGCATTTCGTCACCCGCCATCCGCCCCTGCCCGAGGAATGACCGGAGCGGCGACGCTGGCCGCCGCGATGCTGCTGGACGCGGCGCTGGGCGAGCCGCGCTGGCTTTGGACGCGCCTGCCGCATCCCGCGGTGCTTTTGGGCAGCGCGATCGGCTGGGCCGACCGGCACGCGAATGCCGGCGACAGGCGGCGGGCCAGGGGCACCGCGGTCGTCGCGGCACTGGTGCTTGGCGCGGCACTGGCGGGTTGGGCGGTATCGCTCCTGCCCGGCGCACCCCTGGTCGAGGCGCTGCTTGCGGCGATCCTGCTGGCGCAGCGCAGCCTGTGCGATCACGTCGCCGCCGTCGCCCGCGATCTGCGCCTGTCGCTGCCCGAAGGGCGCCGGGCCGTCGCGCGGATCGTCGGGCGCGACACCGCCGCGATGGACGGCCCCGGAATCACCCGCGCCGCGATCGAGAGCGCGGCAGAGAACCTGTCTGACGGGGTGATCGCCCCGGCCTTCTGGTTCCTTGTGGCCGGCTTGCCGGGCTTGCTGGTCTACAAGGCAGTGAACACCGCCGACAGCATGATCGGCTACCGGACCGAGCGGCATGCGGCCTTCGGCTGCGCGGCGGCGCGGCTGGACGACGTGCTGAACTGGGTGCCCGCACGGCTGACCGCGCTGCTGATCCGGTCGCTGAACGGACGGCGGGGGACGTGGGCAGCGATCCGGCGGGATGCGGGCCTGCACCGCTCGCCCAATGCCGGCTGGCCCGAGGCGGCGATGGCCGCCGCGCTGGGCGTCGCGCTGGCCGGGCCGCGCAGCTATGACGGCGCGCTGCGGGAGTTTCCCTTCGTGAACCCCAATGGCGACCGTCGGCCCGGCCCGGACGCGATCGACAATGCCGTGACAGTGCTCTGGCGAACATGGGCGGGCACGCTGGCGGTGGTCCTGCTGCTGGCGATCCTATTCGCCGTTGCCTGAGGCGGGCCGGCTGATACAGTGCCTCAAACCGAAACGAGGACCATCATGCATTTTTTCAGGACCATTTTCACAACCGCCGCGCTGGCGCTTTTCGCCGGGGGTGCACAGGCTGCCGAGACGCGGCAGCTTTATGTCGAATGCGGCGGCAACTTTACCGATTTCGTGGCCCGGATGAAGGCAAAGGCCGAGGAGATGTCGTACCCGCCCGAGGTGACAGAGCCGTTCTTCGGGGCCGCGAACTACCTGCAACGCACCATCGACGCCGACCGCCGGCAGGGCATCTTCAAGACCGATTTCATCGGCTTCTCGCGCAAGCTGATCGCGCAGTACCGGCTGGACAAGGGCCGCCAGAACAGCGACCGGCACGATGCGATCTTTCGCCGGATCGAGGCGGAACTGGGCGTGCCACGCGGGATCCTGCTGTCATTCTGGGCGTTCGAGACCGATTTCGGCGCCTTCACCGGCGATTTCAACACGCTCGACACGCTGATGACCCTCAGCCACGATTGCCGGCGGCCCGACCTGTTCCAGCCGCAGGTCTTCGCGGCGCTGGAACTGTTCGCGCGCGGCGATTTCAGCACCCAGACCCAGGGCGCCTGGGCCGGCGAGGTCGGGCAGGTCCAGATGCTGCCGCTCGACATCATGCATCGCGGCTATGACGGCGATGGCGACGGGCATGTCGATCTGGACCATTCGGTGCCCGACGCGCTGTTTTCCGGGGCCAACATGCTGCGCGGGTTCGGCTGGCGGCCGAACGAGCCGTGGATGCAGGAGATCGCGGTGCCCGACAATCTGCCCTGGGAGGAAACCGGCGTGCAGCCCGATGACTACCGGCCCGTCGCCGAATGGCAGGCCTGGGGCGTCACACCGCGGTCGGGCAGTTGGCTGGCCCCGAACCTCGACGCCGCGGTGATGCTGCCGATGGGGCGCAAGGGTCCGGCTTTCCTGATCTATCCGAACTACCAGGCGCTGTTCGAATGGAACCAGAGCTTTGTCTACGTCGCCACCGCCGCCTATTTCGCCACAAGGCTGACGGGCGCGCCCGTCTATGACGCGGGCAATCCCGACCCGATGCTGCCGGACGGCCAGATGAAGGCGTTGCAACAGAAGCTTGCGGCGCTGGGCCACGATGTCGGCAAGATCGACGGGATCCTCGGCGCGGGCACGCGCGCCGCCGTGCAGGCCGAACAGGAACGGCTGGGCCTGCCGGCAGACGCCTGGCCGACGCGGGAGCTGCTGAACCGGCTGTAGGCGCCGCGCCCGCCCCGGACTTGATCCGGGGCCCCAGCGTCGGCGGGCGCGAGGTCCCGGGTCAAGCCCGGGACGGGGGAGCGTGGATGCGCCCGACCCTCGCCGCCTCTTCCGCCGCGCCCCGGACTTGATCCGGGGCCTCGCCGCCAAAGGCCTCGGGGTCCCGGGTCAAGCCCGGGACGGGCGTTCAGGCGACCAGCGCCTCGGCCTTCTTGAGGTCCACCGACACCAGCTGGCTGACGCCCTGCTCGGCCATGGTCACGCCGAACAGCCGGTCCATCCGCGCCATGGTCACGGCGTGGTGCGTGATGACCAGAAAGCGCGTCGAGGTCCGGCGTGTCATCTCGTCCAGCATGTCGCAGAAGCGGGTGACGTTGGCGTCGTCCAGCGGCGCGTCGACCTCGTCGAGCACGCAGATCGGCGCCGGATTGGTCAGGAACACGCCGAAGATCAGCGCCAGCGCCGTCAGAGTCTGCTCGCCGCCCGACAGCAGCGACAGGACCGACAGCTTCTTGCCCGGCGGCTGGCACATGATTTCCAGCCCGGCCTCCAGCGGGTCATCGGATTCGACCAGCACCAGCTTGGCCTCGCCGCCGCCGAAAAGGTGGGTGAACAGCATCGCGAAATTGCTGTTCACCTGCTCGAACGCGGTCAGCAGCCGTTCGCGCCCCTCGCGGTTCAGGCTGGCGATGCCCGAGCGGAGCTTGGCGATCGCGGCCTCCAGATCGGCCTTTTCGCGCACCAGGGTGTCGTGTTCCTCCTGCACCTCGCGCGCGTCGTCCTCGGCGCGCAGGTTGACCGCGCCCAGCGCCTCGCGCTGGCGTTTCAGGCGGTTCACCTCGTGTTCGACGGTTTCGGCGGAGGGCATGGCATCCGGGTCGGTGTCCAACTGGTCCAGCAAGGCGGCGGGCGTGACTTCCAGCGCCTCGTCGATCCGTTCGGCCGCGGCCTCGACAGCCGTTCGGGCGGCATCGGCGCGGGCCTCGGCGGCGGCGCGGGCCTCGCGGGCCTGTCCGGCACTGCGCTCTGCGTCGCGTTCGGCCGCGATCGCCTCGCGCAGGGCGCGTTCCGCCCCGGTCAGCGCATCGGCGGCCGCGGTGCGGCGCGTCTCGGCCGCCGCGATGCCATCCGCCAGTTTCTCGCGTTCTGCGGCCAGTTCGGCCGGAACATCGGAGGCGGTTTGCAGCTCTGCCTCGGAGGCGTCCTTGCGCTCCGCCAGTTCGGCGATGCGGGTATCGGCCGTCTCCAGCCGTTTCTGCCAGCCGGTGATATCCTTGGCGATGGCACGCAGACGCCGCTCGCGGCTGTCGCCCTCGCGCTGCAATTCGTCATGCGCGGCGCGGCGCGACATCATCGTCATGCGCGCCGCCTCGACGGTCGTCTTGACGTCCTCGACCTCGGCGCGGGCGGCGTCCAGATCGCCCAGGCCGGTGGCCGCGGCCTCTGCCTCGCGAAGGGCCTGGCGGGCGCGATGGGTTTCCTCCTCGTGCCGCGCCACGGCCAATTGCGCCGATTCCAGCTTGCCGGCCGCGATGTTCCGGTCGGCCTCTGCCCGTGACAGGGCGCGGCTTGCCTCGGCCACGCTGCCATCGGCGCGGCGCCGTGCCTCGCGCGCCTGGCGGTCGGCCTCGGTCAGATCCTTCAGCCGCTGTTTAAGCGCGTCATGGGCGCGGGCCGCCCCGTCGGCGCGGGCATTGGCCGATTCCAGCGATTGTTTCAACTCTTCGAGCCGGTTGAGCTGTTGCAGGCGCAAGGCGGCGGCCGAAGGCGCATCCTCGGCCGCGGCGCGGAACCCGTCCCAGCGCCACAGATCGCCGGCGGTGCTGACAAGCCGCTGACCGGGTTGCAGCGCCGCCTGAAGGCGGGCGCCTTCGGCTGCGTCCACGATGCCGATCTGCGCCACGCGGCGGGCCAGAACGGCGGGAACCGTGACGTAGGAGGACAGCGGCTGCACCCCCGCCGGCAAGGGCTGCGGCGCGGGATAGCCGGGCAGGCTGGCCCAGCCGGACCGCCCGGCGGCGTCGATTTCCGGCGCCCGCAGATCGTCGGCCAGCGCCGCGCCCAGCGCCTGTTCATAGCCCGGTTTAACCCGCAGCGCGTCGATCACGCCGCTATCGGCGGTGTCGCGCTGCACCAGCTTGGCCAGCGCGTTCGCCTCGGCGCGCAGGGCGCTCGCCTCGCCCTCGGCCTCGGAGCGGGCGGCGCGGGCGTCGGCCTCGCGCGATTGGGTCTCGGCGCGCGCATCGTCGGCCTCCTGCAAGGCGGTCTCGGCGGCCTCGGCCTGCGCGGCGGACCGGACCTGCGCGGTTTGCGCATCGGAAAACGCGCCCTCCGACCGGCGCAAAGCCTCCTGTGCCGCCGTGACCGCGCCGCGCGCCTTGTCCGCCTCTGTCTCGCTGCGGGCCAGGGTTTTTCGCGTATCCTCCAGCAGCCGCTGCGCCGATTGGTGGCGGGCGGACAGGCGCGCGGTGTCCTCTGCCGCCTGCGCCAGCGCATCCTCGCGGTCCGCAAGCACCGTCCTCGCCGCCTGCGCAGCCTCGGCCGCCGCGGCCAATGCCTCTTCGTGGCCTTCGCCGGCGGCGCGCAATTCCGCCTGTTCGCCGGTCAGACGCGCGATGGACTCGCCGGCATCGCGGTTCAGGGCCTGCTCGCGGCCAAGATCGCGCGCAAGCTGCGCGATGCGCCCCTCCAGCGTGTCGATGGCCTGCCGCGCGCGGGCCTCACGCTCGTCCAGCGCATCACGCTGCACGGTCAGCCGTTGCAGGATCGCCGCCGCGATCGCCTCTTCCTCGCGCAGGGGCGGCAGCGCGGCATCGGCGCTCTCGCGCGCAGTGGCGGCCTGCACGGCGCTGCGTTCGGCGGCGGCGGCGGATTGCACCCGCTCGCGCAGTCCCGTTTCGGCATGGGCGCGCGCCTCGTCGGCCTCGCGCCAGCGACGATAGAACAGCATCCCCTCGGCCCGGCGCAGCGCGGCGCCGATCTCGCGGTAGCGTGCCGCCTGCCGCGCCTGCCGGGCAAGCTGCGACAATTGCGCGGCAAGCTGTTCGATCACGTCCTCGACCCGCAGCAGGTTCTGCTCGGCGCCCTTCAACTTCAGCTCCGCCTCGTGCCGCCGCTGATAGAGGCCGGAGATTCCGGCCGCCTCTTCCAGCACCCGGCGGCGCGATTTGGGCTTGGCGTTGATCAGCTCGGCGATCTGTCCCTGCCGCACCAGCGCGGGCGAATGCGACCCGGTGGAGGCGTCGGCGAACAGCATCTGCACGTCGCGGGCGCGGGTGTCCTTCGAATTGACCTTGAAGGCGCTGCCCGCATCGCGGGTGATCCGGCGGGTGATGTCCAGCAGGTCGCTGTCGTTGAACCCGGCGGGGGCAAGCCGTTCGCTGTTGTCCAGTTGCAGCGACACTTCGGCGAAATTGCGCGCCGGCCGGGTGGCGGCGCCGGCAAAGATCACATCCTCCATCCCGCCACCGCGCATCGCCGTGGGGCGGTTTTCGCCCATCACCCAGCGCAGCGCCTCCAGCAGGTTCGACTTGCCGCAGCCGTTCGGCCCGACCACGCCGGTCAGCCCGTCCTGGATCATCAGATCGGTCGGATCGACAAAGCTCTTGAAGCCGTTCAGGCGAAGGCGGTTGAAGCGCAAGATGGACTGCCCGGTTGATTCCCGTTTCCCGTCATTGTCCGGGCCGCACGGCGCCTGTCAACGGGCACACGCTGCATATGGCGGAAACGCGCCCGTTATCCACAAGATATTGCTGCGTCTCACCTGCAGCCAGCCGGAGAACGCCAATCGCCGATGTCGCACCCACCCCACGATCGGCCGCAATCGGCCTTGACCTTTGCCGCCCCGCCGGCCCACAACAAGACAGCATGGTGCCCGCAGGCGCGCGACCCGCGCAGGGCCTAACTGGGAATTCGGAACGCGGCGACCCATTCCGGGGCCCGAAGCCGAAGCCGCCCCCGCGACTGTAAGCGGAGAGCGCCCGCCGGAAAGCCACTGGGAACACATCCCGGGAAGGCGGCGAGGCGCGACGACCCGCGAAGCCAGGAGACCAGCCATGCGAACATACTCGCAACCGCCGTCGGGGATGACGGCAAGAGGAGACTTCGACCCATGCATATCGAACCCGGAATCGTCGACGGCGCCAAGATCGCGCTGTCCTGGGCCACCGCCGCCGGCGCGGGCGCCTATACGCTGAAACTCGCCGCCGCCACGCTGCGCGAAAGCGGCGCCGCCGCGCTGGCCGGCCGCGCCGCGCTGAGCACTGCCGCCGTCTTCACCTTCTTCGAGGTGCTGCCGCATTACCCCGTCGGCGTGTCCGAGGTGCATTTCATCCTCGGCTCTACCCTGTTCCTGATCTTCGGCGCGGCCCCGGCCGCATTCGGGCTGGCGCTGGGCCTGCTGATGCAGGGGATGTTCTTTGCGCCGTTCGACCTGCCGCAATATTTCGTCAACGTCACCACGCTGCTGGTGCCGCTGTTCGCGGTGCGGGCGCTGGCCGAGCGCGTCATCGCGCCGGGCACGCCCTATGTGGACCTGAAATACGGCCAGGCTCTGGCGCTTTCGACCGCCTATCAGGGCGGCGTGGTCGCCTGGGTCGCGTTCTGGGCCTTCTACGGGCAAGGCTTCGGCGCGGCCAACCTGTCCAGCGTCGCGGCCTTCGGCGGCGCCTACATGCTGGTGATCCTGGTCGAGCCGATCGCCGATCTGGCCGTTCTCGCCGGTGCCAAGGCGCTGCGCGGCCTCGAGCGTTCCGGCCTGGTGACAAAGCGCCTCTACGCCGAAGCCTGATCGCGGCCCCTCCTGTCCGACCCTCCCCCGCCGGGGCCGCCACGGCCCCGGCGATGTCCCCTTTGCGAAAGACCCCGCCATGCCCGCCAAGATCCCCGCCACCGTCGTCACCGGCTTTCTCGGATCGGGAAAGACCACGCTGATCCGCCACATGCTGGCCAATGCGAACGGCCGCCGCATCGCGCTCATCATCAACGAATTCGGCGACCTGGGCGTCGACGGCGACATCCTCAAGGGCTGCGGCGACGAGACCTGCACCGACGACGACGTGATGGAGCTGTCGAACGGCTGCATCTGCTGCACCGTGGCCGAGGATTTCGTGCCGACGCTGGAAAAGCTGCTGGACCGTCCCAATCCGCCCGACCACATCGTGATCGAAACCTCCGGTCTTGCCCTGCCGCAACCGCTGGTGCGCGCCTTCAACTGGCCCGAGATTTCCACCCGCGTGACGGTGGACGGCGTGGTGACGGTGGTCGACGGCAAGGCGGTGTCCGAGGGGCACTTTGCCCATGACGTGGCCGCCGTGGATCGCCAGCGCGCGATGGACGACAACCTTGACCACGAAACGCCGCTATCGGAACTGTTCGAGGACCAGATCGCCTGCGCCGACATGATCGTGGTGAACAAGACCGACCTGCTGGATGCGGCCGAGGCGAAGGGCCTGACCGCCCGCCTGACGGAGGAAAGCCGCGCCGGCGTGCAGGTGATCGGCACCGCCATGGGCGTGCTGCCGGTCGACGTGCTGCTGGGACGCGGCCGCGCCGCCGAGGCCGACATAGAGGCGCGCGGCGAGGTGCATCATCACCATCATCATCACGACGACGATGATGACCACGAGCACGAGCACGAGCACGAGCACGAGCATTCCCACGGCCATGACGAATTCGACAGCTTTGTCGTCACCCGCCCGGAGATCGCCGAACCCGCCGCCTTCGCCGAGACGCTGGCAGAGGTGATCCGCCGCCACGACATCCTGCGGCTCAAGGGCTTCGCCGCCGTCGCCGGCAAGCCGATGCGCCTGACGGTGCAGGCCGTCGGCCCGCGGGTGGACAGCTATTTCGACCGCCCCCTCGCCCCGCAAGAGCCGCGCGAGACCCGGCTGGTGGTGATCGGCCGCGCGGGGCTCGACCGCGACGCAATCGCGGCGGCCCTGTCGGCGTGACCCGGCGCTGATGCACCTGCTCGCCGCCACCCCCGGCACGGTCGACGATACCGAGCCTGTCGATCTGGGCCAGACCCCGGCGGATGTCGTCGTGCTATCGGCCGCCGATACCGAACTGGCCGCCCTGTCGGCCGCCCGGGCCGAGATGGACAGCCCCCCGACCCTGCGGCTGGCCAGCCTGATGCACCTGCGCCACCCGATGTCGGTGGACCTGCATATCGACCAGTGCGCGGCGAAATCCCGGCTGGTCGTCGCCCGCGTGCTGGGCGGGCTGGGCTACTGGCGCTATGGCGCCGAGCAATACGCGGCGCACCTGCATGCGGCGGGCGTGCCACTGGCGCTGCTGCCGGGCGACGACAAGCCAGATGCCGACCTGCGCCGCCTGTCCACCGTCGCGGATGCCGATTACGACGCGCTCTGGTCCTACCTGGTCGAGGGCGGGCCCGAGAACGCCGCGAACTTCCTGCACCATGCCGCCCACATGCTGACCGGGACCGAGGCGCCGCCACCCGCCAAACCGCTCTTGCGCGCGGGGCTCTACTGGCCGGGCGAAAGCACCGCCGATTTCGCCACTCTGCGCCGCAACTGGACGACGGGCGCGCCGGTCGTGCCGCTGGTCTTCTACCGCGCGCTGGTGCAGGGCGCGGGCCTGCACCCGATCAACCGGCTGACCCGTGCCCTGCTGCGCGCCGGGCTGAACCCGATGCCGGTCTTCGTCGCCTCGCTGAAGGATCCGGTCTCGGCCGCCACGCTGGACCGGCTGTTCACCCAGGCGCCGCCGGATGCGATCCTGAACTGCACCGCGTTCAGCGCCGGCACCCCCGGCGGCGGCGGCGACGCCAACCCCTTGGCCGCGCCGGCCGCGAACGGTGCCCCGGTGTTCCAGGTGGTGCTGTCCTCGGGAACCGAGGAAGCCTGGGATCAGGGCCTCGCCGGCCTGTCCGCCCGCGACATCGCGATGAACGTCGCCCTGCCCGAGATCGACGGACGCATCCTGACCCGCGCGGTCAGCTTCAAGGACGAGGCGTTCTTCGACGCGGACACCGAATGCCCGATCGCCACGTACCGCGCGCGCGGCGACCGGATCGACTTCGTGGCCAGCCTCGCCGCCAGATGGACCCGCCTGCGCCGCACGCCGGCCGCCGAGCGCAAGGTGGCGCTGGTGCTTGCCAACTATCCCAACAAGGACGGCCGCCTCGCCAACGGCGTCGGCCTCGACACCCCCGCCAGCACCCTGCACGCGCTACACCTGCTGGCCGAAGACGGCTACGACATCGCGGACATCCCTGCGGGTGCGGACGCGCTGATGGCGCGGCTGATGGCCGGCCCGACCAACTGGCTGACCGACCGGGCGGACCGGAGCGGCGGCGAAACCCTGTCGCTGGACGCCTACCTCGCCAGCTACAAGACCCTTCCCTGGGAAGTTCGCCAACGGATCGAGGACCGCTGGGGCAAGCCGGAACAGGATCCCTTCTTCGGTTCCGAAATATCCCCGCCGGAGGCAGCCTCCGCAGGAGGCTTCAAGCTCTCGATCCACCGCTTCGGAGGCGCGGTCGTCGCGCTGCAACCGGCGCGCGGCTACAACATCGACCCGGCGGACACCTACCATTCGCCCGACCTCGTGCCGCCGCACAACTACCTCGCCTTCTACATCTGGCTGCGCGATCACTGGGGCGCGCATGCCATCGTGCACATGGGCAAGCACGGCAATCTCGAATGGCTGCCCGGCAAGGCGCTGGCGCTGTCCGAAACCTGCCTGCCCGAGGCCGTGCTCGGCCCAGTTCCGCATGTCTACCCGTTCATCGTCAACGATCCCGGCGAGGGCACGCAGGCCAAGCGCCGCGCCCAGGCGGTGATCGTCGATCACCTGACCCCGCCGCTGACCCGCGCCGAAACCTACGGCCCGCTCAAGGATCTCGAGGCGCTGGTCGACGAGTATTTCGAGGCCGCCGGCGTCGATCCGCGCCGCATCGCGCATCTTCGGCGCGAGATCCTGTCGCTGACCTCGGCCACCGGGCTCGATGCCGATGCGGGCATGACCGGCGATGACGAGGATACCGACCTTGCCCGCCTCGACGCCTATCTGTGCGAGTTGAAAGAGGCGCAAATCCGCGACGGTCTGCACGTCTTCGGCCAGTCCCCCGCCGGCACGCTGGAGCGCGATCTGGCCATCGCGCTTGTGCGCACCCCGCGCGGCGAGGGGGCGGGCGGGGATGCCTCGCTCTTGCGCGCACTGGCGCAGGATCTCGGCCTTGGCGTCGATCCGCTGGATTGCGACATGGCGGCGCCCGCCGCCGAAAAACCGGCAGGGCTGGCACCGCTCACAGCCGATCCGTGGCGCAGCAACGGCGACAGCGTCGAGCGGCTGGAACTGCTGGCCCAGCGCCTGTTCGACCACGAGGCGGGGCCGCCGGGGCCGAAGAGTGCTGCGGTGTTGGACGAGGCCGCCACGCGGATGCGCCCGGCGCTGGCGGCGTGCGGCGCGGCCGAGGGCGCGGGCCTGCTGACCGCGCTGTCCGGCCGCTTCGTCGCCCCCGGCCCGTCCGGCGCACCGACGCGCGGGCGGCCCGATGTGCTGCCCACCGGGCGCAACTTCTTTTCCATCGACAGCCGCGCCGTGCCCACCCAGGCGGCCTGGGCGCTGGGCTGGAAATCGGCGTCGCTGCTGATCGACAAGCACCTTCAGGATCATGGCGACTGGCCGCGCGCCATGCTGCTGACCGCCTGGGGCACCGCCAACATGCGCACTGGCGGCGACGACATCGCGCAGGGCATGGCGCTGATGGGCGTGCGGCCGCAATGGGACGCGGCCAGCCGCCGCGTCACCGGGTTCGAGCTCATCCCCCACACCGCGCTGGGCCGGCCCCGCGTCGATGTGACCCTGCGGGTGTCGGGGTTCTTCCGCGACGCGTTCCCGCACCAGATCGCGCTGTTCGATGCCGCCGCCCGCGCGGTCATGGCGCTGGACGAGCCCGACGACGCCAACCCCGCCGCCGCCCGCGCGCGCACCGAGGGGGCGGAGGGGCAGTTCCGCGTGTTCGGCGCCAAGCCGGGCGCTTACGGTGCCGGGCTTCAGGCGCTGATCGACGAGCGGCTGTGGAACGACACCGCTGACCTGGCCGAAGCCTACCTGACCTGGGGCAGCTACGCCTATGGCAAGGAGGCGGAGGGAACCCCCGCCCGCGGCGCGCTCGAAACCCGGCTGGGCCAAACCGACGCCATCGTGCAGAACCAGGACAACCGCGAGCACGATCTGCTGGACAGCGACGACTACTATCAGTTCGAGGGCGGCGCGGCCGCCGCCGTTACGCATCTTCAGGGCCGCCAGCGTCCGATCTACCACAACGACCATTCGCGCCCCGAACGCCCCGTCATCCGCACGCTGGAGGACGAGATCGGCCGCGTCGTGCGGTCGCGCGTGGTCAACCCGAAATGGATCGACGGTGTGAAACGCCACGGCTACAAGGGCGCCTTCGAGATCGCGGCGACGGTCGATTACCTGTTCGCCTTCGCCGCCACCACCGGGGCGGTCAGGGGACACCATTTCGATCTGGTGCACGCCGCGTTTCTGGAAGACGCGGAGACCCGCGACTTCATCGAGACGCACAACGCCCCCGCCCTGCGCGAGATCGCCGAACGCCTGCGCGAAGCGGTCGAACGCGGGATGTGGACGCCGCGCTCCAATTCCGCCCGCGCGCTGCTGGACCGTCTGGCCGGCTGAGGCGGTCAGCGCAGCGCGGTACAGCGGAAATCACCGTCCGCCACCGCGCCGGTAAACGCGCAATCGAGTTCAAGCGGTTTCCTGCGCCGCGGCGGGCGCTGCCCCGCACCGGGGCAGTCGAGATCGGCGTAAACGAGGTTTTCATCGCCCTTCAGGGTTTCGGGGACCACGGCGCAGCCACTGACCAGGATCATCGCCTTGGCGCCCTTGAACACCGTGCCGCCGCGCGTCGTGCTGCCTTCGACGCTCAGGCGGATCGCTTCGGCGTCAAAGTGGGTATGGCGCACCGCAAAGATCGAGCCATCCACTGTTACACGGTGTGCCGGCAGCCGTGCAAAGGCCGGGCTGGGACTGTCGCAACCGGCAAGCGCCACCAGCGCCATGAAAAACGCAAATCGAACCCACATCCGCCCTGTCTGGGGGCAAATGGTTAATGTCCGGTTTACCAAGGACAGTTTGACGCAGGACAATGCGATGCGGGTTTCGCTATATATATTCATCAATATGAATGAACGGAGCCTGCCATGTCCCATCCCGTCTCCCGCCCGGCGGACACCTATTCGCCGCTCTATTTCCTCGGCGCGCTCGGTGCCGGCGGCCTGATCGTCACCTTCTTCATGTACCTGATGTTCTGGGTGCCGCATCCCGGCAAGTCGGTCCCGGTCTTCGAGGACATCATGGCCGCCCTCGCGACCGGCAGCCCGGCGCTTCAGGTCGGGATCGTGATCGCCATGGCCGGCATCGCCGCGATGGCCTTCGTGCATTACAAGTCGCTGCTGTGGAATCTCGGCCAGTACCGCGCCTTCCGCCAGACCGAGGCGTATCGCAAACTGCGCAGCACCAACGGCGAATCGCAGCTTCTGGCGATGCCGCTGGCCATGGGCGTCAATGGCGGCTTCATGCTTGGCCTCGTCTTCGTGCCGGGGCTGTGGAGCGTGGTCGAGTACCTGTTCCCGCTGGCGATGATCGGCTTTGCGATCATCGGCGGCATGGCGCTTTACATGATCGGCAACTTTCTGGGCCGCGTTCTGACCAAGGGCGGCGTGTTCGACGTGACCGCGCATAACAGCTTTGCCCAGCTGCTGCCGGCCTTCGCGCTGGCGATGGTGGCCGTCGGCTTTGCCGCCCCCGCCGCGATGAGCGCCGCGCCGCTGGTGCAGGGCATCTCTCTGATCGGGTCGACCTTCTTCGGATTCGCCTCGATCATTTACGCCACGGTGGCGGCGATCACCGGCTTCAACTCGATGCTGCACTACGGCACCGCGCGCGAATCCGGGCCGACCCTGATGATCATCGTGCCGCTTCTGACGGTTCTGGGGATCATGTTCCTGCGCCAGGATCACGGGCTGCACACCGCCTTTGCGGCCCAGGACCAGGCCGCTGACACGCTGGTCTTCCTGTCGCGGCTGGTCGCGGTGCAGGTGATCTTCCTGCTGCTCGGAATGCTGGTGCTGCGCCGGCAGGGCTATTTCCGCAGCTTCGTGTTCGGCACCGAAACCTCGCCCGGATCCTACGCGCTGGTCTGCCCCGGCGTCGGGATGAGCGTGATGCTGCAATTCTGGATCAACAAGGGTCTGGTCGAGTCCGACATGCTGGCACAGTTCTCGGCCGCGTACTGGACGCTGACGGCAATCGCCATCGCCTTCCAGTTCGGGATGGTCTGGCTTGTGCTTCGGCTCAACCGCCAGCATTTCGGCAGACCGGCCGCGGCACCGGCCGTCCCGGCAGAGTAAACCCGCATCAGGAAATGGGGAAAGGGGCGCACACTGCGCTCCTTTTTCTTGCGCGGTTGCCGAATCCGTGTCCCCATTGCCACATGGATACGCCGGACGGATTCGCCCCCTGCCGCGTCATCGCGTCCTATGACTGGGCCGCGCTGCTGACGCTGATCCACACGGAATACGCCTTCATGCAGGGCCGGGTCGATCCGCCGACCGCGACAGACGCCCTGACCCCCGAGGCATTGGCCGATCAGGCGGCACGCGGCGAGATCTGGGTGATCGAGGCGGCAGAGCGGCCCGTCGCCTGCATTTTCCTGACGCCGAAGCCGCCCGCGCTGTTCATCTGCAAGCTGGCCGTCGCGTCCACCCATCGCGGGCGCGGGCTGGCCAGGCGGCTGGTGGCCGTGGCCGAGGATCGCGCCGCCGCGCGCGGGCTGACGCATCTTGCGCTGCACAATCGGGTGGAGCTGACGGAAAATCATGCCGCGTTCACCGCGCTGGGATTTGCCATTACCGGCCAGACCGCGCATGAAGGCTACGAGCGCCCGACGCGCGTGACCATGCAACGACCGGTAGGATTACGATGACCGATCAGGACACCCCCCAGCCCGACACCGACCGCCACGCCGCCAAGATGGCCAAGAAGAAGGCCGCGCGCGACAAGATCATGGCCACCAAGACGGACGAGAAAGGCCTGATCATCGTCCATACCGGCAAGGGCAAGGGCAAGAGCACGGCCGGTTTCGGCATGATCTTTCGCTGTATCGCGCATGACATGCAGTGCGCCGTGGTGCAGTTCATCAAGGGCGGCATGTCCACCGGCGAGCGCGACCTGATCGAAAGCCGTTTCGCGGACATTTGCCAGTTCCACACGATGGGCGAAGGATTCACCTGGGAAACCCAGGACAAGAGCCGCGACATCGAAATGGCGCAGGCCGCCTGGGCGAAGGCCAAGGAGCTGATCCGCGACCCCGCGAACCGGATGGTCCTGCTCGACGAGATCAACATCGCGCTGCGCTACGACTACATCGACATCGCCGAGGTGGTGGCGTTCCTGGGCACGGAAAAGCCCGAGATGACCCATGTCGTGCTGACCGGGCGCAATGCCAAGGAAGAACTGATCGAGATTGCCGATCTCGTGACCGAGATGGAGCTGGTCAAGCACCCGTTCCGCGCCGGCATCAAGGCGCAGCAGGGCGTCGAATTCTGACCCTGCGCCGCTTGCGCCGCGCACTTCCTGCCGTATGGTGATACCCGACAGACAAGAGAGACACGCCATGACCCGACACCGGATTTCCGCCCTTTGCCTGGCCGCCGCGCTGGTTCTGACCGCCGGCGCCGCCGCCGCCCATACCGGAGAGGGCGTGACGGGCGGACTGATCTCCGGCTTCACCCACCCGATCCTCGGCTGGGACCACGTGATCGCGATGGTCGCGGTCGGCCTCTGGGGGGCGTTCCTTGGCGCGCCGGCGATCTGGCTGCTGCCGGTGGTCTTTCCGCTGGTCATGGCCTTCGGCGGCGCGCTGGGCGTGGCCGGAATTCCCTTGCCCGCCGTGGAAGCCGGCATCGCCCTGTCCGGCGTCGTGCTCGGCATCCTGATCGCACTGGCGGTGCGCGCGCCGCTTTGGGTGGCGGCGGTGATCGTCGGCATCTTCGCGATCTTCCACGGCCATGCGCATGGCACCGAACTTCCCGGTGCGGCCAATCCCTATGCCTACGCGGTCGGCTTCGTTGTGGGGACCGGCCTGCTGCACCTTGCCGGGATCGCGCTGGGCTTCCTGACGAAACTGTCCTGGGGTTCCTACGCGATCCGCGCGGCGGGCGTGGCGATCGCGGCGATCGGCGGGGCGTTCCTGACCGGCTACGCATGAGGCGGGGCACCGCGCCGCTTGCCGTCCTGATCCTCGCGCTGCTTCCCGACCGGGGGGCGGCGCATGCGTTTCAGGCCGGGTCGGATCTGTACGATCAATTCATCGAGGGCACCGCCGTCGCCCTTTCCAGCCCGCCGATCATCCTGTGCCTGCTGCCGCTGGGCCTCTTGGCCGGAACCTGGCGGCGCGACGGGATGCTGGCGGTCTGGCCGTGGCTGCTGGCCGGTCAGGCGGCGGGAATCGCGGTGGCCGCCATTTCGCCGCCATCCATCGGCGCGGCCGCGCTGGCGCTGGGCGCGGTCACGGCAACGCTTGCCGCGCTGCGCCCGGGCCCGCCAGTCCCCGCCCCGCAGCTTTTCGCCGGACTGACGGGCCTTCTGTCCGCCGCTGCCAGCTTCGAGGGGCACGGCCTGTTCCAGCTTGGCGCGGGGATCCACGCCGGTCTGCTGTTCGGGGCCAACCTGGCCGTCGCGGCCATGGCCGGGCTGGCCGCCGCGACGCTGGAGCGGTGGCCGCATGCCTGGCTTCGGATCGGCTGGCGCGTGGCGTCAAGCTGGCTCGCCGCGGTCGCCCTGATGGTGCTGGCGTTCGAGCTGCGCCTGCCCGGCCCGGCCTGACGGCACGATGAGCGCCGCCGAAACGCTGACCTGCACGCTGGACCCGGCCCGCGCCGCGGCCCTTCACGCCGCGCTGGACCGGCCCGGCGACCCGCCAAGGCCCGGCGATCCGCTGCCGGCCTTCTGGCACCAGGCCTATTTCTGGGATCCGCGCCGCCCCGCCGCGCTGGGCCGCGACGGCCACCCGAGGGTGGGCGGAGGCATCATCCCCGACCTCGGCCTGCCGCAGCGGATGTGGGCCGGCGGGCACCTGACGTTTCACGCAAAGCTGCGGATCGGCACCCCGGCGACCCGCCGCACGACGCTTGAGGACGTGACCGAGAAAGCCGGCCACTCCGGGCGGCTCGGCTTCGTCGCGCTGCGCCATGACATTTCGCAGGACGGCACGCTGTGCGTGACCGAGCGTCAGGATCTCGTCTACCGCGACCCGCCCGGCACCCGCCGTCGCGCATCGCCGCCGCCCGCCCCCACCGCGCCGCACCGCACGCTTGACGTCGCTTTCGACAGCACGCTGCTGTTTCGCTACTCGGCGCTGACCTTCAACGGCCACCGCATCCATTACGATGCCGATTATGCGCGCGATGTCGAAGGCTACCCCGGCCTCGTGGTGCACGGGCCGCTGCTGGCGCAACTGCTCATCCACCTTGCCGAAGACACGCGCGGCCCTCTCGCGGCCTTCGCCTTTCGCGGCACCTCGCCCTTGACGGCCGAGGAACTGGCGACATTGTGCCTGGCAGAGAACGGCGCGATGTGGGTCCGCGCCGGCGACGGACGGATGTGCATGGACGCGGCAGCAACCTTTTCTTCCGTCTGAACATCCTGACGGCCCTACAGGTTGTCTTCGACGCGAAACCCGTCGGGGATCGTGTCGCGCCCGTCCAGCACGAGATCCGCCATCACCTCGCCGACCTTCGGCGCGACGCCGAAGCCGATCTTGAAGCCGCCATTGGCCACGAAATGCCCCGGCCGGTCCGGCCAGGCGCCCAGCATCGGCGCGCGGCTTTGCGCCCGCGGGCGCACCCCGGCCCAGCGCGCCAGGACCGGCGCCTTGGCGAGGGCCGGGCAGACCTGCCGCGCCCGCGCGATCAGCGCGTCACATTGTTCGTCAACGCTGCCGGGCGCATCGAATTCGCGCTCGCTGGTTGAGCCGACGGCGACCGTTCCGTCCGCGTGGGGCACGATCAGCAGCCCGCCGGCGAAAAGCTGCGGCGCGCCCTGCGCATCGAGCCGCAGCACCGCCGACTGCCCCTTGACGCCGCTGCCCACCGGCCGGCCCAGCGCGCGCGACAAGTCCGCAAGCCCCTCATAGCCGGTGGCCCAGACCACGCGGCCCTGCATCGGTGCCTTCGTGCCGATCTCCAGGGCGGCGCCATGCGCCCGTTCCAGCGCCCGCATCAGGCTGGCGCAGGCGGCGCGCGGCGCGGCGCGGCCGGTCAGGTCGTCCCAGACATAAAGGCCGGTCGGGCTGTGCACCCGCAGGCCGGGCGCGGCGCCGGCATCGACAACCCGCCATTCGGCCGCGCCGCGCCACAGATCGCGGGCCGACGCCTCGCGCGCCCGCGCCAGGTCCACCGCGCGGTCGTCGGCCAGCGGCTGCACCCGGCCCAGCCGCGCATGGCCCGAGGACAGGCCGGACACAGCGTCGATCTCTTCCCAGAAGCGTTCGGACATCAGCAGGCTGTCGAGCTGGAATTCCTTCTTGGCGTTCCAGTTTTCCGGCACATGCGGCGCCAGCGCACCGACCACGCCGCCCGAGGATCCGGCCGCCAGCCCGCGCGCGTCGAGGATGCGCACCCTGGCCCCCCGCCGGGCACAGGCCCAGGCCACGGACAGCCCGAATATCCCCGCGCCCATCACCGTCACGTCGGCCATTGTCATTGCCCTGCCCCTTGTCCAATGTCGCGCCGTCGCTGAAAGGCCGATCCATGCCCGACCCCGAAATTCCCGCGACCCGTTGGCTGGACGGCTCGGTTCCGTTGTCCACGCGGTTCGACGATCCGTACTTCTCGCGCGAAAACGGGCTGGACGAAACCCGGCATGTGTTCCTTGCGGGCAATGACCTGCCGGCACGGTTCCGGCCGGGCTTTCACATTGCCGAACTGGGCTTCGGCACCGGGCTGAACCTGCTGGCGGCGCTTCAGGCATGGCTGGCATCGGGGCAGAGCGGCCCGCTGCACTATACCGGGTTCGAGGCATATCCCCTGCCGCCCGCCGACCTTGCCCGCGCGCTGGCCGCGTTCCCGGAACTGGACACGCTGGCCGCGCCCTTGCTGGCGGCATGGGACAGGGGCGCGCACCGTATCGAGACACCGCATCTGGTGGCCGAAATCGTCATCGGCGACGCGCGCGGCACCCTGCCCCTCTGGCCGGGGCGCGCGGATGCCTGGTTCCTCGACGGGTTCGCACCGGCGAAGAACCCCGAACTCTGGGGCGACGCGCTTTTGGCCGAGGTCGCGCGCCGCACCGCCCCCGGCGGCACCGCCGCCACCTACACCGCCGCCGGTATCGTGCGCCGCGGTCTTGCCGCCGCCGGGTTTGAAGTTCTGCGCAGGCCGGGATACGGACGCAAGCGCCACATGACATCGGCGAGGTTGCGATGAGCGAACAGAACACCCGGCTGGGCATCTGGCTGATGGTGCTAACCACCGTGATCTTCGCGGCGCAGGACGGCATCTCGCGCTATCTCGCGGACGAGTACAATGTGCTGATGGTGGTGATGATCCGCTACTGGTTCTTTTCCGCCTTCGTGATCGCCGTCGCGGCAAGAGGCGCGGGCGGCGTGCGCGCCGCCGCCGCCACGTCGCAGCCGGTGCTGCAGGCGGTACGGGGCTTTCTGCTGGCGGCCGAGGTCTGCGTGATGGTGCTGGCCTTCACGCTGCTGGGGCTGGTGGAAAGCCACGCGATCTTTGCCTGCTACCCGCTGATCATCGCCGCCCTGTCCGGCCCGGTGCTGGGCGAGCGGGTGGGCTGGCGCCGCTGGGCGGCGATCGTTGCCGGGTTCGTGGGGATGATGGTGATCCTGCAACCGGGCCTGCGCGTGTTCGAGCCCGCGGCGCTGGTCGCGCTGATCGCGGCGGCGATGTTCGCGCTATACGGGCTGCTGACGCGCTTTGCCGCGCGCAAGGACGACGCCGCCACCTCGTTCTTCTGGACCGGGACGATGGGCGCGGTGCTGATGACCGGGATCGGCATCTGGTTCTGGCAGCCGATGACGGCCCTCGACTGGGTTTGGATGACGATCCTGTGCATCACCGGCGCGGCGGGCCATTTCACCCTGATCAAGGTCTATGACGTGGCCGAGGCGAGCGCGGTGCAACCCTTCGCCTACCTGCAACTGGTCTTCGCATCGGCTTTCGGGGTCGCGCTGTTCGGCGAGACGATCGAGACCACGACCGCACTGGGCGCGGCGATGATCGTGGGGGCGGGGCTGTTTGCGCTCTGGCGCGAGCGGCAGGCGCAGAAGCGGCGGGCTGGCGCGGCTTAGTCGAGCATCCGCAGGGCGGGGGCCAGCGCCGCCCGCCAGGAGGGCCGCGCCTCCATCCGGGCCTGCCAGGCAGCGACGTTCGGCACGCCGTCCAGCGCGATCCCGGTCCGCCCCGAATAGACCAGCGTCGAGGCAAGGGTGAAATCGGCAAGGCTCAGCGCCCCGGCGATCCAGTCGTGCCCGGCCAAGGCGGCATCGAGCACGGCCAGCAATTCGCCCGTCTCCTCGCGCTCGCGCCGCACCGCGCCGGGGTCGGGATCGCCGAGGCCCAGCATCGGCTTCACCATCATCTCGAACACGATCTTCTGCACCACCGGCGACAGATGCACCGCCTGCCAATAGCTCCATTGATCGACGATCGCGCGGCGCATCGGATCATCCGGGTACAGCCCCGCCTCCGGACGCAGGGCCGCGAGATAGCCGATGATCGCGCGGCTTTCCCAAAGCGCGAAATCGCCGTCCACCAGCACCGGCACCTTGCCCATCGGGTTCATCGCCAGGTATTCGGGCGTCTTGTGGCTGCCGCCGCGCATGTCGATCTCGACCAGATCGAGCGCGATATCCAGTTCCTGCGCCACCGCGCGGACGCGCAGCGCATTCGGCGACAGGGCGGCATTGTAGAGTTTCACGGCCAAAACCTCCGGTATCGGGCAGGCCCCGAGGCTACGCTGCCCCGCCGGCACCCGCAACCGGCCCGCCGGAGCGTCAGCCCGCCAGCGTCACCAGCGCGTGCCGCTTGCGCCCCGCCGACAGCTTGACCGGCTGCGCCAGCGCGGCGCGGTCCAGCATCAGGCCGGCATCGGTCAGGGGCGCATCGTCGAGCCTGGCGCCGCCCTCGGCGATCAGGCGCTTGGCCTCCTTGCCGGATTTCGCCAGCCCGGAGCGAACGATCAGCTGCACCACGGAAATGCCGCCTTCCACGTCCTCCGCCGTCAGGGCCAGTGTCGGAAGGTCGCCGCCGATGCCGCCCTTCTCGAACACCTCGCGCGCGGTCGCCTCGGCGGCGGCCGCGGCCTCGCGCCCGTGGCACAGGGCCGTCACCTCGTTCGCCAGGATGATCTTGGCGGCGTTGATCTCGGCCCCGCCCAGCCTGCCCAGGCGGTCGCATTCGTCCACCGGCAGTTCGGTGTAGAGCTTGGCGAACCGTCCGACATCGGCATCATTGGTGTTGCGCCAGAATTGCCAGAACTCGTAGGGGCTGAGCATGTCGGCATTCAGCCACATCGCGCCGCCCTGGCTCTTGCCCATCTTGCGACCGTCCGAGGTGGTCAGAAGCGGGGTGGTCGCGCCGAAAATCTCGCGGTCCAGCACCCGGCGCGTCAGGTCGATACCGTTGACGATATTGCCCCACTGGTCCGAGCCGCCCATCTGGAGCCGGCAGCCATAGCGCCGGTTCAGTTCCAGAAAATCGTAGGCCTGAAGGATCATGTAGTTGAATTCGAGGAAGGACAGCGATTGCTCGCGGTCCAGCCGCGACTTGACGCTTTCGAAGGACAGCATCCGGTTGACCGAGAAATGCCGCCCGATATCGCGCAGGAAATCGAGGTAATTCAGCCCGTCGAGCCATTCGGCGTTGTTTACCATCAGCGCATCGGTCGGCCCGTCCCCGTAGGTCAGGTACTTGGCGAAAACCTCCTTGATGCCGGCGATGTTGCGCCCGATCGCGTCCGGCGTCAGCAGGGGGCGTTCCTCGGAGCGGAAGGACGGATCGCCCACCTTGGTGGTGCCGCCGCCCATCAGCGTGATCGGCCGGTGCCCGCATTTCTGGTACCAGCGCAGCAGCATGATGTTCAGCAGGTGCCCGACATGCAGCGACGTGGCCGTGGCATCGTACCCGATATAGGCCGGCACGATCCCCGCCATCAACGCCTCGTCCAGCCCCTGAAGATCGGTGCAATCGGCCAGGAATCCCCGCTCGATCATCACCCCCAGGAACACCGATTTCGGGTGGTAGGTCATCGTTTTTCGGTCCATCGTGGGTGTCATGCGGGCCGGGTATACCGGCGCGGGTGCCGAAGGGAAAGCCATGAAGAACACCGCACCGGTCTGGGCGCTTGGCACCATGTCGGGCACCTCGCTTGACGGGGTGGACGCGGCGCTGGTGCTGACCGACGGCCACCGGATCGAGGCGTTCGGCCGCACCGGCTATCGCGCCTACAGCGATGCGGAACGCGCCGTGCTGCGTGCCGCGCTGGGCAAATGGCCGGATGACGCGGGCGTGGCCGGGGCGGCGGAAATCGTCGAGGGCGTCCATGCCGAGCTGATGGCGACCTTCCCCGAGGCCGAGGTGATCGGCTTTCACGGCCAGACCCTCGCGCACGCGCCGCATGGGCGCGGCACCCACCAGGCCGGCAATGGCGGGCTGCTGGCGGCGGCGCTGGAACGCACCGTCGTGTGGGATTTTCGCTCGTCCGACATCGAGCTGGGCGGCGAGGGCGCGCCGCTCGCGCCGTTCTACCACTTCGCCTGCGCGCGCTGGGTCGGGGCCGATGCGCCGCTGGCGTTCCTCAACCTGGGCGGCGTCGGCAACCTGACCTGGCTCGACCCGGGTCAGCCCGGCCCGGATGTGCCCGGCGCCTGCCTGGCCTTCGACACCGGCCCGGCCAACGCCCCGCTGAACGACCTGATGCAGGCACGGCGCGGCGCGGCGCAGGACGAGGGCGGCGCGCTCGCCGCCTCGGCAGAGCCGGACGCGGATATCGTCGCGCGCTTCCTCGAACACCCCTATTTCCTGAAGATGCCGCCAAAATCGCTCGACCGGGATGCGTTCGCCGCGCTAGCCGATGCAGTCGCGGACCTGCCTGACGCCCGCGCCGCCGCCACGCTCGCCGCCTGCGCCGTCGCCGCCGTGGCGCGCGGGATGGAACATTGCCCCGCTCCGCCCGAACACCTGCTGGTCGCCGGCGGCGGGCGGCACAACGCCGCGATGATGGCAGGGCTGGCGCGCGCCTTGCCCTGCCCCGTGGCACCGGTCGAGGCGGCCGGTCTCGACGGCGACATGCTCGAGGCGCAGGCTTTCGCCTATCTCGCGGTCCGGGTGCTGCGCGGCCTGCCGACCTCGGCGCCCGGCACCACCGGCGTCGCCGCCCCGGTCGGCGGCGGGCGCATCAGCCGTCCGGATACGGGCTGACCGACCGAGTCCCCGCTTCCAGTTTCTTCTCGTCGCAAATACGCAGAATCCGGCAGTTCCACCAACCGGACCGCCGGGGCGGGGCGCCGCGCGGCCCTACCCTGCCTGCCAGGCGTCCAGGATATAGCGGCTGGTCATCAGATCCAGATGCGCGCCGCCGCCGTTCTTGAACAATGTGATCTCGCCCGCGCCGCCACGCGCGAACCCGCCGCTTTCGATGTCGTAGAAATCCGCCAGCACGTCATCGCGGCTGATCGCGCCCGCATCGAGCGGTATCTTCAGCTCCCCGATATGGTCCAGCGTCGTCTCGCGGCTGTCCACGAACAGCCGCCCCCGCGTCAGCGCGGCATCGTCCGCCTCGCGCATGTCGGCGCGGAACGCCCCGATCAGATCGAGATGCTGGCCGGGGCGCAGCCATTCGCCGCGAATGATCGGCGCACGCGCCATGGTCGCGCTGGTCACGATGTCGGCGGCTCGCACCGCGCTTTCCAGATCCTCGGCCACCGCCATGCCGGGCCAGGCGGCGGCCAGTTTCGCCGCGCCCTCCGGGCTGCGATTCCAGACGGTGAACCGTGCCTCGGGGAAGGCCGCGCCGTAGGCTTCGCGCAGCGACTGCGCCACCGTGCCCGCGCCCACGATCAGGATCGACCGGCTGTCCGGCCGCGCCAGGCGCCGCGCCGCCAGCAGGCTGTCGCCGGCGGTCTTCCACTTGGTCACGAGGTGGAAATCGACGATCGCTTCCAGCAGCCCCTCGGCATCGGAAAACAGCGTCACCGCGCCGTTGATGCTGGGCTGCCCCCTGCCTGGATTGTTCGGAAAGATCGTTGCCGTCTTGACCGCGGATCCCAGCCCGTCGATCCAGGCAGCGCGGTTCAGCAGGGTGTCGGGCTCTCGCACCAGGAACGTGTCGCCCAGCCGCGCCTTCGGCAGGCGGTGCCCGGCCGCCAGCGTGTCGGTCAGCGCCAGCCAGTCAAGCCGCGCCTCGCCCTCGGCGAACGGGATGACGGGAACGCCCCCGCTCATGCCGCGTCCTCCGCGCCCAGCAGACCCTCTGCCACCAGCCGGGCGGCAAAGCCTTCCGGCGTGTCGAACAGGTGGGTCTGCCAGCCGCGCGCGGCGGCGGCCTCGATGTTCTCGGGCTTGTCGTCGGTGAACAGCAGCCGCTCCGGCGCGACGCCGGTTTCCTGCTCGACATGCGCGTAGATTTCCGGCTCGGGCTTGAGCATCCGCAGCTCGCCCGACACGAAGCGGCGGTCGAACTCGGTCAGGACCGGGTAGGCCACATCGGCCATGGCCAGCGTCGGCACACCGAAATTGGTCAGGGCAAAGACCGGAACGCCGCGCCGCCTGAGCGCCCGCAGCAGAACCGCGCTGCGGGGAATGTCGGGCTGCGCCATGTCCAGCCAGTTGTCGTGCCAGCAGCGTATTTCGTCCGCGAAATCGGGATGGGCCGCGGCCGCCTCGGCCACCAATTCCGCCAGATCCTCGCCCCGGTCGGAGCGCAGGTTCATCGCATCCAGATCGACGGCGGCGTACAGCGCCTCGCGCCGCGCGCGCCCGATCCGGCGGTCGTAGAACCCTTCGGGATCCCAGTGGATCAGGACGTTCCCGATGTCGAAAACGACGGCCTCGATGCTTGCCATTGGACTCTCCTCTTTCCGGCCCGTTCTAGCCGCCCTGCCGGGGGATTGGAACTCAGCGCCGTGCGCGCGGCCGCGGGCGCGGCGCCCCGGCCGCCGCCTCGCGCCAGATCAGAAACAGGCCCGAGCCGACGATCAGCAATATGCCCGACCACGCGAAGAGATCGGGCCATTCATCGAACAGCAGCATCCCGAACAGCACGGCAAGCGGCATGGCGATGTATTCGAACGGGGCGACCAGCGCCGCCTCGCTGAGCCGGTAGGCCTGGCTGATGAAATAGCCGCCGCCGACCGAGCACAGGCCGAGCACCACGAGGATGACCCAGTCGCGCGGGCCGGGCCACGTCCAGGCGCGGAAGAAGAATTCGAGCGAAGCGTTGTCCCACCCCGCGTACTGCCCGCCGCCCAGCCCCAGCCCGATGGTACCCGCCACGGCGATGAACGTGATCTGGATGTAGAATGTCAGCGCCGCCGCGCTTTCGGTGGTGCCCAGCTTGCGGGTCAGGGTGTGCAGCGTGGCATAGCCGAACGCGCCGGTCAGCGGCAGAAGCGCGGCGAACTGGAAGGTCGAGGTGCCGGGCCGCAACACCACCACCACGCCCAGCAGACCGATGCCGATCGCCGCCCAGCGGCGCGGCCCGACCGTTTCGCCCAGGAACACCACCGAGAACACGGTGATGAGCAGCGGGCTGACGAAAAAGATCGCCACCGCCTCGGCCAGCGGCATCGCCGCGACGCCCATGAAGAACGCCATGTTCGCGAACACGACGCAGCCGCCCCGTATCAGATGCAGCCCCAGCCGTTTGGTGCGCAGCACGGCCAGCCCGCCCGCAAGCGGCAGGACGACGGCGAAGAACACCGCCAGCGCGATGAACGAGCGGATCAGGACGACCTCGTGCAGCGCATAGCCGCCCGACAGGAACTTGATCGCCACATCGTTGATCGAAAAGCAGAAAACCGCAATCATGGCGCTGAGCGCGCCGAGAATCGGGGGATTTTTCGCAATCGTGGCCACGTCGCTATCTCCGGCAATCCGGGCAAGGTGTCAGGCGGCGCGGGAAAGGTCCAGATGCCGGGCGCGGTATCACGCCGATGCGCGGGCGGTGCGGGCGGGTTTTGCGTATTTGGAACGAGAAGAAACGGCAGGAGCGCGATCCGGGGGCGGGGAGTCAGCGGCGCGCGACGCGGCGCAGCGCATCCTCCAGCGCCTGAAGGAAGCGCGAGCGGTCGGCGCGGGTGAATCCCTTGCCGCCACCCTGCCGGAACGGATCGGCCGCGCGCAGGTCGGCCATCAGGTCGCGGGTCGCCAGCACATTGCCGATATTGGCGGCGTTCAGCTGCTCGCCATTGTGTTTCAGCACCTCGGCCCCCGCCGCGACACAGCGCGCGGCCAGCGGGATATCGCCCGTCACCACCACGTCGCCCGGCCCCGCGCGCTCGGCGATCCAGATATCGGCCACGTCGGGGCCTTCGGGGACGAAAACCGTCTCGACCAAAGGGTTTCGCGACGGGCGCAACCCGCCATTGGCCACCATCCTGACAGGGGTGCGGTGCCGCGTGGCGACGCGTTCGACCTCGTCCTTGACGGGGCAGGCATCGGCATCGACATAGATCATCAGTTCGGCCCGTGCCGCACGACAAGGCGCGGCGCCATGAAGCTGCCGAAGCCCAGATCGGCGGCCTTGAGGGCGAAGCCTTCCGTCTCGATATGAAGCTGGTAGGGCGTTTCGGGAAAGTCCGCCCCCGCCGCGATCACGTCGCGCCGGATCAGCAGGAAGGTGCCGCCGACACAGGACAGCGGCGCGATCTCTTCCGGTCCCTCCGGATCAGGATAGTGGCGAAAGAACCCGGTCGGCGGCTGGTACAGCCCGCCTGTCACGTATCGCCGCGCCGAGCGGTCGGAGACAGGCGCAGTGTAGAGGAACGAATTGCGGTCGAAGATCCGCGCGCCGTCATGGGTCAGGCAGTTTGCCGCCAGGATCGGCGCGCGCCATTCCAGCGCCCGGCACAGCGCATCGGGCGGGATCGCGGCCATGTCCACGTCGACGAACAGCAGATACTCCGCGCCGGTCTTCATCCCCGCCTCCAGCAGCCGGTTGCGGCAGCGCGCGATCCCGGCGCGGCGGGCGCGCTGAATGTCCGCACGGGTCCGGTTGCCGGTGCAGCCCGTCGCGTGATCGAGCCCGAGATCGAGCCTGATCAGCCGGGTGCCGGCATAGCCCCGCGCCTCTGCCAGCATCGCATTTGCCGCATCGCGGGTCGCGTCGGTCGAATCCCCTTCCAGCAGGGTCCAGTGCAGCCGGTCCTTCGGGTAGTCCAGCGCGCGGATCAGCGCGGCGTATCCGGGCAGCTCGCGCATCGCGTTCTTGCACGGCGTCAGGATCGCCACGACCGGCGGCGGATCGGACAACGGCGCGCGCCTTGGCAGCGGAAAGCCGGGCAGCGCGTGGGTGAACAGCGTGTAGGACGGCGCGCGCTGGCGCGCATCGGCAAACCGTGCCCAGCGCGCGCGAAGATCGTCCAGCCCCCCCATTCAGAACCTGCCCTGCATCCTGCCCACGGGCTAATCCAGCAGCGCCTCGGCATGGAACGCGACGTGATCGGCCATGAAGGAGGCCACGAAGAAATAGCTGTGATCGTATCCCGGTTGCATCCGGAACACCGCCTGTTGCCGCCGCTCGGCGATCGCGGCGGCCATCGCCTCGGGGCGTAGCAGGTCGATGAACTGATCCTCGGTGCCCGTGTCCAGCAGCATCGGCCCGTCAAAGCCGCTTTCGGCCATCAGCAGGCTGGCATCATGTGCCGCCCATTGACCGGCATCCTCGCCCAGATAGGCGGTGAACTGCTTGCGGCCCCAGTCGCTTTTGGTCGGGTTGCAGATCGGCGAGAAGGCAGAGACGGACCGGAACCGCCCCGGTAGCCGCATCGCCATGGTCAGCGCCCCGTGCCCGCCCATGGAATGGCCGGTGATCGCCTGCCGGTCGGGGTTCAGCGGAAATTCCCCGAACAGCAGTTTCGGCAATTCGTCGGTGATGTAGTCCCACATCCGGTAATGCGGATCCCAGGGGGCTTGCGTGGCATTGACGTAGAAACCGGCACCCTGCCCCAGATCGAACGCATCGTCGTCGGCCACACCCTCGCCCCGCGGCGAGGTGTCGGGAAAGACGAGCGCGATCCCCGCCTCGGCGGCCCAGGCCTGTGCGCCGGCCTTGGTCATCGCGTTCTCATGCGTGCAGGTCAGGCCCGACAGGAACCACAGGACCGGCACATCGCCATCCTTCGCCTGAGGCGGCAGATAGAGGCCGAAGGTCATGTCGCATTGCGTCGTCGCGGCCTTATGCGCGTAGACCCCCTGAACCCCGCCGAAACATGCGTTTTCCGATTTCGTTTCCATGACGATACTCCGTTTCCCGGCCGCTTGTTCCGGCCGTCCTGATCCCGTGCTACGGGAAGGCGCTGCGCTGGGCAAGCCAGGCAAGCACCAGCGACACCGTGACGATGGACGCGGCGGTGGACAGCAGGATCGTCGCCGACACACGTTGCGGTGCCACGCCGTAATGCGCGGCCAGCATATAGATGTTGCCCGCCGTCGGCAGCGCGGCAGAGGCGATCATCACGGCGGCGGCGTAAGGCTCCAGCGGCCAGATCACCAGCGCGGCCAGCGCCACCGCGCCCGGATGCAGCACCAGCTTGCCGAAGCTCAGCCAGCTTGCCACGCTGATCCGCTCGGCCGATTTGCCCGCCAGCGACGCGCCGATGGCGAACAGCGCGCCGGGCGTCGCCGCATCGCCCAGCAACGCCAGGAACTCGTTGACCGGGCCGGGGATCGGCAGTGCGAGGGCCGAGATGGAAAAGCCCAGGAAGATCGCCACCAGCATCGGGTTGCTTACCAGCCCCAGCCCCACCGAGCGGACCACGCGCGGGGTCAGGCCGGCGCGGCTGCCGGTGATCAGGATCACGATCAGCGAGCCGAAGACCAGCAGATCGACGGCCAGGATCATCATGATGAACCCGACCGCCGCCTCGCCCATCAGCACGGCCAGCATCGGCAGGCCCAGAAAGCCGGTATTGCCGATGGCGGCGCATTGCGCCTCGACCGCGGCTTCGGCCACGGACAACCGGCGCCACATGGCGACCGCCGTCACCAGCGCATAGACCGCCCCCGTCGCCGCCAGGTAGACGCCCATGAAGCGCGGATCGAACACCTCGCCGAAATGCAGGTTGGCGGAGAATCGCAGCAGCATCGCCGAGAGCGCGAAGTAGAACACGAACCGGGTCAGCGCGGCGGCGGCGGCCTCCGAAAAGAACCCTGTCGCCGCGGCGCCATAGCCGACGCCGATCAGCAGGAAAAACGGCAGGGTTTCAAGAAAGATCGCAACCATGCCGCGCCCTTAACAGCTTGCGCGCCGCAGCGGAATGGCTGCCTTCGAGAGCGGCGGGCGCGCGGGGGCCCGGCCGCACGCCGAATGGTGCCGGTGAAACACGTCCCTTTAGCGATGATCGCTGGGCGACCGGCCCGCGCCGCGCCCGCCCTGAAGGATCGAACGCGACGAGACCTGCCGGGAAAGGTCAGTAGGTGGCGATGCCCTTGCTGTCCATCGTGGTCTCGATGGCTTCCGCGTAGTCGTGGGTTGCGCCGCCCATCGTGTTCAGAACCGCAAGCGATATTCCCATGATCGCCGCGGTGATCACCACCCAGTCGACAGAGATCGCGCCGCTTTCGTCGCGCCCGAAATCCACTAGTTTCCCGCAGAAAGTCATACCGATACTCCGGTGATACAATTACCCATCGGCCGACGCTATGCGGCGATGGCGGCGTGAATATGGTGCTGCCGGGGTCTGCCAAGGTCATTTCGCGGCCAAAACCGGTCACCCGCTGCCGATCAGCACCCCCGCCGCAAAGACCAGCGCACCGCCCAGCACCACCTGGAAGGACGCGCGCCAGAATGGCGTGTCCATGAACCGGTTCTGGATCCACGCGATTGCCCAGAGTTCGATGAACACGATGACGATGGCGGTGATCGTGGCGGTCCAGAAATGCGGGATCAGGTAGGGCAGCGCATGGCCCAGCCCGCCCAGCGTGGTCATCACCCCCGACGCGATGCCGCGCTTGACGGGCGATCCGCGGCCCGACAATTCGCCGTCATCCGACGCCGCCTCGGTAAAGCCCATCGAGATGCCGGCGCCGACGGACGCGGCCAGGCCGACAAGGAAGGTGGTCCATGTGTCATGCGTGGCAAAGGCGGTGGCGAAGATCGGTGCCAGCGTCGAGACCGATCCGTCCATCAGCCCGGCAAGCCCCGGCTGCACCCAGGTCAGAACGAACTGCCGGTGCGAGCGGCGGTCCTCTTCGCCGCGCGCGTCATCGCCCAGATGCTCGGCCTCGAGCGTGCCTGCGCGGGTTTCGTGCGCCGCCTCGGCGGCGGCCAGATCGCCCAGCAGCTTGCGGGTCGCCGCATCCCCGGTGCGCTGTGCCGCCTTGCGGTAGAAGGCTTCGGCCTGGCGCTCCATCCCGGCCGCTTCCTCGCGCATCCGCTCGAGGCTCATGGTTTCCGCCAGCCAGACCGGCCGGCGCGCATAATACCCCGCCACATGTTCCCGGCGGATCAGCGGAATGACCTCTCCGAACCGCTTCTGGTGCAATTCGATCAGGGCCGCGCGGTGCCCGTCCTCTTCCTCGGCCATGCCGTCGAAGATCGCGGCGCTGGCCGGGAAGTCGCCGCGCAGCCGCTCGGCATAATGCCGGTAGATACGCGCGTCGTCCTCCTCGGACGAGATCGCCAGCGCAAGGATTTCCTGCTCGGTCAGGTCCGAGAACCGTCGGCGGTTCGAGAGTTGCGGTAGCATGGGGCCTCCGATTTAGAATTGTTCTAAACTATGCGCTCGCTCGCGTTCCGCAAGCGTTTTCGTGTCGCGGCCGTGGTTCCTTGCCGAAACTGAACCGTTCGGTTTATGTATGGGCCGGGCGGTATCGGGGGTGGGGATGAACGCGCAAACGGGTGCGATTCGGCACGGCCGGAAATTCGAACAGGTGATCGACGGGGCCCGCGCGGTGTTCGTCGCCGACGGCTATGACGGCGCCAGCGTCGATGCCATTGCCCGCGCCGCAAAGGTGTCGAAGGCGACGCTGTACAGCTATTTTCCCGACAAACGGCGCCTGTTCATGGAAATCGCAAAGCGCGAATGCCAGCGCCAGGCGGATGCCGCGATCGCCCGGATCGACATTTCCCGCCCGCCCGAAGTGGTCCTGTTCGAGGCGGCATCGACCATGGTGCGGTTTTTCCTGTCCGAGTTCGGTCGCCAATCCTACCGGATCGCGGTGGCCGAGGCGGGCCGCTTTCCCGAGATCGGCGAGGCGTTCTATGCGTCCGGACCGGCCATGGCGCGGGACGCCATCGCCGCCTATCTGCGCGACCGCAGCGCCGCAGGGGAATTGCGGCAGATCGCGGATACCGACCTTGCCGCCGACCAGTTCATCGCGCTGTGCAAGGCGTCGCTGCACATAAAGTGGATCATGGGAATCGCGCCCGGCTTTGCCGATGACGAGATCGACCGCGTGATCCGGGGCGCGGTCGAGACGTTCATGGCCCGCTACGGCGCGGCCTGACCGGGCGCCGCGCCGCAGCCTTGCGCCCGCACCGCCCCGTCAGTCGAGGCGGCGCACATGCAGCTGGTTGCCGATCTTGCGCGTCTCGAACCGTTTCAGTTCCTCGACAAGGTCGGACAGCTTGCGCTTGCCATAGGTGCGGGTGTCGAAATCGGGGCTGTCGGCAGTGATGTACTGACCGATCTGGCCCAGCGCATACCATTCGTCGTCCTGCTGGATCTTGTCCATCGCCTTGAGGATCAGCGGCACGGCGTTGGTCGGGTTCTTCTTGCCCTGCGGCGGCGTTCCCTTCGCCGGCTCCGGCTCTTCGACGATGTTCTCGATCATGATGAACCGGTTGCAGACATTGCGCAGGCTTTCCGGCGCCTTGCCTTCGCCGATGCCGATCACGTCCATTCCCTGCTCGCGGATCCGGTTGGCCAGCGAGGTGAAATCGCTGTCGGACGACACCAGCACGAAGCCGTCGAACCGCCCCGTGTGCAGGATGTCCATCGCGTCGATCACCAGCCCGATATCGCTGGCATTCTTGCCGGTGGTGTTGGCGCTTTCCTGATGCGCCACGAGGCCGAGCGAGCGCACCTCGCGCGCCCAGCCGGCCAGCCGGCCCGACGACCAGTCGCCATAGACCCGGCGCAGCGCCGGTTCTCCGAAGGTGGTGATTTCCTTGAGGATCGGTGCCGCGAATTTCGCCGGGATGTTATCGGCGTCGATCAGGACGGCATAAAGGGGACGGGACTCGGCCATGACACGCTCCTTGAGTTTAGCGGGGGCCTAGCATGGCGCGGCGGCGGGGGAAATGGCGCCGAGATTGCGTTCACGTGCGGTCAGGCCGTCCCCGTCAGATCGCGGTACATCACCAGCGCATCGACGTAGCCCTGCGAAGGATGCAGGAACGCGCCGGGCAGTCGGCCCACGGTCTCGAATCCCGCCCGTTCCCAGGTTCGGATCGCGCGCGTGTTGGAGGCGACGACAAAATTGTACTGCATCGCCCGAAAGCCCATCGCTTTCGCCATGTCCAGCGAGTGGGCCAGCATCGCCCGCGCCACGCCGCGCCCTTGTGCCTCGGCCGCGGTGACGTAGCCGCAATTGGCCACATGCGCCCCGCCGCCCGCCTTGTTCGGCCGGATGTAGTAGGTGCCCAGCGGTGCACCGCTTTCCTCCGCGACGAAGACGCGGCCTTCCGGCGCGAACCAGAAGGCCAGCGCATCCGCTTCGGATATGTCCGCATCCACCGTGTAGGTGTCGCCGGCCCGGAAGACGGGCCGGAGCATGTTCCAGATCGCGGCGCGGTCGCCTTCCCCGGCCTCGCGCAGGATCAATAAACCACCACGGAACGGATCGATTCCCCGGCATTCATCAGATCGAACCCCTTGTTGATATCCTCGAGACCCATCGTGTGGGTGATCATCGGGTCGATCTCTATCTTGCCGTCCATGTACCAGTCGACGATGCGCGGCACGTCGGTGCGCCCGCGCGCGCCGCCGAACGCGGTGCCCTTCCAGACCCGCCCGGTGACAAGCTGGAACGGGCGCGTCGAGATTTCCGCGCCCGCCGGCGCAACGCCGATGATGATGCTCTCGCCCCAGCCCTTGTGCGCGCATTCCAGCGCAGTGCGCATCACCTGCACGTTGCCGGTCGCGTCAAAGGTGTAGTCCGCGCCGCCCCCGGTCAGGTTCACGAGGTAGGGAACAAGATCGCCCTCCACCTCGGACGGGTTCACGAAATGCGTCATGCCGAAGCGTTCGGCCATCGGCTTCTTGTCGGGGTTCAGATCGACACCGACGATCTGATCCGCCCCGGCCAGCCGCAGCCCCTGGATCACGTTCAGCCCGATACCGCCCAGCCCGAACACCACGGCGCGGCTGCCGATCTCGACCTTGGCGGTGTTGACGACAGCGCCGATCCCGGTGGTCACGCCGCAGCCGATATAGCAGATCTTGTCGAACGGCGCGTCCTCGCGGACCTTGGCCAGTGCGATCTCCGGCAGGACGGTGTGGTTGGCGAAGGTCGAACAGCCCATGTAATGCAGGATCGGATCGCCATCGAGCGTGGAAAAGCGCGACGAGCCGTCGGGCATCAGCCCCTTGCCCTGCGTCTCGCGGATCGACTGGCACAGGTTGGTCTTGGGGTTCAGGCAGTATTCGCATTCCCGGCATTCGGGCGTGTAAAGCGGGATGACGTGATCGCCGGGCTTCAGGCTGGTCACGCCCGCGCCGACCTCCATCACCACGCCCGCGCCCTCATGGCCCAGGATCGCCGGGAACAGCCCCTCGGGATCGGCACCGGACAGGGTGAACTCGTCGGTGTGGCAGATGCCGGTCGCGCGGATTTCGACCAGCACCTCGCCGGCGCGCGGGCCGTCAAGGTTCACGTCCATGATCTCGAGCGGTTTTCCGGCGGCGGTGGCAACGGCGGCGCGGGTTTTCATCGGCAGGCTCCCTTGGCGAATGTCACCGCGAAGCGTGGTCGAAGGGGCGGGCATTTGCAACCGGCATCGCGCCGCGCGCCGACGGTCCGCGGTCTTGCCCTCGAGCGGCGGCGGCGATAGGCAGACGCAAGGCACGGCAGGGAGCGCCGGATGGCACAGGACGACCCGAAAACGCTGGTCTCGACCGAGTGGCTGGCACGGCACATGGACGATCCCGATCTGCGGATCCTCGACGGGTCGTGGTACCTGCCCGACATGGGCCGCGACGGCCGCGCCGAATACGACGCCGCCCACATCCCCGGCGCGCGGTTTTTCGACATCGACGCGCTGAGCGATGCGCGCTCCGACCTGCCGCACATGGCGCCGCCGCCGGAAAAGTTCATCAGCCGGATGCGCGCGATGGGCGTCGGCGACGGGCATCAGGTGGTGGTCTATGACGGCGCCGGGCTGTTTTCCGCCGCGCGCGTGTGGTGGCTGTTCCGCCTGATGGGCAAGACCGACATCGCCGTGCTGGATGGCGGTTTTCCCAAATGGCAGGCCGAGGGGCGCCCGGTCGAGGACATGCCCCCCCTGATGCGCGACCGGCACATCACCGTGTCCGTGCAGAACCACCTCGTGCGCGACGTGACCCAGGTCGCCGCCGCCGCCAAGCTGCGCGACCACGAGATCGTGGATGCCCGCGGCCCCGCCCGGTTCCGCGGCGAGGCGCCGGAGCCGCGCGCTGGCCTGCGCTCGGGCCATATCCCCGGCTCGCGCAACGTGCATTACGCGCAGCTTCTGAACCCGGACGGCACGATGAAGGACGAACAGGGCCTGCGCGCGGCCTTCGACGCCGCCGGCGTCGATCTGCGCAAGCCGGTGATTTCCACCTGCGGATCTGGCGTCACGGCGGGGATCGTCGATCTGGCGCTGGAGCGGCTCGGCCATGACCGCCATTCGGTCTATGACGGGTCGTGGTCCGAATGGGGCATGTATGGAGATCTCAAGGTGGAGACCGGATGATGCGCGCCAGGGCCGGAGACGAAGTCGCCTATACCGTCACCTTTCTCGAGATGACCGCGCGGCCGACATGGCCGCACCCGCCGCAACCGGCCGGTCGCCCCGCAAGCCTGATCGCGGCGGAAACGCCGCCCGTCTGGTACCTGCTGTCGCTCTATGACGCGGTGGGCCGCGAATATTCCTGGGAAGACATCCATGCCGTGCCGGAGGCAGAACTGCGCGAAACGCTGGACGATCCCGGCGTGACGCTGTGGACGCTGCACCGCGCCGGGTGGCCGCACGGGTTCTACCTGCTCGACGCCCGCGAGGCCGGCACGGTGGAGCTGGCCTATTTCGGGCTGGTGCCCGAGGCGGTGGGAAGCGGGCTGGGAACCTGGCTGCTGAAGACCGCCGTTCTGGGCGCCTGGGACATGCCCGGCACCGAACGAATGACCGTGAACACCTGCACGCTGGACCATCCCCGCGCGCTCGCGCTCTACCAGAAGGTGGGCTTCGAGGTCGTGCGGCGCGAGGACCGGACCCGCGTGCTGACGCGCGACCGCGACCCGGCGCGGTTTCCCGACTGACCGTACAGGAAAGGCCGACCCATGCTTGAACAGCTGAAAGACCAGCCGAAGGACAAGATCCTGATGCTGATGGAACTTTACAAGGCCGACCCGCGCGAGACCAAGGTGGATCTGGGCGTCGGCGTCTACAAGAATGCCGAAGGCGTCACCCCGGTGATGCGCGCCGTGAAGGCCGCCGAGAAACAGCTTTGGGAGACCGAGACGACCAAGTCCTATACCGGGCTGGCGGGTGATCCAGGCTTTACCGGCGGGATGCGCGCGCTGGTGCTGGGCGATGCCGTCCCGGCCGAATGCGTCGCCGCCGCCGCCACGCCGGGCGGCACCGGCGCGGTGCGGCAGGCGTTCGATCTGGCGCGCATGGCCAACCCGGACGTGACCGTCTGGGCGTCGCAGCCGACCTGGCCGAACCACCTGTCGATCCTGAAGCACATGGGCATCCCCATGCGCGAATACCGCTATTTCGACGATGCGACCTGCGCCGTCGATTTCGACGGGATGATCGCCGATCTGGGCGCGGTGAAGCCGGGCGACGTGGTGCTGCTGCACGGCTGCTGCCACAACCCGACCGGCGCCAACCTGAACCTGACGCAATTCGGCACGGTGGCCGACCTGCTGAACGAACGCGGCGCGCTGCCGATGATCGACATCGCCTACCAAGGCTTCGGCGACGGGCTGGAGGCGGACGCCGCCGGCACCCGCCATGTCGCCTCCACCTGCCCCGAAGTGCTGATCGCGGCCTCCTGTTCCAAGAATTTCGGTGTGTACCGCGAACGCGCCGGCGTGCTGATGGCGGTGCAGCGCGATGCCGCGAAAACGCCCATCGCCCAGGGCAACCTGAACCATATCAACCGGCAGAACTTCTCGTTCCCGCCCGATCACGGGGCGCGGCTTGTGTCGATGATCCTAGCCGATGACGCGCTGCGCGCCGACTGGCAGGCCGAGCTGGAGGAGATGCGGCAGGGCATGCTCGCCCTGCGCGAGCAACTGGCGAACGAACTGCGCCGCCTGACCGGGTCGGACCGCTTCGGCTTTGTCGCGCAGCATCGCGGCATGTTCAGCCGGCTGGGCCTGACACCCGAGCAGGTAGAGACGATGCGCGAGCAGAACGGCATCTACATGGTCGGCGACAGCCGCATCAACATCGCCGGGCTGAACGCGAAGACTGTGCCGATCCTTGCCAGGGCGATCGTCGAATCCGGGGCCTGACCCTTTACACATTCTTCTGGCAGAATATGTGTGGCCGAACCGAATACCGAAAAGGTGAGGCACATGTTCACACGCGAAAGCCCCTCCGGCGGCCCCGGATCGCCCCGGGTCGTCGGGTTCTACGAAGAGGCCACCGGCTCCTGCCAGTATGTCGCCATCGACGAGGCCACCAAGAAGGCGGCACTGATCGACGTGGTGCTGGATTTCGACCCGGCCCATGCCCGGACCCGCACCGACAGCGCGCAGGAGATCCTCGATTTCGTGCGGCGCGAAGGGCTGGAGGTTCAGTGGATCCTCGACACCCACCCGCATGCAGATCACCTCATGGCGTCGGCCTGGCTGAAGCAGCAGACCGGCGCGCCTACCGCCATCGGCGAGAAGGTGCGCGAGATCGGCACGCTGTGGGAATCGCTTTACCACACGCCCGGCGCCTATGATCCGGACCGCGATTTCGACCGCCTGTTCGCGCATGGCGACACGTTCCGCATCGGCGATCTGGACGTGCGGGTGATACTGTCGCCCGGTCATACGCTGGGCTCGATCACCTATGTCGTGGGCGATGCCGCTTTCGTGCATGACACCTTCATGCATGTCGATGCCGGTACGTCGCGCGCCGATTTCCCCGGCGGCTCTTCGGTTGAGCTGTACCGCTCGCTCCAGGAAATCCTGTCGCTGCCCGAAGACACCCGCCTGTTCATCGGCCACGATTATCCGCCCGTCGGCGACCGCGAGGATCCCGCCTGGGAGGCGACGGTGGCCGAGCACCGCGCGCACAACACCCATGTCGGCGGCGGCGTGTCCGAGGCCGAATATGTGGCCCTGCGCGACGCGCGCGACGCCACGCTCGACCTGCCGGACCGGATGCTGTTCGCGCTGCAAGTCAACCTGCGCGGCGGCCGCCTGCCCGAGCCGGAAGCCGATGGCAGCCATTACTTCAAGATCCCGGCCAACAAGTTCTGAAGGAGCGATGCGATGACAACCGAAACGACCGGCGATGCGGCAATCGATACCTGGAGCCCCGAAGAGGTCTGGGAAGCCTATGAAAGGGGCGAGATCGCCCTGATCGACGTGCGCACGCCGCAGGAATACATGTTCGAACATGTCGAGGGCGCGCTGCTTCTGCCGATGCCGTTCTTCCAGGCCGACAAGCTGCCGTCGCAGCAGGGCAAGCGGCTGGTGCTTTATTGCGGCTCCGGCGCGCGGTCGGGCAACGTGGCGCAGAAATGCGCCGCCAAGGGCGTGCAGCCCGCCACCCACATGGACGGCGGGTTCGGCGCCTGGAAACAGGCCGGCCTGCCCTATGTCGGCACCGACATGTCCACCGGCGCGCCCAAGCGGGTGGAGAAGAAGTAGCTCCCCCGCGCGGCAACCCCGCTGCGTTCGACGTCCCAGGAAGACACGGCAGGTCAAAAACACGCGCTCGTGTGTCGCTCATGGCTCCACAAACCGCCCGCGGGCAGGTATCGTGCCGAAAACAATGCCAATCGAGTAGCAGATCCACGACATGAGCGGGACAGGACGCAAACGGCCGCCCCTTGTGGCCGACAAACGGCCCCGGAAAAAGGCGCCGGCCAAGGGCAAGGCGGGCGCAAGGTCCAAGGCGAAAGCCCCCGCGAAGTCCCGGCGCGGGCGCAAGTCCGCTGGGAAACGGGGCGGCATCGTGGGCTTCTTTCGCCGCATCGTCGCATGGATCCTGCGCATCGTGCTGCGCACGGCGTTTGCCGGCATCGCCGTGGTGCTGCTGCTGATCGGGACCGCCACCTACTATTTCCACAGCCAGCTGCCGCCACTGAACGAGATGATCGACGGGCGCACACGCGGCTCGGTGACACTGCTGGACCGGCATGGCGACGTCTTTGCGTGGCGCGGCGAGCAGTTCGGCGGCAAGATCGACGCGCAGGCCATTTCGCCAATTCTCAAGGACGCGGTGGTCGCGACCGAGGACAAGCGGTTCTACCGGCATTTCGGTGTCAGCCCGCGCGGCATCGCCGGCGCCATCGCCATCAACCTGCGCGAAGGGCGCAGCCCGTTTTCCGGCCATGGCGGCAGCACCATCACGCAGCAGGTCGCCAAGCTCTTGTGCCTCGGCACGCCCTACGATCCGGATGAGTGGGAATCGAAGACCGCCTACGAGGCCGATTGCCGGCGCGGCACCATGTGGCGCAAGATCAAGGAAATGCCCTATGCCTTCGCGCTGGAGTGGAAATACTCCAAGGACGAGATCCTCTCGATCTACCTCAACCGCGCCTATCTGGGGGCCGGCGCGCACGGCTTCGAGGCGGCGGCGCAGCGCTATTTCGGCAAGTCGGCGGCAGAAGTGAACGCCCCCGAAGCGGCGATGCTGGCGGGCCTTCTGACCGCGCCGTCGCGGTTCGCGCCGACCAACAACCTGCAACGCGCGCAGGACCGCGCCGCCGTGGTGCTGGCCTTGATGCACGACCAGGGCTACCTGAACGACCGCGAATATGCCCATGCCTCGGGCGCGCCGGCAGAGCTTTCGGCCGCCGCCGAGGCACGCGCCGGCGGCTATTTCGCCGATTGGGTGATGGATAGCGGCCCCGGTTTCCTGACCCGCGAGACGACCGAGGACGTGGTGATCCGCACCACCTTCGACCAGCGCATCCAGACGGTCGCCGAAGAGGCCCTGCGCGCGGTGCTGGACGAAAAGCTGAAGGAAGGCTCAAAGGCGCAGGCGGCGATCGTCATCATGTCCGCGGACGGCGCCGTGCGCGCCATGGTCGGCGGCCGCAGGTTCAAGGGCATCGCCGGCCAGTTCAACCGCGCGATCATGGCGAAACGCCAGACCGGCAGCGCGTTCAAGCCGTTCGTCTATGCCACCGCGCTGGAGCTGGGCTGGCGGATGGACGACACGGTGATGGACGCGCCGCTGACCATCAACATCCCCGGATCGGGCCCCTGGTCGCCCAAGAACTACACCCGCGACTACCTGGGCGAGATCACCCTGATCGAGGCGCTGGCCCGCTCGATCAACACCGCCGCGGTGCGCGTGTCCGAGGCGGTGGGCCGCGACAAGGTGCGCACGGTGGCAGAGGATTTCGGCATCGCCAGCGATCTGGCGGTCGGCCCGGCGCTGGCACTCGGGACATCCGAATCGACATTGCTGGAAATGACCGGTGCTTTTGCCGGCATCCTGAACGGCGGCTCGTCGGTCACGCCCTACGGGCTGGTCGAGCTGCGCCTGATCGGCGACGACGCGCCGCTGATGGACAAGGCCGGCGGGCTGGGCGAGCGGGTGATCTCGCAACAGGCGGCGCGGCAACTGGTCTACATGATGAACCAGGTCGTCGCGCGCGGCACCGGCGGGCGTGCCCGGCTTCCCGGTCGCGAGGTCGCGGGCAAGACCGGCACCACGCAGGCGGCGCGCGATGCGTGGTTCCTTGGCTTCACCGCCGATTACGTCGCGGGCGTCTGGATGGGCTATGACGACAACACGCCGCTTTCCGGTGTCACCGGCGGCGGCCTGCCGGCAGAGATCTGGCGCGAGGTCATGCTGCGCGTCCATGCGGATCTGCCGGCGCGGCCCCTGCCGATGATCACCCCCGGCCAACTGACCCCGCGCCGCGCCCCGACACCCGAACCCGCGCCGCCCGCCGGCGACACCCGGCCGCGCCCCGGAAACGGCGGCAGCGGAACCGCCGACCGGATCATCCGCGACGTGCTCGACAACATCCTTGGCGTTCCGCAATAGCGCAGGCGCGGGCCCCCATTCGGCAACCTGCACCTTCTTCTCGTTCCAAATACGCAAATCCTGCCGATGCGGCCGGGTGGGCCGCCAGGTCGGAAGCGCGGCCCTTCGGGCCTGCCGGGTCCGGCCGTCCCCGCTCAGGTCATCCGGCGCAGATTGGCCGTCACCGCGTCGATATTGCCGCGGTTCTGGTCCAGCATCGCGCCGATCTCCTCGCGCTCGGTCAGCAGCAGGCTGACGCCTTCGACGGTCATGTTGAAGAACAGATCGCGCCCGGTCCGGTCCGAGATGTAGAAGGTCACGTCGAACGGCGCGCGTCCGGCAAGCTGGACCACGCACTTGACCTCGACCCAGTTCTTGACCGCCTGCGCACGCTGCACGACGACCCGGCCGCCGACGAATTCGCGGAACCGGCGGCCGTACTTGGCCGTCAGATAGGCGCCGAACGCGTTCGAGAACGCCGCGCGCTGCGCCTGCGACGCCTGCCGCGCCGCCGGGCCAAGCGCATAGGCGGCGATATAGGGGCGATCCGCATACCGCTGAAAGATGCCTTCGAAGCGGTTGATGATCGTCGCCTCGGACCCCCCGGCCGAGATGATCTGGTTGATCTCGGCCACGACCCGGTCGACCAGCGCCTTGGCGCTCGATTCGGTGAGGGCCAGCGCGGGCACGGTCAGTATCGGAAGGGCCGCAGCGGACGCCATGAATGCCCGCCGTGAAATCGGAAACATCGCTAAAATCCTTCAGTGTCGAGCGCGAAGGGATCAACCTCCTCCGCCGTTACCGTCTGACCTAGCTGGAAGCGGCGGCTTTGCAAATACAGCAATCGCGTCTGCGCGTAGCTGTCGGCGCTGCCGTACAGCACGTCGTCGATCGCCTCGCCATATTCCGACCGCGACGTCATCGCCGCCACGATCCGTGCCGCCGTCACCCCGTAGCGCTCGGGCGTCGGCACCGCCAGGCGCACCGGGTTCATGAAGAAATCGACAACCCGCCCCGCCGTATCGCGCGAGGTCGAGGGGCCAAGCAGCGGCAGCTCGACATAGGCGCCCTCGTCGGCACCCCAGACATGCAGCGTCTCGCCGAAATCGCTGGGCCGCTCGGGCAGGCCCCAGGCGGTCGCCGGGTCGAAAAGACCCGCGATCCCGAAGGTCGAGTTGATCAGGAATCGCATGAAATTGTGCGCGGCATCGTCCGGGTTGGCCTGAAGCACATCGTTCACAACCATGCGCGGCGTGTCGATGTTGCCGGCGAAATTGCCGACCGTCCGCATCGCGAAACCGGGCTTCCCGTCGCCGCCGGACCCGCCGCCCATCAGCGGTTTCAGAATCGCGGTGTCGACCTGCTTGTTGAACTCGTGCACCGCGCGATTCTGTTCCTCGTAGGGATCGTTGATCGTCTGCGATATCTCGGGCGCGGCGCAGGCACCAAGCAGACCTGCCAGCGAAAGCACGACCAGCTGGCGCGAGAGGAAACGTGTGGGCATCATGTCAACAGGCCGCCGGATGGGTTTCGGTTCGGTTGGAATATCAGATAATGCAAGACGCGGCGAGACACAGATATTATCCCTTTCACAAGGAAGTGTTGTGACCATAAGGAGACAGCGGGCCGAAGCGGCCCGCATGTCGTAACCTCGAAGGCGAAACCGGACATGGCAGGACTGCGCAAAGGCGACATCAGGGCCGGTCTGGCCGAGCTTCGCGCCGCGCGCGGCGAAAGCCGTCATCTGTTCGTCTTCGTGGCGGTGTTCAGCTTTTTCGTGAACCTTCTGATGCTGACCGGCCCGCTGTTCATGCTGCAGGTCTACGACCGTGTTCTGGGCAGCCGGTCGGAGGCGACGCTTCTGGCGCTTGTCCTTGTCATGGCCTTCCTGTTCGCGATGATGGGCCTTCTGGATTTCGTGCGCGGCCGCGTCCTGGCGCGGATCGGCGCGCGGTTCCAGTCGCGGCTCGATTCGCGTGTCTTCGCGGCCGTTCTGCGCAAGGCCTCGCTGGCTCACGGGCCGGGCGGGGCGGCGAATGCGCTGCGCGACCTGGAATCGGTGCAGCGCCTTCTGGCCTCGCCGGTCTTCGCGGCCTTGTTCGACATTCCGTGGACGCCGGTCTTCCTGATCGGGATCGCCCTGTTCCATCCGTGGCTGGGCGGGCTTGCCGTAGTTGGCGGATCACTGCTCATCGGGGTGACGATCCTCAACCAGATCCGCACATCGGCCCCCGTGCAGGAGGCCGGTATCGCCACACAGCGGGCGGAACACATGGCCGACCAGATCCGCAACGAGGCGGAACTGATCCGCGCCCTCGGGATGCGCGAGGCGACGTTCAGCCGCTGGCACGCGGCCCGCTCGCGCGCGCTGGATCACAGCATCGCCAGCAGCGACCGCAGTGGCGGGTTCTCGACCCTGTCGCGGACCTTCCGGCTGTTCCTGCAATCGGCGATGCTGGGCCTCGGCGCGTACCTTGTGCTGACCGCCGACCTGACACCCGGCGCGATGATCGCCGCGTCGATCCTTCTGGGCCGGGCGCTGGCGCCGCTCGATCTCGCCATCGGGCAATGGGCCAACATCCAGCGCGCGGCGCGCGGCTGGCAGACCCTTGCCGAACTGCTGGGCGAGGTGCCCGAAGAGCCCGAGCGCACGCCGCTTCCGGCCCCGAAGGCGCTGCTTTCCGCCGAACAGGTCACGGTGATCCCGCCGGGCGAGACGCTTGCGACGCTGCGCCTTGTCAGCTTCCGGCTGGAGCCGGGCCAGGCGATGGGGGTTATCGGCCCGTCCGGGTCCGGCAAGTCGACGCTGGCGCGCGCGATCACCGGAGTCTGGCGGCCCGCCGGCGGCAAGATCCGCCTCGATGGCGCGGCGCTCGACAATTACGACCCGGACATCCTTGGCGGCCATATCGGCTATCTGCCGCAGCGGGTGCAGCTGTTCGACGGCACCATCGCCGAGAATATCGCCCGGCTCAGCCTGTCGCCCGACCCTGCCAAGGTGGTCGAGGCCGCGAAGAAGGCCGCGGCGCATGACATGATCCTGCAATTGCCCGATGGCTACGACACCCGCGTCACCAGCGGCGGCGGGCGGCTTTCGGGGGGGCAGATGCAGCGCATCGGGCTTGCGCGCGCCATGTACGGCGATCCGGCGGTTCTGGTGCTGGACGAGCCCAATTCCAACCTCGACAACGAGGGATCGGCCGCCCTGAACCGGGCGATCCGCCAGATCAAGGAGGACGGGCGGTCGGTGATGATCATGGCGCATCGCCCTGCCGCGATCGAGGAATGCGATACCCTGCTCGTTCTCGACGGCGGCGCCCGGCGCGCATTCGGGCCGCGCGACAAGGTGATGAAGGAGGTGCTGCAGAATTACCGGCAGGTCCGGCAGGGCGCCGGGCCAGGGGGGACGGCATGAGCGGCGCGCTCTCTGTCCGCCGACACCTGCTGGTCGGCCTGCTGGTCCTGCTGGTGCTGGTCGGCGGCTTCGGCGGCTGGGCGGGGTTCGCGGAACTTTCGGGCGCGGTCGTTGCCTC
>CANNFA010000009.1 GCA_947503765.1 uncultured Paracoccaceae bacterium | reverse complement strand
CAACCGCATCGACGAACTCGCACCCTGGCACTGGCACCAACGCTAAAAGTCAACGCCCGGTCACACCGGACGCATACCTCCATATGGCAAAACCCCGGCTGGACTAGCTCGTATATCTCTCCGGATATTACGTCATCAAAGAACAATACGATGGTTTGCGGATGATAAAGCGCTTCGTCCCCCTTGATAACAAAATTCGGCTCAAATCCCTTCGCTAAAGACCATAAAAATGCTAACTGGTTCAGCGCGAGCAGGGTTTTTGATCCGAAAACTCCGTCAATTTTCCCTTCATATAACGGCGATCCATACCAACCGAAACCTTTGAGCGTGCGCTGAAGTAATTTTCTTTCGTCGATCGACAACTCATTAAAGCTCAGCTTAACAGCCTCAGCGCCCCTGATTATGCGCCATTGACCGGTACGATTATCTTTTGAAGATGATGTGCTCTGCGCATATACGGACCCAGGCGCCGCATTAAGCAACACGACCATTAACAAGATTAAGAAAAAGAAGCGTGCGCTTGGCAAAATATTTGAATCCAATCTAGCAGATAGATTGCAGCATATTTTAACCCGAACCAGAAGTGAAATACAGCGTCTTAACGCAAACACGTTGGCATTCTCACAAATCCGACCCCACACTTCCGCCGCCAGATTTTTCCCGCATGTGCAGGGAACCTTTTGCGGCCGGCGCCGTTGATCACTCAAGCACTGATTGAGAGATCGAGACATGAAAGTTCAAATGCTGTTCCTGACGATGGTGGGGCTTGGCATGGCCCTGATTGTCCCACTCGCCGCGGTGGCCGGCTGACGCCACCACATGCCACGGGGCCTGTCCCGGGCCCTTCCCTGTCCCTTGCCTGACGCCCCGGCCATCGGCCGCGGGCGTCTTTTTGCGCACCCCCTTCCCCGCGCTGCCTGCGACAATCTGGACCGAGAAGTTTGACACAGATCAAAGATCGGGCGTTGCCCGCCGGCGAGTCGCGGACTAAAACACTGTCAAATCAGGCGGTCCGGCCCGAGTCGGGAGGAGCCGCGGATAAGGACAGAAACGGGAACCCAGGAGGCACCCATGGCCGACGCCGCCATTCACGGCCACGCTCACGAGGACAAGCGCAACTTCTTCGTCCGCTGGTTCATGTCGACGAACCACAAGGACATCGGCATTCTCTATCTGTTTGCCAGCGCGTTCTTCGGCTTCATCTCGGTGCTGTTCACCGTCTACATGCGCATGGAGCTGATGGATCCGGGCGTGCAGTACATGTGCATGGAAGGCGCGCGCCTGACCGCGGCGGCCGCCGGGGAATGCACGCCGAACGGGCACCTGTTCAACGTGCTCGTCACCGGCCACGGCATCCTGATGATGTTCTTCGTGGTGATCCCGGCGCTGTTCGGGGGGTTCGGCAACTACTTCATGCCGCTCCAGATCGGCGCGCCGGACATGGCGTTCCCGCGGATGAACAACCTGTCCTTCTGGCTGTTCGTGGCGGGCACGCTGCTGGCGATCTCCTCTGTCTTCTCGCCGGGCGGCAACGGGCAGATGGGGTCGGGGATCGGCTGGGTGCTGTATCCGCCGCTCTCCACGACCGAGGGCGGCTATTCCACCGATCTCGCGATCTTCGCGGTGCACCTGTCGGGCGCGTCGTCGATCCTGGGGGCGATCAACATGATCACCACCTTCCTGAACATGCGCGCCCCGGGCATGACGCTGTTCAAGGTGCCGCTGTTCGCCTGGGCGATCTTCGTGACCGCCTGGATGATCCTTCTGGCACTGCCCGTGCTGGCCGGTGGCATCACCATGCTGCTGACCGACCGCAATTTCGGCACCACCTTCTTCGACGCGGCGGGCGGGGGCGATCCGGTTCTCTACCAGCACATCCTTTGGTTCTTCGGCCACCCGGAAGTGTATATCGTGATCGTGCCGGGCTTCGGCATCATCAGCCACATCGTCGCCACCTTCAGCCGCAAGCCGGTCTTCGGCTACCTGCCGATGGTCTGGGCGATGATCGCGATCGGCGCGCTGGGCTTCCTGGTCTGGGCGCACCACATGTACACCGTCGGCATGTCGATCACCCAGCAGAGCTATTTCATGCTGGCCACGATGGTCATCGCCGTGCCCACCGGCATCAAGGTGTTCTCGTGGATCGCCACGATGTGGGGCGGCTCGATCGAGTTCAAGACGCCGATGCTGTGGGCGATGGGCTTCGTGTTCCTGTTCACCGTGGGCGGCGTGACCGGCGTGGTGCTGGCGCAGGCGCCGGTGGACCGGGCCTATCACGACACATATTACGTCGTCGCGCACTTCCACTACGTGATGAGCATCGGCGCCGCCTTCGCGATCTTTGCCGGCATCTATTACTGGATCGGCAAGATGAGCGGGCGGCAATATCCCGAATGGGCCGGTCAGCTGCACTTCTGGACGATGTTCATCGGCGTCAACCTGACCTTCTTCCCGCAGCACTTCCTTGGCCGCCAGGGCATGCCGCGCCGCTATATCGACTACCCCGAGGCGTTCGCCTACTGGAACAAGATCTCGTCGCTGGGCGCGTTCCTGTCCTTCGCGTCGTTCGTGTTCTTCATCGGCGTGGTGTTCTGGACCCTGTTCAAGGGCAAGCGCGTGACCGAGGCGAATTACTGGAACGAGCATGCCGACACGCTGGAATGGACCCTGCCCAGCCCGCCGCCGGAGCACACGTTCGAAACGCTGCCGAAGCCGTCGGACTGGGAAAAGCACGCGGCCCACTGATCCGGCCCGGCACACGACAAGCAACAGGGGCCCCGCAGCGCGCGGGGCCCTTCGCGTTCCGACCCCAACGCCACAGGAGACCGGGACCGCTTTCGCGCCCCGCCCCGACAGGCCGCCCATGCCCTACCGCTGGACATCAGACCCCGACGCCCCGACCGGCCCCGCCTGGCATCTGACGGCCTGGCCGTACCGGTCGCTGTCGCCCGAGGGGTTCGCGGCCTTCTTCGGCATCACCTTCGCCATGCTGCTGGTGCCGCTGCTGGCGGTGGTCGGCTCGCCGATCCTGTGGGGGCTGCTGCCCTTCGCCATGGGGGCGCTGGCGGCGACCTGGCTGATGATCCGCCGCAACCAGCGCGACCGGACATTGCGCGAGGATCTGACGCTTGCCCCGGGCCTCGTGACGCTGGTGCGCCGCGATCCGCGCCGGCCCGAACAGACCTGGCAGGCCAATCCCTACTGGCTGCGGGTTGAACTGCACGAGGATGGCCGCCCGGTGGAGAATTACCTGACCCTCACCGGCGCCGGCCGCACGGTGGAGCTGGGCGCGTTCCTGTCCCCGGACGAGCGCGCGGCGCTGCATGCCGATCTCGTCGACCGGCTTGCGCGCCTCGGCCCCGCGCCGCAATAAGGGCGGGTGACGACGATCTGGATCCTTCTAGCCCTTGCGGGCCTCGCGGGCCTTGCCGCGCTGGCAACGTGGCTGCATCACCTGTTCGAGGGCGAATGCCTGCCCGCCGACCTGTGGCGCGAATGGCGGCTGTCGCGGCGGACGCTGGCGGCGCTGGATGCGCGCTGGCAGCACGCGGCGGCGCGGTCGGACATCGTGGTGACGCTGACCACCACGCCCTCGCGTATCGAGCTGCTGGACGCGACGCTGAAAAGCCTGCTGGACCAGACCCGCCCGCCCGCGCGGATCCGCCTGAACGTGCCGCACCATTCGCTGCGCGAGGATCGGCCCTATCAGGTCCCGGACCGCCTGACGCGGCTCGCCGCGCTGGACATCCGGCGCACCGACGATCTTGGCCCCGGCACCAAGCTGATCCCCGCGGTGCTGTCCGAGCCTGCCGATACCCCGCTTCTGGTGGTGGATGACGACCGGATCTATCCGCGCTGGATGGTCGCGCATTACGAGGCGGCGGCGGCCGCGCATCCGGACCGCGCGCTGACCATGGCCGGCTGGATCGCCCCCGCCGACCTGACCGACCGGATGACCACGATCCGCTCCAACCTGTTCATGCAGCCCCCCGCCCCGATCCGCGCGTCGCGCCTGCGCCGTGCGCGCCAGGTCGACATCTTTCAGGGTGTGATGAGCTACCTGGTGCGGCCCCGCTTTTTCGACGAAAAAGCGCTGTCGGACTTCAGTGGCGAGCCGCCCGAGACACGCTTTGTCGACGATGTACGCTCCTCGGCGCTCTGCGCGGCGGAGATTTGGGTGATCCCCGCCCCGTCGCTCAGCTTCGTGCCACGGGTAGAGGGCAAGCGCCTGCAAAGCTCGCGCCTCGGCCTCGTGAACCGCGCGCCGGGCGAAAATCACAACCGCAACAACACGATCGCCCTGCGCCATTTCGCGGATCGCTGGCGGGTGGGAGGCGCGCGGCACGGCGAAGGCGGCTGAGCGTAAGGCGCGCGAGCGTCTGGCCGGGGGCTGGCGCAACGACGTTCGAGTTTGCTGGTTTATCGCAGCCAGATCCGAACGCCCTGCGAGCGGCGCATACCGGGCGGCAAAGCGCCAGCCCGCCGAGCCGGGCAGGCGCTCGCGCGGCGGCCTTCGGCCTTGTCCCGCGCGGGGCCGGGTCGTCAAATCGGCCCCGGCCGCCGCTCCTCGCTCAGCATCACGTTCGCCTCGATCGAGCCGATGCCCGGCAGCGCCATGATCCGGCGGCGCAGCACCCGCTCGAAATCCGCAAGGTCACGCGCCACCACCCGCAACCGGTAATCGTAGAGCCCGAGGACGTGTTCGACCCGCTGCACCTCGGGGATGGCGCCGAGGACACGTTCGAAATCCTCCATCGACATGCGGCCCTTGGTGGCCAGCTTGACGCCCAGGAAGACGGTGACGCCGAAGCCCAGCTTTTCCGCGTCCAGCTCCAGCCGCCGCCCGGACAGCGCGCCCGAAGCGAAAAGCCGCCGGATCCGCCGCCATGCCGCCGGCTGGCTGAGCCCGACCGAGCGGCCAAGCTCGCCCGCCGGGCGGCCCGCGTCCTCGGCCAGCGCCCGGATCAGCGCGCGGTCGATGTCGTCCAGCTCGATCATATCGGCAGCCACTCTTCCGCCTTGACCGTGGCGACATGCACCAGCGCCTCGATATCGGCGATATGCGGCAGGGTCAGGATGTGGTCGCGGTAGATGCGCTGGTAATCCTTCATGTCGCGCGCGATCACGTTCAGCCGCACGTCGACCTTGCCGAGGAATGTCTGGATCTCGGTGACTTCGGGCACCGCACGGGCGGCGGCGATCAGCGCGTCGAACGCATCGGGGCGGGTCTTGTCCAGCGTGACCCGCAGGCTGACCGTCACCTCCCATCCCAGCGCGCGCCAGTCGATCACCGCGCGGGTGCCGCGGATCACCCCGGTCTCGCGCAGCCGCTCCAGCCGCCGTCCGGCCTGCCGCGCGGTGATGCGCGCATGATCGGCCAGATCCGGGATGCCGCGCGCCGGATCTTCCTGCAACAGCCGCAGGAGGCGTCGGTCGGTGTCGTCAAGCGGCATGGGGCGGCACCCCGGCCTTGGTTAACAGCACACGGAATGCAGCCGTTCCGCCCGGCGGCATGCCGGGCAGCGCCGGCCCGCCCCCCACGGGGCGGCGCTTCTGGCGAGTCCACGGCAAGGCTCGAAGCGTGCATGCTTTGAAGACCATGCCGCGCAACCCTACCCCGCCCCGCCCCGCCGGGCCGGCGCTGCCCGGCGCACCGTTGGCAAATGTGGCCCGACAGAGGTCGCGCTACCCAATTCATCCGAGAGCATGAAATATACTCTTATTGCTTATTCAACGAATACCTACGACACAAACACACTCAAAACCAGCATCCATCACTCTCGCATCCCCGCGCCGTCCGCGCTAGGACATCCCCGACACAACCCGGAGGACTTCCCATGCGCGTGTATTATGACCGCGATTGCGACATCAACCTGATCAAGGACAAGAAGGTGGCCATCCTTGGCTACGGCTCCCAGGGCCATGCCCACGCGCTGAACCTGCGCGATTCGGGCGCCAAGAACATCGCCGTCGCCCTGCGCGAAGGATCGGCCAGCGCGAAAAAGGCAGAGGCCGAGGGCCTGCAGGTCATGGGCATCTCCGAGGCCGCCGCGTGGTGCGACCTGCTGATGTTCACCATGCCGGACGAGCTTCAGGCCGATACCTGGAACGCCCACGTCAAGGATCACATCAAGCCCGGCGCGGCCATCGCCTTTGCGCACGGCCTGAACATCCATTTCGGCCTGATCGAGGCGCCGAAGGACGTGGATGTCATCATGATGGCGCCCAAGGGCCCCGGCCACACGGTGCGCGGCGAATACGTCAAGGGCGGCGGCGTGCCCTGCCTGGTGGCGGTGAACAACGACGCCAGCGGCAAGGCGCTCGAGATCGGGCTGTCCTATTGCTCGGCCATCGGCGGCGGCCGGTCCGGCATCATCGAGACCGATTTCAAGGAAGAATGCGAAACCGACCTGTTCGGCGAGCAGGCGGTGCTCTGCGGCGGGCTGGTCGAGCTGATCCGCATGGGCTTCGAGACGCTGGTCGAGGCGGGCTATGCCCCCGAGATGGCCTATTTCGAGTGCCTGCACGAGGTGAAGCTGATCGTCGACCTGATCTACGAGGGCGGCATCGCCAACATGAACTACTCGATCTCGAACACGGCCGAATTCGGCGAATATGTCAGCGGCCCGCGCATCCTGCCCTATGCCGAAACCAAGGCGCGGATGAAAGAGGTGCTGGACGACATCCAGCAGGGCCGCTTCGTGCGCGACTGGATGACCGAATGCAAGGTCGGCCAGCCGTCCTTCAAGGCGATCCGCCGCAACAACGACGCGCACCAGATCGAGGCCGTGGGCGAGACCCTGCGCGGCATGATGCCGTGGATCTCCGCCGGCAAGATGGTCGACAAGGAAAAGAACTGAGCCTTCCAGGCACGAATGCCCCCGCCGGGTGCTACCGGCGGGGACAATCAGGGTGTAAGGGTTTGGCTGTCGCTCGGATTTGCGGTATGATCGGACGGTATCATTGCTACGGAGGCTTCCCGTGACGTCCGCTGCGAAACGAAAGACATCCCTGTCGCTCGACGCCCGAACGCTCGACGAGGCGCAGTCCCTTGGGCTGAACGTGTCCGCGTTGACGGAGGCGGCGTTGCGGGAAGCCGTCGCAAGCGCACGGCGCCGGCAATGGCGGGAAGAAAACGCCGCCGCTTTCGCCGCGCAGGCAGAGTGGCACGACCGGCATGCTCACCCGCTGGCCGAGATCCTCTCGGGTCCGGCAGGTGAAACATGGAAGGATTGAGCCGGTTCGATATTGCCGCCCATCGCAACCAGCTCATGGTGGTGATCGAAAGCGATTTGCTACCGCCCGACCCCGCCGTCGTCGTGGTCCCGCTTGTTGCGGATTATCCGCCCGTGCGGCTTCTCAATCCGACAATTCGCCACGAAGGGCGCGACCTCGTTCTGGCAACCCGCCTCATCGGCGCGGTCCGCCGATCCGCCCTGCGCCGCGTCGGCAGTGCATCTGAAGACGGCGATGCGATCACGCGCGCCATCGACGTATTGATGGGCGGCGTATGAACCAACGCAGAAGGGGCTTCGCACCATGAGCCGCGCAGCCTTGTCCCCGGCCACGGCCCCCACGCCATCGGCCGCCAACTGGGCGCTTCTCGGCCTGCTCGGTCTGATGTGGGGCGCGTCCTTTCTGGCAGTCGAACTGGCAATCGTCGATTTCGGCCCGCTCAGCGTTTCGGGGCTGCGGATCACGCTGGCCGCCATCGTCCTACTGAGCGTCGCACGGCTGCGCGGGGTGCGCCTGCCGCGCCTGTCGGACCCGCAGGGCGGCACGATCTGGCTGGCGGCGCTGCTGATCGCGCTGGCGTCCAACGCGCTGCCGTTCAGCCTGCTGTCCTGGGCACAGAAAAGCGTCGCCTCGGGCTTTGCCGGGGTCTGCATGGCGGTGGTGCCGCTGATCATCCTGCCGCTGGCGCATCTGTTCGTCCCGGGCGAACGGATGAACCTGCGCCGCACGGCGGGCTTCGCGCTTGGCACGGCGGGGGTCGCGGTGCTGATCGGGCCGGGCGCCTTTGCCGCCACCGGCGCTGAAAACGAGATTCTGGCCCGGCTGGCCTGCATCGCCGCCGCCGGCTGCTATGCGGTCGGCGCGATCACCATGCGCCGCTGCCCGGAAACGGGGTTTTTGTCGCTGGCCGCGGCGATCATGCTGCTGGCCGCGCTGGTGCTGCTGCCCACCGCGCTGATTGTCGAAGGACTGCCGCAGCGCCCCGGCGCGACCTCGGTGCTGGCCGTTCTGTATCTGGGGCTGCTGCCCACCGCCACGGCGCAGCTGATCCTGGTGCAGGTGGTGCGCCAGGCCGGGCCGACCTTCATGAGCCTGTCGAATTACCAGGTGCCGATCTGGTCGGTCTTCTTCGGCGCGGCGATCCTGTCGGAACCCCTGCCGCCCAGCCTGTTCCTGGCGCTGGCGATGATCCTGTCCGGCCTGGCGCTCAGCCAGCTTGGCGCGCTGCGCCGGCTGTTCGGGAGGCGCGCGCCCTGAGCCCGGATCAGGCCGCGTTGCCGGCCGCCGTCACCTCGGCCACGATGTCGTCGACCACCTGCGCCAGCAGCGCCTCGTCCTCGCATTCGGCCATCACCCGGATCAGCGGCTCGGTCCCCGACTTGCGGATCAGAAGCCGCCCCGCCCCGGTCAGCCGCGCCTCGGCATCGGTGATGACGCCCTGCACCTTGGCCAGTGCCAGCGGCTCGGTTCCGGCGGTGTAGCGCACATTCTTCAAGAGCTGCGGCACCCGCTCGAAGCTTTGCGCCAATTCGGATGCGGGGCGCCCCGTCTCGACCATGGCGGCCAGGAATTGCAGCCCGGCGATCAGCCCGTCGCCGGTGGTGGCATAATCCGTCATCACGATATGGCCCGATTGCTCGCCGCCCAGGTTCCAGCCGCCGGCGCGCATCCGCTCGACCACGTAGCGGTCGCCGACCGGCGTGCGCTCAAGCGTGATCTCCTGCCCGGCGAGGTATCGCTCCAGCCCCAGGTTGGACATCACGGTCGCCACCAGCGTATTGCCGCGCAGCCGCCGTTCCTCGGCCCAGCGGGTGGCGAACAGCGCCATGATCTGGTCGCCATCGGCCACCGCGCCGGTCTCGTCGAGGATCATCACCCGGTCCGCATCGCCATCGAGGCAGATGCCCACATCCGCGCCCACCCGGCGGATCGTCTCGGCCGCGGCCTCCGGATGGGTGGACCCGCAACCATCGTTGATGTTCATCCCGTCCGGCGAGGTGCCGAGCGGCACCACCTCGGCGCCCAGCTCCCACAGCAATTCGGGCGCGGCGCGGTAGGCGGCCCCATGGGCGCAGTCGATCACCACCTTCAGCCCGGTCAGCTTGCGCCCCATCGGAAAGGTGGTCTTGGCATATTCCATGTAGCGCCCGCGCCCGTCGTCGATCCGCCGGGCGCGGCCGATATTCTCGGGCGCGGCGGCCGCGACGTCGCCGTCCATCAGCGCCTCGATCGCCGCCTCGGCCTCGTCCGACAGCTTGTAGCCGTCCGGCCCGAACAGCTTGATCCCGTTATCCTGATGCGGATTGTGGCTGGCCGAGATCATGATCCCCAGATCGGCCCGCATCGAATGGGTCAGCAGGCCCACCGCCGGCGTCGGCACCGGCCCCAGCAGCAGCACGTTCATCCCCGTGGATGTCAGCCCGGCGGTCAGCGCGTTTTCCAGCATGTAGCCGGACAGCCGCGTATCCTTGCCGATCACCACGCGGTGCCGGTTCATCCCGTCGCGCCGGAAATACCGCCCCGCCGCCGCCCCCAGCCGCAACGCCATTTCGGCGGTCATCGGATAGGTGTTGGCGGTGCCGCGCACCCCGTCGGTGCCGAATATCCTGCGCATCGTGCTGCTCATGTCGCGTCCCTCGCGGCCGTCACGGCCATTTGCAGGCTCAGCGCCTGTCTTGTCTCGACCATATCATGAACCCTGAGCACCTGCACACCCTGCGCCGCGGCCCCCAGCGCCACCGCGACCGATCCGGGCACCCGCGCTGCCGCTTCGGGCGCACCGCCAAGCGTGCCGATGAACCGCTTGCGCGACGCGCCCACGAGCACCACGCAGCCCAGCGCGTGAAACAGCGAGATGCGGCGCAGCAATGCCAGGTTATGCGCGGCCGTCTTGCCAAAGCCGATGCCGGGATCGACCATCACCCGGCCGCGCGGGATACCGGCGGCCTCGGCCTCGGCCAGCCGCGCCTCCAGAAAATCGTACACGTCCAGCAGCACATCGTCGTAGCGCGGGTTTTTCTGCATCGTTGCCGGGTCGCCCTGCGCATGCATCAGGCAGATCGGCGCGCCGCTTTCCGCCGCCAGCGCGCCCATCGCCGGATCGAACCGCAGCGCCGAGACGTCGTTCAGCACTGCCGCACCCGCCGCCAGCGCCGCGCGCGCCACCGCCGCCTTGCGCGTGTCGATCGAGATCGGTGCGCCCAGCGCGGGCGCCAGCACCTCGATCAGCGGCACAACGCGCCGGATCTCCTCGGCCTCGGTCACGTCCTCGGCGCCCGGCCGGGTGGATTCGCCGCCGATATCCAGGATATCCGCGCCCGCCTCCGCCAGGTGCCGCGCCTGCGCCAGCGCCGCCTCGGGGTCAAGAAACCGCCCCCCATCCGAAAAGCTGTCGGGCGTGACGTTCACGATCCCCATCAGGCGCGGCGCGTCCCAGCCCAGCCCGGCCAGCGCGGCGCGCGGCGCGCTCAGCCTGCGCGCCACCCCGGCGGGCAGGTCGGCGGCCGGCACGATCCGCGGCGCGGCGCCCCGGCGCAGCAGCTCGACCCGGTCGAACCAGCACCAGCCGCCGGCCAGCGCAAGCGCACCCGCCGGGCGGGCCGGATCGGTCATCGCGATGGGCCGGCAATACGCCGTCATGGCCGCGGCGCCCCGCCCGCGCCACCGCCCGGATGCGCGCGCGCCGGCGGCTCGGCGGAGACCGGCGCGGGGATGCCCACGGTCACCAGCTCGCGCGCCTCCATCAGCCGCGCGAACCACAGCGCCAGCTGCACCGCATCCTCCGGGTCCGCCTCCGGCCCCTCGGCGGCATCCAGCACGATCTTCGACGGCGCCCAGACGCTGATCCGGCCATGCTTCATCGCCCAGTCCAGTTCGGTCCTGGTATCCACCACCACGCAGCGCGGATCGCGCCCGGCCAGAACCCAGGCGTTCTGCTCCAGCGCCAGCAGGTCGATCCGCCGCTGTACCAGCCGGGCGGCCGCGGCCGGGCGCGGCTGTTCGGGCAGCCCCGTGCACAGGATCAGCGGCGCGCCGCCGGTTTCGAATTCGTCGATGAGGGCTGCAAGATGCGGCGATCCGATCGCGCTGTTCGCCAGATAGACCACGACCGGATGCGGCACGGCCTGGCCCTCGGGCACCGCCCGCGCGCTGGCGCGGCGCGCGCGCACGATCTCCACCCCCAGCGCGCCCGGCCCGCGGTCCAGCTTCTCGATCCGCACGAAGATCCGCCGCGCCTGCGGCTCCGCCAGAACCCGCGCCGCGATCCGCTCTGCCAGCGTCTCCAGCAGGTTCACCCGCTCGGCCGCCAGTTCCAGCGCGATCGCCTCGGTCACCTTGTCATAGCTCAGGATCCGGTCGACATCGTCATCGGCCGGCCGGCCCGGCGGCGTGACCTCGACAACAATGCTGAAACACAGGCGCTGCCGGCGGCCGCGCTCCTGCTGGAACGCGCCGATCTCCGCCTCCACGATGTGATCGCGCAGCGAGATGCGGTCCGCCATCGCGTCCGAGGTCGCCGACGCGCGTGCCTCGGGATGGGCAAAGGCCTGGTGGATTTCGCTCGGCATCGCGGCCTCCCGTCGCTTTGCCCCTGCCTACATCCACGGCGCCGCGACCACGACCCGAAAATCGCCCCCGGACGTCACAAAACGGCACCGGCGCGCACGCCTCCTCATCTTGCCCGAAATACCTTGGGGAGCGCGAGGGGCAACGCCCCTCGCCCGGATCGGATCGCCAAAGGCGATCCGACAAGCCCGTTACGGCATCTTGTAGAAATGATGCACGCCGATCGTCGCCGTGCGCGCGAACCGGCTGGCCCAGGCGGGATTGACGGCAACGGTGTGATAATTGGTCGCCCCGCGGGTCAGAACCCGCTTGGTGCCGCCCAGCATCAGCCAGGCGATCTTGCCGGCCCGGCGCCAGGCGGCCTGTTCGTTCACCACCTCGGCATGGCCGTCGCAGGTATAGGTGAACTGGCACTGGTACCGCTTGCCGGTGCCCTGCCGGATCACGCCGCAGACGCTGTTCGGAAACTCGGCGCGGTCGACGCGGTTCAGGATCACCTCGGCCACCGCGAACTGGCCCTTGACGGTTTCGCCGCGCGCCTCGAAATACAGCGCCTCGGTCAGGCATTTCCACTGCGCGTCGCCGTTCGGCACCGGCAGCCCCTCGAGGAAGGCGAGCGTGAATTCCACGCCCTCCGGCGCGGTCCGCTCGAACTTGCCGGCGGGCACTTCGGACAGCCGCTCGAGCCGCAGCGCGGACAACTGGCCAAGCGCGGTCTTCTCGCGGCTGAGCAGCGTGGTGAGCCGAGTGTCGATCCGGATGCCCGGATCGTTCGCGGTGCTCAGAACCTCGCCGGCCGAGGCCGAGCCACCGATGATGCTGGCAGCCAAACAGATGGCCGCCGTGACCTGACGTGCAATCCCCATAACTGTCCCCCAGTTGCGCCCGTTCGCCGGGCACAGAGCAATATTGCCGTAAAAATAAGCTCTTCCGCCTCCCGAGTCGAGTCGACGCGGGAAACGCGGCAAACAGCCGGTTAAAAGGCAAGCGGAATCCGCGCCCGGCGCTCTGATTCATGCGGCCAAAAAGTGACGCGGAATCAGCGTCTTTCGCCGAATCTTTCCGGATTCGGGCTGGCCAGCGCCAGATGAGCGGCCGCCAGCCGAACCACCGGCACCCGGTAGGGCGAGCAGGACACGTAATCGAACCCCGCCGCGCGGCAGAACGCAATCGATTCGGCGTTGCCGCCATGCTCGCCGCAGATCGACAGCACGATATCGGGCTGCGTGCTGCGGGCCCGCTCCGCCCCGATCCGCAGCAATTCACCCACCCCTTCCGTGTCCAGAACGTGAAACGGATCCTCCGGGAACACGCCCTGGTTGACGTAATCGGACATGAACCGCCCCGCATCGTCGCGCGACAGCCCGTAGGTCATCTGCGTCAGATCGTTGGTGCCGAAGGACAGGAACGCGGCGTGCTGGGCGATCTCGTGGGCGCGCAGGCAGGCGCGCGGGGTTTCGGCCATCACGCCAAGGCGATACTCGAACGCCACCCCCGTCTCGCCGCGCACCTGCGCCGCCACCGCGTCGATCCGGGCCTTGACCAGCTCGACCTCGCGGTTGGCAGAGACCAGCGGGATCATGATTTCGGGCACCACCGGCGCGCCGCCGCCGCCGATCTTCGCGGTCGCCTCGAAGATGGCGCGCGCCTGCATCTCGTAGATCTCGGGCATGGCGATGCCCAGCCGGACACCGCGCATACCCAGCATCGGGTTGTATTCGCTCAGCTGTTCGACGCGGTGGACCACGTCCGACAGCGGCAGATCCAGCGATTCCGCAAGATACCGCAGGCCCTCGCGCTCGTTGGGCAGGAATTCGTGCAAGGGCGGGTCGAACAGGCGGATGCAGACCGGCAGGCCCTGCATCGCCTGGAACAGCGCGATGAAATCGCGCCGCTGCATCGGCAGCAACTGATCGAGTGTCGCCTGCCGGTCCTCGGGCGTCTTGGCAAAGATCATCTCGCGCATCACCGTCAGGCGGTCATCCTCGAAGAACATGTGCTCGGTGCGGCACAGCCCGATGCCCTGGGCGCCGAATTCGCGGGCCAGCCGGGCCTCGGCCTGCATGTCGGCATTGGCGCGGATGCCGATGTCGCGCACCGCGTCGGCCCAGGACAGCAGCGAGCGGAACGCGTCGTCCAGCGCCGGCTCGAGCATCTCGGCCGCGCCGGCCAGGACTTCGCCGGTGCCGCCGTCCAGCGTGATCTCGTCGCCCTCGTGGAACATGCGCCCGCCCTGGGTGGTCAGGGTCCGTTTCCGGCCGGACACGGTGACCCGCGAGGCGCCGACCACGCAGGGCAGGCCCAGCCCGCGCGCGATCACCGCCGCGTGGCTGCTCATGCCGCCGCGCACCGTCAGGATGCCGCCGGCGGCGTGCATGCCGCGGATATCCTCGGGCGTCGTCTCTCGCCGGACCAGGATGCAGGGCTCGCCGCGCGCGGCGGCGGCCTGGGCCGCGCCGGCGCTGAACACGATCCGGCCGCGCGCCGCGCCGGGGCTGGCGGCGATGCCGCTTGCGACCACGTCGCGCACCGCGCCCGGGTCGATCTGCGGATGCAGAAGCTCGGTCAGCGCGCGCGGCTCGATCCGCAGCACCGCCTCGTCGCGCGGGATGATCCCGTCCTCGGCCAGCGACACCGCGATCCTGACCGCCGCGCGCGACGAGCGCTGCACGCGCAGCGCGTCGAGAACCGACAGGCGCCCGGCCTCGATGGTGAACTCGATCTGCATCTCGTCGCGCAGCTTTTCGCGGCACAGATCGCCGAGGCCGCAAAGCTCGGCGAACAGGTCGGGGCATTCCTCCTCTAGCGACGCCCCGCGCGCATCCCGGGTCAGGAACAGCGCGCCGGCCTTGCCGCTGCCCAGCGCCTCGCGGCTCTGGCTCTGGCGGCTGTAGCGGCCGGTGATCTGCGCGCGCCCCGTGGCGGGATCGACGAACTGGATCACGCCGGCACCCGATTCGGCCGGCCCCAGCCCCAGCGCCATGCGCTGCACGACAAGGCCCAGCGCCGCATCCGCGGGCGCGCCCTTGGCCTGGCGCAGCAGACGTGCGGTCGTGCCCTCCCAGGCGCGCGCCATCGAGCGCAGCACCTCGCCCAGCTGCAACGCCGGATCCTGCGGGAACGGCTCGTCGGTCTCGTCGGCATAGATCTCCAGCGCGCGGCGCAAGGCGTCCGGGCCGGCATCGCCCGCGGCCGTGCCCGCCCCCGTGCCCGCATTGTCGAACACGTCGGCATCGAGCCGCGCGACATGGGTCGAATAGGCCTGGATGAACCGCAGGTACAGCGCGGTCGCCGCGGCCGCGCCAATACTGTCGGACAGCTCGGCATGACGCGCATCGTTCATCCCGATATTCAGGATCGCCCCCGGCCCGCCCCAGTCGGGATCCATGCTGGAGGGCCGCACCGAAACCAGCGGCGCGGGACCGAATTCGCGCAATATCGCGCCCGAATCCGGCATCCGGCCCGCCGCGATCCGGTGCACCGTCTCGAAGCTGAGCGCCACGGTCGTCGGCACCGGCAGGTCCATCCGGATCAACCGTTGCAGGCATTTCGCCCGCTCGCCATGGCTGCCGACCGCGATCGGCGCCGTGGGCGTGACATGGGTGAACGGCTTCAGGGTGACGATTTTCTGCACTGCAGCACTCCGCTGTGTTGCGGCATGATAGCGGCGCTGCGGCATGGGGCAAGGATTAACCGGCGGGATGTGCGGAGGATCCTGCCCGGCAGAGCGCCTTCGGCGCAAGATTATTGTATGAATGGGGGGCTGTCTGCCCCCCAAGGCCCCCCGAAGGTATTTGCGGGCAAGATGAGGAGGTCAGCCTTCGAGCCGGGTCAGGTCGGCGACGGCAAGGCAGGAGGCCCGGATCCGGTTGAGCAGGTTCAGCCGGTTGCGGCGCAGGATCTCGTTGTCGGCGTTGATCTGCACCGCCTCGAAGAAGGCGTCGATGGGCGCGCGCAGGGCGGCCATGGACTGCATCGCGGCGGTGAAATCCTCGGCCGCCATGGCCGGGGCGATGCGCGCATCGGCGGCGTCCAGCGCGTCGAACAGCGCGGTTTCCTCGGGGCTGTCGGCGAATTTGCGGTCCGCGCCGAAGCTGTATTCGACGCCGTCCTTTTCCTCGGCCTGGGCGAGGATGTTGTTGGCGCGCCTGAAGCCCTGCACCAGGTTCTCGCCGTCATCGGTCTTGAGGGTTTCGGAAAGGGCGCGGGCGCGGCGGACGAGAAGCGTGAGATCGTCGTTTTGCGGCATGGCGAGGCAGGCGTCGATCACATCGTGGCGGATGCCTTCGCCCTTGAGGTGGACCTTGAGACGGTCGTGGAGGAAGGAGAGGAGGTCCGCCGCCGCGCCGTCCGGCCCCGAATGGGCGGCAAGGGCCGGCGCGAGCAGCCCCGCCAGCGGCAGGCGCAGCCCCCGGTCCAGCGCGATGCGGATCACCCCCAACGCCGCGCGCCGCAGCGCATAGGGGTCTTTCGAGCCGGTGGGTTTCTCGTCAATCGCCCAGAACCCGGTGAGCATGTCGATCTTGTCGGCCAGCGCCACGGCGACCGAGACCGGCGCGGCGGGCACCGCGTCTGACGGGCCGAGCGGGGCGTAATGTTCCTGGCAGGCCTCGGGCACGCCATCGTCGTGGCCTGCACTTTTCGCATAATATCGGCCCATCACCCCCTGCAATTCGGGGAATTCATAGACCATTTCCGACAACAGGTCCGCCTTGCAGATGCGCGCGGCCTCGTCCGCGAGGTCGGGGGCGGCGCCCACCAGCAGCGCGATCTCGCGCGCCAGCGCGGCGATGCGCTGCACCCGGTCCCATTGCGTCCCGAGCGCCGCGTGGAAGGTCACGTCCTTCAGCCCCTCTGCCAGGCCGGTCATGCCGCCTTCGGCGATCCGGCGCAGGTCGTTTTCCCAGAAGAACCGCGCATCGGACAGCCGCGCCGACAGCACCCGGACATTGCCCGCAAGGATCGTGGCACCGCTGTCGGGTGTTTCGATATTGGCGATCGTGGCGAATTTCTCGATCCGGCCGGTCGCGGGATTGCGCAACGAGAAGAACTTCTGATGCTCCTTCATCGAGGTTTGCAGAACCTCGGGCGGCAGGTCCAGGAAGTCGGCGCCGATATCGCCAACCAGCACCACGGGCCATTCCACCAGCCCGGCCACCTCGGCCAGCAGCGCGGGATCCTCGGCCACGTCCATTCCCAGCGCGAATGCCTGCTGTGCGGCGTCGTTGCGGATGTGCCCGGCGCGTTCATCGGCGTGCAGCATGACCTTGGCGCGCTTGAGCTTCGCCTCGTAATCCTCGAAACCTGAAACGGAAAATCGGCCGGGCACCATGAAGCGGTGACCTTCGGTCGTATCGCCCGCCGCGATCCCGTCCACCTCCATCGGCACCACCGATGCGCCGGCCTCGTCGGTCAGGATGCACAGGATCGAATGCAGCGGGCGCACCCAGCGCAGGCTGCCGGCGCCCCAGCGCATGGATTTCGGCCAGGGAAAGCCGCGAATCGCGGCCTCCAGCACCTCGGCCACGATCTCGGCGGCGGGGCGGCCGGGGCGCGCGATCTGCGCGACATAGACCTGCCCCTTCTTGTCGTCCCGCACCTCCAGCGCATCGCGCGCCAAGCCGGCCCCGCGCGCGAAGCCGTCGATGGCCTTGTCCGGCGCATCCACCCGCGGGCCGCGCCGTTCCTCGCGCGTGGTGGGGCTTTCGGCCAGCAGCCCCTCGGCCGTCAGGGCCAGCCGGCGCGGGGTCGCGAAGGCGGCGGCGTGGGCGTAGGTCAGCCCCGCCTCCACCAGCCCGTCCGTGACCAGCCGTTTCAGGTCGGCCGCGGCGCGGGCCTGCATCCGTGCCGGGATCTCCTCGGAGAAAAGCTCGATCAAAAGGTCGGGCATGTCAGTCCTGCCATGTATCGTTCAACTGGTGCCAGGCATAGGCGCGCCCGTCATCGAAGACGGCGACGACGCGGTCAACCCCGTCATGGATGCCTGCCTCGCCCAGAAAGGCGATGGCCTCGCCCGATTTCAGCGCCGCGCCCAGGGCCGGGGCGTCGAAACAGTCGAACCAGGAGGGCGCGTTCAGCGGCTCGGGCGCGGGATAGACGCGGTAGGTTTCGGTCAGCATCGCGAGCGAATTGGACAGCTCGAAACAGGCGCGGAAGCGCAGCGGCGAGGAATCCGAGTCGATGACGCGCAGGTTTTCGGCCATCACCGGCTCGGGCGTGTCCAGCGCGACCAAGGTCAGCGCGATCGTCACCTCGCCCTCGGGCACCTCTTCGTAATAGGCGTAGACCTGAAGGTAGTAGATCGCGATTCCGGCGATCAGCGCGATGCCCACGATGGCGCCTCCGATGAGTTTTCCCGACATTCAGTGCCAATCCCAGTTCACGCGAGGGGCCGTGCGCCCCGCCGTTGCCGCGCGAAGCGCGGCAGTGCGCGCAGCCAGGTGCGGCAGGCCGCGTTCATGCGTTTCGACGAAGATCGCGCCGATCCGCGCGGCGACGGGCGCAGCCAGCAGCGCCTCCATCAGCGGCACCTCGGCGCCCTCGATGTCCATCTTGATCAGCGCCACGTCGCGGTCCTGTGCCGCGAGCCAGGCGGGGAAATCCACGATCTCGATCGCGATCGCGCCGTCCTGCGTGACGTTGCGTTTCTCGGCGTAGAGCGACGAGGATTTGGTGGCGCGGTCCGGCTCGCGCGCGAAGCCGGTCTTGCGGTAGAGCCGGGCGGTGCCCGCCTCGGTTCCGGCGGCGGCGGCGACGATGGTGACGTTCGGCTGTCCGGCGGCCGCCTTGCGCAGCAGGTCCAGCGCGTGGGGGTCCGGCTCGAACGCGACGACATCCGCGCCGGTGCGCGCCATCGGCAGGGTGAACTCGCCGGCATTGGCGCCCAGGTCCACCGCCAGATCGCCAGGCCGCAGCGCATCCAGCGCGGTGCGGAACTCCTGCTTGGCGGCGGCCTGCACGCGGCGGCGCCGGCCGCTGAGCCGCGCCCACAGATGCGCGGCCTCGAGCCGCAGCCGCGAAGGCGCGGGCGCATCCGTCACGCCGCGTAGCCCCCCGCCTCGGTCGCAAGGAACGCATCGGCGCATTGCCGGGCAAGGGCCCGGACCCGGCCGATATAGGCCTGCCGCTCGGTCACCGAAATCACGCCCCGCGCGTCGAGCAGGTTGAACAGATGCGACGCCTTGATGCAGTAATCATAGGCCGGATGCGCCATCACGATCCGCTTGCCGGTCTTGGGGTCTTCGGCCGGCTGGGCCAGCAGGCGGGCGCATTCGGCCTCGGCCTCCTCGAACTGGCGCAGCAGTACATCCGTGTTGGCGACATCGAAGTTGAAGCGCGAATACTCCGCCTCGGTCTGGCGGAACACGTCGCCGTAACGCAGCGGGATCGGCGCGGCGGGGTCGTTGAACGGCATGTCCATGACGTGATCGGCGCCCAGCACATACATCGCCAGCCGTTCCAGCCCGTAGGTCAGCTCGCCCGAGACGGGGGCGCAATCATGCCCGCCGACCTGCTGGAAATAGGTGAACTGGCTGACCTCCATCCCGTCGCACCACACTTCCCAGCCCAGCCCCCAGGCGCCCAGCGTGGGCGATTCCCAGTCATCCTCGACAAAGCGGATGTCGTGCAGCCCCATGTCGATGCCGATCGCCTCCAGCGAGCCGAGATAGAGCGCCTGAAGGTCCGGCGGGCTGGGTTTGATCAGCACCTGGTACTGGTAGTAATGCTGCAGACGGTTCGGGTTTTCGCCGTACCGTCCATCGGTGGGCCGGCGCGAGGGTTGCACATAGGCCGCCGCCCAGGGGCGCGGCCCCAGGCTGCGCAGCGTGGTCGCCGGGTGGAACGTGCCCGCGCCCACCTCCATGTCATAGGGTTGCAGCACCGCGCAGCCGGCCTTGGCCCAGTAGCTCTGAAGCCGAAGGATGATCTCCTGAAAGCTCTGCGGCGCGTCGCCCATGGCTGCCCGTCCTGACATTGTCGTGAAAATCGCGTTCTCAATAGGCAACAGCCCGGTCGGGGTCAATCGGGACGGGGACGCGGATATTGACCTTTGCGCAGGTTCCGGCATTGAAAGGACGGATGGAAAACACGCGTGTCAGTTCAGGGATCATTTTCACATGAAGCAGGCCGTCTCCGCCATTCTGTCGGCGATTTTCGTGGTCTGGGCCGGCATCGCCGCCGCCCAGCAGACCTATGTCCAGATCGAGGCGCGGCCCGACCTGACCAGCGCCACGGAGCGCGCGCGCGCCTACGCGGCGGGGCTGTCGGACGTGAACGGGTTCCGCATGGCCTCGGGCTGGTACGGCGTCGCGCTTGGCCCGTATACCGAGGAACAGGCGATCCAGGCGCTGCAGCAGCTGCGCGCGCAGGGCGCGATCCCGCCCGACAGCTTCCTGACCCAGAGCAACGCCTATACGCGGCAATTCTACCCGGTGGGCGCCGACCTGGCCGCCGGCGACACGGCCGAGACGCCCGACGCGGCCGGAGACGAAACCGCGCAGGTCCAGACCGACACGCTGCCGCTGATCGAGGCGCAGCCTGAACCGGAGCCCGAACCCGAGCCGGAACCCGCGGAGCCGGTGGATACCGAGACCCAGCAGCAGGCCTACCGGTCCGAGGCGCAGCTGTCGCGCGACGAGAAGATGGACCTGCAACGCGCCCTGCAATGGTTCGGCTTCTACGACGGCGCGATCGACGCCGCCTTCGGCCCCGGCACCCGCAGTTCGATGGCCGCCTGGCAGCAGGCACAGGGGCTGCCGGTGACCGGCGTTCTGACCACCATGCAGCGCGCGCGGCTGACCGGTGAATATGCCGAGGTTCTGGCCTCGCTCGGGCTGTCGCTGCGCCTGGACGACGTGGCCGGGGTCGAGATGACGCTGCCGCTGGCGATGGTGGAGTTCGACCGCTACGCACCGCCCTTCGCGCATTACACCCCCAAGGACGGCAGCGGCGTGAGCGTTCTGCTCATCAGCCAGAGCGGTGACGAATCCACCCTTCTGGGCCTGTTCGACATCATGCAGACGCTGGAAGTCGTCCCGCTGAACAGCGAACGGCGGCGCAGCGGCGATGTCTATGTGCTGGCCGGGCAGAACGCGCAGATCAGGTCCTACACCCAGGCCGTGCTCAGCGGCGGCGCCGTCAAGGGCTTTACCCTGATCTGGCCGCAGGGCGAGGATCGCCGCTATGACGTGGCGCTGAAAGCGATGCGCGACAGCTTCCGCCCGATTTCGGGCGCGGTGCTGCCCGACGCCTATGGCGACGCGGCGCTGGAGCAGTCGGTGGACCTGTTCAGCGGGCTGGAAATCCGGCAGCCGGAAGTCTCGCGCACCGGGTTCTACGTCGATGGCGCCGGCAGCGTGCTGACCACCATCGAGGCGGTGCGCAGCTGCGGGCGGATCACCCTCGACGAGGTCTACGAGGCGCAGCTGGTGGCCGAGGACGAGGCGCTGGGCATCGCCCTGCTGCGCCCGGTGGACCGGCTTGCGCCGATAGATTTCGCGCGGATGCGCCCGTCGCCGGCGCGGCTTCAGGCCGAGGTGGCGGTTTCGGGCTACAGCTATGAAGGGCTGCTGAGCGCGCCGACCATGACCTATGGCAAGCTGGCCGACATTCGCGGGCTGAACGGCGAGGACACGAAAAGCCGGCTGACGCTCAAGGCCAGCGCGGGCGATGCCGGCGGGCCGGTCTTCGATACGTCCGGCGCGGTGCTGGGCATGCTGCTGCCGGACGCGAGCCCGGACGGCAAGCGGCTTCCCGACGGGGTGAGCTTTGCCGCCGACGCCGCCGCGATCGCCGAGTTCCTGTCGAACAGCGGCATCAGCGCCGCCGCCTCCGACCGCGCCGCGTCGCTGTCGGGCGAGGATCTGGCGCAGCTTGCCGCGAAGGTGACGGTGCTGGTCAGCTGCTGGGAATGAGATGACCGGATCGCCTTTGGCGATCCGGTCCGTGCGAGGGGCTTTGCCCCTCGCGCTCCCCAAGGTATTTCAGGCAAGATGAGGAAGAAAGACCGGCCCTGTGGGTGGGGCGGGCGTGTCTTCCTTTCGGCCGGCTTACACGCGCCAGAACCGTGTGGTCAGGATCACCAGCACCGCCATCACCTCCAGCCGGCCGATCAGCATCCCGAAGGACAGGATCCAGGTGGCGGTGTCGTTCAGCGGCTCGAAATTGCCCGACGGCCCGATGATCGGCCCGAGGCCGGGACCAATATTGGCCAGCGCGGTCGCCGCGCCCGAGACCGATGTCACCGTATCAAGCCCGGTCAGCGCCAGCAGCACCGACACGATACCCAGCAGCACGATGAAGGCGACGAAGAACGACATCACCGAGTTCAGCACGTCCTGCCCCACCGGCCGCCCGTCATAGCGCGGCGTGAACACCCCGTGCGGCGAGTGGATCTTGCCGATCTGCGCGCGCAGCGAGGCAAAGAACAGCTGGTAGCGGAACACCTTGATCGAGCAGGCCGTCGACCCCGCGCAGCCGCCGATCAGCCCGATGAAGAAGAACGCGACCACCGGGAAACTGCCCCAGAGCTGGTAATCCACGCTGGCATAGCCGGTGCCCGAGATGATCGAGGTGACGTTGAAGATGCCTTCGCGCAGCGCGTGTTCGGCATGATCGCCGTTGGCCACGACCCGGTAGACAGCCATCACCCCCACCAGCACCGCGATCACCCACAGATAGGCGCGGATCTGGGTGTCGCGCAGGATCGGCTGCGCCTGCCCGGCGAGGATTTGCACGTAGCGCACGAAGGGCAGGCTGGCGAGGATCATGAACACCGAGGCGACGTATTCCGCCGGCCCCTGGAACGCGCCGAAGGACGCGTTGTAGATGGAAAAGCCCCCCGTCGAGATCGTGGTCAGCGCATGGTTCAGCGCCTCCCAGCCGTCGAGGCCGGCGGCGAGATAGGCCAGGATGTTCAGCACCGTCAGCGCGAGATAGATCACCGAGATGCGGCTGGCGATCTCGGCGGCGCGGGGCAGCACCTTGCCGCCGGTATCGAACGCCTCGGACCGGAAGATCTGCATCCCGCCGACGCGCAGTTCGGGCAGGAACGCCATTGCCACCACGACGATGCCGATCCCGCCGAACCATTGCAGCATCGACCGCCACAGCAGCGTGCCATGCGGCAGCGCGTCGAGATCGGTGAACACCGTGGCGCCGGTGGTGGTCAGGCCCGACATCGCCTCGAAGAAGGCATCGACCGGCCGCGCCTCTGGCGCGCCCAGCATGAACGGCAGCGCGCCGAAGATCGGCAGGATCAGCCAGACGCTGGTGGTCACGAGGAACGTCTGCTGAAGCGACAGCCGGTCGCGCACGCCCCCCGCGCAGGCCAGCGACAGCATCGCGCCCGTCGCCATGGTCAGGATCGCGGTTTCCGCGAAGACCGGCCAGTGCCCGTTGCGATAGAAGATGTCAGCGCCCATCGGCACCAGCATCGTCGCCCCCAGGGCGGCGACCAGCAGGCCGGCGAGATATCCCACGGGGCGCAGATCCAACATGGCGGCGAGGCTTGTCCGCGCGCTGCGTCGCTGTCAAGCGCGCTGCGCGCCGCCCGTGTCGTCCAGCAGCGCCTGGTAGCGCGGGATCGAGATGTTGGATCCGCAGGCGATGATGCCCACGCGCCGCCCCTCGCATGCCGCGCGCAGCGGGCCGACCAGCCCCGCAAGCGAGGCCGCACAGGCCGGTTCGGCCACCAGCCGGCAGCCGTCGAACAGCAGCCGCATCGCCGCGCGCATCTCGTCGTCGGACACGGTGACCATGCCGGTGACGTTCTCGCGCGCCACCGCCAGCGAATAGGGCAGCGCATAGGGCGCGCCGAGGCTGTCGGCGATGGTCGACACGCGGTCCAGCGTGACCGGCTTGCCCGCGGCAAGGCTGCGGCCCAGGCTGTCCGCGCCCTCCGGCTCGACGCCCCAGATCTCGGCCGCGGGCTTGGCGTGGCGGATCGCGGCGGCCATGCCGCTGATCAGCCCGCCGCCGCCCACCGGCACGATGAATACCTCCCGGTCGGGGCGGTCAGCGATGTATTCCATTCCGCAGGTCGCGGCGCCCAGCGTCATGTGCTCGCCCTCGTAGGGGTGCAGTTTCGCCAGCCCGTCCTGCTCGGCCGCCGTCTCCATCCCGGCGAAGGCGGCGGCGATGTCGTCGGTCAGCTCGACCTCGGCGCCCAGGGCGCGGCATCCCTCGATGCGGATCGGGTCGGTAGCGCGCGGCATGAACACGCGGGCCGGAATGTCCGCCGCCTTCGCCCCCCAGGACACGGCCAGCGCGTGGTTGCCGCCGCTTGCCGCGACCACGCCGCGCCGGCGCTGCGCCTCGGGCAGCCCGTCGATGCCCAGCAGAACGCCGCGCGCCTTGAACGAGCCGCTGTGCTGGAACAGTTCAAGCTTGATCGACACGTCCGCGCCGGCGGGCAAGGCGCCCTGAAGGCTGTGCATCGCGAGATCCGCGCAGGGCGTCCGCACCACGCGCCCGGCCAGCGCCTTTGCCGCGGCGTCGATCCGGCCGCGCGGCGGCGTCATTTTCGTCTCGGTCATGCGGTGCGGCTCCCTTCGGCTGCTTTGTCGTTCCTTACCGCGCGCCGCGCCGGGTTGGAACCGAAAGCAGTCGTTCGGACGCGATCCACTTTGCCGCGAACGGGGCCGCGCGTCGCAGGGGCGGGCGGCAGACGCCTAGCCTACGTGGAACAGCGTCTCGAACAGCTTCGGGTCGATGCTTTCGGCGGCGAAGGTCGGACCCTCGGTCAGCACGCTGACCGCATCGTGGCTGTGGAGGCTTTCCTGGTGGCTGGCGACCACGCGGAAATCGCCTGCCCGCGGCTCGGCCTGCAAACCTTCGGAGAACAGCCGCGCCGCATCCTCGACGAAGACGGGATTGGCGGCGTTCAGCTCGGCAAAGGCCTGCTCGTCCTCGCGCTTGACCATCACCTGGGTTTCGGTCGGCACGGCGGCGCGGCACAGGTCGATCAGATCCTCGAACCACAGGCGGCCGGCGCCCTCGCGCACCACCACCGACAGCCGCGCCACCGAGCGCTGCGAATGCGGCGTGGCAAGCTGGCCGCGCTGGGCGCGCGCATGCTCGCTGAGCTCCAGCGAGCACGGGCAGGTGGACGAATAGACATAGTCGAGATGCATGATCCGTTTGCGCACCCCGTTCCGTTCCACCAGTTCCAGCGCGAAATCGTAATACTGGTATCCCTCCAGCCCCGAGCGCAGGCTCTGCACCTTTACCGGAAAGCGAAAGCGCATCACGATCCGCGCGTCGAAACTGCCCAGATCGGTCTTGTACGCCTCCAGCGCGCGCTCGATCACGTCGAAGCTGAACGTCTCTTCGGCGTGGCGGTAGAAGCTGCGCATGATGCGCGACATGTTGATGCCCTTCTTCTCGGCCTCCAGGCTGACCGTCCCGGTGACCGAGGTTTCCAGCGTCAGATCGCCGTTGTCGCGGGTGTGATAGCGGATCGGCAGGCGGAAATTGGAGATGCCGACATGCTGGATCGCGCGTTTCGCCCCCCGGATCAGGCTTTGCGGCCCGTTCTGCAGGTCGGGCAGCGTGGCGCGGTAATTCGGACCGGCCTCGAAATCCTCGGGATAGGCGCGGGCGAGCGCGGGATAGCCATCCACGGACGGCTCGGCCAGCAGCCGCGTCAGCGCCGGGTCCAGCGCCGCGACCTCGTGCGAATCTGCGCCCTGCGCCCAGGCGCGCAGCACCTTCAGCGCCTCTTCGGCCTTGGCCCGGCCGGGGCCGTCCGTTTCGGTCCGAGTTCTCACATCCATGGCACACTCTCCCGGCGATCCGCGCCGGACAACCTAGGGCCTGTCCGGCACCGTTTCAAACAATGCTGCACAGGATACGCAGCATTGCCGCCGCCGGATCACCCCGGCCGCCGCATCACACCCGCTCCAGCGCGCGGGTCAGGTCGGCCAGCAGATCGCGCGCATCTTCCAGCCCGACCGACAGGCGCACCATCCCCGGCGTGATTCCCAGCGCGGCGCGGCGCGCGTCGCCCAGCCGCTGATGGGTGGTGGTGGCGGGATGGGTCACGATGCTTTTCGCATCCCCGAGGTTGTTGGAAATCGTGCAGATTTCCAGCCCGTTGAGGAACCGGAACGCCCCCGCCTTGCCGCCCTTCACGTCAAGCGACAGGACCGTGCCGCCGCCCTCCATCTGGCGCAGGGCCAGCGCGTGCTGCGGATGGCTTTCGAGATGCGGGTAGATCACGCGCGCCAGCTTCGGGTGCCCTTCCAGCGCGCGGGCGATGTCCAGCGCCGCCGCGCTGGATGCGCGCACCCGCAAGTCCAGCGTCTCCAGCCCCTTGAGCATCACCCAGGCGTTGAACGGCGACAGCGCGCCGCCGGTATGCTTCAGATACGGCTCCAGCACCGTGCGGATATGCTCCCGGCCGCCCAGGACCACCCCGCCAAGACAGCGCCCCTGCCCGTCCACATGCTTGGTGGTCGAATAGACCACCAGGTCCGCGCCCAGCTCCAGCGCGCGCGAATAGATCGGCGTGGCAAAGACGTTGTCGGCCACCACCAGCGCGCCGGCCTCGTGGGCGATCGCGGCCACGCCGGCAATGTCCACCATGTCCAGCGCCGGGTTCGACAGCGTCTCGAAGAACACCGCGCGCGTGCCCGGCCGCACCGCGGCGCGCCACTGGTCCAGGTCGGTGCCGTCGACGAACGCCACCTCGACGCCGAAGCGCGGCAATATCTCCTCGGCGATGTACAGGCACGAGCCGAACAGCGCGCGCGCCGCCACGACGCGGTCACCCGCCTTCAGCATCGACATCAGCGCCGCGCTGACCGCCGCCATGCCCGATGCGGCGGCAAAGCCGTCCTCGGCCCCCTCCAGCGCGGCCATGCGGTCCTCGAACATGCGCACGGTGGGATTGCCGTAGCGGGCATAGACGAACTCGTCCTCGCCCGCCTTCACAAAGCGCGCCTCGGCCGCCTCGGCACTGTCATAGACGAAGCCCTGGGTCAGAAAGATCGCCTCCGAGACCTCGCCATACTGGCTGCGCCGGATGCCGTCATGCACCAGTTTCGTCCGGGTGTTCCACTCGCTCGACATGGCCCGCGCCTCCTTCGCGCAAAAAAGCCCCCACCGCGATCAGCGCCGGGGGCCGCGTGCCATCCGACACCTCTTTAGCGGAATTGTTTACCGTGGCCCGCAATCGGGTGAACAAAGCGCCACGCTGCCTGCGATATTCCGATCGGAACGCCGCGTCAATCGCTCCGGCGCGCGGCGCCCCCTGATCCTCATCTTGCCCGAAATACCTCGGGGAGGTCCGGAGGGGCAGCGCCCCTCCGGCGCCCTTCAGCGATCCTTCCCGGTCCCGTAGGTGGAAAACAGCTTGCCCTGCGCCATGAAGAACGCGAACAGCCCGATCGTCAGCCCGAAGGTCTTGAAATTCACCCACATGTCGGTGGACATGGTGCGCCAGATCACCTCGTTCAGAACCGCCAGCAGAACGAAGAACGCCGTGACCCGCCGCGTCAGGATCATCCAGCCTTCATGGCGCATCGGCAGCATCTCCTCCATCACCAGCTTCATGTAGGATTGCCCGCGCAGCAGCCCGAAGCCCAGGATCCCGGCGAACAGCGCGTAGATGATGGTCGGCTTCATCTTGAAGAACCGCTCGTCGTTCAGCCAGACGGTCATCCCGCCGAACACGACCACCAGCACCAGCGTCACGATCTGCATCTTCGACAGCGTGCCGGTCAGCCGCCACAGGATGAAGGTGGTCAGCGCCAGCACCGGGATGAAACAGGCGGTGACGATGATGAAGCCCGAATATTCGGTTCCGGCAATGGTGAACACGCGGTCCCGCAGCGCGACATAGCCGATGAAAAAGGCCAGGATCGGCCCGAGATCCAGCGCCAGTTTCAGCCCCGGAGAAATCTTGCGTTCCGCCATCCGGCCCGTCCTTTCATGAGTGCCGCGCGCCGGGCCTGCACAGGGCCCGGCCAGCGCCGCCTATCCGCCCAGTTCCACTATCACAGCGCCCGCCGCGATCAATCCCATCAGCAGCATCCGGCGCGGCCCGACGGTTTCCTTCAGCACCGCCCAGCCGATCAGCGCCGCGAACACGGTCGAGGTTTCGCGCAGGATCGCCGCCTCGCCCACCTTGTCCAGCCGCGTCGCCAGGATGATCGAGCCGAAGCTCGCCAGTGCCACGATCCCGCCCACCAGCCCGCGCGCCGCCAGCGGAGCCAGCGCCGGGCGCTGCACCATCGCGCGCCAGCGCAGGGCCGCCAGCGTGGGCATTGCCACCCCGTCGATCACGAAGAACCACGCAAGAAACGTGAACGGGTCGGCCGTGGCGCGCACGCCGTAGGCGTCCCATGTCGTGTACAGCGCGACGAACCCGCCCGCCACCAGCGCCAGCCCCAGCGCCGCCGGCAGCGTGTCGCGCGCCGCCTCCAGGTGGCGCAGGTTGTACACCGCCAGCCCGAATATCCCGCTCAGCAGCACCGCCACCCCGGCCCACTGCATCGGCGTGAAGATCTCGCCAAAGATCAGCCAGGCCCCGATCACCGCGAATAGCGGCCCGGTGCCGCGCACCACCGGGTAGACCACCGTGTAGGCGCCGCGCGAATAGGCGGCGGCCTGAAGCAGCTTGTAGGCGGTGTGGATCACGAACGCCCCGGCCAGAAGCGCCCACAGATGCGGCTCGGGGCGCGGCACGGCCAGCAGCGCGACCGGCAGCGCGATCAGCCCGTAGCTGGCATCTATCGCGCCGCGCGACAGCCACGGATCGTGCCGCCCCTTTTGCAGCGCGCCCAGCACCGCGTGCAGGAACGCGGCCCCGAGCGCCAGCCACATCGCCAGCGCATGTCCCGCCGCGGTTCCCTCAAGCGAGACCAGCCAGGCGCTCACCGCCCCGCCCCCTCGCAATCCGCCGCCCGCCCGCTAGATCCACGGCACGCGCAAACAGCATGCAGAGGGTTCATGTTCGACAATATCGCGGCGGAATTCGCCGCCGGTTTCGCCACGGTGAACTGGGACGTCTCGGCGATGCGGCTGATCGCTTCGGTGCTGCTGGCCGGCGTGATCGGGATGGAGCGTGAATGGCGGCACAAGCCGGCGGGGCTGCGCACCCACATGCTGGTCTCGCTCGCCGCCTGCCTGTTCATCCTGGTCAGCCAGCAGCTTGCCGCCCTGCCCTTCCGCGCGGGCGAGGATGCCGATGCGCTGCGCATCGACCCGCTGCGCCTGGTCGAGGCGGTGACCGCCGGCGTCGCCTTTCTTGCCGCCGGGATCATCTTCACCTCGGGCGGCAAGGTGCACCACGTCACCACCGGCGCGTCGATGTGGCTGGCCGGCGCGATCGGGCTGGCCTGCGGTGCGGGCCAGATGCCGCTGGCGGCGCTGGCCACGGTCATCGTGCTGGTGGTGCTGTTCCTGGTGCGCCTGTTCGAAAAGGGAATCGGCACCCGGTAGGCCGCGTTCAAGCCGCGCGCCCCGCCGCGTCCATCCCGGTCAGCGCGGCGGCGAATTCCTCGGGGTCGAACGGGGCCAGGTCGTCGATCTGCTCGCCCACGCCGATCGCGTGGATCGGCAGGCCGAACCGGTCGGCCAGCGCCACCAGCACGCCGCCCCGCGCCGTGCCGTCCAGCTTGGTCATCACCAGCCCGGACACATCGGCCATCTTCTGGAACGTCTCCACCTGGCTCAGCGCGTTCTGGCCCGTGGTCGCGTCCAGCACCAGAAGCGTGTTATGCGGCGCCTCGGGGTCGCGCTTGCGGATCACCCGGACGATCTTGGCCAGCTCCTCCATCAAATCGCCCCGGTTCTGCAAGCGCCCGGCCGTGTCGATCATCAGCAGGTCCGCACCCTCGGCCTCGGCCCGCGCCATCGCGTCGAAGGCCAGGCTGGCCGGGTCGCTGCCCTGCGGCGCGGTCATCACCGGCACGCCCGCCCGGTCGCCCCAGACCTGAAGCTGCTCGACCGCCGCGGCGCGGAACGTGTCGCCCGCCGCGATCACCACCGATTTGCCGGCGGCGCGGAACTGGCTGGCCAGCTTGCCGATGGTCGTCGTCTTGCCCGAGCCGTTGACGCCCACCACCAGCACCACCTGCGGCTTTTTCGCGTAAAGCGGCATCGGCCGGGCCACGGGCTCCATGATCCGGGCGATCTCGCCTGCCAGCAGCGCCTTGATCTCGGGCACCGAGAGCTTCCGCCCGAGGCGCCCCTCCGCCATGTTCGCCGTCACCCGCAGCGCGGTATCCACGCCCATATCCGCCTGGATCAGCAGATCCTCCAGGCTTTCGAGCATGTCGTCGTCCAGCACCCGGCGCATGACGGGGGCGCGGCCGCGCCCGAAGACCCGGTCCAGCAGCCCCGGCTTCGGTGCCGGGGTTTCCGGCGGCACATCGACCGGCAGCGGCTCGGGTGCGGGCGGCGCCTCGGCCGGCGGCTCGGGCTCGGTCGCGGGGGTTGGGCCGGGATCGGGAACCGGGACCGGCTCGGGCTCGGGCTCGGGTTCCGGGGCAGGCTCTGGCTCCGGCTGGGGCGCAGGTTGCGGCTCGGGAACGGGGGCGGGGTCCGGCGCTGGCGTTGGTTCCGGCTCCGGAACGGGTTCCGGCGCTGGCGCTGGTTCGGGGTCGGGCGCCGGCGCGGACGTCGCGGCCTCTTCCTCGCCGCCCTCGGCCACGATGGCATCCAGCCCGTCCTCCAGCTTCGACGAGGACTTGAACAGCCGGTCCTTGAGTTTCCCGAAAAACGACATGCGCCTCTTTCCCCCAACGGTTTCGCCCGAGGTAATCCGTTCCGCCCCGCGATGGAAGGCCCGGACGCCAGATCGCACCGGCGCCCGTCCCGCAAGGCACCCCGAAATCCGCCACCGCGCTGCGCGGAAAAACCGCCCGATGTTTACCTGTTCTTGACCGGCCCTCGCCATAAAGGTGCGGAAATGGCATTCATGACAGGCACTCGACGCAACCAGCCGCGAAAGGCGATTCCAGCGTGGCACAGCGCACCGTCCCGACCAAGGCCCCGACCAAAGCCGGGCTTGCCTTCAGCATGGCCAGCCTTGCCCCCGTTCCCCTGCTCGGCGCGGCGGCGCTGGCGGGCGGTGTGTGGGTCTGGGCCGCGCTCGTCTACATGACGCTGCTGGCCTTTGCGCTGGACGAGCTGATCGCGGCCTCCGGCCCGAAGGGCGGCGTGGAATTTCCGGCGCACAACACGCTGTCGGTGGTGCTGGCGCTGGCGCATTTCGTGCTGCTGGCATTGTGCATCCACGCGCTGACCGGCCCGATGCCGGCCCTGCAGAAGCTGGGCCTGTTCCTGGGCGCGGGCCTGTTCATGGGCCAGGTGTCCAATTCCAACGCGCACGAGCTGATCCACCGGCAGTCGCGCGTGCTGCGGCGGCTGGGAACGTGGGTCTATATCTCGCTGCTGTTCGGGCATCACACCTCGGCGCATCCGCTGGTGCACCATGTCCATGTCGCCACCCCGCGCGATCCGAATTCCGCGCCACGCGGTCAAAGCTACTACCGTTTCGCCCCGCGTGCCTGGATCGGCTCGTTCCGCGCCGGGCTGGCGGCGGAAGGCGCACGGCGGCGGCGCGCGGGAAAGACCGGAACGCACCCTTATGCCGTCTATCTGGGCGGCGCGGCCGCCTGCCTTGCGGTGTCGGCCGCGATCGGCGGCGCGGCAGGGCTGCTGGTGCATGTGGCGCTGGCCCTGCACGCGCAGTCGCAGCTTCTGCTGTCCGACTACGTGCAGCATTACGGCCTGCGCCGCCGCACCCTGCCCGGCGGCCGGGTGGAGCCTGTCTCGCCCGCGCATAGCTGGAACGCGCCGCACTGGATGACCGGGCACATGATGCTGAACGCGCCGCGCCATTCGGACCATCACGCGCATCCCGCCCGGCCCTATCCGGCGCTGGAACTGCCCGGCCCCGACACCGCGCCGACCCTGCCGCACAGCCTGCCGGTCATGGCGCTGCTGGCGCTGTGGCCGCGCGGCTGGCGGCGGATCATGCATCCGCGCCTTGCCGCGTGGCAGGACCGCCAGGAATGGCGGGACGCCGCCGTGTGACACGCACCGCCGCAATCGCGGGGCTGGCCCGCCGCGCCGCTTTCTGGCAGGCTTCGGTCATGCACCGCCTCGCCGCCCTCCTTGCTCTCGGCCTCGCCGCCCTGCCCGCTGCCGCGCAGGACGCGCCCGCGCCATCCGGCGCCATGTCGGCGGCCGAGTTCGAATCCTATGTCGAGGGGCGCACGCTGACCTTCCACGACGACGGAACGCTCTACGGGATCGAGCAATATCTGCCCGGCCGCCGGGTCCGCTGGACCTTTGTCGGAGAGCCGTGCATGGACGGCTACTGGTACGCGGAGGGGGCGGACATCTGTTTCGTCTACGATGCCGACCCGGAACCGAAATGCTGGCAGGTCACGCGCAGCGGCAGCGGCCTTGCCGCGCTGTTTCTGGGCGCCGATGGCGGGCGCACGCTTTACGAGGCGCAAAACAGCGACGATCCGCTTTCCTGCCCCGGCCCGGATGTCGGCGTCTAGAGCACGTTTCGCCCAATTGAATTCACGCGCCCGCTCGAACGCATTTGCTTTGCAAACGCTGCCTCGGGCAGGTGCGTGAATGCCCTGAATCCTGCTGAGCGAAACGCGCTTTGGTCCCTCTCAGAACAGCGACCCCTGCTCCGGCGGATCGCCGGCTTTTCCTTGCCTGCGCGGCGCGCCGCCCCGCACCTTGAGGCGCCCATCGGCGAACTCGATCTCCAGCGCGGCCGCGCGCTCCGCCGCCGCCTTTTCCGTGACCACCGCATCGTCGCCGCGCACCACGGCAAAGCCACGTTCGAGCGTCTGGCGATAGCCCAGCCCCTGGCGCAGCCGCTCCAGCCCGTCCAGCCGCCGCCGCCAGGCCGCGACCTGCCCCGTGCCCGCCGCCGACAGCCGCGCGACGCTTCCCGCCAGCGCCTCGCCGTGGCGGCGCACATCGCGCTCGAGCACCGCGCCGCGCAGCCGGCCGCCGACGCCGGCAAGGCCCCGCGCCTTTTCGCGCCGCAGCCGGCCTGCCGCGGGGCTGAGCCGGCCCGCCAGCCCCGCCACGTCGCGCCCGCGCCGGTCCAGCGCCTGCCGCAGCACCCCCGGCCGCAGCAGCGCCGCCGCCGCGGCCAGCCGGGCGCGCTTGCGCTCGCGCGCCGTCTCCAGCGCGCGCGGCAGCCGGTCGCCCAGATAGTCCAGCCGCTGCCGCGCCTGCCCGACCAGCGCCTCGGGACGGGGCAGCGCGCGGCCCAGATCGGTCAGCCGCTGGCGCCGCTGGCCCAGCGCGCGCGTCGCGGCCTGGCGCAGCCGCGCCTCCTGCCCGTCGGCCCAGGCCAGCAAGTCAAGGCGCACCGGAACCGCCAGTTCCGCCGCCGCGGTCGGCGTCGGCGCGCGGCGGTCGGACACGAAGTCGATCAGCGTCGTGTCGGTCTCATGCCCCACCGCCGAAATCAGCGGTATCTCCGACGCCGCCGCCGCGCGCGCGACGGCCTCCTCGTTGAAACCCCACAGATCCTCGATCGACCCGCCGCCGCGCGCGACGATGATCAGGTCGGGGCGCGGCACCGCACCTCCGGCGCTCAGGCGGTTGAACCCCTCGATCGCGCGGGCCACCTCGGGGGCGCACCGCTCGCCCTGCACAGCGACGGGCCAGATCAGCACCTTGCGGGGGAAGCGTTCGCGCAGCCGGTGCAGGATGTCGCGAATCACCGCACCCGAGGGCGAGGTGACGACCCCGATCACCTCGGGCAGATAGGGCAGCGGCCGCTTGCGGGCCTCGTCGAACAACCCCTCGGCGGCCAGCGCCTTTTTCCGTTTTTCCAGCATCGCCATCAGCGCGCCGACCCCGGCGGGGCGGATATCCTCGACGTTGAGCTGGTACTTCGATTGCGAGCCGAAGGTGGTCAGCCGCCCGGTCGCCACCACCTCCATGCCTTCCTCGGGCTTGACGGTCAGCCGTGCCACCTGCCCCTTCCACGACACCGAGGCCAGCACGTTGCGCTCGTCCTTGATGTCGAAATAAAGGTGGCCGGAGCGCGCGGCAAAGACGCGGCCGACCTCGCCGCGTACCCGGACTCGGCCGAATTCGCCCTCGATGACACGTTTCACCGCGCCGGAAATCTCGGACACGGTGTATTCGTGGGCGTTCTCGCCCGGTGCGGGATCGTCGATCAGGTCGGACATGGCGCGACCATGCCCGATCCGTCCGGCAAGGCCAAGATGCGCCGCGCCCGGCGCTTGCCCTCGGGGCCGGGCGTGCCGTATCAGACCGCATCTGACAGCACGAAGGCGGGCCCATGAACATCCTCATTCTCGGCGGCGGCGGGCGCGAGCACAGCCTGGCCTGGGCGGCGATGCAGAATCCCAAATGCGACCGGCTGATCGTGGCGCCGGGCAATGCGGGAATCGCGGCCATCGCCGAATGCGCCGCGCTCGACATCGTGGATGGCACGCGGGTGGTGGAATTCGCGGTGATCAATTCGATCGACTTCGTGATCGTGGGGCCGGAGGCGCCGCTGGCCGCCGGTGTGGCGGATGCGTTGCGCGCGGCCGGCATCCTGTGCTTCGGCCCCTCGGCCGCGGCGGCGCGGCTGGAGACATCGAAGAAGTTCACCAAGGAAGTCTGCGACGCCGCCGGCATTCCCACCGCGATGTGGTGTTCGTTCACCGATGCCGCCGCCGCGCGGGACTACATCGAGGCGGTGGGCACCCCCCGCGTGATCAAGGCCGACGGGCTGGCCGCCGGCAAGGGCGTGGTCGTGGCGATGGACGATGCCGCCGCGCTGTCGGCCATCGACGAGATGTTCGCCGGCGCCTTCGGCGATGCCGGGGCCGAGGTGGTGATCGAGGATTTCATGGAAGGCGAGGAAGCGTCCTTCTTCGTGCTGTGCGACGGCGAGACGGTGCTGCCGATCGGCACCGCGCAGGACCACAAGCGCATCGGCGAGGGCGATACCGGCCCCAATACCGGCGGCATGGGCGCCTATTCGCCGGCCCCGATACTGACCGAGAGGGTGGCCGAGGCCGCGCTGCGCGAGATCATCCGCCCCACGGTCGCGGAAATGGCCCGGCGCGGCACGCCCTACCAGGGGGTGCTCTATGCCGGCCTGATGATCGAGGACGGCGCGCCGAGCCTTGTGGAGTACAACGTGCGCTTCGGCGATCCCGAATGCCAGGCGCTGATGATGCGGCTGGGGGCGCAGGCGCTCGACCTGATGCTGGCCTGTGCCGAGGGACGGCTGGGGGAAATGCAGGTGAACTGGGCCGACGATCACGCGATCTGCGTGGTGATGGCCACGAAGGGCTATCCCGGCGCCTACGAGACGGGCAGCACCATCGCCGGGCTGGAGACCCTGCCCGAGGACAGTCATCACATGGTGTTTCATGCCGGGACGGCGAAACGCGACGGCCGGATCGTGGCGAATGGCGGGCGGGTTCTGAACGTCACGGCGCGCGGCGCGGACCTGGCCGAGGCGCATAGCCGTGTCTATGCGATGATCGACCGGATCGACTGGCCGGGCGGAATCTGGCGGCGCGACATCGGCTGGCGGGCGCTTGGCAGCTCCGAGTGACCTGTATCAACCGGACAATATCAGATATTTTTGCGCTGTTTTGACGGTAAAATTTTCACAAATCGAACATCATAGCCAAAACCGGCGATATGTCAGATCTGCTTTTCCGGCATCTTCACCACCAGCCCGTCCAGCGCATCGCTGACCTTGAGCTGGCAGGTCAGGCGTGACCGGTCGGGATCGGGCTCGAACGCGAAGTCGAGCATGTCCTCTTCCATCATCTCGCGCGGCGGCAGCTTGTCCACCCAGTCGGGATGCACGTAAACGTGACAGGTCGAACAGGCGCAGGCCCCGCCGCAATCCGCCTCGATCCCCGGAATGCCGTTGTCGCGGGCGCCTTCCATCACCGTCAGACCGTTGGCCACGTCCACGACATGTTCGGTGCCGTTATGTTCGATATAGGTGATGCGGGCCATGTCCGTCCTCTTGCGCAATGTGCACTTTGTTCCTGCCGGCGAGATAAGACCTTCGGCGCCGATATGCCAGCGCGTTTCGCGGCGCCCGGCGCGCATGACTTGCACCTGATGGCAGATGTTCTATCTTCGTTCTCATGTCTTCCGCCTCCATGCCGCCCGCACCCTCCCCCGCCTCGGACCAGCCGCCACGGCCCGATCCCTGGCCGCGCCCGCCGTCCTGCTGCCCGCACGCGCTGCTCGACCTGCCGCCGGGCAATGCGCGCGTGGCGGTGGCCGGGCTGGTGCTGGTGCGGCAGCGGCCGGGGACGGCGAAGGGCGTGATCTTCATCACGCTGGAGGACGAGACGGGCATCGCCAACGTGATCGTCTGGCGCAAGATCTACGAACGGTTCCGCCGCGCGGTGATCGCCGGGCGGCTGCTGAAGGTGACGGGCCGCGTGCAGCGCGAGGCGGGCGTGACCCATGTCATCGCCGACGAGATCGAGGATCTGTCGCACCTGCTGGACACGCTGCTGGACCCTGCCCCGCGCTGAGGCTTTGCAGGACGGGGCAAATCGGCTAGCATCGCGGCGAAACGCCCCGAAGAGGCACGAGCAGTGATCACCAAGACCGGATATGCGGCGCTGGCCGCCCTGTTCCTGTTGCCCGCTTGCGGCGGCGATACGGGCCTGCCCGACGTCACCCAGCTATACGAGCCCGAGCCGATCCGCACCCGCGGCGTCGGCCCGCCGGGCGCGGACCCGGATTCCTGCTACGGCAAGGATGCCTCGCCCGCGGTGATCGAGACGGTCACCCACCAGGTGATGATGCAGCCCGCCGAGATCGCGGCGGACGGCGCGGTTCTGTACCCGGCGGTCTACAAGACGGAGACGGTGCAGGAAATCGTAGAGCCGCGCCGCGAATTGTGGTTCGAAACGATCTGCGCCGAGGATCTGACGCCCGAATTCATCGCCTCGCTGCAACGCGCGCTGGCCGCGCGGGACCATTATTCCGGCACCGTCACCGGCGAGATGACCGCCCGCACCCGCCACGCGATCCGCGCCTACCAGAAGCCGCAGGGCCTTGACAGCGCGATCCTGTCGCTGGCCGCGGCGCGCCAGCTTGGCCTGATGCAGGTGGAGCGGATCGAGGAGTAGCGCCCTCCGGCAACGAAAAACGGGCGGACCACATGGACCCGCCCGCGTTCGTCTTTCGGCCACTGCGCCCGGAGGATCAGCCGTCGGCCAGCCCCACCGCGACGAAGCGCGGCTCGCCGTCGCGGCGGATCAGCAGCAACAGCGACCGGCGCCCGGCATCGCGTGCCTCGGCAATGCGGTCTTCGAGATCGGTCACGACAGACACTTTCTGCTGGCCGGCCTCGGTGATCAGGTCGCCGGCGCGCAGACCCTTCTCATAGGCTTCCGAGGTCTCGTCGACATCCGAGACGACAAGGCCCGTCGCCGACTCGGACAGGTTCAGCTGATCGCGCAGCTCGTCCGAAAGGGCCGTCACGGTGATGCCCAGCATCTCGCTTTCCAGCGGCGCCATGTCTTCGTCGCTCTCGGCGGAGGCGGGCACGGCGCTTTCGGCCTCTTCGCGGCGGCCCAGCGTGACCATCAGCGTTTCGGTCTTGCCGTCGCGGTACACCACGACGCGCACCGACTTGCCGATCGGCGAATTGCCGACGACGCGGACAAGCTGGCGCGTGTCCATCACCTCGACCCCGTCGAAGCTGGTGATGACGTCGCCCGCCTCGATGCCGGCTTCGGCCGCCGGCCCCTCGGGTACGTCGGTGACCATCGCACCGGCCGCCGCCTCGAGGCCCAGCGCCTCGGCCATGTCGGCATCCACGTCCTGGATGCGCACGCCCAGCCAGCCGCGGCGCGTCTCGCCGAATTCCTTGAGCTGGTCGACCACGCGGGTCACAACGTTCGACGCCATGGAAAAGCCGATCCCGATCGAGCCGCCATTGGGCGACAGGATGGCGGTGTTCACGCCGACGACATCGCCGTCCATGTTGAACAGCGGGCCACCCGAATTGCCGCGGTTGATCGCTGCGTCGGTCTGGATGTAGTCGTCATAGGTGCCGCTGAGCGCGCGGTTGCGGGCCGACACGATGCCGACCGACACCGAGAACCCTTGCCCCAGCGGGTTGCCCATGGCCATCACCCAGTCGCCGACGCGCGCGCTGTCGCTGTCGCCGAAGGTCACGTAATCCAGCGGCTCGTCGCTTTCGACCTTGAGCAGCGCGATGTCGGTGTTCGGATCGGTGCCGACCACTTCGGCGATCAGCTCGTCGCCCGAGAAGAACTCGATCGCGACCTCGTCCGCGCCCTCGATGACGTGGTTGTTGGTGACGATGTAGCCGTCTTCAGAGATCACGAAGCCCGAGCCGAGCGCCTGGCTGCGGCGCGGCCGGCCCTGGTTGTTGTTGCGATCCATGAAATCGCGGAAGAAATCCTCGAACGGGGATCCCTCGGGGACGATCGGGTTGGGGATCGTGTTGGTCGCCACGCTTGTCGAGGTGGTGATGTTCACCACTGCGGGGCTGATCTTCTCGGCCAGGTCGGCAAAGCTGCCCGGCCGGCTTTGTGCGGATGCCGCCAGGGTCTGCGCGGCAAGAAGGGCCAGACCCAGCAGCAAGATCCAGACGGCCCGCATCCGCGCGGGCGCCTGCATGGGAATGGTGATTGCCTGTGGTTTCACTATCGACTCCGTTCTGCTGTATCCCCGGCCTCCGGCGCCGGGCAATTCCATGGGGCGCAACATCGACCTATGCGGCCGGATGCACAATTCAAAGACATGTCGCATAATTTCAACACCGCGTGAGAATTGCGCCGCTGGTGCAAAGTGTCGCATGGCCGGCGGCGCAATGCCAGCGCGCCGACCCGCTCCGGCGCTGTCCCGGCGGCGGATCGCCGGCACGGGGGTGCAAGGGTCAGACACCCAGGCTGCGCGCCAGCCAGATCAGGAACACCCCCGCCGCAAGCGCCGCCAGCCCGATCAGCCGGCGGGTTTCCACCGGAAGCTCGGCAAGGCTGCGCAGCAGATCCTCCAGACGCGAAGGGGCCAGTGCGAACACCAGCCCCTCGACACACAGGACAAGCCCGAGAGCCAGAACGATCACGCTCATCAGCCTTCCTGCGGCTCCTCTTCGGGCGCAGGCTGCTCATCGGGCGCAGGCTCCGGCGCGGGAGCGGCGCCGTTGCCGGTTTCCTCCGTCGAGGCGCCGCCGGGTGCCGTTTCAGGCGTATCCTCGGAAAACGGGGCCGGCTTCGGCGCTTCGGCGTTGCCGCGTCCGGCCGAGGTGCCCAGATAGTTGAAGAACTCTCCGTCCGGGGTGATCACCAATGTCGAGTTGCTGCCCTGAAGCGCCCGCGAATAGGCGGTCAGTGAACGATAGAACTCGAAGAATTCCTCGTCCTGCCCGAATGCCTCGGCAAAGGTGCGGTTGCGCTCGGCATCCGCTTCACCGCGGATGATCTCGCTTTCGCGCTGCGAATCCGACACCAGCTCGACCACGGTACGATCGGCCTGCGCGCGGATCCGCTGCGCCGCCTCTTCACCGCGCGCCCGCTCGTCCGCCGCCTCGCGTTCGCGTTCCGCCCGCATCCGGGCGAAGGTCGCATCGAGGTTCTGGGTCGGCAGGTTGGTCTGCTTGAGCCGCACGTCGATGATCGTCACGCCCAGCGAATTGCCGCGCAGCCGCGCCTGTTCGGTGATCCGCGCCATCAGGTCCGCGCGGTCGGATGACAGGATCGTGTTGGACGTCACCCCCTCCGAGCCGAGAACCGCCCGGATTTGCGAGTTCAGGATCGATTCGAGCCGCGATTCGGCTGCCGCGAGGCCGCCCACGCCGACCGCCTGCCGGAATTGCACCACGTCGGTGATCCGGTAGCGGGCGAAGGCATCGACCACCAGCCGCCGGTCGTCGGACGGCGTCACCTCGGTCGGCGGCGTGTCGAGCGACAGGATCCGGTCGTCATAGCGCACAACCTCCTGGATGAACGGTATCTTGAAGCCGAGACCCGGATCCTGCTTGACGCTCTTGATCTGGCCGAATTGCAGGACCAGCGCCTTCTCGCGCTCGTCCACGATGAAGATCGAGGATCCGACCAGCGCCAGCACGATGACGATGGCCGGAAGGATGAATGTCATTTTCTTCATTTTACTGACCCCCGCCGGCGGTGCCGCGCCGCAATTCGTTCAGTGGCAGATAGGGAACGACCCCCTGGCCGCCGCCGGCCCCGGACACCGATTCGTCCAGGATGATCTTGTCGACGTCGCCCAGCACCCGTTCCATGGTTTCGAGATACAGGCGCTTGCGCGTCACTTCCGGTGCGTTGCGATATTCGTCAAGCACGGCAAGAAAGCGGCTTGCCTCACCCTCGGCCTCGTTCACGACCTGGGCGCGGTAGGCTTCGGCCTGTTCCTGGATCTGCGCGGCTTCACCGCGCGCGCCCGCGACCACCGTGTTGGCATAGGCGTCCGCCTCGCGCTCCAGCCGGTCGCGCTCCTGCTCGGCGGCCTGCACGTCGCGGAATGCGTCGATCACCTCTTCGGGCGGGTCCGCCTTGTCGAGGTTGACGCGGATGATCTGAACGCCGGAATTGTAGGCATCCAGCGTCGTCTGGATCAGCGTCAGGGCGGTATCGGCGATCAGCGCCCGGTCGCGGTTCAGGATCGGGGCCAGTTCGCTTGCCGCGATGATCTCGCGCATGGCCGATTCGGACACGGCGCGGATCGTCGCGTCGGGATCGGCGAGGTTGAACAGGAATTGCGCCGGATCCTTGATGTTCCAGACCACCTGGAAATCGAGGTCCACGATATTCTCGTCGGTGGTCAGCATAAGGCCGGTATCGTTGCCGCGTCCGCCCGCGACGCCGATATTCTCGGTCTGCTCGCGCGTGACCGGCAGCACCTCGGCCGTCACAAGCGGCCATGGCGCGAAGTTGAGGCCGGGGCTTCCGGTGGCCGAGTACTGGCCGAGGAACAGTTCGACCGACTGCTCTTCGGGCTTGACCGTGTAGAGCGAGGCGAACAGCCATGCCGCCACCAGCACCAGCGCGCCGATGCCGATCGTGCCGCGCGTCAGGCGCGGGCCGCCACCGCCGCCGCCGGCCCCGTTCGGCCGCCCGTTATTGCCGCCGCCGCCCATCAGGACGCGCAGGCGTTCCTGGCCCTTTCGGACGATCTGGTCGAGTTCCGGCATCTGCGGATTGTCGCCCGGCCGCCGCGGGCCGCCGCCACCACTGCCGGGGCGCCGGTCGTCGCCGCCGCCGCCATCACCGCCGCCGCGTGGGCCGCCGCCGCCTCCCCCGCCCCAGGGGCCGCCTGAATTCCCAGCCATATACCTGTCTTTCCCTTGCTTATCCGTCTTGGTGGTCTTCGCTAACTGTGGTCCGGCAGCGATGAAATCAAGCGGTTCGCACCGGCGACTTCATCGTGACCAGTTCTTCGGACATAGTCGGATGTACCGCCACGACGCGATCGAAATCCTCCTTGGTGGCCCCCATCTTTACGGCGATGCCGGCAAGCTGGATCATCTCGCCGGCATTGTCCGCGACGATGTGACAGCCCAGGACGCGCCGATCCTCGCGGTCGACGATCAGCTTCATCAGCACCCGGTCGCTATGCCCGGCAAAGGCGTGCTGCATGGGCCGGAACGAGGTGCAGTAGATCTCCACGCCGCCACGCTCGGTCGCTTCTTCCTCGGTCATGCCGATCGCGCCGTATTCGGGCTGGGTGAAGATCGCCGAGGGGACAAGATCGTGATCCGCCTTCACCGGGTTGCCCTTGAACACCGTCTCGGTGAAAGCCGCGCCTTCGCGGATCGCCACCGGCGTCAGCTCGACCCGGCCGGTGACGTCGCCGATCGCGTAGATCGAGGGCACCGCACTTTGCGAATGGGCGTCCACCTCGATCTCGCCGCGCCGGCCCAGCGTCACGCCCGCCTCCTCCAGCCCCAGCCCGTCCGTATTGGGGCGCCGGCCGGTGGCGAAAAAGACGTGGTCGAACACGTTTTCATGGCCGTTCGTGGCCTTGACCCAGATCCGCTTGCGCGCCGCCGCGCCGCTGTCGCCGGTCACCTCGGCGCCGCTCTGCTCGACGCCCAGCGCGTCCGAATTGGTGCCCTGGTCGACCTGCGGCGCGCCCTCGGGGCACATGTCGACGATGTTGGTGCCCAGGTGCAGGCCGATCCCGGCATCCAGCATCGCCTCGGAAATCAGGCCCCGCGCCTCGCCGTCAAAGCCGCGCAGGATCTGCGCGCCGCGGTAATATTGCGTGACCTCCACGCCCAGCCCGTTCAGGATACAGGCGAATTCGCAGGCGATATAGCCGCCGCCGACGATCAGGATCGAGCGCGGCAACTCCTCCATCAGAAAGATGTCGTCGGACACGATGCCCAGCTCGGCATTGGCGATGCCGGGGCGCATCGGAACACCGCCCGTGGCGACGAGGACATGCTTTGCGGTAAAGGTCGCCCCGCCGGCCAGTTCGACGGTATGCGCATCCTTGAGCACGGCGCGCGCGTCATGGATTTCGACGCCGCTGCGGCCCAGCATGGTGCGGTATATCCCCTCCAGCCGGTCAAGCTCGGCGTGCAGCCTGCCGCGAAAGGCCGGCCAGTCGAAGGCGCCCGCCTTGACCTGCCAGCCATAGGCGCGCGCATCCTCGAACATCGCCGGAAATTCCGAGGCGAAGACCATCAGCTTTTTCGGCACGCAGCCGCGGATCACGCAGGTGCCGCCCATCCGCGATTCCTCGGCCAGTGCCACCTTTGCCCCGGTCTCGGCAGCCGTGCGCGCGGCGCGCACCCCGCCGGACCCGCCGCCGATGACGAAAAGATCGTAGTCGAACGCCATGCGTTACTCCGAGATGTTGGTAAACAGGTTGTCGGTCTCGACGAACTCGATCCGGTCTTCCTCGTGGGTGCCGGAATTGATGTCGTCGACCTCCACCCGGCCATCGCCGTGGCCGACGATGACGATGTCGCACACGTCGATGAACAGCCCGTTCTCGACCACGCCGGGGATCTGGTTGAGCACCAGCGAGAGTTGCCGCGCATTGGCGATCCGGTGCAGGTGCAGATCGACGATGTAATTGCCCTCGTCGGTGACGAAAGGCGCCTGCCCGTTCAGCCGCAGCGTCGCGCTCTCGCCCAGAACGTCGAGGCCCGACAGCGTTTCCTCGACCAGCGCCTTGGTGGTCTGCCAGCCGAACGGCACCACCTCCACCGGCAGCGGGAAGGCGCCCAGCGCCTCGACCTTCTTGGTGGCGTCGGTGATCACGATCATCTGGTCCGAGGCCGTCGCCACGATCTTTTCCTGGAGCAGTGCGCCGCCGCCGCCCTTGATCAGGTTCAGGTCGGGGTCCACCTCGTCGGCGCCGTCGATCGTCAGGTCCAGCCATTTCGCCTCGTCGAGGCTGACCACCTCGATGCCGACCTTGCGCGCCAGCTCGGCCGTGCGAGTCGAGGTCGGCACCCCGGTCACGCGCAGCCCGTCCTCGCGCACCAGCTCGCCCAGGCAGCGCACCATCCAGGCGGCGGTGGATCCGGTGCCAAGCCCGACGCGCATCCCGTCCTCGACGAAATCGACGGCGCGTTTGGCGGCGACGAACTTGGCGGTGTCGATGGGCGACAGATCTCCGGTCATCTCTGGTCAGCTCCCTGGCAAGGCTGCGGGACTTATAGGCAAGATGCGCGCAGGGCGCGAGGGGGGAATTGCCTTGCCGGCCCGGCAAGGTATACCGGCCCCGATACTGACCTCGTTGCTGGCCCCGTTACTGGCCCCGCAACTAGCGCCTTGACCGGCCCTGCCCCCGTGGCTGCCGCAACAACCGGAAAGGACGGCATGGGACGACACCTGTTTCTGGCGCTCGGCTGGATCGCGGTCGGGCTGGGCATGATCGGGATCGTGCTGCCGGTTCTGCCGACGGTGCCGTTCATGATCCTCGCCGCCTTCCTGTTCACGCGCGGCTCGCCGCGGGCCCGTGCCTGGCTGATGGATCACGCCCATTTCGGCCCGCATATCCGCCGCTGGGAAGAGCGCGGCGGCATCGCGCGCCGCGGCAAGATCGCGGCCACGGTGTCAATGGCGGCGGTGTTCGGCCTGTCGCTGCTGCTTGGGCTGCCCGCCTACCTGCTGGCGATCCAGGCCGCTTGCCTGATCCCCGCGGCCCTGTTCATCCTGACCCGCCCGGAGTGACCCTGCCCGGCTGCCGCGGGACATGCCGGGGCTGGGGCCGCGCGCCGATCCGCGCTATAGCGGCAGCGTCACACCGGAAAGGCAGCCCATGTTCATCTCCGTCTTCGACATGTTCAAGATCGGCATCGGCCCGTCCTCGTCGCACACGATGGGGCCGATGGTGGCGGCGGGGCGGTTTCTCGACCTGCTGCGCGGCTCGGCCTTCACGGCACAGGGCGTGCGCGCGCGGCTGCACGGCTCGCTCGCCTTCACCGGGATCGGCCATGCCAGCGACCGCGCGGTGATCCTGGGTCTGGCCGGGTTCCGCCCCGATACCTACGACCCGGACGCCGCCGAGGCGGCGCTTGCGGAGATCGCCGCGCGGCACAGGGTCGCGCCGGACGGGCTGCCGCCGCTGGCCTTCGACCCGGGCACGGATCTGGTGCTCGACCGCGGCCCGGCCTTGCCCGGCCATGCCAACGGCATGGTGATCACCGCCATCGACGCGCAGGGTGACGCGATCCTGTCCGAGACCTATTATTCCATCGGCGGCGGGTTCATCCTGACCGAGGCGGAACTGGCCGAGGGCCGCGACACCGATGACGGCCCGCCCGTGCCCCACCCGTTCAAATCCGCCGCCGAGATGCTGGAGATGTGCGCGCGCACCGGGCTGGACATTGCCGGGCTGAAACGCGCCAACGAGCTCAGCCGGCATCCGCGCGCGCATCTGGACGACGGGCTTGCGCGGATCTGGCAGGTCATGCGCGATTGCATGGATCGCGGCCTGTCCGGCGAAGGCACCCTGCCCGGCGGGCTGAACGTGCGCCGCCGTGCCGGGGCGATCCGCCTGCGCCTGCTGGAAGAGCGCGGCCGCAACCTCGATGCGCCGCATGTCATCAACGACTGGATGAGCATCTATGCCATGGCCGTGAACGAGGAGAACGCGGCCGGCAGCCAGGTCGTCACCGCCCCCACCAACGGCGCGGCGGGGGTGGTGCCGGCGGTGATCCGCTATTGGCTCGACCATGTGCCGGGCGCCAGCGCGGCGCGGGTGCCGGACTTTCTGCTGACGGCGGCGGCGATCGGCGGGCTGGTGAAATACAACGCCTCGATCAGCGGCGCCGAAGCGGGATGCCAGGCCGAGGTCGGCAGCGCCGCGGCGATGGCCGCCGCCGGGCTCTGCGCGGTGCTGGGCGGCACGCCCGAGCAGATCGAGAACGCCGCCGAGATCGCGCTGGAGCATCATCTGGGCATGACCTGCGATCCGGTGCGCGGGCTGGTGCAGGTGCCTTGCATCGAGCGCAACGGGCTGGGCGCCATCAAGGCGGTCTCGGCCGCCTCGCTGGCCCTGCGCGGCGACGGCACCCATCTTGTCCCGCTCGATGCCTGTATCGAGACGATGCGCCAGACGGGCCGCGACATGGCCGAGAAGTACAAGGAAACCTCGCTGGGCGGGCTGGCGGTGAACGTGCCGAATTGCTGAGCGGGACGGGCTGGCACGGAGTCGAGGCCGCGCAAGCGCCGGCCCGTGGGGTGGCGCATCAACGGCAGAGCGGCGCGATTTATGCCAGCCAAGTCCGCACGCGCTGCGAGCGGCACGCACAGGTGGCCAAAGCGCCAGCCCGCCGGGACGGGCCGGCGCTTGCGCGGCGGCCTGCGGCCTTGATTCCGCGCATGACACACTGATCCGAAGGCGAAAGGCGCCCCCTACCGGATCAATTGCGGGCGCACGCGTATCCTGCGGCGCTGCTCCTGCGGCAGATGCCGGTTCAGCCGCGCATTGATCCAGCCGAACAGGCCGATCACCGCCAGCGTCAGCAGCACGAAATAGAATGCCACGATCGGATAGGGGATGAACGGGTTGAACGTCTTGTCGGCGAAATACCGGGCGTAATACAGCGCGTCGCCCTTCTGCTGCCAGGCCGGAAAGCCGGAAAAGAACACCAGCGTCGTGGCGTGGAACAGGAAGATCGCCTCGTTCGTATAGGCCGGCCAGCCCAGCCGCAGCATGGTCGGGAACAGCACCCGGCGGAACCGTGTCCAGCCGGTCATGCCGTAAGCGTCGGCGGCGTCGATGTCGCCCGCCGGAACCGAGCGCAGCGCGCCAAGGAAAATCTCGCCCGAATAGGCGGCGGTATTAAGAAACAGCACGATCAGCGCGCCCAGCGCCGCGCTGGTCAGCGGATCGAAGACCGGGCTTACCTGTTTCAGCGCCTGGAACAGGAAATAGGCCAGGAAGAACTGGATGAAGAGCGGCGAGCCGCGGAACACGAAGACGAACCATTCCGCCGGCTTGCGCAGCACGGCCGGGCGCGCGTTCTTGGCCAGCGCCAGCGAGATCGCGAACACGAAACCGAAGGCCAGCGCCAGCACCCCGTAATAGACGTTCCAGATCATCCCCGAGCCGATCAGCGTGAACTGCTGGCACAGGGTGAAATCGGATCGCGGCAACAGCCGCTCGCCATAGCCGAGGCTGCGGAACGCATAGGCGCCGATGGTTTCCCAGCAGGTCATGGCCTGCGCCCCCCACCCCGGACCCGGCGCACCGCGCCCCGGGCTTGACCCGGGTGCCCGCCCCGGGCTTGACCCGGGGCCTCGCGGCCAACGGGGAGGCCCCGGGTCAAGCCCGGGGCGCGGGGTGCGCGGCCGGGGTGGGGGGCGCGGACGCTCATGCGGCGGTCTCCCGCTGCGCGCCGCCCAGCACCGCCTGGCCGTGCGACAGCCGCCGGGTGATCCGCGCCAGCACCACCTCGGACAGCCGGGTGAACAGCAGGTAGAAGACCAGCAACGCCAGGAAGTACCACAGCCGCCAGTCGCCATGCGGATAGGCGGTGAAGCGCGGGTTGGCGGTGCCGCCCAATTCGCGCGCCCAGTACACGATATCCTCGACCCCCAGCAGGAACAGCAGCGGCGTCGCCTTGATCAGGATCATCCACAGGTTCGACAGGCCGGGCAACGCGTACATCCACATCTGCGGCACCAGCACCCGCCAGAACGACTGGCGGGGCGACATGCCGTAGGCCTCGGCGGTCTCGATCTGGGCATGCGGCACCGCCCGCATCGCGCCGTACAGCACGTTGGCCGAGAATGCGCCGAACACGATCCCGAAGGTGAACACCGCCAGCGAGAAGTTGTAGATCTCGTGCCAGATCTGCGGCGACGAGGATAGCGGCAGCTTGGCCTCGGCGCAGACCAGGAAATCGCTGCCCTGCCGGATCGGCGCATCCCAGTCGGGGCATTTCCACTTGTGCCGCAGCCATTCCAGGCCCTGGTCAAGCGCGATCACGAAGAACATGAAATACACGATGTCGGGCACGCCGCGGACCATCGCGATATAGGTCTTGCCGATCCAGCGCAGCGGCGCGATGCGCGAGCGCGCGGCGATCGCCCCACCGAACCCGAAGGCCAGCGCGACCGGCGCGGTGATGAACAGCAGCACCAGCACCGTCCCGAAGGAGGTATAGAACAGGAACTGCTTGCCGGTGGTCAGATAGCATGACAGCCAGGCAAGCCCGTCCAGCGTCGAGGGATCGGTGCAATAGGAAAACACGCGCTAGCCGTCCACGGCGGGCGCGCGAGGCACACCGCGGCAGGCCCGTGCCGCGGCAGGCCCGCCAGTTGCCGTCCGTTTCATCCTGCCCCCTCCCGGCATGTCGAAAGGGCGGCGGCCTGAAAGCCGCCGCCATGGCATCACCAGAGTGTCGCCACTTCCCATTTCTCGATCATCGCGTTCAGCGTGCCGTCATCCTTCATCGACTGGATCGCGGCATCGAGCGCCGCGCGCAGGTCGCCATCGCTTTCGCGCAGCCCGACGGCGACACCGCCGCCGATCTTCTCGATCCGCTCCAGCAGGTACAGATCGTCGTTCTCGGCTGCCGCAGCGTCGAGATACGAGCCATCCGCAAGCACCACGTCGGCCTCGCCGTCGCGCACCGCCTGGATGGTTTCCTCGGGCGTCGGGAATTCAACCAGCGTCCAGCCCTGATCGGCCACGAATGCCGCCTGGATGGTGTTGGTCTGCGCCGCGACCACCGCGGTCTCGACATCCATGTCCTCGCTCAGCGAGATGTACTTGGACGGATCGGCCGGCGTGTAGGCCTGGGTGAAGTCGATCACCGCGTCGCGCTCGTCCGTGACGGACATGCCCGCCATGATCGCATCGTAATTGCCCGACACCAGGTTCGGGATGATCGAATCCCAATCGTTGGTGACCCAGGTGCAGGTCAGCTCCGCCCGCTTGCACAGCTCGTCGCCAAGCTCGCGCTCGAACCCGTCGACCTCGCCGGCATCGTTGATGAAGTTCCACGGAGGATAGGCGCCCTCGGTGCCGAGGCGTACCACGTCCTGCGCCATCGCGGCGCCGGCCAGTGCCGTTGCCAGCGCGGCGGCCGGGATCGTCAGTTTCTTCATTTTTCCACTCCCTTGTTGTGTGTGTCGCTCGTGGTTCATGCGGCCTGGGTGGCCGACAGGAATTGTCGCAGCCGGTCCGTGCGCGGATTGCCGAACACCGCCTCTGGCGGGCCCTCTTCCTCGATCAGGCCCTGGTGCAGGAACAGAACGTGATCCGACACGTCGGCGGCAAGCCGCATGTCGTGGGTCACCAGCAGCATCGTGCGCCCCTCCTCGGCCAGCGCCTTGATGACGCGCACCACCTCCTGCTCAAGCTCGGGGTCGAGCGCGCTGGTCGGCTCGTCGAACAGCAGTGCGCGCGGCTCCATGCACAGCGCGCGGGCGATGGCGGCGCGCTGCTGCTGGCCGCCGGACAATTGCGCCGGCCAGGCATCCGCCTTGTCGCCGATGCCGACCTTGTCGAGATATTCGCGCGCGCACGTTTCCACCTCGGCGCGGTCGCGGCCCAGCACCGTCACCGGGGCCTCCATCACGTTCTGAAGGATGGTCATGTGCGCCCACAGGTTGAACTGCTGGAACACCATCGACAGGTTGGTGCGGATCCGCAGCACCTGCTTGCGGTCGGCCGGCTGGCGCGCATGGCCCGTGCCCTTCCAGACGATCGGCTCACCCTCGAACAGGATTTCACCGGACTGGCTGTCCTCCAGCAGGTTGCAGCAGCGCAGGAGCGTGGATTTGCCCGACCCGGACGAGCCGATCAGCGAGGTTACATGCCCGCGCGGTGCCGTCATGCCGATGCCCTTGAGGACTTCGAGCGCGCCGTAGCTCTTGTGCAGATCGCGGATTTCTATGACCGGCGGTGTGTCGGGCACATGCATTCCCTGTCTGGTGTCCACCGGAGTAGGGCGCAGTTTTCATGCGATTGCAACGATCAAAGCCGGCTTGACGCAACGGCAATCCGCCGCGCCCCGCACGCTCACGCGCCGCGGCGTTCCACCCGCTGGCGGGCCAGCGCGCTGTCGCGGTCGTTCACGCCCAGAAGATTGGCCACCAGCCGCAGAAGCGAGGTTTCCTCCTGGTCGCGCTCGCCGTCTTCAAGCACCACGGCCCACAGCGCCTCGACCACGCTTTCGCGGTCCTCGTAGGGCACGGCATCCTTGATCGCGCGGGTGAAGCGCACGGTGTCGGGGGCCTCGGCCTCCAGCGCCTCGGCCCGGGCGCGCAGCTGCGGCGTCTCGAACGGGGTCAGCGCGTAGCGTTCTGCCAGGATCCGGTCGATCAGCGCCACCTCGCCCTCGGCATAATCGCCATCCGACCGCGCGATGCGCACCAGCAGCGCCGCCAGCGCGAGGCGGGCGTCGGTTTCGGGCAGTTGCTGCGGCTCCGGCTGGGTCAGCCGTCTGAGGAGTTCACCAAACATGCGGCGCAACATAGGTCGCCGGCGCAGCGGCGGAAAGGCCGGATGACGCGAAGTGCGCTTGCCGGTGGTGAAACAATCACCGCAAACGGCACGGATTGTTTCGGCACCGCGCAGGGGCGTGCGGCAGAGGCGCGTTAGCGGTGGGTCATGCGGATCGACATGCGCTGCAGCGCGTCGGTATCCTTTTTCGACAGAACCTGGATCCCGGCGGTCAGCACGTCCAATTCCTGAAACTTTTCCATAAGTTCCTGGATTTCCACGTCGAGAAAGTCGCGGTCGCCGCGCGCAAATCCGGCCAGGGAACGCGAATTGTCGTTGTGGATGGAAACGGTGAACCCGTATTTTAACCCGTATAGCCGCGATTGCTCGATCACGCCGGTCGAATCGCGCTCGCGCAGATCGCGCCAGCGGATGAAGCCTGTCGCCTCGAACGCCCAATGCACAGCCGGGTCGCGGATCACAAATCCGTTACGCGCATAGGCCTCGGCCCAGTTTTCCGGGAAGGTCTGGAACAGGAATGTCGGCGCGTTGAACCGGATATGCAGTGCCAGGGCAAAGCCCAAGGGACACATATCGTCCATTTCCGACAACAGCTCCGCGATGCTCGCTCTTTTGTCTACAGACGCCACGTTCACTCTCTATAAAGTTGCACTGCTGCACATGTTCAGATTATGGTTCGCCACGCGGGCGATTCATTCACGCCTGATACAGACACTAGCATCCTTTTACAAAAGGCGCATCAGATGGGAATCAACATGGGGCCGGATCTCGATACCGACCTGTTCGCTTCAATGTCGCCGTCGGGACATTTTCTTGCCCTGCGCATCGGCTTTGCCTTTCCGATCTTCGAGCAGAACGCCCTGCCCCGCGAATGGATCGAAACCTATTCGGGGCGCGGCTACGTTCTGGCCGACCCGGTGATGCACTGGATGTATTCCTCGGCCGGCGCCACGAGGTGGAGCGAGATCGACATTCCCGATCCGCGCGGCGTGCGCGCCCACGCGGCCGAGTTCGGCATGGTCTATGGCGCCGCCGCCTGCTGCGTCGATGACGGCGTGCAGGGGCAACGCAGCTTCGGCTCGTTCACGCGGGCCGACCGGGAATTCACCGATGAGGAGATTCAGGTTCTCGAACACAACCTCAAGGCGCTACATGATTCGCTGATTCCGCCCGCGAATCTCACTCAGGCCGAGCTTGAAGCGCTCGGCATGGTGAAAAATGGCCTTTTGATGAAAGAAATCGCAAATTTATTGGGCGTCAGCGAAGGGGCCGTAAAACAGCGCCTGAAGAACGCAAAATGCAAGCTAAACGCTAAAACTAGTACCCAGGCAGCCACTATGGCCACTAGCTATGGTTTGATCTGACCCGGTTCTCAGGCCGTTAACAATTTGCGGCATTTTGGAAAATTGACCCTCGCCCAATGACAACCGTTCGGCGACCGGCTTAAATCACTCTCCATAGAGGAGAGTGAAACATGCACCATATCACGTTCGACTTGTCCAACCTGCATCAGCACGGTTCGGCCTACTTTGACTATCTCGCGCTGCGCAAGCGGTTCTTCGTGGATATCATGAAATGGGACATCCCGCATGACGACCGCTACGAGATGGACCAGTACGACAATCCAACCGCCTGGTATTCGCTGTGCCTGCGCGATGGCGAGGTCATCGGCGGCACGCGGGTGATGCCGACCACCTCGCGCTGGGGCCAGCACAGCTACATGTTGCGCGACGCGCGCGAGGGCGTTCTGCATTCGATCCCGCAAGAGGCGATGGCGTCGGACATCAACTCTCCGCTCGTGTGGGAAATGACCCGGCTGGTCATCTCGCCCGACCTGCGCACCCAGCAGGAGCGGGCCGAGTGTTTGCAGGCGGTCGGCCAGGGGCTGTACGACATCGCCGAGGCGCAGGGCGTGGCCGAGTACATGGGGATTTCGGCGGTGGCGCTGATCCGCGTCCTGCGGCAACTCGGCTTCCCGCTGGAACGCGCCGGCCAGCCCTATCACGACCCGGCCGATCACCGGAACTACACCGTGATGCGGATGCCGGTGATGCTGCCGGGCCAGCAGCTGATGGCGGCCGAATAGAGCGTGTCGCGGTCTGTCGGGTAAATTCGATCGAACGCGACATGCTCCTGGCGCCCTTCGGCGGCGGCTTCGGCCGCCGCCCAAAAACCCGGCCAAAACCCCGGACCGCGGCGGCGATCAGACCAGGCGCGACATCTCCTTGGCGGCGCGCACGAAATCGGCGAACAGCGGGTGCGGCGCGAAGGGTTTCGATTTCAGCTCGGGGTGGAACTGCACCCCGATGAACCACGGATGATCGGTCCATTCCACGATTTCCGGCAGACGGCCATCCGGTGACATGCCCGAGAATTTCAGGCCCTTCTCCTCCAGCGCGTCGCGGTATTTCGTGTCCACCTCGTAGCGGTGGCGGTGCCGCTCGTCGATCTTGAGCGTGCCGTAGATCCGCGCCACGCGGCTGCCCTCGGTCAGCACCGCGTCATAGGCGCCCAGCCGCATCGTGCCGCCCTTGTCGTCGGTTGCCTTGCGCTGCACCTTGCGGCTGCCCTGCACCCATTCCTTGAGGTGGTAGACCACCGGCGTGAACCGCTTGCCCCCCGCCTCGTGGTCGAATTCCTCGGATCCGGCATCGGCCATGCCGCCCAGGCTGCGCGCCGCCTCGATCACCGCCATCTGCATCCCCAGGCAGATGCCCAGATACGGCACCTTGTGCTCGCGCGCGAACTGCGCGGCCTTGATCTTGCCCTCGGTGCCGCGCTCGCCAAAGCCGCCGGGCACGAGGATCGCCTGGAACCCTTCCAGCAGCGGGGTCGGATCCTCGCGGTCGAAAATCTCTGCGTCGATCCATTCGGCCCGCACCCTGACCCGGTTCGCCATGCCGCCATGGGCCAGCGCCTCGGCAATGGATTTGTAGGCGTCCTCGAGCTGGGTGTACTTGCCGACAATGGCGACGCGCACCTCGCCCTCGGGGTTGTGGATCCGGTCCTCGACATCGATCCAGCGGTCGAGATTGGGCCGCGGCGCCGGCGAGATGCTGAACGCGTCCAGCACTGCCTGGTCCAGCCCGACCTTGTGATAGGCCATCGGCGCCTCGTAGATCGACTTCAGGTCATAGGCCGGGATCACCGCATCGGGGCGCACGTTGCAAAAGAGCGCGATCTTCGCGCGCTCCTTCTCCGGGATCGGATGCTCCGACCGGCACACCAGGATGTCGGGCTGAAGCCCGATCGAGCGCAATTCCTTGACCGAGTGCTGCGTCGGCTTGGTCTTCAGCTCGCCGCTGGCAGCCAGGAAGGGCAGCAGCGTCAGGTGCATCAGCGCACATTGCCCGCGCGGCTTTTCCTGACTGAACTGGCGGATCGCCTCGAAGAACGGCAGCCCCTCGATGTCGCCCACCGTGCCGCCGATCTCGCACAGCATGAAATCCACCTCGTCCTCGCCGATGGAAATCCAGCGCTTGATCTCGTCGGTGACGTGCGGAATGACCTGGATCGTCTTGCCCAGGTAATCGCCGCGCCGTTCGCGTTCCAGCACGTTGGAATAGACCCGCCCGGCGCTGACCGAATCCGTCGCCCGCGCCGCGACCCCGGTGAACCGCTCGTAATGGCCGAGGTCGAGATCCGTCTCGGCCCCGTCATCGGTGACGAACACCTCGCCATGTTCGAACGGGCTCATCGTGCCCGGATCGACGTTGAGATACGGGTCCAGCTTGCGCAGCCGCACCGTGAACCCGCGCGCCTGGAGCAGTGCCCCCAGCGCCGCCGAGGTCAGCCCCTTGCCAAGCGAAGAGACCACACCGCCGGTGATGAAGACAAAGCGCGCCATATGCGTGGAACTCCCGTGACTCGGCTCAATGACATGCAAGCTGCGCGCCGGTTCGGCGCCTACCCACGGGGCTCGACCGATACCCGATTCCCGCCCGTCGCGCAAGCCGCGCCCGCAACATGCAGTGGCGAAGGACCGAGGCCCCTCAATCGCTAGTGAAGTGCCTCAATCGGCCCGCGGCGGTGCCAGCGGCGCATCCTCCGTGGGCGGCAACAGATCGCCCCCCGCCGGCAGCGCCGGGCTGTCATCCGCGGCCGGTGCCGGCACGCTGCTGCCGCCCAGCCGGTCGATCACCGAGGAGCCGTCGGAATTCTGCGCCGCGATCACCGTCAGGGTGATCGAGGTGGCGATGAAGGCGATGGCGAAGCCCCAGGTCAGCTTGCCCAGCGCCGTGGCCGCGCCCCGCGCGCTCATCACGCCGCCGCCGCCGCCGCCGCCCATGCCCAGCCCGCCGCCTTCCGAGCGTTGCAGCAGGACCACGCCGATCAGGCACAGCGCAAGGATCAGGTGGATGACGAGGATGACGTTTTCCATTCGGACGGACCTTCGGCGTTGCAACGAGGGGTATCTAGAACCTTGCCGCCCGTCCCGCAACCCCGCATTCGCCCGCAGCGCGGCGGCCGGCGGCGTCTTCCGGCGGCAAGTATCCGCGGGGCGGCGCCCGCGCCGGTCCCTGCGCCCTACTCGTCGTCCACGTCGTCCATGTCGAATTGCCCGGACAGGCGCCGGCGGATGATCGACCAGGACAGCCCGGTGCCCAGCACCAGGCTCAGCGCGACGATGCCCAGCCAGACCATCCGGTCGGGATCGTTCAGCGACACCCACCCCAGGTCGATCAGCACCCAGACGATCCCGGCCACCAGCGCCAGCACCAGCAGCATCCCGAACGCCCCGATCGACCGCAGCGTGGCCCGGAAGAAGATCACGTAGCCCACGAACAGCAGCAGCCCGAACAGCACGGTCAGCGACAGGCGTGTGTCGTAATTCGCCTCTGCCCAGCGGACATAGTTGATATGCGTCGGGTTGTAGGTCGCCCCCACCAGGAGAAAGGCGAACAGCCAGCGGATCAGCAATGCCATGCGGAAAATCCCTTGTCGAACATTGCCAATGATGTGCCGCGCCGGGCACCGCCTGTCCAGCCCGCAATGGCATGTGCCCGCACCTGGCAGGCGTGATCAGGGTGAAATAGCGGTTTCGCGGCCCTGCCGCCTCGGCTATACCGGCGCGGGTTTTCAGCTATGCAGGGAATGCGCCATGGCCAATGTCGTCGTTGTCGGCGCCCAGTGGGGCGACGAGGGTAAGGGCAAGATCGTCGACTGGCTGTCGGAGCGCGCCGACGTGATCTGCCGGTTCCAGGGCGGCCACAATGCCGGCCACACCCTGGTGATCGACGGCACCGTCTACAAGCTGCACGCGTTGCCCTCGGGCGTGGTGCGCGGCGGCAAGCTCAGCGTGATCGGCAACGGCGTCGTGCTCGACCCGTGGCACCTGCTCGAGGAGATCGAGACGATCCGCGCCCAGGGTGTCAGCATCACGCCCGAAACCCTGATGATCGCCGAGAACACGCCGCTGATCCTGCCGATCCACGGCGAGCTGGACCGCGCCCGCGAGGCGCAGACCACCGTGGCGCGGATCGGCACGACCGGGCGCGGCATCGGGCCGGCCTACGAGGACAAGGTCGGCCGCCGCTCGATCCGCGTCGCCGACCTTGCCGACGACACCACGCTGGAACACCGGGTCGACCGGGCGCTGGTGCATCACGACGCGCTGCGCCGCGGCCTGGGGCTCGAGCCTGTGGACCGCGCCCGCCTGCTGCGCGACCTGCGCGCCGTCGCGCCCGAGATTCTGAAATACGCCGCCCCCGCCTGGAAAGTGCTGCACGAGCGCGCCCGCGCCGGACGCCGCATCCTGTTCGAGGGCGCGCAGGGCGCACTTCTGGACATCGACTTCGGCACCTACCCGTTCGTGACCTCCTCGAACGTGATCGCCGGACAGGCCGCCACCGGCACCGGCATGGGCCCCGGCGCGATCGGTTTCGTGCTCGGCATCGTCAAGGCCTACACCACCCGCGTCGGCGAAGGGCCCTTTCCCACCGAGCTGGACGACGCCGACGGCGAACGGCTGGGCACGCGCGGCCACGAATTCGGCACCACCACCGGGCGCAAGCGCCGCTGCGGCTGGTTCGACGCGGTGCTGGTGCGGCAGACCTGCGCGACCTCGGGGGTGAACGGCATCGCGCTGACCAAGCTCGACGTGCTCGACGGGTTCGAGACGCTGAAGATCTGCACCGGCTACGAACTCGACGGCCGGACGCTCGACTACCTGCCCACCGCCGCCGAAGAGCAGGCCCGCGTGCGCCCGATCTACGAATCGCTCCCCGGCTGGACGGGCAGCACCGCCGGCGCGCGCAGCTGGGCCGATCTGCCCGGCGAGGCGGTGAAGTATGTCCGCCGGATCGAGGAGCTGGTGCAATGCCCGGTGGCGCTGCTGTCCACCAGCCCGGAACGCGACGACACGATCCTCGTCACAGACCCGTTTGCCGATTGATGGGCGCGGATTGATGGCGCTGTCGCACAAGGCCCGCCGCCGGCTGTCGCTGCTGCTGCTGCTGGTCTGGCTGCCCGCCTACGTGGTGGTGGCGATCACCCTGGTCGGCCTGCTGGACCGGCCGCCCTTCTGGCTGGAACTGGCGATCTATGCCGGGCTCGGCGTGGCCTGGGCACTGCCCTTTCGCGCCGTGTTCCGCGGCATCGGCAAAGCCCCCTCGCAGGACGACTGATCCAGGCCCGAAAAGCCTCGTCTGTTCCTCATCTTGCCCCAAATACCTCGGGGAGGTCCGGAGGGGCAGCGCCCCTCCGGCGGGCCTAATCGCCGCAGGCGATCCGACATCACGTCTCCGGCGGGATCACCCCCTTGCGGAACATGATGCAGCCGTAGAACCGCCGCTCGCCGGTCTGGATCACCGCATAGGCGGCGCGCGCCATGTCGTAGAAGGCAAAGCGCTCGATCCCGACCATGGGGCGCGGCGTGCCCTCCGCCGCGTCGATCGCGGCCTGCACCTCGGCCTGCACGGGCGGCACGTCGCCGGGCGCGTCCACCACCTCCATCCGGCCGGCGAAATCGTCCACGAACGTGTCGAGCGGCAGTACCGACAGAACCGCTTCCGCCGCCTCCGAAACGCTCAGGTTGTCCATCCGCAACAATTCGCCATAGACCGTGTGGCGGGCGATGGAATCGGACGGAAAGTTGGTGTCCGCCAGGATCAGCACATCGCCATGGCCCATCGCGCGCAAACAATGCAGCACCTCGGCGTTCAGTCGCGGGTCGATCCCCTTCAGCATGTCTTCCTCCGTTATGTGTGTTCCGCCGGGTCTCAGGCCAGCCGCACGCGGCTCTGCCGGTCGAAGACGTGGATCGCGCCGGGATCGGCGGTCATGTGCACCGCGTCGCCGGGCCGCAGCGCGACCCGTTCCTTCAGCACGGAGGTCACGTCCTGCCCGCCCGCCTGCATCACGACATGGCTTTCCGCCCCGGTCGGCTCGACCACCGTCACCTTTGCGGGCAGCCCGGCATCGCCCGGCAGCAGGTGTTCCGGCCGGATCCCCAGCACCACCTCGCGCCCGTCCTCGCGGCCCGGCCCCTCGGCCAGCGCCAGCCGTGTCCGGCCATGATCCGGGCCCAGATCGGCCACCAGGGCCGCGCCGTCCCGGTGCAGCACCGCGTCCAGCAGGTTCATCGAGGGCGAGCCGATGAATTCCGCGACGAAGGTGTTGGCCGGCGTGTCATACAGATCCAGCGGCGCGCCGATCTGCTCGATATGGCCGCCCTGCAGCACCACGATCTTGTCGGCCATCGTCATCGCCTCGATCTGGTCGTGGGTGACGTAGACGGTCGTGGTGCCCAGCCGCTGGTGAAGCTCGCGGATCTCGGTGCGCATCTGAACGCGCAGCTTGGCGTCGAGGTTCGACAGCGGCTCGTCGAACAGGAAGACCTGCGGGTCGCGCACGATCGCCCGGCCCATCGCCACGCGCTGGCGCTGCCCGCCGGACAGGGCGCGCGGATAGCGCCCCAGATAGGGGGTCAGGCCCAGGATCTCGGCGGCGCGTTTCACCCGTTCGTCGATCTCGGCCCGCGGCATCTTTCGCGTGCGCAGCGAAAAGCCCATATTCGCCGCGACCGTCTTGTGCGGGTAGAGCGCGTAGTTCTGGAACACCATGGCGATGTCGCGCCTGGATGGCGGCAGGTTGTTCACCACCCGGTCGCCGATGGAAATCGTGCCGCCCGAGATCGCCTCCAGCCCCGCGATCATCCGCAGAAGCGTGGACTTGCCGCAGCCCGACGGGCCGACCAGGACCACGAATTCACCGTCCGCTATGTCGAATTCCACGCCGTGGATCACCTCCACCTGGCCGTAGTTTTTTCGCAGATCGCGGATCTTCACTTCTGCCATGCGCCGCCGGTCCTCCTCTGGTCGGGCCAAGATATGCAGAGCGGGCGGGGCCTGTCCATTGCCAAAAGGTTAGCGCAAAAGGTTATCGCTAACGCCGCGCGTATCGTGCCCCATCGACAACTTGACAGCCCCCTTGGGCGCGGTGAAACTCCCTCCGGTGCGGCGCCATCGGCGCGGCCGGCCCGGTGCGGCGGCGAGAGCCGCGGCGCGGGGCGGGACACAGTCAGGGAGGAGACCGACGTGAAAGTCGAAATATACAACCATCTGCAGAGGACGGGAAAGCTCAGCCGACGCAACATGCTCAAGGGCATGGCCGGTGTCGGCGCGATGGCCGCGGTGTCGGGCGCTGCCACCGGCACCTCGGTGCGCCCCGCCTGGGCGCAGGACAGCGCGAACCTGCGGGCCGAGATCCTCAAGGTGCCCGGCGTCGGCATGGGCAGCCCCACCGATGCCGACTGGCAGAAGGTCGGCGAGATGTGCCTCGGGCCGACCAGGGAAGTGGTCCAGCCCGGCGAGTTCGAGGGGGTCGAGCTGACCTTCATGGGCCTCAACAACCAGAACCTCCACAACTTCCTGTTCCGCGGCTTCCTGAAGCCCTGGGAGGAATATACCGGCGCCAAGATCAACTGGGTCGATCTCGCGCAGGCCGATTACAACCCGCGCCTGCAGCAATCCATCGCCACCGGCACGGTCGATTTCGACATTCTCGAAATGGGCGCCCCGTTCGAGGGCGACACGGCCGGGCGCGGCCTGCTCGACGAGATGCCCGACTGGGTGAAAGACCTGATCGACATGGACGATTACGTCGATTACCTGAAGGCACCGGTCGGCACCTGGGACGGCAAGACCTACCGCGTGTCGATCGACGGCGACACCCACACCTTCGCCTACCGCAAGGATTACTACGAAAGCGAGGACTTCGCGGCCGCCTGGGCCAAAGAGGGCGACGGCTCGCCCTGGGAGCCGCCGAAAACCTGGGAGCAGGTCAACGCGCAGACGAAGTTCCTGGCCGGCAAGACCGATCCGCTGACCGGGCTTGGCGCCTATGGCTATCTCGATCCGCTCAAGATCACCTGGGGCGGCTTCGGCTTCTACTTCCTGGGAAATCGTGCCTCGCCGCTTGCGAAGCATCCGGACGATCCGGCCTGGCTGTTCGACCCCGACACGATGAAGCCGCGGATCAACAACCCCGCCTTCGTCCAGGCGATCCAGGACGTGATGGACCTGGTGGCGGCCGATGCCTATCCGCCCGACCAGCTGAACGCCGACCCGAACACCACCGCGTTCCAGGAATTCCTCGCCGGGACCGGCGGGATGCTGAACTGGTGGGGCGATGTTGGGTCCAACGCGCGCACCTCGGACACCTCGGTGGTCGGCGATGTCGTGGGCTTCGACATCAACCCGGCCTCGGACCGCGTCTACAATTCCAAGACCGGCGAGTGGGAGGACACGCGCAACGAATCGCCCAACAACGCCTTTATCGGCTGGGGCATCTACGTCACCAAGAACGTGTCGGGCGACGAGAAGAAGCGCAAGGCCGCCTGGTCGGCGGCGGCGCATCTGGGCGGCAAGGATCTGTCGCTGTGGATGGTCGCCTATCCGTCCGGCTTCCAGCCCTACCGCAACTCGCACTTCCAGTATGACGAGTGGGAAGCGGCCGGCTATGACCGCGCCTATATCGAGGATTACCTTGGCTCCAACCTCGACAGCTACAACCACCCGAACGCCGCGGTGGAGCCGCGCATCCCCGGCATCTTCCAGTACTATTCCATCGCCGAGGACGAACTGGCCAAGGCGTTCGCCGGCCAGTACGGCAGTGCGCAGGAGGTGGCCGATGCCATCGCCGAAGCCTGGGAGGGGATCACCGACCAGATCGGCCGCGAACAGCAGATCGCGCTCTACAAGGGCTCTCTGGGCCTGTAACGCGCGCCCCTGACACGATGGCCGCCGGCGGGCTGATCGCCGGCGGCCGCACAAGCCGCTTTTCCGACACCATAATACAGGGGATCCCGCGTGGCCGAAGAAGGCGACCGCCTATATGTCGTGACCGCCGATGAAATCAGCGACCGGCGCCGCGCGCTGGGAAAGCTGCTGATCTGGGGCTCCTTCGGGCTGCTCGTGGCGATGTTCGCGGTGCAATGGCTGGCGCAGGCCGGCACGCTGCCCATCGATTTTGCCAGCTGGCGCCCGACGCTCTATGCCGCGCTGTTCTGGGCCGTATGCCTGAACGTGGCGCAGGTGGTGCTGTACGGCGAGCGCGGCAAACGCACGCTGTTCGTGCTGCCCGCCGCGCTGTTCGTGATCTTCGTCGTGGTGTTCCCGCTGATCTTCGCCCTGTCCATCGCGTTTTCCGACTGGAACCTCGCCTCCATCGACGGGCGCAAGTTCAACGGTTTCGACAACGTGGTGCAGATGTGGAACGACCCGTTCTACTGGAATTCGCTGAAGAACATGGTCTATTACACCGCCGCGATCCTGGTGGAATACGCCGTGGCCTTCGGCCTCGCGCTGATCCTCGCCTCGGAAATCCGGGCGCGCAAGTTCTTCCGCGTGGCGTTCCTTCTGCCGCTGATGCTGTCGCCGGTGGCGGTGTCCTGGATGATCGGCAAGTCGATGCTCGAAGGGCGCTTCGGCCCGATCGCGCGGCTGGCCCGCACCCTCGGCTGGGACCGCCCCGCCTTCTTTTCAGAGCCGGAAATCGCCCGCGCGATGATCATGATCATGGACGCCTGGACCTTCATCCCGTTCATGATGATCATGCTGCTGGCAGGGCTTCAGGCGATCCCGCGCGAGGTGCAGGAAGCGGCGCGCGTCGACGGCGCGTCGGGCTGGTTCGGCTTCTGGCAGGTGACGTTCCCGCTGATGCTGCCGGTGTCGATCACCGCGATCCTGATCCGCATCATCTTCAAGCTGAAACTCGCGGACATCATCATCACCGTGACCTCGGGCGGGCCCGGCGGCGCGACCGACAGCGTCACCAGCTTCATCTACCGCGAATATCGCGACCGCTCGAACGTGGGATACGGAACCCTTCTGGCCATCGTCTACCTGGTGCTGATCGTGCTGGCGATCACCCTGTTCATGAAGCTGGTCGACCGCTGGATGAACCCGAGGTACTGACATGGCCGATACCGACACCGCCCCCGCAACGCAGATCTTCCATGACAGCGACCACGACCGTGCCGGCCGTGTGAAATGGGTCGCCGGCCGCACCGCGATCTACGGGATCCTGGTGTTCTGGACCATCGTGTGCCTGTTCCCGATCTACTGGACCTTCACCACCAGCTTCAAGATGGCCCCCGACGTGATGCAGGGCAACCTGATCCCGTTCGTCGACTTTCAGCCGAAATGGAAAGGCTTCGAAAGCATCGGCCTCTCGCCGCGCCTGCTGGGCCAGGAATCCACGGTCCGCGACGAGTTTCTCAAGCGGTTCATGAACTCCGCCATCGTGGCGCTGTCGGCCTCGGCGCTGGCGGTGCTGCTCGGCTCGATGTCGGCCTACGGGCTGTCGCGGTTCCGCTACCGGTTCGGCTTCATGCGCAACCCGGACATCTCGTTCTTCTTCCTGTCGCAGCTGATCCTGCCGCCGGTGGTGCTCGCCCTGCCCTTCCTCGTGCTCTACAAGCAGCTCGACCTCCTGGACACGCGGATCGGGCTGATCCTGCTCTACACGCTGACGGTGCTGCCCATCGTCATCTGGATCATGCGCGACCAGTTCCAGTCGATCCCAGTCGAACTCGAAGAGGCCGCGCTGGTCGACGGGCTTTCGATCTGGGGCGCCTTCGTGACCATCGTGCTGCCGATCGCCCTGCCCGGCATGGTCGCGGCCTTCATCCTGTCGCTGGTGCTGACCTGGAACGAATATTTCTTCGCCTCGCTGCTCACCTCGACCGACGCCAAGACTCTGCCGGTCATGGTCGCCTCGCAGACCGGCAGCCAGGGCATCAACTGGTGGGCGATGGCGGCGCTCTCCACCGCCGCGATCCTGCCGCTGGTCATCATCGGCATCTTCCTGGAACGCTTCATCATCAAGGGCATGGCCGCCGGCGCGGTGAAGTGACGGCGCCAAAACCTCGCAGCCCCATCCTCATCTTGCCTAAAATACCTTGGGGAGCGCGAGGGGCAACGCCCCTCGCACGGATCGGATCGCCAAGGGCGATCCGAAACCCTATGCCAAGGCCCGCACGAAGGCGCGGATCAGCGCCGCATCCTTGACCCCCGGCGCGCTTTCCACGCCCGACGACACGTCGACCTGCCGCGCGCCGGTCAGGCGCACCGCCTCGGCCACGTTGCCCGGTGTCAGCCCGCCGGCCAGCATCCACGGCACCGGCCAGCGCCGCCCGGCGATCAACCGCCAGTCGAAGGCCACCCCGTTGCCGCCGGGCAGCGCCGCGCCCGGCACGGGCTTGGCATCGACCAGCACCTGGTCGGCCACACGGCCATATTCGGCCAGCGCCGGCAGGTCGTCCGCGCTGGCGACGCCGACCGCCTTCATCACCGGCAAGCCATAGCGCGCCCGAACCTCGGCCACGCGCGCCGGGCTTTCGCTGCCGTGCAACTGCAACATGTCCAGCGGCACCCGCGCCGTGATCTCGTCCAGCGCCGCGTTGTCCGCATTCACGGTCAGCGCCACCTTGCACAGCCCCGCCGGAACCCGCGCGGCCAGGTCCGCGGCGCGGTCGATACCGACATGCCGGGGCGAGCGCGGGAAGAACACGAAGCCGGCATAGCTCGCCCCCGCCGTGGCGGCGGCGTCGATATCGGCGGCCTGGCTGAGCCCGCAAATCTTGACGCGAATGTCCGTCACGCGCCGCGGGCCGAGCCGGCCTTCTGCCGATCATCGCCCAGCAGTGCCAGCACATCGTCGTCCTTGGCCGCCGGGTGGTCGGTCTTGATCCTGTTCACCTCGCGCGCCAGCCGCTCCTTGTCGCGGCGCTGGCGGGCGGCCTCGGCGCGGTGCTTGTGCTCGCGCAGCCATTCCCAGACGAAGCCCAGCAGCACCCCGACCACGACGCCGCCGAGGATCACAGCGAACAGCGGCAGCGTCACCGACCGGTCGAAGCCCAGCATCAGGCTCAACTGTTCGGGCAGCAGGTTCAGCGTCACGAGCTCGCGGTTGGCCAGGGCGAGCGTTATCAGGCAGACCGCGATGACGGCCAGGATCGCATATCGAATGTAGCGCATGGGTGCCTCAGGCGTTTCCGTTCAGACGGTCGCGCAGCAGCTTGCCGGTCTTGAAGAAGGGAACGTGTTTCTCTTCGACCTCGACGGATTCGCCGGTGCGCGGGTTGCGGCCGATTCTCGCATCTCTCTTCTTGACCGAAAAGGCGCCGAATCCGCGCAGTTCGACCCGGTCGCCCCGCGCCATCGCCTCGATGATCTCCTCGAAGATGGTGTTCACGATGCGCTCGACATCCCTCTGGAACAAGTGCGGGTTTTCATCGGCGATCTTCTGGATCAGTTCCGAGCGGATCATTGGCAGCTCCCCCTGGGACATGTGTGTACGGCCGCTTTGTCGCGGCTCATGCATGGGCGGACTATAGATCGAAACTGCCGCCCGAAAAACAATAACCCGCTAGGATTTCGGGAAAATTCCCGCGCCGCCGCAGAGATAACTGCGGTGTTCCGCGGCTTTTGCGGGAATTGTACTATGCGGCGGGCCGATTTCCGTCAAATCCCTGAGCGGCCCCTGTGCATGATTCGCAAGGACCGCCGCAGTTGCGCCGACATAACGGCTCTGGTAGTTCGCCGCGCATTTCCGGCCATTCCGCGCCGGACTCTGTCCGCGCCATGCGGGCGCGGCAGCCCGACCCGAAACGGCGAAGGAGCCCGCCCATGCTCAAACTGACACGCGCTGCGATCGCCGGGCTGGTGGCCCTGCTACTGGCGACGCTCGTCAGCAACCTGCTGTTCTTTCAGATCGGCGCACCGATCCTGTTTGATCCCGAAATCCAAAGCCCCAAGGTCATCGCGGTCCTGTTCGACATGCCGCCCACACCGCTGATGTTCACCAACGGCCCGCTCTACATGGCGATCACCGCCGTTCTGGGCGTTCTGCACGGGCTGATCTTCGCGCTGATCGAGCCTGCACTGGGCGGTACCCGGCTATTGCGGGGGCTTGGGTTCGCGCTCGTGGTCTGGGTGCTGATGGCGCTCTATTTCGAGTTTCACGCCCCCTTCAACATGTTCGGCGAACCTGCATCGCTGGTCGCGCTAGAACTGGTGTTCTGGGGTGTCGTCGCCCTTGTCGAGGGATTAGTCCTTTCGTTCCTCTACGGCGCCAGCCGCAGTGCCTGACCGCCGGGCGGGCCACGAAAAAACCCCGCGCCTTGCAGCGCGGGGTTTGCAGGATCCGGCAGGGCGGACCGCCTATTTCTCGTCGCCCTTCAGCGCTGCGCCAAGGATGTCGCCCAGCGACGCGCCCGAGTCCGAGGAGCCGTATTGTTCCACGGCCTCTTTCTCCTCGGCGATCTCGCGCGCCTTGATCGACAGGCCCAGCCGGCGCGACTTGGCGTCCACGTTGGTGACGCGCACGTCCACCTTGTCGCCCACCTGGAAACGCTCGGGGCGCTGCTCGGTGCGGTCGCGCGACAGGTCGGAGCGGCGGATGAAGGATTTCATGCCTTCGTATTCCACCTCGATGCCGCCATCCTCGATCGCCGTGACGGCCACGGTGATGATCGAGCCGCGCTTGACGCCGTCCACGGCATCGGCGAACGGGTCGCCCTCAAGCGCCTTGACGGACAGGCTGATGCGCTCCTTGTCGGTGTCCACCTCGGTGACGACCGCCTTGACCACGTCGCCCTTGCGGTAGTTCTGGATCGCTTCCTCGCCGCGCTGGTCCCAGCTCAGGTCGGACAGGTGCACCATGCCGTCGATATCGCCATCCAGCCCGATGAACAGGCCGAACTCGGTGATGTTCTTCACCTCGCCCTCGACCTCGGTGCCCGGCGGATGCGATTCCTCGAACAGCTCCCACGGGTTGCGCATGGTCTGTTTCAGACCCAGCGACACGCGGCGCTTGGCGGTGTCGATCTCCAGCACCATGACCTCGACCTCTTGCGAGGTGGAGACGATCTTGCCCGGATGGACGTTCTTCTTGGTCCAGGACATCTCGGAGACGTGCACCAGCCCCTCGACACCCGGCTCCAGCTCCACGAAGGCACCGTAATCGGTGATGTTCGTGACCCGGCCGGCATGCACGGAATCGAGCGGGAACTTGGCCTCGACGGTATCCCACGGATCGTCCTGCAGCTGCTTCATGCCAAGGCTGATGCGGTGGGTTTCCTTGTTGATCTTGATGACCTGGACCTTGACGGTCTCGCCGATCGACAGGATCTCCGACGGGTGGTTGACGCGGCGCCAGGCCATGTCGGTGACGTGCAGCAGCCCGTCCACGCCGCCCAGATCGACAAACGCACCGTATTCGGTGATGTTCTTGACCACGCCGTCGACGGCGTCGCCCTCGGACAGCTTGGCGATCACCTCGGCGCGCTGTTCGGCGCGGCTTTCTTCAAGGATGGCGCGGCGCGACACGACGATGTTGCCGCGGCGGCGGTCCATCTTGAGGATCTGGAACGGCTGTTTCAGACCCATCAGCGGGCCGGCATCGCGCACCGGGCGCACATCGACCTGAGAGCCGGGCAGGAACGCCACGGCGCCGCCCAGATCGACGGTGAAGCCGCCCTTGACCCGGCCGAAGATCGCGCCCTCGACGCGGTTCTCGTCGGCATAGGCCTTTTCCAGACGGTCCCAGGCAGCCTCGCGGCGGGCCTTGTCCCGGCTGATCGACGCTTCGCCGCGCGCATTCTCGACCCGGTCGAGAAACACCTCGACCTCGTCGCCGACATTGATGTCGGGCGCTTCGCCGGGATTGGTGAATTCCTTGAGATCGACGCGGCCTTCCATCTTGTAGCCGACATCGATGATGGCCTGTCCCGCCTCGACGGCGATGACCTTGCCCTTGACGACAGACCCCTCGTTCGGGGTGTCGATTTCGAGGCTCTCGTTCAGCAGCGCCTCGAATTCTTCCATGCTTGCGTTTTGTGCCATGTGGCGTTTCGGTTCCTATTCAGTGGTGTTTTCCGGCCGCGCGGTTGTCTCCGCCGGTCTTGGGGTTTCGTTGGTCAAGCGGCCCGCATGCAGTCGCACAACGTCGCAAAACAAAGAGGGCCGGTGGCTCCGGCCCTGCTCTTCCCTCTGTCTCGCGGCGGTTTCCGCCTTGTCTGACGGGCGCGATATACGCCGCCCCGCCCCGGTTGGCAAGCCCGCCCCGCCGCGCGGCCCCCGCTGCCCGGCCCCGGCTACCGTGCCAGCCGCATCAGCGCCGCCCCCAGCAGCGTCACCGCGGTCGAGACCACCTTGGCCAGGTCGAGCCGCTCCTTGAGCAGCCCCACCCCGATCAGCAGCGCGAACACGATCGAGGTTTCCCGCAGCGCCGCCACCAGCGCGATCGGCGCCTGGGTAAAGGCCCAGATCACGATCGCATAAGAGGCGAACGATGCCGCGCCGCCGCCCAGCACCAGCCACCAGACGCCGCGCAGCCGGCGTACCAGGCGCGGCATCAGCATCGCCGCCAGCAGCACGAACACCGCCGCGTCGATCAGCGCGCTCCAGGCCCAGAACGACATCGCGTTTCCGGCGGCGCGCGCGCCCACCCCGTCGACCAGCGAATAGGCGGCGATGAACAGCCCGGTGATCAGCGCGAACGCCGACGCCTTGCCGTTGCGCAGCCCGTCGCGCCGGCGCACCAGCGCCAGGCTGGCGATCCCCGCCGCGATCACCGCCACCGCCAGCACTTCCATCCGGCTCAGGTCCACGCCCAGAACCGCCACCGAGACCCCCGTCACCAGAAGCGGCGCCGTGCCCCGCGCGATCGGGTAGACCTGCGTGAGATCGCCCACCCGGTAGGCGGAGACGAGGAAATACTGGTAGCCAAGGTGCAGCCCGACACTGCCCAGGATATAGGGCCATGCCGCCGGGTCGGGCAGCGGCACGAACGGGATCATCGCCGCCCCGTAAAGCCCGATCCCCGAAATCATCGCGGTCATGCCCAGCGCCTTGTCGGCCGATCCCTTGACCAGCGCATTCCACACCGCATGCAGCAGTGCCGCGCCCAGCACCGCCGCGAATACCGTCAGGCTCATCGCCGTTCTCCGTTCCCCGCCGTCCCCTTGCCAGCCCCTGCTAGCCGTCCAGCAGCGCCCTTGCCGCACCGCGCGCCTCTTCGGTGATCGTGTCACCGGCCAGCATGCGCGCGATCTCGTCCACCCGCGCCGCGTCGCCCAGCGGCGTCACCCGGCTCAGTGTCGCCCCCTGCGCCACGTCCTTGGCGACCTGCCAGTGATGCTGCCCGCGCGCCGCCACCTGCGGCGAATGGGTGACGACCAGCACCTGCCCGCCGCGCGCCAGATCGGCCAGCCGCCGGCCCACCGCGTCGGCCGTCGCCCCGCCGACACCGCGGTCGATCTCGTCGAAGATCAGCGTCACCGCGCGGTCGGTGCCGGTCAGGCAGACCTTCAGCGCCAGAAGAAAGCGCGACAATTCCCCGCCGCTGGCGATCCGGTTCAGCGGCCCGGCGGGCGCGCCCGGATTGGTCGCCACGGTGAAGGCCACGGCGTCGCGCCCGTCGGGGCCCGGCTCCGCCTCGGCGACCTCGGTGGAGAAGACCGCGCGCTCCATCTTGAGCGGCGCCAGTTCCGCGGCCATCGCCGCATCCAGCCGGCCGGCCGCCTCGCGCCGCGCCGCGCCCAGTGCCGCCGCCGCCGCGCCGTAGGCCGCCTCGGCCTCGGCGACCGCGCCGCGCAGCGCCTTCAGATCCGCCGCGCCCCCTTCCAGCGCCGCCAGCTTGCCGCGCAAACCCTCCGCGAAGCCGGCCAGCCCGTCGGGGCCGACCCCGTGCTTGCGCGCCAGCCCGCGGATCGCGAACAGCCGCTCCTCCACCCGTTCCAGCTCTTGCGGGTCGACCTGCATTTCCTCGAGAAAGGCGCCGACGCCCTGTTCCGCCTCGCCCAGCTCGTTCAGCGCCCGTCCCAGCGCGGCAACCGGCGCCTCCAGCCGCCCCTCGGCCGCCTCCGCCACATCTTCCAGCCAGCGCAGCGCATTGGCGATCAGCCCCTCGGCCCCGTCATAGCCCATCGCGCCATGCGCCTTGGCGATATCCTCGCGGATCCGCCCGGCCGCCTGCATCAGCCGCCGCCGCTCGTCCAGCGCCGCCTCCTCGCCCTCGGCGGGGTCCAGCGCGTCCAGCTCGGCCACGGCATGGCGCAGGAAATCCTCCTCGGCGCGCACCGCCTCCAGCGCCGCCTCCGCCTCTGCCAGCCGGCCCCGCGCCGCGCCCAGCGCCCGCCAGGCCGCGCGCGTCTGCGCCACCTGCGGCGCGGTCCCGGCAAACTCGTCCAGCAGCGCCCGGTGGCCGCGCGCATTCAGAAGCCCGCGATCGTCCTGCTGGCCGTGGAGCTCCACCAGCGTCTCGGACAGCCGCCGCAGGATATCGCCCGATGTGCGCCGGTCGTTGACCCAGGCGGTCTTGCGCCCGTCCGCGCTGTTGACCCGCCGCAGGATCAACTCGCCCGCCTCGGGCAGCCCCGCCTCGCGCAGCACGCCGCGCGCGCCGTGCCCCTCGGGCAGGTCGAACACCGCCGTCACCTCGCCCTGCGGCGCACCCGCGCGCACCAGCTCGGCGCGCCCGCGCCAGCCCAGCACGAAACCCAGCGAATCCAGCAGGATCGACTTGCCCGCCCCGGTCTCGCCGGTCAGCACGTTCAACCCCGGCCGGAACTCGAGCTCCAGCCGGTCGATGATCAGCATGTCGCGGATGTCGAGACTACGCAGCATGGCAGTCCCCGCGCGCCCCGGACCGGGCGCCCTCCTCCCCCGCTTCTTCGGTTTCGAAATATCCTCGGGGGGCGTGGGGGGCAGACAGCCCCCCACCGGATCGGATCGCGTCAGCGATCCGACAGCGGCCGAACTGGAAACTCCGACCTGTCCGCATCGCGCGCTACAGCCATTCGCCGCGCAGCATCTGCCGGTAGATCTGCGACAGCCAGCTGTCCCCGGCCAGTTCCACCCGCAACCCCTTGCCGGTCAGCAGCGTGTAGGCGTCCTTGTACCACTCGGTCGACTGGTAGTTGTGCCCCAGGATCGCGCCGGCCGTCTGCGCCTCGGCGAACAGGCCCAGCGCGACATAGGCCTCGACCAGCCGGTACAGCGCCTCGGCGGTGTGGGTGGTGGTCTGGAACTGCTCCACCACCACGCGGAAACGGTTGATCGAGGCGGTAAAATGCTTGCGCCGGTGGTAGTAGCGGCCGATCTCCATCTCCTTGGCGGCAAGATGGTCGAAGGCCAGGTCGAATTTCAGGATCGCCGAGCGCGCATATTCGGTGTCCGGGTAATTCTCGATCACCACCCGCAGGGCCTGCAACGCCTGGAAGGTCAGCCCCTGATCGCGGCCGACCTCGTCGATCTGGTCGTAATAGGACAGCGCGAGCAGGTATTGCGCATAGGCCGCATCCTCGTCCGCCGGATAGAAGTCGATATAGCGTTGCGCCGCGGCGCGCGCCTGATCGTAATCCTTGTCCTGATGATAGGCGAAGGCCTGCATGATCAGCGCGCGCTTGGCCAGTTCCGAATAGGGATAAAGCCGCTCCAGCTCGCCGAAGGTCACGGCCGCATCGTCGGCGCGCTTCACCTCGAGCTGGTATTCCGCCCGCTGGAAAATCTGCTCGGCGCTCTGGTTCTCCAGCGGCACCTTCGGCCCGTCACGACCGCTGCACGCCGCCAGAAGCGTCACTGCCACGAGGGCCGCGGCGGCATGTTTCCCTGACTTCGCCCGTACACTCAAAGGCCCAACCCCATCCGCTCAGTGCAATCGGCCTTGGCAGCCGTGATTGTTGGGCTGTTCCTAGCACATAACCCGGCGCGGCCAAAACCCCTTTCGGATGGCTTACGCCGCGCGCGGCAGACCTGCAAGATCGGTCCGGCTCAGGCCCGCACCCGGCAGCCGGGCCGCCGTCGCGGCGTCGCACCGTACCAGACGGTAGGCATCCGGGCGCGCGAACAGCGCGCGCAGCAGCCGGTTGGTGATCGCATGCCCGGCGCGGATGCCGGTATAGCGGCCCAGGATCGGGGCGCTGGCCAGCGCCAGATCGCCCAGCGCGTCCAGCATCTTGTGGCGCACCGGCTCGTCCGAATGGCGAAGACCGCCGGGGCACAGCACCGCGTCGCCGTCGAACACCACGGCGTTCTCGCCCGGCTTGCCGCCCAGAGCCAGACCGTTGGCCTGCATCGCGTCCACATCCGCCTTGCGGCAGAAGGTGCGCGCGTCGCACAATTCCTGGACGAAGGCGCCGTTCGCCATGTGCAGGCGGCGCTGCTGGTGGCCGATCGCGGCATCGGCGAAGTCGATGGAGAAATCCAGCTCCAGCGCATCCGCCGGCTCCAGCCGGGCCAGCGCGTCGCCGCTGCGGACCTCGACCGTCTCCAGCACCCGGATCGCGCGCAAGGGCGCGCGCAACCGGCGCACGCCGCGCGCCAGGATGCCCGCCACGAACGGCGCCGAGGAGCCGTCGAGGATCGGCACTTCCGGGCCGTCGATCTCGATCAGCGCATTGTAGATGCCGCAGCCGGCCAGCGCCGCCATCAGATGCTCGACCGTGGACACCGACACGCCGGCACCGTTCAGCAGCCGGGTGCACAGCGGCGCGGCCTCGACCGCGTCCCAGCGCGCCGGGACCAGCGCATCGCGGTCGGTGATGTCGGTGCGAAGAAACCAGATGCCGGATTCCGCGGTGGCCGGCCGGATCGTCACGCGCGCGGGGGCGCCGCTGTGCAATCCCGCACCGGAAAAACTGACTGCCTGCCTGATCGTTGTCTGCACCTGCGGACCTCTACCTGCGATACCGGCACATTGCGGCCGGCAATGGTCAGGTAGTGTTTGTGCTAATTTAACTCAATTCACTCTTTGTAACGCTCTGAAACATCGCGAATCACCATGCGCCGGTTTCCGCCGAGCGTTGCCGCCGCGCCCCGTAACTCACTGGCAAGAAACGCAAAGGACCGGCTTGCGCCGGTCCCGTGCTTCACATCTCAGGCGCAAACTGCGTCAGTTTGCCTGCCGCCGCAGGAAGGCGGGGATCTCGATCCGCTCCTGTTCGGGGTCGAGGTCCATCTCTTCCTCGGGCGCGGTGACCGGCGGCTGGCGGCGCACCTGCGGCTGCGGTTTCGCCTGCTGCGCGGCGGCGCCTTCGCCGTGATGGCCGGTCATCCGGTTGATCAGCGAGTTGATCCCGAAGCGCGGCTTTTCGGCCTGCGAGCCGGCGGGCGCATCCGCCTGCGGCTCGTGATCGCCGACCGCGGTCGGGCGCGGGCGCGGCGCGTTCTTCACCGCGCTTTGCAGCCGCGACAGCACCTCGGGCGACGGCGTGCCGGATTTCGGCGCGACGAATTCCTCGGCCACCGGCTCGGGGGCTTCGGCGACCTGCGGCTCCGGCTGGGGCCGGTAGACCGGCTCCGGCACCGCATCGTCATCGCTCTCGAAGATGTTCTCGGCCTGCTCGTCGGCGGCCGCGCGCTCGGGATCGAGCCCGCGGAACAGCGGCGGCTCGTCTTCCGGCGCGCGGGCGGCGTCGGGGGTGTCCGCGGCGAACGGGACGTGCTGGTCCGCGGCCGCTACGGCTGCCGCCGCGGGAAACGCGGCCTCGATCCGCTCCTCGACCTCTTCGGGCTGGTGCAGCGGCTCGGCCATGCGGCGGCGCGGCACCGGCATGTCGCCGACATTGTCGGATGCGTCGATGCCGGTGGCGACGACGGAGACGCGCATCGCGCCTTCCATCCCGTCATCCAGCGTGCTGCCGACGATGATGTTCGCCTCTGCGTCCACTTCCTCGCGGATGCGGTTCGCGGCCTCGTCCAGCTCGAACAGGGTCAGGTCGTGCCCGCCGGTGATGTTGATCAGAACGCCGCGCGCGCCGCGCAGGCTGATCTCGTCCAGCAGCGGGTTCGCTATGGCCTTTTCGGCGGCCTGGATCGCGCGATCCTCGCCCGAGCTTTCGCCGGTGCCCATCATCGCCTTGCCCATCTCGTCCATCACCGCGCGCACGTCGGCGAAGTCGAGGTTGATCAGGCCGGGCCGCACCATCAGGTCGGTGACGCCCTTGACGCCCTGGTACAGCACGTCGTCCGCCATCGAGAACGCCTCGGTGAAGGTCGTCTTCTCGTTGGCAAGCCGGAACAGGTTCTGGTTCGGAATGATGATCAGCGTGTCGACCATCTTTTGCAAAGTGTCGACGCCGTCCTCGGCCTGGCGCATCCGCTTGGCGCCCTCGAACTGGAACGGCTTGGTCACGACACCGACGGTCAGCACGCCAAGCTCCCGCGCCGCCTGCGCGATGATCGGCGCCGCACCCGTCCCGGTGCCGCCCCCCATCCCGGCGGTGATGAAGCACATATGCGCGCCGGCCAGCTGGTCCACGATCTCCTCGATCGTTTCCTCGGCGGCGGCGGCCCCGACGGAAGGACGCGCGCCCGCGCCCAGCCCTTCGGTCACCTTGACGCCGATCTGGATCCGCTGCGGCGCATGGCTTTGCGCCAGCGCCTGGGCATCGGTGTTCGCGACGACGAACTCGACCCCTTCCAGCTGCTTTTCAATCATGTTGTTGACGGCGTTCCCACCGGCGCCGCCGACACCGAAGACCGTGATGCGTGGCTTCAGGTCATCGCGTTCGGGCATCTGCAAATTCAATGTCATCCTCTTTCCGCCTGCTCTGTCTCCGCCCGGGTAGCGCCCGGATCCGCCTCATTGCCTGGACCTTACCGGACTGATTCGGCAAGGTCACTAAAAAAACTCGAAATCGCCACAAAATGTCGACCTCTCGTCAAGGCTTCGGACGGCATTTCGCTTCGCTTACGACATATGGTATTTACCAGTTGTCCTTGAACCATTTCACGGCCCTGCGCAGCGAACGTGCCGGATATCGTTCGAGCGGCATTTCAAAGTCCCACCATTCGTCTTGTGGGTGCGCCGCGAACAGCGCCAGCCCCACGCATGACGCGAAAGCTGCACCGGTTGCGGCCTGAGGTAAACCCTGAACCCGCAAAGGCCGGCCGATGCGCACTTGATTGCCGAGTATCTTGGGCGCAAGGCCGTCCAGCCCCGGTATCTGGCTTGCCCCGCCGGTCAGAACGATCTGCTGGCTCGGCAGATGCTCGAAGCCCGCGGCATCAAGCCGCTCGCGCACCTCTTCGAGAATCTCCTCGACCCTGGGGCGCATGATGCCGATCACCTCGGCGCGGCTGACTGTGCGGCGGTCATGCTCCCAGTCGCCGGTATCGCCGCCGATCTCGATCAGCTCGCGGTCGTCCATGCCGGTCGCCACCACGCCGCCATGCAGCGTCTTGATCCGCTCGGCCAGGGCCAGCGACACCTGCAAGCCCTTGGAAATGTCCGAGGTCACATGTTCCCCGCCCAGCCGCACGCCGTCGGCATAGATCATGTGCTTTTTCATGAACACCGAAATGCCGGTGGATCCGCCGCCCATGTCGATGCAGGCCGCGCCCAGTTCCTGTTCGTCCTCGACCAGGCTCGAAATGCCCGAGGCATAGGAGGACGAGGCGATCCCGGCCAGTTCCATGTCGCAGCGCTTGATGCAGTACAGCAGGTTCTGCACCGCGTCGCCGTCGATCGACAGAAGATGCATGTCGCAGGCCATGCGGTTGCCGATCTGCCCGCGCGGATCGTTCAGCCCGCTGCGGTGGTCGAGCGCGAAGTTTACCGGCTGCGCGTGCAGCACATGCCGCGTCTCGCCGAGGTCGGGCACCTCGCAGGCGGCCAGCACGCGGGCCACGTCCTGCTCGGTCACGGTGGGGTCGTGCAGGTCGATCGACCCGGCCAGCCCGTAGCTGCGCGGCTTGGCGCCGGACAGGCAGGCGATGACATGATCGACACGGGTCTGGGCCATCTTCTGCGCCGCCTGCACCGCGGTGCGGATCGCGCGCTCGGTCTCGTTCATCGCGCTGATCTCGCCGAAGCGGACCCCGCGAGACCGGGTGGTGGCCGCGCCGACGACGCGGAACGCGCTTTGCCCGGCGAGCGAGCCGACACCGTCGCTTTCGCGGGTGGTCTCGGGGCCGTCGAACCGCAGCACCAGGCAGGCGATCTTGGACGTGCCGATATCCAGGATCGCGATCACCCCGCGCTGCAGCGCCGCCTTGCGCATCGCCCGCATCGCGCGCTGGGATTCGTAAAGATCGGTCATTGCAAGATGTCTCCCAACTCGATGCCCTTGATCCGGTGCAATTCGGCCACCGCGTGCGGGCGCATCCGCAGCGTCGGTCGCGCCGGGTTGCGCATGTCCACCGCCGCCAGATCGCGCGCCAGCATGTCCTGCGCCTGGTGCAGCGCCACCACCCGTTCCAGCGCCGTCACCGCGCCGGTTTCGGGCAGCATGATCCGCTGGTCGCGGTCCAGCACCAGATCCCAGCGCCGCTCGCCGACGCGCACCAGCCCGCGCAGCCGGTCCGAGACCGGCCCCGCCGCCGCCAGCAGTTCCAGCGCCTCGGGTACGTCGCGGTCGGCACCGATGCCGGCGATCAGCGGCAGGTCGGCGCGCGTTCCACGTTCCGCCAGCGCCGCGACCCGGCGGCCGCCCTCGTCCAGAAGCTCGAGGTTGCCCTCCGCCCGCCAGACCACGGCCGGCACCCGCTCTGCCACGTTCAGATGCAGCACGCCGCCCGGCTGCACCTTGAGATCGGCCTGCGCCACCGCGTCCAGCCCGGCGACCATCGCCTGCATCGCCGCAAGATCCAGATCGAAGGACGAGATCGGGAAATCGACCGGCACGACCTCGCGGATGTCGGCGGCCAGCTCGGCGCTGGCGCCGTCGATGGTCATCGTCGTGACCATGAATTCCGGCCGCTCGGCGATGGTGCGGCGGATTTCGGAGACCATCTGCGTCAGCACCGTGCGGTTCTGCGGCTGGCTGAACACGTACAGCAGCGCCAGCCCCGAGATCGCCACCGGCACGCCCAGCCGCAAGAGCCGACGCACCGCCGGCGTCAGCCACAGCCGGTGCATCCGGTAGGCCCAGCGCGAGGGCGCCGGATCGTGACGGCGCGCGGCGCGCTCTATCGGTTGCATGAGGCATCCTCCACCATCCAGCGGCACAGCGCGCCGAAACTTATCCCGCAGGCTTCGGCCTGTTCGGGCGACAGCGAGGTGGGGGTCATCCCCGGCTGGGTGTTGAGCTCCAGCAGGATCAGCCCGTCCAGCCCCCTGCCCTCGTCCCAGCGAAAATCGCTGCGCGTCACGCCGCGGCAGCCCAGCGCGCGGTGGGCGGCCAGCGAATGGGCAAGGCAGGCGTCGAACACGTCCTGCGGCAGCCGCGCCGGCACCTCGTGCCGCGATCCGCCGGGGACGTATTTCGCATCGTAATCGTACCAGCCGTCGGTCAGGATGTCGGTCACGGTCAGTGCCCGGTCCCCGACCACGGTGGACGTCAGCTCGCGCCCCGGCACGAAGCGTTCGACCATCACGGTTTCGGGCATGTCCGGGGCGAGATCCGGCGGGCCGTCCGCGGCCTCGTGCACGATGTAGACCCCGACGCTGGAGCCTTCGTTGTTCGGCTTGACCACATAGGGCGGCTCCATGACGTGCCGCGCGCGCACTTCGGCAGTCTCGGCCAGCAGGCTGGTCGCCACCGGCAGGCCGGCGGCGCGGAACACGTCCTTGGAGCGTTCCTTGTCCATCGCCAGCGCCGAGGCCAGCACACCGCTATGGGTATAGGGAAGGCCCAGCCATTCCAGCAGACCCTGGACGCAACCATCCTCGCCCCAGCGGCCATGCAGGGCGTTGAACACCACGTCCGGCGCGATTTCCTGCAAACGCTGCGCGAGATCGGTGCCCGCATCCAGCGTCACCACCTCGAATCCTTCGTCCCGCAGCGCGGCGGCGCATTCCCGCCCAGAGGACAGCGACACCTCGCGCTCGGCCGAGGGTCCGCCCATCAATACCGCAACAGTCCGGGATGTCCTGCCCGACATTCCCACCGCTTGCCTCACATGCCCCAGGGCCTTGTTTTCGGCCCCTGTTTCAGCTTGTTCTTCGAGAAACGGGTTCTCCGACCCGTATGACTTCCCATTCTAACCGAATTCCCCGGCTATGAAAGACCTTTTTGCGGACCTCCTCGCCCAGGCTCTCCAGTTCGGCGGCGGTGGCGGTGCCGGTATTGGTCAGGAAATTGGGGTGCTTGTCGGACATCTTCGCACCGCCCAGCACGGCGCCGCGCATCCCGGCCTCCTCGATCAGCGTCCACGCCTTCAGCTCGTGGCTGTCATCGGCGCGCCCGGTACTGGAATAGCCCGCCGGATTGCGGAAGGTGGACCCGGCGGTGCGGTCCCTGGTCGGCTGGGTGGCGTCGCGGGTGGCCAGCTGCTCGGCCATCTTCGCCTCCAGCGCGTCGGGATCGCCGTGCGGTGCGCGAAAGGTGGCCTCGGTGATCACCCAGCCCTCGGGCAGATCGCTCTGGCGGTAGCGGAAGTTCAGATCGTCGGGCGACAGCGTGACGGTCTTGCCCTCGCGGGTGATCGCGCGGGCAGAGACCAGCCGGTCGGCGACATAGGTGCCGTAGCAGCCGGCATTCATCCGCACCGCGCCGCCGATGGCACCGGGAATGGTGCGCAGGAAGGTCAGGTCAAGCCCCGCCGCCGCCGCCTTGCGCGCCACATGCGCATCCAGCGCCGCCGCCCCCGCGGTAACGAGATCGCCGTCGATCCCGATCCCGTTGAAGCCGCGCCCCAGCCGCACCACCACGCCGCGGATCCCGCCGTCGCGCACGATCAGGTTCGACCCGACCCCGACCGGAAAGACCGCGATCTCCGGGTCCAGCGCGGCGAGGAACTGCGCCAGGTCATCGGCATCGGCCGGTTGCAGCAGCCAGTCGGCCGGCCCGCCGACGCGCAGCCAGGTCAGGCCCGCTAGCGGCCGGTCGGGGGTGAGCGCGCCGCGCACGGAAGGTAAGGTTTCGGTCATGGCGGACCGATAGGAAATTGTCGGCCCGCTGGCAAGCGAAGCCGCCTGCGGCGGCTGCCTCCGGCGGGGATATTTGGAAACCGAAGAAGCGGGGGACGCTCAGCCTGCCCGGCCGACGTGATTGTTGATCCAGGCCGCGAGGCGGCGCACGGGCCAGCGCAGGATCGAGAGGGCGGCGAGCAGGCAGGCAAGGCCGATCCAGGGGCCGTGCCGCGCGAAGACCCAGGCGAGGATCGGCAGCGCGGCGGCGATCAGCGCCCAGGCGGCGGGCCAGTGGTTCCGGCGCGAGGGCAGCATGCCGGCCAGGTTGGCGGCGATCGCCCAGAGACTGGCGGCCAGCAGCGCGGGGCTCATGGCGCCCGGGCGCCGCCCAGCCGGCGCAGCAGCACGGCAAGCGGGCGGCGGAACATCGACAGCAGCGCGAACAGCCCGAAAGCCACCGGCAGCGCGCCATGCGCGGCGGCCAGCGCCCAGAGGATCACCGGGGCCGACGCCAGCAGCACAAGGCCCGGCACGATCTGAAACCGCATGGGGAGCGCCGCGACCAGCGTCCCGGCCACGACCCACAGGCAGGCGGCGATCAGCGCCGTGCTCATCCTGCGCGCCTCACCCGGCCAGCCGCTCGGGCAGGGCGTTGGCCCAGGCGCTGATCGTGCCGGCGCCGAGGCAGACCACGATGTCGCCGGGCCGCGCATGTTCGCGCACCAGTGCCTCGAGGTCGGCTTCGGAGCGGACGGCGTGCGCGTTGCGGTGCCCGGCCCGCACGAGGCCGGCGATCAGGTCGTCCTGGCTGGCACCGGGGATCGGATCCTCGCCGGCGGCAAAAACCTCGGCGATGCCGACCACGTCGGCGTCGTTGAAACAGGTGCAGAACTCGTCGAACAGGCTGGACAGGCGGGTGTAGCGGTGCGGCTGGTGCACGGCGATCACGCGCCCCTCGCTGGATTGGCGCGCGGCACGCAGGACGGCGGCGATCTCTGTCGGGTGGTGGCCGTAATCGTCGATGATGGTGACGCCGTCCACCTCGCCGACGCGGGTGAAGCGGCGGTTCACACCCTTGAACCCGGCCAGCGCGGCACGGATCGCCGCGCGCCCGATCCCCAGATGCCGCGCCACCGCGACGGCGGCCAGCGCGTTCGACACGTTGTGATCGCCCGGCATCGGCAGGCGGCACCCCTCGATCGTCTTGCCCTCGGCGGCCAGCACCACGTCGAACAGGGCCGTCCCCCCCTCGTAGCGCAGGTTCTCGGCCCGCACGTCGGCCTGCTTGTTGAAGCCGAAGGTCACCACGCGCCGGTCGGTCACGCGCGCGACCAGCGCCTGCACGTCCGCATCGTCGGTGCAGCACACCGCCAGCCCGTAGAAGGGAATGTTCTCGACGAAATCGAGGAAGCCGCGATGCAGGTTTTCCTCGGTTCCCCAATGCTCCATGTGCTCGGGGTCGATATTGGTGATGACCGCGATGGTCGCGGGCAGACGGTTGAAGGTGCCGTCGCTTTCATCGGCCTCCACCACCATCCAGTCGCCGGCGCCGACCCGGGCGTTCGAATCGTAGGCGTGGATCACCCCGCCATTGATCACCGTGGGGTCGATCCCGCCCGCATCGAGCAGGGTGGCGACCAGTGTGGTCGTGGTGGTCTTGCCGTGGGTGCCGGCCACCGCGATGTTGGATTTCAGGCGCATCAGCTCGGCCAGCATCTCGGCGCGGCGGACCACCGGCAGGCCGGCGGCGCGCGCGGCGTCAAGCTCGGGGTTGCCCGGCTTGATCGCCGAGGAGATCACCACGACCTCCGCCTCGGCGAGGTTTTCCGCCGCCTGCCCGGTGAAGATGCGCGCGCCCATCGCGGCCAGCCGGCGGGTGATCTTCGTTTCCTTCAGGTCGGAGCCCTGGACAGTGTAGCCGTGGTTCAGCAGAACCTCGGCGATTCCGGACATGCCGATCCCGCCGATCCCGACAAAGTGGATCGGCCCCATTTCCATCGGCAGTTTCGTTGCGGCGTTCACACCCGCCACCCGGAATAGTTCCCAACGCTCATGTTTCATGCCTGATCTCGTGTCCCTCTGCCAAGGCTACCACCATTGCCGCCAGACGGTCTGCCGCGTCCGGTCGGCCCGCGCCCACCGCCGCCTCCGCCATGTGTCGGGCGGTGTCGGGGGCACTGAGGATCCGTTCTATCTGCTCCGAAAGGAGCGCCGGATCCAGATCGCTTTCCTGAATCGTCAAGGCCGCGCCGGCCTGTGACAATCCTGCCGCGTTGGCGGTCTGATGATCGCCGGTCGCATGCGGATAGGGGATCAGGATCGCCGGCCGGCCGATCACCGCGATGTCGGCCACGGTCGAGGCGCCGGCGCGGCAAATCGCCAGCTGCGCCTCGGAAAGCCGCTCCGGCACGTCGTGAAAGAAGGTCTGCACATCGGCCCGGATACCGTGTTCCCCATAATATTCCGTTACCCGCGCCGCATCTTCGGCCCGCGCCTGGTGCGACACGCGGACATGCGCCCGGATCCCGCCGGGCAGCGCGGCGACGGCGGCGGGGACGGTGTCGGACAGCGCCCGCGCGCCCTGGCTGCCGCCGAGCACGAGGATCTGCATCGGGTGGTCGCCGGGCGGGATGTAGGGGGCGCCGGCCTTGGCGGCAATGGCGGCGCGGACGGGGTTGCCGGTATGGACGCCCCTCACGCCCTCGGGCAGATCGGTCGGCCAGGTGCCGCAGGCCACGGCGTCGACGCGGCGCGCCAGAAGACGGTTCACACGGCCCAGCACGCCGTTCTGCTCGTGGATCATGCGGGGGATGCCGAGCAGCCAGGCCGCGGCCAAGGCCGGGATCGAGGGATAGCCGCCGAAGCCCACCACCACATCGGGCCGGTCGCGGCGGAACGCGCGAAATGCGGCGGCGATGCCGGCGGCGATGCGGACCGGCACGGCGAGCTTCGCCAGCCCCCCGCCGCGTGCGAAGGTGGCCGAGGCAACCTGCTCAACCGTCACCGCCTCGGGGAAGCCCTGGGTGTAGCGCGCGCCCCGCGCATCGGTCGACAGCGTCACCCGCCAACCGCGCGCCAGCAACGTCTCGGCCAGCGCCTGGGCGGGAAACATGTGGCCGCCGGTTCCGCCAGCGGCGATGACCAGGAGCGGCGCGTCAGGCATTCTCCGATCCTTGTACTATATTACGAATCCATTCCGATTTTTGCGATTTTTGCGCTGCATATTTGCACAAATCATACGCCACGGCCGATCCGGCACTTCTGCGGGGATGCGCCCTTGCGCCGTGCATCCCGCCCCGCTCAGCGCCGGCGCCGCAGCAGGATGTCCCCGATCTCGCCCTGCGGACGGGTACGGGTGAAGGCGAGCAGCATGCCCAGCATCATGCCCCCCGCGATCAGCGAAGAGCCGCCATAACTGACGAAGGGCAGTGTCATTCCCTTGGCCGGCAGCAGCCGTACCGCGACGCCCATGTTGATGATCGCCTGCACCCCGAACGTGCATGCGAGACCCGTTCCCGCCAGGCGGATGAACGGGTCCCGCTCGCGCACAAGTCGCCTGAGCGACCGGACAGTAATCGTCGTGTACAGCAGGATGATGAACGCCACCAGGATCAGGCCGAATTCCTCGGCCGCGACGGCGATGATGAAATCGGTATGCGCATCGGGCAGCGACCACTTGACGCTTCCCTCGCCGACGCCGACGCCGAAGAACCCGCCCTCGCGGATCGCGTCGGTGGCATAGCCGAGCTGGGTGCGCGGATCGACCTCGGGCGCGAGGAAGCCGTCGATGCGGCGGGCGAAATGCTCTGACGACTGGTAGGCCAGCGTGCCGCCGAGCCCGGCCATGCCGGCCATGGCAACCAGCAGCAGAAACGGCGCGCCGGCGACGAAATACATCACGCCCCAGATGAACAGCACCAGCGTCGCCTGCCCGAAATCCGGCTGGATCGCCAGCAGGCCGGTCACCACCAGCACCAGTGCCAGCGAGATGCTCTTGCCCGGAGGGCCGTTGATTTCCTGACTGGCCGCCATAAGCCAGGCCGACACGATGACCAGCATCGGCTTGAGGAATTCGGACGGCTGCACGCTGGCAAAGCCCAGCGAATACCAGCGCACCGCGCCCTTGCCGAAATCGGTGCCCAGCACCGGCAGCAGCGCCAGCGCGGCGAATGCGCCCGCCGCGCCCAGCACGCCCAGCCGGCGCACCATCTGCGGCGACATCATCGACACCAGCACCATCACGAGCAGCGCGACGCCGCCGAAGAACGCCTGCCGCTGCACGTAGTAGAATGCGGCCAGCCCGTTGCGTTCGGCAAGCGGCGGCGAGGCCGCAAGGCCCAGCAGGATCCCGACGCCGAACAGCAGCAGGACGCAGCCCATCGACCACTTGTCGATCGTCCGCCACCACCGGGGAAGGATCGGTTCACCCTCCCGCACGGGGACGGAGCCGAACACCATTTCAGTCATGGATCAACCGCCTGCCAAGACATCACTGCTCGCCCGATTTTTCGGGTCTGAGGTCGACTCTAGCCGGATTTGTCCCATGTGACCAGCGAAAATGCCCGGTCTCAGGCGCGCAGCAGTCGCAATAATGCAAGGCTGGCAATGCCCGTCACCGGCCGGCCGCGGCTGCGCTCGAAGGCTTCGATCGCGGCGATGGTATCGGGGCCGATCACCCCGTCGGTGCCGTCCGTGTCGAACCCTGCCGCCGTCAGCCGCCGCTGCAATTCGCGCCGGTCGGCCTGGCTCAGCCCCTGTGCGTCCGGCGGGAACCGGCCGCGCAGCGGCCCGCCGCCTGCCAGCCGGTCCGACAGGTGCCCGACCGCGATCACGTATTTCTCGGCGTTGTTGTAGCGCGCGATGGCGCCGAAATTGCGAAAGATCAGGAAGGCCGGTCCGGTCTTCCCCGCCGGCAGCAGGATCGCGGCCGGCCCGTGATCGGGCAGCGCGCCGCCCGCCGCCGCCGTCACGCCCTGCGCCGACCACTCGGCCACGCTGCGGTTGCGCCCGCGCCCGGCCTGCGCGGCGTCGAACCCGGCAGGCACGCGCACCTCCACGCCCCAGGGCTGGCCGCGCCGCCAGCCCGCATTCTTCAGGTAGGCCGCCGTCGAGGCCAGCGCGTCGGTCGGATCGTCCGACCAGATGTCGCGGCGCCCATCGCCGCCGAAATCCACCGCATAGGCCTGGTAGGAGGTGGGTATGAACTGCGTGTGGCCCATCGCCCCGGCCCAACTGCCGGTCATGCGCGCCGGGCTCACATCGCCGTTCTGCAGGATGCGCAGCGCCGCAATCAGCTGCTTTTCGAAGAACGCCCCGCGCCGTCCGTCATAGGCCAGCGTCGCCAGCGCCGAGATCACCGGGATCGTGCCGCGCCGCGCGCCGTAGCGGCTTTCGACGCCCCAGATCGCGGCGACCACGTGTTTTTCGACGCCGAACCGCGCCTCGATCGCGCTCAGCACCGCGTCGTGGCGACGCATCATCTCGCGCCCGGTGCGCACACGGTCCGCATCCACCGCCAGCGCCAGGTAATCCTCCAGCGAGCGGTCGACCTCGGCCTGGTTGCGGTCACGCTCGATGACCTTGGGCAGGAACCCCGCCCCGGACAGTGCCGCCTGTACCGTGGATTCGGCGATCCCGGCGCCCAGCGCGCGGCCCCGGAAGGCGGCGATCCAGGCATCGAAACCCGCATTCGGCACCGCGGGATATTCGTCCGCGCTGTCCGGCGCGGCCACGTCCAGCCGCCCGCCGCCGCATGCCGCCAGCCCCGTTGCCAGCCCTGCCGCCCCAAGAAGCGCGACCGCCCTGCGGCGCGTCGGAAATCCTGCCTGCCCTTGCATCTGCCCTGCCCTGTCGCCCGTTGCCCGTTCGTTGCCCTGCCCGCCATTCCGGCGTTGCGCGACCCTACCGCGCCGCCCCGTGCCGGGTCGAGCCGTGATTTCGCACCGGCGGCGCCCTGCCGCTGGCCCCCGTGGCCGGGGACGCTATACTGCACGCCAGCCGCGACACCAAGCAAAGGAGAGCTGCCATGGCGACCCGTCCCCCCGTTTGCGATTTCGGCGCGAAGGCCCCCGATTTCACCCTGCCCGCCACCGATGGCAAAAGCTATTCGCTGGCGGATATCGCCGGGCCGAAGGGCACGCTGATCATGTTCATCTGCAACCATTGCCCCTATGTCAAAGGCATCCTCGACCGGTTGAACGGCACCGTGCAGGAGCTGCAGGCGATGGGTATCGGCGTTGCCGCGATCTCGGCCAATGACGCGGCCGAGCATCCGGCCGACAGCTTCGACAACATGGCGGCCCTGGCACGCGAACAGGACTTTCCGTTCCCCTATCTCTATGACGAGAGCCAGCAGGTCGCGCGCGCCTACGGGGCGGCCTGCACCCCCGATTTCTTCGGCTACAACGCCGATCTCGAGCTGCAATATCGCGGCCGGCTGGACGATGCCGGCAAGGAACCGGCCGGGCCGGACACGCGCCCCGAACTGGTGAACGCGATGCGCCAGATCGCCGCCAACGGCAAGGGCCCGGCGGATCAGACCGCGTCGATGGGCTGTTCGATCAAGTGGAAGGCCGCATGAGCGGTCTGATCTTCGATCTGGACGGCACGCTGATCGACGCCAGCCGCGACATCCATGCCTGCGCCGTCGAGGTGATGACGGCCGAGGGGCTGGCGCCGCCGACGCTGGACGCGGTGCGCGGCTTCATCGGCGGCGGCGTGGCGCTTTTGCTGACGCGGTGCCTTGCCGCGGCGGGGGTCAAGGATGCGGCCGAAGGCACGGCAATGCATTCGCGGATGCTGGCGCATTTCCGGCGGATCTACCCCGAGGCGGTGTCGCGCACCGATCCCTACCCGCACGTCCCCGAGGTGCTGGAGACCCTGAAAGCCGACGGCTACAGGCTGGCGATCTGCACCAACAAGCCGCAGGTGCCGACCCATGCGGTTCTGCGCCATCTGGGGCTGGAGCGGCTGTTCGATGCCTTCGCCTATGGCGACGGCGACTACCCGAGGAAACCCGACCCCGCCCCGGTGCGCCATGTGGTGGACCAGCTTGCGGCGCGCCGGTTTCTCTATATCGGCGACAGCGAGGTGGACGCCGCCACCGCCGAGGCGGCGAAGCTGCCGATGGCGCTGTTCACCGAGGGGTTCCGCGCCGCCCCCGTCGAGGATCTGTACCACGACGCCGCCTTCGACGATTATCGGCAGTTCCCCGCCATCGCCGCGCGCCTGGCTCCCCGCCCGGAATGAGCGGGGCCGGCGCGGCGGCTCAGCCCGAACGCGCGATCAGCGCCGCCACCCGCGCCGCGATCTCCCGCGTCGCCTTGACCGAAGGGTGGATGCCGTCGAGCGTGAAGAAGCTGGTATCGCCGCGCGGCACCAGGTCGTGCAGCGAGACATAGTGCAGCCCCGGAACCCGCGCGGCCAGCCGGGCGATGCGCGCCTCCATCTCGTCGCCCGCCGCGCGGCAATGCTCGATCGGCGTGTGGATGCCGGGGCTGCGCAGATAGCCGACATAGACCACCTGCGCGCCGCTGCGCTGGATCCGTGCGAAAAGCTGAGGGATCTCGCCGCCGGTGCCGTTCGGGGCGATCATCTTGTCCATCCGCCGGTCGCAGCGGTCGCAGCCGCAGCCAAGCCAAAGGTCGTTGCCGCCCCCGGTCATCACCACCCAGTCCAGCCCCCTGTCGCGACTGCGGAACTGCGCCGGAATGCTCATGCCCATCGCCCCGGTCAGCGGCAGCCGGTAGACCATGTGCGCGGCGGGAACCGACCGGTTGTCGACCTGCGCATGCAGCGCCCCGGCCAGGAAATCGGCGATCGAGCGGCCGGTGGTCGCATGCGCCGCCATCAGAGAATCGCCGATCGCGAGGATCCGCGCGCCCTGCGCCTGTGCCGCGTCCGGCCCTGCCCCGGCACACAGGAAAACGGCTGCCAGGGCCGCGGCCATGGGCCGGAAAACCCGGAAAATTGCTGAACCTTTCATCGGCATGCCCCCTGTCGCTGATGTCGCGGCCGGTTTACCACGATGCGCCCCGATGGCCGAACATGGGCCGCCGCCCGTCGCCATCCGCGCCACGATTCCGACGCAATGGCGCGGCATTGTCGCCACCTTCGCACCAATCGCGCCGCGCGGCGATTCCCCGCCTTGGTCCCTGCTCTGGCAAGCCGAACGCCAAAACTACCCTGAATACGCGGGCGCGCAGCGTCCGCGCGGGTCGGCGCGCCGAAGGCGCGACGAAACCGCCGATCAATGCGCCTCGGCCCAGTTTCGCCCGGATCCCGCATCGACCACCAGCGGCACGTCCAGCTTGACCACCGGCAGCGCCGCCGCCTCCATCACGCCGCGCACCCGGCCGGCAACCTCGTCCTCGGCGCCCGCCTCCACCTCGAAGACCAGCTCGTCATGCACCTGCAGCAGCATCTTTGCGGGCAGGCCCTCTATCGCGGCCTCCATGCGCACCATGGCGCGGCGGATGATGTCGGCGGCGCTGCCCTGGATCGGCGCGTTGATTGCGGCGCGGCGGGCAAAGCCGGCGCGCGGGCCGCCGGCCGAAATCTCGGGCGTGTGGATGCGCCGGCCGAACAGGGTGGTAACGTGGCCGTGTTCCTTGGCAAAGGCCACGGTGGCGTCCATATAGGCGCGGATCCCCGGAAAGCGTTCGAAATAGCGGTCGATGAAGCCCTGCGCCTCGGCACGCGGAATGCGCAGGTTGCGCGCCAGTCCAAAGCCGGAAATGCCGTAGATCACCCCGAAATTGATCGCCTTGGCCTGGCGCCTGATCTCGGGCGTCATGTCGTCCAGCGGCACGCCGAACATTTCCGAGGCGGTGGCGGCGTGAATGTCCTGACCTTGCGCGAATGCCTCTTTCAGCGCGCCGATATCGGCGACATGGGCCAGGATACGCAGTTCGATCTGGCTGTAATCGAGGCTCAGCAGCAGCTTGCCCGGCGCGGCAACGAATGCCTCGCGGATGCGCCGCCCCTCTTCGGTGCGCACGGGGATGTTTTGCAGGTTGGGATCGTTCGAGGCGAGGCGCCCCGTATTGGCCCCGGCGATGGAGTAACAGGTATGGACGCGCCCGGTCTCGGGGTTGATATGGGTCTGAAGCGCGTCGGTATAGGTCGATTTCAGCTTCGACACCTGGCGCCAGTCCAGCACCCGCGCCGGCAGGTCATGTTCGGTCGCCAGATCCTCCAGCACATCGGCGGGGGTGGACCAGGCGCCGGTCTTGCCGCGCTTGCCGCCCTCCAGCCCCATCCGGTCGAACAGGATTTCGCCCAGCTGTTTCGGGCTGCCGACATTGAAACTCTCGCCCGCCAATTCGTGAATCTCCGCCTCCAGCGCGGCCATCTTCTGGGCAAAGGCGCCCGACATCCGGGAAAGCGCGTCGCGGTCCACTTTGATCCCGGCCATTTCCATGCGGGCCAGAACCGGCACCAGCGGCCGCTCCAGCGTCTCGTAGACGGTCGTGACCCTTTCGCGGTGCAGGCGCGGCTTGAATTTCTGCCACAGGCGCAGCGTGATATCGGCATCCTCGGCGCCGTAGCGCACCGCCTCGTCCACCGGCACGCGGTCGAAGGTGCGCTGCGTCTTGCCGCTGCCCAGCAATTGCTTGATCGGGATCGGCGTATGGTCGAGATACCGGTCGGACAGGAAATCCATGCCATGCCCGTGCAGGCCGGCATGCATGGCATAGGACATCAGCATCGTGTCGTCGATCGGCGCCACCGCGATCCCGTGGCGGGCCAGGATCTTGGCGTCGTATTTCATGTTCTGCCCGATCTTGAGGATCGCCGGATCCTCCAGCACCGGTTTCAGCAGCGCCAGCGCCGCGTCCATCGCCATCTGCCCCTCGGCCAGATCGCCGCCGCCGAACAGGTCGCCGTCGCCCTCGGCCTTGTGGGCCAGCGGGATATAGCAGGCCTGCCCCGGTTCAACCGCCATCGAGATGCCGACCAGATCGGCGCGCATCTCGTTCAGGCCGGTCGTTTCGGTGTCGACGGCGACATGGCCGCGCGCAGCGATCCGGTCGAGCCAGACCTGCAACGCGGCGGCATCCGTCACCTTTTCGTAGCCGTCCGCATCGAATGGCAGCGCCGCCTGCTCCGGCGCGCCCTCTTCGCCGCGCGGCTCCTCGATCACCGGCGCCTCGACGCCCAGCGCCTCGGATACGCGGCGGCTGATCGTGCGGAATTCCATCTCGGCCAGGAAGGACAGCAGCGCATCCGCGTCCGGTTCCTGCACTTCGAGCGTCTCCAGCGGCACCTCCAGCGGCATGTCGCAATCCAGCTTCACCAGCTTCTTCGACAGCTCGATCTGATCGCGCTTGTCGATCAGGGTCTGGCGCCGCTTGGGCTGGGAAATCTCCTCGGCGCGGTCCAGCAGATCCTCGAGCGAGCCGTACTCGTTGATCAGCAGCGCCGCGGTCTTGACCCCGATCCCCGGTGCGCCGGGCACGTTGTCCACCGAATCGCCGGCCAGCGCCTGCACGTCCACCACCCGGTCGGGGCCGACGCCGAACTTTTCCTCGACCTCCTCGACGCCGATGCGGCGGTTCTTCATCGCGTCCAGCATCTCGACCCCGCCGCCGACCAACTGCATCATGTCCTTGTCGGACGAGATGATCGTGACCCGCCCGCCTGCCTCGCGCGCGCGGCGGGTCAGCGTGGCGATGATGTCGTCCGCCTCGTAGCCCTCCTGCTCCAGGCAGGCGATGTTGAAGGCGCGGGTGGCATCGCGGGTCAGCGGGATCTGCGGGCGCAGATCCTCGGGCATCTCGTCGCGGTTCGCCTTGTATTGGTCGTACATGTCGTTGCGGAAGGTGTGGCTGCCCTTGTCGAACACCACCGCGACATGGGTCGGCGCGTCGGGGCCCTTGTTGTCCTGCACCATCTTCCAGATCATGTTGACGAAGCCCGACACCGCCCCGATGGGCAGCCCGTCGGATTTGCGCGTCAGCGGCGGCAGCGCGTGAAAGGCCCTGAATATGAAGGCCGATCCGTCGATCAGATGCAGATGACAACCCTTGCCGAATGCCATGGATGGCGCCCCCTGTTCGCGTGCCCGCCCTTGGTAGACCCATGCGCGCGGAGGGTCCAGCGAAGCCGGGCACGGATCGGGCATGGTGCGGGCGCGCCCTACACGCGCTCCATCACCTCCACCGACAGGATCGTGGGCAGGTGGCGCGCGATCTCGTCCCAGGTGTCGCCCTCGTCGAAACTGGCGAAGACCGAGCCTGAATTGGTGCCGAAATACACCCCCGCGGGGTCGCGCCCGTCGCCGGCCATCGCCTGGCGCAGCACGGTGAAATAGCACCCTTCCTGCGGCAGCCCGTCCCGCCTTGCTTCCCAGCTTTGGCCGCCGTCGCGCGAGCGCCAGACCGCGCAGGCGGCATCCGGCGGGAACCGGCCATCCATGTCGCTGTTCAGCGGCAGCGTCCAGATCGTGCGCGGATCGCGCGGATGCACCCGGATCGGGAACCCGAAGGTCGAGGGCAGGCCCGCCGTCACGTCGTCCCAGCTGCGCCCGCCATCGGCGGATCGCCAGACCCCGTGATGGTTCTGCTGGTACAGCAGATCGGGTGCGCCGGGCGCGCGCATCATGTTGTGAACGCAATGCCCGACCTCGCCGTCCGAGGGCGCGGCGGGATGGGCATGCCCCTTGCAGGCGCCGGCATTCGACAACCGGTTGCGCCGCTCCCACGAGGCGCCGCCATCCTCGGTGGCGAACACCCCGGCGGCAGAGATGCCGACCCACATCCGCGCCGCATCCTCGGGATGCGCCACGATGGTGTGCAGGACCAGGCCCGCCGCGCCGGGGTTCCAGCCGGCGGCCGAGGGGTGATCGCTTAGCCCGTCCACCCGGCTCCAGGTTTCGCCGCCATCGCGGCTGGCCAGCAGGGCTGCGGGCTTGGTGCCGGCGTAAAGCGTGCCATGCGCGCGGCCAAGGCTCCAGACCTGGACGAAATCGCTGCCGAAGGGCAGATCTTCGGCGCTCCAGCCGATCATCTCGGCAAACCCCGGATCGTTCGCGGCCCAGTCGTCGATCTGGCCCGCGGTCAGGCGGATCCGATCCCATGTCGCCCCGCCGTCGCGCGACCGCCAGATGCCGGCGCCGAAGAACTCGCCGCCGCCCCCGGCCCAGATCGTGCCGCTGGCCGCATCGCCGATCACATGGTTGATCGCCCAGCCGCCGCAATGCGGCCCGCTCGCGGCCCAGCCGCCGCGCCCGGCCTCGCCCGACAGCAGGAAGACGCCCTTGGTCGTGCCCAGTAGTACGGTGATCTCGCCCCGGTCCATGGCCGCGCCCCGTTCGTTTCGCGAACGAGGTTAGCACGTTTCGCGCCGCCGCGATGCCAAAATGCGCAGATCAGATGCAGGATTGCCGCGTTTCGCCTATGCCGTCTGCGCCGCGTGCAGGAAGATCGCCACGAAGAACAGGGTCGATGCGGCCACCACGAACAGGTGCCAGATCGTGTTGTGGAACCGCAGGCGGTCGTTCAGCACGAAGACAGTGCCCACCGAATAGAGCACGCCGCCCACCAGCATCAGCACGAAGACCGGCATCGACACCCGCGCGATCACGTCCTGGCCGCCGACCAGCACCGCCCAGCCCATGCCAAGGCAGATCGCCACGCCCAGCAGCATCGGCCGCCGGGCCATCACGAAACTGGCCGCCACCGCCAGCGCCGCCACCGACCAGATCACCGCGAGCAGCCCGGTTCCGACCCCCGACAGCAGCGCGAAGGGCGTGTAGGTGCCCGCGATCTTCAGGTAGATCGCCGACTGGTCTAGCCGCTTGAGCACGCCGCGCCAGGCGGGGCGCGGCAGGTGGTTGTAGGCCAGTGATGCCGCCAGCATCGCGATCAGCGTCGCGCCGTAAAGCGAAACGCCAACGATGCCGGGCGCATCGCCGCGCCACACCGCCGTCAGGGTGATCAGGACCGGCACCGCGCCCAGCGCCAGAAGCAGCGCCGCGAAATGCACCGCCGCGTCGCTGACCAGTTCTGCCCGGCTGTAGGGCCGGGCCCAGTTCAGCGCGGCCGATCCCGGGCGCGCATCGTGTGCCGCTTGGGTCATATATGTAAGATAGGCCGCCGCGCCGCGGGCGCAACGGCGACGCCGCGTTCCGGTCAGGCGCTGCCGTCATCCGCGACGCTGCCCTTGAGGATGTAGCGCTTGTCGCAATAGCCGCAATCGACATAGCCGGTCTCGTCCGGGACGAACAGCCAGACCCGCGGATGTCCGAGCGCGCCCTCGCCGCCGTCGCAGGCCACGCGGTGCGTGGTGACAATTTCCGTTTCCGGGACGTCGATGGTCATGGCGCGGCTCTCGTCTGCTGCTGCGGGGTCGGCGCCCTTTCTATCAGGCGCAAGGGCGCGGGCAAGCCCGCTTGGCACATGTGCCCGGGGCGCGGATCAGTCCGCCGGCTCCAGCATCCGGCCCATATCGCGGCCCGCGAGGATGTGGACATGCAGATGCGGCACTTCCTGCACCCCGTCGCGCCCGGCATTGGCGATCAGCCGCCAGCCATCCGCCGCGACGCCCAGCATCTTGCAGACCTCGCCGACGCTGCGCACGTAATCGACGATCTCGGCGTCCGAGGCATCTTGCGCGAAATGGTCGAAGGTGACGTAGGCGCCCTTCGGGATCACCAGCACATGCGCCGGCGCCTGCGGCGCGATGTCGCGAAAGGCCAGCGAGTGCGGGGTGTCCAGCACGGTGTCGTTCGGTATCTCGCCGCGCAGGATGCGCGCAAAGATGTTCTGGTCGTCGTAATCGTAGCTCATCGGTCCCTCAATCCACGTACAGGTGGCCGGTTTCGGCAATCTCTCGCGCCTCGTTCTCGGGGATATCGAGGAACCGCGCAAGGGCCGCGACGTTGTCCGCCAGCGGCGCTTCCTCGCGCAGCCGCTCCACGTTCTCGAAGCCGGCATCGTCGATCTGGTCGCTCTCGAACACGAAATCGGCCCGGATCGTGGGCAGCAGCGCGTCGATCGTCTCGGGCGGGGTCCGCTCGCCCGCGAGGCCCACCCGCTTGGCATGGCCGACAAGGAAGGCATCCGAGAAGGTGCATTGCACCTCCAGCATCCGGGTGGTCGAGCGGTCGGAGTGGAAATCCCGAAGCAGGTCGATATTGCTTGGATCGAGGCACACCACCAGCCGGTCGGTGCCGTAATAGTCGAACAGCATCCGCATCAGCGCGCGGCGGTGCCGGGTCCGTTTGCCGATCGTGGCCTGGATGCCGCCCAGATCGGGCAGCGGGCAGCTTTCCTCGTTGAACAGGTACTCGATGCAGGGCAGCCCGGTGACGCTGCCGATACGATCCACGAGACGCTTGGCGACATGCCATTTCTTGCACACCACGATCATCAGCTCGCGCTCGCGCCCCAGGGTCGATTCGGTTTCCCAGAACCGCGGACTGAACCGCCGCCCGATCCGGCCGCGCCCGGTCAGGAACGCGAACAGGCTGCGCCCCTCGTTCGAGATCTGGAACGCCGTCTCGTGCGAGGCGAACAGATCGCCCAGCCGCGCTTTCAACTCGGTCGCGCCGGGGCTGATCTTGCGCGCGAACAGGTAATCCTGGCTCAGCAGCAGGTCGTAATGGTCGTTGTAGAACGTCACCGGCATCCCGTAATCGGTAAAGATCAGGAAGGTCAGCGTGCGGGTGCGGATCTCGTGGTCAGGTACGAGGTGGCGCACCAGCGTCTGAAAGAACGTCTCGTCCGGGATCCATGTGGTGCGGAAAAAGCGCACCACGTCGGGCCGGGCGGCCACGAAATCCAGGATCGCCTCGATCGTGCGGCGGCGCAGGCACCACCACTGGCTGCCGATCATCACCTGAACATCGGCCGGAATCTCGCGCCGCAGGCCCAGCCGCTTCTGCACGGCGTGGCTGGCGTAGAACAGCATCTTGTGCTTGCGCTCGTTCAGGAAGTGCCGGTAGTGCAGCCGGTCGCCCTTCATCCCGGTCTTGATCCAGTCGCTTTCGAAGAAATCGAAGCTCTCGATGTAATCGACATCCTCGGCATCGAGGAAGGCGTGGGCGTAGTCGGCCGACTTGATCGACATGCAATCGCCCGACAGCATGTAGAAATGCGTCGCCCGCGGGAATTTGCGCACCGCCGCCATCACCGCCTGCAAGGTGGCCTCGACCAGGCTCCATTCGCCCCAGCCGCATTTCAGCCGCCGCGCGGCGAAGGCGACCGACGGATTGTCGCTGAGCGCGGCATGGATCGTGTCGAAATGCGCCTGCTTCGCGCGCGCATCGAAATGGATCGAGATGTAATCGCCCATCGCCGTCAGCCGCTCGGCCTGGGCGATGACGGCCTCGGGATCCTTGTGACAGAGCAGGATGAACGCGATTCTCGCCATTTTGGAAACGAAATACCTGTTTTGCGCGAATTGTTTGCATTCATATCTTGAAGAAGGATTGAAATAACACCCGTTCTTTGCTCTTTACCAGTCCAACAGGGCCAGGCGCGGCGCGATGGCGCACGAGCCGGCAGCAGGAGGCGAAAATATGGGCTTTCCCGGCACTTGGATGACCGAGAGCGAAAGCATGGTCTACCGCGTCGTGCCGAAATGCGCCTGCTCGACGATCGGGCAGATCATGTTCTATTCCGATCACGGCCGGTTCTTCGACGGCGACATCCACGATTCCACCGACGGCCTGCACAAATGGGCGCAGGAAGGCAGCCAGCAGGCGATCGAGGCGAACGTGCTGGCGCACAAGTCCTACTGCTTCACCGTGGTGCGCAACCCCTACACGCGCATCCTGTCGTCGTTCTTCGACAAGATCTGCGGCATCCAGCGCAACGGCAAGCGCTATCGCGGCAACCTGGTGCCGCTGCTCATGCAGAAATACGGGATCGAGGTCGGCGGCGACGACGGCAAGCAGGAGTTCGACCAGATCGCGTCGTTCCGCCGGTTCCTGCTGTTCGCGCGCGACACGATCCGCTGGCGCCGCCCGATGGAGCCGGACATCCACTGGTCGGCAATGTCGGGCCACATCTCGACCTTCATCGTCAATGGCGGGCGCTACGACCACATCTTCGCCACCGAGACTTTCAACGACGGCATGCAATCGGTGCTGGACGCGGTCGAGGTGGCGCATCCCGTCGACCTGGCCAAGATCCCGCGATTCAACGAATCCGAAGGCCACGGGCCGAAACGCGCCCACCCGGTCGAGGCGTATTTCGACGACCTGTCGATGCACCTCGTCTACGAGATCTACAAGCGCGACTTCCAGATCTTCAAATACGACTTCTACGACCCGTCCAACAAGATGCCGCTGGACGAGATCGACCTTGACGAAGTGCACGCCAAGCTCGGCGACTGACGCCGCGCCGGGGCGCGCTCAGCGCCATTCGCGCATCAGGGGACCGTCCGCGCCGTAGACCGGATCGGCGCGCGGCAGGTTCACGCGCGCCACCGCCTCGGAGCCGCCTTCGCGCGCCTCCGGCGTGGCGCGGTGGGTAGTGAAATCCTCCTGCCCCTCGGGATAGCAGCCGCAGACCGCGAAATCCCCGCTGGACGCGACGCGGCAATGCCCCGTCCCCGCCGGCAGGATCAGCGTGTCGCCCGCCGCCACATGCACGCGCCGGCCTTCGGGGCCGCCCAGCAAAAGCTCCGCATGGCCGGCCGCGACCGACAGCGCCTCATGCGCGTCGGGGTGCCAGTGGTGATAGTCGAACACCGTCCAGATCCAGTTGCCCGTCCAGCCGTTCGCGCGCTGCACCTCGTGGATGCGCGCCGGCGGCAGGTCGGGATCGAGCGCGGCCTTCAGGATCACCACCGGCAGGCGCGGATTGTTCGGGATCACCCCGTCATCGGGCAGAATGAAACGGATCGTCTCGGACTCGTTCGGCATTTGCCGCCTTTCGCCTTCGTCGCAAGTCCCGGTCCCGTGCGGCGCGGTGCCGGGCGGGCGCGATGGGCCGAACGGGGGCGCGCGGCCTGGCCGCGCGCCCCTTCGGATCACTTCACGCGACGGGCGATGGCGCCTTCGTCGTCGCGGGTGGTGTTCTCGTCGATCACCGTGGTGATGATCGGATCGGTCAGATACTCCGTCTCCGGCGCCATCCCCGGCACCGTCATCTGAACCGCGATCTGCGGGTTGATCACGAACCGGTCGTCACCGAGCGGCTGGACGGCATAGCTGCCCTGGCCGGACAGCGTCACCGTGATCGGCGCCGGCTGGTTCCAGGCGATGGTGCCACTGATCGACATGGTTCCATCCGCGCCGTAGGTCGTGGTGCCGTTCAGCGTTCCGCCGCCCGGCACGCCGGGGATCGGGACGTTGACGTTGGAAGTCTGCCAGCGTCCCACGATGTAGGCCGCCGGGTCGAGACCCGGATCGGCGGCGGCAAGGATTTCCTGCACCTCCTCGACGGTCGATGCCTTCTGCCATTCGGCCATGCCGTCCTGCCAGACCATCGTGCTGCCGCTCAGTTCCCCGGCCTGAACCTTGGACTCGAGCTCGGCACGGGTGAAGGGGCCGGATGTCTCGCCGTTCACGGCGATGTAGATCGCAAGGTCGGGCGGGGGTGGCGGCGGAGGCGGCGGCGGAGGTGGTGGGGGCGGCGGAGGCGGAGGAGGTGGTGGCGCGGCTTCGTCCCCGGCGGCGGTATCCCCTGCAGCGGGCGCGTCCGCTTCGGGTGCCTCCGTGGCGGCCCCGGTATCGGCCGTGTCCGTCTGGTCCGTGTCGGCCGCCGTATCCGCGGCGGTATCCGTTCCGGCGCTTTCATCCGCACCCGTCTCTGGCGCGCCCGGAATGTCCAGATCGAAGGATCCCTGCGCATAGGCCGGCCCGCCGAGCACAAGCGCCAGGGCGGTCAGCAAAGCCGGAAAACCGGCCCGATGATAGGTCATTGTCCACAACTCCCCTCTGTGAAGGACGACAAGGCAAAGCCTAGCCGCAATTCGGCAATTCGACCAAGACAGAAAGTGCATCGCCGCGAAGGGGGCCGGCCCTTTGCGCGTGCGCGCTTCATGCAAGGGGCGGCGGCCGCGTGGCTGCGCGTTGCACAACCCGCATGAAACGGATCGCGCGGCGGCCGCCCGTCATGCCATGCCGGCCGGACCGACAGGCCATGACCCGAGCACAGGAGCAGACACGATGCCATATCCTGCCCCCGGAAACCGCCCGATGACGCCCGCCGAATGGGGCATGCTGATCGCCCTTTCCGCCGTCTGGGGCGGGTCGTTCTTTTTCAACGAGATCGCGGTGCGCGCGGTGCCGGTGCTCACCGTGGTCTTCTGCCGGGTGGCGCTGGCCGCGCTCATCCTGCTTGTCGTGCTGCGCCTGCGCGGCGAACGGATCGTGCGCTCCGGCGCGGTCTGGGTTGCGTTCCTTTGCATGGGGCTGCTGAACAACGCGATCCCGTTTTCGCTGATCGTGTGGGGGCAGCAGCATATCGCGTCGGGCGCGGCCTCGATCCTCAATGCGGCCACGCCGCTTTTCACCGTGATCGCCGCCCATCTGCTGACCCGCGACGAGCGGATGACCCGTGCCAGGCTTGCCGGCGTGCTGATCGGCTTTCTGGGGGTTGCGGTGATGGTCGGATCCGCGGCGCTGCAAAGCCTGGGAACGCATGTCGCGGCGCAGGCGATGTGCCTTGCGGGCGCATTGTCCTATGCCTTTGCCGGTGTGTTCGGGCGCCGGTTCCGCGCGATGGGCGTCACGCCCATGATGACCGCCACCGGGCAGGTGATCGCGTCGAGCCTGCTGCTTCTGCCGCTGATGCTGCTGGTCGACCGGCCCTGGACGCTGCCCGCGCCCGGACTGCCGGCGATCGGCGCGCTGATCGGGGTTGCCGCGATCTCGACCGCTTTCGCCTATGTGCTGTATTTCCGGCTGCTGGCGACGGCGGGGGCCACCAACCTGCTGCTGGTCACCTTCCTGATCCCGGTCAGCGCCATCCTGCTGGGCACGGCAATCCTGGGCGAAGTCCTGCTGCCGCGGCACATTGCCGGCATGGCGCTGATCGGGACGGGCCTGGCGGCGATCGACGGGCGCCTCTGGCGCCATCTAAGGGCGCGCACCGCCAAGGCGGCATGAGCGCAGGGTGCGGCGCGCCCCGCTTATCGCCGGGCCGCGCCGCCTATAGCGTGTCGCGGTCTTTCGGATTCGCACATTCGTTTGAACGCTACATGCTCTAGCGCAGCCGCGGCGGCCGGTCCGGGTCCATCCCCGGCGCGGAAGGCCCTTCGGCGCCGAGGATCTGCGCGCGCTCGGGCTCGGGCAGATCGATCCGCAGCCCGCGCCGCGCAAGTGTCGCCGCCACCGGGTCCGACGCGCCGAAGAACCCCACATCGAGCGAGCCGGCCTCAAGCCCGGAAAACGCCAGCGCCTCGCCCACGGCGCGGGCCAGCGCGTCCTCGGCCCCGGGGCGCGCATCGACGAAGGCCAGCAGGTGCCCGGACGCACCGCCGCGATAGCGCACTCCCGCAAGATAGGCATAGGGCGCCAGCCCGGCAGCGGCCGCCAGCTTCTGGTCCAGCGCCTCCAGCAGGGCGTCGGGCACGCCGTCCGGGCGGCCGATATCCTCGGGCGTCGCGCCGATTTCGGCAGGGCGCCGGTCCAGCATTCCGGCCAGCCAGTCGACCGCCCCGGCCGGCAGCAGGATCGCGGACGGCGCGGCATCGAGGTTCAGGCCCAGCCCGATCCCCTGCCCCGCCAGCATCCCGGCCAGCGCGCGGCCGGACACGGCGGCATATGGCGCCGGCCGGCCGATGAAGCCCGACAGCCGCGCCTCGGTGTCGAAGACTAGCGCGACGCGGCCGCCCTCGATCTCGAACAGCTCGGGCTCGATCGCGTCGCCCTCGGGGTCGCGCGCCAGCAGCAGCATCAGTTCGGCATCGGCAAGCCGGTCATAGAACCGAAGCCGCGCGGCGGCATCCTCGGGGGCTGCCTGCATCGCGGCATGGGCACGGTCCAGCGGGGTTTCGATCATTGCAGCACCTCGGCGACACGGGACCGCAGCGCCGGCAGCAGCTCTGCCTCGAACCACGGGTTCTTCTTCAGCCACGCCGTATTGCGCCAGGACGGGTGGGGCAAGGGAAAGACGCCGGGCGCATGGTCGCGCCAGCCGGCGACGGTGCGGGTGACACCGCCTTTGGCGGCCGCGCCAAGGTGCCATTTCTGCGCGTGCCCGCCGATCAGCAGCGTCAGGCGGATGCCGGGCAGCGCCGCCATCACCGGTGCGCGCCAGGTGGCGGCGCAGATCTTCGGCGGCGGCAGATCGGCGCCGCGCGCGTCGTAGCCGGGAAAGCAGAACGCCATCGGCACGATCGCCAGCCGCGTCCGGTCGTAGAAGGCCGCGCGGTCGAGGCCCATCCACGCCCGCAGGCGGTCGCCGGACGGATCGTCGAACGGCACGCCCGAACGGTGGACCCGCGCGCCCGGCGCTTGCCCGGCCACCAGGATCCGCGCGCCGGGCGCGAACCAGGCCACCGGGCGCGGGGCATGGCCGGTAGCGGTGGCGGCGAACTCGGCGGCGCAGAGGCGGCAGGCGGAGATGCGCGCGGCAAGGCTGTCCAGCGGATCGGGCATGGCGCAAAGGTGGGGCGCGGCGGACGGGTTGGCAATGGCGGGCGGTCTCGGCGCGGCCTGTCTGCTGCCGAGCCATTGTCCCGGAAAGGCAGGGGGAAAACGCGCCGCCCCCACCTGGTCGCCCGTTTTTCCAAGACAAGCAAGAGGCTTCGAGGGACCGCGCGCAGGGATAACTCCCCTCACCGCTTGCCCCTCCAAGTGCCCTGGCCCGGCCCGGTCCCCCGCGCGGGCCGCCAGAGCGTTCTTGACGTCGTTTCGATAATACTAGAAATATCGAAACATGAAACAGCACCGCGATTCGCATCTGACGGCCGTGGAGGCCGCATCGACCTTTGCCGCGCTCGGATCCGAGCAGAGGCTGGGGGTTCTGAACACGCTTGTACGGGCCGGGCCGAACGGCCTGTCCATCGGAGAGCTGGGCCAGCGCGCCGGCGTCACCGGCTCGACCCTGAGCCATCACATGAAGATCCTGGCGCAGGCCGGGCTGGTTCGGCAGACCCGCCGTGGACGGTCGATCATCTGCGCCGCGCCGGCGCACGCGCAGTTGCAGGCCCTGTCCGACTTCCTGCTATCGGAATGCTGCGCCGACTGCGATCACGACCACCTGGACGACAACCCCGGAACGGAGACCGACGCCAATGGCTGATCTGTCCCAACGCCAGCCGACCCTGCCGGGCCTGCGGCGGCGCATCGACAAGGCGTGGCTCGTCATCGTGCTGATCCCGCTGGTGCTGGCGGTGCTGGACCCGGCGCAAGCCTGGCCGACGATCCGCTTTGCCGCCGGCGCCATTGCGCATACCGGCATGTTCATCGTCTTTGCCGTGCTGGCCGTCGCCTACATGAAGGCGACAGGGGCCGAGACGCTTCTGGCCCGCGCCTTCGAGGGGCGCGAGACGCGGATGATCGTCCTTGCCGCCGCGCTGGGAGGGCTGGCGCCGTTCTGCTCGTGCGAGGTAATTCCCTTCATCGCCGCGATGCTGGCGATGGGCGCGCCGCTGTCAGCGGTGATGGCGTTCTGGCTGGCCAGCCCGCTGATGGACCCGGCAATGTTCCTGATCACCTCGGGCACGCTGGGCTGGGATTTCGCCATCGGCAAGACCCTGGCGGCGATCGGCATCGGGCTGGGCGGCGGGCTTCTGGTCAAGGCGCTGGCGCAAAGCGCCGTCTTTGCCGACCCGCTGAGGGTCGCACCGCGCAAGAGTTGCTGTGCGCCCTCGGGCTGCGGCGCGGCGGACCCGGCCGATCCGCTGTCGGAGCGCCCCGAGTGGAAGTTCTGGAAGACGGCGGAGCGGCGCGCGACCTTCCGCGACACGGCGCTGGAAAACGCGCTGTTTCTCGGCAAGTGGCTGCTGCTGGCCTACATGATCGAGGCGCTGATGCTGCACTACGTGCCGGCCGGCATGGTGGCGGGCGTGCTGGGCGGACAGGGGCTGTGGCCGGTCGTGCTGGGCGCGCTGGTCGGGGCGCCGGCCTATCTGAACGGCTATGCCGCCGTTCCGCTGGTCGATGCGCTGCTGGACCAGGGCATGTCGAACGGCGCCGCGATGTCGTTCATGATCGCCGGCGGGGTCAGCTCCATTCCGGCGGCGGTGGCGGTCTGGGCGCTGGTCAAGCCGCGCGTCTTCGCCGCCTATCTGGGGATCGCGACCACCGGCGCGGTGCTGGCCGGGCTCGCCTGGGGCGCGCTGGCCTGAAGCATGTCCCGCCGAACGGAATTCGGCGCGGCGGCCCGGAGCCATTTGCTGTGCCGATCCTGCCGCGAACGGGCATTCGGATGTGGCGGCTCATGGCGAGCGGGACACGTTCTGAACGCCGGGCCTGGACCACGCAAGACGGGGCGCGGCCGCGGGGACACACCCCCTGCCCGCGCCGCATTGCCCGCCGGCACCCGATGATCTATGCCGCCGGCAGAGGCAATTGGGGCAGGCGATGTACCGGGTCTGGAACTATGTCACCACCTATTCGATCCTGCTGGTGCTGGGCGCGCTGATCGCGCTGGTCTGGGCCAATCTCGACCCCGGCTCCTACCTGCGGATGACCCAGTCGCCGCTGTGGTTCAACGACCGTGTGGGCACCGACGCATGGGCCTGGGTGCAAAGCCATGGCGGCGCGTTCGGGATCGAGGACATCGGCGATGTGCGCTTTGTGCTGACGCCGCATTTTCTGGTCAACGACCTGGCCATGGCGTTCTTCTTCGCCTTCGCCGCCAAGGAGGTCTGGGAGGCGGTGATCCTGCGGAACGGCGCGCTGCGCGGACGCAAGGCGGCAACGCCGCTATTCGCCACGGCGGGGGGCATTGCCGGGCCGGTCTGCGTCTATCTGGGGCTGGCCGCGCTGCTGGGCTCGGATGTCTATGACGCGGTGGCGCGCGGCTGGGCGATCCCGGCCGCGACCGACATCGCGTTCAGCTACCTGGTCGGTCGGATGGTGTTCGGCGCCGGGCACCCGGCGGTGCGTTTCGTGCTGTTGCTGGCGATCGCCGACGACGCGGCGGGGCTGGCGATCCTGGCGCTGTTCTACCCGCCCGACTACCTGTCGCCGGAATGGCTGCTGCTGCCGGTGGCGGCGTCGGGCACGGCCTGGGCCCTGTTCAACTGGCTGCCAAGGCGGCTGGACCGCGGCAACCAGCTGCGGCCCGCCTCGACCTTTGCGCGCGAGCGGCTGTCGTTCTGGCCCTACCTGATCGCGGGTGCCGCATCCTGGTACGGGTTCGTGCAGGCCGGGCTGCACCCGGCGCTGGGCCTGCTGCCGGTGATCCCGGCGGTCCCGCATGCGGACCGGGCCTTCGGCATCTTCAGCGAGGCCGAGCAGTTCCTGACCGACCTGCTGAACCACATCCAGAACCTGCTGAAACGCCCGGTCGAGCTGGTGCTGTTCTTTTTCGGGCTGGCCAATGCGGGCGTGTCGCTGGGCGCGGTGGATACGGTCACCTGGCTGGTGCTGGCAGCACTGCTGGCGGGCAAGCCCGCGGGGATCGCGCTGCTGGGCTGGATCGCGGCGCGCGGTTTGCGGCTGGGCCTGCCCGAGGGAATGCGCGGCGCCGATCTGCCGGTGGCCGGGGCGGTCGCCGCGACCGGCTTCACGCTGCCGCTGTTCATCGCCGCCGCCGCATTCGAGCCGGGGCCGCTGCGCGACGCGGCGACGCTCGGCGCGGTGCTGAGTTGTTCGGCCGCCGCGCTCGCGGGGCTGGCCGCGCTGGTGTTCCGGGTACAAAGGCGGCCCGAACAGTAGCCGCTTTCGCGATGATTCCGGCCCGGACGCCGGATTGTCGTCGAAAACATGCGCAATCGGTGCGATTCCATGCCCCATTCATGCCGCAAAACCGCGTGACGCCGCGAAAATCCGTTGAAACCCGGCCCGATGCCGCAACATAATTGGGCCGTACTCGCCGATTATAGTTTATCGTTAAGAAAGCCCATATAAGGGCTGTTGAGGCAGATCAGGCAACGCCGGGGCGCGAATGCTCGTATTCGAGAATGTCAGCAAGTCCTTCTGGACCGGCAAACAGCGAAAGGTCATCCTCGACCGGGCGTCGTTCCGGGTCGAGCTGGGCAATTCGCTGGGCATCCTTGCGCCGAACGGCACGGGCAAGACGACGATCATCAACATGATGGCCGGGCTGGAAAAACCCGACGAGGGGCTGATCCGCCGCAATTGCCGGGTATCGTTCCCGCTGGGTTTCATGGGCGGCGTCGTGTCGCGGCATACCGCGCGGGAAAACGTGCGCTACATCGCGCGGCTCTACCGGCTCGATCCCGATTATGTCGAGGCGTTCTGCCGCTGGATCTGCAACCTCGAGGAATATTTCGACATGCCCGTCGGCACCTACAGCCAAGGCATGAAGGCGCGGCTGAACTTCTCGCTTCTGCTGGCGCTGGATTTCGACATCTATCTTATCGACGAGGGTATGCCCTCGACCACGGACGTGGCATTCAACAAGCGGGCCGGCGCGATCCTGCGCGAGCGGCTGAGGGACTCGACCATCGTCGTGGTCAGCCACAAGCCCGCCACGCTGGAAAAATTCTGCCGCTCGGCCGCCGTGCTGCGTGACGGCAGGCTGCACATGTTCGACACCTTGGACGAAGCGAAGGCGCTGTATGACTACCAAACCCAAGGCTAAGAAGTTCCGCATCCGGCGCTCTGCCGGTGCCCCGCCGGCAGCCGCCGCATCCGCACAGCCGCGCGCCGTGGCCGGCGCCGGTGCGGGCGGCGCGCGGGCCGCATCGGGCGGGGGCGCCGCGGCGGCGCAGGACATGATGTTCGCCCCGGACGACGATGACGGCTTTGGCGATGGCGCCTTTCCGACCGCCGGCCGCGCCGTCGGGGCCGAGCGGCGGGCAAGCGTCGTCGCCCAGGGCGAAGTGATGAATGCCGGCGAGGTCAGCGTCGAGGCCGAGATCGCCGAGATCCGGCGCGAGGGGCTGACCGGCCGCCAGCTGCGCATGGCGCGGCGCGTGGCGCAGAAGCACGGCTTGGCCCCGACCAGCGATTTCGACGCCGTGCGCCTGCTGCGCAAGCAGGGGATCGATCCATTCCAGCGGTCCAACATGCTGGAGCTGGTAGTGCCCGATCAGCCCGGCCAGACGGGCCGCGACGTCGCCCTGCCCCGCGTTCAGGACCGGACGCAACTGCCCTCGACCCATGTGCTGGACGAGGACGGGCGCGCCGGCGAAATCGTGCGGATGCAGCGCGACATCGTGCGCCGCCGGCGCCGCAAGGTGATGCAGCTGGCGGCGCGGCTGGCCTTTTTCGTGATGCTGCCGACCTTCATCGCGGGCTGGTACTACTACCGCATCGCCACGCCGATGTACGCCACCCATTCCGAATTCGTGATCCAGCAGGCGCAGAACCCGGCGGCCGCGGCCAGCGGGCTGGCCGGCATGTTCTCGGGCACCGCCTTTGCGACCAGCCAGGACAGTATCGCCGTGCAGGGCTATCTGCAAAGCATCGACGCGATGCTGCGGCTCGACAAGGACCTGGATTTCCGCGCCCATTTCAGCGCGCCCGACATTGACCCGCTGCAACGGCTCGATCCCGGCGCCAGCAAGGAAGACACCTACAAGGTCTTCAAGAAGAACGTGAAAATCAGCTATGATCCGACCGAGGGTCTGATCAAGATGGACGTGATCGCGCCCGATCCCGACATGAGCCAGCTGTTTTCCGAACGCCTGATCCGCTATGCCGAGGAACAGGTCGACGCCCTGTCGCTGCGCCTGCGCGAGGACCAGATGGACGGCGCCCGGCAAAGCTATGAAAACGCCGAGGCGGCGATGCTCGCGGCCCAGCAGCGCGTGCTGGAATTGCAGGAAAAGCTGGGCGTGCTGGATCCGATGACCGAATCCAACGCGCTGATGACCCAGATCACCGGGCTGGAAACGCAGCTGTCGGAGAAAAAGCTGCAGCTCGAGCAGCTTCTCGACAACCCGCGTCCCAATCAGGCACGCGTCGACGGCGCGCGCGGCGATGTGCGCCGGCTGGAGGAGTTGATTGCAGAGCTGCGCTCGCAACTGACGGTGACCAGCGAAAGCGGCCAGTCGCTGGCGCGGATCACCGGCGAATTGCGGCTGGCGGAACGCGAATTGCAGACCCGCGAGCTGATGGTGACCCAGGCGCTGCAACAGCTGGAAACCGCACGGATCGAGGCGAACCGCCAGACCCGCTACCTGTCGATGTCGGTCAGCCCGATTTCCCCCGACGAGGCGACCTATCCGCGCTCGTTCGAGAACACGGTGCTGGCCTTCCTGATCTTCGGCGGCCTCTACCTGATGCTCTCGCTGACCGCGGCGATCCTGCGCGAACAGGTTTCAAGCTGATCGGCGGGGCAGTGCGGTGGCAGCGGGCGCCGGGGGCGCGGCGGCGCGCGCGACAAAGCCGTTGCGCGCCCCCCCCGGCCGGGTAATCTGGCCCGGATCATTTCATGAAGATCCGGAACCCATGCGATTTCTCTCCCTCGCCCTTTGCCTCGTCCTGACGCTTTTGCTTCCGCTCGCCGCCGCCGCGCAGGACACCCAGCCTTCGGGCACCATCGACACCGCCGACAGCGCAGAACGCGACGCGGCCATCGCGGTGCGGATCCGCGACATCATCGGCCAACTCGACGGCTATGATGACATCACCGTGCAGGTCAAATCCGGCATCGTGACGCTGCGCGGCACCACGCTGGAGGGCGAGGCGATCACCCGGTTGGACGGTTTGGTCAGCCGGGTCGAGGGCGTCGTCGCCATCCGCAACGAAGTGGCCGAAAGCACCGATCTCGTCGAACGGCTGAACCCCGCCGTCGCCCGGTTCCAGAAACGCATGGAACAGCTTGTCGCCTTCCTGCCGCTGATCCTGGTGGCGGCGGCGGCCGCGCTGATCATCGTGTTCCTCGGCATCGTGCTGGCACGCGGGCGCTGGCCGTGGGACAGGCTGGCCCCGAACGAGTTCATCGCCGACATCTACCGGCAGATCGTGCGGCTGACCTTCATGGTCGCGGCGCTGGTCGTGGCGCTCGACATCCTGAACGCGACGGCGCTGCTGGGCACGATCCTGGGCGCGGCGGGGATCATCGGCCTGGCCATCGGCTTTGCCGTGCGCGACACGGTGGAGAATTTCATCGCCTCCATCCTGCTGTCGATCCGCCAGCCGTTCCGCCCCAACGACGCGATCGAGATCGGCGGCGACGAGGGCAAGGTGATCCGTCTGACCAGCCGCGCGACGATCCTGCTCAGCTTCGACGGCAACCACATCCGGATCCCGAATTCGACCGTCTTCAAGTCGCGGATCGTGAACTACTCGCGCAACCGCGAACGGCGGTTCCTGTTCAACCTCGGGATCGATCCGGCCGCCGACATGGCCGCGGCGCGCGCGCTGGCCGAGGAAACGGTGCAGGCGCTGCCCTTCGTGCTGGACAGCCCGGCCGCCTCGGTCTGGGTCGACGCGCTGAACGAGAGCGGCACGGTCCTGACGGTGACCGGCTGGATCGACCAGACGGCGACATCCTTGCTGCTGGCCAAGGGCGCGGCGCTGCGCCAGATCAAGGAGGCGCTGGAAGCGGCCGGCATTGCCATCGCCGACACCACCTATCGCGTGGTGCTGGACAGCGCGGACGCCGCCGTGCCCGCGCCGAAGGCGCCGCAGCCCGGCACCCGCCCTGCCCCGCCGCCGGCACCGCCGCAAGCGCCGGACCTGCCCGGGGAAAACGTCGCCGCCGACACCGAGCAGGAACTGGAACGCATCGTCGACGCCGAGCGCGCGGTGACCGCCGACAAGGACCTGCTCAACCGCGCGGCAAGCGAGGAATAAAGCGTGTCGCGGTCATTCGGATGCAAGCAGTCCGCCGCCGGGGCGAGGCAGCGTTTTCGAAGAAGGGCGCGTTCGCCCCGGCGGCGGAATTCAATTGAGCGCGACATCTAGCGCGCGCTGCACGCCCCCGGGCCGCGCCGCGGGGCCATCCGCCGCCCCCGCCAAAGCGCCCCACGCGCCGTGCCCTACGCCCCCGCCCGGCCCCCGCAGCGGCCCCGTCCGGAACCCGCCCCCATACGCATGATTTTCCGGTTTCGGGGCTTGCACAGACGCGCCCGAATTCGTAAGAACCGCTTCGCTGCTGGGGTGTAGCCAAGTGGTAAGGCAGCGGTTTTTGGTACCGTGTACCGTAGGTTCGAATCCTACCACCCCAGCCAATGACTCCGAAAAACAACATACTTTCCAGTGGGATAGCTGCCCCTCATGGCACTGTCCTCCCGTCTGCACATCGCGGTGCTTCACAAACTGCTTCACATCGGCCTGAGAGCCGGCCACGTGTCACAGGCAGAAAGTGGGGTCTGCACCTGGTCCGCAGAAATGGTGTCTTCCACTTTCGCCGCCGCTGGCCGGTAAAATTCCGGCATCTCGGCGCGCCGGAATTTCTCTCTGTCTCGCTGCGCACCCACGTTCTCTCCGAAGCGGTAAAGCGGTCAGCGGGCCTGCTGACCGCCATCGAGGCAGGAGAGAGAAAAGTGCTCGACGAACTTCAGGATACTCCGGTGAGCGCAGACCGTGTTCGGGCAATGCTGCAGGAGATCGTGCGCCGGGCGGTGGCCGGGATGATCGCCCGGCAGGAAAGCGAGGCCCCGGTCGATACGTCCGATGTCTTTCTCGATCGGATCGATGCAGAAACGCGCCGTATCCGCGACGCTCAGCGCGCACGCGACTGGTCGGTTGCCACCGCCTTCGCCGGAGAGATCGCGCGGCAGCATGGCATGGATCCCGCCGCAGTCGAAACACCCGCAGTCGGCCGACAGGTGCTCTCGCTGATGCGCAGGCTGAACGATCTGTGCACCCGGGTCGAGCGGGACTTCGATGACCCGCTCCATGCCGGGCGGGATCTGCTCCGCGACCATGATATCGCGCCGACCCGTGAAGCCTTGACGCCGCCGATGCTGCTGTCGGAGGCGATCGAGAAAGCCTGCGAAGAGGCGCCGAGGGACGTGGAGAACAAGATCCGCGTCGTCGGGAAGCTCGCCTTGGCATTTCTTGGCGACGTGCCGGTGTCGTCGATCGCGCTCGAGCAATCCTTCGACTTCCTGCATATGGTCTGGATGCTTCCCAAAGGGTGGGGCAAGAGCCACGGGCGGAACCGCCACGGGCAGGCAGGCCGCGAGCTTTGCCCGCTCCAGGAAATCCGCGATGCGGATACGAAGGACGCCGCCCTTCTCGAGGAGATCATGAGCAGCGATGCCCTGTCGGTGCCGGACAAGCGCCGCAGGCTCGTGCAGGACCTGATCCCGCGGCTGACGGATGGATACCTGTTCGTGCAACGCGACATGCTCAATCGCATTTTCCGGGCAGCGCTCGGGCGCAGGCTCGTCGGGCGCGATGTTGATAATAATGATCGCGTCGTTCCCTCGCATGCGCAGCTGAAAGGCCGCATGCAGAAATGGCACAAGGCCCAGAAGACAGCCTGCGGTCTGCCCAAACGCGTGTCGGGGACTATCCTGAATTTTGTGCTCTGGCGTGGTAACTGCTCTGAAAGGAGACCCACGTATGAGCATCGACAAGGACCTGTTGGACCGTTTGATGGAAGGCCGGTCGGCTGGCGACCTTTTCGGCAAGGAAGGCATTCTTTCCGAGCTGACGAAAGCGCTGGCGGAACGCGCCTTGACGACCGAGATGGAGGAGCACCTCGGCGAGGAGCGCGCAGAAGAAGCGCCTGGGGGCGAGAACCGGGCGCCCAATCGCCGCAACGGCAGCAGCCAGAAGACGGTGACCACGGATAGCGGCAAGGTCGTCCTGGACATCCCGCGCGACCGCAACGGCACCTTCGATCCGCTGCTGATCGCCAAGTATCAGCGGCGGTTTCCGGAGTTCGACCGCAAGATCATCAGCATGTATGCGCGCGGCATGACGACCCGGGAAATCCAGGGGCATATCGAGGAGGTCTACGGCTTCGAAGCATCTCCCAGCCTGATCTCGGCGATCACCGAGGCCGTCATGGAGTTCAAGCTGGTCCGCGCCAGCGGATCAAACAGTCCGGGGGACTGTTTGAAGGCGCAGAACGTCACCGCCTGGCAGAACCGCCCGCTCGAGCCCTGCTACCCGGTGGTGTTCATGGACGCGATCCGGGTCAATATCCGCAGCGATGGTGCCGTGTCGAACAAGGCGGTCTTCGTGGCCCTGGCGATCCTGCCGGATGGCACCCGCGACGTTCTGGGCCTGTGGTTTCAGGCCAACGAGGGCGCCAAGTTCTGGGCCAAGGTGCTGAACGACCTGCGCAATCGCGGTGTCCAGGACATCCTGATCGCCGTGGTGGACGGCCTCAAGGGCTTCCCCCAGGCCATCGAGGCGGCCTTCCCGCAAACCCAGGTCCAGACCTGCATCGTCCACCTGCTGCGTCATTCCATGAGCTTCGCCAGCTACAAGGACCGCAAGGCCGTGGCGACAGCCCTGAAGGCGGTCTACACGGCCGTGGACGCCGAGGCGGCAGAGGCCGCGCTGGCCGAGTTCGAGGACAGCGATCTGGCCGCCCGCTACCCGGCGATTGCTCCGAGCTGGCGGCGGGCCTGGAACGAGGTGATCCCGTTCCTCGACTATCCGCCTGCGGTGCGTCGACTGATCTACACGACCAATGCCATAGAGGCGCTGAACTCGAAAATCCGGCGCGCAGTTCGAACCCGCGGCCATTTCCCCAGCGACGAGGCGGCGGCGAAATTGGTCTTTCTCGCGCTCAATGCTACCTCAACGGAGTGGAAGCGTTCGGTGCGCGAATGGCACGCTGTCAAAAGCCAGCTCGCCATCATGTTCGAAGACCGCTTCCCCATGGCGTAACAAAAGGCGCCAGGGCACAAAATTCCGCACAGTCTCGCGATATCGGTCGATATCTGCCGCTGGCTCTCGAGCAAGGCCTGCAGCTTCTTCAATGTTGCATTGATGTTGGATGAAATCCGCGCAAAACCGTCATCCACCCCGCCCATGTCGGGGACGCGCGCCGTCATGTCGCCATCCGCCGCAATCTTCAGGGTACTGGAAATCTGGTCCATTCGGGATTCGGTTATCCGCCCGATCCGGATTCCGACCAGCAGCCCCAACCCGACAACGGCGCAGAACCCGCCGATCAGCACCGCACTCAAGACCTCCAATACCTCCGCGACGACGTGATCGCCTGTCCCTTGCAGAAGCACATAGGGGCCGATCCGATGCTGGACGGACCAATAACCGGTGACTTCCTCGTCTTGCGGTTCCACCAAGGTCAGATCGGCCATTTCGACAAACCCGCCGATATTTCCCGAGCGCACGGAAAGAACATTCCCCGCGACGATCCGGCCTTGCGGATCGGTCAGTCGAAAAATTCTCGAACTTTCGAAATTGATCTCCGCCAGCGCCTCGATGTGGCCAATCAGGGCGGCCGGCCCGTTGGTCTCATAGATCTTCGATAGCCGCCCTGCATCCGAGTTCATGCGGTCATACATCCAGTCCCGCACCTCAAAGTCCGTCAGCCAATAGGCTCCCATGAAAATGAATGCCGTGAGAAACGAGTAGAGGAACGCGAATTGCAACGACAGGCGAACCGAAGTGCGCGCCACGCCGCCACGCCGCGACAGAATCCTACGCATGGCAGGAATATCCCGCACCGCGCACCGTGTGAATCAGGGCGCTTTCAAACGGCTTGTCGATCTTGTTGCGCAGCCGGCTGATATGGGTCTCCACGACGTTGGTCCTGGGATCAAAATGAAAGTCCCAGACGGCCTCGAGCAGCATCGTGCGCGTCAGCACCCGTCCGGCATTCTGCATCAGATATACAAGCAGGCGATACTCCCGTGGTTGCAACGTGATGGTCTTGCCGGCGCGCCGAACACGATGCCGCATCAGATCGATCGTATGCGTCCGGTGTGACCGGGCGTTGACTTTTAGCGTTGGTGCCAGTGCCAGGGTGCGAGTTCGTCGATGCGGT
>CANNFA010000008.1 GCA_947503765.1 uncultured Paracoccaceae bacterium | reverse complement strand
TCCACATCAGTGTAAGCGGGTCATTTTTGGACGCCGATCACCCCGTTACGGGGTCAAAATTGCACGCCTGTTCACACCGATCTCGAGGCAATCGGGAAAGTGGCAGGGCAAAGAACGCATCCAGGGCGGGCGCGCCAGTGTGAGGCGAGGCGACGCAGGAAGGGGATCCGGTGGTTCTCGGCCGCCTCCTGCATCTCTGCCGGCGGCAGCGTCGCGAACCGCGGCCAGCGCAGATCGGCCAGGGAACGGCCGTCGGCGATCTTGTTGCCGGCGTCGTCGACGACCGGAATGCCGTCGAGCTCGTCCGGGAAGAGATTCCTCTCGATTTCCGTGCCGCGCGCCCGGCCTTGCCGTTCCGCGAGAGTCTGCGCGTCGTCGAGGCCCTTGAGGAAGAGCAGCAGTGTCCACTGCTCCATGATCGTCTGCGGGTTCGACAGCCCGCCCGTCCACATCGCGTTCCAGATCGTGTCGACCCTGGACTTCAGTTCACCGGTAATCATCTCTGGCCTCGATTTTCACCTAATTGTGCCTTGCACGGCGAGAGACGTCTATCCCCGGGTGTTTCATGCAGCCGCGACCGGAGTCCGCTGGGGTTTCGGTCCACACCCGAACCTTCTACCGCCGTTGGCGAAAGCTTTCTGGCTTCGATCAGAGTGACAGGCTGGTGATGCCCCCCGATTTCGTCAGCCTGTTCGGGGCCTTGTTGCCGATCGCACTGTGTGGCCTTCTTCACGATACTGACGATAGAGTCGTTTGAACCCCGAGGACTCGCCCTACCGGTGCAGCAGCATGGACAGCCGGCGATAGCCGAATCTCCGGCGCTCGTTGGCCAATTCCTGCAGCCGGCCACGCAGCGCCGTATCCGACGCGCGCTGCGACCGGTATCGGATTATCTTGCGATCTGCCCCCGCAATTGGTCACGCCCACCGTTCTGCAAGCCCTGACGGCATAACCTAAAATCGGTCGCGACGCGAGGCGCCTTTGCGACTGACAACGCGGAGAGGATGGGTGTGAGATGATCGCCTCGAGCCGGGAACGATCCTCGCGTGGCACGGTGAAAGATATTCCTGTGCGCATCAACATGACTCGCACGGCACCCAACGCAATGGAATCCCCGTTCAGACTCCTTCATCCGTTCAATCCACTAGGTTACCAAACCGGAGAAGCTTTACCTATTTCTGGCGTGACATGGACATGATTCACAGGGCGAATCTCGAGCTATGCAAGCATAGGATGCCGGGAATCTGGTCACATGCACAAGTCGGCACCGTCGATGCAATACAGGTTATTGGTGCGAAGCCCGCGCATGCATTCTAGGCCCTGAAAACCGGGAGGCCCCGATGCAGACGTCATAGGCTCGCCCGTCGGGGAAAGCGTAATACGTCGCTCGACTCTTGAGTAAATCACTTTGAAGTGCTCACCCCCCTGTCCGTGGTAGTCAAATATCCGATCCTTCGAGTCCCCGTAGTCATAGTAAAAGCATTGGAAAATGTGCGGCGAACCAGCAGATCTATCAAAGAAATAGCAGTTGGTCACATCCATGTTGGAAGGTGTCGTCATTGGCGATCCGCATGTGAAATTACCAGTTCTACATTGAACCCCAGTGGAATTTTCCTGACATATGTGATTTCGCACCCAGAACGGCGCATCCTTGGCATATACCGCGCTTCCCTGCACAGTGAATATCGCCAGTATGGTCGAAAAGATCCCTTTGTAGATACCCATGTATATTGCGCCTCCTAACAGTCGCGCACTGGCGCCATTCATATTGAGCGTTACAGCACCATTGATGCAATTTCCTGCAGATTGAGTTAAGTCAGCTGCGGCAACATCCCCCAAATCAGCAATTACGACCCGGTCTGCCTTTGTGAGGTTACGGCCAACGGAGGCGATCCTTCAAGCATTTTCAGCCTCCTTTCGCCGGCGACTGGTGGCAGTCCAGTGGGAAAAGCGGCGGTGGTTTCGGAGAGCAACTCGCCGCGGCGTCAGGAAGTCGACACAACTTCTGCGGATATCGTTCGTATCCGTCCGGCTACGCCGCGCTTGACGCCTATTGCGGTGCCCAGTTCCAAGTGGCAAGTTCTTCGATGCAGTTGATCTTGTGGTCGGCGACTAGCCGGCAGGACGTCAAGCCGAGTGGCAGGTGAAGCGAAAAATCCACTCCAATTGCTTCCTTGGAAGTATGCGCGACCGGTCGGCGCAACCTTCATATCAGGCGAATAAAATTCGGTCGTCATGATCTACTGCGTCACTACCAGGTCCACAAAATTCCGTTGACAACATCCCGCCGTCGGGGCCAGCTTGATTCCGGAATACCAAAATGGATTCCGGATTTCTGGAATATACCGACAAGGAGGCTCACAATGCTAAACACTCTGACCCGTCTTGGCACCGCGGCATCCATCTGCTGCCTCGCTGCCAGCGCCGTGCATGCGGACAAGCTTCAGGACGTTCTCGATCGGGGGCATCTGATCGCGGGCACCGGCAGCACCAACGCGCCCTGGCATTTCAAGGATGCCAACAACGATCTGGTCGGATTCGATGTCGACATGTTGCGGCTGATCGCCAAGGGCCTGTTCGACGATCCCGACGCGATCGAGTTCGTCAACCAGTCCGGCGACGCGCGTGTTCCGAACCTGGTGACCGACAAGGTCGACGTGACCTGCCAGTTCATGACCGTGACCGCGGGCCGCGCGCAGCAGGTCGAGTTCACCATTCCCTATTACCGCGAAGGCGTGGGCCTCATGTTGCTCGCGGACGGCGATTATGCGGATTACGATGCGCTGAAGGCGGCCGGGTCCGATATCACCGTCTCGATCCTTCAGAATGTATATGCCGAGGATCTGGTGCATGCCGCCCTGCCAGAGGCGAATGTCGACCAATATGACTCCGTCGATCTGATCTATCAGGCGCTCAATTCGGGCCGCGCGGATGCCGCCGCGACCGACCAGTCGTCGCTGAGTTGGTTCATGAAGCAGAACCCGGACCGCTACGTCAATTCCGGCTATGGCTGGGGCCCGCAAAGCTATTCATGCGCGGTCAAGCCCGGCGATCAGCGCTGGCTGAACTTCGTGAACGCGATCCTGCACGAAGCGATGACCGGCGTGGAATTCGACAGCTACGCGGCCTCGTTCGACGAGTGGTTCGGCGTGGCACTCGATCCGCCGCAGATCGGCTTTCCGGTCGAATACAAGTGACACCAGGCATCCCGGCGGCAGTGAATGGACTATGATTTCAACTTTGCGGCGGTGTGGCGGAACTTCGATCTGCTGCTTTCGGGGCTGGGGCTGGGACTTGTGCTCGCCCTGGTCTCGATCGCCATCGGCTGCGTGATCGGTCTGTTCACCGCTTTCGGGATGCTGTCGAAACACCGCCTTCTTCGTTGGGCGGCGCATGGCTATGTGTCGGCGATCCGCAACACGCCGATTCTGGTGCTGATCCTGTTCACCTTCTTCGCCCTGCCGCAGCTTGGCCTGCGGCTGGGCAAGATCGAGAGTTTCATCGTCACGCTTGCGGTCTATTCGGGCGCCTATCTGACCGAAGTGTTCCGGTCCGGCCTGGTGGCCCTGCCGCCCGGATTGCGCGAGGCCGGGCTGACGATCGGGCTGACCGAGCTTGGCACGAAGGTGCGGATCACCATCCCGATCATGTTCCGCAACGTGCTGCCGGCGCTCGGCAACAACTTCATCTCGCTGTTCAAGGACACTTCACTGGCCGCCGCGATCGCGGTGCCCGAACTGACCTTCCACGCCCGCAAGATCAACGTCGAGACCTTCCGCGTGATCGAGACATGGCTGGTCGCGAGCCTGATGTATGTCTTCGCCTGCGCGATCATCGCCGCTCTGCTGCGGCGCGTCGAACGTCATCTGGCAATCCCGGGATAGGGCGCCCAAATGGAAATCGCACAAGCACTCGAAGTCATCTGGGCGGCGCGCTGGGCGCTTCTGGCGGGGCTCGGTAACACGATCCTGATCTCTGTCCTGTCGATCCTGATGGGCACGGCGCTGGGTCTGGTCGTCGGGCTGATCCTGACCTACGGCAACCCGGTGTTGCGCTTTGTCGTGCGCCTGTATTCCGATTTCCTGCGCGGCACGCCGGTCTTCGTGCTGATCCTGGCCTGTTTCTACATCCTCTCGGTCGTCGACATCCAGCTTTCGGCCTACGAGGCGGGCATATTCGCATTGACGCTGTTCTGCTCCTCGCATGTCGGCGAAATCGTCCTTGGCGCCCTGAAGGCGATCCCCAAGGGCCAGACCGAAGCCGCGAAATCCGTCGGCCTCACCTTTTTCGGCACGTTCTTTTCGGTGCTTCTGCCGCAGGCGCTGCGGATGATCCTGCCGACCTGGGTGACCACGGCGACCGAGATCGTCAAGGCGTCCACACTGCTCTCGGTCATCGGTGTGGTGGAGCTGCTGCTGGGCGTGCAACAGGTGATCGCCCGCACCTTCCTCAGCCTCGAGCTTTACTTTTTTGCCGGGTTCGTCTTCTTCCTGCTCAACTTCGCGATCGAAAAAGCCGGGCGCTTCGTCGAACGCAAGGTTGCGATTCCTTCCTGAGGTTCCTTCATGTCCGTTCCCGTTCTGGAAATCACCAACCTGCACAAGCGCTTCGGCGATGTCGAAGTCCTGAAGGGCATCGACCTGACGATGCAGCGCGGCGATGTCGTGAGCCTGATCGGATCGAGCGGGTCGGGCAAGACCACGCTCTTGCGCTGTGTCAACCTGCTGGAAGATTACGAGGAGGGCATCGTCGCAGTGGCGGGCGAACAGATCGGCTATCGGCAACAGAACGGCAGACGGGTGCGGCTAAGGGAACGCGAAATCGCCCGGCAACGCGCCATGACCGGCATGACCTTTCAGCATTTCAACCTGTTCCCGCATATGAGCGCGATCCGCAACGTCATGCTGGGGCTGGTGAGGACCCGCAAGATGCCCAAGGACGAGGCTTATGCCACCGCCGAAACCTGGCTGGACCGGGTCGGCATGAAAGACCGCAAGGATCATTTTCCCGGCCAGCTTTCGGGCGGCCAGCAACAGCGCGTCGCCATCGCCCGCGCGATCGCGATGAACCCCGAGCTGATGCTCTTCGACGAGGTGACATCCGCGCTTGATCCCGAGCTTGTCAGCGAGGTGCTGGCCGTCGTCAAGGGGCTGGCCGCCGACGGGATGACGATGCTTCTGGTCACGCACGAGATGCAGTTCGCCCATGACGTTTCCGACAGGGTCGTCTTCATGCAGGACGGACGCATCGGCGAAGAGGGCCCGCCCGATACCCTGTTCCACAACCCGAAATCGGAACGCCTTGCCGCGTTCCTCAAAAGCTCGAAGTTCTGAATGGAAAAGACTCCCGGCAAGAAAACGGTCGAAGCCGAAATCGCAGGTTCAAGGTCTGCGGACACGAAAAAGACCAAGGAGCGGGGTCTGGAGCGGTCCTTCCAGGTCCTCGACCACCTCTGCGCCGCCGGCGAGCCGTTGCGCCCGATAGAGATCGCAACCGGCATGGGCGCGCCGAAATCGTCGATATATGAACTGGTCGCCGTGCTGACCGCCGCCGGCGTGCTGGAGCGGTCCGATGCCGAGGGACGGGTCTATCTTGGCCCGAAGCTGCATTACTGGGGACTGAACTATCAGAAATCCTTCGATCTCGCCCGGCTCGCGCGCCCGATCCTCGAATGGGTCACGGACCAGACCCGCGAGACCGCGCAGCTGTGCAAGCTGGATGGAAACAAATACTACGTGGCGATGATGAACGAGGGGAACCGCCCGTTCAGGATCAGCGCCGCCATCGGCGAACGCACTCCCATTCCCTGGACGGCGTCAGGCCGGCTTCTTCTCGGTCACCTTCCAGAAAACGAGATCCTCGCGCTGATCCCGCCCGAGGATTTCATCCGCCCCGATGGCGGCCGCATCGATCCGCAGGATTTTGTGAAAAGCGCGCAATCGGCTTGGGAGCAGCAGTTCTTTTCCTTCGACAGCATCGCGGACACTTACACCCATTGCTTCGCGGCGCCGGTTCTTGATCCCGATGGCATTTGCCGAAACACCGTCTGCATCATCGCACCGAAACAGGACGCGTTGGCAAATCACGACCATTACCGTGCAACCCTGACGGAGGCGGGAAAGAAACTGAGCCGCCTGCTCTGCTCGCAAGGCCCCGCCAGGCCGGACGTGAACGGACAATGAGCCGGAAGCCTAGCTCGGCCATGGCGGCTGCTGCTGTTCCGCTCTGCCGGCGAATTAGCGACTTCGTTCCGGCTCGAAAACACGGAAGCCGAGCCATGCCGGATGCACCGCCCGTAACGCGCAGGATACGGCAAGAACTTGACCTTGCCGCCGGGTTCCACATGTCTGACTTGGAGGCCCGGCTAAGCGCACCTTTCCCGGCGATCCAGCCGCAGGGCAATCGGCGATTTCTGCCCGGCGGGGGAGATCGGGTAACTGCAGGACAGGGCCGGCGAAAGCGGCGCGGCAGCGAAGGATCGGAGACGGCATGGCGGCAAAGGGCGGATCGAAAACGGTCATCTATGCGGCGCTTGTCGGCAACGCGCTGATTGCCGTGACCAAGTTCGCGGCGGCGGCCTATACCGGCTCGTCCGCGATGCTGTCGGAGGCGGTGCATTCGGTCGTCGATACCGGCAACCAGGGGCTGTTGCTGCTCGGCATTGCGCGCTCGAAGCGGCCGGCCAGCCCGGACCATCCGTTCGGGCACGGAATGGAGGTCTATTTCTGGGCCTTCGTCGTGGCGATCCTGATCTTTGGCCTGGGATCCGGCATCTCGTTCTACGAAGGCTTCAGCAAGTTGGCCAATCCGCATCCGGTGACCAGTTTCACCGTCAATTACATCGTTCTGGGGCTGGCGCTGGTCTTCGAGGGGGTCGCCTGGACCCTCGCCTTTCGTGAATTCAACCGCATCCGCGGATCGCGCAGCTTCCTTCAGGAGGTGCGCCGATCGAAGGACCCCACGGTCTTTACCGTCCTGTTCGAGGACAGCGCGGCGATGCTGGGCCTTGTCGCGGCGCTGATCGGCCTGCTCGCCGTGCAGCACCTGCATCTGGCCTGGGCGGATGCGGCCGCCTCGATCGCGATCGGGGTCATCCTGGCGCTGACCGCGCTTGGCCTGGCCTACGAGACGAAGAGCCTGCTGACCGGTGAGGCCGCCGCCAATTCGACCACCCGCGCCATCCGGCAGATGGCGGCAGAGGAGCCCGCGGTGCACGCGCTGAACGATCTGCGGACCGTGCATTTCGGGCCCAGCGACGTGCTTGTCGCGCTGAGCCTGGATTTCCGCGACCGGTCCGACCTGGCCGAAGTGGAACGCACGGTGCGCAACCTGGAGCGCCGGATCAAGGCGCAGTTCCCGATCATCACCAACATCTTCGTCGAGGCGCAGGCCCGCGAGGACCACCTCGAAGACCTGCAGGACACGGCGCGATAGGCGCCCTGGTGCGGCCCGATTGTCGAGACTCCCGGAGGTTACGCGGCTCGGACGTCAGGCCGTGTCGCGGCAGCCATGCGAGACGCAGGCCGTCCGGAAGGAAGGATTGTGCCGGACAGCGGGTGTCTCGATGGGGGAAATCAGCCAGTATCTTGGGCAAACGGATACGAGGACGACGGCATCGGTCCATGCGCGCTATAGCCCTGCACACCTGCGCAAGGCCGCGTCCGCCCTGGGTCTCAAACCGTAATACCAGGTTCATTGAACCAAGGGGCGCTATCTTCCGAAAGGTGCGCGCCCCTTATTTTTCTGGTCGGAGTGGCGAGATTCGAACTCACGACCCCTGCCTCCCGAAGACAGTGCTCTACCAGGCTGAGCTACACTCCGACCGTGGCGCGTGAAGTAGCGAAGCGGCGGGGGCTTTGCAAGCCCCTCAATTGCGTCTTGGCGGGGTGCGGCCGGACATTCGGAACAGCGCCGAGATGCGCGGTGTGGTGCCGGTATCGGCGCGCGAGCGGGTGCGCAGGACCGGGGTGGAGTTGGACCGCCCGCCCAGGCTTTCGCGCAACACGATGTACAGGCCGCTGGCGATGATGATTCCGGCGCCGATCCAGGTGAGGCGGTCGGTCGATTCGCCGAAGATCAGGGTGCCGTACAGCGCCGCCCAGACCATCTGTGAGTACTGCATGGGCGCGACGATCGCGGCATCGGCGGCCTTGTATGCCCGGATCATCAGCAGCCCCGCGACCGAGGCGAGGCAGGCCATCGCGCCGATCAGCGCCAGATGCTCGAACTCCATCGGGCGATAGACGAAGGGCATGATCGACGCCATGACCGCGAAATTCGCCATCATCGGGTATAGCAGCAGCACCTGGTTCCGCTCCGCATGGCCGATCTTGCGCACGATGATCGACACCAGCGAGCCGGTGCAGGCCCCGGTCAAAGCCGCCAGGTGGCCGAGGTTCAGCTCCGCCGTGCCGGGGCGGATGACGACCAGCACCCCGGCCAGCCCGACCGCCACCGCGCCCCAGCGGTGCAGCCCGACACGTTCGCCCAGTATCGGGACCGACAGCACCGTGATCAGCAGCGGCATGGCAAAGATGATCGCGTAGACCTGCGCCAGCGGCAGCGTGGCAAAGGCATAGAACACGCACATCCCCGTCACGACCGCCGAACCGGTGCGCAGCGCCGTCCACCAGGGATGCCGCGGGATCAGCGTGTCGGACGTGGTGTCGCGCATCAGCATCAGCATGACGATCGGAAAGCTGAGCAGAACGCTGAAGAAGATGATCTGAAACGGCGCATAGGTCGCGCCCAGCGTTTTCACGATCACGTCGTGGGTCGCGAAAAGCCCGAAGCCGACCAGCGCGATCAGCGCGCCCTTCAGGTTGGAGCCGGACGAATCGGACATGCGGGTCGGTCCTGTGGTTGCGCGGCAGCCGATCGGAAAACGCCGCCGGGGCAACCGGCCCCGGCGGAAAGCGGCGGGTTACAGCGACGCGTCAAGCGCCGCGACGATGGCATCGCCCATCTGGCTGGTGGACACGGGCGCGCGGCCTTCCTCGCCCAGCAGATCGGCGGTGCGCAGCCCGTCGGCCAGCACCTTTTCCACCGCATCCTCGAGCCGGGTCGCCTCGTCCCCCTGGTCGAAGGAATAGCGCAGAGCCATGGCGAAGGACAGGATGCAGGCGATCGGGTTCGCCTTGCCCTGCCCGGCAATGTCGGGGGCGGAGCCGTGCACCGGCTCGTAAAGCGCCTTGGGCCGGCCGTTTTCCATCGGCGCGCCAAGGCTGGCCGAGGGCAGCATTCCAAGGCTGCCGGTCAGCATCGCGGCGAGATCGGACAGCAGGTCGCCGAACAGGTTGTCGGTGACGATCACGTCGAACTGCTTGGGCCAGCGGGTCAGCTGCATGGCGCCGGCATCGGCGTACATGTGGCTCAGCTCGACATCGGGATACTCGGCGTCGTGGATTTCCTGAACCACGTCGCGCCAAAGCACGCCCGATTCCATCACGTTGGCCTTTTCCATCGAACAGACCTTGTTCGCGCGCTTGCGTGCCAGCTCGAACGCCGACCGCGCGACGCGCGCGATCTCGCTTTCCGTATAGCGCTGGGTGTTGATGCCGACACGCTCGTTGCCCTCGCGGAACACGCCGCGCGGCTCGCCGAAATAGACGCCCGCGGTCAGCTCGCGGATGATCATGATGTCCAGCCCGCCGACAACCTCCGGCTTGAGCGACGAAAAATCGGCCAGCGCGTCGAAGCATTGCGCCGGGCGCAGGTTGGCATATAGGTCCATTTCCTTGCGCAGGCGCAGCAGGCCGCGTTCGGGTTTCACGCTGAAATCGAGAGCGTCGTATTTCGGCCCGCCGACCGCCCCGAGCAGCACCGCGTCCGCGGCCTGTGCGCGGGCCATGGTTTCGTCGGTCAGCGGGGTGCCGTGCGCATCGTAGGCACAGCCGCCGACGAGATCCTCGCCAACTTCGAAGGCCAGCCCGCGGCGGGCGCCGTACCAGTCGATGACCTTGCGGACTTCGGCCATCACTTCGGGGCCGATGCCGTCGCCCGGCAGGATCAGGAGCGAGGGGGTGGACATGGGGCGGTTCCCTTTCGTTGCATGCGCCGTCGGTTCGGGATCGAGTATCCCGGCGGCATCCGGGGGTCAAGAAAGCCGGCCCGCCCGGCCGGTGCGCGGTTCGGGATGCGCCGGTCATTGCGGCACCTCCACATCCACCCAGACCATCCGGTGGCGCGGCCGGTCCGGGCCTAGCAGATGCGCGGCAAGCGGGTCGTCCGGTGCCGGCCAGAGCACCCCCGACCCCATCACGCGCAGGGTCCGGTCCGGCAGCACATAGCTGGTGCGCAGGTTGCCGGGCCCGCCCTCGTCGTCCCAGTCTGCGGTATCGCGCGCCGCATCGCCCGATTGCGCCGCGTTGGCGCCGCCCTGCAACGCCGCCGCCTGCACGCCGCCATCGCTGATCGGCCCCGGATCACGCAGACGCGGATGGGCCAGCAGGGCGCGGATCGCGGCGCGCCGGCCCGCGCCGTCAACGGGGTCGAGATTGGCATTGCCCAGCACCACCACCGGCGCGGTCGGCGGGGGCCGTGGCAGCAGGTTGTCGAGATAGGCAGACCAGAAACGCACCTCGTCATGGTTGCGACGGCCGTTGCGATCCTCCGGCCCGTCGAAGACCGGCGTTCCCGCGCGGAAACACAGCAGATGCAGCCGCCCGCCGCCCGGTAGCAATACCGGCACGTCCCAGTGCCCGGCGCTGGACAGGCGCTGCACGGCCAAGGCCGCGGCCGACGGGAACGGCGCGTCCGGCGTGCCGGGCAGCAGGGCACCGGGAAAGTCCGCCCAGAGCATGGCCGAGAAATCCCGCGCGGCGGTTTGGTCAAGCGGCAGGCGCGACAGCAGCAGCATCGCGCCCTGCCCCGCGAACCATCCGAAACCCTGCGCATCGCGCGGCCCGCCGCGCCGCCCGTCGCCATCCATGTCCAGACCCGTCGCCAGGCCGGCATTCGGCGGGAAGGCGAAGAGGTGCGGATAGGGTGCGCCCGCCGCCGCAAGACGCCGTTCCAGCGCACGGCCGGCGGCCAGCCCGAGATCCCAGTCGATCGCGGTCAGCAGCAGGATATCCGGGGACAGCGCGGCGATCGCCGCGACGCTGGCGGCGATATCGGCATCCTCGCCCTTGCGGATGTCGCGCAGCAGCAGGCCGGGGCCACGCCGTTCCAGTTCGACATGCCAGGTGGCGATGCGAATCGTGTCTGCCGCAGCCATGCCGGCCGCGACCCACAGAACGGCAAAAAGAAGGATCAGGCGGTTTGCAATTCCTCGCGCTCGCGCGCGGTCACGGCGCGCTTGCGCTCTATCAACTGGGCGATGCGCGCCATTGCCAGGCCGCGCATCAGAAGGCTTGCAGGAAGAAATGCCCATGCCGCAACAATCCAGACCATCGATTGCGGGTTGTCCAGCGTCACCTGTCCGAACAGGCTTTCCGACGCTTTCAAAGCCGCCGGGATGAAGAATGGCATGGTAAACCCTACCACGATGTTAAAGCGTGCATCCCGTTCCAGCCTTTCGACCACATCGCCGCCGGTCGTCGGATCGAAGGTCGGCAGGTTCACCCAGACATTGAACGGCCCGCTATGCAGCGGCCAGTTGCGCACCCGGACGCAGAACCAGAACACCGCGAGCGACATCATCGAGACGAAATAGCTGATCCCGGCGGCGGAGCGTACCCGCTCGATATGCGCGGCCGTGGTGTCGTCGGGCAGAAGCAGCACGACCTGCCGCACCGGGCTGTAGGGGAAATCGATCGCCGCGCCGATCTTGCGGCCGAAATCGCTGACGATGAGGTTCAGCGCGGTGGGCACCGTCTCGCCGCGCACCACCATCGAGATCATCACGACGATGGCCAGCAGCGCCACGAAGCGGATGCGGTTGAATGGCGGCGCGTCGCGGAATTCGACGATGCCGGGATAGACCGATGCATATTCGAAGATGGTCAGGGCGGCGGCAAAGATCGAGACCAGCGTCACGATCTGCGTGACGTCGGCCGTCATTCCCGGCAACAGCAGGGAGGGTGTCGCAATCAGCAACACCACGAGGGTTGCGCGCAGCAAGGCGCCTGCAATCCGAGAAATCACCGCTCTGTTTTCCTCAAACTGGCCGGGCGCGGTTCGATGCCGCCCCCTTGTTCCAACTTGATCCCGCCGATTGTGGCGGGTTGCCTCATCGTTGCCCAACTTTTGCCCACTTTCATTTCGGCCGGCAAGTATCTGGAAAAGATAACAAAAAGAATCGGGCGTTTTCGTGGAGCAACTGGTGCGCTATTGCATCATTTTCAAAGCGAAAAAAAGCCGCGCCCATGGCGCGGCCCCAGATGTGGTGTTCGAAGGCGTTTCAGACCCAAGGGCGCGCCTGGCCCTGCCGTGCCTCGAAGCTGTCGATCGCCGCCGCCTTTTCCAGCGTCAGCCCGATATCGTCGAGCCCGTTCAGCAGGCAATGCTTCTTGAACGCGTCCACCTCGAAGCGGATCACCTCGCCGTCGGAGGTGGTGATTTCCTGCGTTTCGAGATCCACCGTCATGCGCGCATTGGCGCCCTTTTCGGCATCCTTCATCAGGATATCCACCTGCTCCTGCGGCAGCGCGATGGGCAGGATGCCGTTCTTGAAGCAGTTGTTGTAGAAGATATCGGCAAAGCTGGGCGCGATGACGCAGCTGATCCCGAAATCCCTGATCGCCCAGGGCGCGTGTTCCCGGCTGGAGCCGCAGCCGAAATTCTCGCCGGCCACGAGAATCTCCGCATCGCGGTATTGCGGCTTGTTCAGCACGAAATCGGGGTTCTCGTTCCCGTCGCGGTCAAAGCGCATCTCGTCGAACAGGTTCACCCCGAGGCCGGTGCGCTTGATGGTCTTCAGGAACTGCTTGGGGATGATCATGTCGGTATCGACATTGATCTGCGGCATCGGCGCGGCGATGCCGGTGAGGGTGGTAAATTTCTGCATGTCTGTCTCCTTGAAACGGGCGGCGGGGTGATCCCCGCCCCGGTTGTCGGCAGGGCGGGGTGATCCCCGCCGCACCGTTTCAGTTCATCTCCCGCACATCCGTCAGCCGTCCGGTCAGCGCCGCTGCCGCCGCCATGGCGGGGCTCATCAGGTGGGTGCGGCCCTTGTAGCCCTGCCGCCCCTCGAAGTTGCGGTTCGAGGTCGAGGCGCAGCGTTCGCCAGGGGCAAGCTGGTCGGGGTTCATCGCAAGGCACATGGAACAGCCGGCAAGGCGCCATTCGAACCCGGCCTGCTGAAAGATCTCGGCCAGCCCCTCTTCCTCGGCCTGGGCGCGGACCAGGCCGGATCCGGGCACGATCATGGCGCGCAGACCCTCCTTGATCTTCTTGCCCTTCAGCACGTCGGCCACGGCGCGCAGATCCTCGATCCGGCCGTTGGTGCACGACCCGATGAAGACGGTGTCGATTTCCACCTCGCTCAGCGGGGTGCCGGGGGTCAGGCCCATGTAGTCGAGCGCGCGGCGCGCCGCCTCGACCTTGCCGCCGGTGAAATCCTCGGGCGCGGGCACGGTGCCGGTGATCGGCAGCACGTCCTCGGGCGAGGTGCCCCAGGTGACGACCGGCGCGATCTCGGAGGCGTCGATGGTGATGACCTTGTCCCAATGCGCGTCCTCGTCCGAGAACAGGGTCTTCCACCAGGCCAGCGCGGTTTCCCACTGGGCGCCCTTGGGCGCGTGCGGGCGGCCCTTGATGTACTCGAAGGTCTTCTCGTCCGGCGCGATCAGGCCGGCGCGCGCGCCGCCCTCGATCGCCATGTTGCAGACGGTCATCCGGCCTTCCATCGACAGCGCGCGGATCGCCTCGCCGCAATATTCGATGACATGGCCGGTGCCGCCGGCGGTGCCGGTGCGGCCGATCACGGTCAGCGTGATGTCCTTGGCGGTGACCCCCGGCGGCAGGGTGCCGGTGATCTCGACCTTCATGTTCTTGGATTTCGACTGGATCAGCGTCTGGGTGGCCAGCACATGTTCCACCTCGGACGTGCCGATGCCATGGGCCAGCGCGCCGAAGGCGCCATGCGTCGCGGTATGCGAGTCGCCGCAGACCACCGTCATGCCCGGCAGCGTCCAGCCCTGTTCGGGGCCGACGATATGCACGATGCCCTGGCGCACGTCGGAGACGGGATAGTAGTGCACCCCGAACTCGGCCGCGTTGCTGTCCAGCGCCTCGACCTGGATGCGGCTTTCCTCGTTGGTGATGCCGCCGGCGCGGTCGAGCGTCGTGGGCACGTTGTGATCGGGCACCGCGATGGTCTTGTCGGGCGCGCGGACGGTGCGGCCGGCCATGCGCAGCCCCTCGAAGGCCTGCGGGCTGGTCACTTCGTGCACGAGATGCCGGTCGATATAGATCAGGCTGGTGCCGTCCTCGGCCTCGTGGACCAGGTGGGCATCCCAGATCTTGTCATAGAGTGTCTTCGGAGCGGTCATGGTCGCTCTCTCCTGTGATGGGCGGATGGTTTCGGGTGACGTGCGGCGCAGCGCGCGTCAAAGGCAGGCGAGCAGCGCACGCGCGTCGCCGTGGAACCGTTCGCGCAGGCGCACGCGGTCGCCAAGATCGAAAACCGGAATCATGGGGCCGATGTATAGCGTCTCCCCTCACCGATCAAGTGGCGGGCCGGGGGCGCGGTGCCCGTGCTGGACGCGCCGGGCCGCCGCATGCATAGATTTCCCGAAAAGGAGAGCCGATGAACAGCGAGCTGCAACGCCTCGTCCAGATGCTGCACGAATTGTGGGCCGATATCGCGGCGCAGGCGGCGAACCTGCTGCTGCCCTCGCGCCTGACGCAGATCGCGATCCTTGCCGTCTGCCTTGCCGCCGCCTTCGTCCTGTCGCGCATCGCGGTACCGCGGATGCGCGAGTGGATGCGCACGCTGGAAGGCTGGCCGAAATGGCGGCTGCGCGCGCTGCTGGTCGTGCAGCGGCGGCTGTGGCTGATCTTTTTCGTCCTGCTGGTCTGGATCGCGGCCGGGGTGATGGCGGCGCTGACGGTGTACCCGTCGCGGCGCTACATCCTGGTGCTGGTCGCCACCATCGGCCTTGCCCTGCTGGCGGTGACGCTGGTCGCCCGGCTGGTGCGCAACCCGGTCCTGCGCCGCGTCGTCACCTGGGGGCTGTGGGTGTACGTCATCCTGTACTATCTCGGCCTGGTGGACGAAGCGGCCGAGCTGCTGGACGGCCTGGCGATCACCTTCGGGCAGTTCCGGCTGACGGCGCTGGCGGTGCTCAAGGCGCTGGTGGTCACGGCCGTTCTGGTCACGCTGGCGCGGGTGGTTTCCGGCACCTCCTCGGCGCGGATCCGGCGGAACGAGGATATCTCGCCCTCGATGCGCGAGCTGCTGGTGAAGGTGCTGCAGATCACGCTCTACTCGGCGGCGTTCTTCATCGGGTTGAAGGCGGTGGGGTTCGATCTGACCGGGCTGGCGGTGCTGTCGGGGGCGATCGGCGTCGGCCTCGGCTTCGGCCTGCAAAAGGTGGTGTCGAACCTGGTATCGGGCGTGATCATCCTGCTGGACAAGTCGATCAAGCCCGGCGACGTGATCAGCCTTGGCGAGACCTTCGGGTGGATCAACGCGCTGGGCGCCCGCTATGTCTCGATCACCACGCGGGACGGCAAGGAATACCTGATCCCGAACGAGGATCTGATCACCGGGCAGGTGGTCAACTGGTCCCATTCCAACGAATTCGTGCGGCTCGACATCCATTTCGGCACCGCCTATGCCGACGATCCGCACGCGGTGCGGCGCATCGCCATTGCCGCGGCGCAAAGCGTGGACAGGGTGCTGACCTCGCGCCCCGCGGTGTGCCACATCGTCGGGTTCGGCGAGTCCTCCGTCGATTATGTCCTGCGCTTCTGGATCCGCGATCCGGTCGGCGGGCTGACCAATATCCGCGGCAACGTGTTCCTGGCGCTCTGGGACGCGTTCCGCGAGAACGGCATCTCGATCCCGTTCCCGCAGCGCGAGGTCACGCTGCTGGACGGCAGCAGTGTCAGGACGAGGGCGGAAGATGCGACGACAGACGGCGGCGCAGGCGGGTGAACCGCTCCGGCCTTTCGCGCGGGTACCGCTCGTCGATCTCGGCATTCACCGCCGCGCCCAGCAGGATCGACAGCGCGCTGATGAAGAACCACATGAGCAGCGCGATCACCGCCCCGATGGAGCCGTAGATCTCGTTGTAGCTGCCGAAATTGCGCAGGTAGATCGTGAACGCCGCAGAGGCGCCGGCACCGACCACCATGGCCAGGATCGCCCCCACGCTCAGCCAGCGCGGCCGCCGCCCCCGGTGGTTCGGCGCATAGCGGTAAAGCAGCCCGACCGTGCCCAGCGCGACGCCGCCGGTCAGCGTCCATTGCCCGACCGTCAGCACGGCGGCCGTGAACCGACCGGTCGGAAACACCGTCAGCAGCACCGGCAGCACCACGATGCTGGCCAGCGTCAGGAGCGCCACCGTGACCAGAAGGCCGGTCAGGAACAGCGTCCAGAAGATGCCCCTTACCCCGAAACGCGGCACCGTCCCGTAGGCCGCGTTCAGCCCCCGTGTCAGCGCCGCCACCCCGGCCCGGGTCGACCACAGCGCGACGCCGGTGGAAATCAGCGTGGCCCAGCCCAGCGTGCTGTCATTGGCGATGATCAAGCGGTCCACCTGCCGCGCGAGCAGCGAAAAGCCGTCTTCGGGCACGAAGGCGCGCAGCATCAGAAGCTGGTCCTCGACGATGTCGGGATCGGCCAGAAAGCCCCACAGCGCGATGATCGCCGCCACCGTGGGGAACACCGCGAACATCGCATAGAACGCGACCCCCGCCGCGATCAGGTCGAGGTTGCGCTCCGCGATGGCATTCGACACACCGACGCCGACTTTCCAGATTGGCCGAACGGGTTTCAATATCCTGCGCAACTGCATGCCGCTCCTTCGTGGTTCGCGTGCCGGTCCTGCCTGTCACTGCTGCCGCACCGCCCCTTGTCGCGCAAGCGCAGGTTACCTATTTGCCGCAATGACGGCTGATTTCCAACGCCGGGGCCGCTTTGCCCCTGCGGAACATTGAGAATGATGCCCTGCGGTGCTACTTTTTGCACAGGCCCTGCGCCGGGCCCCACGCGGCGCGTAAAGAAGGAGGACGATGTCCTGTCCCAAATGGCAACGACGGCCGGCACAAGGGCCGTTCCCGGTGCTTCGACTTCCGGTGCTTCGATGAGTTCGGAGCCGAAGCAGGTTTCAAGCGATGCACTGCTTGACCGTATCCTGACCTCGCTAGACGACGACAAGGCCGAAGACGTCATTTCGATCAGCCTCAAGGGCAAGTCGGAAATGGCCGATTACATGGTGATCGCCACCGGGCGGTCCTCGCGGCAGGTCGCCTCGATCGCCGAAAAGCTGACCGACCGGCTCAAGCAGGATTGCGGTCTGGCCTCCAAGGTCGAAGGCAAGGATCAGGGCGATTGGGTGCTGATCGACGCGGGCGACGTGATCGTCCATGTCTTCCGCCCCGAGGTGCGCGAGTTCTACCAGCTTGAAAAGATGTGGATGAACCCGGGCGAGGCCGCGGCCGCCGAGACCTGATGCGCCTTGCGATCTGCGCGGTGGGGCGGCTGCGGCCGGGCCCCGAACGCGCGCTTGTCGACGATTATCTGACCCGCTTCGACCGGACCGGGCGCGGGATTGGCCTTGGTCCCTGCGCCACCCTCGAGGTCGAGGACCGCAAGGGCGGCGGCAGCGCGGCCGAGGGCGGCCTGCTGCGCCGTGCGGTGCCCAAGGGCGCGCGGCTGGCGGTGCTGGATGAGCGCGGCAAGCGTCTGACCTCTCCGCAATTCGCCGATCTGCTGGCCGGCTGGCGCGACCAGGGCGTGGCGGATGCCGCCTTTGTCATCGGCGGGGCGGACGGGCTGGACCCCGCGCTGCGCGGCGCGGCGGATGCAAGCGTCAGCTTCGGGGCGATGGTCTGGCCGCACATGCTGGTGCGGGTGATGCTGGCCGAACAGCTTTACCGCGCGGCGTCTATCCTGGCCGGCGCGCCTTACCACCGCGCCTGATATACCAAAAAGCCCCTTCCCCTGGGACAAGGGGGAAGGGGCCGTCCGCGCCGCTCTGCGGGAGAGGACAGATCGTGCGGCGCGGATCGTTCGGGGATTACTCCGCCAGGCTTTGCGCCAGACGCATCAGGTTCACCGCCTCGTGCCGATAGCCAAAGGCGTCCTCGCCAAGCGCGCCGGTCGCAAGGTCGATGGCATCCTGATAGCTCCAGTCGCCGGTATACTTCCCGTCCTTCAAGAGCTGGCCGAACCCGGCGATTGCGGCGGCGAATTGCGTATCCGCGGTTGACGTGCCCATCCCCTCGGCGATCGGCACCTCGATCAACTGGCTGGCATCCTCGCCCGGCGCCTTGTATCGCAGCCGCAGGAACGCGATCTCGCCGCCACCCTCGGCCGCCGTCTGCGGCGCCCCGTCGCCATAGCGCAGCGGATCGTTCAGGATCGCCGGCGAGCCGACGGGCGTGATCTCGTAGATCGCGGTGACGGAATGGCCCGCCCCGATCTCGCCGGCATCCACCTTGTCATTGTTGAAATCCTCGCGCCGCAGCGCGCGGGTCTCGTAGCCGATCAGACGGTATTCGGCGATCTCGGCGGGGTTGAACTCCACCTGGATCTTCACGTCGTCGGCAATCGGGAACAGCGCGCCGGTCAACTGGTCGACCAGCACCTTGCGCGCCTCGTTCAGCGTGTCGATATAGGCCGCCGTGCCGTTGCCGTTCTGCGCCAGCGCCTGCATCGTCGCGTCCTGAAGATTGCCGCGGCCGAAGCCCAGGACCGACAGGTAGGTGCCCGCGTCGCGCTTGTCCTCGATATAGCTTTTCAATGCGTCCGGGTCGCTGATCCCGACGTTGAAATCGCCGTCGGTCGCCAGGATCACGCGGCTCACCTCGCCGTCGCCCGCCATGCCGGCGGCAACGCCGTAAGCCTGCTCCAGCCCGGCCTGCCCGGCGGTGGATCCGCCCGCCGACAGGTTCTCCAGCGCGGCAAGGATCGTCTCGCGCTCGGCCGCCGCGGTCGGCTCCAGCACCAGCCCGGCCGATCCCGCGTAGGTCACGATGGCCACCTGATCCTCGGGGCGCAGCTCGCCCAGCATCAACCGGAACGACTGCTTGAGCAGCGGCAGCTTGTCGGGGCTTTCCATCGAGCCGGAGGTGTCGATCAGGAAGACAAGGTTCAGCGGCGGCCGGTCCGCCAGCGCCGGCATCTTCCCCTGAAGCGCGACGGTCATCAGCCGCGTGTCCGGGTTCCACGGCGTCTCGGCCACGGTGACGGTCGGCTTGAACGGGCCTTCGCCCGGTGCGGGCGCGGGGTAATCATAGGGGAAATAATTCACCATCTCCTCGATCCGCACGGCGTCGGCGGGGGGCAGCGTGCCGTTCATCAGCGAATTGCGCACCACCGCGTAGCTTGCGGTGTCGACGTCGATGGAAAAGGTCGAAACCGGCTCGTCCTCCGTCACCTTGACCGGGTTGGCGTCGGCATTGGCGAAGGTTTTGGTATCGGGCAGGGCCGGCGGCGCAAGGTCGGGCACCGGGCTTGGCGGGGCGATGCCGGTCGCAAGGCTGTTGGTGCGTGCGGCGGACCCGCCGGCCGAATAGGTATCGGAAACCCCGCCCATCGGAACGACACTCGGCGCGGGTGCCTCCATCGCCAGTTCGGGCGCGGGCTCGACCATCGGCGCGGTCAGATCGGCGATCTCCTCGGCCTCTTCGTTCGGCCGCGCGTCGTCGCCGTCCGCGATCTTCACCGCTTCCGGCCGGTCCAGTGTGCCCGGCATTTCCGGCGCATCCCGCAAGACGGGGATCAACGCGACCAGCCCCACGGCGACAATCGCGGTAGAGGCCGTGAGGGCGGGGCGGGAGGTCAATCGCTTCAGCATAAGTCCAACTCCTGTGGCAATACCCGCCCAGGCTCGGGGGCGGTCAGAAGTAGGACGCGCCGCGTCCGTCGATCCTTGGGCGCGGTCGAAAATTTCCTGCGCCCGGTCCAGGTTGGTCGCCCGGCGGTCCCGGTCCGGGACGGGCGTTTCCTGCGCAAAGGCGCGTTCGAGATCGTCGAGCGGGTCGGTCATGCGGTCAATTCCTCGTCGCGCAGCGCCTTCAGGCGCTTGCGGATTTCCGAAAGCCGCCAGCTGACGGTCCCTTCGGAGATGCCAAGCGCCTCTGCGGCCTCGGCATGGGTCATCTCGTCCCCCATGGTCAGGGCGGCCGTGTCGCGCAGATCGTCCGGCAGGGCGCGCATCGCCGCCTGCAGCCAGTCCAACCCGGCGGCAGTGTCATCCGCGGCGGCGCGGCGCATCACTTCCCAGTCGCCCCAGCCATCGGCCGCCTTCGCATGCGCGCTGGCCCGGCGGCGGGCATCGTGCGCCGCGTTCACCGCCACCCGGTAAAGCCAGGTGGTGAACTTCGCCTCGCCGCGATAGCCGCGCAGCTTGGCCGGCAGCGCCAGGCAGATGTCCTGCGTCAGATCCTCGGCCGCATCGCCCCGCCCGGTCAGCCGGAAACACACGCGGAACAGGGCGTCGTAATGCCGCGCCAGCAGCGCGGCAAAGGCGTCCCGGTCGCCGCCTGCGGCCGCCAGGGCCAAACCGGTATCCCCCGTTTCCATGCGCATCACATTGGGTTGGACGCGCGCGCCGCGTCAATCCTTGGCGGAAGCCGCGAAAAAACGGCCACCGCCGGATCCCGGCCGGAACACGTCCGGCGGGCACCGCGCTACCAGCGGTCCAGCGCCGCCTCGTCCTCGTCCTTCGCCGCCACCCAGGCCGCGCCGGTTTCAGACGCTTCGCGCTTCCAGAACGGCGCGCGGGACTTGAGGTAATCCATCAGGAACTCCGCCGCCTCGAAGGCCGCCTTGCGGTGCGGCGCGGCGGTGGCGACCATCATGATCCGCTCGCCCGGCGCCAGCCGGCCATAGCGGTGGATCACCAGCGATGCGGTCAAATCCCAGCGCCGCACGGCGTCCGCCTCGATCGCGGCGATCGCCTTCTCGGTCATGCCGGGATAATGCTCGATCTCCATGTGGTGCAGCCCGCCATCGCCGCGCACCAGCCCGGTGAATGTCACCTGCGCGCCGGTATCGGTGCGCCCAGCTGCGAAACCGTCCAGCTCGACGGCCGGATCGAACGGCGCCTCCTGCACCCGCACGGTCATGTCAGCCCCCGGTCATCGGCGGGAAGAACGCCACCTCGCGCACACCCTCCAGCGGCGCGTCGAAATCGGCCAGCTCCTGGTCCAGCGCGACGCGCAGCGCCGAGGTATCGGCAAAGGCGGCCTCGTAGCGCGCCTCGCGGGCGCGCAATTCGTCGACCAGCCCGGACACGGTGGCCGCCCCGGTCTTCACCCGTTCCTTGGGCAGGCCGATCCGCTCGCGGACCCAGGCGAAATACAGAACGTCGATCATGGCGTATCCTCCCGGAAGAACGGCAGCGACTTGCGGAAATAGTCGATGCCCGAAACCAGCGTCAGCGCCGCCGCGATCCACAGCAGGCCGACCCCGATCCACCACGTATATATCGCCGCCTGCATGTTCCAGACCAGTCCCACCTCGTCGGGAATGCCGCCCGACAAGACGCCCTGCACGGTGGCGTGGTCCATCCCGACGGTGCGTTCGATCAGGTTGTGCTCGAAGATGCCCTTGGCGAACAGCACCGCGATGGCAACCATCTGCAGCAGGGTCTTCCACTTGGCCAGTTTCGTGACCTTGAGGGTGCCCGCCTTGTCGCCCAGAAACTCGCGCAGGCCGGACACGAACACCTCGCGGAACAGGATCACGGTGGCGGGCAGCAGGATCCACGGATCCATCCCGGAAAATCCGGTGATGACCAAGAGCGCGATCACCACCATCGCCTTGTCGGCGATCGGGTCCAGCATCGCGCCGAACCGCGATTCCTGTTTCCACAACCGGGCCAGATAGCCGTCGAACCAGTCGGTGATCGCTGCCACGACGAATAGCAGCATCGCCAGCCAGTCCGCCCAGGGGCGGAAGAAGTAGAGAAACATCACCGCCACGCCGGGCGCGGCCAGCAGGCGCAGGACCGTCAGGATATTGGGGATCGTCCAGGTCATCGCGCGATCCCTACCGTGTCCGGCGCGAACAGGAAAGCCGCGATGCCCCGAACCCGTCAGCCGCGTTCGTGAAAGAAGTCATAGATCGTCTCCGCCAGAGCATCCGAAATCCCCTCCACCGCCTTCAGATCGGCAAGATCCGCCCGCCCCACCGCCTTGGCCGAGCCGAAATGTGCCAGCAGCGCGCGCTTGCGCGTGGCACCCACGCCCGGCACCTCATCCAGCGGGGTCGCGCCGACCGCCTTGGCCCGCTTGGCGCGGTGCGTGCCGATGGCAAAGCGGTGCGCCTCGTCGCGCAGCCGCTGGATGAAGTACAGCACCGGGTCGTTGTGCCGCAGCGCGAAGGGCCGCAGCCCGGTGCGGTGGAACTCCTCCTTGCCGGCATCGCGGTCCAGCCCCTTGGCCACGCCGACCATGTCGATGTCGCCGACGCCCATCTCTTCCATGATCTGCCGCACCGCCGAGACCTGCCCGGCGCCGCCGTCGATCAGCAGCAGGTCGGGCCACATCCCCTTGTCGCGGTCGGGGTCTTCCTTCAGCAGGCGCTTGAAGCGGCGCGTCAGCACCTCCTTCATCATGCCGAAATCGTCGCCCGGCGTCAGATTGGCGTCCTTGATGTTGAACTTGCGATACTGGTTCTTCATCAGCCCGTCCGGCCCCGCGACGATCATCGCCCCGACCGCGTGGGCGCCCTGAATGTGGCTGTTGTCGTAAACCTCGATCCGCTGCGGCGGCGCGTCCAGCGCGAATGCTTCGGCCAGCCCGGCCAGCAGCTTTGACTGGGTCGCGGTTTCGGCCATCTTGCGCGCCAGGCTTTCGCGCGCGTTGCGCAGCGCGCCCGACACCAGTTCCAGCTTTTCGCCCCGCTGCGGCACCAGGATCTCGACCTTGCGGCCGGCCTTGCCCGACAGCGCCTCTGCCACGAGGTCGGGATCCTCCAGCGCGTCCGACAGGATCACCTGGCGGGGCGGCTCCTTGGTGGCATAGAATTGGCCGATGAACGCCTGCAACACCTCGTCCGGCGCCTCGGACCCGCCGAGCCGGGGGTAGAAATCGCGGTTGCCCCAGTTCTGGTGCGCCCGGATGAAGAACACCTGAACACAGGCCTGCCCGCCCTCCATGTGCAGGGCGATCACGTCGGCCTCGGCCACGCCGCGCGGGTTGATCCCCTGGCTCGACTGCACCTGCGTCAGCGCGCGGATCCGGTCGCGCAGGGCCGCCGCGCGCTCGAACTCCATCGCCTCGGACGCGGCCTGCATCTCTTCCGCAAGTTCCGACTGCACCTTGGTCGAGCGGCCCTGCAGGAACCGCTCCGCATCGGCGACAAGCGCGGCATATTCCGCCTCCGACACATAGCCGACGCAGGGCGCACTGCACCGCTTGATCTGGTACAGAAGGCAGGGCCGCGTCCGGCTGTCGAAAACCGAATCCGAGCAGCTGCGCAGCAGGAACACCCGCTGCAACTGGTTCAGCGTCCGGTTCACCGCGCCTGCGCTGGCGAAGGGGCCGTAATAGGCGCCCTTTTCCTTGCGCGCGCCGCGGTGCTTCTTGATCTGCGGAAAGGCGTGATCCTTGGCCACCAGGATGTTGGGAAAGCTCTTGTCGTCGCGCAGCAGCACGTTGTAGCGCGGCTTGAGCTGCTTGATCAGGTTCTGCTCCAGCAGCAGCGCCTCGGTCTCTGTCCGCGTCGTCAGGAACATCATCGAGGCGGTGGCGGCGATCATCCGCGCGATGCGCCCCGAATGGCCGGTGGGACGCGCATAGCTGGACACCCGGGCCTTCAGGTTGCGCGCCTTGCCGACGTAAAGAACCGCACCCTTGTCATCGAGCATCCGGTAAACGCCCGGCGAGGCATCCAGTGTCCGCAGGTAGGACTGGATGCAGGCATGGCCGGTCACACGGCCCTTTTCGCCGGTGCCGGCCGCCTGCTGTGTCCCGCGATCGGGGGCATTGTCGGGCATGTCATCGCTCATTCCGCCAATGTCGTGATTCCCGGCGCGGGCTGCAATGTCATGCGGCAGGAAACAAGCCCGATCCTGTCCACGGAATCGGTGGATAAGTCTGGTGGCAACTTTGCGCGAATGCAGAATTTCCGTTGTATTCCGTAGCCTTCACAAGATTGCCTATTTATTAAGCGGAATTTCAAGCTGTTGTTTTTGCGATATATTTTTATGGATAATAGGTAAACGATTGTGAACGATCACAGAAAAGAGTGCCATTGGTGCAATCCGCGTCCGCCAGTGCACAACTTGTCGCAGCGAAACACCGCGACGCCTTGGCCAATCATTGGTCCGACTCGATTTCCGGTGTCTTCCAACCCAGGTGCTGCCCGCCATCGACGCACAGAATCTGCCCCGTCACCGCCGGCGCGGCCAGGAAGTAGCGCAGCGCGCCGACGATGTCCTCGGGGTTCGCGCCCCGCTCCAGCACCGTGTTCTGCCGCTGCGCCGCGAAATGCGCATCGCTCTGGCGCACGCCCTGCAAGGTGGGGCCGGGGCCGATCGCGTTGACGCGCACCCGTGGCGCCAGCGCCTGCGCCGCGGTCTGCGTCAGCGTCCACAGCGCCGTCTTTGCCAGCGTGTAGGACATGAAATGCGGTGTCAGCTTTTTCACCCGCTGGTCGATCATGTTCAGCACCATCGCCTCGGCGCGCGGCTCTCCGGCGCTGTCGATGGCCGGCTCGGGCGCCTGCGCGGCCAGTGCCTGGGTCAGGACGAACGGGGCGCGCAGGTTCGATTCGATGTGCCGGTCCCAGCTTTCGCGGGTCGCGCTGTCGATGGAATCGTAGTCGAAGATCGACGCGTTGTTGACCAGCAGCGTGACCGGACCCAGCGCATCGGCCGCACGGGGCAGAAGCGCCTGCATGTCGGCCTCGTCCGTCAGGTCGGCACGCAGCAGGACGGCGCGGCGGCCCCGTGCCTCGATCCCGGCGGCGACCTCGGCGGCGGCGTCTTCCGAGCCGTGGTAATGCACGGCAACATCGAACCCGTCCTCGGCCAGTGCCAGCGCCATGGCCCGGCCCAGCCGTTTCGCGGCGCCGGTGACAAGCGCGGTACGTGTCTGCATGGAAAACCTCCGGGGATCATGGCGCGGGCGGGGTCGGCGCCGCGGCAGCGTCAGTACAGGAACAGCACGACGATGACATAGGCCGCGTAGAGTGCGGTCAAGAGCCCCCCCGACACCCGGCCGACCGCGAGGTTGCGGAACACGAACGGCGCCAGCGCCAGCGAGGCGATCAGCATCACCCAAAGATCGAGACGCAGGAATTCGGGATCGACCGGGATCGGCGCGATCAACGCGGTCAGCCCGACGACGCCCAGCAGGTTGAACAGGTTCGACCCGATCACGTTGCCCAGCGCCACATCCGCCTGCCGGCGAAAGGCCGAGGCGCCGGTGGTCGCCAGTTCGGGCAGCGAGGTGCCGACCGCCACGAGGGTCAGGCCGATCACCGTTTCGCTGACGCCCCACACGGTGGCGATGTTAACCGCGCCGCGCACCAGAAGCTGCGCGCCCAGCGGCAGCCCGATCAGCCCGGCCAGCAGGAACAGCGCGACGCGGCGGCCGGTCATCGCCGGGTCCGCCCCCTCGGGGATGTCCTGCGGCGGCGCCTCGCCGTTCAGGCGCGCGGCCCGGTTGGTCCGCCGATGACCCAGCGCGCCGGCAATCTGGCCGGCCACGATCGCGCCCAGCATCGCCAGCATGATCGCCCCACCCCACCAGCGGAACGGCCCGGCAAAGGCCAGCGCGATGAACAGCACGCTGGCCGCCAGCATCTGCAGAAACGAGCGGCGGCAATCCTCGCGCCCGGCCGCCAGCCCGAACAGCAACGCGGGCAGGCCCAGCACCAGCAGCACGTTGGCGGTGTTCGATCCCACCACGTTGCCCAGTGCGATCCCCGGCGCGTTGTCCAGGACGGCCCCCACCGCGACCACCAGTTCCGGCGCCGAGGTGCCGAATGCGACGACCGTGAGGCTGACGATCAGCGCCGGGATTCCCAGCCGCAGCGCCAGGTTCACCGCGCCGCGCACCAGCGCGTCTCCGGCAAACATCAGGATGACGAGGCCAAGACCGACATACAGGTAATCCACCGGCCGCCTACCCCTTGCCGCAGTCGCAGGGGCCCTTGCCGATGCGGTAGCGGCCGCAATTCCGGCATTTCCGGGCGTCGAGGTATTTCTTTCCCGGCACCGGCGGCAGGCGCAGCTTGCCGAACATCGACAGCACCGCCATCACCACAAGGAACAGGGCCACGATCTTGACGATCACAGCCCGAACCTCGCGAAAAGGCCGCGTTCCTCGACCGCGCCCAGCGCATCCGCGGCCAGCGCGACGCCGATCCGCGACAGCAGGCCCTTGCGGCGGCCATAGGGCAGCAGCCGAACCTTGTCGCCGAACACCTCCTTCATCTTGGGGACGACATGGCCGACCCCGTCGGCCAGCCCCAATTCCACCGCCTTGTCCCCGATCCAGATGTCGCCAGTGAAGAGGTCGGGATCGTCCGCAAGCCGCGTGCCGCGCCGGCTGCGCACATGGTCGATGAAGGTGTCGTGGATCTGCTCCTGCCACGCGTTCAGGCGGGCGATATCCTCGGGCTTTTCCGCGCGGAACGGATCGAGCATGGATTTCGAGCGGCCCGAGGTGTGCACGCGCCGCTCAACCCCGTGCCGGGCGATGAAGTCGGAAAAGCCGAAACCCGCCGACACCACGCCGATGGAGCCGACGATCGAGGCCGCATCGACCCAGATCTCGTCGGCCGCGCAGGCCAGCCAATAGCCGCCCGATGCCGCCACATCCTCGGTGAAGGCATAGACCCGGACGTTCCTTTCCCGTGCCAGCCGCCGGATCCGCGCCGCGATCAGCGAGCTTTGCACCGGCGAGCCGCCGGGCGAGTTGATCACCAGCGCCACCGCCTTCGGCTTGCCGCGCCGGAAGGCGCGCTCGAGGATCGGTGCAAGCCCGGCATCGTTCAGCGCATTGCCGCGCCCGGCCGCCGCGATCATGCCGTTCAGCCGGACCACGGCCACGGTGGGGCCGGACTTCACGAAGGGGAGCCATTTTGCCATGCCGCCGCATGTAGACACGCGGCGACGGGCTGGCAAGGTGCCGCCGCGCGTTTCACGGGGCGGGGCGGCGGCGCTCAGTTGCGGATCCGCCAGCCGGTACGGAAGATCCACCAGATCGCGGCAAGGCAGGCCAGCGTGAAGCCCAGGATCGCCAGCAGCGACCAGCCCAGCGCCACATCCGCCATGCCGAAGAACGACCACCGGAACCCCGACACGAGATAGACCACCGGGTTCAGCAGGGTGATCGCCTGCCACGTCTCGGGCAGCATCGAGATCGAGTAGAACGCGCCGCCGAGGAAAACCAGCGGCGTGACCACAAGCAGCGGGACCAGCTGCAACTGCTCGAAATTGCTGGCCCAGATGCCGATGATGAAACCGAACAGCGCGAAGGACAGGCAGGTCAGCACCAGGAAGGACAGCATCGCCACCGGGTGCTGGATTTCCAGCGGCACGAACAGGCTGGCCGTGCCCAGGATGATCAGGCCGATGATCAGCGATTTCGTCGCCGCCGCGCCGACATAGCCGATCACGATTTCCAGGAAGCTGACAGGCGCCGACAGCAATTCATAGATCGTGCCGATGAATTTCGGGAAATAGATGCCGAAGCTCGCGTTGGAGATCGACTGCATCACCACCGACAGCATGATCAGCCCCGGCACGATGAACGCGCCATAGCTGACCCCCTCGACCTGGTCGATGCGGCTGCCGATGGCGGCGCCGAACACCACGAAATAGAGCGAGGTCGAGATGACCGGCGAGATCACCGATTGCAGCAGCGTGCGGAAGGTGCGCGTCATTTCGAACATGTAGATTGCCAGCACCGCATGCCAGTTCATGCCGCGTTCTCCTTGTGCACGAGGCCGACGAAGATCTCTTCGAGGCTGGACTGCTTCGTGCGCAGGTCGCGCAGCACCAGGCCCGCTTTCGACAGGTCCGACAGCAGCGTCGCGATCCCGGTGCGCGCCGCCTGGGTGTCGTAGCTGTACACCAGCTCGCAAGGATGGCCGTTGCGCTGCAGGTCATAGGCGGCAAGGCTTTCGGGAATGTCCCCGACCGGTTTTTGCAATTCGATGGTCAATTCCTTGTTGCCCATGCGCCGCATCAGCGCGCCGGTCTCCTCGACCAGAAGGATCTCTCCGGCATTGATGACGCCGATGCGGTCGGCGATCGCCTCTGCCTCCTCGATGTAATGGGTGGTCAGAACGATGGTCACGCCGCTGTCCTGCAAGCCGCGCACGATGTCCCACATGTCCTTGCGCAGTTCCACGTCGACGCCTGCCGTCGGCTCGTCAAGGAACAGCACGCGCGGCTCGTGGACCAGCGCCTTGGCGATCAGCACCCGGCGCTTCATGCCGCCCGACAATTCGCGGATGCTGGAATTGCGCTTGTCCCACAGCGACAGCTTGCGCAGCACGTCCTCGACCACGGCCTCGTTCCGGCGCAGACCGAACAGCCCGCGCGACAGGCGGACCGTGTTCAGCACCTTCTCGAACGGCTCCAGCGCGATTTCCTGCGGCACCAGCCCGATCAGTTTGCGCGCGGCGCGGAAATCGGCGATCACGTCATGCCCGCCGACGGTGATCCGGCCCGAGGTCAGGTTGGTCAGCCCGCAGATGATCGAGATCAGCGTCGTCTTGCCGGCGCCGTTCGGGCCGAGCAGGGCCAGGATCTCGCCCTCCTCGATGTCGAGCGACACGCTCTTGAGCGCCTCGCCGCCATCGTCGAATGTCTTGCGGACATCCTGCACCGAAATCATAGAACCCATCGCGCGCCTCCTGCCGGTGGGCGGAACGTAACGCGATACGGGCAGTGTTCAACGGCAAAGCGGCGCGGGCCGGGAAAGGCCGCGAAAAACCGACGCCGCGGTGGCGATTACAGCGCCATCAGCACCTCGGCCTCGTAGCCCTTGAGCGTGGCGCGGGCCTGCGGGCCGTAGCTGCCGGCGTCATGCTCCAGGTCGGGGAACAGGCGGAACAGCTCGGCCCGCTTCGCCGCGTCCAGCGCGGCAACGCCGCCGGCGGCGGGGTGGTAGCTTTCGGTTTCGGCGCCGTTGGAATAGACGATCTCGTGCCGATCGAACATGAAATGGTAATAGGTCACGCCCTGCGCGCCATGATCGACGGTGATCGAATGATCGTTCAGCAGCGACTTCGCCGGGGCCAGCACCTCGTCCTCGCCGAACAGAAGCTCGCAACGCCAGTCGTCGATCAGAACGCAATGCTGCGGGGACACGACCAGATCGCGGGCCGGTTTCGCCTTTCCCAGCGCGCCGGCACGGATGCGGATCGGGCGCAGCGACGGATCGACCGCCAGCGCCGCCGGGTCCAGATGACGCGAGGCGATCCAGCGCACCGGGCGATAGCCGCTATCCTTGGTGCGGACCATGTCGCCGACCACCAGATCCTCGACGCGTTTCTGCCCGCCCTCGACATCGATCAGGGTGCCCGCCACCATCGGCAGGGCGGCTGTCGGTTCCGTCTGGCTGATATGGGGCATGACGCCGATCCCGTGTCTGGATGCTTCTGCCGTCCATCTGCCCCGCAAAAGGCGGTGAAATGCGGCCCGGAATGTGGCGGAAAAGGGGTTTCTGAAGCGGCGTATGCAGCCATTGTCATTGCCCCGGCGCAAATGCGCGGGGGGCAAGGTTTCTGTTTCCCCGACACGGCAAAACCGCCATTCTGCCATAGCAGCGCCCCGCCCCGATGCGATCACGGGGCGAAAGGGCGGGACGGCAAGAGGCAGGCGACCGGATGAGCGACCAGGACAGCGGCAGGGCCGAGATCGCGGCACTGGCGCGAAGCACGAAATACCATTTCATCGTCGGCCTGCCGCGGTCGGGATCGACCATGCTGGCGGCGCTGCTGAACCAGAACCCCCGATTCTATGCCAGCGGCACCAGCGCGGCGCAGATCATCTTTCAGATGCTCTACAACCAGTTTTCCGGCGTGTCGGAACTGTCGGCGCTGCTCGACGACGACCAGCGCCGCGAAGTGATGCACGCGGTGATCGACGCGGTGCACCACAAGCGCGGCGCGCGCGGCGTGGTGTTCGACACCAATCGCCGCTGGCTGCTGCGGGCGGAGCAACTGGTGGCGCTCTATCCGTTCTGCCGGTTCATCGTGACCGTGCGCGACCCGGCCAGGGTCGTGTCATCGCTTGAAAAGGCGCGGCGCGGGCTTACCTTCCGGCAGTCGAAGCTGTTCGATCCCGACACCACGCTGGCGCAGCGGGTGAACCGGCTGATGTCGGATGAGGGGATCGTCGGCCAATCGCTCAACCTCGTGCATGATGCGCTGGCCGGGCCGCTGTCGGAACGGATGATCGTGGTGGATTACGACCGCCTGCTGGCCCGCCCCGCCGAGACGATGGGCCTGCTGTACCGGTTCCTGCGCGAGCCGGCATTCGAGCATGATTTCAAGAATTTCTCGTTCGAGTTGCCAAGGCTGGACACGTTCCTGAACACGCCGGGCCTGCACAGCATCGACGGCCCCTTGCGGCCCGCGACCCGCGAGATGCTGTTGCCGGCCGACATGGCGAAGGCGCTGAGCAAGCGGGCGGTCTGGACCGATGTGAAGGGCACCGAGGCAACGCTGCTGCTGGGGCCGTGACGGCGGATCAGGCCCGCGAAAAGCGCCACTCCGTCACCTGCACCCAATCCTCGCCCGGCCGCAGCAGGATGGACGGGAAATCGGGGTGGTTCGGGGCGTCGGGCCAGCCCTGCGCCTCCAGCGCGATGCCGCAATAGGGCACCGGCGGCGCGCCGTCATTGCCGGGAAACTGCGGAAGGTCCAGGCTGTGGCCGTCATAGACCTGCAATCCCGGCTCCGTCGTCGCCATTTCCATCCGCACGCCCGACCGACCGGTCAGCCATGCGACCGGGCGCAGATCGGTGCGGGTCCGCGACAGGCAGAAGTTGTTGTCCACCTGCCCTTCGGCCCCCGCCGCCCATATCCGCCCCTCGCGGAAATCAAGCCGCGTGCCGGCCACCGGCCTGATCTCTCCGGTGGGGATCAGCGCCTCTGACAGCGGCAGGTAGCTGTCGGCCGCGATCCGCAGCACATGCCCCTCGGTCGTGGGTGCGTCATCGAGCCGCCAGTAGCTGTGATTGGCGAGGTTCAGGATCGTCGGCGCATCGGTCGCGGCGGTCAGGGTCAGCCGCAGCGTGGCGGGCGCGAACGCCTCGAAACGCGCGGTGACGCGGCGATTGCCGGGAAAGCCCCCCTCGCCGTCCGGCGCGTCGATGGTCAGGGTCGCGGCCGCGGCGGCGTGATCCGCGATGCGCCAGACGCGGCGGTGAAACCCCGCGTCGCCGCTGTGCAGGATGTACCCGTCCGGGTGCGCGCCACTGAACACATGGCGCACCCCGTCGATCATCGCCGCGGCCCCGCCGATCCGGTTCGCCACCGGCCCCATCACCGCGCCACAACTGGCCATCGGCCCCTCGTAGGCGGCCAGTTCCGGGCTGCCCACGGTCAGCGAATGCGCAACGCCCGCCAGCCGCACGTCGTTCAGCGTCGCGCCATGGGTCAGCAGCGCGACCGACAGATCGCCCGCACCGATCATCAGCCGGTGCACCGCCTCGCCCGCGGCGGTGTCGCCGAACACGGCCTGCGCCATCGCCTACAGCACCACGCGCGGCTCTGGCAGGCCGGTGGCGCCCGCATCGGCGCGGAAGGTCATGCCGTTCTCGGATCGTGCGGCCTCTTCGGGGTCCAGCCCCTCCAGCGCCGAGGTCAAATAAAGCGTGCCCAGATCCGCGCCGCCGAAGGCCGGGCAGGAACAGTGCTTGGCCGGAAACGCGATGTCGCGCAGGTGCTTGCCGGCGGCATCGTAGGCGCCCACGCAGAAGCCGCCCCAATGGGCGATCCACAGATTGCCGCCCGAATCGGTGACCGCGCCATCGGGCACCCTGTCCTGCGCGGTCAGGTCGAGCCAAAGCTGCGCATCGCCCTTGGGCCATCCGTCTGAATCGAGGTCCAGATTGTAGACCTGCTTTCGCGCGGAGCAGGAATAGTAGGCGCCCTTGCCATCGGGCGTGAAGCAGATCGCGTTGGGGATCGTGATGCCTTCGACCACGCGCCGCAACTCGCCCCGGTAATAGCGGTAGATCGCGCCCTTGCCCTCTTCGGCGGCCTTGCCCATCGTGCCGATCCAGAAGCCGCCCTGCCGGTCGGCGCGCCCGTCATTGGACCGCGTGCCGGGGCTGTCCTCCTCCAGCGCGCAGATCGTGGCGGAATCGCCGGTCTCCAGGTCGAAGCGGAACAGCCGCGTTTCGCTGGCGATCAGCAGCGTGTCACGATCCACCCAGCCGGCGGCGGACACGATCTCGTCGAACTGCCAGCGGCGCGGCGCATCGCCGGCGCGGGTCATCAGCTGCTTGCCGAGGATGTCGAACCAGAACAGCTGTTCGCGTTCGGGGTGCCATAGCGGCCCCTCGCCAAGTTCGCAGCGGCGGTTGTCGTGGATCGTCGCGCTCATGCCGAGGCCCCCTTGAATGCGCTGTCATAGGCGGCGGCCATCTCGGCCGCGCGGACGCCGACATCGGCGGGCGCATCGCCGGATTTGTACAGGGCAGAGCCGATGCCGAAGCCCTGCACCCCCGCCGCGCGCCACTCGGCAAAGCCGTCCGGGCCGACACCGCCCACGGCATAGACCTGCGTGCCCTCGGGCAGAACCGCGCGCAGCGCCTTCAGCCCGCCGGTGCCAAGCTGCGATGCCGGAAAAATCTTGAGCCCGCTCGCGCCCCAGCGCAGCGCGTCGAAGCATTCGGTGGCGGTCAGAACGCCCGGAAAGCTCTGCATGCCGCACTTGACGGTCGCACGGATCACCGCCTTGTGGCAATTGGGCGACACCACCAGCCGCCCGCCGGCGCGGTAGACATCGGCGACATCCTGCCGGGTCAGCACCGTTCCCGCCCCGATCAATGCGTCCTTGCCGAAAGCCTGTGCCAGCCGTCCGATGCTGTCCAGCGGGTCGGGCGAGTTCAGCGGCACCTCGATCCGGTCGATTCCGGCGCCGATCAGCGCCTCGCCAACGGCGGCGGCCTCGTCCGGCGCCACGCCGCGCAGGATGGCGATCAGGTTGCGGGACATCGAAAACCCTCCGGTCGACGGGGTCATGCCACCGCGCGCCGCCCCAAGCGTGGCGGTCCGGCACCTGTAGGACTGTCCCCCTTTCGGTCAGGCTTGCAGGTCGCGCGCGGTTTCGTCAAGTGAGGGGAAGCGGGAGCGCGCAGGTCTGCGGCGCTTTTGCCGATCCGACGCCGGGAGACCCGATGACCGCCAAGCTGTTCGTCATGGGCGCGCATAGCCGTACCGGCCACCTTCTGCGCGGCCCGCTCGGGGATCTGCCGATCGTCTGGCAGGCGCGGAAGGGCGCCGATGTGGACTGGTCGCTGGCGGACGGGCCCGGCGCGCTGGCACCGGCCATGGCCGGCGCGGGCACCGTTCTGTGCCTTGCCGGGGCAACGCCGGGGGCGGACGATTACGGGCTGAACACCGACATCGCGCTGGCCGGCATCGCGGCGGCGGCGGCGGCAGGGGTCGGGCGGGTATGGCTGGCCTCCTCGATGGCGGTCTACGGGCCGGGCGGCCCCCATGCCGAGGATGCGGCGCTGGCGCCGCTGCCCGGCTACGGCGCGTCGAAGCGCGACATGGAACGCGCGGCGGCAAGGGCCGGCGAAGCGGCGGGGATCGCGGTGACCGCGCTGCGGCTGGGCAACATCGTGGGCGCGGACATGCTGTTTCGCAACATCGCCGCCGGGCGCGCGGTCGCCGTCGACCAATTCCCCGACGGCACCACGCCGCGCCGCTCCTATATCGACCCCGAAAGCCTTGGCGCCGTCCTGCGCGGGTTGCTGGCCGCCGGCCCCCTGCCCGGCGCGCTGAACGTCGCCGCCGCCCCGCCGGTCGAGATGGGCGCGCTCGCGGACGCTGCCGGTGTCGCCTGGACGCCGCGCCCCGCCCCCGGCGCCGCGCTGCCGCTGGTGTCGATGGACATGGCGCGCCTTGCCGCGCTGCTGCCGGTGCCGCAGCGGGACGCCGCCGCGCTGGTGGCCGGCCTGCGCCGGGCGGAGGCGCGCGCGTGACGCCGGGCAAGCGCGCGCTCGACCTGGCGCTGGCGCTGCTGCTGGCGGCGGTTCTGGCCCCCGCGGCGCTGGTGCTGGCGGCGGTGATCCTGGTCCGCGACGGCCGGCCGCTATTCTACGTCTCCGAACGGATGAAGACCCCGGACACGCCGTTCCTGTTGTGGAAATTCCGCACCATGACCGTCGCGCGCGGGGACAGCGGCGTGTCGGGCGGCGACAAGGCGCACCGGCTGACCCGCACCGGCCGGTTCCTGCGCCGCACCCGGCTGGACGAGCTGCCACAGCTTTGGAACGTTCTGAAAGGCGATATCAGCTTTGTCGGGCCGCGCCCGCCACTGCGCGCCTATGTCGAACGGTTCCCCGATCTCTATGCCCGCGTGCTCCAAAGCCGGCCCGGCATTACCGGGCTGGCGACGCTGTATTACCACCGGCACGAGGAACGCCTGCTGTCCGCCTGCCGCACGCCGCGCGAAACCGACCGCGTCTATGCGGCGCGCTGCGTTCCGCGCAAGGCGGCGCTGGACCTGATCTATCAGCGGCGGCGCACGATCTGGCTGGACTTGCGGCTGATCGCGATGACGGCGGCGCGGGCCGCGGGGCGCGATCTGCGCAGCTGCGGGATCGGCGCGCGCCGGCGCTGAGCCCGGAAACGCGAAACGGGGCCAGACGGCCCCGTTTGCAATCTCGACCGACGGGCCGGGCTTACGCCTCTTCGTCGTCCTGTTCGGTGGTCGGCACCTCGTCGGCGGCAACCTCTTCGTCCTCTTCACCTTCCTCGGCGCGCAGCCCGGAGGGCGCGCTGATATTGGCGATGACGAAGTCGCGGTCGATGGTCGGCTTCGCGCCTTTCGGCAGATCGACCGACGAAATCGTCGCCACATCGCCGATATCGAGACCGGTGACGTCCACGGTGACGTGATCGGGGATTTCCCCGGCCGTCACCAGCAACTCCACCTCGGGGCGCACGATGGTCAGAACGCCGCCGCGGCGCAGACCGGGGCAATCGTCCTCGCCGACGAATTCCACCGGGATGAACAGGTTGATCTTGGTGGTCCGGCGCAGACGCATGAAATCGACATGGGTCGGCAGATCCTTGACCACGTCGCGCTGCACGCTGCGGCAGATCACGCGCACGTCCTCGTGGCCGTCGACCTTCATGTTGAACAGCGTCGCAAGAAAGCGGCCGGCCTTCAGCCGCTTGACCAGCACGTTGTAGGGCAGGTTGATCGGCAGCGGATCGACCCCGCCCCCGTATACGATGCCCGGTACCAAGTTTTCACGGCGTGCCTGACGGGCGGCCCCCTTGCCTGTCCCCGTCCGCTCCGTGGCGACCAGATCTGGAATCTCGCCAGCCATATGAACGTCTCCTGAATTGGATGTTGTGGGCATCCTCCAAGGGTGTATGCCCGATGAAGCGCCGCACATAAGGCAGAATGTCCCGGATGGGAAGCGGATTCTCGCCCCGCAGGCAGCGGGGCTTGGAAAGCGCAGCGCCCCGGCCTAGGCTCGCGCGGTTCTTCCCTCCGATAGGTGCCCCGAGATGTCGATTCCAGCCGCCCTGCGCCTGTCGCGCTCTCCCGCTGCCGGTCTGATGGCCGTGGGCGTCCTGTGGGGCAGCTTCGCGGGCATGGTGCCGGACATCAAGCTGCGCGTGGGCGCGTCGGATGCCGAACTGGGCGCCGCGCTGCTGATGTCGGCGCTCGGCGGGCTGCTGTCGATGTGGGCCGCGCCCTGGGTGACGGCGCGGCTGGGCCGCCGGGCGCTGCCGCTCATGGGCCTGCTGGCGGCGGCCGCGGTGCTGTACCCGGCGCTTCCGGGCAGCGTGCCGGGGCTCGGCGCCGCGCTGCTGGCGATGGGGATCAGCGTGGCGCTTCTGGACATCACCGCGAACGTGACGATCAGCGCACTGGAATCGCGCCATCGCATGCACCTGATGAACGTCAACCACGCGATGTTCTCCTTCGCCTTCGCCGGCGCCGCCTGGAGCTGCGGCATGGCGCGGCAGGCCGGCTACGGGCCGGAACAGATCCTGCCGGTCATGGCGGCGGTGAACCTTGTGCTGGTGCTGGCGATGCGCGCGCCGCCCGCCCCGGAGGCGGACCCAGAGGATGCCGCGATCCCCGAGGCGCCGGCCCGCGTTCCCTGGGGCGCGATCGGGCTGACCGGCCTGATCCTGCTCTGCGCCTTCATCGGCGAGAACGCGACAGAGGCGTGGTCCGCCCTGCATATCGAGCGCACCCTCGGCGCGCCCGCCGGCACCGGCAGCTTCGGGCCGGCGATGCTGGGCCTGCTGATGGGCATCGGCCGGATGTCGGGCCAGGTGCTGACCGGCCGCTTCGGCGACGCGCGGCTGATCTTCGCCTCGGCGATCCTGGGCATCGCGGGCGCGCTGACCATCGCCGCGGCGCCCAGTGTCGCGGTCGCGCTGCTCGGCGTTGCGATCACCGGGCTGGGCATGGCGGTGATCGTGCCCTCCGCCAATTCGATGCTGGGCGCCCGCGTGACCGAACGCCAGCGCAGCCACGCCATCTCGCGCGCCTGGATGCTGGGGATCGTCGGCTTCTTCATCGGCCCGTCGCTGATGGGCGGCATATCAGAGCTGTTCGGTCTGCGCCTGTCCTTCGCCTTCATCGCCGTGATCGTGGCGCTGATCCTGCCCGCCGTCCGCGCCCTCGCCGCCCGGCCGCGGCGCGAGGCGATCCGCCTCCACCCCTGACGCACACCGCAACCCGGCGGCCGCTTCCTCATCTTGCCGGAAAATACCTCGGGGGGCCGCCGCAGGCGGCGGGGGCAGCGCCCCCTCCCCGCTCAGCCGGCCAGCGCCTCGCGCAGGGCGGCGCGCTCCTCGGCCCGGGTTCCGGCAAAGGGCGCGCGGCCGGCGCGGCGATACCAGTAGGCCGCGTTGCCCTCGTCGCCCTCCAGCCGGTGCAGATGCGCATGCAGCCAGGCCGCTTCCGCGCCCGGATCGTCCTGCGCGATCGCGTGCGCGGCGTCCCAGTCGCCCGCTTCCAGCAGGTCCAGCGCCTCGATCAGATTCGCATGCATCGCATCCTCCGGGGCGGTCACGCCCGTTCCCAGCGGCCGCCGAACCCTTCCGGCACCAGCAGCACGTCGCGGGTCAGTTCCTCGATCCGGCGCTTGCCGCACAGCGCCATGGTCATGTCCAGTTCCTTGTGGATCACTTCCAGCGCGCGGGTCACGCCCTTCTCGCCCATCGCGCCCAGCCCGTAGACGAAGGCGCGGCCGATATAGGTGCCCTTGGCCCCCAGCGCGAGCGCCTTGAGCACATCCTGCCCCGACCGGATACCGCTGTCGAGATGCACCTCCACCTTGTCGCCCACGGCGTCGAGGATCGACGGCAGCGCCCGGATCGAGGACAGCGCCCCGTCAAGCTGCCGTCCGCCATGGTTCGACACGATGATCGCGTCGGCCCCGACGTTCAGCGCCATCTTCGCGTCCTCGGCATCGAGAATGCCCTTGAGGATCAGCGGCCCGCCCCACAGCCGCTTGATCTCCTTCACCTTCTCCCAATCGAGGCTGGGATCGAAGCTTTCGGCCGCCCACGTCGACAGCGACGACAGGTTGCTGACCCCCTTGGCATGGCCGACGATGTTGCCGAAGGTGCGCCGTTTCGTGCGCAGCATCGCCTGACCCCAGGACCATTTCGTGGACAGGTCCAGGATATTGCCGAGCGAGGGCTTCAGCGGCACCGACAGCCCGTTCTTCAGATCCTTGTGCCGCTGGCCGAGGATTTGCAGATCGAGCGTCAGCACCAGGGCGGAACATTTCGCCTCCTTGGCGCGCTCGATCATTCGGGTCACGAAATCCCAGTCGCGCATCACGTAAAGCTGGAACCAGAACGGCTTGTCCGTGTTCTCGGCCACGTCCTCGACCGAGCAGACCGACATGGTCGACAGCGTGAACTGGGTGCCGAAGGCATGCGCCGCGCGGCAGGCCAGGATCTCGCCGTCGGGCCATTGCATCCCGGTCGATCCGACGGGGGCAAGCACCACCGGCATCGACAGATCCTGGCCGATCATCGCGCTTTCGGTGGACCGGCCGGTCATGTCGACCGCCACCCGCTGGCGCAGGTACAGATCCTCGAAATCGGACACGTTCTCGCGGAAGGTCTTTTCCGTCCAGCTGCCGGATTCGCAATAGTCGAAGAACATCTTCGGAACACGGCTGCGGTAGATCCGTTTCAGATCCTCGATCTCGGTGATGACGGGCATGGGCGGCCTCCTTGGCGGGCGTGACGCGGCGCTTTTCGTTAGCAGCCGCGCGCGGCGGTGACAATCCGCTGGACGCCGCGCCGGGGCGCGGTAGGTAAGGGGACAATGAGCATCATCTGGATCGGCATACTCGCCAGCCTCGGCGCCGGGCTGATGACCGGCCTCGGGGCGCTGCCGGTGCTGTTCGGGCGCAACGTGTCGCAGCGTACCAACGACGCGTTCCTGGGCTTTGCCGCCGGGGTCATGCTGTCGGCCTCGTTCTTCTCGCTGATCCTGCCGGGGATCGAGGCGGCCGAGGGGCTGCATGGCAGCACCGTGATCGCGGCCTTCATCGTCGCGGCCGGCATCGCGCTGGGCGCCGGTGCGGTCGCGCTGATGAACGAGTTCGTCCCGCACCTGCATTTCGTCCAGGGCCCCGAAGGCGGCGATCCCGGCGCGATGGCCAAGATCTGGCTGTTCGTGATCGCCATCACGATCCACAACTTCCCCGAGGGGCTTGCCGTCGGCGTCGGTTTCGGCGGCGGCAACATCGCGAACGGGATGTCGCTGGCGACCGGGATCGGGCTTCAGAACGCGCCCGAAGGGCTGGCCGTTGCGATCGCGCTGCGCGGCCAGGGCTATGCCCGCCAGCGTGCCTTTCTGATCGCGCTGGCCACGGGGCTGGTCGAGCCGTTGGGCGGCGCGCTGGGGGTCACGCTGGTGACGATCTCGGAATCGGTGCTGCCCTGGGGGCTGGGGTTTGCCGCGGGGGCGATGCTGTATATCATCAGCCACGAGATCATCCCCGAAACCCACCGGAACGGCCACCAGAAATGGGCGACCACCGGCCTTCTGTTCGGGCTGATCCTGATGATGCTGCTCGATGTGACGCTGGGCTGAAACCTGTTTCGCCCGATTGGCGTCACCTTGAACCCTGCCGAGCGAAACACGCGCCGGGCGCCGCGCCTACCGCAGCGACGGACCGCCACGCGGCGCGGGCGGCGGGGCGCCGAGGACGGGGCTGCCGGCGGACTTGCACGGCGCCCCGGTGACCGCGCCCACGGGCGCAAAGGCGCCGGACCCGCCACCGTGCCGCGCCGGCGCCGCGCAAGGCGGCGGGGCGACGCTGAACAGCTCTATCATCGCCTCGTGGCCAAGCGCGTAATGCGTCGAATACGGCGTTGCGGGCTTTGCCGGCAGCGGTTTCGGCAGGGACAGGAACGGCATGTCGCCCGCTCCGGCGCCCGTCGCGGACAGCTGGGCGGCAAGGGCGAGGGCGGCGCACAGGATCGGGGCGGTTCGGGTCATGGTGGATCTCCTTTGCAAGGGGGGCGGCGGTTCAGTCGGCGCAGCGCACACCGTTCAGCACCCGCGCGAAATCGGCGCGGAAGGCCCCGGCGGGCAGGTGACCAGGCATCGCGGCCAGTGCGGCGCAGCGGTTCGGCGCGGCATCGAGGCGCGGCATCGCCAGCACCACGGGCGCATCCGCCTGCCGGATCGTGACGGTGTTCATGGCGAAGATTTCGGGCCGCGGATCGGGGCGCAGGCTGCGCATTGGCGCGGCGCTGTGCGCGGGGGCCGGAACGGGCGCGACGGCCCTGGCCGGCGCCGGGGCAGCCATGGCGGCGATGTCGGCGGCGAGTCCCTCGACACTGCCGGGAAGGCGGGTAACGGTCACGGCCTCCGGCGCGGCAAGGCGCACGACGGTTTCCGACTGCGCCGCACCGAGCGCGGCAAGACCTCCGGCAAGGCCGAGGACGGGAAGGATGGCATGGCGGATCCTGAGCGGCATGGGGGCGCTCCTTTCAAGGTCTGTGTCGTGGCTGGCCGATTGCGACGGCCGCGATGGACACAGGCTGCCCCCATGCTTGAAAGTCAGGCAATATCGGCCCGGAGTCATGCGATAACCGGGGGCGTATCCGCCCGTGTTATCGGCTAACAATCCGGTCCAGGCCCTTGAAAACAGATGATTTCACGCAACTGCGCGTCAGGGACGGCGCCCCGCGCTCGATGCCAGCGGAAAGACCTTGGCGGGGTTCAGAAGCCAGCCGGGATCGAACACGTCCTTGACGCGCATCTGCGCCTCCAGGTCATCGGGGCCGAATTGGTCCGTCATCAGATCGCGCTTTTCGATTCCCACGCCATGTTCCCCGGTCAGGCAGCCGCCCACCTCTACGCAGAGCCGCAGGATGTCGGCGCCCAGCGCCTCGGCCTTCTCAAGCTGCCCCGGCCCGTTCGCATCGAACAGGATCAGCGGGTGCATGTTGCCGTCGCCCGCGTGGAACACATTGGCGACCCGCAGCCCGTAGCTCTCAGCCATCTCGCCGATCCGGCGCAGCACCTCGGGCAGGCGGTCCACCGGGATCGTGCCGTCAAGGCAGATGTAATCGCCCAGCCGCCCCATCGCCCCGAAGGCCGATTTGCGCCCGGTCCAGATCCGCGCGCTTTCCTCGGGCGACTGGCTTTCGCGAATCGCCACCGGATCGTACTTGCGGGCGATCTGCAGGATCACGCCCAGCTGCGCGTCGATCTCGGCCTCGGACCCCTCGACCTCGACGATCAGCAGCGCCTCGCAATCGGGATAGCCCGCGCCGGAAAAATCGTCGGTCGCGCGGATGCACAGGCGGTCCATGAACTCGATCGCGACCGGCAGGATCCCGGCCTTGATGATGTCCGACACGACCTGCCCGGCCGCTTCGGAACTGTCATAGCCCATCAGGACCGGCCTTGCGCCCTCGGGCTTGGGCAGGATGCGCAACGTGGCCTCGGTCACGACGGCAAGCTGCCCTTCGGAGCCGCAGATCACGCCCAGCAGGTCCAGCCCGCCCGCATCCAGATGCGCGCCGCCGATCTCGACAACCGTGCCGTCCATCAGAACCGCCGTCACGCCCAGAAGGTTGTTCGTCGTCACGCCGTATTTCAGGCAATGCGCACCGCCCGAATTCATCCCGATATTGCCGGCGATGGCACAGGCAAGCTGGCTCGACGGGTCGGGCGCGTAGAAGAACCCGTCATCCTCGACCGCGCCGGACACGCTCAGGTTGGTGCGCCCGGCCTGCACCCGGATGAAGCGGTTGGCGTAATCCGTCTCCAGCACCTCGGTCAGGCGCGCGACGCCCAGGATCACGCTGTCGGCGGTGGGCAGCGCCCCGCCCGCCAGCGACGTGCCCGAGCCGCGCGGCACGACCGGCACGCCTTCCTCGTGGCAGATCTTCAGCACCGCCGCGACCTCTTCGGTCGTCGCGGGCAGGACGGCGGCCAGAGGCGGACAGCGATAGGCGGTCAGCGCGTCGCATTCATAGGCGCGCACCTCGTGCTCCTCGTGGATCACGGCTTCATCGGGCAAGATCCCGTGCAGGCGTTCGACCACCCGGTCCTTCTTGTCCAGTATCGCCGCCTGCGGCCGGGGCATCTCCATCGCCGGTCTCCCTTTTGCCTGCTCTCAATATCGTGTGCCCGGCGGCGCGTGGCAAGGCACAGCGGGCGGATCGGCCCGCCCTTCAGCGCCGGCCCTCGCGAAGCCACGCCCCGACCATCAGAAGCGATGCCGCCAGCAGGAACAGCCAGCCCGAGACAAGCGGGGTCAGGCTGACATCGGCGGTCAGGTACGCGCCGCGCGGCGTGATCCCCAGCCAGCCGCGCCCCACGGCGGGACGCCCGGCACGGACCTGCCGCAGATCGGGCACACCGTCCTCGATCCGCGCGATCCCGCCGCCGGTCCGCTCGACCGCCGGCATCAGCGCCTCGCCGCTCGCGATCGTCGCCTCGAATTCCTTCGGCGCGGCCGGGCCAAGCGCGATCACCGCCTCGCGGTCGCCTTCCCGCAAGCGGTAAAGGCCGATCTGCGGGCCTTCCACCGTCGCCTCGAACCGCCCCGGCGCGACCTCTTCCAGCGGCACCATCGTCACCGCGCCGTCCGGCCCGGTCAGTTCCACATCGCCCACGGCATCGCCCAGCGTGCGGCGGGTGATCGTCATCGTCCGGCCCTCGGCGGCGGCGCTCAGCGCCTCCTCCTCCAGGTCCGGCTCCTTCATCATCCAGTGGGCCAGCCGCCGCAGCAATTCCAGTTGCGGCCCGCCCCCCTCGAAGCCCCGGTTCCACAGCCAGGCGTGATCCGATCCCAGCAGCGCGATGCGCCCCTCGCCGACCCGGTTCAGCACCAGCAGCGGCCGCCCGTCCATCGCCGACATCACCGTGTCGCCGGATGTCGCCTCCAGGTCGATCAGCCGGAACCAGCGCCCCCAGCCCGGCCCGTCCTCGTCCGCCCCGTCCGGCGCGAACGCCTCCAGCCCGGCAGTGACCGGGTGCTTTTCGCCCAGGTCGGTGATCTGCGGGCGGTATCCTTCCTCGATCACCCGGCTGGTCGGCGCCGCCGGCAGGATCGCGGACAGGGGCGAGCGGAACAGCGAATTGGCGGTGGCGAAATCCGGCCCCGCCGCCACCAGCACCGCGCCGCCATCCTCGACATATTGCCGCACGTTGTCGAGATAGAGCGACGGCAGGATCCCGCGCCGCTTGTAGCGGTCGAAGATGATCAGATCGAACTCGTCGATCTTGTCGATGAACAATTCCCGCGTCGGAAAGGCGATCAGCGACAGCTCGTTGACCGGCACGCCGTCCTGTTTCTCGGGCGGGCGCAGGATGGTGAAATGCACCAGATCGACAGAACTGTCGGATTTCAGCAGGTTGCGCCACGTCCGCTCGCCGGGATGCGGCTCTCCGGACACCAGCAGCACCCGCAGCCGGTCGCGCACCCCGTTGATCTGCACCACCGCCGAATTGTTGCGGTCGGTCAACTCGCCCTCCGCCTCGGGCAGGGTGAAGCGGATCACGTTCATCCCGCCATGCGGCAGCGTCACCGGCAGTTCCAGATCCTGCCCGACCGGCACCTCGTAGGCCTGCGGCGCCCCGCCATCCACCGCGATCCGCAGCAGCGCGGTGCCGCCCTCGCCCGGCGGAACCGCGCCCTGATCCTCGATCCGCAGCCGCAGGCTCACCGGCTCGCCGAGGATCGCGAAGGCCGGCGCGCTGGTCACCAGCAGCCGCCGGTCCCAGTCACCCGCCTCGCCGGTCAGCAGCACGTGCAGCGGCGCCGGCATGTCCGGCGCCCGGTCCAGATCGTGCAATTGCCCGTCCGTCAGCAGGATCGCGCCCGCCAGCCGCGCGCGCGGCTCCTCCGCCATCGCCTCGGCCAGCGCCGACATCAGCAGCGTGCCGCGATCCGCGTCCGCGTCGCCCAGCGGCACGATCCGCAACTCGGTGTTGTCCAGCGCGGCGACCGCGGCCTCCACCGCCGCCACCGCCCGTTCGGTCTGCGCCGGGCGCTCCGCAATCCGCTGGCTGGCGCTTTCGTCGACCACCAGGATCACGATGTCGCTCAGTGCCGCCCGCTCCTCGCGCTGCAGCGACGGGTTCACCAGCGCCACCCCCAGAACCGCCGCCGCCAGACCGCGCAGCCACCAGCCGGACAGCCCGCGCCACAGGGCGGCCGCCACGAACAGCACGCCCAGCGCCAGCGCCCCCCAGACCAGCGGCCAGTCCAGCAGGGGATCGAAGATGATCGAGCCGGTCAAGCCAGGTCTCCCTTCCTCATCTTGCCAAAAATACCTCGGGGGTCTGGGGGCGGCGCCCCCAGCCGGCGCCCGGCACAGGCGCCGCCCGACATCTTATTGCCCCAGCCGGTCCAGCAAGGCCGGGACATGCACCTGGTCGCTCTTGTAGTTGCCGGTCAGCACATGCATGACCAGGTTCACCCCGAACCGCAGCGCGATCTCGCGCTGGCGCTGCCCGCCGACGCCCCGGCCCACCGGGAACATCGGCTTGCCGCGCGCATCCACCGCCCAGGCCGCGGCCCAGTCGTTGCCGCCGATCACCACCGGCGTCACGTTGTCGTTGAGATCGCGGAACGGCATCCCCTCGATCGCCTCGGCATCGGGCGGCGCGGCCTCGACCCAGATGTCGCGGCCCGCGTATCGGCCGGGGAAATCCTGCAGCAGATAGAAGGTCCGCGTCAGGACGTGATCCTCCGGGATCGGCTCCAGCGGCGGGATGTCCAGCGGCGCGGCCAGGCGTTGCAGCTTGCGGCCATTGGCGCTGGCGGCGCCGAAGCCGGCGATGTCGGCGTCGCGGGTATCGAACAGGATCATGCCGCCATGCCGCAGATAGCGGTTCAGCCGCGCATAGGCGGCATCGGACGGGATCGGCTGGCCCTCGCTGATCGGCCAGTAGAGGAACGGAAAGAAGGCCAGCTCGTCGGTTTCCAGGTTCACCGCGATCGGATCGGCCGGCTCGATTGAGGTGCGCGCCCAAAGCACCTGGCTCAGCCCGCGCAGCCCCGCCTCGGCGACCTTGTCGACCTCTGCATCGCCGGTGACCACATGGGCCAGCACCACCTCGGACGTGGCGGCCAGCGCCAGCGCGTCGCCGCTGTCCTGCGCGGGCGACGGGCCCGGCACCGCCAGCAGCACCAGCCCCGCAAGCGCGGCAGCGACGCCGCGGGATCCGGGGCGCGGCAACCGCCCGGAAATCCACAGCGAGGCCAGGATATCGACGCAAAGCAGCGCCAGCGCCGCCGCCAGCAGCCAGCCGCCCAGCCGCGTCTCCGCCTGCACCTCCAACCCGACCACCGGGACCGAGGCCGGCCACTCTGCCGCGGCCAGCACCGTGTCCGGGCCGACCACGTTCACCGCGATGCGCCGGTCCTCGCCGGTATACAGCCCCGGCGGCATGTCCGGGCCGGGCAGGCCATCGGCGATCCGCTCGCCGGGCACCCCGGCCAGATTGCCCGCATCCCGCACCACGCCGAACCCGTCCAGCACCGCGTCGGGCGCCCAGACCGTTCCGGCCAGATCCTCGGCCGACGGCTCTGCCGGCCGGGTCGAGACGGCCAGCCGTTCCAGCATCTGCACGAACAGGCCCGACAGCGGCAGCGTCGACCATTCGGCATTGGCCGAGACGTGGAACAGCACCACCTGCCCTTGGCCCACCCGCTTGCGCGTGACCAGGGGCGTCCCGTCCGCCAGCGCGGCGATCACCCGCTGGGACAATTGCGGATCGGGCTGCGCCATAACCTGGCTGGATACGGTCACGTCATCCGGCACATCCAGCCCGAAGAATGGCGAGGTTTCGGCAAAGGGGCGCAGCTTCTTCGGCTCGCCCCAGCTCATGGCGCCGCCGATATTGCGTCCGCCGGCGCGCAGCCGCACCGGCATCAGCGGGTCTTCCTCGGCGCGGCTGATATCCGATCCGGCCAGCCGCGGCCCGGCGAACCGCAGCAGCAGGCCGCCCTGGTCCACCCAGTCCAGCAGCGGCGCTTCCTCGCCCTCGCTGACGGTGGCCACATCGGCCAGGATCAGCACGTCCGGGTTGGCCAGCAGGATGTCCAGCAGATCGCCCTCGATCAGGTCGGCACTGGGGGCCAGCGCCTTTTGCAGGTAGTGCAGCGGCGACAGCAGCTCCAACCCCTCGCGGTCGTCGCGGCCGGCAATCAGCGCCACCTCGCGGCGGCGCAGTGCATCATCGGTCAGGCTGACCGCTCCGGCAGAGCGCAGGCCAGTGATCTCGAACCGGCTGACGCGGTTGCGCAACTCGGGCGGCAGGTCCAGCTCAAGCGTGGCCTCGGTCGCGCCCGCTTCAAAATCCAGATCCTCGCGTGCCAGTTCGCGCTCGATCCCGGAAGGGTCCAGCCCGCGCGCCGAAACGGTCGCCTCGCGCACTGCGCCGCCAGCGGCGCGGATCGCGGTCAGCGCGACCTTGTCCTTTGCGAACCCGGCGGGCCGCAGCGCCAGAACCGGGTGCGGCGACTGGAACACGGTCACGTCGCCATGCCCTTCCAGCGCCGCAAGCAGATCCGCGCGGCTGCCGCGCGCCAGCCCGTCCGACAGCCAGAACGTGTCGAACCCGTCTTCCGGCAGCGCGGCGGCCCAGTCGGCCACCGCCTCGGCATCGGGCAGCCACGGCTTCGGCGCAAGGCCGGCCAGTTCCGGCAGCCAGTCGCCGGCGGCACGGAATGGCAGATCGCCGCCGGGCAGGTCGGTCAGCGACACAAGCGCCACCGGCCGGCCGCTGCGCCCCGCCTCGGCCAGCGCCGCCTCCACCCGGTCCAGCCGCCGCGTCCAGCCGGGCGCATCGGCCCAGGTGCCGTCCATCACGATCAGCAGCGGGCCGCTGCCCGCCGTCTCGGCGCGCGGGTTCAGCACCGGCCCGGCAAAGCCCAGGATGATCAGCGCCACCGCCAGTGCGCGCAGCAGCAGCAGCCACCACGGCGTCTTGTCGGTCTGCGTCTCGTCGTCGGTCAGGCCCAGCAGCAGCGCCACGCCGGGAAACATCCGCCGGATCGGCGCCGGCGGCACCGCGCGCAGCAGCAGCCACAGGATCGGCAGCGCCAGCAGCCCCAGAAGCAGCCATGGCGCGGTGAACCCTATGGATCCGATGGTGAACATCTAGCGCCGCCGCTCCAGCGCGCCGTAAAGGTACAGCAGCGCCGATTGCGCGGGTTGGCCGGTGTGATGGCAATGATATTGCCAGCCCACGGCGCGTGCCAGATCGGCCAGCCGCGCCTTGCGCTGCGCCAGCCGGTCAAGGTAGCGACCCTTCAGATCGCCGGCCTTCAGCGTCTCGTGCCGCAGCGTTCCGCCCATGCTCTCGAAGATCGTGCGCCCGTCGAAGGGAAACGCCTCTTCGGCCGGGTCGAGCACCTGGCACAGCACGCCGCGCACGCCGCGATCCGCCGCCTGGGCAAGCTGCGCCTCGAGCGGGGCGGGATCGCCCAGGAAATCCGACACGAACAGCGCGCGGGACTGCGGCGCGAGGTTGCGCAGCACGGGCGCGCCGTAATCGGGCGCCTCGGGGCGGCCGGCAAAGCGTTCGGCGATGCGCAGCAATTGCAGTTGCGACGCGCGCGGCGGCGTGCCCAGCGCCGCAAGCGCCACCCGCTCGCCGCCCCGGATCAGCAGCACCGCGATCGCCAGCGCCAACAGCTTGCCACGCTCGGCCTTGGTGGCGCGCGCCGGATCGCCGGTGAAATCCATCGACTGCGCCTCGTCGACCCACAGGAACACCGATTGCGCCGCCTGCCATTCCTTTTCCTGCACGAAATGCGTGTCGGACCGGCCCGACCGGCGCCAGTCGATCAGCCGGCGCGGATCGCCGCTGCGCGCGGGGCGGTATTGCCAGAACTCGTCGCCCATGCCGCCGCGCCTGCGCCCGTGAAAGCCCAGCATGACGGCCTGCGCCAGATGCTCGGCCTCGGCCAGCAGCGGCGGCATCCCCCCGGCAAGACCCTCGGCCTTCTGGCGATAGGCGGCGGCCGTGGTCACGCGGCGGCCTCGACGCGCGTGACCTGTTCCGCGACGCTGTCGATCACCGCGCCCAGGCTCTCGCCGCGCGCCCGCGCCGCAAAGGTCAGCGCCATGCGGTGGGTCAGGACCGGCCGCGCCATCGCCAGCACATCCTCGGCCGAGGGGGCAAGCCGCCCGTCCAGCAGCGCCCGTGCGCGCACCGTCAGCATCAGCGCCTGCGCGGCGCGCGGGCCGGGGCCCCAGCCGACCGAGGCGTTGACCTCGTCCGAGGCTTCCGGCTCTCCGGGGCGGCAGGCGCGCACCAGATCGAGGATCAGCTCGACCACCGCCTCGCCCACCGGCATCCGGCGCACCAGGCGCTGCGCGGCGATCAGTTCCTCGGCGGTGAACACGGCATGCGACTGCGCGTCCTCGGTGCCGGTGGTGGCGATCAGGATGTCACGCTCGAAATCGCGGGTCGGATAATCGACGTCGATCTGGAGCAGGAACCGGTCAAGCTGCGCCTCGGGCAGCGGATAGGTGCCCTCCTGCTCGATGGGGTTCTGCGTGGCAAGAACGTGAAACGGCGCGGGCAGCGCGTGGGGCTGGCCGGCGATGGTGACCGAATGCTCCTGCATCGCCTGCAGCAGCGCCGATTGGGTGCGCGGGCTGGCGCGGTTGATCTCGTCGGCCATCAGCAACTGGCAGAACACCGGGCCTTCGATGAACTTGAACGACCGGCTGCCATCGCTGCCGGTTTCCAGCACCTCCGAGCCGAGGATGTCGGCGGGCATCAGGTCGGGGGTGAACTGCACCCGCGCCTCGTCCAGCCCCATCACCGTGCCCAGCGCCTCGATCAGCCGCGTCTTGCCCAGCCCCGGAAGCCCGATCAGCAGCCCGTGGCCGCCGCAGACCAGCGTTGACAGGACCAGCTCGATCACCTTCTTCTGGCCGATGAACCGGCGCGAGATGCTCTGCTCCGCCTCGATCAGCCGCGCGCCCAGCGCCTCGATTTCGGCAACCAGGTTCTCTGGGTCGGCCATGGAAAAGCTCCTGCTTGTGCGCTATCAGTCGGCTCAGTATCGGCAGGTAACGCCGAAAGCACAAATGACAAAACGCGGGAGCGGACAAATGATCGTGAAACCCGCCCCCGATGCGGCGGCAGACCCGGTATCCGGCCAAACGGCGGATACCATGACGCAATCGCTGGTCGCGGCAGCAAAGGCCGCCGGCGGCAAGGGGCCGCCGCCCGTCCACCTGTGGAACCCGCCATTCTGCGGCGATCTGGACATGCGCATCGCGCGCGACGGGACGTGGTTCTACCTTGGCACGCCGATCGGCCGGAAACCGCTGGTCAAGCTGTTCTCGTCGATCCTGCGCAAGGACGGCGACGCCTATTTCCTCGTCACCCCCGTCGAGAAGGTCGGCATCACGGTCGACGACGCGCCCTTCGTCGCGGTGGATGTCGAGGCCGAGGGTACCGGAAAGGACCAGCGCCTGACCTTCGTCACCCATGTGGACGACGTCGTGACCGCCGGCCCCGACCACCCGATCCGCGTGGCGCGCGATCCTGAGACCGGCGAGCCGTCGCCCTACGTGATGGTGCGCGCGGGGCTGGAGGCGCTGATCGACCGCAAGACCTTCTACCGGCTGGTGGATCTGGGCACGACCGAGGCGGTGGACGGCACCCCCTGGTTCGGGCTGTGGTCCGGCGGCGCGTTCTTTCCCGTCATCCCCGAGAGCGACCTGACCTGATGCCGAAAATCGCCGCCAACCTGACGATGCTGTTCACCGAATTGCCCTTTCTGGAACGGTTCGATGCCGCGTCCGAGGCCGGGTTCGACGGGGTCGAGGTTCTGTTCCCCTATGACGATCCCGCCGCCGACATCCTGCGCGAGCTGCACGCCACGGGCCTGCCGCTGGCGCTGATCAACGCGCCGCCGCCGAACTATGCCGGCGGGCCGCTCGGTTATGCCGCCGTGCCCGGGCTGGAAGACCGCTTTCGCCGCGATTTCAGGCGCGTTCTGCGCTATGCAAGGCGTCTGGGGGCACAGCACATCCACATCATGGCCGGCGAGGCCGAGGGGCCCGAGGCGCAGCAAACCTTCCTGCGCAACCTCGGCTGGGCCGCAGCCGAGGCGCCGGGCCAGAGCCTGACGATCGAGCCGTTGAACCCGCAGGACAAGCCGGGCTATTTCCTCAACGATTTCGCCCAGGCGGCCGAGGTGATCGGCGAGGTCGGCGCGGCCAATCTGGGCCTGCAATTCGACAGCTATCATGCGCATGTCATCACCGGCGACGTGACCGGCACATGGCGGGACTGCGCGCCGCTGGTCCGTCATGTGCAGATCGGGGACGCCCCGGGCCGGCACGAGCCGGGCAGCGGAGAGATCGACTTTGCCGGATTTCTCGCGGCGCTGGCCGAGGCCGGCTATGACGGCTGGATCAGTGCCGAATACCACCCCGGCGGGCGCACCGGCGACGGGCTGGGCTGGCTGGCCGGGATGTCCGCCGGGCACTGACCGCGTGCGCCCCGGCGTTGCGTCCTGCAAATGCGGGGGCTAGATGGGGGCGATACAGGAGCGGAGCCTGCCCCATGCGCCTTTTCGTCGGTCTCGGGAATCCGGGTGCGAAATATGCCGGCAACCGGCACAATATCGGCTACATGGCCGTGGACCGGATCGCCGCCGATCACGGTTTCGGCCCGTGGCGCGCGAAATTCCGCGGCCAGCTGGCAGAGGGGCGGCTGGGCACGGAAAAGGTGCTGCTGCTCAAGCCGGAAACCTACATGAACCTGTCGGGCAATTCGGTCGGCGCGGCGATGCAGTTCTACAAGCTGGCCCCCGGCGACGTGACCGTGTTCCACGACGAGCTGGACCTCGCCCCCGGCAAGTGCCGGGTCAAGACGGGCGGCGGCCATGCCGGGCATAATGGTCTGCGCTCGCTGCACGGGCAGATCGGCGATGCATATCAGCGGGTTCGCATCGGCATCGGCCATCCGGGGCACAAGGACATGGTCTCGCATTACGTGCTGCACGATTTTGCCAAGGCGGATCGGGACTGGCTGGACGATCTGCTGCGCGGCATCTCGGACGGGGCGCCGGATCTGGCGGCGGGCGATGCCGGGCGCTTCATGAACGCGGTCGCGCTGCGCACCGTGCCGCCGCGCACATCCGCCGATACACCGCCGCCGAAAACCGCCCCCGAACCGGAAGCCCCCGCAACAAAGCCGGAAGAGGCCCCCGACGCGCGCAGCGCGCTGCAAAAACTCGTGGACCGCTTCCGGTGATCCGCGGCCGGGCGGTGAACCGCACCGTTTGATGGATTGCCGAAGAGGGCTACACTCGGATTGTCCGCATATCGGCGGGCCGACCACAGAGGAGCGCCGCGATGACCCCCGACCCGTCGATCAACGTATTGGGAGAGCCGCTCGAAACCTGCGGGACCGATCCGGTCACCGGCTATTTCCGCAACGGCAATTGCGACACCTGCGCGGAAGATGCCGGCAGCCATACGGTCTGTGCGGTTATGACGGCGGAGTTCCTCGCCTACTCGAAATATGTCGGCAACGACCTGTCGACGCCGCGCCCCGATTTCGGCTTTGCCGGGCTGAAGCCGGGCGACCGCTGGTGCCTGTGCGCCGGACGGTTCCTGCAGGCCCATGACGAAGGCTGCGCGCCCGATGTCGACCTTGCCGCAACGCATATCCGCGCGCTGGATATCGTCTCGTTCGAGGTGCTCGAACGCCACGCGCTTCCCGCCGGCCAGCCGCGCTGATCGATCCGCCGGCCCGATGCGGCATGGTCGCACGCGGCTTTATCCCGGTTGCCCGACCAGCCCGTCGCCCATCAGATCGTCGATGAACAGGCTCAGAAGCTGCGACCGCCCGCTGACCCCGGCCTTGCGGTAGATCGCGTTGCTTTGCGCCTTTACCGTGCCTTCGGACGTGCGGCGCAGAGCGGCGATTTCCGACGTGGACAGCCCCTTCATCGCGAACAGCGCCACATCGCGTTCCGCGGGCGTCAGGGACCAGTCGTCGAACCGTTCCTCCAGAAGCTCCATGAAGGCGCCCGACGCGGCGCGCAGCTGGCTTTCCACCGCCGCCGACCGCGCCATCACGATCCTGAGAATGAAAAACCCGAACACCACGCCCAGGATCAGCCCCAGCGCGGCGCCGATCTCCATCAACTCGTGCACATGCCAGTCAAGCGGGCCGACCGGCAGCCCCAGCACGGAGGCGAGGATCTCCGAGACGAAGAACACCGCGCAGATGACCTGCACGGCAAAGACCAAAGCCACCATGATGCGCAGCCGGCGCGCCGCCCGGCCCATCAGAAGACGGGGCCGCGATCAGTCGTCGCCATCGTCGCCGCCGTCGCCATCATCGTCCCCGCCATCGTCATCGTCGTCATCGCCGTCGTCGTCATCGCCGTCGTCGTCATCGTTGTCGTTGTCATCGTTGTCGTTGTCGTCATCGCCTTCGTCCCCGACATCGCCGGTGTCGCCGTCATCGCCATCATCCGCGTTATCGCCGTTGCCGGTCGGGTCGAGCAATCCCCCCGGCCGCCGGTCGCCGTGTTCCGCCCAATAGTCGCGCAGGATTTCGCCGGTGCGCGGGTCGACGATGATCTCGCGCTCCAGCTCTGCAGAGCGCGCGACGATGCGCACGCGGCCCAGCATGGTGCGCGCAACCTCGATCCGCGAGAAGCCCTGCGCGCGCAATTGCCGGATCACGCTGTCCTCGACAGGCCCGGCCTGCGCCGCAGCCGGAAGCGTGGCAAGCGCCAGCGCGGCGCCGAATACGAAGGTCTGGAACATTCGTGTCATTTCAATGCCCGAAAAGGCCGGACCCGCGTTTCGGCGCGGATCCGGCGGTGGTGCCCGGTCAGGTCCGGCGCGGTGCGCCGCCCGGCTCAATCATCGTCGTCGTCATCGTCGTCGTCGTTGTCGTCCCGGTCGTCATCCCGGTCATCGTCATCATCGTCGTCATCACGATCATCGTCGTCATCGTCGTCCTCGGGATCGTTCGGGTCGTCGTCCAGCTCGACCTCGACATCGTCGTCGGGGTTGTCCAGATCGTCGTCGTCATCGGGATCGTTCGGATCGTCGTCGCGGTTATCCGCCGCGATTGCCTCGTCCCGCGACAGGCGATTGTCGCCGTCCGCGTCGTCGCGGCCGAGAATCGACTGCGCGGCCTCGGTCCCGAAATAGGATTCGAGCTCGGCCTGGTCGACATAGCCGTCGTCATTGGTGTCGAGCTGCCGGAAATCGGCATCCCGCGCGGAGGCGACGGAGGCAACGCTGCCAAGCAGCAGGGAAAGCGCCGTGAGTTTGAACATGGTGTTCATGGTCGTGTCCTTTCAGAACATATCCGGGTGTCAAAGCCGCCGTTGGTCGCCGGCTGTCCCGGAAATGCGCCGATATCTCGCCACTGCCCATTGAACACGGGTTTAGCGCCGCCGCCATAAGCCGCGCGCCGATCCGCATAGACCTTTGGTTTATGCCGCAATAATGGGGGCGTCCGGCCGGACCGGCTCAGTCGGCGTCGCCCATCTCCATGCCCAGCGCGCGGGCGACGGTATAGATATCCTTGTCGCCCCGCCCGCACAGGTTCATGCAGATGATGTGATCCTTCGGCAGGTCCGGCGCGATCTTCATCACATGGGCCAGCGCGTGGGACGGCTCCAGCGCGGGGATGATCCCCTCGGTCTCGCAGCACAGCTGGAACGCCTCAAGCGCCTCGGCATCGGTGATGGCGACATATTCGGCGCGCTTGGTATCGTGCAGCCAGGAATGCTCGGGCCCGATGCCGGGATAGTCGAGCCCCGCGGAAATCGAGTGGCCTTCCAGGATTTGCCCGTCATCGTCCTGCAGCAGATAGGTCCGGTTGCCATGCAGCACGCCGGGCCGCCCGCCGGTCAGCGACGCGCAATGCTGCATCTTCTCGTCGACACCCTTGCCGCCCGCCTCCACCCCGATGATCCGCACATCCTTGTCGTCGAGGAACGGATGGAACAGGCCCATCGCGTTCGACCCGCCGCCGATCGCGGCGATGATCGTATCGGGAAGCCGGCCCTCGGCCTCCTGCATCTGCGCCTTGGCTTCCTTGCCGATGATGCTTTGAAAATCGCGCACCATCGCCGGGTAGGGGTGCGGCCCCGCCACCGTTCCGATGCAGTAGAACGTGTCGCGCACATTGGTCACCCAGTCGCGCAGGGCATCGTTCATCGCGTCCTTGAGCGTGCCGCGCCCGGAGGTGACCGGCACCACCTCGGCGCCCAGCAGGCGCATGCGGAACACGTTGGGTTTCTGCCGTTCCACGTCATGCGCGCCCATGTAGACGATGCATTTCAGCCCGAACTTGGCACAGACCGTCGCCGTCGCCACGCCGTGCTGGCCCGCGCCGGTTTCCGCGATGATCCGGGTCTTGCCCATGCGGCGGGCAAGGATGATCTGGCCCAGCACGTTGTTGATCTTGTGCGCGCCGGTATGGTTCAGCTCGTCGCGCTTGAGGTAGATTTTCGCACCGCCCAGCCGCTCGGTCATGCGTTCCGCAAAATACAGCGGCGAGGGCCGGCCGACATAATGCTTCCACAGGAAGTCCATCTCGTCCCAGAAGCTCTGGTCGGTCTTGGCATGCTCGTAGCACGCCTCGAGGTCGAGGATCAGCGGCATCAGCGTTTCCGACACGAACCGCCCGCCATGCAGGCCGAAACGGCCGTTCTCGTCGGGGCCGGTCCGGTAGGAGTTGATCAGGTCGTCGGGCATCGGGCTATCCCTGTTTGTGCTGGCATCGCCGGATGTAGCGCCAAGGACCGGCGGGGTAAAGCGGGCGCGGGGGAAAGGGGGCGCCGGGCGTGCGCCTGCCCGTGGGGTGGCGCTGCAAATGCTCCACGGCGATTCCTTGACCCGTGGCGCCCGCGCGGAATAAAGGCCGCTGGCCGCCGCGCATCGCCGGCGCGCTCCCACGCGGCGGCGATTTGCTGCCGCTTGCGCAACGCGTTGAACGATAGTGGGTGCGGCCGGGATAAATCGAGGGGTTCATCGGTGCGGATCGCCGCCGCGCGCGCCGGCGAAGCGCGGCTTTACGATATGGGCGGAACGTCCATCCCACCCCGCCGTATTCAATCAGCCCAGCAGGCGCCGCAGCCTCTCCATGATCATCGCGCAGCCTTGCTCGCCCAGCTCCGCCGTCGCCTCCACCGCGCTTTCGGTATACCAGGTGTCGTTCTCGGCCAGCCGGTCCCGGTCCACCGCGTCGGGCGCCAGCGCCAGCATCAGCGAGGTTTCCCCGATCCCGGCATGATCGAACGGGTAGCGGGCGGTGATGCCCTCGTCCATCAGCGGATGCACCCGCACCCAGTTGAACGGATCGGTCCCCGCCTCGTGCTGGTCGTAGTAATCCTGCATCTGCCCGCTGCCCCACCAGCCCTCGCCGCGTTCCGCCTCGAGGAACCGGAACACCGCCTGCCGCCCGGCGAAGCGGAAGGCCAGATCGGTCGGCATCCCGGCCACGAAGTTCTCCGTCTGGTGATGCACGAAGCCGTGGATGTTGCGAAACCCGATCCGCAGCAGGGAATGGAACATCTCCTCGGCCAGCGGCGCGATGCGGCCGGCATCGACATGCAGCGTGCCGCCTTCGGGACCGCGCACCGCATGGCTGGCCGCGCCATAGGCAAAGGGCGGCAGGATCACCAGATCCATCTCCTGCTCCAGCCGGTCGAAGATGCGTGTCACGGCCAGCGTGTCCATGCCCACGGCCATATGCTCGCCATGGTATTCCAGCACCCCCAGCGGCAGGATCACCGGCGTATTCGCGGCGATCGCGGCGCGAATCTGGTGCGGCAGCATCATCTCATAGCGCATCTTTCACTCCAGATTGGTGTGGTTGGCGCGCATCGCCTCGGGGGTCACGCCCAGCCGGGTGCGCAGCATGTCGATCACGATCTCGAACAGCACGAACATCGCGCCTTCATAGACCGAACCCATCGGCAGCACCGCGCTGGCCGCGCCGGAGCGGTCGCTTGCCATGGTCTGGGCGGGGATCGTGAGGATCATTTCGGCCAGCGCGGCGCTGGCCGTATCCGGCCTCGCCGTCAGGAACAGCACGCCGGCGCCGGCCTCCTGCGCGACGCGCATCAGGGCGGTGACGGTGGCCAGTTCCCCCGGCCCGGCCGAGACGATCAGCAGATCGCCCGGCCCCACGGGCGGCGTCCCCATCTCTCCCTGCACATGCGCATCCAGCCCCAGGTGATAGAGCCGCATCGCCAGGCCGCGCATCATCAGCCCCTCGCGGCCGCAGCCATAGAGCACGATGCGCCGCGCGCCCGCGATCCGGTCGCAGGCGGTTTCCACCTCGCCCGCGTCGATACCGGACAGGGCGGCGCCGAGTTCGGCCAGCGCGGTCTGCAACCGGTCCTGCATCATGGTGTGTCCCGGGCCGCGTCCGGGCGCCGGGTCACGACAGCCCGTCCAGTTCCCGCGCGATGTCGCGGGTCTGGCCGTGCAGCCGCTTGAACAGCGCGTATTGCCGTTTGACCACCGGGTGATCCTCTGGCGTGACGGTGCGCACCGCGGGGTTCCACGCCTCGATGTCATCGGGGGCCGCCCGCCCCACCGCGCAGGCGGCCAGGAAGGCATCGCCATAGGACGCGCCCACGGTCTTTTCGCAGACGATCTGCGGCAGCCCGCCATAATCGGACGTCGATTGCAGCCAGACCGGATTGTTGGTGCCGCCGCCCACCGCGAGGATCCGCTTGGGCGGCGCGCCGACCTCGGCATAGGTCTCGAACACATGCGCGGTGCCGCTGGCGATCCCTTCGATCAGCGCGCGGAACAGGTCGCCGCGCGTATGCGTGAGGTTCAGGCCGAAAAAGGCGCCCTTGGCATACGGGTCGTGGATCGGTGTCCGCTCGCCCGCGAAATAGGGCAGCATCAGCACCCCGTTCGCGCCGGGGGGCGAGGCGGCAGCCTCTGCCGACAGCGCCTCGAACGCCGTCTCTCGCGGCAATTCGCGGGCGAACCGGTCGCGGAACCAGTGGGTCAGCGTGCCCGACGTGGCCAGCCCCGCCATCGAGGCATGCGCGCCGGGGTAAAGCCAGGGCGCATACCACAGCCGCGCGTCGTTCACCCGTTCGGCCGTGACCTGGATGATGAACACGGTCGAGCCGTACATCATCATCATGTCGCCGGGGCGGCGCACACCGACGCTGACCGCCTCGGCGGCGGCGTCGATGGTGCCGGCGGTCACCGGCGTTCCCTCGGCCAGCCCCGTCTCGGCGGCGGCGGCGGCGGTCACATGGCCTGCGATCTCGGTCGACCACAGCAGCCTTGGCAGCCGGTCCAGCGGCACGATCCCCTCGGCCAGGTCGGCGGCCCAGTCCTGCGCGTTGACATCATAGAGCGGGGTGAAATTGGCGGCGGTATAATGGTCGACCGTGTATTCGCCCGTCAGCCGATAGGTCAGGTAGCTGGTGGAGTTCAGCACCTGCGCCGTGCGCGCGAAGATCTCGGGCCGGTTGCGCGCCAGCCACAGGATCTTGGGCCCCACCGATTGCGAGGTCAGCGCGTTGCCGCAGCGCGCCATGATCGTGTCCTCGCCGATCCGGGCGGTCAGTTCCTCGATCTCGGCGCCGGCGCGGCTGTCGACGCCGTAGAGCACCGCGTTCATCAGCGGCGTGCCATCCTTGTCCACCGGCAGCATGCAGGGGCCGATGCCGCTGGTGCCGATACAGGCGATTTCGGCCGGGTCGATGCCGCTGGCCTTCGCGGTGGCCAGAATCTCGCGCGTGATCGCCTTGAAATTGTCCCACCAATCCTCGTCGGCGCGGTGTTCCGCCCAGCCGGGGCGCGGCACGATCATTTCATGCGGAACCCGCGCCTCGGCGACGATGTTGCCGCTGCCGTCGACCAGCACGCCCTTGGATTGATAGGTGCCGATGTCGATCCCCAGCGTATAGGTCATGCGCCGTCCCTCAGGAGGTCGAAATCCGGCCCGATCCGCGCCGCCGCCGCGATCAGCAATTGCGTCAGCCCCTCCAGATCGGACAGATCGCACATTTCAAGGCTGGAATGGGAATAGCGCATCGGGAATCCCGCATCTATCGCGACAACCCCCTCGCCCACGAGCTGCACATAGGACAGATCCGTCAATACGCCGACTTGTGCGGATCGTTGCAGCGTCAGGCCCTCGGCGGCCGCGGTATCCTCCATCAGCCGCACGGCCGACGGGTGCGGGATCACGCCGTTCAGCGTGCCGCGCCCGTGGAAGGAATAAAGGCTGATCCCCGGCCCGCCGCCAAGCAGCATCTCGCCGCGGTCGGCCATTTCTGGGGTGTCGCTGGTCAGCATGATGTCGATCTGCACAGCGATATCGGGCTTCAGCGTCTGCGCCGCGACCTGGGCGCCGCGCAGGTTGAATTCCTCTTGCGTCGTGAACACGACATGCACGGTCGGCCCGCCTTCCCGCGCCGCCATGGCGCGCGCCACCTCGACCAGCACGGCACAGCCGGCACGGTCGTCGACGCTGGTGCCTGCTATGCGCCCGTTCGCCAGCGGCAGGACGTGCGGCCGGTAGACCACCGGCGTTCCGATCGCGATCCCCGCCGCCTCGACCGCCGCTTTCGATCCGTGGCCGGTGTCGATCCGCAGATCGGGGGTCTTGGTGACGGTGAACTTCTCGTCCGGCTGGGTGGCGTGATGCGCCTTGTTGTAGATGATCCCCGCCACGTCTCCCTTGGCACCGCACAGCAGCACCGGCTGCGAGGCAAGCGCGCGCTCGGGCACGCCGCCAAGCCGCTCGACCCGGATCAACCCGTCCTCTTCCACTTTTCGCACAATGAATCCCAATTGATCCATATGTGTAAAAAGCATGACCGAAGGCGCGTCTTCCGCCCCCTCGAATGTCGCAATCAGGTTGCCCAGCCGGTCCGAGCGGCTGTCGATCCCGTCCTCGGACAGCTTGCCGGCGATGGCCCGGCGCACGCGGTCCTCGTGGCCCGACAGGCCCGGCACCAGCATCAGGTCGGCCAGATCGCGCGCCAGCCGGCCCTGCCGCTCCTGCGTCTCGGGGCCGGTCATGTCCCGCCCCCTTTGGCGATCCCCGACTTGCGGTTGCCAAAGAGCTGTCTGCGCCTGCTCATCCCGTATCCTCCCGATTTCGGCCGAGCCTACCGCCCGATCCGCCGAACGCAAGACGTTATGCGGCGGCGCACGGCATGTCCGGCACCGGGCTGTTCCATCCCGCCGCATCCTGCACTAACGTCACCCCGAACCCGCGCGGCGGACCAACAGGGAGGGACCGATGACCATCGCGACACGGCACTGGGACAGGCGCGGAACGGGCGGGCTGACCTTCACGGAAATGGGCTTTGGCGGCGCGCCGATCGGCAATCTCTACCGGGCGGTCACCGATACCGAGGTGGACGATCTGCTGAACATCGCCTGGCAGAACGGCGCGCGGTACTACGACACTGCGCCGCTTTACGGGCTGGGGCTGTCGGAAACGCGGATCAACCGGTTCCTGCGCGGCAAGCCGCGCGGCGAATACGTGCTGTCCACCAAGGTCGGCCGGCTTCTGCGCGCCTGCCCGCCAGAGGAACGCGACGGCAGGGACAAGTGGTTCGACGTGCCCGCCCGGCAGGAAGTCTACGATTACGGCTATGACGGCGTGATGCGCAGCCTCGACTTCTCGCTGGAACGGCTGGGCGTGTCGCGGGTCGATATCCTTTATGCCCACGATCTGGACCTGTTCAACCACCGCACCCAGGAGGCGCTGGATGCAAGGCTGGCCGAGTTCATGGAGGGCGGCTACCGCGCGCTCAGCGAGCTGCGCGACCAGGGCGTGATCGGCGCGTTCGGCGCGGGGATCAACGAATGGCAGCCCGCGCAATGGCTTGCCGAGCGCGGCGATTTCGACCTGTTCCTGCTGGCCGGGCGCTATACCCTGCTGGAGCAGGAGGCGCTGGACAGCTTCCTGCCGCTCTGCGAGCGACAGGGCATCGGCATCGTGATCGGCGGGCCGTACAATTCGGGCATCCTCGCCACCGGCCCGCGCGAGGGGGCGTACTACAACTACGACCCCGCCCCGCCAGAGATCCTGGACCGCGTGCGCCGGATCGAGGCGGTCTGCACCCGCCACGACGTGCGCCTTGTGGATGCCGCGTTCCGCTTTCCGCTGCTGCATCCCGCCGTGGTCTCGGTGATCCCCGGCGGGCAGGGCGTGGCCGAGATGGAATCGAACCTGGCTGCGGTGCGCGCGGACATCCCCGCCGCACTGTGGCAGGATTTGAAGGCAGAGGGGCTGATGCGCAAGGACGCCCCGACCGGACAGGAGGCTTGACCATGGCACAGGTGGATGCGCACCAGCATTTCTGGAACCCCGCACGGGGCGATTACGGCTGGATGCCGATGGACAACGCGACGCTGGCCCGCACCTATTTCCCCGCCGATCTGGATGCGGCCCGCGCGGCGCACCGGATCGACCATACGGTTCTGGTGCAGGCCGCCCCGACGGTGGAAGAGACCGAGTACATGCTGGGCCTCGCCGATGCGACGCCGCATATCGCCGGTGTCGTCGGCTGGGTCGACTTCGAGCGGCCCGAGCACCGCGCGCATCTGGAACGGCTGGCCAAGCACCCGAAATTCAAGGGCGTGCGGCCGATGATCCAGGACATCCCCGATGACGACTGGATGCTGCGGGACGACGTGCAATGGGCCTACGGCGCGCTGGCGGAACTGGGCCTGACCTTCGACGCGCTGGGTTTCCCGCGCCACCTGGCGAATTTCCACCAGATCCTGACGCGCTATCCGCAGATGAAGACGGTCGTGGATCACTGCATGAAACCGCAGATCCGCGATCATTCGGACGAGAATTTCCGCTTCTGGGCCGACGGGATGAAGAAGATCGCCGACGACACCGACGCCTACTGCAAGCTGTCGGGGATCGTGACCGAAACCGATGGCGACTGGACGGTCGAGGCGCTGCGCCCCTATGCCGAGCATGTCCTGACGGTGTTCGGCCCCGACCGGGTGATGTGGGGGTCGGACTGGCCGGTGGTGCGGCTGGTCTGCGAATACGACGCTTGGCGCGAAGCCGCCGAGGCGCTGACCGCAGGTTTGTCCGGCGCCGAACGCGCAAGGGTGTTCGGCGGCACCGCGGCGGAGTTCTATTCGCTGGACGTATAAGGCGGCGGGCGGGTCGGCGGGCGGCCTATCCGCCCCGGAACGCCGCCACATCGGCTCGCGTCAACCGCTCGCGCCGCGCGGGATCGGTGGCGACCACCAGCGCCGCGGCGGCCTGCGCGAAATCGCAGGCCGGCGCCAGCGCCGCGCCCTGTACCAGGTCCGCCGCCAGCGCGCCGATGAAGGCATCCCCCGCCCCGTGGGTCGACATCGCCTTGACCGCATGCGCGCGCCGCCGGAACACGCGCCCTTCAGGCCCCGCCCCGATCAGCCCGTCGCTGCCAAGGGTCACGATCACCGCCCCCGGCCCCATGCGCCGTAGCGCGGCCAGCGCCGCCTCGGTATCCGTTGTTTCGGGATCCTGCCCGGTCAGCACCGCAGCCTCGACGCGGTTGACCACCAGCACATCCACCCGCTCCAGCAGGCGCGCATCCACCGGCCGCGCCGGGGCCGCGTTCAGGATCACCAGCGTCTGCTCGGGCGCCTTTTGCGCCACTGCAAGGTTCACCGGCTCTGGGATCTCGTTCTGCAGCAGCAGTACACCTGTATCACGCGGCACCTCGATCTGATGTGGCACGATCCCGGCATTGACGCCCGACACGATCACGGCGCCATAGCCGGCATTGGCATCGGTGATCGCCACGCTCATCCCCGAAGCGCCGTCCACCACGCGCACCTGGATCCGGTCGACCCCGGCGGCATCCAGCACGCGTAGCATGTTCTCGCCGAAGGCATCGCCGCCGACCCGCCCGGCCATCGCCGCAGAGGCGCCGAAGCGCGCGGCGGCCACCGCCTGATTGCCGCCCTTGCCGCCGAACCGGTAGGCGACGGCGCGCCCCGTCACCGTCTCGTCCAGCCTTGGCAGGTGGGGCGCATCGACCACGACGTCCCAGTGCAGCGCGCCGACGACGAAGACCCCGCTCATGCCGCGCCGCCATAGAGCGCGCGGGCCACGATCCGCTGGCTTTCCGCCGCGTCCTGCCGGGCAATCGCCGCCGCCAGCGCCCCATCCCGCGCCAGCGGCCCGGCCAGCGCGCGCAGGCGTTCCGCGATCTCGATATTGGTGCGCGCCTCTTCCACCGGCGACAGGCCGGACTGATCGGGGAAGGTGTCGAAATAGATCACGCCATCATAGCCGATGCGCGACAGTTCCACGAACAGCTCCACCGTCTGCACGGGATGCACCGTTCCCACCATCAGCCCGTCATCGCGCTTGCCGTAGCCGTCGTTCAGATGCACCCCCAGCAGCCGCGAATGCCGGTCGACCAGCCGCGCGGAATGGGCCGGCATCTCGTCGGCATAAAGCACATGCGCGAAATCCAGCGTCACGCCCAGGTTGGGACGATCTGCCTCCGTCACGCCCAGCAGCGTCGTGCCGATATCGGGCATCAGCGCGAAGGCGCGCGGCTCGTTCGGCTTGTACTCGATGGATATGGCGACAGCGGGGTTATGATCCGCGACCTCCTGCAGGGCGGCGATGGTGGCATCCCAGGCGGCGGCGTAATCAAGCTGGAACGCATAGTCGAACCCGTCCTGCCCCATCCACAGCGTCATCAGCGGCGCGCCCATCTCCGCCGCCGCGTCGATGCCGCGTTTCGTCAGGTCGATGGCGGCGCGGCGGATGGCCGGGTCGGGATTGGTGAAGGCGCCGATGGCGAATTCGGCCTCAGTGTAATAGCGCATCGCCAGCCCGTTCGCCGCCATGCCCTGATCGGCCAGCATCCGCGACAGGCCGGCCGCTGTCTGGCCGTCGAAATGGTCGGGATAGTTCAGATCGGCCGCATCCAGCCCGCCGACCCGGCCGGCGGCCGCGATCATGTCGGCGATGCCGCCGCCCTTGCGCTTGAACGCATTCAGCCGCGCGGCATAGCGCGGACGGTTGTGCAGCGTGCCGGTCATGGCGTTCCTTCCTGCCGTGATCTCGCGCGTACCGATAAACCATGTCCGGCCGCGCGCGTCCATCGGCCCCGCACCCCCGGCCGCGTCGGAGAATTCCTGCCGGTCCGATCACATATTGCGTTCGACGGGTTTCAAAGATGCCGCGGAACCATAGGTTATGGCGGTATGGGCGACGCCGCCCCGCGCGCATTCGGCGCCTCGGGGCATGGCGGCCCGCGAAAAACACCGGATTTCTTCATGGCCCGGCCGAAGAAAGAAGACGCCATCGATATCAAGGGACGTGCGATTTCCGAGTCCCTTGCGCTGTTGCGCGGCACCCCCGGAAGCCTGTCGCTGTCGGTCCTGGCGCGGCGGATCGGGTGCAGCGCGCCCGCGCTCTATGCCCATTTCCGCAGCAAGGGCGATCTGCTTGAGCAGGCGCGCATGCAGGCCGTCCACGATCTTTCCGCCGATGGCCGGATCCTGATCGCAACCGATACGGAGGCACCCGGCACCCCGCCCATGCAGCGCATCCGCGATGGCGGCAGGCGGATCCTCGGGCTTGCACGGGAAAGCCCGGCGATCTACCGGCTGATCTTCGCGCCGGACCACGACACCGGCGGCTCCGGGATCGACCTGTTCGACATCGCGATCCGCCCGATCGCCCGGAACCTCGATGCGGCACTGCCGGACAGGGCTGCCGCTGCACCGGCGTCCGATGCGCTGGCGCGGACGGTCTGGTTCACGCTGCACGGCGCGGCGACGATGGCGATGGACCGGCAGCTTGGCGGCCCGCAGGAGCGGCGCTGGGATCGCGCGGCAGAGGCGCTTGACGATGTGCTGGACCTGCTGGACAGCCGCGCCGCTGCGGGCGCGCACGAACATCCGCGTTTCGGCGGTGCCATGAGCAGGGTTTGAAGCGCGTCGCGGTCATTCGGATTCAAGTCGTCAGCGGCCGGGGCGAGGCAGCGTTTTCGAAGAAGGGCGCGTTGGCCCCGGCGGCTGAATTAAACTGAACGCGATATCCTCTGGCGTCACCGCAGGCCCGCGGCGCGACCTGTTGTGATCCTGCGGAGCATCGGCTATCGCCGCCGCATGACCCCTGCCCACGGCGCGACGCCCGATCCCGCTTTTCCGCCCGGCCGCATCCCGGCATGGCTGGAGCCGTGGCTGCCCGCGCTGGCCTTCGCGCTGCTCCTGTCGCTGCTGTCGCAATGGTGGACCCATTACGAATTCGACACCGACGAGGGCATCAACCTCGGCAAGTCGCTGCTGGTGGCGAACGGGTTCCACCCCTACCGCGACATCTGGAACGACCAGCCGCCGGTGCTGACCTGGATCCTCGCGGCGCAATACAAGCTGCTGGGCAGTTCGGTATTTGCGGCGCGGCTGATCATTCTTGCCTTCTCGATGCTGATCCTGCGGTCGGTCTACGTTCTGGTGCGGCAGGATTGGGGGCGTGCGGCGGGCTGGTGGTGCGTCGGACTGCTGGCGGCGTCGTCGTCCTATTCCAAGCTGTCGGTCTCGGTGATGATCGGGCTTCCGGCCATCGCAGTGGCCCTGCTTGCGGCCGAGTTGCTGCTGCGGCGCGGCACGCCCGGCTGGGGCCGCGTCGTGCTGGCCGGGCTGCTGACGGGCGCGGCGCTTCAGATCAAGTTCTTCGTCATGGCAGCGGTGCCGGCGCTGATCCTTGCGGCGGTTCTTGCGCGCGGCTGGCGCGGCGGCGCCCTGGTCGCGGGGGCGGCCGCCGCCTCCTTCACCGCCATCGCGTTGATCGCCGGAGAGCCGATCCTGGGCCAGATCATCGCGCCGCATGTGGGGGACACGCTGCGCGCGCAGGGCAGCATCGCGGGATCCGCGACCGAGGTGCTCGACGAGTTGATCAGCAACGCCCAGCTTCTCGTGCCCGCGCTGCTCAGCTTCGCGCTGGTCTGGCCGACACCGACGGGGCGGGTGGCGACGCTCTGGTTCGTCACGGGGGCGGTTGCGCTGTGTTTCCATCACCCGGTCTGGTATCACCACGCGCTGCTGTTCCTGGTGCCGCTGACGCTGCTGTGCGGGCCGGCGGTGGCGGGGCTGTGGCGCTGGGCCAGCACGGAGGCGCCCAAGGCGATCTGGATCCTTGCCGCGATGATCGCGGCGGGCGCGCTGTTGCAGGTTCCGACCGGCGACAAGCCGCAGGATCGCGCCGCCGCCGCGCTGGTGGCCGCGCATGGCACGGACGGCTGGGTGCTGACCGACCGGCCGATGGACGCCTACCGCGCCGGGCTGCCGGTGCCGCCGGAAATCGTCGTCTATTCGCTCAAGCGGCGCGACGCGGGCAACATAACGCCCGCCGAATTGATCGCGGTGGCCGAAGACTATGACGTCGAACAGGTGATGCTGCGCCGCTTTCCCGTCTCGGACGAGGTGATGACGTACCTTGAGCGCAACTTCACCCGCACCCCGACGCCCCCGGCCGAGGATGGCACGGAGGAAATGCTGCACTTCACCCGGACGGCGCCGGGCGGATAGGGCGCGCAAGCGGCCGGGCCGTGCTTCGCCTTGCCCCCATCGCCGGATTGCGGCCTATTCCTGCGCCCGCAGCACCTGCGCGGGGCGCGCCGCCAGCGGCCGCCAGGCAAAGGCCAGTCCGGCCATCAGCGTCACCAGCACCCCGCCCGTGACGATCAGGATGGCGGAAACCGGCTCGAACACGAAATCGGTGTCCATCACGAATGTCGTCACCGCCCAGCCGGCCAGCCCGCCCGCAAGGATCGCGACCAGCCCGGCGGCCAGCCCGAACACGGCGCTGCGCAGCGCGAAATTGGCCAGCACCGTGGCGCGCGTCGCGCCCAGCGTCTTGAGCACCGCCGCCTCGTAGGTGCGCGCCCGCTCGCCCGCAGCTGCCGCGCCGATCAGCACGATGAACCCGGTGACCAGTGTCGCCATCGCGCCGTAGGTGGTGGCGGCCGCGATCCCCGACAGGATCTCGGACACCCGCGCGATGGCCGACCGCACGCTGATCATGGTGATGTTCGGCCAGCGGCCGCCGATCTCGCGCAAGAGCCGCGCCTCGGCCTCCGGTTCGGCGTAGATCGTGGCGATATGGCTGTGCGGCGCGGCGCTCAGTGCGCCGGGATTCATCGACAGGACGAACCCCATCCCGGCGCTGGAGAAATCGACCCGGCGGAAGCTGGTGATCTCGGCGGTGATGTCACGGCCCAGCACGTTGACCGTCAGCGTGTCGCCCAGCGAAAGCCCCATCTCCGCGGCCTCCGCGGCGGCAAAGCTGACCAGCGGCGGGCCGTCGTAATCCTCGGGCCACCACTCGCCCGCCGTCACCTCCGCGCCCGGCGGCGGCGCGGCGGAATAGGTGATGCCCCGATCGCCCTGCAAGACCCAGTAATCGCCCGCCACCTCGGATGCGGGGCGGCCGTTGATCCGGGTGATGACGCCGCGCAGCATCGGCGCGGTGCGCACCTGCGTGACGGCCGCATCGCCCTCGGCCGCGGCGCGGAAGGCATCCAGCTGGCCCGGCTGGATGTCGACGACGAAATAGGCCGGCGCGCGCTCCGGCAGGTCGCGGGCGATGGCGCCGCGCAGGTTCGCGTCGATCTGCCCCACGGCGGCCAGCACCGTCAGCCCCAGCCCCAGCGACAGCACGACCGATCCCGCCTCGCTGCCCGGCCCGCCGGCCGATCCCAGCGCCATGCGCAGCGCACTGCGCCCGCGCAAAAGCGGCGTCCGTGCCAGGCGGCGGGCCAGGTGCCGCACGCCCCAGGCGACGACCAGCAGGGCCACGAACGCGGCCAGCAGCCCGGCCGCCGACCACAGCGTCGGCCGTGCCAGCCCCGACAGCCATGCCGCCGCCCCGACCAGCGCCGCCAGCAGCGCCAGCGTCGCCGCGACATAGGGCCAGCGCGGCAACGGCGCGCCGCCCTGCGCGCCTTCGCGGTAAAGCGCGGCGGCGCGCACCTGTTCGCTGCGCGCCAATGGCCACAGCGTGAACAGCGCCGCCGCCAACACGCCGTAAAGCGCCGCCTCGGCCAGCGGGCCGGGATGCACCCCGAACGCCGCCGGCACCGGCAGCCGCGCCGCCAGGACCGGCTGTGCCGCCAGAGGCAGCAGCGCGCCCAGCACCAGGCCCAGCGCCACGCCCAGCCCGGTCAGCACCGCGATCTGCATCGCATAGGCGGCAAAGATCGTCCGCGTCTCGGCGCCCAGCGTCTTGAGCGTGGCGATCACCGCCGTCTTGCGGTCAAGGTACGACCTTACCGCCGCCGACACGCCGACCCCGCCGACCGCCAGCCCCGCCAGCCCGACCAGCACCAGGAAACTGCCCAGCCGGTCCACGAATTCCGACGTGCCCGGCGCGGCGTTGCGGGTGTCGTTCCAGCGGTGGCCGGCCCCCTCCAGCGCGGTCTTCGCGCCCGCTTCCAGCGCGGCAAGATCGGCGCCGGGCGGCAGGCGCAGGCGATACTCGGTCTCGTACAGGGTGCCGGGCTGGATCAGGCCCGCACCGGCCAGATCGGCGCGCCGCAGCAAGGTGCGCGGCCCAAGGTTGAAGGCACCGCCGGCATCGTCCGGGTTGCGCAGGATCGCGGCGCTCAGGACGAATTCGTTCAGGCCAAGCCGGAAGATATCGCCGACCTCCAGCCCCAGCCGCGCGATCAGCACCGGGTCCATCACCGCACCCGGCATCCCGCCCTGCCCCGCGAACGCCTCGGCCAGCGGCATCGGCGGGTCCAGCGCCACATTGCCGTAAAGCGGATAGGCCGCATCGACGCCGCGCACCTGCGTCAGCCCGCGCGTGCCGTCTTCGGCCACCGCCATCGACCGGAAATCGACGGTTTCGGAGACCTCCTCGGCCACGCTGTCCATCCAGGCGCGTTCGGCCTCCGACGCGAAGCGGTAGGTCAGCTCGATCTCGGCATCGCCGCCCAGGATCGCGGCGGCGTTGCGGGCAAGGCCCAGCTCGATCGACTGGCGCACCGTGCCGACGGCGGCGATGGCGGCCACGCCCAGCGCGAGGCAGGCAAGGAACACGCGAAAGCCGGACAGCCCGCCGCGCAATTCCCGGCGCGCGATGCGAGCAGCATTGCGCAGGCTCATTCGGCCGCCGCCCGTGCCGGCGGCGCCAGCCGGCCGTCGACCAGCTCGGCCACCCGGTCGCAGCGTTCGGCGAGTTCCGGCGCATGCGTGACCAGAACCAGCGTCGCGCCGTGCCGGTCGCGCAGGCCGAACAGCAGATCCATGATCGCGGTGCCGGTCACCCCGTCGAGATTGCCCGTCGGCTCGTCCGCCAGCAGGATGTCGGGGCGCGGCGCGGAGGCGCGGGCAAGCGCCACGCGCTGCTGCTCGCCGCCCGACAATTGCGCCGGATAATGGCTCGCGCGCGGCCCCAGCCCGACCGCGTCAAGCTCTGCCCCGGCACGCTCGAACGCATCCGCGTGACCGGCGAGTTCCAGCGGCGTCGCCACGTTCTCGAGGGCGGTCATTGTCGGAATCAGGTGGAAGGATTGGAAGACCACACCCATATGTTCCCTACGAAACCGGGCGAGAGCGTCCTCGCCCATCGCGGTCAGATCGCGGCCCAGAACCTCGATCCGGCCGCCGGTGGCACGCTCCAGACCGCCCATCAGCATGAGGAGAGACGACTTGCCACTGCCAGACGGACCCACGAGCCCCAGCGTTTCGCCCCGCGCCACGTCCAGCGTGACGCCGCGCAGAATGTCCACCGGCCCCGCATTGCCCGCCAGCGACAGGCGGGTGTCCTTCAGGGAAATGGCGGGATCGGTCATCGGCGGCGTCCTTCGGTGGCGTTCCAAGCCATATGGGGCGATGCGCGGGCTGCGCAAGCTCGTTGCCGCCGCGGCGCTCGGGCTGCTTGCCGCACCGTTGCCGCTGGCCGCCGCCGACGAGGATGCCGATCTGACCATCGCCGCGCTGGGTGACAGCTTGACCGCAGGCTACGGCGTCGCCGAGGGCGAGGGCTTCGTGCCGAAGCTGAACACCTGGCTGGACGAACAGGGCGTCGCGGCGGAGGTGATGAATGCCGGCGTGTCGGGCGACACGTCGCAGGGCGGGCTGTCGCGCGTCGAATGGACGCTGGACGAAGGCGCGGACGCGATGATCGTGGCGCTTGGCGGGAACGACGCGCTGCGCGGCATCGACCCGGCAGTGACGCGCGAGAACCTGTCGGGCATCCTTGCGGCGGCAAAGGACCGGGGCGTCAAGGTGCTGCTGGTCGGCATCGCCGCGCCCGGCAATTACGGGCCGGATTACCGGCGCGACTTCGACGCGATCTTTCCCGAACTGGCGGCGGAATACGGCGCGCTGGCCGGGCCGAACTTCCTCGCGCCGCTGCGCGACATGCCGCAGGACACGGCGCTGGCCGAATACATGCAGCAGGACGGCATCCATCCCAACGCGAAAGGCGTCGACGTGATCGTCGAGGCGCTGGGCCCCTACGTGCTGGAACTGATCGGCGAGGTCGACTAAGCCTCGGGTGCCGCCCGTCTCCGCACAAGGTGCCGACCGCCCATGCTGCCTTTGATCCTGACCGCGATCCTCGCCTATCTGCTCGGCTCCGTGTCGTTCGGGCTGCTGACGGCGCGGCTGTTCGGGCTGGGCGATCTGCGGCGCGTCGGCTCGGGCAATATCGGCGCGACCAATGTGCTGCGCACCGGCAACCGGCTGGCCGCGCTGCTGACCTTGCTGGGCGATGCCGGCAAGGGCGCGGCGGCGGTGCTGATCGCGCGCTGGCTGGTGGGCGAGGACGGCGCGGGCACGGCGGCGCTGTTCGCCATGGCCGGGCATCTGTGGTCCTGCTTTGCCGGCTTTCGCGGCGGCAAGGGGGTGGCGACCTACCTGGGCACGCTGCTGGCGCTCTACTGGCCGATGGGGCTGATGGCCTGCGCGGTGTGGCTGGCCATGGCGGCGGCATTGCGCATCTCGTCGCTGGCGGCGCTGACGGCGGCGCTTGCCGCGCCCGTCTTCGCGCTGCTGGTGCTGCATTGGCATGTCGCGGTGCTGGTCGCGGCGATGAGCGCGCTGGTCTTCTTCAAGCACGCGGCCAACATCGCCCGGCTGCGCGCCGGGACGGAGCCGCGGATCGGCGGGAAGTAGCGGCGCGCCGTGGGCGCGGACAGCGACGGATGCAGACGCCCACGCCGTCCCGAATTCAGTACGAATATTCCTCGTAGATCCGCGACAGATCGCCGTTCCACTCGCCGTGATAGCGCGCCAGCAGCTCGTCGGCGGGGACCGCGCCGTTTTCGACGCTGTCCTCCAGCGCATGCAGGAAGTGCCGTTCGTCCTGCACCATGCCGCCAAGCCCCGGCCGCGCCCGCGCCTTGAGCCCGCCGCGCGCGATGTCGATCACCTCCGACGCGAGGTCGCGCATCTTGCGGCCGCCCACTTCGGCATCCAGCGCCGAGACAGAGGCGGCAACGCGCCATTCCTCGCGGGTTTCGGCATCCCAGTCCTTGGCCAGATCCCATGCGGCATCCAGCGCGGTCTGGTCGTAGGTCAGCCCGACCCACAGCGCCGGAAGCGCGCAAAGCCGCCGCCAAGGCCCGCCATCGGCACCGCGCATCTCGATGAATTTCTTGATCCGCGCCTCGGGGAAGATCGTCGTCAGGTGGTCGGCCCAGTCCGACAATGTCGGCATCTCGCCCGGCAGCGCCGGCAATTCGCCCTTCAGGAAATCGCGGAATGACTGGCCGCGGGCATCCAGATACTCGCCGTCCCGGTAGACGAAGTACATCGGCACATCGAGCGCGTAATCGGCGTAGCGCTCGAACCCCATGCCGTCCTCGAACACGAAGGGCAGCATCCCGGTGCGGTCGGGATCGAGATCGCGCCAGATCCGGCTGCGCCAGGACTTGTGGCCGTTCGGCTTGCCCTCGAAGAACGGCGAATTGGCGAAGAGCGCGGTCGCCACGGGTTGCAGCGCCAGCGCCACGCGCAGTTTCTGCACCATGTCGGCCTCGGACCCGAAGTCGAGGTTCACCTGCACGGTGCAGGTGCGGTACATCATCTGCTTGCCGTGGGTGCCGACCCTGTCCATGTACCCGGTCATCAGCGCGTAACGCCCCTTGGGCATCATCGACATCTGCTCATGCGTCCATTCGGGCGCCGCCCCCAGACCGATGAAGCCGGCGCCGATGCCGTCGGCCACTTCCTTGACCTCGCGCAGGTGCTCGTTCACCTCGTCGCAGGTCTGGTGGATCGTCTCCAGCGGGGCGCCGGACAATTCAAGCTGGCCGCCCGGCTCCAGCGACACGTTGGCACCGTTCTTTTCCAGCCCGATGATGTTGCCGGCTTCCAGCACCGGCTGCCAGCCGAACCGCGCCTGCAAGCCTTCCAGCATCGCCTTGATCGAGCGCGGCCCGTCATAGGACAGCGGCAGATGGGTGTCGCGGCAATAGCCGAATTTCTCGTGCTCGGTGCCGATGCGCCAGTCTTCCGGGGGCTTGCACCCGTCGGCCAGATACTCGGCCAGTTGCTCATGGTGTTCGATGGGGCCGCCGCCCGCCTGCGGTATGGACATGCGAAGCGTTCCCTTGCCAGCGCGATGAGCGGGCAGACCTGAGAGGTTTTCACTGCAAAGTCAATGGAGCCGGCGCGGCCCGCTGTCCCAGATGCGCACACGCTCGCGCGGGTTGCCGCGCAACTTGGTCAGCATGCTCTCGGTCTGGATGCCGTCGAGCGCGGCGAACACGTCGAACAGCGCCTCTGCGTTTTCCGCATGGGTCGGAATCGCAAGCACGGTTCCGCCCGCCTCGGTCAGGATCCAGGCCGGAAAGGGCTGCGCCCCGGGGTCGAGATCGACCCGGACCAGCGCATCGATCGACAGCGCGCCGCCGTCGAACGGGCCGTAATAGGTCACCTGCCGTTCGGTCACCTGCACCACGCCCGGCCCGCCCGCACCGACCCGGAAGCGCGTGCGCTGGAACCCGGCAAAGACCACGAGCGCGCCGACAATCGTCAACGCAAGGCCGATGGCGGCCAGGATGCCGGTCTGGCTGACCGTCCAGAACATGCCGCACCCGGCCACGAACAGGCCGATCAGCACCTCGCGCCAGCGCCATATCCGGCGGCGCAGTTCGGGCCGGATGAAGGTCATGGCAGGTCGCCTCGGCGTGCGGATGAACATGCCGGACATGCTGTCATGGTTGCGCGGCGATTCTGTGGCAAGGCGCCGCCAGTTTTGCGCCCTTGTTCGCAAATCGCCGCCAATCGCGCGAAAATTCCGGTATTGTACACAATGCCAAGCAAAATCATGCCCAATCTCCCAGTGCCGCCTGCCACAGCGCGATGGCGGCCACGGCGGCGGTATCGGCGCGCAGGATCCGCGGGCCCAGGCTGACCGGCCGCACGAACGGCAGGCCCCGCAGGCGCGTGCGTTCCTCCGGGCTGAAGCCGCCTTCGGGGCCGATCAGGATCGCCCATTTGCCGCGGCTGCCGGTCAGCACCTCTGCCGGGCCGACGCGCGATTCGTCGCAGAACAGCAGCGTTCTGTCCGCGGGCCAGTCATCCAGCACCCTGCCCAGCCGCTGCAAATCCCCGACCGGGGGCACGAAGGTGCCGCCGCATTGCTCGGCCGCCTCGACCGCATGGGTCTGAAGCCGGTCGCGGCGCACACGCTCGGAATTGGTGAAATCGGTCTGCACCGGCAGGATCCGCGCCGCGCCCAGCTCGGTCGCCTTTTCCACGATGAAATCGGTGCGCGCCTTCTTGATCGGGGCGAACAGCAGCCACAGGTCGGGCGGATCGCGCTGCGGCGCGGTCTGCGCGCCGACGACCAACTCTCCGCCGCGCTTGCCTGTCTGCGCGACAGTGGCGGCGTATTCGCCGGCATGCCCGTTGAACAGGCGAACCGCATCCCCCTGTTTCAGCCGCATCACGCCGAACAGGTAATGTGCCTGGTCCCGATTCAGGGCAACCGGTTGTTCCGGGGCAAGCGGGTGATCTACATAGAGCCTGACCATGGATGCAAAGATAGGTTGCCGATGAGCGATGCACCAGAGAGCACCGGCTCCGTCGCCGACGCGGTGCGCGGAAACTGGGTGGACCGGCTGGCGCCGCGCCGGGTACGTCCCTACCTGCGGCTGAGCCGCGCCGACCGCCCGATCGGCACCTGGCTGCTGCTGCTGCCCTGCTGGTGGTCGGCGCTGCTGGCCGCGCTTTGGCAGGGCGGTGCCTCGTGGCAGATGGCGTGGGTGATGGCGGCCTGCGCCATCGGCGCCTGGCTGATGCGCGGCGCGGGCTGCACCTGGAACGACATCACCGACCGCAATATCGACGGCAGCGTGGCGCGCACCGCATCCCGCCCGATCCCGTCGGGGCAGGTCAGCGCGCGGGAGGCAGCGGTCTGGATGGCGGCGCAGGCGCTGGCGGCGTTCGGCATCCTTCTGACCTTTCCGCCGCTGGCGGTTGGCCTCGGGATCGGGTCGCTGGTCTTCGTATGCATATACCCCTTTGCCAAGCGGTTCACCTGGTGGCCGCAGATCTTCCTTGGCCTCGCGTTCAACTGGGGCGCGCTTCTGGGTTGGGCGGCGGTAACCGGCACCTTCCATCCCGCGATGCTGCTGCTCTACGCGGGCGGAATCGCGTGGACGATCTTCTACGACACGATCTATGCCCATCAGGACAAGGAGGACGACGCGCTGATCGGGGTGAAATCGACCGCGCTGCTGTTCGGGCCGAAGACGAAGAAATACCTGCAGATCTTCATGATGCTGGCGCTCACCTTGCTGGGAATGGCGATGATCGTCGCGCTGGTGGCGCAACCCGAATCGAACCTTTTGGCGCTGGTGCTGGCCTTGGGCGGGGTCTGGGCGATGGGCTGGCACATGGCCTGGCAGCTTGGCCGGCTGGACATCGACGACGGCGACACCTGTCTGCGCCTGTTCCGGTCGAACCGCGATGCCGGGCTGATCGTTGCGCTGTTTCTTGCCTTGGCGCTGCTGGCATGATTGCAGCTTTCCGCGCAAGCGCCTAAGAGACCCGGCAGACCAGTCAAGCGAAGTGCCAAGGCCGCCCATGCGAAGATCCACGTCGCTGATCCCAACGACCGCCGCCTTTGTCATCGCCGCCGCCGCCGCGCTCCTGGCCGCCGCGCTGATCGTGGAACGGATCGAGCGGACGTCGCTGCGCGAGATCGACCGGTTGTTCCTTGAAGAACGGCTCGACTGGGCCAAGGTGTCGGTGGACGGGCTGCGGGTGACACTGACCGGCACCGCCCCGAACGAGGCGACGCGGTTCGACGCGCTGTCGCTGGCGGGCACCGTGGTCGACGCCACCCACGTCATCGACCGGATGGAGGTGACGGCCGGCCGCGCGGTGCGCCCGCCGGACTTTTCCATCGAGATCCTCCGCAACGACAACGGCATCTCGCTGATCGGGCTGGTGCCGCAGGCGATGGACCGCACCGGCATCGTCGCCGACCTCGCCGAGGTGGCCGGCGAGGCCGGGATCGCCGATCTGCTGGAGGCGGCGGATTACCCCGTTCCGACCGGATGGGAGCCGGCCATCGGCTTTGCGGTCGAGGCGCTGGCGACGCTGCCGCGCTCGAAGATCTCGGTCGCGCCGGGGCGGGTGGACATCACCGCGATCTCCGGCAGCGCCGCGCAGAAGCGCAGGCTGGAAACCGGCCTGCGCGAAAGCGCGCCGGACGGCATCGCGCTGACCCTCGACATCAGCGCGCCGCGACCCGTGATCACGCCTTTCACGCTGCGCTTTCTGCTGGACGAGACCGGCGGGCGATTCGATGCCTGCTCGGCCCATACCGAGGACGGGCGCGCCCGCATCCTCGCCGCCGCCGCGGCCGCGGGGCTGCAGGGCAACGCGACCTGCCGGCTTGGCCTCGGCGTGCCGACGCCGCGCTGGCCGGACGCCGTGATCACCGGCATCGACGCGCTGGCGCGGCTGGGCGGCGGGTCGATCACCTTTTCCGATGCCGACGTGACGCTGGTCGCGCCCGAGACCACCGGGCAGCGCGACTTCGACAAGGTGGTCGGCGAGCTGGAAGCCGCCCTGCCCGACGTGTTCAGCCTGCACGCGGTGCGGCCCGAGCCGGAAGATGCGGGCGGCACCGCGGATGATGACGGCCCGCCCGAATTCGTCGCCACGCTCAGCCCCGAGGGGCTGCTGCAATTGCGCGGCCGGGTGCCGGACGAGCGGCTGCGCGGCGCGGTCGAGGGATTCGCCCGCGCCCGCTTTTCCACCGCCGAGATCGACGGCGCGATGCGCGTCGCCGAAGGGCTGCCCGTGGGATGGCCCGGGCGCGTGTTCTCGGGGCTGGAGGCGCTCAGCTATCTGACCAACGGCGCGCTGCTGGTGCAGCCCGACTTCCTGGAGGTACGCGGCGACACCGGCAACGCGGATGCGCGGGCCGAAATCTCGCGCATCCTGGGCGCGCAGCTGGGCGATTCGGGGGAATATGCGATCGAGGTGACCTACCAGGAGGCGCTCGATCCCGAATCGGACCTGCCGACCCCCGAGGAATGCGTGGACGCGGTCAACGCGATCCTGGCCGCGCGCAAGATCACCTTCGATCCCGGCTCTGCCAATATCGACAGCGCCGCGCGGGTCAGCATCGACCGCATCACCGAGGTGATGAACGACTGCACCGCGGTGCCGATGGAGATCGCCGGGCACACCGACAGCCAGGGCCGCGAGGCGATGAATCTCGGCCTGTCGCAACGCCGCGCGGAGGCGGTGCTGGAGGCGCTGATGGCGCGCCGGGTGCTGACCGCGAACCTGACCGCCAAGGGCTATGGCGAGGAACGCCCGATCGCCGACAACGACACCGAGGAAGGCCGCGAGGCGAACCGGCGGATCGAATTCACCCTGCGCGTGCGGGACACGGATGCCTCTGCCGAAGACGGCGGCAGCGCGCCTACCGGGGACGATGATGCCGGGGACAGCGAGGGCGAGGGCGCGGCCGCCGCGCCGGACAACCCGCCCGCCGAAGACGGGTCCGGCGGCGCCCCCGCCGGCGAAAGCGGCAGCGCGGACGAGGGCGAGGGCGAGGACACGCCCGAGACCGAGACAGCCGGCGATGCGGCCGTGCCCGCGACCCCGCCGCCGCTGCGCCCCGGCACCGAAATCCCGAACGCGGACAGCCCGCCAGACGAAGAGGCCGAGACCCCCGATGAATAGACTGGAATTCATAGCGCTGACGGCGGTGATCCTGTTCGTGGCCTTCGTGCTGGGCTGGTTCGCCCACTGGCTGATCCACCGCTTTTCACGGGTGAAGGGCGCGGACCTGAACGAGCTGGACCGGCTGGCGCAGCAGCTTCACGAGGCGGAGGAGCAGCGCGACCAGGCCGTCGCCTATTACCAGCAGCGCGAGCTGGACCTGTCGAGCCAGTTGCAGCAGACCGAGGCGGAGCTGTCCGCGGCGATGGAGGGCCTGCGCGACGCGCGCACCGAAGCCGAGGAACTGCGCGGCTATATCGAGAAGGCCAGCCAGTCGAGTTGAAGGGGCCCGGGGGTTCGGATCGCCTTTGGCGATCCGACCGGGGCGAGGGGCTTTGCCCCTCGCGCTCCCCAAGGTATTTCGGGCAAGATGAGGAGGAACGCCGGTGCGCCGCGGCGGCGTTTCGGGTGGTCAGCCCCGGCCGATGAAGGGCATCCGCCGCGCCATGACGGTCATGAACTGCACGTTCGCCTCGAGCGGTCGGGTCGCCATGAACTCCACCGCCTCGACCACGTTGGACACGTCCATCGAGGCGTCGGGTTCCGTCCCGGCGGCGCGGGCGCGGTCGTGCTGTGCGGCGACCATCGGGGTGCGCGCATTGCCGATGTCGATCTGCCCGCAGCCGATATCGAGATCGCGGCCATCGAGGCTGAGCGAGCGGGTGAGACCGGTGACCGCGTGCTTGGTGGTGGTGTAGCAGACCGATTTCTCGCGCGGGACATGGGCCGAGATCGAGCCGTTGTTGATGATCCGCCCGCCGCGCGGATCCTGCCGGCGCATCTGGCCGAACGCCGCCTGCGCCATCAGGAACATGCCGGTGAGGTTCACGTTCACCACCTGCTGCCAGACATCCAGCGGCACCTCGTCGATCAGCTCGGCGACGCCGAACATGCCGGCATTGTTGAACAGCACGTCAAGCCGCCCGGCCTTGTCCAGGAAGCGTTCCATCGCGTTCTTGACGGCCTCCGCATCGGTGACGTCGGCGGCCAGCGGGACGATGCCGGGATGCGCGGCGGCCATGTCGTTTAGCGGCTCGGCGCGCCGCGCCAATGCGCCGACGGTCCAGCCAAGCTGTGCGAAGTGCTCGGCCGTTGCCTGCCCGATGCCCGAGCTGGCCCCGGTGATGATGATGGTGTTGCTCATTGCTCTTCTCCGTGCAGTTCCAGTGCCGGTTTCGGCGGTTTCAGATCGGCCACGCTCAGCGCGCCTTCGGGCCGCGCCAGCCGGTAGCGGGTGACCCAGTACAATCGTTCCTGCGCCCGTGTGATCGCGACATAGGCGAGGCGTTTCCACAGCGGCAGCCCGGCCTCCATACGGCCCGATTGCGCCGCTGCCCAGATGTCGGGGGCGAAGACCTGCACATCGGGCCACTGGCTGCCCTGCGCCTTGTGGATCGTCACCGCCGCGCCGTGCAGGAACGCGGCGCCCATCCGCGCCGCCGAGGCGATGAACGGCTCGTCCGCGTCGGGGGTTTCGATCTTGATGATCGAGGCGGCGGAGATCTGCGGATCCTCGGCCCCGATGACATGCAGCCGCGAGAAGCCGGCCTTGCGGCCGGGGCCGAGAAAGATCACCTGCGCGCCCTTGATCAGGCCGCGGGCCTCCAGATCGATGCGTTTCTTGCGATGCTTCAGCGGCAGCTCGATGCCGTCGCAGATCAGCGGCTCGCCCTCCAGCAGCGCATCGCCCGGCGCGCCATAGGCGGCACGGAACGCCGTGATCAGGCGCACCCGCGTCTTGTTGCGCCAGACCAGCACCGGCGAGCGCGCCATCAGCCCGGCCTCGACCCGGGGGGCGACGACGACGCGCGGGTCGCGCGCTGCCGCGTCCTCCACCATCCGCTCGAACGCCTCGAAACCGACGCTGTCATCGGCCAGCGCGTGGGCAAGGTCGAGAATCGGGTTGCCCTCGGCCTGGCGGTGGATGCGGCTGAGCTCCAGCTTGCGCTTGCCCTGAAAACGGTCGAACACCATTTCGCCGGACTGGCCCACCGGGGCAAGCTGCGCCGGGTCGCCGAACAGCAACAGGGTCGGGAAAATCTCTCGCAGGTCGTCGTAAAGCCGGTCGTCGAGCATCGACGCCTCGTCCACCAGCCCGATATCCAGCGGGTCGTCGCGCCGCTTCCAGCCCTTGATGAAATCCGAGCCGCGCAGCCCCGCCGCCGCCAGCGCGCCGGGGATCGACTTGTGCGTGCGGTAGAACTCGCGCGCCCGCTCGAGCGCGGCGTCGGTCAGCCCCTCGATCGCCGGGCGTTCGCCGGTACCGGCCAGCCATTCGGCGATCTTCTCGTATTCCGGGTCATAGACCGGGGTATAGAGGATGCGGTGGATCGTGGTGGCGGGCACGCCGCGGCTGCGCAGCACGCTGGCCGCCTTATTGGTGGGCGCGAGGATCGCCAGCGTGCGGCGATCCTTGCGGCGGCGCCCCTCCCAGTCGCCCGACACGATTTCAACCCCGGCCTCTTCCAGCGCATCGGTCAGGCGCGCCAGCAGCATGGTCTTGCCGGACCCGGCCTTGCCGATCACCGCGGCGACGCGCTGGTCGCCCTCGGCCATCGGGGTCAGCGTGCCGTCCACCAGGTCGACGCCCGCGCCCTTGAGCATTTCGGCGACGCTGTCATAGGCTTCAGCCTGGTCTTCGGAGAATTGCAATGCGGGGAGCGCCATGGCCCGGACATTACGGCGCATTTCCCGCGGAAGGAACCGGTTTTCGCGGCGCCTGCGCCGGGCCGCGTTTCCCGTCAGCCGGTGGCGGCCAGCGCGATGCCGGGCGCACCGAAGGACTGGTCGAACCAGGCCTGGCTGAACGCGTCGGCGATGCCCGCCCTGTCCAGCAATTCGCCGCGGTCGGCGGCGGAAAAGGTCCAGAGGCCGACACTGATCGCGTCGCGGCCCGCGCCCTGGCTGCCCAGCACCGCAGGCTCCCAGCCGAGGCGGCGATAGATCCGCACCATGCGCGCATCGAACACGCCGACCGAATCCGTCAGGCAGAACCCGAGCCCGATCTCCAGCCCGCCCAGCAGCAGCGCCGCCGAGATGCGCGTTTCCGCATCGGGGGCAAGGCAGAAGCGGGTGCATTCCCAGATAAGCGGGTGCACGATCTCTGCCCCGGCCAGGTGCCGGAAATGGTCGTTCACCATGGTCTGCCCGGTTGTCGGCAGAAACCGCATGGAGCCGCCATGGCTGCCATCGGCGCGTTCCCAGATCACGTATAGCGGGTTCATCGCGTCGTAGCCGTCGCGTTCATGGCCTTGCGCGTCGACCGTGACCTGCCAGCCAAGCCGGTCGCGGAACTGGGCCGCGCGGTGCCTGAACATCGTATCGAGCAGCCGGGGATGCCGGTGCAGATCGTCGCCGTAAACATAGCGAAGCATGGGAAGCCTCCTTGCAGTGTGTCTGCAGGCAAGGCTGCCCTCTCATGTTTAAACGCGGGTTAAGGCACCGACCGTTGCGCGCCGCCTACACCACCAGAAGGCCCAGAACCATCGCCCGCGCCACGGCGTGGACGGTGTTGGAGGCCCCCAGCTTGAAGCGCGCGCCCTCGATATAGACCCGCAGGGTGTGTTCGCTGATCGACAGCGATTCGGCCGCCTGCGCACGGCTGTAGCCCATGGCCAGCAGGGTGCAGACATCCACCTCGCGCGGGCTGAGCGCCTGCATCGGCTGCTCGTCGGTGCCGCGGTCCAGCTCCAGCGCCTTCTGGTTGATGTAATGCGCGGCCAGGATCAGCTCGCGCACCGAAGCCTCGGTGAAGCGTTCCCATTGCGCGTCGGTGCGGCTGTCGGAGATTGTGAACAGCGCGAATTGGCCGGACGGGCCGCGAATCGGGACGGTGAAGCCCTGGTTGCCGACCCCGGCATCGCGCGCCTCGGCCAGGAAATCGCGCGCCGGTTTCCCCGACCAGTCGAGCCGCCGCCAGTCGACCGGGTGGAACCGGCGCCAGCATCCCTGCACGACCGGATCGACGCGCGAATAATCCTGGTCGATGTAATGATCGACCCAGGAGACCGGGTAGGTCAGGGCAGCGTATTGCTGCCCCTTCCCGTTCAGCGAGTGGTAGATGACATGCCCGACATCGTAGATGTCGCGCAATTCGGTAATGCTGTCCTGAAGACAGTCGAAGCTGCCGACGCCCTGGATCCTCTCAATAAACGAGTCCAGCCGATCCTTCATTGCGCGGTGACGATAACGCTCGCCTCCCCTCGTGCGATTCGAGTTCGAGGGCGGCGATCAGCGTGGCGTCGTCAAGCTGTTCGGCCGTCTTAGAGAGCCCGTTTTTCGTGGCAAAGGCCCTCAGGTCCGCAAGAACGTCGATTATCCAGTCGTTTGCCATCACAATCTGTCCTCGGGAAAGGTTAACGAAGTCTTAAGAACCAGCATACAACTGGAAGGTTATTTCGATCCATTCGCATTTTGGTACTCCCCGAAAATGGGGAGGCCGGGGTTAACAAGTGATTGAAAAGCCGAATATCGCATGAATTCAACGGATTGAACGAAACCGCCCGGCCTGCCGCCAGCCGGGATATTGCGGCGTCCCGCACGGGGTGATTCGGCGGACGCGAAAACGCCCGGCGCAGGGCCGGGCGAAAAGGGGCCATGTGGGCAACCGGTGCGCGCCGCGTCAGCGCCCCGCCTCGCGCGCATCCTCCAGCGTGCGCAGCCCGGTCTTCGGGGCCTGGACCAGCACCGCCATGTTGCCCGGCCGATGCTCGTTGCGCAGCATCTTGGTGTGGGCGGCGGGGATGTCGGCCCAGGGGAACACCTCGGACATGCAGGGGTCGATGCGCCGTTCGACCATCAGCTTGTTCGCCGACGCCGCCTGTTTCAGGTGGGCGAAATGGCTGCCCTGGATGCGCTTCTGGTGCATCCACAGATAGCGCGCATCGAGCGTCAGGTTGTAGCCGGTGGTCCCGGCGCAGATCACCACCATGCCGCCCTTCTTGACCACGAAGGTCGAGACGGGGAACGTCGCCTCGCCCGGATGCTCGAACACCATGTCGACATTCACGCCCTTGCCGGTGATGTCCCAGATCGCCTTGCCGAACTTGCGCACCTCGGTGAACCACGTCTTGTATTCGGGCGTGTTCACCTTGGGCAACTGGCCCCAGCAATCGAAATCGCGCCGGTTGATGACGCCCTTCGCGCCCAGCCCCATGACGAAATCGCGCTTGTCCTCGTCCGAGATGACGCCGATCGCATTGCCGCCGGCGGTGTTGATCAGCTGGATCGCAAAGCTTCCCAGCCCGCCCGACGCGCCCCAGACCAGCACGTTCTGGCCGGGTTTCAGGTCATGCGGGTGGTGGCCGAACAGCATCCGCCAGGCGGTGGCCAGCGTCAGCGTGTAGCAGGCGCTTTCCTCCCAGGTCAGGTGCCGCGGGCGCGGCATCAGCTGTTGCGACTGCACGCAGGTGAACTGCGCGAAGGACCCGTCCGGGGTCTCGTAGCCCCAGATCCGCTGGCTGTCCGAGAACATCGGATCGCCGCCGTTGCACGCCTCGTCGTCGCCGTCATCCTGGTTGCAGTGGATCACCACCTCGTCGCCGACCTTCCAGCGGCGCACCTTGTCGCCCACCGCCCAGACGATGCCCGAGGCATCGGACCCGGCGATGTGATACTCGGCGCCGTGCACGTCGAACGGGCTGATCGGAACGCCCAGGCCGGCCCAGACGCCGTTGTAGTTGACCCCCGCGGCCATCACCAAGACCAGCACGTCATGGCTGCCGACGCGGGGCGTGTCCACCACCTCGATCTGCATCGACTGCTCCGGCTCGCCGTGCCGCTCGCGGCGGATCGCCCAGGCGTGCATCTGCGCGGGGACGTGACCCAGCGGCGGGATCTCTCCCACCTCGTACAGGTCCTTTCCGGGCATGTCGTCGGTGGCGGTCGCGGGCTTGCTGTCCAAGGCCATCGTCGGGTCTCCTTGCCGGTCGTGCCACGCCGCAACAGCGCGGCGCCTCACCCTTCGGATAGAGTCCGATACGAAACTTTGCAACCCCACAGGTTTATTTTCGGTAATTTTATGTCGTCTCGAATTCGACGCCGGGCGGCGATACGGCCAGATCCACCCCTTGGGCGGCCGAATTGGCGTAATAATCCAGCAGGGCCGCATTTGCCGGGACAGCGCGAATGTTACCGCCGGTCTCCTCGACAATCGCGCGCGAGGTCAGGTTGGCCAGGCCCTGCGCCACCACCGCTTCGGCATCGCGGCCGACCAGCGGATCGGGCAGCCCGTCAAGCACCTCCTGCGCGGCGGCGACCAGCGCGGCGCGCGGCAGCGGCCCATCGCTGCGCACGAGAAAGGCGACCAGCGGCGCCGCCAGAACCGGCAGCACCGCGCGGATCCGGGCGCGCAATTCGCGGCCGACCTCTTTCACGTCGCGGCCCGGATGCTCCGCCAGGTAGGCACGTAGCGACAGCGGCGCACCGAACCGCACCCCGGCATGGCCGAAGCGCACCGCCTGCCCGCGCCAGCGCCGCCAGACATAGCGGATCACGAAGCGCACGGCATTGCCGATCGAGCCGCGAAACCGCCGCTCGCCCTCTGCCGCCGCCTCGGTCAGCAGGCGGTCCTCCAGCACCCGGTCGTAGTTCAGCGCCACCGGCACGAACACCACGTCGCGCCCGCCATCCGGGTTGAACGCCGACAGAACGTAGCTGAGCAGCCCCAGCTTCGGCGGCCCCACCCGGCCATCCAGGCTCAGCCCGCCCTCGGGGAAAAACGCCTGCGTCACCCCCGCCTCGGTCGCCATCTGCACATAGCGCGCCAGCACCCGGCGATAGAGCGCGTTGCGCGACCGGCGGCGGATGAAATAGGCGCCCATCGACCGGATCAGCCAGGATAGCGGCCAGACCCGCGCCCATTCGCCCACCGCGTAGGACAGCGCCGAGTTTTCGGCGACAAGATAGGTGATCAGCACGTAATCCATGTTCGAGCGGTGGTTCATCACGAAGATCACCGTCGCGTCGGGGTCCAGCTTTTGCAGCGCGCCGCCCTCGGACCCGCCGACCCGCACATCGTAAAGCTTGCGGCTGAGCCAGCGGGCAATGCGGATCGTGACCCGGTAATAGACCAGCGTGGAAAAGGACGGCACGATTTCGCGCGCATATCGCCGGGCCCGCTCCATCGCCACGTTCTCGGGGATGCCCTCCTCGGCGGCGTGCTCGGCGATGGCCGCCATCACCTCGCGGTCATAGACCAGCCGCTGCACCGTGTCGAAGCGCCGGGCCAGCTTGAACGGCTGGATGGGGCGTTCCAGCCGCTTGTTCAGCTCGGCCACCGCGCGTTCCATGCGGCGGCGAAAGAACCAGCGCACCGAGGGAAACAGGAAATGCGACAGGAACGTGACCGCCGCGAACAGCAGGATCAGGATCAGCAGCCACAGCGGAATCTCGACGCGTTGGAACATGGCACCGGCAGGCGAGGAATGGTCAGCGGTGCATGGCAGTGTTGCGCGCCTGCGGCAAGCGCCTTGCCGGAATCCGCCGCAGCGCGGCATATTGACATCGACCGATTATTCCGCATACCAACAATTCAGCGACATAAAATTGCGCACCTTATTTACAGCGAAAGGCCCCTGGATGAGCGTCCGCCCCGATCCGCCCCCTGCCCCGGCCCGTGACCGTGCGCGTGACCGTGACCGCGACCGCCCCTGGCTGTTTCGCACCTATGCCGGCCATTCCACCGCCGCGGCGTCCAATGCGCTGTACCGGTCGAACCTGGACAAGGGGCAGACCGGCCTGTCCGTGGCGTTCGATCTGCCGACCCAGACCGGCTATGACAGCGATCACGAACTGGCGCGCGGCGAGGTCGGCAAGGTCGGCGTGCCGGTGGCGCATCTGGGCGACATGGAGGCGCTGTTCGCGGGCATCCCGCTGGCGCGGATGAACACCTCGATGACGATCAACGCCACCGCGCCCTGGCTGCTGGCGCTGTATGTCGCGGCGGCGGAACGGCAGGGTGCGGACATCGCCGCGCTGCAAGGTACGGTGCAGAACGACATCATCAAGGAATACCTGTCACGCGGCACCCATATCTGCCCGCCCGAGCCCAGCCTGCGGATGATCACCGACATCGCCGCCTGGACGCGCGCCCACATGCCGAAATGGAACCCGATGAACGTGTGTTCCTACCACCTGCAAGAGGCCGGCGCGACGCCCGAGCAGGAGCTTGCCTTTGCGCTGGCCACGGCGATCGCCGTTCTGGACGATCTGCGCGGCAAGGTGGGTGCCGCGGATTTCCCGGCGATGGTCGGGCGGATTTCGTTCTTCGTGAATGCCGGCATCCGCTTCGTCACCGAGATGTGCAAGATGCGCGCCTTCGTCGAGCTGTGGGACGAGATCACGGCCGAACGCTACGGCGTCGAGGATCCGAAATTCCGCCGCTTCCGCTATGGCGTTCAGGTCAACTCGCTGGGCCTGACCGAGCAGCAGCCGGAAAACAACGTCTACCGCATCCTGCTGGAAACGCTGGCGGTGACCCTGTCGAAGAACGCCCGCGCCCGCGCCGTGCAGCTTCCGGCCTGGAATGAGGCGCTGGGCCTGCCGCGCCCCTGGGATCAGCAATGGTCGCTCAGGATGCAGCAGATCCTCGCCTACGAGACCGACCTGCTCGACTATGGCGACCTGTTCGACGGCAACCCGGTTGTGGCGGCAAAGGTCGCCGCGCTGAAGGACGGCGCGCGCGCCGAACTGGCGCAGATCGACGCGATGGGCGGCGCGGCGGCGGCGATCGGCTACATGAAGCGGCAATTGGTCGAGGCGAACGCGGCTCGCATCGCCCGCGTCGAAAGCGGCGCAACACCGGTGATCGGCGTCAACGTCCATACCGACGGCGAGCCGTCGCCGCTGACCGCCGGGCCGGAGACGATCATGGCCGCCGATCCCGAGGCGGAGGCCGACCAGATCGCGCGCCTGTCGCTCTGGAAGGCCGCGCGCGACGAGGGCGCGGTGCGCGCCGCGCTGGACGATCTGCGCCGTGCCGCGCGGGACGGGCGCAACATCATGCCGCCCTCGATCGCCGCCGCCAGGGCCGGCGTGACCACCGGCGAATGGGGCGACGTGGTGCGCGATGTCTTCGGCCAGTACCGCGCGCCGACCGGGGTGTCGCCCGCGCCGTCGAACCGCACCGAGGGGCTGGACGCGATCCGTACCCGCGTGGATGCGGTATCGGCGCGGCTGGGGCGGCGGCTCAAGCTGCTGGTCGGCAAGCCGGGGCTGGACGGGCATTCGAACGGCGCCGAACAGATCGCCGCCCGCGCCCGCGATTGCGGCATGGACATCGCCTATGACGGCATCCGCCTGACGCCGGATGACATCGTGCGCGCCGCACAGGCCGAGGCCCCGCATGTGATCGGCCTGTCGATCCTGTCGGGCAGCCACCTGCCGCTGATCGCGGCGCTGATGGACCGGCTGCGCGCGGCCGGGCTGGGCGACGTGCCGGTGGTGGCCGGCGGCATCATCCCCGAGGCGGACGCGGCCCGCTTGCGCGCGATGGGCGTTGCGCGGATCTACACGCCCAAGGATTTCGACCTGACGCGGATCATGTTCGACATCGCCGATCTGGCCGCCCCTGAAGAGGTGGCAGCGCAATAGGGGTCTGCATCCGGGGGCAGCCTGCCGCCCTTATTGCGCGAGCCCCAGCGCCGCCAGATGCCGGACGCTGGCGGGCACCTCGGCGAAATCGTTGATCTCGACGATCAGGTGCGGGCGCACCGGCAGCGCCGCCAGTTCGGCGAAGATCGCGGCAAAGTCGATATCGCCCTGCCCCAGCGGCCAGTGGCAATCGGCGGTGCCGTCGGTGTCCTGCAAATGGACATGGTCCAGCGCCGCGCCGGCGGCGGCGACGAAACCGGCGGCCGACGGCGCGCCGCAATTGTGGTGCGCCCAATGCGCGTGGCCGGTATCGACCGACAGCCGAAGCGCCGGGCTGGCTGCGGCCTCGACAACGGCGGCGCGTTCGGCCGGATCGACATCCTTGATGTTCTCCAGCACCAGCGTGACGCCCATCGACGCGGCGCGGTCCAGAACCGGCGCCAGCGTATCCAGAATCGCGCCAACGCGGCGCTGCCGGTCGCGCGGCTTGCGGCCCAGGTTGGCATGGTCCCAGGCATCATAGGGCGAATGGATCACCATCTGCCGCGCGCCCAGCCGGCCGCAGGCATCGAGGCAGGCATCCAGCCGCGCCTGCACCACGGCACGAACGTCGCGGTCGGCGGTATCGACCTCGAACCCGTTGAACGGCCCGTGCAGGCCCAGCCGCCCGTTCCAGCCGTCGAGCTTGGCCTTCGCCATGTCGATGAACGGGTCCGGGTTGCGCAGCACGTCGGCCAACGCGAATTCGGGCAGTTCAAGATCGCGGTCCTTCTCGAACAGCCAGTCGCGGTGCCTGTCCAGAAGCAGCGTCGTCAGCTGTGCGCCCACCACTGGCAGGTCGGTCATCGGGTATCCTCCGTTTCGGGTCCGTCCGCGCCGCCCATCATTTCCACGCGGCGCGCGCATGTCCACCCGGCTTCCGGCCGCGTTCAGGTTTCATTAACCTCGATTGCGCAGGATCGGGCGATGGGCATCCTGCGTCTCTTGCCGTTCCTCGTTCTGACCGCCGGACAGGCGGTGGCCGGCGCATGGCCGCGCGGAGAGGGCAACACCTTCCTGACCTTCAGCCACACGCTCAGCGCCGATCCCGCGACCTATGGCACGGCCACCTTCGAACCCGAGGGGTATTATGCATTGCTGGCGGAACGCGGATTGTCCGACCGCCTGACCTTCGGGCTGGATGCGGGGCTGGCCGATGGCGGGGATGGCAGTGCGCTGATCTACCTGTCTCGCGCGGTCGGGCCACTGGACGCGGCAAACAGGTTCGCGGTTCAGGGCGGGCTTGGCATGACGCGGTACGGCGGGGGCCGCGAGCCGTTCGTGCAGATCGGCGGATCCTGGGGGCGCGGGCTGGACCTGCCCTGGGCGCATGGCTGGGCCGCCGCCGATGCCGCTCTGCACTACCGCACCGAAAGCGCGGAGGTGGCGGTCAAGCTGGATGTGACACTGGGCACCGACATCCTGGCGGGCGTGAAGGTCTTCGTTCAGGCGCAGACCGGGCTTTACCCGGATGCCGACCCGTATCTGCGGCTGGTCCCGTCGATGGCATGGGAATTCGCGCCCGGCCGGCATTTCGAGATCGGCGTGCCGGTCGACATCACGGGCGGCAGCGATGCCGGGGTGAAGATCGGCACCTGGATCGCGTTCTGACGCGCGGCCGGGATCGGGGCGCGGACCGGATCAGTCGAACACCGACGCAACCTCGTACATCACCGGCTCGAAGCTCTTGGCCAGCCCGCCGATCTTGCGGTTGCGCCGGCGCATCTCCTCGGTGCGAAGCATGGCCTGGAAATCCTCGCGCCGCTCCCACTGGCTGTAATTGGCGATACGGGTCTGCGCGTCGTTCACATGCAGGCCGGCCGCGATGAAACCCGGCTGATTGGAGATGACTTCGTCATAGGCGCTGCGCAATTCCTCAAGCAGGTCCTGGCAGGTGCCCGGATGCACCTCGAACGTGGTCAGCACGGTCTGAACGTGCGTCTCCCTGGCTATGGTCACCATGGCTTGGTCCTTTTCGTTGGCGCGGCGGGCGGTGGCGGCACCCGCGTTCCGCTACCTTAGCACATGCACGCAGCATTGCGCATGACGCACGATCCGCCCGGCGGTCGAGCCCAGCAGGTAATCCTGAAATCCGGGCCGGTGCGAGGCGACGACGATCAGGTCGACCTTGTGGTGCGAGGCATATTCCACGATCGACCGCCCCGGATTGCCGCGGATCACCTCGAGCGCCACATCGTCGTCATTGGCAAAGGCGGCCTGCATCTGCGTCGTCAGCCCCTCGATGCGGCGGCTCTCGACCTCTTCGGGCATGTATTGCGACACGTAGCCGGGCAACGGCTCGATGACATGGATCGCCGTCACGCGGCCGCCCTCCTCAAGCAGCCGCCGCGCGACCGCAAGCGCGTCGGTGGGAATATGATCGGGGTCGAGCGCGACCGGGATAAGAGCGTGCTTGTACATGGAAAAACCTCCTGGCAACCGTCAATGAACGACTACGCCGCCGGGCCTGTTCCCGTCCTTGATCTGCATCATCGTGTCGTGCGGCGGTTTCGGCACGGCGTCACGGTCGCATGTTCCGCAGCAAAACCTTGGCCGAAGAGCACAGCGACCGCAAGCGGCTTTGTCCCCGTGCCGGCCAGACACCGGCGGACAGGGGCGCGATCCCGTCCCGACCGCGCCCGAACCGAACCCCGACCGCGCCGGTCAGGCCGGCTTGTCGGCCCGCGCCGTCACAAAGACCCGGCCCCGGCACGCCTCTGGCCATTCAAGCTGCACGTAATCGTGGTCCGCCCCGGCATTGATGACCGCCGTCGGCATCGCGAACAGCCTGGCGTTCGACGCGGTACGGATATCGCTGCGCGTCACCACCGACGACACGGTGCGGGCATTGCCCCGGAACGGCAGGTGGTCGCCGAAGTTCAGCGTCCATGTCGCCGCATCGCTCTGCTGGTTGAACTCCAGCGTCACGGGATTGTAGCACGGCGCGTTGACGGCGTTGAACGTGTTGCCCTCGAAGACCACGTTGCGGGTGCGGAAATAATCCAGATCGGCATGGGTGGTGTCCACCCGCTCGACCCGGTCGATCGACCCGCTGATCGACTTGAACGTGTTGCCCGTCACGCTCAGCCCCTGCAGGAAATGCCCCGGCCCATAGGGCTTGATCACGATGAAGCTGAACGCCGCCGCGCAGTCCGAGGTGAAGAAGATGTTGCCGGTGATCGTCACGCCGCCGAACGAATACTCGTTGCCGAAATCCGGCGCCTCGTCATGCTCGTTGGCCAGCTCGATATAGCAGTTGTCGATGTAGTTGCCGGTGAAGATCGTGCTGGAATTGGTGTCGGTCAGCGTGATCCCCGACAGCCGCGGCCCGTCCGTCACCCCGTCGCCCTGAAACACATGGTTGCCGACGATGATATGGCCGCCGCCATGCAGGATGCCGGTATGGCGGAACCGCTGGAACCGGTTGTTGCGGATCTTGGCGTCGTTGGCGTTGACGTTGAACGCGACCGAGACGCGGGCGGGCGCATCCACCGATTGCTCGTTCGAATTGAAATGGCAGCGGTCGATCTGCAAATCCTGGCACCCCGACCCGATAGAGGTGATGCCCCGGTCGCGCGGCCGGCTGAAATAGCAGTCGCGCACGTGGAACGTCTCTCCCACCGTGGCCAACAGGATCGCGCTGGCGCGCCCGGCACACTGGAATTCTACGTCCTCGATGGTGATCTTGGAAATCTTGGTGAAGCCGGAGAAATCCAGCGCGTATTTGAACCGCTTGAACGTGTAGGTCTGGTTGCCGTCCGGTCCCCAAAGCGGCTGGCTCAGGCTCAACTCGCCCGCGCCGATGCTCTTCGCGGTGACATAGACCTCGCGCCCGACGCCCTTGCCCTCGATCAGCGCACCGACCGGCACGTTGGCCACATTCGCCACATTGGTCAGCTTGCGCGGGTTGTTCGGGTTGTAGCGCGCGGCGGAACTGACGGTATCGGTATCCCACGCCGCGCCGTTCACGCAGTTGAACTGCCCGTTGCGGATCACCCGCCTGATCTCGTAGCCGGCGCGGTTCGGCACCGCCGCCTGCATGTCCACGGGGCCGCTCAGCTCGATCCGCCGGCCGCACAGGTCCAGCGATTCGTGCTCGGGCGTGTTCAGCAATGCCTGCCATGCCTTGCGGAAGGCCAGAACCTCGTCGCCGAACGCATCGAGATAGGTGTTGTAGTCGAAGCTGCGGCGCAGGATCAGCATGACATCCGCGGCCGCCGTCACCGTCCCCTCGAAGCGCACCTTGTTGTCCAGAGTCACGCTCGATCCCAGCCGGTAGGTGCCCGGCGACACCAGCACCGTGCGGCCGTTCGCCGCCGCGTCGGCCGCCGCGAAGGCGGCGCTGTCGTCCGTGCTGCCGTCGCCGATGGCGCCGTAATCGCGCACATCGACAAAGCCGAACATGTCGCGCAGGAACACGCCCGTCACATCCTCGATCAGCAGGTCGTCGATGCGCACCACGCCGCCGTTCGGCCCCGTCAGATCCAGCCCGAAATGGCCATAGGCCGGATCCGTGCCCCACACCATGTCGACACCCTGCCGGTTGCCGCTGCCGATTATGGCCGACACCTCGACCACGCTGCCATAGGCCGTCAGCGCCACCGCCGCGCCGGTCTGGTCCAGTCCGCCGACATGGCCGCCCGCGCCGGTCGCGGCCCAGCCGGCGATGCGCACATCCGGCAGGTTGCCGCTCAATGCCTTGATGCGCGCGGCGATGCGCAGATAGCACCCCGGCAGGATCGGCGTCTGCCCCATGAACCGCAGCTTCTGCGTGGTGTCGGTCTTGACCATCTCCAGGCAGCCGCCGAAATCCGGGTCCGCCGGCACGAAGGCGGCATTGGCCGCCCCGTCATAGGTGGCAGAGCCGGGTGTGCCGTTCCCGCTCGACCATGCGTTCAGCCCGTCCGCAAAGGCCGGCGGCATCAGCGCCAGGCCGTCGGTAATCGCCTTGTTCATCGAAAAACCCCTTTTCCATGCCCGGCCCGCGGCGGTCCGGTCTGCCCGATGGGGAAAAGGAGGTATCACGCCGTGTTGAACGGCCTCTTAACCATGCGCGCGCAAGGGGAATGTCACGCACCCAGCGACGGCGCCGGAAGAACCTGTACCGCGTTGATCTGCCATCCGCTTTCCGTCTCGATCATGTAATATTCGACGGTGAACAGCTTGCCCGACCGGTCGGTGACGAGAACCCGCTGCACCAGCTCGCCCGCACGTTCTTCAAGGCCGAGCCAGGTCACCTCCGCCGGGCGCCAGACCATCGGATAGCCTTCGCGCACCATGCGGCCGAAGTTTTCCGGTGTCCGAAACAGGTTCCGGATCGCCGGCGAGGCGAAATCGAACGCGGCGGCGAAATCATCCGCCAGGAATGCCTCCATCTGGCGGTCGATCACGCCGCGGATCTCGTCCGACTGGGCGGCGGCCGGCCCGGAAAGCCCCAGGCCCAGCGCGCAGGCAAGCACAAGGTTCTTCATCGTATCCTCCTGTCATATGGAAAGGATACGGATGCCGGCGCGATCCGGTTTGATCGGCGCCCGAAGGCGGCGTCAGGCCGCCAGCCGCCCTGCCAGCGCATCGTCGATCAGCCGCGCGGTTTCCTCCACGCCGTAAAGCGCGATGAACCCGCCAAAGCGCGGCCCCTGGCTGGCACCCAGCAGCACCTCGTAAAGCGCCTTGAACCAGTTGCGCAGCGGCTCGAACCCGTGCGCCTTGCCGACGGCAAAGACCATCGACTGCAATTCCTCGGGGTCGAGCCCGTCCTCCCACGCGTCCAGCCGCGCCTTCAGATCCTCCAGCGCCGCGCGCTCGGTGGCATCGGGCGCACGGAACACCTTGGCCGGCTTCACGAAATCGTTGAAATAGCGCACCGCGAACCCCGCCGCCGCATCGAGATCGGGATGGGTGTCCGGGCTGGCATCGGGCGCATAGCGGCGGATGAAGCCCCACATCTGCTGCTTGTCCTCGGCATGGCTGACCGAGGCCAGGTTCAGCAGCATGGAGAACGGCACCAGCATGCGCGAGTCCGGCACGTCGCCGTTGTGGATGTGATGCACCGGGTTCGCCGCCTTTTGCGCCGCATCCTGGTCGGGATAGGCCCGAAGCTGCTGGTGGTACTCGTCCACGGCCCGCGGAATCACGTCGAAATGCATCCGCTTTGCCGTCTTGGGCTTCTGGTACATGAAATACGACAGCGATTCGGTCGACGCATAGGCCAGCCATTCGTCGATGCTGATCCCGTTGCCCGAGGACTTCGAGATCTTCTGCCCCTTGTCGTCGAGGAACAGCTCGTAGGTGAAATGCTCCGGTGCCTTGCCGCCCAGAATCTCGCAGATGGAATCGTAGATCGGCGTGTTGGTGGAATGGTCCTTGCCGTACATCTCGAAATCGACGCCCAAAGCCGCCCAGCGCGCGCCGAAATCGGGCTTCCATTGCAATTTCACCTGCCCGCCCGTGACCGGCAGCGTCCATTCGCGCCCCGTATCGTCGTCGAAGGTGATCGTGCCCTCTTTCGGGTCCACGTTCTTGAGCGGCACATAAAGCACGCGCCCCGTCTCGGGATGGATCGGCAGGAAGATCGAATAGGTCTGCCGCCGCTCCTCGCGCAGCGATTTCAGCATCACCTGCATGATGTCGTCATACCGCTCGCAGGCGCGCAGCAGCACGGTGTCGAACCGCCCCGACCTGTAGAACTCGGTCGCCGAAATGAACTCGTAATCGAACCCGAACGTGTCGAGGAACCGGCGCAGCATGGCGTTGTTGTGATCGCCGAAGCTGTCATGGGTGCCGAACGGGTCGGGCACGCTGGTCAACGGCCTTTGCAGGTGTTCCTGCAACATCTCGCGGTTCGGCACGTTGCCGGGTACCTTGCGCATCCCGTCCAGATCGTCGGAAAAACAGATCAGACGGGTCGGGATATCGGATATCGTCTCGAAGGCGCGGCGGATCATCGTGGTGCGCAGAACTTCGCCGAACGTGCCGATATGCGGCAGCCCGCTGGGACCATAACCGGTCTCGAACAGCACATGCCCCTTGGCCGGCGGTGCCTTTTCATAGCGTTTCAGCAGGCGGCGCGCCTCTTCGAAGGGCCAGGCCCTGGACTTCATCGCCGCGTCGCGCAGATCGGACATGTCGCTTTCCCGCCTTTGCCGGATGTCGCGCAGGGCGCCGCGCCCCGCATTCAGGGCCACTCCCCTATTGCCGGGGCCGGGCGGCGTCAATATTGACGGCATTGCAGCACAGACAGGGATGCCCGACGTGACCGACACCGATACCACCCTTTCGCCGCAGGATTGCCTCGTGGCCGTGATGATCGCCATCTCCGCCTCGGACCAGAACATCCGCACGGCCGAACTGGTGTCGATCGAATCGATCATCGACCATCTTCCCGTCTTCGCCGATTACGACAAGGACCGGCTCAAGCGGGTATCGGTCACCGTGTTCGACCTGTTCGGCGAAGAGGATGGGCTGGACGCACTGTTCGGGCTGATCCGCGGCAATCTGCCCGGAAAACTGTGGGAAACCGCCTATGCGCTGGCCTGCGACGTCGCCGCATCCGACGGGCTGCTGGGCGATGTGGAGCTGCAATTCCTGGCCGAGATCCGCTATGAGCTGAGGATCGACCGGTTGCACGCCGCCGCCATCGAGCGCGGCGCAAGGGCCCGGCACATGCAGCTTTGAGCGAGGGCTTCGGATCGCCTTTGGCGATCCGACCGGAGCGAGGGGCGTTGCCCCTCGCGCTCCCCAAGGTATTTTGGGCAAGATGAGGAGCAGGACACGGCGCATGGAGTGGCGGATCAGCCGAAAGCGGTGCCCCAGCGTTCGATCAGCCTGAGTTGAAGCAATCGTGATTTCGCCTTCCAGGGGCGCGCGCCATCGGGGATTTCCCCGTCTTCCGGGCCGAGCGCCGCGCGCCGGTCGAGGTCCGCGCTGAAATAGGCGAAAACGAGATCCCGGCCGCTGCCGGTGCGGATATAGCCCGCGAGCGCGCTGACGAAATTAAGCGTCCCCGTCTTGGCGCGGATTTTCGTGGGATGGTTGGCCAGCACCTCTCCGGCCTCGTTGCGCATCGGGATGTCCTTGAGCAGGCCCGGCAACATGCCCGCCTCGCGCGCCTTCAGAAGCGCGGCGACCATGTCGCGGGCGGACAGGCGCGACGCCTCGCCCAGCCCCGAATGGTCGACCAGCGCGGCACGGCGGGCGCCCAGCTCGCGCCGTGCCCAGAGGCTCATCTCGGCGGCGGAGTCCTGCAGCGTGGCGGGCGCCGCGCCGCGCGCAGCGGAGGCGGCAAGGCCCGTCACCTCGGCGGTGAGATTGGTCGACCATTTCAGCATGTCGCGCAGGATCGCGGTCAGCGCGCCGCTTTCAAGCTCGACCAGCGCTGTTCCGTCCCTGGGCGGAGCGCTTGTGAATGCAGCATCGGGCAGTGCGATGCCGTGACTGCGCGCGAGCGTGCGGAACACCTCGGCGGCATAGGCTTCGGGCTTGCGGACCGGCAACCAGCGGCTACCCTCCTTGCCCAGGGCGGGGCGCGCCACGGTCCATTCGTCGGCCCCCCCGGCATCGGCATAGGTATAGACCGGCAGCGCGCGGTCCACGACGCGCATCCGCGCGATGTTCACGTTCGGGCTGTACTTGCGCGCGCGCGCATCCATCGAAACGGTATAGGCGCCCGCCTCGCGCTTCCACTGGAAATGCACACGGTTGTAGTTGAGGTTCAGCCCCGACACCGCCGGGTTGTAGCCGACATGTTCGGGCTGGCCCGGGTCGATCGACGCGATCCGCGGAAACGCGCCGGAGCAGACCTTGAACGCGCCGGTCACCCCGGTCACGCCCGCCGCCCTGAGCCGGCCTGCCATGTCGCCCAGCGCGTCGGTATCCAGCCCCGGATCGCCGCCGCCGACCAGCACCAGGTCGCCCTGTACCTTGCCGTCCACCACCGGCCCCGTCGCGACCAGCCGAGTGCGGAACCGGTAGTCCGGCCCCAGCGCATCGAGCGCGTAAAGCGCGGTGATCGCCTTGGTCACGCTGGCCGGCGGCAGACCCAATAGCGGGCTCTTGGCCTCCAGCACCTCGCCGGTTTCGGCATCCGCGACGGCGAATGCCACCTTGCCGGACAGCCCGGCCTCGTCCAGAATCCGTTCGAGCGGCGCGGCGGTGCGCGCGGCCAGCGCGTCCTCGCGCGGGGGCGGCCGCAGCGACCGCGTCGGCGCACCGGCAAGAGCGGCCCCGGCCGCGCTGCCGAGCATCGCGGCCAGCATCCCCCGCCGCGTCAGGCGCGTTCGCATCGGTGCCCCGTCACCCATCCAGTCCAACACCCTTTTCCCAAGGCCCGCGACGTCTTTCGCCGCCAGTCACGCACGCGCCCAATCGCCGCGCGCCCGGATATCCGTCGAGGACAGGTTCACCATGGGCACGTTCACCAGGCACCAGCACGGCGCTGGCATCCTTGGCAACAGGTGCGCCGCCCCCCCCGGCAGCATCGCCGCATCATAGCGGCTTGCCGCGACAGAGCAACGGGCCGCGATGCGCGCACCGGGCCGCGCCAGCACCCCGACCGGAACATTTTCCATGATCCACTGCCATTGTTCCCATTTATGAAACTCCGCGAGGTTGTCGGCACCCATCAGCCAGACGAAACCGGCGCGTGGATACAGGGCGCGCAGCCGGCCGATGGTCTGCGCGGTATAGCGGGTTCCGATTCGCGCCTCTATGTCGGTGACCGTCACGTTCGGGTGCTGCATCAGCCGCCTTGCCGCCGCAACCCGCCGGGCCAGCGGGGCGGGGCCGCGCGCCTTGAGCGGATTGCCGGGCGAGACAAGCCACCAGACGCGGTGCAACCCGAACCGCCGCAGCGCCTGCAGCGTGATGTGCACATGCCCGGCATGCGGCGGATCGAACGACCCGCCGAGCAGACCCACGGTCTGGCCGTCCGGGACGTGCGGCACCTCCCATCTCAAGGGTCTTTTGACTGTCACCCGGCCCTCTCCGATGCTGCTAGCCGCGGCCGGCCTCGGGGCTGTCCGGCGCCGCGCCAATCTACGGGAAAGCACGGACGCCAACAACGCGGCATGCGGCGGCCCGGCTTTGCGCCCGTCCGATCTGGCGTTGAGCCTTGCGCGCCGGATTTCCGCCGCGCGTCGATTGCCCTTCCACGCCGGCTTGGATAACACACGCGGCAACCCCGACCCCAACCGACGGAGCGTCCCCGCATGGCCAGCTATCAGTATGTCTACCACATGGATGGCGTCTCCAAGACCTATCCCGGCGGCAAGAAGCTCTTTGAGAACATCCGCCTGTCCTTCCTGCCGGGCGTCAAGATCGGCGTCGTCGGCGTCAACGGTGCCGGCAAATCCACCTTGCTGCGGATCATGGCCGGGATCGACAAGGATTTCACCGGCGAGGCCTGGGCCGCCGAGGGCGCGCGCGTCGGCTATCTGCCGCAGGAGCCTGATCTGGACCCGGCGCTCGACGTGCGCGGCAACGTCATGGAAGGCGTCGCCGCGAAAAAGGCCAAGCTGGACCGGTTCAACGAACTGGCGATGAACTATTCCGACGACACCGCCGACGAGATGGCCGCGTTGCAGGACGAGATCGACGCCGAGAACCTGTGGGATCTCGACGCGCAGATCGACATCGCCATGGAGGCGCTGCGCTGTCCGCCCGATTCGGCCAGCGTCGACACGCTGTCGGGCGGCGAAAAGCGCCGCGTCGCGCTGTGCAAACTGCTGCTCGAAGCGCCCGACATGCTGCTGCTGGACGAGCCGACCAACCACCTCGACGCGGAAACGATCTCCTGGCTGCAACAGCACCTGATCGCCTACAAGGGCACGATCCTGATCGTCACGCATGACCGCTATTTCCTTGACGACATCACCGGCTGGATCCTGGAACTGGACCGCGGCCGCGGCATTCCCTACGAGGGCAACTATTCCGCATGGCTGGAGCAGAAGGCCAAGCGGCTGCAGCAGGAAGCGCGCGAGGACAAGTCCAAGCAGAAGACGCTGGAGCGTGAACTCGAGTGGATGCGCCAGTCGCCCCGTGCCCGGCAGGCGAAACAGAAGGCCCGGATCAACGCCTATAACGACCTCGCCGGCCAGTCGGAGCGCGAGAAACTGTCGCGCGCGCAGATCATCATTCCGAACGGGCCGCGCCTTGGCGACAAGGTGATCGAGGTCGAAGATCTGTCCAAGCATATGGGCGACAAGCTGCTTATCGAGGATCTGTCCTTTTCCCTGCCGCCCGGCGGCATCGTCGGCGTGATCGGCCCGAACGGCGCGGGCAAGACCACGCTGTTCCGGATGCTGACCGGCCAGGAGCAACCCGACAAGGGTGCGATCCTCTATGGCGATACGGTGCAGCTGTCCTATGTCGACCAATCCCGCGACGCGCTGGACGCATCAAAGACGGTGTGGGAGGAAATCTCCGAAGGGCTGGACGTCATCCAGCTCGGCGATGCCGAAATGAATTCCCGCGCCTATTGCTCGGCCTTCAACTTCAAGGGCGGTGACCAGCAGAAGAAGGTCGGCCTCCTGTCGGGGGGCGAGCGCAATCGGGTGCACATGGCGAAACTGTTGCGATCCGGCGGCAATGTCCTGCTCCTCGATGAACCTACGAACGATCTTGACGTGGAAACGTTAAGGGCGCTTGAAGATGCGCTGGTCGATTTCGCCGGCTGCGCCGTGGTGATCAGCCACGACCGTTTCTTCCTCGACCGGATCTGCACCCATATCCTCGCCTTCGAGGGCGAGGCGCATGTCGAATGGTTCGAAGGCAACTTCGAGGATTACGAGGAGGACAAGATTCGCCGGCTCGGCCCCGACGCGGTGGAACCCAAGCGGATCAAGTACAAGAAATTCGCGCGGTAGGGGAACGCTGCGGCCGAATCCCCGCGCCGCAGCGGCACAGCCCAGCAGGCGGACCAACCGTCCTTCACGCCGGGCGCGTTGGCGGATCGGCGGGATTCCACCGATCCTCCGTTACCGCTACCTGCAACAAGATCAACGCCTTGTACCTGAAGGCGGTTCTGACCCTCTGCGCGCATCCGCGTTTTTCCTTGCCTTTTTCTGGCGGGCATCCCATATCCCCTCTCGCGACCGTTATCTATCGACCACTGTCTTCCGTTTTCGGCTGATCAGTCCCTCGATCTGGACGACCTAGCCAGGCTGCCGAATTACTCGGGCAGCACCCAAGACAAGGAAGACTTCACATGGCCAATGGCACAGTGAAATGGTTCAACGCCACCAAAGGTTTCGGCTTCATCGAGCCTGAGTCCGGCGGCAAGGACGTGTTCGTCCACATCTCCGCTGTCGAGCGCGCCGGCCTGACCGGCCTCGCCGACAACCAGAAAGTAACCTACGACGTCGAAGCCGGCCGTGACGGCCGCGAAAGCGCGACGAACCTGGCGCTCGCCTGATTTCGTTTTCCGGTCGGGGCATCCTGCCCCGGCCGACCCGCCGGCCCCGGCATTTCCCAGCATTTTCAAACCGAAAACACCCCGCCTGCGGGGTTTGTGGCGTTTACCCAATACGGCCCCAAGGTCTCGCATCGGCGCCTTCCGGCGCATCGCGCCCCGGCCGGTTGACGGATGCGGGGGCGGACCATAGATGAGCCCTGCCCGCCGGACTTGCCGTGCGGATCACTCATGTCGTCGGAAGGCCCGAATATGTCATCGTCGATCAAGAAACCCCGCCAAACCTCGCGCCCCAAGTCGCCGGCCGCACCACAGCCGGCCCCCGTGCGCTTTACCGACTGGGCCAGCATCTGACGCTGCCGGACGCGCCGCGCCGCATTTTTGCCACATAGCCGTGTAAACTGGACCCCGATTTCAGCTTTTCGGGAGGCCGGCTCATGCAGGCCCTGCAAAATTTCGGAATGTTCCGTCGGCGCTTTGCCGACCAGTACCAGCGGTCCTCGTCGGTGCTCAGCTTCAATCACGACGGCATGGAAGTCGCGCGCGTCCGCAACCGCAGCCGCTACCTGCCGCTCTGGCATGTCGTGTTCTTTCTCTACCTGGCGCTGCTGATCCGGCTCGTGGTCGCGGCCGATATCGGCACGGCAAGCTACGAGGCCCGCATGCTTCAGATGCGCAACGGCACCGTTGTCGAACGCGTCGCGGCCGGCGTCATGCAGATGGATCCGGTGTCACAGGCGATCGCCTTGAAACTTCGCGCCGGGCTTACGGTTCTGAACGAGCGTATTCTCGATCGGCGCATCTGACCCCGCCGGCAGACCGCGCCAGGGCATGTTTCGCGCAATTGAATTCACGCGCTATTCCAGCCGCCCCTCGATATCCGCAGCCAGCGCCGCGATCTCTTCGGCCGCCGGGCCGGTGCGCCGCACTTCCGCCGCGCCCTGCCCGCGCCCCAGCGCCTCGGCATAGGCAACGCGATTGTGAACGGGCGACGCGGCCCGGTCCAGTCCCGCCGCATCGATCTGCTCCGCGATACTGCCGGTCAGCCTTGCCCGCGGCGGCACCCGGTTCATCACGACAAGGCACGGCCGCCCCTCGCGCCGAGCCAGATCGTGCACGCTTTCCACCGCCCACAGATCGACCTGGCTCGTGGCGACCGGCACCAGCACAAGGTCCGCCTCGCGCAGCGCCGGGCGCAGATCGGCGTCGATCTTCGGCGGCGTGTCGATCAGCACGATATCGTGATCGCGCTTCAGCTTTTCGCATTCATAGGACACGCCCCACGCGCTGGCCGTCCCGAATTCCAGCCCCGTCACATCGCCGCCCGCCTCGCGCCGGGCCATGAACCAGCGGCCAAGGCTGCCTTGCGGGTCGATGTCCAGAAGCGCGACACGCTGGCCCCGAGACAGGTAGTGCACCGCCAGATTGACCGCGAGCGTCGTCTTTCCCGCGCCGCCCTTCTGCTGCGCAACCGTGATGACCCGAGCCGTCATGTCGTCCCTCCATCGCGTGCACCGCAGGTTCGTTCTGCGCCGCAGCAATTCCTAACACGGGTGATGCCGCGGCGTCAGCCCCAATCGCGGGCCGTGCTATCGGGGCACCATGAAGGACAAGGACGCCCAGAGCGATTCCCAGACCGGGCCGTCCGCATCGCCGGGCGCGATCTCGCGCATGACCACCGCATCGACAAGGTATTCCGCCCCCGCCTCGACCGGGATCAGCGCCACACCGTCGGGTCCGGTCCGCACGCTGCGCTTTGGCGCAACGCTGTCCTCGGTCCGCGCGAAATAATCCACCTGCGCGTCGCCGCGCGGCGCCCCGTTGTACAGAACCTTCACCGGCAATCCGCCGGACAGATCATCGGTATAGGGATTGGCGAGCGCGACGATTTCGGTCAGCAGGCCGACTTCACGATCCGCGCCCGCGCCCTGCCCCACGGCCACCAGGCTCTTGGCATACCGGCTGTAGCGTTCGTGCACCCGGTCGCGGCTGAAACCCCGGTCGAGATGCCGGTCGAGCACCCAGGCGATATCCTTGTCGGCCGCGAACTCCTCGAAGGTGTCCCAGTCGCGGTAGGTCAGCAGATAGTCGCGGGTCTGGTGCACGATGACGGCCAACCCCTCTGCGGGCGCCGGAACCGATAGCGCCGGGCGGTCCCCGACCACGCCCGTCACCTCGGCCGTCTCGTCCCCGGTGATGACCTCGAAGCGGCGAAAGTTCTGCGGAACGAAGGGGTAGGCCGGGCCCTTGAAACCCTGGCCGACGCGAATTTCCGCTTTGATCTTCCCCCCCGCTTCCACCGTATAGTCCAGAGGCGATATCCAGAACTCGTGCGCGCCCAGCGGCGCGGCCGCCAGCAGAGCGGCGGAACACAGGAAAGGCAGCAGGCGCATGGGAGTATTCCGTTCGGTTCGTACAAGGGCAAAGCTGGCACCGATGCGGCCCCTGTCAAGCCTGTACCGCCTCGCGTTCGCGGCCGCGGTTGCCGCCACGCTGGCCTCAGGCGCGCGCGCGCATGAAATCCGTCCCGCGATTTCCGACGTGCATGTGGGGGCCGAAGACCTGCGGATGGAGATCGTCCTGACGCTGGAGCCGCTGATCGCCGGCATCGACCTGCAGGGACTGGACGACACCGACAACGCGCCCGAGGCGGAGCGTTACGACGCGCTGCGCGCCCTGCCCCCCGCCGCGCTGGAAGAAGCATTTCGCGCAGCATGGCCGGACATCCGGCAGGATTTCACCCTGCGGGCAGGCGATACGGAACTGACACCCGACATCGCCGCGCTGTCGGTGCCGGCGGCGGGCGATCTCGATCTGCCGCGCGACAGCACGCTGACCATCACCGCCGCGCTGCCGCCGGGAGAGGGCGCGGTGACGGTCGGCTGGGCCGCCGCGCTCGGCCCGCTCGTGGTACGCCAGCAGGGCGGCGGCGAGGGGGCCTATTCCGCCCTGCTTCAGGGCGGCACGCAAAGCGCGCCGCTGCCCCGCACCGGCATCGCAACCGAAACCGCGCCGCAGGTCTTCGTGCGGTTCATCGGCCAGGGCTTCGCGCATATCGTGCCCAAGGGGCTGGATCACATCGTGTTCGTGCTGGGGCTGTTCTTCTTCTCGCTGCACCTGCGCCCGCTGCTGGTCCAGGTCACGGCTTTCACCCTGGCGCACACCGTCACGCTGGCACTTGCAGCGCTGGGTCTGGTGCGCATCCCCGGCAGCATCGTCGAGCCGCTGATCGCCGCCTCCATCGTCTTCGTCGCGGTCGAGAACATCCTGCGCCCGCAACTGGGCGCGTTCCGCACCGCGGTGGTGTTCTTCTTCGGCCTGCTGCACGGGCTGGGCTTCGCATCGGTACTGGGCGAGCTTGGCGGCGGTCAGGCCAATTTCATCGCCCGGCTGATCGGCTTCAACATCGGGGTCGAACTTGGCCAGCTGACGGTCATCCTCGCCGCGTTCCTGACCGTTGGTTTCTGGTTCGGGGACAAACCGTGGTACCGTGCGCGCGTCGCGATCCCCGCCTCGCTGATGATCGCCGGCATCGGTGCGTTCTGGTTCATCGAACGCGTCCTCTGACGGGCTTGCGCCCGCCTGTGCCGCGCGGCAAAGACCGTGAATGGCCAAGCTCTATTTCCACTACTCGACGATGAACGCGGGCAAGTCGACGATCCTGCTTCAGGCGTCCCACAATTATCACGAACGCGGGATGAAGACCGCCCTGCTTACCGCGCAGCTCGACAACCGCGCGGGGGAGGGCCGGATCGCCAGCCGCATCGGCATCGGCGCCGCGGCCGACACGTTCGCGGCCGGCGACGACCTGTTCGCGCGCATCGCCCGGCGCATGAGCGCCGATCCCGTCGCCTGTGTCTTCATCGACGAGGCCCAGTTCCTCGAACCCGAGCAGGTCTGGCAGCTCGCCCGCGCGGTCGACGATCTGAACGTGCCGGTGATGTGCTACGGCCTGCGTGTCGATTTCCGCGGCACGCTGTTCCCCGGCACCGCCGCGCTGCTGGCCCTTGCCGACGAGATGCGCGAGGTCCGCACGATCTGCCATTGCGGCCGCAAGGCGACCATGGTCGTGCGCCGCGACGCGCAGGGGCGCGCCGTGACCGACGGCGCCCAGATCCAGATCGGCGGCAACGAAACCTACGTCTCGCTCTGCCGGCGCCACTGGCGCGAGGCGGTGGGCGACCGCCCCCACCCCGATGGCGGCGCGGCTGTAAGCGCCGGAGCCTCCGGCGGGGATATTTGAAAACCGAAGAAGATCGCAGAACCGGTCGAGCCGGCACTGCCGCACTGTCTGGTCAAAGCACCTGTTCGCCGCTTCTCTGGTTCAAAAAATATCCCCGCCGGAGGCTCCCGCACCTTCCGCCAGCGCGGCAGAGGGGCAAGGGCCGCGTTGAAACATGTCGCATCCAGCCGACCGCGACACGGGTCAATAAAGCCGCCCGCCCGCCGGCACTTCCTGGTCCGGCGCGATCAGAACGACCTCGCCTTCCGCGTCCGGCACACCCAGCACCAGCGCCTCGGACATGAACTTGCCGATCTGGCGCGGCGGGAAGTTGACCACGCCCAGCACGCGCCGGCCGATCAGCGCCTCGGGCGTGTAATGGCGGGTGATCTGGGCCGACGACTTGCGCTCGCCGATCCCGGGTCCGAAATCGACCCAGAGCTTGATCGCCGGTTTGCGCGCCTCGGGGAACGGCTCTGCCCGGCGCACGACGCCCACGCGGATGTCGAGTTTCAGAAAATCGTCGAACGCGATCTCGGTCATCGGGTCAGCTACCCAACTCGCGCGCGCGGCTCGCCGCCGCCTTCACCGCTTGGCGCAGGAGCTTCGGAAACCCGGTTTCCTCGTCCATCAGCACCTCCAGCGCCGCGGCGGTGGTGCCCGCGGGGCTGGTGACGTTCACCCGCAGCTGCGCCGGCGTTTCCTCGGCAGCCTCCGCCAGCGCCCCGGCCCCGGCCACCGTTGCCTTGGCCAGCCGCATCGCCAGATCCTCGGGCAGCCCCTCGGCCGCGCCGGCGGCTGCCAGCGTCTCGATCAGGTGGAAGACATAGGCCGGGCCGGACCCCGATACCCCGGTGACGGCGTCCATCTGGTGCTCGCCCTCCAGCCGCACGACCTGGCCCACCGCCTGCAGCAGCGTCTCGGCCATGTCCATCTGCGCCGGCGCCACGCGCGCGTTGCCGGTGATGGCGGTGATGCCGCGGCCCACCGCCGCGGGCGTGTTGGGCATCGCCCGCACGATGGGCGAGGCCGCGCCCAGCACATCCTCGAAGGTGGCGATGGTGGTGCCGGCGGCGACCGACACGAACAGCGTCGGCCCGTTCCCGAACGCCGCGATATCGGGCAGCGCGTCGCCCATCATCTGCGGCTTGACCGCGATCAGCACGACCGCCGGGCTATCCGGCAGATCGCCGTTCAGCCGCACGCCGGTGCCGCGCAGCCAGTCGGACGGCTTCGGGTCGATGACCGACACCGCGTCCGGCGCGAGACCCCGGTCGAGCCAGCCGGCCAGCATCGCCGATCCCATCTTGCCGCATCCCAGAAGGACCAGACCGCGTTCGGATAGTTCCTCGAACATGTAAAACGCCCCTTTGCTCGCACCCTTTTTCGGGGCCGAGCCTAGGGCGCATCGCGGCCGGATGGAAGCGCCGCGTCGGCAGCCGTGTCAGGCGCGCCCGTAGGCTTCGGCGATTGCCACCTGAATCGCCTGTTCCGGGGTCTGATCGCCCCAGGACACCAGCTGGAACGCCGGATAGAACCGTTCCGCCGACGAGACCGCCGACGCGATCAGCCGGTCGATCTGTTCCGGCCCCGCCATCTGCCCGCCGGTCAGCACCAGCCCGTAGCGGTAGACCATCAGGCGCTGTTCGGCCCAGTAGGTGAACGCGCCCGACCAGCACATGTCGTTCGTGCGGTTCAGCGTCTCGTAGATGCCCGGCAGCTTTTCGTCTGGGGGCTCCATCTCGAAGGTGCAGATCAGGCGCAGCGTCTCGTCGTAATCCGACCAGGCGAGGGTGATCGAGTAGGTGCGCCACTGCCCCTCGACCGCCATGGCGATCTGGTCGTCGGCCACGCGGTCGAATTCCCAAGCGTGATGCTCGGCGATATTCTCGACAATGTCGATCGGGTGAAGATCGTCGGTGTGGAACTGCTCTGCGAGTGACATGCCCCGGCCTCTCTTTCAACTGGGCCATGGGGCGTATTTCCACCCCAGACCTAGGTGCCTGCTCTAGGATCGGCGGTCTTTGCCGCGTTTCCTACGAGATATGGTAAGGGCAGGTGATTCGCCGTGTAAAGCGAATACTGGGGGATAACCGCAATAAGTTGTGGATCACGCGCGAATCACTACCGTATCGCGGGACACGGCGGCGTTAAAGGTTGAAATTGTGCAAGTCGGGCGGATACCCCCGACACCTCTATCGGCCGGGAATGACGTGGCGCCGGTCTATGCCTTGGCGGCTTTGCCGGCCTTGCCGCCTTCCAGCGCGTCGATGCGGGCCTTCAGCGCCTCGTTCTCCTCGCGCGCCTTTTGCGCCATGGCGCGGACGGCGTCGAATTCCTCGCGGGTGACGAAATCGCGGTCGGCAAGCCACCGGTCCATCCATCCCTTCATCGCCGTTTCGGCCTCGTCCCGCGCGCCCTGGGCCACGCCCATCGCGTTGGTCATCAACTGGCCGACATCGTCGAAGAACTTGTTTCGGGTCTGCATGGGATCGCTCCGTTGGTTTCGGCCCTTATATGGGCCGCGCGGCCCGGCTGGGCAAGACATGGGGCAACGGCAGTACCAGGGATGGGGCAAGGTTGACTTCGCGCGGTGCGCGTGGACAAGGGGCACATGCAGGCTGTCATCCCCTTTCCCGACATCTCGCCCGAGATCTTCTCGATCGACATCGGATCCTTCACCTTCGCGCTGCGCTGGTACGCGATGGCCTATATCGTGGGCATCATCATCGGCTGGCGCATGGCGGTGGCGCTGGTGCGGCGCCCGGCGCTGTGGCGCGGCGATGCGCCGCCGCTGCCCCCCGAGCAGGTGGACGATTTCGTCACCTGGGTGATCCTCGGCATCATCCTCGGCGGGCGGCTGGGTTTCGTGCTGTTCTATGCGCCGGGATACTACCTGTCGAACCCGCTGCAGATCCCGATGATCTGGCAGGGCGGCATGTCATTCCATGGCGGGTTCATCGGCGTGATGCTGGTGATCTTCGGCTTCTCGCGCAAGGCGGGCGCCGCGCCGGGCAGCGTGGCCGACATGCTGGTGATCGGCGTGCCGCCCGGCCTGTTGCTGGGCCGGATCGCCAATTTCATCAATGCCGAGCTTTGGGGCCTGCCCTCCACCCTGCCCTGGGCGGTGATCTTTCCCGGCCCCGCCGCGCAGGATTGCCCGCTGGTCGAGGGGCCCTGCGCGCGCCATCCCTCGCAGCTGTACGAGGCGGGGCTGGAAGGCATCGTGCTGGGCGCGCTGCTGCTGTTCCTCGCCCTGTCGCGCGGCTGGCTCAAGGTGCCCTGGGCGATCACCGGCACCTTCATCGCCGGCTACGGCGCGGCGCGGTTCTTCGTCGAGTTCTTCCGCCAGGCCGATGCGCAATACATCACCGCGGCGAACCCCATGGGCTATGTCGTGGCGCTGGGTGACTGGGGGCTGAAGATGGGGCAGCTCCTGTCGCTGCCGATGATCCTGGCGGGCCTTGCGCTGCTGATCTGGGCGCACCGGACACAAACGCGCCGCGCATGACGGCGCTGCGCCAGATCCTGCTGCGGCGGATCGCGGCGACGGGGCCGATCACCATCGCCGACTACATGGCCGACTGCCTGCTGCACCCCGAGCACGGCTATTACGCCACCCGCGATCCGTTCGGCACAGCGGGTGATTTCACCACCGCGCCGGAAATCAGCCAGATGTTCGGCGAGCTTGTAGGTCTGTGCCTGGCGCAGGCCTGGCTGGACCAGGGGGCGCCCGCCGTCTTCACCCTGGCAGAGCTTGGCCCCGGTCGCGGCACGCTGATGGCCGACGCGCTGCGCGCCGCGCGGGCCGTGCCGGGGTTCCACGATGCCGCGCGGGTGCATCTGGTCGAGGCATCGCCGGTCCTGCGCGCGCGCCAGCGGCAGGCGCTGGCAGAGACCCCGGTCACCTGGTGCGACAGCGCGGCGGACCTGCCCGATGCGCCGCTGCTGCTGGTCGCCAACGAGTTCTTCGACGCCCTGCCGATCCGCCAGTTCGTGCGCGATCCGGCGGGCTGGCGCGAACGGCAGGTTGCCGCAAGGGACGGCGCGCTGCTGCTCGGGCTCAGCGCGCCGGCGCCGATCGCGGCGCTGGATCACCGGCTGGCGGATACCCGGCCGGGCGAGGTGGTGGAAACCTGCGCGCCGGCCGGACCGATCATGCAGCAGGTCGCCGAACGCATCGCGCGCCATGGCGGCGCCGCGCTGGTGATCGACTATGGCGGCTGGCGCTCGCGCGGGGACACCTTGCAGGCGCTGCGCGGCCATGCGCCCGAAGACATCCTTGCCCATCCCGGCGAGGCCGACCTGACCGCGCATGTCGATTTCGAGGCGCTGGCGGGCGCCGCCACCGGCATCGCGCATACCGCCATGACGCCGCAGGGCGTGTTCCTTGAACGGCTTGGGATCACCGGACGCGCGCAGACGCTGGCCAGGGGGCTGGCCGGCCCGGCGCTGGACAGCCACGTCGCCGCACATCGCCGCTTGACCCACCCGGACGAAATGGGGAGCCTGTTTCAGGTGGTAGGCTTTCACCCGAACTCCACACCGCCGCCACCGGGACTTGAACGATGACGCTGGAAATCCTGACCTCCGACGCGCTGGGCGGCTTGCGTCACGGGTTCTTCACCCGTCTCGGAGGTGCGTCCTCCGGCGTGTTCGCGGGCCTGAATTGCGGCACCGGATCGTCGGACCAGTCCGAAGCCGTGGCGATCAACCGCGCCCGTGTCGCAGATGCGATGCAGGTCTCGACGGACGCGCTGATCACCGTGCACCAGGTCCATTCCGCGACCGTCGCCCTTGCCGACACAGTGCCCGCCGACGACCGGCCGCAAGCCGACGCGCTCGTGACCGCCACGCCCGGTCTCGCCATTGCCGTGCTGACCGCCGATTGCCAGCCGGTTCTGCTGGCCGATATCGAGGCGGGCGTGATCGGCGCGGCTCATGCAGGCTGGCGCGGCGCGCTGGACGGGGTGCTGGAGGCAACGGTGGACGCGATGGAACAGCTTGGCGCGCGGCGCGGCGCGATCTCTGCCGTCATCGGGCCGACCATCGGCCAGCCCGCCTACGAGGTCGGGCCGGAGCTGCGCGACAGCTTTCGCGCGGCCGTGCCGGATGCGGACCGTTTCTTTGCCGCGGGCACCGGCGACCGGCTGCATTTCGACCTGCCGGGATTCGGGCTTGACCGGCTGCGCCGCGCCGGGGTCGGACATGCCGAATGGACGCGGCACTGCACCTACTCCGACCCGCTGCGTTTCTATTCCTACCGCCGCAGCCAGCACCGGCAAGAGGCCGATTACGGCCGCCTGATCTCTGCCATCCGGCTGTAACGGCTATGTCTTGGCGCCGCCTTCCGGCTCCGCCACCGCGGCCAGATCGACCAGGTTCCACGGCAGCCCCGCATTGCGGAACAGCCGCTTTCCCTGCCGGGGATAATCGCCCACATCATGCGCCAGCCGCTGCCCGGCGACGATGCAGCGCAGAACGCCGGTCCCGGTATTGCGGATCGAATGGGCCAGCCCGCCCTTGCGATAACCGATGAAATCGCCCGCCTTCACGGGATATGAAGCATCTCCGATCAGCGCCGTGCCGGTCCCGTCCAGCACATAGACGCATTCATCCTCGAAATGGTGGACGTGATGTTCGGTCGTCTCGTCGCCGGGGGCCACCTCTATTATGTGAAAGCCCAGCCCGGTCAGCCCCGTCAGATCACCGAGCGACTTGTTGATGCGCCGCGCCCTGCCGTTCAGGAAATGCGCCTTTGCCAACCCGTCCATCTGCGCGATCTGCTCTGCAGTCACGATATAGCCGTCGTCGTCCATGCGCTGTCTTCCTTTCGCGGTGCCGCGGGCCTGCGCCACATTACCAGCAAGCTTCCGCCGAAAAAAACCGCAATCGGGTCGTCCTGCGGCCCCAATACCCGCCGATAGTCGTTCCCTGACACGCGGAGTGCAGCCCGCCCGGCACCACCGGAAAAGGCCGCAGGGGACAAGGAGAACGACACATGGCGCAGCAGAAACGCTGGATTGCATCGGTGACGCGCGAGGCCGCGAAGCTGGACGTGAAGATGCCCTGGACACGCGGCGCCCGCCGCGCGGCGTTCATCGCCCGGCGCAACGCGAAACCGGCCCTTCGCGCCGCCAGCGCCTGAGCCTCCCTGCCCGGATGCGCCCGCCCGGAATTGCCCGGCGCGCGGATCCGCGCGCACCGGGCGCGACGACGAACAGCGAGAATTTCATGACCTATCCGCACCGGCCCGGCGGCCATTCTGCCGCCCGCTCCACCGCGCTTGCCGCTCCGCAGCCCTGGACCGTGCGCCGCCAGAACGCAACGCCGCAGCAACCGCAATTCGCCATGCGCCGCTTCGAATCGCTGGCCCTGATGCCCGACGGGGCGCTGGCCGAAACGGCGCAGCGCGCGCCCGCGCATCCGGTCTTCGAATCGGCCTTCTGCGCGCTGGCCCGCGGCTCCATCATGGCGACCGAGGACGGCCCCGTAGCGGTCGAGGATCTGCTGCCCGGCGTGCGGATCGAGACCCGCGATGCGGGCTATCAGCCGCTGATGTGGATCGGCACGATCACGCTCTTGCCGAACCAGCAGCCCGGACCGACGCCGTCGCGGCTGTTCCGCATCCCGGTGGACAGCTTCGGGCCGCAGCGGCCGACGCCCGACCTGATGCTCGCCCCGCATGCGCGGCTGCTGCACCGCAACGACCGGCTGCGGCAGGTGGTCCGCGACGAGTCCGCGCTGGCGCCGGTCACCGCCTTCGAGGACGGCCAAAGCGTGATCCGCGTCGCCCCCGCCTCGCCGGTCAGCGTGTACCACCTGGCATTCCGCGACCATCACATCCTGCGCGTCAACGGGATCGAGATCGAAAGCTTCCATCCGGGCATCGACCTGGTGAACCGCATCGGCGGCGACGGTCTGCGGCTGTTCATGTCGTTCTTTCCGCATGTCCATACCGTGGCCGAGTTCGGCCCGCTCTGCGCGCCGCGCCTGTCGGCCGAGGAATTCGAGGCCGCCTTCGACGGCTGATCGCAAAGGCCCGGCGCGCCCTAGCGCCGGCCGAGATCGGGCAGGAACACCGTCAGGATGCCGATCGCCGGCAACCACGCGCACAGCCGGAACACCGTCTCTATCCCGACCGCGTCCGACAATTCGCCCAGCAGCGCCGCGCCGATCCCGGCGATCCCGAAGGCGAAGCCGAAGAACAGGCCGGCCATCAGGCCGATCTTGCCGGGCACGAGTTCCTGCGCGAAGACCAGGATCGCCGAAAAGGCCGAGGCCAGGACCACGCCGATCACGATCGTCAGCATCGCCGTCCAGAACAGATTGGCATGCGGCAGCAGCAGCGCGAAGGGCAAAACCCCCAGGATCGACACCCAGATGACCGCCTTGCGCCCGATCCGGTCGCCCACCGGCCCGCCGATCACCGTTCCGGCCGCGACGGCGGCCAGGAACACGAACAGAAGCAATTGCGAGTTCCGGATCGACACGCCGAATTTCTCGATCAGGTAGAAGGTGTAGTAGTTGGTCAGCGCGGCCATGTAGAAATACTTGGAAAAGACCAGCAGCCCCAGCACCGCGATGGCGATCATCACGCGCCGCCGGGGCAGACCCGTGGCGATGTCCGGCAGGACGCGCCCGGCGGTGGCGCGCCGCCGACCCGCATACCAGCGGCCCACCTGCCACAGCACCAGCATCGCCAGCAGGGCGGCGGCGCCGAACCAGGCCACGCTTTTCTGTCCATACGGCAGCACGATGAACGCCGCCAGCAACGGGCCCAGCGAAGACCCGAAATTGCCGCCCACCTGGAACAGCGATTGCGCCAGCCCGTGCCGCCCGCCCGAAGCCATGCGCGCGATCCGCGATGCCTCGGGGTGGAAAACCGCCGACCCCAAGCCGATCAGCGCGGAGGCCGCCAGCATCGCCGGGTAGCCCCGCGCCGCCGACAGCAGCAGCAGGCCCGCCAGCGTCGCCCCCATCGCCACCGCCAGCGAATAGGGCTGCGGCCGCCGGTCGGTATACAGCCCGACCAGCGGCTGAAGCAGCGACGCCGTGACCTGGAATGTCATCGAGATCATCCCGATCTGCGCGAAATCCAGCCCGAACTCGGTCTTGAGGATCGGGTAGATGCCCACCAGCAACGACTGCATCATGTCGTTCAGCATGTGGCAGAAACCCAGCGCGGCGATGACCGCGAAGGCGGTCGTGCCATCGGGTGCGGCGGCGGCGGCAACGGGGCGGGTCGCCCCGGTTTCGGGCGGGGTTTCGGGGACCAGGTCGGTCAAGGTGCGGCTCCGGGCAGGCGGCGCGCCGGTCGTGCGGGCGTCGTGCGCACATTACCGCGCCGCGCCGAAGTGACCAGCCCCCCTGGCCCGGCAGTCCGACCGGCGTTTACGGGGTGCGGGTCAGCCGCGCCTCCAGCACGCCGAACGGCACGCCCGGCCGGTCCTTGGCACAGCGGATCACCAGCGAAGTCTTGACGCTGACGACATTGTCGGCAGCGGTCAGTTCCTCTGTCAGGAAGGTCTGGAACGTGGACAGGTCCGGCGCCACGCATTTCAGGATGAAATCGACCTCGCCGTTCAGCATGTGGCACTCGCGCACCAGCGGCCAGTCGCGGCAGCGCGCCTCGAACGCGCTCAGATCGGCCTCGGCCTGGCTTTGCAGACCGACCATCGCGAACACCTGCACCTCGAATCCCAGCAGCCGCGCATCGACATCGGCGTGATAGCCCCGGACATAGCCGCTTTCCTCCAGCGTGCGCACCCGGCGCAGGCAGGGCGGCGCGGATATGCCGACGCGCCGCGCCAGCTCCACGTTGGTCATCCGCCCGTCATCCTGCAATTCGGACAGGATCTGACGGTCGATCGGGTCGAGCTTGGAACCGGGCATGGCCTCTCCGCTATCGGCGTTTTTACAATCAGTACCGAAGCAGGGCGTCCACCGCAATTATATTTCGCACCGGCGCAATTTCGTTAACCTCCGCACCCGTCCCGGCGCGCGATGTCGCAGGGGTTTCGGTGCACCGCTTGCATGGTTATATGCACGTTCCAGGATATATGTCGCGCAGCGCAGGAGGCTTACATGGCCGAGACGAAGCATTCGAAGGTTCTGATAATCGGCTCCGGCCCGGCCGGCTATACCGCCGCGGTCTATGCCGCCCGCGCCATGCTGGAGCCGGTGCTGATCCAGGGCATCCAGCCCGGCGGCCAGCTGACCATCACCACCGAGGTTGAGAACTGGCCCGGCGACACCGAGGTGCAGGGTCCCGACCTGATGGTGCGCATGGAGGAACATGCCCGCGCCGTCGGCACAAAGATCATATCGGACCACATCGCAAAGCTCGACCTTTCCGCACGCCCGTTCACCGCCACGGGCGACGGCGGCACGATCTACACGGCCGACGCGCTGATCCTGGCCACCGGGGCGCAGGCCATGTGGCTGGGCCTGCCGACAGAGGACCAGTTCAAGGGGTTCGGCGTCTCGGCCTGCGCCACATGCGACGGGTTCTTCTATCGCGGCAAGGAGGTCGTGGTGGTCGGCGGCGGCAACACCGCCGTGGAAGAGGCGCTGTTCCTGACCAACTTCGCCTCGAAGGTGACGCTGGTGCACCGCCGCGACGAGCTGCGCGCCGAGAAGATCCTGCAACATCGGCTGTTCAACAACCCCAAGGTCGAGGTTCTCTGGAACCACACCGTGGAAGAGGTTTTCGGCGCCTCCGATCCGCGCGGCGTCGAGGGGGTGCGCGTGAAAAGCACCCAGACCGGCGAGACCTCGGAAATCCCCTGCGCCGGCTTCTTCGTGGCGATCGGTCACGCGCCCGCCTCCGAACTGGTGCAGGGCCAGCTTGAAACCCATATGGGCGGCTATGTCGTCACCCAGCCCGACAGCACCGCCACCTCGATCCCCGGCGTGTTCGCGGCGGGCGATCTGACCGATCACAAGTATCGGCAGGCGGTGACATCGGCCGGCATGGGCTGCATGGCCGCGCTGGAGGCGGAACGCTTCCTCGCCGAACAGGGCGAGGCCGAGGTGGCCCCCGATGCCCCGGTCGCAGAGGTGACGGCCCCGGCGGAATAATCCGGCAGAAAACAGTCGGCGTGCGGCGCGAGGATTGCGCCGTTTTTCCCCCGCCCGCGCGAAATTCCCCGCGCGCCGCTGGACTTTCGGCACGCTCCGGGTCTAGACGGCGCCCGTCCCGTCAGCGGCGCGCCATTTCGCGCCTTGCATCAAGAGATTTGGTAGGCCCGCCATGCAGCAGAGCAACCTCGTTCCGATCCCGGAACTCTACGTTTCCTACGAAAGCGCCCAGAAGCTCAAGGTCGAAGCCGCCGACCTGACCAGCTGGGATCTGACCCCGCGCCAGATTTGCGATCTGGAACTTCTGATGAACGGCGGGTTCAACCCGCTCAAGGGCTTCATGTCCGAAGAGGACTATAACGGCGTCGTCGCGGACATGCGCCTTGCCGACGGCGCGCTGTGGCCGATGCCGGTCACGCTGGATGTGAACGAAGCCTTCGCCGAAGGGCTGGAGATCGGCCAGGACATCGCCTTGCGCGACCAGGAAGGCGTGATCCTGGCGACGATGACCGTCACCGACCGCTGGACCCCCGACAAGTCGAACGAGGCGGCCAAGGTGTTCGGCGCCGACGACAGCGCGCATCCGGCCGTGAACTACCTGCACAATACCGCGGGCAAGGTCTATCTGGGCGGGCCGATCACCGGCATCCAGCCGCCGGTGCATTACGATTTCCGCGCCCGCCGCGACACGCCGAACGAATTGCGCGCGCGGTTCCGCAAGCTGGGCTGGCGCCGCGTCGTCGCCTTCCAGACCCGCAATCCGCTGCACCGCGCGCACCAGGAGCTGACCTTCCGCGCTGCGAAAGAGGCGCAGGCGAACCTGCTGATCCATCCCACCGTCGGCATGACCAAGCCCGGCGACGTGGATCACTTCACGCGCGTTCGCTGCTACGAGGCCGTGCTGGACAAGTACCCGTCCGCGACCACCACGATGTCGCTTCTGCCGCTGGCGATGCGCATGGGCGGCCCGCGCGAGGCGCTGTGGCACGCGCTGATCCGCAAGAACCACGGCTGCACGCATTTCATCGTCGGCCGCGACCATGCCGGCCCCGGCAAGAACAGCGCCGGCGAGGATTTCTACGGCCCCTATGACGCGCAGGAACTGGTGCGCAAGCACCAGGAGGAGGCCGGCATCGAAATGGTCGATTTCAAGCACATGGTCTATGTGCAGGAACGCGCCCAGTACGAGCCCGCCGACGAGATCGAGGACGGCGTGACCGTGCTGAACATCTCGGGCACCGAATTGCGCCGCCGCCTGTCCGAGGGGCTGGAAATCCCCGACTGGTTTTCCTTCCCCGAGGTCGTGGCAGAATTGCGCCGCACCCGTCCACCGCGTGCGAAACAGGGTTTCACCGTGTTCTTCACCGGCTTTTCCGGCTCGGGAAAGTCGACCATCGCCAATGCGCTCATGGTCAAGCTGATGGAGATGGGCGGCCGCCCGGTCACGCTGCTGGATGGCGACATCGTGCGCAAGAACCTCAGCTCCGAGCTGGGCTTTTCCAAGGAACACCGGGATCTCAACATCCGCCGCATCGGCTATGTCGCGTCCGAGATCACCAAGAACGGCGGGATCGCGATCTGTGCGCCGATCGCGCCCTATGCCGCCACCCGCCGCGCGGTGCGCGAGGATGTCGAGGCGCACGGCGCTTTTGTCGAGGTGCATGTCGCCACCTCGATCGAGGAATGCGAACGCCGCGACCGCAAGGGGCTGTACAAGCTGGCGCGCGAGGGCAAGATCAAGGAATTCACCGGCATTTCCGACCCTTACGACGTGCCGGAAAACCCCGAGATCCGGGTCGAGACGGAAAACGTCGAGGTGGACAACTGCGCCCATCAGGTGATCCTGAAGCTCGAATCCATGGGCCTGATCGCCGCCTGATCGTTCCAAATCCGGAACGCGGCGCCGCGCCGCGTTCCGCACCCCGTTTGCCCTGTCCATTCCCCTGGCCCGGCTGTAAAACGCGGCCACAAGAAAACGGAACCAAGAGTTTTACGAGGGATGCGAATGGACGAGAAACTGGAACCCCTTCTGGCCGAGGTCGAACGCCGCAACGCCGGAGAGTCCGAATTCCACCAGGCCGCGCGCGAGGTTCTGGAAAGCCTCGGCCCGGTCATCGCCCGCCACCCGGACTACGCCAAGGATTCGCTGGTCGAGCGTATCTGCGAGCCGGAACGCCAGATCATCTTTCGCGTGCCGTGGGTCGACGACAAGGGCAATGTCCGCATGAACCGCGGCTTCCGGGTCGAGTTCAACTCGGCGCTGGGGCCCTACAAGGGCGGGCTGCGGTTTCATCCAAGCGTCAACATCAGCATCGTGAAGTTCCTCGGCTTCGAGCAGATCTTCAAGAACGCGCTGACGGGCCTGCCCATCGGCGGCGGCAAGGGCGGATCCGACTTCGATCCGCGCGGCCGCTCGGAAGGCGAGATCATGCGCTTCTGCCAGTCGTTCATGACCGAGCTTTACCGTCATATCGGCGAATATACCGACGTGCCCGCCGGCGATATCGGTGTCGGCCAGCGCGAGATCGGCTTCATGTTCGGGCAGTACAAGCGGATCACCAACCGCTACGAATCCGGTGTGCTGACCGGCAAGGGCCTGCGCTGGGGCGGCAGCCGCGTGCGCACCGAGGCGACGGGCTACGGCACCGTCTTCTTCCTCAGCCGGATGCTGGAATCGGCGGGCCACGCGCTGGAAGGCCGCCGCGTCGTCGTGTCCGGGTCGGGCAACGTGGCGGTCTACGCCATCGAGAAGCTTCAGGAAATGGGCGCCATCGTCATCGCCTGTTCGGATTCGGGCGGCTATATCGTCGACGAGGACGGGCTTGACCTCGCGCTGATCAAGGACATCAAGGAGGTCCGGCGCGACCGCATCGCGGCCTATGCCGACGAACGCGGCGGCAAGGCGCGCCACGTCAAGGGCGGCAGCATCTGGGACGTGCCCTGCGACGTCGCCCTGCCCTGTGCCACCCAGAACGAACTGGACGGCAAGGCGGCGCGCAAGCTGCTGGGCAACGGGCTGATCGCGGTGGCCGAGGGCGCGAACATGCCCTGCACCCCCGACGCCCAGCGCCGGTTCCGCAAGGCCGGGCTGCTTTACGCACCGGGCAAGGCCAGCAATGCCGGCGGCGTCGCCACCAGCGCGCTGGAGATGCAGCAGAACGCCTCGCGCGACAGCTGGACCTTCAAGCAGACCGAGAACCGGCTGGAATCGATCATGTATTCGATCCACGACCGCTGCGCCGCGACGGCCGAGGATTACGGCATGCCCGGCAACTACGTGGCCGGGGCGAATATCGGCGGCTTCACGCGCGTCGCCACGGCGATGCGCGCGCTCGGCGTGATCTGAGGCGCGGATTCCCAAAAACGCAGGGGGCGCGGCCGTTTTTGCCGCGCCCCCCGCATCGTCAGTATCGACAGTTTCCCGTCAGTGCACCGTCACCGGCGTCAGATCGTTCTGCCGCGCCAGCACGAAGGCCAGCTGCCGGTCACGCACCAGGGCCAGCCGCTCGCCATCCGCGTTGTGAACGGCAAACAGCGTGTCCAGCCCTTCGGCCTGCTCGCGCACCTCCTCGGGCAGATCGCTCACCGCGACGGGGCGCACATAGACCATCCGCGCGTCGGCTTCCGGCCCGAAATCGTAGCTCGTATTCATCTCGTCACCCCCGGTCAGTTTCTGTTGATCGCGATTGTCTGCACCACTTTTTCCGGCTCGGTCCGCGACAGGTCGACATGCAGCAGGCCGTTCTCCATCTCGGCTCCCGCCACCTCGACCCCTTCGGCCAGCACGAAGCTGCGCTGGAACTGCCGCGCGGCGATCCCGCGATGCAGGAAAACGCGGCCGTCGTCATCCTCGCCCTGCCGGCCCCGGATCACCAGTTGCCGGTCCTCGACGGTGATCGACAGGTCGGCATCGGCGAATCCCGCGACCGCAAGCGTGATGCGATAGGAATTCTCGCTGGTCTGCTCGATGTTGAACGGCGGATAGCCGTTATTCTCGGACTTGGCGGTCCGCTCCATCAGGCGTTCCAGCTGCTCGAAGCCCAGAAGATAGGGGTGCGAGCCCAGGTTCATCTTCGTCATGCCCTTGCCCTTTCAAAGCGACATTGCATAAGGCCCCGTTACGGCGACCCTTGCCGAAATATGGGTTCCGCGCCCCGCCCGTGCAACCCCCGCGACGCCAAGGCGCTTTGAGAACCCGCATTTAACGGCTAATCTCTGTTTCGGCTGCATATCAACGACTCGGGGACTCGGGATGAACGATTCTGGACAGATGGACACGCAGGATGTGCTCAGGGTCGAGCTGGAGGTAATGCGCCGCGAGCACCGCGATCTCGACGACGCCATCGAGGCATTGCAGACCACCCAGCGCGCCGACCAACTGCAACTGGGCCGCCTGAAACGCCAGAAGCTCGCGCTCAAGGACCGTATCCGCCGGCTAGAGGACCGCCTGTTTCCCGACATCATTGCATAGGTCCGGCCCACCGGTGTAAGGGCGTTCCGAAACGGGGCCGCCCGGCCCGGAACCCGGAAGAGACAGGCGCATGAACATCGAGGTCGGCATCGTCATGGGCAGCCAGAGCGACTGGCCCACCATGAAGGACGCGGCGGACATCCTGGACGAGCTTCAGATCGGCTACGAGGCGCGCATCGTCTCGGCCCACCGCACCCCCGACCGGCTTTGGGATTACGGCAAGACGGCGACGGGCCGCGGGCTACGCGCGATCGTCGCCGGCGCGGGCGGCGCGGCGCACCTGCCGGGCATGCTGGCCTCGAAGACGCGCATCCCGGTGATCGGCGTTCCGGTGCAGACGCGCGCGCTGGGGGGGCTCGATTCGCTCTATTCCATCGTGCAGATGCCGCGCGGCTATCCCGTGGCCACCATGGCGATCGGCGGCGCGGCCAATGCCGGGCTGATGGCGGCGCAGATCCTCGCGCTGTCCGATGCCGCGCTCGCGGGCCGGCTCGATGCGTGGCGCGCCGCGCTCTCGGCCTCCATCCCCGAATGCCCGGCGCATGACTGACACGGCAGAGGTTCTGACCCCCGGTGCGACCATCGGCATCCTGGGCGGCGGACAGCTTGGCCGGATGCTGTCGGTCGCGGCCGCGCGGCTGGGCTTTCGCGCGCATGTCTTCGACCCCGGCGCCGACCCGCCCGCCGGCCATGTCGCGCACCGCGTCACCACGGCGTCGTTCGAGGATGCGGCGGCGCTGGCGGCCTTCGCCGAGGGCGTCGATGTCATCACCTACGAGTTCGAGAATATCCCCACCGCCGCGCTCGACCTGCTGGAAACGCACCGCCCGATCCGCCCCGGCCGCCGCGCGCTGGCGGTCAGCCAGGACCGGCTGGACGAAAAGACCTTCCTGCGCGGTCTGGGCCTTGCCACCGCGCCCTTCGCCGCCGCCAGCGGCCCCGGCGACATGCACCGCGCGCTGGACGAGATCGGAACGCCCGCGATCCTCAAGACCCGCCGCTTCGGCTATGACGGCAAGGGGCAGGTCCGCCTCGCCGCCGCGTCCGAGGCCGAAACCGCACTCGCCGCGATGAACGGCGCGCCGGCGATCCTCGAAGCCGTCGTGGATTTCAGCGCCGAGATCAGCGTCATCGCGGCACGCGGGCTGGACGGCAGTGTCGCCGCCTTCGATCCGGGGCGCAACCTGCACGAGAACGGCATCCTGCACATCACCGACGTGCCCGCCCCGATCACCGCGCGCCAGCGCACCGATGCGGTGCTGCTCGCCGGGCGGATCCTGAACGCGCTCGACTATGTCGGCGTGCTCGGGGTCGAGCTGTTCGTGACCCAGGCAGGTCTGCTGGTCAACGAGATCGCGCCGCGCGTGCACAATTCCGGCCACTGGACACAGAACGGCTGCGCCGTGGACCAGTTCGAACAGCATATCCGCGCCATCGCCGGCTGGCCGCTGGGCGACGGCGCGCGCCATTCGGACGTGCAGATGGAAAACCTCGTCGGCGACGACATCCTGCGCGTGCCCGGCATCGCCCGCGATCCGGCCACGGCGATCCATCTCTATGGCAAGGCAGAGGCCCGGCCGGGCCGCAAGATGGGCCATGTCAACCGCGTCCTCGGCCCCAAAAGCTGACCCCCGCCCCTTCTTCGGTTTTCAAATATCCCCGCCGGAGGCACCCGCCCCCGCCGCGCGCGCGGCACCGGACCGCAGGCGTCGCCCCGCCAAGGGCAGAAAGAACAACGCGCGGCAGCGCGCATTCGGATACCGGCTACCGCCCCATCACCCGCTCCAGCGCCGTGCCGAACCGCATCTCGGGGCGGAACTGCCCGGTTTCGATGAATTCCAGCGCCTGCGCGATGACCAGCGGGTTCATCATCATGAAGGTATGCGTGACCGGCAGCGTCAGGTGGTCGGCCATCCCCCCCACGCGGGTCGAGGCGACCGATACCTTGCCGTCATCCGCCCCGTCCAGCAGGCTCGAATAGATCGGGTTCAGCGACCGCGTGCCGGCGATGATGCCCAGCTCGAACCGCGGCAGGTCCAGCCGGTTCGGCATGCTGTCCGGGTCGGTTCCCAGTTGCAGCCCTGCCGGCCCGTTGAACCACTCGAACGGCGCCAGATCGCCGAACACGTCCACGATCTCGGATCCGTGGTTCGGCGGGGCCAGCATGACGACGCGCCCCATCTCGGCGGGCCGTTTCGCGGTCAGCCACAGCCGCAGCAGGATCCCGCCCATCGAATGGGTCACGAAATGCACCCGCCGCGCGCCGCAGGCCGCGACCGACGGCGTCACGGCCTGGTCGGCCAGCGCCTCGATCCGCCGTTCGGTGGACGGGTAGCCGCGGCTGATCACGCGGTAGCCATTCGCCTCGAACGCTTCCTTCAGCGCGACCATGCTGGTTTCGGTCCGCGCCAGCCCGTGGATCAGCACGGCGCAATCGCCGGGCGCCGCGGACGCCGCCGCGGGTACGGACAGGAACAGGACCAGGAAAAGACGGGCAATCCAGCGCATGACGCCAAGATAGGCCCCGCGCCGGGCAAGGGCCAGATCCGCCGCGCCGCGCTGCCGCAACGTCCCGGGTGCCTTTGCCCGCCAGGCCTGCCGGCTGGACCCCGCCCGCGCAACGGCGTAGCACCGACCTGCGCCCATATCCGAAGGAGCGGTGCCATTCCGATTCCGTCCTCGCCGATGACCGTCCCCGCACCGGGGCCGCGCACCGACAACCTGCGCGGGCTGGTGCTGATGCTGCTCGCCTTCTTCGTGTTCGCGGCGGTGGATGCGCAGGCCAAGTACCTCACCCAGACGCTTCATCCGCTTCAGATCGTGTGGTTCCGCCAGCTCGGGCTGCTGGTCGCCGTGATCGGGCTGCTGGCGGTGCATGGCCGGTCGATCCTGGCCACCGCGCATCCCGTCGCGCAGGTCGCGCGCGGCGCGCTGGCGGTGGTGTCGGCGACCGCCTTCATCACCGGGGTCAGCTTCGTTCCGCTGGCCGACGCGGTGTCCATCACCTTCATCGCGCCGTTCATCGTCACCATCCTCGGGGCGCTGGTGCTGCACGAGCGGATCGGGCTGCACCGCTGGACGGCGGTTGCGATCGGCTTTGTCGGCACGCTGATCGTGATCCGGCCCGGTTTCGGCACGTTCCACCCCGCAATGCTGCTCATGGTGCTGGCCGCCGCGGTCTTTGCCCTGCGCCAGATCATCTCGCGCGCATTGGCGGCCAGCGACCGCACGATCACCACCGTCGCCTTCACCGCCCTGACCAGCAGCGTGCTGCTGACGCTGCCGCTGCCATTCATCTGGCGCAGTCCCGAGACCGGGACCGAGATCGTGCTTCTGGTCAGCATCGCGCTTATGGCCGGGCTGGGAGAATTCAGCCTGATCAAGGCGCTGGAGATTGGCGAGGCTGCCGTGCTGGCACCGACGCAGTACACGACGCTGATCTGGGGCACCTTCTATGGCTGGTTGATCTTCGGACAATTGCCCGACGGCTGGACATGGATCGGCGCCGCGATCATCGTGGCCACGGGGCTTTACACGCTGCACCGCGAACGGCTGGCCGCGCGCCGCCGCTGACCCTGCAAGACGCCCGCGCATGCGCCCTGCGGACAAGCCGGGCGCGCGCATTGTCCAAGACCGCCCGCACGGCGCCGCCTATCCTGCCTGTCATCGCTTTGACACAGGAGATATATCCATGACACGTTTCGCAACCCTCGCATTTGCCGGCGCTCTTGCGCTGCCGTCCGCGGCCCTTGCGCAGGAAGAATGCAATTTCGAAACCAATTCCGGCCGAATCGCCAACAGCTACGAGCTGGTGGGGGTCGACGCCTGCATCCAGTCCTGCGCCGAGACCGACACCTGCACCGCGTGGCTTTACACGCCGAACACCTTCAACCCCGACACCGCGCCCGGCCAATGCCAGCTTTATGCCGAGGCGAGCGGCAAGCGCGAACCCAACGCCACGGCGTCCACCCAATATTGCGGCCAGATGGAGAACTGATCATGATCCGAATTCTTGCCATTACCGCCCTCATCGCCCTGCCGTCGCTTGCCGCGGCCGAGGAGTACGAGAACTGCTACGCTTCGGCCAAGACCAGCTTCATTCCGCCTCCGCTGGACGAAACCGAAGGCCCGGCCGCCTGCGCCGCCGCCTGCGAGGCGAACGAGGCCTGCGTGGCCTGGTCGATCCGCATGAGCAGCCTGGGCGGCCGGAACACGGGCAGCTGCCGGCTCTTCCCCGACCTGTCCGGGATCGACCCGCGCGCCGCCGATTCCGGCTTTTTCTGCGGCGAGGTCAAACGATGATCCCCGTCATCCCGAAAAAGGGAATTTCCACAATGAAAGCCGCGCTTCTTGCCGCAGCCGCCCTCGCCCTGCCGCTATCCGCCGCCGCACAGGAGCACGAGATGTGCTTCATGTCGGCGATCACCAAGATGCTGCCGGTGCCCGAGGGGCTGATCGGCGCCGATGCCTGCGCGGCGGCCTGCCAGGACGATGCGGACTGCGTCGCCTGGACTTACGACCCGCACAGCTTCGAGCCGGACACGATGGCGGGCACCTGCCGGCTGATGCCGGATGTCTACCAGACGACCGAGTCGGACGGCACCTTCTGCGGCCGGATCGAGCGCTAGGGGTAAGGAATACCCCGCTTGACCGGGCGGGCGCGGGCCGCTGACACTGTGACCTTACGTCAAGGATCGCAGATGCACGACGACCCCGCGCCCGTCCAGCCCCATGCCAGCCCGCCGACCCCCGGCGCGCCGGGGCCGGTGACGCTGTTCTCGGCGTCGATGCTGCCCGCCGCCGTGCGCATGGAAATCTGGCGCGAGGCGTTCGGCCGCGAGGTCGTGCGCCTCGACATGGCGCCGCTGGATGACGGCCCATTCCGCTACGACGCCGCGTTCCGCCTGCTGAACGGCGTTTCCATCGGCGCGGGCGCTGTTTCGGCGCTTTCCTGCGAAAGGACCCCCGATCTGGTGCGCGACGGGAACAACGACATCCTGATCCTGATCCCGCTTGAAGGGCGGATCCGCATCACCCAGCGCGGCCACGACTTCCTGCTGCGCGACGGCGAGGCGCTGGTGCGCCGGTCCGATGATCCGGGGCTGACACGCTCCGCCGCCGGGCGGTATCTGACCGTCACCATCCCCGAACGGGAACTGGTGCGCCGGCTGACCGATGCCGACCGGCTGACGCTGTCGACCATCCCCGCCGATGCCGAGGGGCTGGCGCTGCTGCGGCATTACGCGCTGATGCTTCTGGCACCGGGCGCGGGCGCGGCCTGCGGCAAGGTTGCCGAACGGCTGGCGGCAGAGCATCTGGCCGATCTGGCGTCGCTGGTGATCGGCGCGGGGCGCGAGGCCTGGCACCTGGCCGACATTCGCAGTGCCGCCGCCGCGCGGCTCTTGCGGATCGACGCGGAGATCGCCGCCCATGCGCGCGAGCCCACCTATTCCATCGAGGCCTTGTCGCAGACGCTGCGCCTGTCGCCCGGCCACCTGCGCAAGCTCATGGCCAGCGACGGGCACAGCTTTTCGCGCCGGTTGCGCGACGCCCGCCTGCAAATCGCCGCCGAGGCACTGACCGACCCGCGCCGCGCCGCCGATCCGGTCAGCGCCATCGCCTACGATGCGGGGTTTTCCGACATTTCCCACTTCAACCGCGCGTTCCGCACCGCGTTCGGCATGACCCCGCGCGAGATGCGCGAGGCGGGCGCGCCCTGACCGGCTATGGCGCGCGGCGCTGCCGGGCCATGGCCGCCTGCGGCACCGGAAAGACGATGTCGTACACCCAGTTGAAAACGAACGCATAAACCAGGTAGAACAGCGCGAAGGACACGTCCATCAGCAGCGCCTGCATCAGCGACACGCCCAGATACCAGGCGATGAACGGCAGCAGGACCAGCAGCAGCCCCAACTCGAACAGCACGGCGTGCAGCACCCGGATCGGGATCGTTTTCAGAACGCTGCCGCGCAGCCGCATCATCGCGTGGTCGAACCCGAGGTTGTAAAGATAGTTCCAGCCCGTGGCGATGGTCGCCCCCACCAGCGAGACGACGCCGATATCCTGCATCGGCATCGCGAAGGCCCAGGTGCCCAGCGGCGTGATCAGCAGCAAACCGATGATCTCGAAGCTCAGCGCGTGACGGATGCGGTCGCGCAGGTTGCGCATGACGTGTCCCTCCTCGAATGCCGGGTCGTCCCGATAATGCGCCCCGCGCGCCGATGGCGCAGGCGGGGGGAGGTCATCCTCGCTTGCCGGCAGACCTAGGCGCCATGTCCCCGAATGGCAAGGCCGGCGCCGGGCCGGCCATACCGGCAGACCCCCGCACAAAGAAAAAGGGCGCCGCAAAAGGCGCCCTTTTCCCGATTGTCGCAGCGGCAGCTTACATCATGCCGCCCATGCCGCCCATGCCGCCCATGTCGGGCATGCCGCCGCCACCGGCGCCGGCGCCTTCTTTCTGCGGCTTGTCGGCGACCATCGCCTCGGTCGTGATCAGCAGACCGGCAATCGAGGCCGCATCCTGCAGCGCATGCCGCACGACCTTGGCCGGGTCGATCACGCCGAACTTGAACATGTCGCCATATTCTTCGGTCTGGGCGTTGAAGCCGAACTTCAGATCGTCCGACTCGCGGATCTTGCCCGCGACGACCGATCCGTCCACACCGGCGTTCTCGGCGATCTGGCGAAGCGGAGCTTCCAGCGCCTTGCGAACGATGCGGATGCCGATGGTCTGGTCGTTGTTCTCGCCTTCCATCCCGTCCAGCATCTTGCCGGCCTGCACCAGGGCCACACCGCCGCCGACGACGATGCCTTCCTGAACGGCCGCGCGGGTCGCGTTCAGCGCGTCATCGACGCGGTCCTTGCGCTCCTTGACCTCGACTTCGGTCATGCCGCCGACGCGGATGACGGCAACGCCGCCGGCCAGCTTGGCCACGCGCTCTTGCAGCTTCTCCTTGTCGTAGTCGCTGGTGGTCTCTTCGATCTGCTGGCGGATCTGGGCAACGCGCGCCTCGATCTCGGCCTTCTCGCCGTTGCCGTCAACGATGGTGGTCTCGTCCTTGGTGATCGAGACCTTCTTGGCCGAGCCAAGCATGTCCATGGTGACGTTTTCCAGCTTCATGCCCAGGTCTTCGCTGATGACCTGACCGCCGGTCAGGATCGCGATGTCCTGCAGCATCGCCTTGCGGCGATCGCCGAAGCCCGGCGCCTTGACGGCGGCGATCTTCAGGCCGCCGCGCAGCTTGTTCACGACGAGCGTGGCCAGGGCTTCGCCCTCGACATCCTCGGCGATGATCAGCAGCGGCTTCTGCGACTGGATCACCGATTCGAGCAGCGGAACCATCGGCTGAAGCGACGACAGTTTCTTTTCGTGCAGCAGGATCAGGCAATCGTCGAGATCGGCGATCATCTTGTCCGGGTTGGTCACGAAATAGGGCGACAGGTAGCCGCGGTCGAACTGCATGCCTTCGACGACCTCGGTCTCGGTCTCGAGGCCCTTGTTCTCTTCGACGGTGATGACGCCGTCATTGCCGACCTTCTGCATCGCGTCGGCGATCTGGCGGCCGATCTCGGCCTCGCCGTTGGCCGAAATGGTGCCGACCTGCGCAACTTCGGCGCTGTCGTTCACTTCGCGGGCGGCGTTGCGGATATGCTCGACGACCTTCGCGGTGGCCAGGTCGATGCCGCGCTTGAGGTCCATCGGGTTCATGCCCGCTGCGACCGACTTCGTGCCTTCGCGGACGATGGCCTGGGCCAGAACCGTCGCGGTGGTGGTGCCGTCGCCGGCCTCGTCATTGGTGCGGGAAGCGACTTCCTTCACCATCTGCGCGCCCATGTTCTCGAACTTGTCTTCCAGTTCGATTTCCTTGGCGACCGTCACACCGTCCTTGGTGATGCGCGGGGCGCCGAAGGATTTGTCGAGAACCACATTGCGGCCCTTGGGGCCCAGCGTCACCTTGACCGCATCGGCCAGGATGTTGACGCCCTTGAGCATGCGGTTGCGGGCGTCGGTAGAGAATTTGACGTCCTTAGCCATGTCTGCTTACTCCGTCTGAAACTATGGATTGGCGCGCCTGAATGCGCGCCGGTGCGTCTGCGTCTCGAAAGAACAGCCTCAGGCGATGATGCCGAGGATGTCGCTTTCCTTCATGATCAACAGTTCTTCGCCGTCCAGCGTGATCTCTGTGCCCGACCATTTGCCGAACAGGATCTTGTCGCCGGCCTTGACGTCCATCGCGACCCGGTCGCCGTCGTCGTCCTTGGCACCGGCGCCGACGGAAACGACTTCGCCTTCAGCGGGTTTTTCCTTCGCGCTGTCGGGGATGATCAGACCACCCTTGGTCTTCTCGTCGGATTCCACACGGCGGACCAGCACACGGTCATGCAGCGGGGTGAATGCCATCTCTGAACGCTCCTTGGTTCATGTTGCTCTTGGTGTTGGCACTCAGGCAGGCCGAGTGACAACGAAGCGCATTTAGGCAGGCGCCAGCCCGCTGTCAACAGGCCCGATCCGGGAAATTCGCTTGCGGCCCCGCATCGGGCGTCTACCCTGAACCGCACCCGCGACGAAGGAAGCCCGATGCTGCGCCTGATGCTCTGCCTGACCATGCTGCTGGGGCGCCCCGCCTGGGCCGATTGCACCGGCACGGACCTGATTTCAACCCTGCCGCCGGATGAACTGGCCGCGCTGCGCAAGACCGCGAACGCCGCGCCCCATGCCAACGGCATCCTCTGGCGGGCCGAGGGCGAGGGGCGCACGCTGCACCTTGTCGGGACGCTGCATGTCCCCGACGCGCGTCACGATGCCACGATGGACCGCATCGCGCCGTTTCTTGACGGCGCGGATGCGGTGCTGCTGGAGCTTGGGGATGGCGACGAGGCGCGGCTGCAACGCATGATCGCCGAGGATCCGGGCCTCGCCTTCATCACCGACGGCCCCACCCTGCCAGATCTGCTGCCCGAGGCGACATGGACCGCGCTGCGCGCCGCCCTTGCCGATCGCGGCGTGCCCGGCTTCATGGCGGCCAAGATGAAACCGTGGATGGCGATGGCCAATCTCGGCTTCTCGGCCTGCGACATGGACAACCTGCGGCAGGGGCTTCGCGGTCTTGACGGGCAGATCATCGACCGCGCCGCGGCGCTCGGCAAGCCGGCCACCGGGCTGGAGCCGATCGACACCGCGCTGCGCCTGTTCGCCGCCTTCTCCGAGGCCGAGCAGATCGAGATGCTGGAGCTTGGTCTCGCCCAGCAGGGCGCCGACCCGCACGACCAGGGCACGACCGTCGCCGAGGCGTATTTCCGCGAGGAGATCGCGCTGATCTGGGAATGGACCGTCGCGCAATCCTTCGCGGTGCCCGGCATCGCGCCCGACATCGTGCAGTCGCAGATCGACCGCATGAACGAGGCGCTGGTCGCCGCGCGCAACCGCCAATGGGTGGGGCACATCCTGGCGACGCCGGGCGATCTGCTGATCGCGGTCGGCGCGCTGCACCTGCCCGGCGAGGCCGGCGTGCTGCGCCTGCTGGAAAACGAAGGCTATACCGTCACGCGCCTGCCGCTGGCGCCCTGATCCGCCCTGATCCGCACCGGTCACGCCGCCGCGCCCAGCGCCTCCAACGGTGCGCCGCGGCCCAGGTCGTGCCCGGCAAAGCGCCGCAGATGCTTGCGCAGCAGCAGCGGCCGTACCCGCCGCGCCATCGCGGGCACCTGCGCGCCGCCGATCATCCGCCGCAGCACCGGGTCGGCGGCCAGCGCCTCGGGTCCGGAAAACACCGTTTCCGTCCAGACGCCATCCGCCTGCACCAGGTGGTGCGCGTCCAGCAGCAGGTGATGATACACGACCGCCCGCGCCGGCCGGCCCACCAGCGCCGCGCGCCCGCATTCCTCGGCGATGTGGCGCGCACGGATCAGCACCTCGCCCTTGCCGCCAGGCCGCCCGTCCCAGGCCAGAAACGCATGCTGAAGCGACACCAGCATATCCCGCACCGGCAGCCCCCCGCCGAACGCGCCCGCGCCGATGAACACCGGGCGCAGCGCCGGATCCGCCGCCATCGCCGCCGCCGGAATGCGGTTGCGCAGCACCGCGCGCACCGGCTGCGCACCGGCATCGCGGGTCAGCACCAGATCGCCCGCGCGCAGCCGTTCGACCGCACGCACCCCGCCCGGCACCGCCACCATCGCCCCCGCCGTCAGGCAGACCGGCGTGGCATAGGGATCGTCCGGCAGGGTGAAATCGTCGTCGTTGAAAACCTGGCCCGCGATCTCCTCGATCGTGACCCCGGAATCCCAGTAATAGGTGAAGTCGATCGTCAGGCTGGCATCCGCCACCCCGTCCAGCGTCAGCACCCAGATCTTCGGATCGGCGGTCGGGGTCAGGATCACGTCGTCCAGCGACGTGCCGCCGACATGGATCACGTCGCTGACCGGGCTGAACCCGTCCACCGTGTCATGGCCGCTGCCGGGACCGAAGACGATGGTGTCCTGCCCGCCATCGTAGCCGCCGCCAAGGATCAGGTCGTCGCCCGCCCCGCCATCCATCAGGTCCGAGCCATGGTCGCCGAACAGCGTGTCGTCGCCGGCCCCGCCGAACAGCGAATCGTCGCCCGCCCCGCCATCCAGCGAATCGTTGCCGTCGCCGCCCGACAGCAGGTCGTCGCCGCTTGCGCCGATCAGCGTGTCGTCGCCGGCGCCGCCCGACAGCGCATCGTCCTGCGAGCCGCCATCGAGGCTGTCATCGCCATCGCCGCCGAACAGCGTGTCGCTTCCCGACTGGCCCAGCAGCGTGTCGTCGCCGGCGCCACCATCCAGCGTATCGTCGCCGGACTTGCCGTCGATGATGTCATCGCCGGGGGTTCCGCCCAGCGAATCGTCGCGCCATGTGCCGTCGATCTCGTTCGGCATGTCCTGCTCTCGGCCTGCGGGCGCGTCTCTTGCAGGGCGCATCCCGGTTGCGCCGCATTTTCAACAAATTCGCCGCGAGATACAAAGGAATTTTAGGCATTTAGATGCCGCAACCGGCATCTGTGCCATGCGCGCCATGGGGCCCGCCACGCCGCCCTACCGGCCCGCCGCCTCCTTCGGCGCGCCGTATTCCGCCAGCCCCGCCGCACCGCGCTCGGTCAGACGGTAGATGCCGGTTTCGACCCGCTCGAACCAGCCGTAATGGTCGTCCGCCATCATGCGCGTCGCCGCCGCGACCCCGGTTGCCCTTGCGACCGCCGCGCCCTTGACCGGGCCGTTCCGCTCCAGAAATCCGGCGATCCGCAGCGCGTCCTGCCGGTACGCCGTCACCAGCCCCGCCCGCGTCGCGCCGCCCGGCGCCGGATCGCCCGTGCGGCGGGCGAATTCGCGCAGCAGCCGCGCCTTGCGGACGGCCGACTTGCGCGGCGCATGGGGGCCGGGATCGCAATGCACCTCCACCAGGGCGTCGCGCAGCCGCACCGTGATCACGCCCAGCCCCAGCCGCCGGCACAGCGCCACGTTGTCCTTCAGCGCCCGCTGCGCCACCCGCCCGGTGCGCCGCGGCACGCACAGATAGACCGTATCCGTCACCGACAGCCGCGCCACGCCCTGGTGCAGCAGCGCCAGCGAGAACCCGGTCTTCAGCTCCACGATCACCGGCGGATCGCTGCCGCGGCAGGCGACCACGTCGGCCTCCGCCACCTCGCCCTTGACCTCGTATCCCTGCCCTTCGAGGAACGCCTTGATCGGCGGGTAGAGGTCCGTCTCGCGCATGGTGCCCATAGGCGCACCCAACCGCGATCCGCAAGCCGTGACAACCCCGCCCGGCCCGCCTATAGAGGCGCGTGACACAGATGACAGCACGGATGCAGACATGACCACCCTCGTTTTCGGCCACAAATCCCCCGACACGGACTCCACCGGCTCGCCGCTGATCTGGGCCTGGTACCTGACCGAGCATCGCGGCCAGAAGGCCGAGGCGAGGCTGCTGGGCGCGCCGAATTCCGAGGCCGCCTTCGTGCTGGACCGCTGGGGCTTCGATCAGCCGCAGATCATCGACGGGATCAAGGCCGGCGACAAGGTCGTGATCGTCGACACCAACAACCCCGCCGAACTGCCGGACAACATCGGTGACGCCGAGATCGTGCAGATCATCGACCATCACAAGCTGACCGGCGGGCTGGAAACCTCTGCCCCGATCGACGTCACCATCAAGCCGCTGGCCTGCACCGCCACCATCATGCACAACCTGATGGGCCCGCACGAGGCGCTGATGACCGACCCGATCAAGGGGCTGATGCTGTCCTGCATCCTGTCGGACACGCTGGAATTCCGCTCGCCCACCACTACCGACCAGGACCGCGAGCTGGCCGAACGCCTCGCCGCCGAGCTGGGCCTCGACCTGTCCGCCTACGCGGCCGAGATGTTCGCCGCCAAATCCGATGTCTCGGCCTTCTCGGATGCCGAACTGATCCGCATGGATTCCAAGATCAACACCGTGGGCAGCAAGACCTTCCGCGTCTCGGTGCTGGAAACCACCGCCCCCGAGATCCCGCTGTCGCGCAAGGCCGGCCTGATGGAAACGATGCCGAAGGTCGCCGCCGAGGATGGCGTGGACGAGGTGCTGCTGTTCGTGGTCGACATCCTGAAGGAAGAGGCGACGCTGCTGGTCCCCAACGACGTCGTGAAAACCGTGGCCGAGAAAAGCTTCGGCGCCTCGGCAAGCGGCGACACCGTGGTCCTTCCCGGCATCATGTCGCGCAAGAAACAGATCATCCCCGCGCTCGCCCTCTGATACACTTGCCATGCTCCGGGGCGGCACGCCCGCCGCCCCGTCCCGTCCGCCCCGCTTCTTCGGTTCTCAAATATCCCCGCCGGAGGCTCCCGCAGCCCGCCGGCGAACGCTGCCGGCAGACATGGCGCCCCGCGCCCGCCGCGCCGGCCGATCCGGAAAGGTTCGACCATGACCCGCATCATCCGCTCCCTGTCCGAGATTTCAGACCGCTACGACGCGCTGTTCTGCGATGTCTGGGGCTGCATCCATGACGGCCGCGAAGCCTTCGCCGAGGCCGCGGACGCGTTGCGGGCCTTCCGCGAAAAGGGCGGCGCGGTGATCCTCGTCACAAACTCGCCGCGCCAGCGTGCCCGCGTGGCGCAGCAGCTGGACGAGATCGGCGTGCCCGAGGATGCCTGGGACGTGATCGCCACCTCCGGCGACAGCGCGCGCACCGCCCTGTTCCGCGGCATCGTCGGCGAAAGGGTGCATTTCATCGGCCGCGACCACGAACGCAAGGTGTTCGAGCCGCCCAGGATCGTTCCCGATCCCGTCCCGGTCCGCGTCGTTCCGCTGGAACAGGCCGAAGGCATCGTCTGCGCCGGCCCCGAAGACCCGTTCGAAGACCCGGCAGTTCATACCGAGGCGTTCCGCGAGGCCATCGCGCGCGGGCTGAAATTCCTGTGCCTGAACCCCGACGTCATCGTGGATATCGGCGAGGACCGGCACTGGTGCGCGGGTGCGCTGGCGCAGCTCTACACCGAACTCGGCGGCACCAGCCTCTATTTCGGCAAGCCGCATGCGCCGATCTACGATCTCGCCCGGCGCCGGCTGGAACGGCTGGGCCGGACTGTGCCCGATGCGCGCATCCTGTGCGTCGGCGACGGGCTGCACACCGACATCAGCGGCGCGGCCGATCAGGGGCTGGATGCGCTGTTCGTCGCGGCCGGGCTGGCGGCCGAAGAGACGCTGGACGGCCCCGATCCGCATCCCGAACGGCTGGCCGCGCATTTGGCGGCAGAGGGGCGCGATCCCGAATGGACCATCGGGTTCTTGCGGTAGAGGCCCGGCGCGGGGCCGACCGGTGATCGCAATGCGCGCGATGCGCGCCCTTCCCGTCTTGCCGGGGCAACCGGCCCCGGTGCGGGCCCCCTTGGCTTGCCTCGGGTCAGAGTATCTTCGCCAGAATGAAGAAACAGGCCACGCCGGGAGACGGCGGGCGCGGTACTCCGCGCGCAGCGGCGGGGTCCGTCGAAGAACATGTGCGTCGGGGTTACGCTGACGGGAGCGACCGGCCCCGCCGCGGGCCTGGGGAGAATCCGGTCGCGGCACGGCGGAGCATGGTCTCGCGGGGCCGCTTGAACATCGCGCGGCGCTGCGCGATACGGGGCGCCTTACACACGCTGCCATCCGCCCGCCGGGGAACCATGAAGACCTTCACCGACTGGACAACCCTGACCGAGGCCGACCGCGGCGCCGCCGCGGCGATCGGCAATTTCGACGGCGTCCATCTGGGCCATCAGGCCGTGATCGACATCGCCCGCAGCGCCGCCGCCCGCACCGCCGCCCCGCTGGGCGTGATGACGTTCGAGCCGCATCCGCGCGAATACTTCGCCCCCGACGCCCCGCCCTTCCGGCTGATGGGGCCGGCGACACGGGCGCACCGGCTGCGCAAGCTGGGGGTCGATCACCTTTACCAGATCCCGTTCGACCGCGGCCTCGCCGGCCTCTGGCCAGAGGAATTCGCCCGCGTCGTCATCTTTGAGGGGCTGGGCCTGTCACATGTGGTGATCGGTGCCGATTTCTGCTTCGGGCGCCAGCGCAGCGGCAATGCCGCCGACATGCAGGCCTTCGGCGCGGCGATGGGCTTTGGCGTCACCATCGCGGATCTGGTGCAGGACGGCGACCGGCGGATCAGTTCCACCGCCATTCGCCGCGCCCTGACTGACGGGCGGCCGCGCGACGCCGCCGCCATGCTGGGCCACTGGCACCGGATCGACGGCGCGGTGATCCACGGCGACAAGCGCGGCAAGGGGCTGGGCTATCCGACCGCGAACATGTCCATCGACCGGCTGCACCCGCCGCGCTTCGGCGTCTACGCGGTCCGCGCCGAGGTTCTGACCGGCCCGCATGCCGGCTGCTACGACGGTGCGGCCAGCATCGGCGTGCGCCCCATGTTCGGCGGCAAGCGGGCGAACCTGGAAACCCACCTGTTCGACTTCGACGGCGACCTGTACGGCCAGCACATGTCGGTCGCGCTGGTGGATTACCTGCGCCCCGAGCTTTCCCTTCCCTCGGTCGACGCGCTGATCGAGCAGATGGCCAGGGATTGCGCCGAGGCCCGCACCCTGCTGGCAGGCACGCCATGACCAGAAAGAAGACCAAAGACCCGATCGACCGCGACGGGCTGCGCCCGCGCTACTGGGAACGGGTGCCGCTGGCCAACATGACCCCGCGCGAGTGGGAGGCGCTGTGCGACGGCTGTGGCAAGTGCTGCCTGAACAAGCTCGAGGATCCCGACAGCGGCGAGGTGGCGCTGACCCGCATCGCCTGCCGCCTGCTGGACAACGAGACCTGCCGCTGCGCGCATTACGAGATCCGCAAGCAATTCGTGCCCGATTGCGTCGTGCTGACCCCGCGCAACATCGCGGACAACGCCTACTGGATGCCGCGCACCTGCGCCTACCGCCTGCTGCACGAAGGCAAGCCGCTTTACGACTGGCACCCGCTGATCTCGGGCACGCCCGACACCGTGCACGCGGCCGGCGTGTCGGTGCAGGGCTGGACCGTGCCCGAATTCGAGGTGCCCGAGGAAGAGTGGGAAGACCACATCGTGGACGAGCCGACCTGAGCCCGCACGGGCGGGCGCGCGTCCCGGACGGCCGGGATATTCCGCGTCGCCGGCCCGCAGACGCTTGCCATTCCCGCGCGCATTGCCAATCCTGCCGCCATGACCGACGACGCTCCCGCCCCGGACTTCCCGCGCATCCGCGATGTCGGCCTGTCCGGCCTGCTCGTCACCTTCGCCGACACGATGTCCGAGCCGGCAAACCGCGCCGCGCTGGCCTTTCGCGCGGCGGTCGAGGCTGCCGGCTGGGACGGCACCGGGGAGACCGCGACATCGCTCACCTCGGCCTTCATCCGCTACGATCCGGCGGCGCTGGACCGGGGCGCGCTGCACGGCCTCGTGTCGGACCTGCTGGCGTCGCGCGACTGGACGCGCGCGCCTCTGCCGCCGGGCCGCCGGCTGTGGCGCATACCCGTCGTGCTGGGCGGCGAACACGGCCCGCAACTGGACGAGGCGGCAGAGGCCGCCGGTCTGACCCCGGACCGCGCCGCCCAAGAGATCGCGGCCGCGCGCACCCGCGTGCTGACCATCGGCTTCGCGCCGGGACAGGCCTATCTGGGCGAGCTGCCGGCGCATTGGAACATCCCCCGGCAGAAGGACCTGACCCTGAGCGTCCCGCAGGGCGCGCTGGTCACGGCGATCCGCCAGCTCATCGTGTTTGCCCGGCCCACCCCGACCGGCTGGCGCCATGTCGGGCAGACCGCGTTCCGCTCCTTCCGGCCGGGCACGGACACCCCGTTCCCGCTGAACCCCGGCGACGAGATCGCGTTCGATCCCGTCCCCGCCGCCGACCTGCCCGCGCTTGAAGGCCGCGAGGATGGCGGCGCCACGTCCGAGGCGCTGGCATGAGCGCGACCCTCACCATCCACAGCGCCGGCCCCGGCGTCACCGTGCAGGACATGGGCCGCCCCGGCCACCTGGCCACCGGCCTGTCGCGCGGCGGCGCGGCCGACATCCTGGCGCTGCACGAGGGCGCGGCGCTGCTGGGCCAGCCGCCGGACAGCGCCGCGCTGGAAATGGCGGGGATGGGCGGCGTGTTCTCGGCCGATACCGACATCCGCATCGCGCTGACCGGCGCGCCGATGCAGGCCACGCTGAACGGCGAGGCGCTGGCCTGGAATGCCAGCCACGCCCTGCCCGCCGGCGCGAACCTGGCCATCAGCGGCGCGACGCGCGGCACCTACGGCTACCTGCATGTCGGCGGCGGCATTGCCACCCAGCCGGTGCTCGGCGCCCGCTCGGCGCATCTGGCCGCCGGGATCGGCGCGGCGCTGGCCGCCGGCGACACGCTGCCGCTGGGCGCGGACAAGCCCGGCCCGGTGGGCCGCACCCTCGACATCGCCGACCGGTTCTCGGGCGGCACGGTGCGCATCGTCCCCTCGGTCCAGACAAGCCGCTTCGCGCCCGGGGATCTGGACCGGTTCGAGCAGACGGACTTCGCCCGCGACGCGCGCGGCAACCGCGTCGGCGTCAAGATGCGCTTCGACGGCGCGCCCTTCGCCGCGCGCGGCCAGCTTGCGATCCTGTCGGAAATCATCGTGCCCGGCGACATCCAAGCCACCGGCGACGGTGCGCCCTACGTCCTCTTGTGCGAATGCCAGACCACCGGCGGCTATCCCCGCATCGCCACCGTGATCGCCCCCGACCTGCCGCGCGTCGCCCAGGCGCGGCCAGGCGACGCGCTGCGCTTCGCCTTCATCGACCGCGATGCCGGGCTTGCCGCACTTCGGACCCATGCCCAGCACCTTGCCGGGCTGCCGCGCGCCGTGCGAGCCTTGGTGCGAAACCCCCACGACATCCCCGACCTGCTGTCCTACCAGCTGATCGGCGGTGTCACAGCCGGAGACGAGCCATGACCCGATCCGTCGATCTGAACGCCGACATGGGCGAAAGCTATGGCCCCTGGCCGATGGGCAGCGATGCCGCGCTGCTGGACATCGTATCCTCGGCCAACATCGCCTGCGGCTTTCACGCCGGCGATCCCGACACGATGGCCGCCACGATGGCGCGCGCGGTGGAAAACGGCGTCGGCATCGGTGCGCATCCGGGGCTCTTGGATTTGCAGGGCTTCGGGCGGCGGCGGATGCAGGTGCCCCATGCCACGCTCGGCAACTGGGTGCGCTACCAGCTTGGCGCGGCGCAGGCGATGGCGAAGGCGGCGGGCGGACATGTGCGGCACCTGAAACTGCACGGCGCGCTCGGCAACATGACGTCCGAGGACGCGGACATGGCCCGCGCCTGCTACGGCGCCGCGCTCGATGTGGACCCCGACCTGACGATCATGGTCATCGCCGCCACCGCGCAGGAAGAGGCCGCGCGCGCCCTCGGCTGCCGCTTTGCCGCGGAAATCTTCGCCGATCGCGCCTATAACGACGACGCCACGCTGGTCGACCGCAGCCAGCCCGGCGCGGTGATCCACGATCCCGCCCACGCGGCACAGCGGATCGTGCGGATGGTCGAGGCCGGGGCGATCCTGACCGAGACGGGCAAGGAAATCCCCACTCGCATCGACACGATTTGCGTGCATGGTGACAATGCGGCGGCGGTTGCGCTGGCCGGGGCGGTGCGCAGCGGTCTCGAAGGTGCCGGGATCGCGGTCCGCCCGTTCGGCGAAGCGGCCTGATCCGGCCTGCAACCGCCGCCATCCAGAGGGAGAACGACGCGATGCCATTCAAGAAACCAGACGGCCGGACCGGCGCCGGCAAGGGCCCGTTCGCGGGCGGGCAGGCGGCCGGCGCAAGCTCGGCCAGGACCGCCGCGAAATCCGCCGGGGCCAAATCCGCCGCTGCCGGGCAGGGAAAGAAGACCGCCGCCAAGGCGCCCGCCGCGCCGCAGCAGGCAGGCGCGAAATCCGCCAGCCGGCCGATCCGCCTTGGCATGGTCGGCGGCGGGCGCGACGCGATGATCGGGTCGGTCCACCGCATCGCCGCCCGGCTTGACGGACGGTTCCAGCTGGTCGCGGGCGCGCTGTCCTCCACGCCCGAGCGGTCGCAGGCATCGGGCGCGGATCTGGGGCTCGACCCGTCGCGCATCTACGACGACTATCGCCAGATGGCGATCCGCGAGGCGCGGCTGAAGGACGGCATAGAAGCGGTGGTGATCGTCACGCCCAACCACCTGCATGTCGATCCGGCCTGCGAATTCCTGCGCCGGAACATCCATGTGATCTGCGACAAGCCGCTGGCGCCCAAGCTGTTCGACGCCCGCAAGGTCGTCCGCGCCGCCGAACGCTCCGACGCGATCTTCGTTCTGACGCACAATTATTCGGGCTATCCGATGGTGCGCAAGGCGCGCGAGATGGTGGCCGAGGGCGCGCTGGGCGATATCCGGCTGGTCAATGTCGAATACATGCAGGACTGGCTGTCCGAACAGGTCGAGGCGACCGGCAACAAGCAGGCCGAATGGCGCACCGACCCCGCACGCGCCGGCGCCGGCGGTGCGCTGGGCGATATCGGCACCCATGCCTACCAGCTTGCGCGCTTCGTGTCGGGGCTGACGCTCGACGAGCTGGCCGCCGATCTGCACAGCTTTGTCGAGGGGCGCGAGCTGGACGACAACGCGCATGTCATGCTGCGCTTCGACGGCGGCGCGAAGGGCCTTCTGTGGTGCAGCCAGGTCGCGCCGGGCAACGAGAATCAGCTGCGCCTGCGGATCTACGGCACCCGCGGCGGGCTGACCTGGGAACAGGAAGAGCCGAACCGCCTGCTCTACACGCCGCTGGGCGAGGCGCCGCAGACCATCACCCGCGGCAGCCCTGCCGCCGGCAGCGCCAACCGCTTCACCCGCGTGCCCGCAGGTCATCCCGAAGGCTATCTCGAAGGCTTTGCGAACCTGTATTCCGACATCGCCGACGTGATCGAGGCGCGGCGCGACGGACGGCCCATGCCGGAGGAGATCCTGCTGCCCACGGTCGAGGACGGGGTGGAAGGCGTGGCCTTTGTCGAAGCCTGCGTGAAATCGAACCGGATGCGCGGCAACTGGACGCGGTTCCGCGTCTGAGCGGCTGCCGGAGCAACGTCGGCGGGGGGCGACCAGCCCCCGGCGCGCCGCCCCTCCCGAAGGGCGGGCGCATGTTCTACGTCTCGCACCGAACCGATGTTCTGCGGGAAGGCCGGTATAAACCGCGCATGACGCCAGTCCTGCAGGCGCCCACCCAGGGGCGGCCGCGCCGGGGGCCACACCGCCGCAACATTCCCCAACCCACGGCAACGCTTTGTTAACCATCTCGCGCCACATTCGGCAACGAAGGTTAACAATGGGGAATCGGATGCGATCTGGTGTGGTGATCCTGTGCGGAGCGTTGGCGCTTGGCGGGTGTGTGGATCAGAATTTCTTCGTCAAGAATGCGGTAACCTACGACAGGTACGAACGCGATTACGTCGGCTGCTCGACCGCCGCCGCGCAGAAGGTGCCGACCAATACGCAGGTCGGCTGGATGCCCTATGTCGGCATACAGGAATCTAACCCGGTAACCCCATCAAAACCTACCTGCGCCATATAATCCAATTTTAACGGTTGCTTGCTCTCCCTCCCACGCCCACCTTCACCTTGCTTCGCTCATGCGAATAGCATATAAAAAGCGGAATTTTCGCAAGTGTGGAATCGTCATGCCGGGAATACACAGATTGAAAAAGGACGAGCCGAAGGCCGCCAAGCTGGGCAAGCGTCTGTCGGATGGCGGTGGCCTGTTCCTGCATGTCCGCGACAAGGGCGCGAAATACTGGGCGGTTCAGGTAACCATCAAAGCGGCCTACGGGCGCGGCAAGCGCATCGAGATGGGACTTGGCCGTTGGCCGGATGTCAGCCTCGACAGGGCGCGGAGCTTGGCCGGCGAGGCCCGAACGCTGGCGCGAAACGGGGTTGACCCGCGTGATGCGCGGCGCAAAATACTGCATACGGGTCAGACGTTCGCCGAGATTTGCGAGCTTGCCTTCGAAGCGCGCAAGGCTGAACTGAAAGGCGACGGTAAGGCCGGGGCCTGGATGTCGCCGCTGCGCATACACGTGTTGCCCAAGATGGGCAATACGCCGGTCAAGGATGTGCATCAGAATGACATCGTGGATGCGCTCAAGCCGCTCTGGCACACCAAGGCCGACACCGCCCGCAAAGCCATGAACCGCATCGGACTGGTCTTGAAGCACGCGGCAGCCATGGATCTTGAGGTTGATTTGCAAGCCACCGACAAGGCCAAGGCATTGCTGGGCAAAACCCGCCATGTCGCCAAAAACATCCCCGCAATGCAGTGGCAGGAGGTGCGTGAGTTCTATCAGGGGCTGGGCGACGATGTCATCGATCTGGCCCTGCGCTTCACTGTGCTGACGGGCCAGCGCAGCAGGGCCATCCGTATGGCCCATGTCGACCAGATCAAGGGCAATGTCTGGACCATACCGGCCGAGAACATGAAAGGGCAGAAGGGCAAGACCAGCGACTTCCGCGTGCCTCTCAGCACCGAGGCCATGCGGGTCCTCTACGCCTGCAGCCTGCGCGGTGGGTACCTGTTTCCCGGCGGCCGCAAGGCCGCAATCATCAGCGACATGGCCATGTCGATGCGCATGGCGCGGATGGGCCTTGAGGCCAAGCCCCACGGGTTCCGAACCAGCCTGCGCACGTGGTTAGCGGAATGCACCGATGCGCCGCACGAGGTGGCCGAGACCTGTCTGGCCCATGCCAGCGGCAGCGCAGTTGTGGACGCCTATCGCCGTACCGATTTCCTTGGGCAGCGTGCGGTGCTGATGGAGCGCTGGGCAGACCACGTGACTGGCGGCACCGGGGCCGCCGTGAAACTGGCTGAGGCGGGCTGATGGCCGAGTTTAGGAAATTCGACGCTACCAACTACGAGCCGTGGCTGGGCGCCGAGCATGACACCCCACGCGAACGCGCCTTGCGTTTGTGGATGGCTTACCTGAATGGCGACGAGGACATGGACTTTTCCACCGCTTGTGCGTTGGCGCCGCATGACCGGGATGTATATGACGAACTGCGCAGGTGGGCGTTGTCGAAGGACGTTACCGAGATGCCAGTGGCCGCGCAGGCAGCCCTATGCTGCGCGCTGGTGCGCCATCCGCCGCGAAAAGGAGTCGGGGCCACTGCAAAGAAATACGCGCGTCTACGCGCGATAGCAGCGGTTTTGGTGCGCGAATTCGAGCTGGCCCCCACCCGCAATCCGACTAGCAACTTGTCGAGCGCCGCCGCTGTGCTGGCCGACCTGCCGGACACACCGGCCGAAACGACCATCAATGGAATACTCACCCGTCGTTTGCGCGAATAGCGCCGATATCCGCAAATGCCGGCAGGCTCCCTCCCGCGTATGCCTTGGCCATCGCAGGCGCACCCACGCGCCGCAACGCCAAGGAAAACGGGATGCAATACCTAAATATACATGAGCTTTCGGGCGTTCTGGCAGGACGCTCGATCAATGCCATTTACGATGACGTAGCCAAGGGGCAACTCCCGAAGCCCGTTAAACTCGGCAACCGGAATTACTGGGACGCCGACGAAGTCAGGCAGCACCTCAAGACGCTGGCCGAACGTCAGCATAGGGGCGGCGCATAACCCCGCTTCGTGAGCACCGATCTCCAAGGTGATCAACCGGTGACACGGCCTGCGTCCGCAGCTGTAACACCGGTCCGATGAGAGGGTTTGCGAGAGCCTCGGCTTGAGCATCCCCGAGCTGTTACGGATTCGTAAATCGAAAAACGTTTTCGTTTGTACGGGTCAAGCTTACGGATGAAAGACTATGGATACTGAAAGCGTTTGGGATAGAGCGCGCGCTGAGCGCAACTGGCTTGTATGGAAGCTTGAAGCCCGAGAGGGAAAGAAGGCTGCCAAGATACCTCAGCGGTGGAGCGGCTCAACTCCAGTCGGTTGGTGCAATTCTGGCGCGGAGTTCGCTGCCATTTTGACCGCCGACGAGGCGCGACGAGCTGCCGAAATATCTGGTCCAGATTACGGGATCGGTTACTTGCCGCGCGAAGGTAGCGCCATGGTCGGCATTGACCTGGACGACATTTTAAATGACGGGAAACTGTCCAACGCGTTGGACTTCAATTTGCGCAGCGCCGTGGAGGACGCGGTGCAGCGGACGCGCACCAATGTAACGCCAAGCGGCGCTGGGCTGCGGGTGCTGGTGCCTCGCACGCATGACACACCTGCCGTGCGCTATGATCAAGGCGGTGATATGATCGGCCTGTCTGCGTCAGCCAAGGGCTTTGTAACGATTGGGGACGCCTTGTGGAAAAACTCACCCGATGAGGTCAATCCCGCCCCAGCCTTGACCGCGATAGTATATGCGCATGTCACCCGAGGCACGAAAGGTGTAACGGCGCCAGTCTCGAAGGTGGTGCAATTCCCGCGCGCCGGCACGCCGCAAGAAATATCCACCGTGCTAAGTCATCGCTTGGAAACCCCGGCCGCGCCCGGCCAAGATGCCTCAACGGAATTCATGAACCTGTTGCGCGACGTGGCGAAGCTGACCACGGACGAGCAAATGGCAAAGCGTATTGTGCTGGATAGTCCACATGTTCAGAAAGGTCCTGACGCCTCCAGCGGAGAGACGCGGTACGAGAAAGCCTCGCGGACTTGGAGCATCGAGTGGCCCAAGGCGGTCGTGGACGCTGCTCCTATTCGGCATGGGCGTGTCTTGGTCGCAAACATGACTCACGTAAATGGACGTGCCATCGCGAGAACGGGCGAGGTAGGCGACTGGTCACTGGGGCCGGACCCGCAGGGGGGTGCGGCCGGGCGGATGTTGAGATTCGAACCCATCAGCATTGACGATTGGAACACCGCCGCCTTGTCCCCGCCTTGCATTGTCGAGGCATACCTCTACGCAGATATTGCGCTGCTGATCGCGGCGGGCGGGGTCGGCAAGACGACGCTCATGTTGCGAGAGGCCATCCATATCGCGCTTGGCCTGCCCCTGTACGGGAAGCGCGTGCTGAGGCCGGGGCCGGTGGCTATCATCACCGCCGAGGATGGCTTCGAGGTGCTGGTGGCCCGGCTCCGGGAGACTGCCAAAGCAATGAACCTGACCCCGGACCAGATTGAGGTCGTACAGAAGAGTATCCTGATTGAATATGTTGGCGGCGAGGATTTCCGACTGTGCAGCATTCAAAAGGAAACCGTTGTTCTGACCCCTGAAGTCGAGGTCATTATCGAGGCCGCAAAAAAGGTAGAACCGGTGATGCTCGTGATTGACCCGGCAGTTTCCTTCGGCGTCGGGGAACAGAGAGTAAACGATGCCGAGCAAGGCTTGATCAAGGCGTGTCGCCGCATACGGGACTCACTGGAAGCATGCTGCATTCGCGTCATTCACCATACGGGGAAAGGCAACGCCCGCGAGAAAACCCGCGACCAATACAGCGGGCGGGGCGGTAGTGCCATGGCCGATGGCGCTCGAATGGTACATGTGATCCAGCCGCTAGAGGCCGAAGTATTTCAAGCCGAAACAGACGCAATCCTATGTGATGGGGAATCCGGCCTCGTTCTGGCGCAACCGAAAATGAGCTTCTGCTTGCCGCAGCCTGACTTGTTCATTCGCCGACGAGGATTTCGTTATGACTACATCCCACAGATTGCGGGGGGTGGGGGCATGGAACTGGCGCCCGAGGAGCAGGTCGAGTTTCTTCGGCAGCTCGATGCGGCTTGGGAGCAGGATGAACCGCCGGGGGCCGATGTACAAGCGGGCGATTGGGCCGGGCACCTGTTGGGGCAGGTGCTTGGGCGCGATACAGGTCGAGGCTGCAACGCCGCCGGTCTGACATCGACTCAGAAAAATGATCGCAAGCGCTGCAAGCGCATCCTAGTAAACCTCGAAGAGAATGGAATTATTCGAAAAGTGCAGATTGAAAACAAAGCCAAAGGGCGGAGCAGACCCTGCATTCAGCGGGTTGGATAGACCGCTTCCCCACCCTCGCAAGGTGGGGGCAAGAGGTGGGGGACGGTGGGGCAATAGGGTGGGGGGGCTATAGGCCCCACCCACGCCAAGGGCTTAGGCTAAAGGTGGGGTGGGGGCATGGATTCCATGAAAAGAATATAGGCCAAGGTGGGGAAATTCCCCTCATCCCCCTTTGTGGGATTCCCCATTTGGAAATTATCATGTTTATGCTGAAGCCCGCCGTGAATCCGAGCGTTGCCCGCGCATACGCCACGGCCCGCCAATATCGCGGACAGGCCGGGCTCACGGCAGGGGCGGGCAACAGCGCGGGGGCGTTGCGGCTCGCCATGCCCCGCGCGCCCCGGCTGCCCGGCTGAAAGGGCTGTCAGCGGCCCGCACACGGGCGCTGCGGCATACACACGCGTCGGCCTCAATTGGACCATCACGCCCGCCTTGAGGCCACCCTCGCGCCGGAACGCATCATGGCGCTACGGGGAGAGCGACCCGACATCGACTCGGAGAGCTTGAAGGGCGACTGCTGGATGAACTACCTTGGAGCAGCAGTATGACCGACACGCGGAACCAAAGGCGATGCGATCAATGCCATCCTCTGTGCCGCCGGCCACAACATGCGCCCGCTGGCAACCTAGATCAGGTTGCTTTTGGCCTGGTTCCTCTGGCGTCTCTACACCGTCAGCAATCAACCCGCGCCGGATAGCGCAACATCCGCGCCCCAACCGATCGCCGCGTAGCCGCGCAATCGAAGAAATCACGGACGACTATCAACCTCGTAGGGGAGGGGGGGGAGCAGAGGGGGGTGGTGAGGGGGGCGAGGCTTTACGCTTGGCTGTCAGGCGGTGCAGGCGGGCCGCTAGGCGGCCGTTACGGCTCGCCATGCCCCCCCCCGGCTGCCCGGCTGAAAGGATTGTCAGCGGCCCGCATATGAGCGCTGTGGGCGTGAACGGGCTTCGGCTGTATCACGCCACTACGCGCGCGGCGTCTCCCCTACTATGGGACGTCTATGCATACTGTGCCACCAAGGCCTTCTTCGAGTCCTAACCCGGATTATTCATCACGACGAGACTTTGGTGCGGCAGCGGTAGCGTAAGTATCTGATCCGGTGTAGAGAATAGCTATTCACACGATCCGCTCACCAGACAGAAAATGCCCCCGCTGCCATGACCGATACTGCCCAGATTTCGTTCTCGTTTCCAGCCATTCGATCGAAGAAAGTCACCTGCGCGTTCGACTTTGACGCGATCACATCGGATTCCGGTGTTCTGCTCCTCGCTCAGGCCGAGCGGCGGCTTGGTATCGTGGACCGGCTCGCCGCCCTGATCCCGGATGGGAGGGACCCGTCGCGTGTGTTGCACAGCCTTTCGAACATCCTGCGGGCGCGGGTGCTGGCGATCGCGGCGGGGTACGAGGACGCCGATGACCTGGATGCCCTGCGGCACGACCCGGCCTTCATGATGGCGCTCGGGAATCCATGTTTACGAGGCCGGCAGCGGACGGCCGGTCGCCTTCGTCCTGTGTCCCGCCCGGACGCCGTCCGGCAGGGAAATCAGGGGCCATGTCCGCAGCCTCATCCGGCACATCCGCAGTCACTGGCCGGGCACCCGGATCACTCTGCGCGGCAAACCAAGATCAATCCACGCGATACCGCGAACGGCCGCCCTTTGCCTGATCGCTCAAACGACGGGCGGATGCCTCTCAGATCGCGGCTGAAAACCGACTTGATGAATAATCCGGGCTAAGCAGACCAGCTTCGCGACGAGCCAGACACATGTCGGATTTCTGCTTCAAACGATCCTGTTCCATGCGTGCGGCAACGGAGAGGGTGTATGCGTCCGGTGTGACCGGGCGTTGACTTTTAGCGTTGGTGCCAGTGCCAGGGTGCGAGTTCGTCGATGCGGTTG
>CANNFA010000007.1 GCA_947503765.1 uncultured Paracoccaceae bacterium | reverse complement strand
GGGCCAGCTACACGTGCGCCAAATAGGGGGTCATTATTGGGCGCCGATAGGGGGTCAAATTTGCATGCCGATTGACACATGATGATCTCCCTTTCATGCGGTCGCGGAAACGGGGCTAGTGTGCCTGGTTCATCGGCGTCACGTTCCGTGCTTCGCGGGAGATGCGTGGGGTCCGGCAGGCTCCTTTCGGTTGGTTGCAAAAGCTGGTCTTCGGTGCTGGTGAAGAGAACATTGGTCGTTCTTCCGGACGCTTCTTCGGGAGCGCCGAAAAGGATCATGAAGAGTCGTCTCCGCGAGGTCTGGACGAATATTCTGGGGCTACCGGCGGAAAAGTGCTTCTGCCTGAACTCGACCGTTCCGTTTCTTCGTCATGACAGACGGATTGAAGATGCCGTTCAGGACGGCCCCGTTGTGCGTGTTCGAGGATGTTGGCGACTATGCCGGTTTGCGCGCCAGCAAGGTGGCGAACTGTAGCTGCGCCCCGTTATGCATGGTGCCCAGATCCTCGTTGTATTTGAGCATCTCCCAGCCCTGGTAGATCGTGCTGAGCTGGCCTTCATCCAGGGTGAACGGGAACCCGATGGGGCAAGGATGTTCGGCCGTATCCATCGCGCAGACGATCAGGTTGCTGCCGCCGGGCAAGGTATGCGCCTGCATGTCGGCAAGGACGGCTTCGACCCGCCCGGGGTCCAGGAACATCAGGGTCACGGTACAGGCAATGAACCCGTAATCGGCATCCAGCGCGGCCTGGTTGATGTCATAGACCCGCGGGTCGATATTGCCGATGCCTTCCTGCGCGACGATGGATTGCAGCATCTGGACGGCATTGGCGTTGCTGTCCACGGCGGTGACGTTGAACCCCAGCTGGCTCAGATACAGGGCATTGCGGCCGTTGGAACACCCCATGTCGAGGGCGTCGCAGGGCTGGACATGCTGGCATGCATCCACGACTTCGCTGTGGGGCGGGTTCATGCCGTAACGGCTGTTCAGATCTGTCATTTCCATCTCCGGTAGGTGCGGCCTGTTCGAGGTGCCTCGCAATGCATGCATATGACTGGCCTGCTGCCGGTTTCATGAACAGAAAGTCAATCCGACTTGCGCATACCAATTTGGGATCATGCCGGCAACCTGCGTTCAACTCTTGAAACGCGCGTTTATGGAGCCACGAATAGGTTGCCGGATTCCCGGTGCCATTGAAGCGGCCCCGGAAATCCGAAACCACTTCATATGTGCATTTCCGCAGTGAGCGGAGAGGTAGCAAGCCGTGTTGAGGAATGCGGCTTTGACTATAGCTGCAACCCGGCGACCCCTGCTATCTTACCAATGCCCCAAGCCGCCGTCATGACCAGGATGGTGCCTGCAAGATTGCTTAGAAACGTATGGAACTTCGTTGTGCCCGTCGATTTTGGTTTCATATTGTTACCTTTGGTCCTTTCTCCCACCATGTTGATGAGTGCCGTTGAAAAAATGGCGAGGGGCAAGAGCACGACTGCGGGGTTGCCGTTAAAGCGATTGTTCACGCCGCCGTCGACATGGGCGCACCGGCCAGCCTGCGGTCCGTCCAGCTTCCCCGGTCATAGCGCCGGCCTGCCCGGCCCCAGCTGTCGATGGCCACCAGCGTCAGCCAGCCATTGTCGAAGAGCGCGCGAACGTCCGGCTGGCGTTCCAGGACTTCCGAGATCATCTCTTCGGGGGCCTCGACCGCAACGACGAGTCGGCTTGGCAAATGGCGGAACCTCGCGCCGTCATGCACCGACGGCCACGGCAATCCGACCCTCAGCGCGCCGCCGTTTCCTTCAAGGACGCCGATCCCGCCGACCACGTTGTGCAACAGCTTGTTGCCGGCACCGAAGATCCCGGGGACGACCGCCGAGCCGTGGTACTGCAACGCGATCCAGCTTGCGACGACGACAGGGGCGCTCAGGATCAGTTCAAGCGTCGCGGCTTCCTCGTCCTGCCGCCAGTCATAGTCGTGCAGAAAGACCTGGCCGTGAAGATCGCGGCCGGCCGTCCGTGACCGCGGTGCCGCGATGAATCCCCGGCAGCCGGCCAGGCCCCATTCAGGCCGCAACTCAGACCAGTCGCGGCCGCGCGCGGCGAGCATGTTCGGCGTCCCGCGCGGGAGCGTTCCGGCGCGTTCGGTGCGCGCCAGCACGCCCGCCTTCGAAAGCGTAGCGCAAAGCCGGTCCATGTCGGCATCATGGCTTTGCGGCACATCATCCCCGAACAACCGCACTACGTCGGACACCGTATCATGCAGACCGGCCACAAAGCGTGTGTCGCCAGGGATCTCGAGCCCCCTTTCGGTCAGCCCCGCACGCACGGCATCGTCATTCAGAAGCGCGGCCAGAAGGCGCGCGTTGACGTCTCCTGCGTGGCCGCCGCAGGCGCCGCATTGAAGGGCGCTGGCATGCGGCGCGTTGGTGACTGTTGCGCCATGCCCGCAGATCAGAACAAGACGCGCGAAGCCCTGCGTCAGTGACATGGCCCGTAACACAGCCGCCGCGGCCTCGATCCGATCGTCGAGCGGCAGATCGAGTTCGGGAACAGGGTCGGGCGCAGGGCTTTCGATCCGGCCGAGGCCGTCGCGCTGAAGCTTGCCGACGTAAAGCGGCCCCGCCGCCTCGACAAAGGCAAAGGCCGAGACCGCCGCCCGCTTGAACCGGCCCCAGGCGCGGATGGACCGGAGCCGGACCCGCTCGGCGCTGTCTTCCTCTTGTGTTTCCGTATCGATGGCCGGTGACAACAGGATCGGCGCCCGCGCCTCGACAATGTCGGACGCATGGGCCCGGTGCCGGACGGGCAGGCCGAAGAAGCCCGCGAAGCCAATGGTCCGTAGCTCCGGGTCGGACGCCTCCAGCGCACGGCGCAGGATTTCCGACCGGACGTCGATGCAGAACGCGGCCTGGATTGCCGGGCGCGCATCATTTGCGGGGGTCTTCTGTTGCCCCAGCGTGCTTGCGAGACGCCGCTCGGCGCTGCGGTCCACGGCCTCCTGCAAGGCCGCGTCAAGGATCGTGTCGGGATCGGGCGTGATCGGGGCGGCGTAATCCGCCAGGGCCGCCTTCCAGCCTGCCACACGCGTATTGCCGCAATTGCCGAGCAGGGCCACATCCCACAACAGACGAATGGTCAGAAGGTCGAACAGGGTTCCGTCGCGGCCGCCATCGCGCTCGGCGACCCAACTCGGGTGGCGCGCATATTGTGCCCAGCCCGAGAGGGTAACCAGCAACCTGTGAAAGTAGATCGGGGCCGCCGCGGCCGTAAGCCCGAGCGCCTGGCAAGCCTCGGCGAAGGCGGCGCGCGGCTCGGTCGGTGTCGCGGCGATCCGCGCGGCAAAGCCCGAAAGACCCGCCAGGCCCGGTGTAAGGTCACGGCTGGCATAGGCGCGCCAGGACGGCCAGGCCGCGTCTGCCGGGCTTGGCCAGAATGCCTGTCCCCGGTCAAAATGTGCCGCGGCCCAGTGGCCGATCAGTTCCTCGACCAGCTCTGGCCAGTACGATCGTGGCCCGGACCAGCCCGTCAGGCTGAGGCGGGGGCGGCAAAGTTCCCCCCGAAGCCCAGGTGATGCCCTGCTGCAAGGCGAAGTAGGCCAGCGTCGCGGCCACCGACATTGCGACCGTGCGCCGGGTCAGCGCGCGAGGGGCGAGGTCCGCGAGTCCTTGCGCAACAAGATAGACGACACCGAAAATCAGGATCGCGCCAAGAGCGATTGCTTGCGGCGGTTTGGAGCCGATGCCGAAGGCCAGCCCGACAACGAGATAGAGGACGAGCGCGAGGCCGAATGCCCTTGCCACCGCGCTCAGCTCTGGCACCGCGACCGGCCCGGGCCGCCGGATCGACGCCACCTCGCGGACCGCCCCGCCCGAGGCAAGAAAGGCATGCGCCTTGTAAAGCGAGTGCGCGACGATATGCAAGAGTGCCAGCGGAAAGAGCGCGAGGCCGCATTGCAGCACCATGAATCCCATCTGCGCGCAGGTGGACCAGGCAAGCGCCGTCTTGACCGCGGGCTGCGTCAGCGCCACGGCCGCGCCAAGAAGCGCGCTGAATCCGCCCACAAGGGCCAGAACCGCCAAGACGCCCGGCGCCGCAAGCAGCACGTCGGCGAAGCGGATCAACAGGAACCCGCCCGCTGCACCAGCAGGCGTGCCGAAAGCGCGGGGTTCGAGCCTGTCCGGCGGGCCATCGTGATACATGCGCCGCCCGCGAGGGCGACGCATGCCCCCCGCCAGCACGGCTGATCGTGCTGGCGGGGATCTTGCCTTTCAACAAAGGCGCTCGGAAGCGTCAGGCGAGCTTGCCGGCGACCTCGACCAGACGCCGGGCCTGATGGCCGATGGCGGTTTTGACCTCTTCGGTGAACTCCGTGCCCTGCGTGTGGCTGTAGCCATAGGGGTTGCCGCCGGTCTTGAAGATGACCTCGTCGGTATAGCCCGGCGCCACGGCGATTCCGCCCCAGTGCATGACGGTGGCATAGAAGGACACCAGGGTCGTTTCCTGCCCGCCATGCGGGTTCTGAGCGGATGTCATCGCCGAGACCGGCTTGCCCGCAAGCCCGCCCTTGCCCCAGACACCGCCGAGCGTGTCGATGAAGGCGCGCATCTGGCTGGACATGATGCCGAAACGGGTCGGCGCCGAAATCAGGTAGGCGTTCGCCCATTCCATGTCCTCGGCGGTCGCCTCGGGAATATCGGCGGTCTTTTCGGCCTGGGCGGCCCAGGCATCCTGACCCTTCACCACCGCGTCGGGTGCAGTTTCGGGGGCTTTCAGCAGCCGCACCTCGGCACCGGCGGCCTTTGCCGCCTCGGCCGCGATGGCGGCCATCTCGTGGTTGGTGCCGTAGGTGGAATAATAGACGATGGCGAGTTTGACACTCATGGTCGTTCTCCTGTGGTTGGGTTGATCAGGGTTGTTGCGTGTTGCGTTGCGCCATTGCCGGAGCGGCCCGCCCCGGCAATTAACGGGTTCCGGCTCAGCCGGGGATCGCGGGCAGCGACTGCTCCAGCCGGGCGCGCAGATGGGCGTGCTGGTCGGGCAGCTTCAGCGCCTCGCCCAGATGCGCCACGCCCTCGTCGCGGGCAAAGCCCGGCTCGTGCGTCGCCACCTCGAACAGGACCCCGTCCGGCGTGCGGAAATAGATAGCCCAGAAGTAGTCGCGGTCGATCACCGGCGTGACATGGGCCCCGGCCTCCAGCAGCGCCTTGCGGACCTGCATCTGCGCCGCGCGATCCTCGACCGCGAAGGCGACATGATGCACCGAGCCTGCGCCCTCCCGGGCACGCGGCGCGTCGGGGCGGGCCTCAAGGTCGATGATGTCGGCACCGTTGCCGCCGGCAAGGGCAAGACGGGTGAAATCGCCTTGGCGGCCGACCTCCTCGTAGCCCATGAGCTTCAGCAGCTCGGCCGTCGCCGCGGTGTTGCGCAGCTGCATGGTCACCCCGCGAAAGCCGTGGATGCCGCTTTCGGCGGGAACCGGCCCGTCTGCGAACGGCGCGCGCGGGTCGCCCGCCACCTCCGCCAGCGCAAAGCCGTCGCCATCCGGCCCGGCAAAGCGCAGCCGGGCCTCGCCGAACCGTTCATCGGTGCCGATCCCGTCGACCCCGGCGCCCTCAAGCCGCGCGCGCCAGAAGTCCAGCGCGCCTTCGGGAACGGCAAACACCGTTTCGGACACCTCGCCGGTGCCGCGATGACCCTTGACGATGTTCGGGAACGGGAAATAGGTCATGACGGTTCCGGCCGACCCCACCTCGTCCCCGTAATACAGGTGATAGACATCGGGCGCGTCGAAATTCACCGTCTTCTTGACCCGCCGCAGGCCAAGCAGTTCGGTGAAGAACCGGTTGTTCTGCTGCGCGTCGGACGCCATCGAGGTGACGTGGTGCAGGCCTTTGATCTGCGTGAGCATCGCATCTCTCCAAGTGGAATGTGCTGTTCTGCACCCGATATAGGCGGGACTTTCATTGCCGTGAACAGCCATAATGTTGCATTCACTATTGCCGTTGGTGTAATGATAGACCATGGGCGAGCTTGAATCCATCCGCGTCTTTCTGGCCGTCGCCGATCAGCAGAGCTTTGCCGGGGCCGCGCGGCAGCTTGGCATGACCCCGGCCTCGGTCACGCGCACGATTGCCGCGCTCGAGGCGCGTCTTGGCGTACAGCTTCTGGTGCGCACGACGCGGCAGGTCTCGATGACCTCGGCGGGCGCGCTCTATGCCGAACGCGCCGCGCCGTTGTCGCGGGGGCTGGCCGAGGCGGCGAACGAAACCCGCGAGGCGCAGGGCATCATCTCGGGCCGGCTGCGGATCAGCGCGCCGCTGTCGCTGGGCGTCAAGGTTCTGCCGGCGGTCCTGTCGCAGTTCGGCGCGCTGTATCCGCAAACGCATCTGGATGTCAGCCTGTCCGACGGCTTCGTCGACATCGTCGAGGAAGATTTCGATCTGGCGATCCGCATTTCCGGACCGCCAAGCGACAAATCCACGATCTGGCGCAAGATTTGCAGGATCCCCCGCGTCCTGGCCGCCTCGCCGGCCTATCTGCGGGCGCGCGGCACCCCGGCCCGGCCCGAGGATCTGGCCGACCACGCGTGCCTTGGCTACCGCAACGATCTGCGCGACGAGGTCTGGCACCTGTCAAGCGGCAAGCGCCGGCGCAGCCACAAGGCACAGGGCCGGCTCAGCGCCAATAACGGCGATCTTCTGGCGGGGCTGGTGCTGAACGGCGAGGGCATCGCGCTGCTGCCGCGCTTCATCGCAGACCCCGACCTCGCCGCCGGGCGCATGGTCGCGGTGCTGCCCGACTGGACCGCGCCCGAGATCTGGCTGACCCTCTATTATCCACCCTACGAGCAATTGCCGCTGCGCGTTGCGACCTTTTCGGACTTCTTCGAGGCGCATGTCATCGAGACCTGCCTGCCCGGAGGGCCTTGAACGGGGCAGGGCGCGGATGGCGTGTGGCAGAATACGCCGCGGCCCGCGCCTCCGGGGCACATGACCGGGTTCGGCCGGATAATCCGTACCCGCGGATATGAATTTTCCGCTCCGGCGATCCATCTCTTGGCTATTGGGCATACTTGCCCCAAAATCGGGCGTGCCAACACCACGATTGCAGAGCGCTGCCGTGCCTGTGGGAAAGCCCATCGGCCTGATCGGCGCAGGGAGAGTTGACCATGACCGACGACACCAGAAAACCCACCACCACCGATGCGGGCGCACCCGTGGCGAGTGACGAACACTCGCTGACGATCGGTGCCGACGGCCCGATCGTTCTGCACGATCACTACTTGATCGAGCAGATGGCCGCCTTCAACCGCGAACGCATCCCCGAACGGCAGCCCCATGCCAAGGGCGGCGGCGCCTTCGGCCATTTCGAGGTGACGCAGGACGTCAGCAAGTACACAAGCGCGGCGCTGTTCCAGCCGGGCACGAAAACCGACGTTCTGATCCGCTTCTCGACCGTGGCCGGCGAACAGGGCAGCCCCGACACCTGGCGCGATCCGCGCGGCTTCTCGCTGAAATTCTACACCAGCGAGGGCAATTACGACATGGTCGGCAACAACACGCCGATCTTCTTCCTGCGCGATCCGATGAAGTTCCAGCACTTCATCCGCTCGCAGAAACGCCGCGCCGATAGCGGTCTGCGCGATCATGACATGCAGTGGGATTTCTGGACGCTCTCGCCGGAATCGGCGCATCAGGTCACCTGGCTGATGGGCGATCGCGGCATCCCCAAGACATGGCGGCACATGGACGGCTTTTCCAGCCACACCTACATGTGGGTGAATGCCGAGGGCGAGAAGTTCTGGGTGAAATACCACTTCAAGACCGATCAGGGGAACGACTTCCTGACCCAGGACGAGGCCGACCGCCTGGCCGGCGTTGACGGCGATTACCATCGCCGCGACCTGTTCAATTCGATCCGTGACGGCAACTATCCCAGCTGGACGCTGAAGATGCAGATAATGCCGTTCGAAGAGGCGAAGACCTACCGCTACAACCCGTTCGATCTGACCAAGGTCTGGCCGCATGCCGATTACCCGCTGGTCGAGGTCGGCAAGCTGGTGCTGGACCGCAACCCGACCGATTTCCATACCGAGATCGAGCAGGCCGCCTTCGAGCCGAGCAATCTGGTGCGCGGCATCGGCCTCAGCCCCGACAAGATGCTGCTGGGGCGCGGGTTCTCCTATTCGGACGCACACCGCGCGCGGCTGGGCGCCAATTACAAGCAGATCCCGGTCAACCGGCCGAAATCGCCCGTCCACAGCTACAGCAAGGATGGCGCGATGCGGGCCGAAAACGTGTCGGACCCGGTCTATGCGCCCAATTCCTATGGCGGCCCTGCGGCCGATCCGTCGCTCACCGACGCGGCGGGGCTGTGGTATGCCGATGGCGACATGGTGCGCCGCGCCTATACCCTGCGCGAGGATGACGACGATTGGGGGCAGGCCGGCACATTGGTGCGCGACGTGCTGGACGACGCCGCGCGCGACCGGCTGGTCGGCAACATCGTCGGGCATCTCAAGGGCGGCGTGTCAGAGCCGATCCTGAAACGCGCCTTCGAATATTGGAGCAACGTGGACAAGACGCTTGGCGAGCGGATCGAAAAGGGCGTCCGCGAAGGCTGAGCCGGGCGTCCGCGCCTTGCGCCAGATAACGAAGTCCTGCGGGTCCGTCCCGCAGGGCTTTTTCGGCCCTCGCGCCGGGAAACGCCCCGCCCGCTACTGCCGCGGCGGGCCGCACAGCCGGCCGCGCGCCCACGGCTCTGCCCCTTCGGCATCCACAAAGACGCGGTAGACCGATGTTGTCGCGGTGATGAACAACCGCCGCCCGTCAGGCCCGCCGAAACACAGGTTCGACACCGTTTCCGGCACCAGGATCTTGCCCAGCAGCGTCCCGTCCGGGGCAAAGCAATGCACCCCGTCCGCGGCCGAGGACCACAGGTTGCCATCGGTATCGCACCGGATCCCGTCCGGTAGCCCGGTGTCGATGGTTGCGAACACGCCCCGGTCGGTCAGCCGGGCACCGTCGACCCCGAACACCCGGATCACCGATGGCACCGAATCGTCGTGGCTCGATCCGCTTTCCGCAATAAAAAGAAGGCGCTCGTCCGGTGAAAAGCACAGCCCGTTGGGCTGCACGAAATCACCCGCGACCACCGAAAGCGCGCCCTCGGGCGACAGCCGGAAGACGTTGTTCGCCGTCTGCTCGGGATCCGCGCGGACCCCCTCGAAATTCGAGATAATGCCATAGGTCGGATCGGTGAACCATACCGCCCCGTCCGAGGACACCACCACGTCGTTCGGCGAATTCAGGCGGCGTCCCTCGTGGCTGTCGGCCAGCACGGTCAGCGTTCCGTCATGTTCCGTGCGCACCACGTCGCGCGTGCCGTGCCGGCACCCGACCAGCCGCCCTTCCCGGTCGCGCGTGTTGCCGTTGTTGAACGCGCTGTCCGCGCGATACGGCGCGGTGCCCCCCGCCTCGGACCATTGCAGGATCCGGCGCGAGGGGATGTCCGAGAACAGCAGGCAATCGCGGTCGCCGAACCAGACCGGCCCCTCGGTCCAGGTGAACCCCTCGGCGATCCGCTCGAGCCGGGACATCGGATGGACGAGGCCCCGGAACCGCGCGTCGCGGATGTCCAGATGCTCAGGTGTGTCGATCATCGGCGGACCCTTCTGGTGCTGGCGGCAATGACGATGGCGATGATGATGGCGCCGGTCAGCAGGTTGCGTACCCCCGCCCCGGCCCCGTAACTGTTGAGTGTCGAGACGACGAGGAACATGAACAGCGCGGCGCCCCAGACGCCCGGCACGTTGGAATTGCCCCCGGCGATGGACGAGCCGCCGATCACTACGACCGCAATCGACATCAGCAGGTACTCGCCCCCCATGTTCAGCGCGGCCCCGCCCGAGAAGCTGGCCAGCAGATACCCCGCCAGCGCGGCCATGACGGCGACGGCGACATAGGTTGCGGCGCGCACCGCCTCGACCGGCACGCCGGCCAGCCGCGCGGCGCGCAGGTTCTGCCCCGAGGCCAGCAGCCACCGCCCCCAGACCGAGCGTTCCAGCACGACCCACACCGCGATGGCCAGCGCAAGCCCCACCCAGGCCACGTTCGGCAGCCCCAGGAACCGCCCCGTGGCGAAATCGGCCAGCCCCTCGGGCGGCTTGATGCGCAGCCCCCGGTTCGACCAGATCGCCACCGACTGATAGACCAGCGACGCGGCCAGCGTGGCGATGATCGGCGGCAGCCGCAGCAGGTAGATCAGCGCGAAATTCGCCAGCCCCACCGCCAGCCCGACAGCCAGCGCGACGGCCAGGCCCAGCATCGCCGTGCCAGGATCGCTGCCCATCGTCTTGAGGGCCAGCGTGGCCGCCAGCGTCATCGTCGCCGGGATCGACAGGTCCACGTTTCCCGGCCCCAGCGTGATCACCAGCATCTGGCCCATCCCGACGATCGCCGCAAAGGCGCCGAAGCTGAGCGCGGCATAGGCCAGTTCCCCCGCGCCGCGCCCCGAGGTCAGGCCCAGCGTCGCGGCAAAGGCCAGCGCGGCGGCCAGCCACGCCCAGATCCAGGGCCGCGTGAATCCCTGCAACAGGGCGGATTTCGTGGGTGCCGTGCTCATGCCGCCGGCCCCTTTCGGGCGAACAGCAGACGCGCGGTCAGCACCAGTATCAGGATCGCCCCCTGCGCCCCGATCTGCCAGTCCGGCGGCAGGCGCATGAACGACAGGAACGAGGCCGCAAGCGTCAGCGTCAGCGCGCCGATCACCGCGCCCACGGGCGACACCTTGCCGCCGGTGAACTCGCCGCCGCCCAGGATCACCCCGGCAATCGACAAGAGCGTGTAGCGCAGCGCGATATTGGCATCCGCCGAGGTGGTCAGCCCGACCAGCGCCATGCCGGCAAACACGCCGAACAGGCCCGCCAGCCCGTAGGCCAGCGCCTTCAGCCAGGTGACCTGCCAACCGGCCCGCGCCACCGATTGCGCATTGCCGCCGACCCCGCGCAGCACCGTGCCGATGCCGGAGCGGACGATCAGCAGATGGGTGACCACCGCGATGATGATCGAGGCGGCGACGGCCATCGGAATATAGGGCGGCTTCACCGTCATCAGGGTGCGCAGCCAGCCGGGGCTGCTTCCGCCGGGCGACGGCAGCACGAACAGCGCCAGCCCGCCCCAGACGAACGACATGCCCAGCGTCACGACGATCGCCGGCAGGTCCAGCGCATGGATCACCGCGCCCATTGCCGCATAGGACAACACCAGCGCGGCCAGGATCAGCACCCCGGTCAGCGGCGCGTCGTTCAGGAAGGTCGCGGTGATGCAGGCCACCAGGCTGACAAAGGCGCCGGTGGACAGGTCGATGTCGTTGACCATGATGATCATCATCTGGGCAACCGTCGCCAGCGCGATGGGCACCGCGAGGTTGAACAGCAGGTTCAGCCCGAAATAGCTCATGGCGCGCGGCTGCATCCAGAATGTCAGCGCCAGCAGCACCGCAAGCGACACCACCGGCAGGATGATCCGGTGGCGGGAAAGGAAACTCATGACGCCTCCTGCATCTCGAACGAGGCTTCGAGGATCTTTTCCTCGGTGATGTCGGCGCCGGTCAGCTCGGCACTGATCGCGTGGTTGCGGAACACGAAGACGCGGTCGCACTGGCAGACCTCTTCGGTTTCGGTCGAATACCACAGAAAGGTGCGGCCCGCGGCGGCCTCGGTGCGGATCATCGCGTAGACATCCTGTTTCGTGCCCACGTCCACGCCGCGCATCGGATCGTCCATCACCACGAGCGGCGCGTCCGAGGCCAGGGCGCGGGCGAACAGCACCTTCTGCTGGTTCCCGCCCGACAGCGACAGCAGCGGGTTGTCCAGGTTGTCGGTGCGGATGCCGATCCGGCGCCTCCAGTCCTCGGCCACGCGGCGTTCGGCCTCGCGGTTCACCAGCCCGCGCCACGCGTCGCGCCGCAGCACCGAGATCGAGATGTTGCGCAGGATCGACCACAGCGGCAGCACCCCGTCGCGCGGCCGGTCGCCCGCCACGAACACCGCCCGCGGCGCCCGGCCGGCGCGCCAGTCAGATGTCTGCGACAGGAACAGCCGGGCCAGCGCCGCCGCCTGCCCGTGCCCGGCCAGGCCCGACAGCCCGACGATTTCGCCGCGCCTTGCCACCAGCCCCTCGGCGGTGCGGATCACGATCTCGTCCGCCGTGCCGCGCGCCGGCGCCGCCGTGCCGCCGGTCTCGGCGGCGACATGGCCCATCGCATCGACCAGCCCCTGCCGGGTGAACCCCGCGGCCTCGCGTTCCGCGACGATGCGCCCGTCCTTCAGCACGATGATGCGGCTCGCCACCGAAAACACCTCGCCCAGCATGTGCGAGATGAAGATGACCGCGCCGCCGCCCTCGCAGAAGCGGCGGATATGGGCCAGCAACTGCTCGGCGATGCCCGCATCCAGCGCCGATGTCGGCTCGTCCAGGATGACCAGCCGGGCCGCACCGCCGCGCGGGGCGAAACCGATGGCGATCTCGACCATCTGCCGTTCGGCGATGGACAGGGTGTCGACCTCGCTGTCGGCGTCGATCCCGTGGCCGGGAAACACCGCGTCGAGGCTTGCGCGGATCTCGGCGCGGGCGATCCGTCGCCAGCCCGGCCGCTTCAGGCCCGGATGCGGGATGCGCAGGTTCTCTGCCACGGTCAGGTTCGGGCAGAGCGACAGCTCCTGGAACACCGACCGGACCCCCTCGGACCCCTGCGGAAAGGCGACCTGCCCGCCGCTCGGCCCGAAGGTGCCGTTGATCAGGTTCACCAGCGTCGACTTTCCGGCGCCGTTATGCCCGACCAGCCCCAGGCAATCGCCGGGGGCGACCGACAGGCTGACCCCGTCAAGGGCGCGGACCGGGCCGAAATGCCGGGCGGCATCGGTCAGCGCGACGATCGGGGCGGTCTCGTGCTCGCTCATGGGCGCCTCATGCCGTCTTGCAGGCCCCGCGTTCCGCCCGCAAAGGGCAGGCACGCGGGGCCGCCGTTCACTTCGCCTCGGCGATCACCGCCTGGGCATCTTCCAGCGAGTAGCTGACATTGGCCACCGATCCCTCGGGCGTGCTGGCCAGCACCTCGTCCAGGTTGTCCTGCGTCACCGTCAGGAACGGCACCGTCAGATCCTTCGGCACCTCTTCGCCGGCAAGCACCTGCTGCGCGACCCAGAATGCCAGCGAGGCAACGCCCGGCGCGATCGACAGCGACAGCGTTTCATAGCCGTTGGCGTCGCGCTGTTCGGCCCACCAGGCCATTTCGTCCTGGCGGTTGCCCAGCACGATGATCGGCATGTCGCGCCCCGCCGCGCGGAACGCCTGCGCCGCGCCATAGCCGTCGCCGCCCTGCGTCACGACACCCGCGATTTCGGGCAGCGAGGGCAGGATGCCGGCGACCGCCTTTTGCGCCACGTCCTGCGCCCAGTCGCCATGCACCGAACCCACGATCTCGAATTGCGGATTGTCCTCGACCCCGGCGGCGATCCCGGCGTGAATCTCGTCATCCACGAACACCCCGGCAAGGCCGCGGATTTCCAGCAGGTTGCCGCCATCGGGCAGGCGCGACGCCAGGTATTCCACCTGCTCGCGGCCCATCTGCCGGAAGTCCACGGCGATCCGCCAGGCGCAGGGCTCGGTCACGACGCCGTCGAAGCTGACGACGGTGATGCCGGCATCGCAGGCTTCCCGGACCGCCCCGTTCAGCGCGGTGGGCGACGCGGCATTGAGCACGATCGCGTCGTATCCCTGCAGGATCATGTTCTGGATCTGCGCGGCCTGTTCGGTCGCCTGGTTCTCGGACGTGGTAAAGGCGTCGGCCGCGGCGACGACGCCCGCCTCGGCCGCGGCGCCCGCGACATCCTCGAATGTCTGCAGCATGGCCTGGCGCCACGAATTGCCGGCATAGTTGTTGGACAGTGCGATGCGCTTGTCGGACGTGTCGCCCAGGTGGGACGCGGCATAGCCCGCTGTGGCGGTCATGGCGATGGCCGCGGCACCGAGCATCTTTCTGGAAATGGTCATGTGTCCTCCCTTCACGCGCGCACGGCAGCGACGGCAGCGGGCGCGCGGGTTTGGTGATCGTGCCACTTGTTCGGGCACAAGGTCGATGCTGCGGTGCAGGGCGCATCCAGTAAAGACGAAAAACCGCAGATCTGTTGCGGGTTCCCGCAAGGCGATTGCGGGAAATGGTGTTTCGTTCTGCGCGCGGCGGGGGCATTCTTGCAGGAACGCGCAGTATGTCCGCAAGGGAGAGACCCGTTGCCATCCCCCAGCAAAACCGCCGCGGCCGCCCCGTCGGTGCCGTTCGTCCCGCGCGAGGCGCCCGGACAGGACGTGTATCTGCGCATTTCCTCGCATCTCGCCGGCGAGGTGGAGCCGCGCGCCGCGCTGGCCGCCATCGCCGCCGAGATCGCCGAGATCATGCCCTTCACCCATGCCGACATCTGCCTGCACGATTCGCCCGGCTGGGTGGTCAGCTACGAGGTCGGCATCCGCACCCGCTGGTCGCGCGCCCGCACGCGGGTGCAATATTCGCCGGTGCGCGATCTGCTGACCGGCAAGACCGACCTGATGCTGACCGCCAACGCGATGCAGGATCCGCGCTATACCTATCCCGGCGCCTGCTGCGAGCCGATCCTCGACCACCGCCTGCGCTCGCGCATCAACGTGCCGATGCGGGTGATGGGCCGGGTGATCGGCACGCTCAACATCTCGCACCGGATCGAGGGGCTGTACGACGAGCGCGTCGTGGCCGAGACCCGGATCCTCGCGAATGTCCTCGCGCCCTATTTCCATGCACTGCACGCCTCGGAAAAGGCGCAGCAGGCGGCCAAGGTGCGCGCCGAGGCGCTGAAACGCGAAGAGGGCCTGCGCCAGGGTGCGCTGGAACTGACCCAGACGCTGGAACGCGAACGCCAGCGCATCGGCATGGACCTGCACGACCAGACCCTTGCCGACCTGACCCGCCTGCTGCGCGACACGACCAGCGACGGTGCGATGCCGGATGCCGCGGACCTGTCCGGCCGGATACGTGACTGTATCGAGGATTTGCGCCGCATCATCGACACTGCCGTGCCGACCCTGCTGGACCTGTTCGGCTTCGTCCATGCCGTGCGCGTGCATCTTGAACGCGCGGTGGGGCCCGGCCCGGTGGAAATCGACGTCGAGGACACGACCGACGGCGCGCCCGACCGGCTTGACCCGACGACCCGCACCGCGCTGTTCCGCATCGTCCAGGAGGCGATCAACAACGCCGCCCGCCATTCCGGCGCGGCGCGGATTTTCGTCACGGTCGGCCGCGACGCGGGCCACCGGCTGTGCATCACCGTCGAAGATGACGGATGCGGGCTTGAACCCGGCGCCGGCCGGCATTCGGGCGTGGCGCACATGCGCACCCGCGCCGACCTGATCGGCGCCGAACTGGAACTGGTGTCGACCGGCGGCACCTGCGTGGCCGTCACGCTGCGCGAGGCCGCGCCATGAAGGTTCTGCTGGTCGAGGACGATCAATTCCACGCGCGCTACCTTCAGGACGCGCTGGCCGAGGCGCTGCCCGAGGTTACAGAAACGCTGCATGCCGTCGATGGCCTCGAAGGCGAGGCCGAGGCCCGCAGCGGACGGATCGACGCGATCGTGATGGATTTGCAGATGGATCGCCGCAACGGCATCGAGGCGGCCCGCGCGATCTGGGCCGAACGGCCGCACACCCGCATCCTGTTCTGGTCGAACTATTCCGACGAGGCCTATGTGCGCGGCATCTCGCGGATCGTGCCCAGCGAAAGCGCCTATGGCTACATCCTCAAGACCGCCAGCCGCGACCGGCTCAAGCTGGCGTTGCGGGCGGTGCTGATCGAGGGGCAGATCATGGTGGACCGCGAGGTCCACCGGCTGCAACGCCGCTCGGACATGCCGGGCAACGCGCTGGACGACAGCGAATATGCCGTCCTGCTCGACCTGGCGCTGGGCCTTCAGGACAAGATGATCGCCGAACGCCGCTCGATGTCGCTGCGCACGGTGCAGAACCGGCTTCTGTCGCTTTACGACAAGCTGGGCGTCGATGGCGCCGAGGACGGGCGGGCGCCCCTCAACAAGCGGGTGCGCGCGCTGAACCGGGCGATCGTCACCCGCACGCTCAACATCGAGACGCTGGAAACCGCGCAGCGCGATTTCGAGCGCTGGCAGCGCAGGCACCGCCCGTCCGGCTGATCGGGCGCGCATTGCCAGCCCGGATTGATCTGCTAGGCTGCGGCCAGAGGTTTCGGCGGCTTTCGCGGCGCGCTGCCCGGCGGCACCCGGGCAACCAGCAGGCTTTCTTCCGACAAGCAAAGCCCCGAACGGCAGAATACCCGCCAGCATGTTCGATCTGGCAATGCCGACACGCGCGGCGTGCGGCCTTTTTCCAATCTTGCGACAAGGAGTGATGGATGACCGATATAGCGAGCGAAGTTGCCCGCCAGCGAAGTTACGTGGCAGGCGGAACCATGTCCATCAACCGCGCGATCACGCCCGAGCGTGTTTTCGTCCGCGCCAAGGGGGCATACCTTTGGGATTCCGACGGGCGGCGGTACATCGACTACCATGCCGGATTTGCCCCCTACCTGTTCGGTCACGGCGATACCGAGGTGGACGAGGCCGTCATCGCCGCGATCCGCAGCGGGGCCTCGCTGATCGGCGCCGGAACGATGCCGTGGGAGGCCGAGATCTCCGAGATGCTGGCAGAGGCCGTGCCGGGGATCGAGCAGCTTCAGCTGACGACGAGCGGCTCCGAGGCGGTGGCCTACGCGCTTCGCCTGGCCCGTGCCCATACCGGCCGCGATACCGTCGTCGTGATGCAGGGCGGCTATAACGGCTGGAACGACTATGTCTCCTACAACCTGATGGATCCGGCCGGCGCCGTGGCCGATCACGAACCCGGCACGGACTATCCGCTGCGCGTGACCACGGCCGGCATCCCCGATGTCGTCGGACAGACGGTCAGGGCGATCGAGTTCAACGACCTCGAGGCGGCGGAAACGCTTCTGGCGGCGGGGGATGTCGCGGCCATCATCCTCGAGCCGGTGCTTCAGAATATCGGCATCGTCAAACCGCGGCCCGGCTATCTGGAAGGTCTGCGCGATCTGTGCGACCGCTACGGAACGGTCCTGATCTTCGACGAGGTGAAGACGGGATTTCGTCATGCGCTGGGCGGCTACCAGTCGATCTGCGGGGTCACGCCCGACCTGAGCACCTTCGGCAAGGCGGTCGCCAACGGCTATCCTCTGGGGGTGGTCGGCGGGCGCCGCGAGATCATGGCGCTGTGCGGCGACCCGGACCCGGCGCGGCGCGTCGTCGTGGCCGGAACCTATAACGGCCACCCGGTGAACGTGGCCGCGGCGCGGGCCACGCTGCTTCGGCTGAAGAGCCAGGAACAGCAGGTCTATGGCAAGCTCGAGGCATTGGGCGCGCGGATGCAGGCCGGGCTGGAGCGGATCTTCGCGGATCGCCCCTATCCGGCGACGGTCGTGCGCCAGGGCTCGGCCTTCACCGTGTACTTCATGGATCGCGCGCCGCAGAACTGGCGCGACATCGCGATGGACAACGACAGCGACCGGGATTTGACCTACCGGCGCGCCATGATCGAGGCCGGGGTCTTTCATTTTCCGGTCACGACGAAGCAATCGAGCATCTCGCTCGCCCATGACGAGGCGATCATCGACGAGACGCTGGAAATCACCTCGGACGTCGTCGGTTCACTGGACTGACGGCACGGCGAGCCCGGCGGCGACACGCGGCGGACCGGCCCCGGCCGGTCCTACCCGCCCTGCACCGGCGGGATCGCAAGGATATCGATCGCCGAGGTTCGCAGGACATGCTCCGTGACGCTGCCCACAAGCAGTTTCCGAAGGCCGGTCTTGCCGTGCGTCGACACCACGATCAGATCCGCCGCTTCCGCCTGCGCCGCCTCCAGTATCTCGCGGTGCACCGTCGTCGCCTTGTGGCGGACCTTCGGCACGACGCTGCCAAGCCCCGCCCCTGCAAGAAACCCGGTCAGATCGCGAAGCGCATCCTTCTCTTCGCCTGCCATGTAATGCGCCTGATCCGCCTTCGACATGGTATGCGACATGGTCAGCCGCAGCGCCGGCGCGTCGAAGACATGCAGCAGCGTGATCCGCGTCTCGTCGCCGATTCCGAGCGCGCGGATCGTCTGCAGCGCGTCCCGCGATCCGTCGGACAGGTCGGTGGTCTGCATCATGTGCCGGTAGGCCCCGGTGGGCGGCGCGTTCACCATCAGGACCGGGCAGCCGCCCAGCCGGATCGTCCGCTCGGCGGTGGTTCCGATGAACACATCCTTCAGAATCTGGCGGCGGTGCGGGCCGATGACCAGCAGATCGGGCTTTGCCTCTTCGACCCCCCGGATGATCCCGGCGAAGGGCGATGCCAGAATGATCCGCGTTTCGCATTGCACGCCGTCGACCTGCCCAAGCGTGTCGGCCGTCTGGCGGAGCAGCGTTTCCGCTTCGTCGCGCTCGGCATCGAGGATCCGGCGCGGCAGATCGTCGTCCACGACATGGACAAGCGTGATGGCGGCCCCGAATTGCCGGGCAAGCAGGGCCGCCCGCCGCAGCGCCCGGTCCGACCGCTCCGAGAAATCCGTGGCAACCATGATTTTCTTCATTGCATCACATCCTTGTGCGGCGCGCCGCGGGCCACTCGGTTTGCTCTGAAGGCGCGCAGGAACCCGGTCCGGGACAGCTCGGATCGCGTCCCGAAGTGTTATATCAAACCGATCTCGGTTAACAGGCGCAGCCTGCTGTCCTGCCGAAGCGCCGGTGCCGGATTGTCCGGCGGGCCCGCCTGCGCGGTCCCCGCGCGGCAGGGTGCCTCGACGCTGCCTGTCCCGAGGACAAGGCGTGCACCGGTTCACCCGGCACCGGGCGTCGGCGGGTATGCGCCGCCCGGCTTGAACACGCTGCCGTTTGCGATAGCTTCGCCGCCATGACTGCCATCGCTTGCACCCCCGCTCTCGCCCCGTTTCCCCGTATCGCCCTCGCCCGGCCGTTCGCCATGCTGCACGCCTTCGCCGCGCTTGTCCCGATCCGGGATGCCTTCGTCGCGGCCTGGCTCGTGATCGCGGCCTCTGCGGTCGTCTATGCCGACGACCGGTTTCAGGACTGGATACCGGGCGTGCTTGCCTTCCCCGCCGATGCCGAGGTGGTGACCGACCGCGCCATCGGCTCCACCGTGCGGCTCTTTTCCTTCGCGACGGGCGCCGATGTCGATGCGCTGTTGACGGACTGGAGCGAAAGCCTGAGCGGCGGCGGCTACGCCGTCACGCAGGACGCCGAGGATCTGCTGGAGCGGTCGATCGAGTTTTCCGGCCCCGGCATCTTCAACGCCAAGATCGTCGCCGTCCCGACCGCCGATGACGGCCGCAACATCATCGAGTTCGACGCGACGCTGGACTGATCTCACGCCGTGGCGCGATCCCTGGCCTTGGGCGATGCGCCCTTGTCGGTAAAAAGATCCTCCGGCGCGATCCCGCGCTTTTCCGCACTGTCGCGCACGGCAGATTGCAGCGCGGTACTGCGCGACAGCAACCGCCGAAAGCGTTCCTCGTCAAGAACAAGAAGCGTCGAGGGCGCGATCGCGCGCACCTCGGTCCGGATCCTCTTCTTCATCAGAATGGCCATCTGTCCGAACATCTCGCCGCGCCCAAGGCGCCAGGATTGGCCCGCGCCGACCAGCTCGACGGCGCCCGAGGCGATGAAGAACACGCTTTTGGCCGCGCTGTCCTTGTGCATTATGGTATCGCCCGCGTTCACGTAGCGGGTCTGAAACGCCCGCCCGAGCCGTTTCAGCGCCGCCTCTTCAAGGTCCGTAAATAACGGGTATCGCCGCACAAGCTCGGTCCGCTCGAGCGCGATATCGAGGCGCGGGCGGCGTTCCGCGGCGGCGCGCCGGGCCGTGAGACTCTGCATCAGCATCGTGTACACCTCGGCGCCGATCACCCCGTCCTCGCGCATGGCGGTGTATTCGCGCTCTTCCAGCCGCAAGGCGGTGCGGCGGATGAAACGGCGCTCAAGCTCTTCGGCGTATCCAGGATATTGCAGCCGCAACCCCTGAAGCGCGGTTTCCACGATGTCGACGCGCCGCGCCAGCAGCTCGTGCAGAAGATCGGCCAGCCTCCGGCCGTGAATGCGGCGAATGCGGCCGTCTATGAACGCCCCCAGATCGCGCATGATCAGACGCTGGGACAGAAGCTGCTCGAACCGGTCCGCCGTCAACCGCACCAGCGGCGCCGAGATGTGAAACCGGTTGTGCAGCATGACCGCGCTGCGAAACCCGAGGCCGTAGCTGACCGACTGGCGCGCCGCGCGCTGATAGCCGCTGCGCCCGCCTGTCCGGGCCGCTTCGATCAGGCGGTCCGCACCCGACAGCGCCTGCTCGGCCATCCGCGCCGAGATCGTCCGCTCGCGGACACGCTCCAGCACCGTGTCACGCTCGACCCCGGCAAGCGAGATCAGCGCCAGGGTGATCCGGTCACGATCGAGAATGTCCGCGCTGTCCTCGGCCGACCTGACCGCATCGTCCAGCCGCCGTCCAAAGCGTTTCGCCTCGGACCGCACGATGTCATGGGTCAGCTCGTAATTCTCCGCCGTCCGCGCCACGTCTTCGCGCACGGTTTGCAGGGCGACCGCCACGACCTGCCGCGACAGCGCCTCGTCGATGGGCGACAGCCGGTCAAGGCCCAGCCAGCCGATCATCGACCGCAGGGTGGTTCCCTGCACGATCAGCGTGAACAGCGTGAACCCCGTGGCCAGGATGCCGACGACGCGCTTTGTCTCGAACGGAACCTGCGAGCTTTCGGTAACCGCCAGGGCAAGGGCAAGCGTGACCGCGCCGCGCAGCCCGCCCCACAGGATCGCGATCCGGTAGGGCCGTTCGACCACCGGCGAAACGCGCATCACCCTGAGCAACGGGAAAAGCCCGAACAGGATCACCAGCCGCGCCGCCATCGCCGCAAGCACCACGACGCCGATCAGGACGAGATCCCCGAACCTGACATCCTCCAGGATCCGCGGAATCAGCAGCGCGGCCAGAATGAAGATCAGCGCACCCGCCCAATGCGCAAGCAGATCCCAGACCTCGCGCAGGTTGACCCAAAGCTGCGGTGCCAGCCGCCCCGGACCGGTCAGGTTCAGCGTGAGCCCGGACACGACAACCGCGATGACGCCCGAAGCGCCGACGCTTTGTTCGGAAATGATATAAGCCATGTACGGCAGCGCGACCGAGATCGACAGTTGCGCAAGCTCGTAGCGCGCGAAGGCGGCCATCACCCACACCGCGCTGCGCGCCGCCAGCCAGCCGATCAGCGCGCCGCCGAAGATCAGGCGCGGAAACTGCGCCAGCGCGTCGCTCAGCGACGGGTCGGGATTGCCCAGCATCACGAAGCCCATGAACAGCCCGAACAGCGCGATCGCGGCGGCATCGTTCAGCAGGCTCTCGCCCTCGATGATCCGGGCAAGCCGCCGCGGCGCCGAAATCGACCGGAAGATCGAGACGACCGCCGACGGATCGGTGGTCGAGACGATGGCACCGACCAGGAAACAGGCCGCCAGCGGCAGCGTGCTTGCCCAGGACAGCGCGTAGCCGATCGACAGCGTGGCCACGACCACGGCGACGACGGCCAGCGTCAGGATCGGCACCCAGTCGTCGATCATGCGCCGCAGGTTCATCCCCAGCGTCGCCTGGAACAGCAGCGTCGGCAGAAAGACATACAGGAACGCGTTCGACCGGATCGGCAGGCCGAGGATCGCCTCGGCCACCGGGTTCAGCGCATCCGTCAGATCGGTACGCAGGAAAAACAGCGCGGCGACACCGATCAGCAGCCCGACAACGGCCAGGATCACGGTGTAGGGCATACGCAGGCGTGCCGCCAACGGCTCCGACGCGCCGATGACGATGAAAAGCGACGAAATGACGGTCGTGATCAATACGATGTCCATGACCACCGAATATCATACCGGCCGGTCAGCGCACATATGCATGCGGAAAAACACGCGCCATCGGGGATTAAAAAATCCGGCGAGGGGGCAACATGCCTTTCGCGGCAAGACCGGCGGTGCTGCCGTCCTGGCAGCCACCGCCGGGCATGTGCAGCCTGTGCTGTGATCCCGGATGTGTTCAGCCGGTTTGCGCCCCTCCTGCCGTGATCGCCTTCGGGCCGTAGCCGGCCGAATGATGTTCCCGTTGGCCGCCGGGGCGATTGCCTCTACGTTGCTGGCGGGAAGGCCGGGATACGATCGCGCGGGCCAGGGGCCTGCCCCTGCGAAGGGCAGCCGCAACGCCGGCGCGCATGTGATCCCGTGCCTTCGGGCTAGTTGTAACGCTATTCACGACAGGAGACGGGGATGATCGACGCGGCCCTTCAGCCCCTGCAACGGCGTGTGCTGGCCCCGCCCGGTCGGTGGCTGGCCGCGCGCGGCATCCATGCCGATCACCTCACGCTGGCGGGCTTTGCCCTGGGCGTGCTGGCGGTGCCGGCCCTGGCCTTTGGCGCCTACGGCCTGGCGCTGGCGCTGTTGGCGGCGAACCGTCTGGCGGACGGGCTGGACGGCGCGGTTGCGCGGCTTGCCGGCCCCACCGATCGCGGCGCATTCCTGGACATCGCGCTCGATTTCGTCTTCTACGCGCTGTTTCCGCTGGGCTTCGCGCTGGCGGATCCGGCGCTGAACGCCTTACCGGCTTCCGTGCTGATCGCGTCCTTCGTGGGGACGGGATCGTCCTTTCTGGCCTTTGCCGCCATCGCGGCCAAGCGCGGTGACAGCGCCGCCGCCCATCCTGCCAAGGGCATCCATTACCTTGGCGGCCTGACCGAAGGCTTCGAGACCATCGCCGTCTTTACGGCCATGTGCCTGTTTCCTCAGGTATTTCCGATCCTCGCCTATGGCTATGCCGCCGCCTGCGCCCTGACCACGGCCCTGCGCTGGCATCAGGGCTGGCGGGCGTTTTCACCGCAAAAATAACCGGCAGGAAATTGTAACCATGCAGCGGCGAAGCTGTCATTATCCCAGAACCCGACCCAAGATTACCGGAGCCCAGATGATACGCCTTTTCGCCCTTGCCCTGTCCCTTTTTGCAACCCCGGCCCTGGCCGATTGGCAACAGACCCTGGACGCGGCGCGCGGCCAGACCGTCTATTGGAGCGCATGGGGCGGCGATGCGCGCACCAACGCCTTCATCTCCTGGGTGGGCGAACGGACAGAGGCGCTGTATGGCGTCCGTGTAGAACAGGTCAAGCTGAGCGACACCGCCGAGGCCGTGACCCGCGTGATCTCGGAAAAGGCCGCCGGCCGGGACGAGGGCGGCAGCGTGGATCTGATCTGGATCAACGGGCCGAACTTTCTGGCGATGAAGGCGCAGGGGCTGCTGCACGGGCCGTTCGTGGCCGATCTGCCCAATGCGCGCTATCTCGATCTCGGGCCGGGCTCCCCCGTATCGGTGGATTTCACCGTGCCGGTGGAGGGCATGGAAAGCCCTTGGCGGCTGGCCCGGTTCGTCTTCACCTACGATTCCGCGCGCGTGGACGCGCCGCCGCGCCGCATGGCGGATTTCGTGGATTGGGCGGCGGCGCATCCGGGCCGCTTCACCCATCCGGGTCCGTCGAATTTCATGGGCGCGACCTTCCTGAAACAGGCGCTGATCGAATTGGCCCCGGATGCATCGGTGCTGCAAGACCCTGTCAACGACGCCGCCTTCGACGCGGCGACCGCGCCGCTTTGGGACTGGTACGACGCGTTGCGCCCCAACCTGTGGCGCGGCGGGCGGACCTTCCCCGAGAACGAGTCGGTGCAGCAGCAATTGCTGAACGATGGCGAGGTGGATATCGCCATGTCCTTCGATCCCGCCTCGGCCGCCGCCGTCATCGCGGACGGGCTGCTGCCCGAAAGCGTGCGGGTCTTCGTGCCCGAGGGCGGCAGCATCGGCAATGTCAGCTTCGTCGCCATTCCCTACAATGCCGCCAATGCCGAAGGGGCAGAGGTGGTGGCGAATTTCCTGCTCGATCCCGCGACCCAGGCGCATATGCAGAATATCGAGGTGCTGGGCGCGTTCTCTGTGCTCGATCCGTCGCGGCTGGACGCGGAGGCAAGCGCGGCCTTCGACGCATTGCCGACCGCCCCGGCGCTGCCGGACCTGGCAGAGCTTGGCCCGACCCTGCTGGAGCCGCATGCAAGCTGGATGACGCGGCTGACGGACGAATGGGCGCGGCGTTACGTCGAATGAGCCATGAGGGCCGCCTGCTGCGCGCTGCCGTTCTGGCGGCGGTCGCGCTTGGCCTGATCGCGCCGATTGCCGCGGGGCTGTGGCAGACCGGGCGCGCCGCCTTCGGCGTGCTGCCCGCGCTGGGGCGGGATGCGGTATCGCTGGGCCCGTGGCAGGACCTGGCCGGCCTGCCGGGCTTTGCCACCAGCCTGCGCCTGACGCTTGTCACCGGGCTTGGCGCCACGCTGCTGTCGCTGCTGCTGGCCACCGGGTTCTGCGCCGCCGTCCATGCCCGGATGACCCGGATAGCGGGCGCGCGGATGCTGACGCCGTTCCTGGCCATTCCGCATGCGGCGATGGCGGTGGGGCTGGCCTTCGTGCTGGCGCCGTCCGGCTGGATCGCCCGGATGATCGCGCCGCTGGCCGGGTGGGAAAGGCCGCCGGACATCGCCATCGTCAATGACGGCTGGGGCCTGGCGCTGATGGTCGGGCTGATGGTCAAGGAGGTGCCGTTCCTGCTTCTGGTGATCCTTTCGGCGCTCAGCCAGATCCCCGTGGCGCGCCACATGGCGGCGGGGCGCGCGCTGGGCTATGGTCGGGGGATCGTCTGGATCAAGATCATCATGCCGCAGGTCTGGCCGCTGATCCGGCTGCCGGTCTGGGTGGTGCTGGCCTATGCGCTGTCGGTGGTGGACATGGCGATCATCCTCGGCCCGTCCAATCCGCCGACGCTGGCAGTGGCGCTGACGCGCTGGTTCTTCGACCCCGACCCCTTGATGATCCTGCCCGCCTCGGCCGGGGCGATCCTGCAGGCGGGGATCGTGGCGGGCGGGGTGGCGTTGTTGCTGATGCTCGAGGCGGCGGGCAGGCGGCTGGGCCGCTGGTGGCTTCGGCGGGGCGGGCGCGGGCTGTCGGCGGAACCGGGGCTGTGGGCGGCCAGCGCGGCGGTGATGGTGCTGATGGCGGCGGGCGCGCTGGCGATGGTGTCGCTTGCGGTCTGGTCGCTGGCATGGCGCTGGTCCTTTCCGCAGATCCTGCCGCAAAGCTGGTCGCTGAAACCTTGGACGGGCGCGCAGGGCGGCTGGATGCGGGCGCTGGGCAACACGGCCCTGCTGGCCGGGGCCACGGCGGGCCTGTCGCTGGCGCTGGCGATCGCCTGGCTGGAGGGCGAGGATCGTGCCCGCCGCGCCCGCGCGCCCTGGGCCGAGGCGCTGATCTATCTGCCGCTGCTGATCCCGCAGATCGGGTTCCTTTACGGGCTGAACGTGGGGTTCCTGCGGATCGGCCTGCCCAGCGGGATCTGGGCGGTGATCTGGGCGCAGACGCTGTTCGTCTTTCCCTACGTGATGATCGCGCTGTCCGATCCCTGGCGCGCGCTGGATGCGCGGATGATCCGCGCCGCCGCCGCACTGGGCGCCGGGCCGGGGCGCAGGCTGTGGACGGTCAAGCTGCCGGTCCTGCTGCGCCCGATCCTGACCGCCGCCGCCATCGGCGTGGCGGTGTCGGTGGCGCAATACCTGCCGACGCTGTTCATGGGCGCGGGCCGCGTCGCGACCCTGACGACCGAGGCGGTGACGCTGTCCTCGGGGTCCGACCGGCGGGTGACGGGGGTCTATGCGACGTTGCAGGCGGGGCTGCCCTTCGCGGCATACCTTGCGGCGTTCCTGATCCCGGCACTGGTGCATCGCAACCGCCGCGCGCTGGCAGGGGGCGGCGCATGAGCCTCGATCTCGACGCGCTTTGCATCCGGCCCGCCACCGGCGCCGCGCTGTTCCGGCCGCTGACGCTGCATGTGCCGCCGGGCGAGGTGGTCACTGTCATGGGGCCGTCGGGGGTGGGGAAATCGACCCTGCTGGATGCGATCGGCGGGCATCTGGCGCATGGGTTTCGCGCATCGGGACGGGTGCGCCTGAACGGGCGCGATGTGACGGGCCTGCCGGCCGAGGCGCGGCGCATCGGGCTGATGTTCCAGGACGCGCTGCTGTTTCCGCACCTGTCGGTCGGCGACAACCTGGCCTTCGGCCTGCCGCCCGGCTTGCGCGGCCGCGCGAACCGGCGTGCGGCGGTCGAGGCCGCGCTCGCGCAGGCCGGTCTGGCCGGGCTCTATGCGCGCGACCCGGCCACGCTGTCGGGCGGGCAGCGCGCCCGCGCCGCCCTGATGCGCACCCTGCTGGCCGAGCCCGCCGCGCTGCTGCTGGACGAGCCGTTCTCGAACCTCGATGCCGGGCTGCGCCAGGAGATGCGCGATTTCACCTTCGGACATGTGACCGCGCGCGGCGTGCCGGCATTGATGGTCACGCATGACCCCGAGGATGCCGCCGCCGCCGGTGGGCCGGTCGTCGCGCTGAAAGGGTATTGTCCGCCATGACGGAATGCGCTCCCGCCCCGATGCGGGATCGGCGCAGAGTTGCGCAGGTGGCAAACGCTTCGGATGCGTCAGCATCTTGCGATGTTCAAAGGCTGCGCCCGGTTCATCGCCCGGATGCGCGTCGCGTCGTTTGCCCCGGCCGGGCGGGACAAATCCGGCGCACGCCGGTATGGCTGCGTGAAGCGTTTCGTGCTGAACGGCGCGGGCGGCACATGGAAGGCGAGGGCGGATGACGAACAACCGGACGGCACGGCTGGAGGCATTTGCCGCGCCCGCGCGGCGCAAGCCGGAATTGTGGCGGCTGCTGCTGGGCACCGGCCTGTGCGTTGCGGTCTTTCTGGGCGGGCTCAACCTGACGGCGGTGCTGCTGGTCGGGCTGTTCGGGATGCCGGCTGCGGCACTGCCGGGGGCGGACATGCCGATTGCGGTGCTGCTGCTTCTGGCGGGGTTCGGCTGGCTGGCGCTGGGGCCGGTCCTGGCGGTACGGCTGCTGCACCGCCGCACCGCCGCCAGCCTGTTCGGCCCGCGCGCCCGGCTGGGCCGGGATTTCGCGGTCGCCGCGCTGGTGATCGGCGTCATTCAGGGGCTGGCGCTGGCCGGCTGGTTCGCGGTCAACGACGCGGCCGCGAACCTCGATCCGCGCATCTGGGCGGCGCTGCTGCCGCTGGCGCTGGCCGGGATCGCGGTGCAGACCATGGCCGAGGAGATGGTGTTTCGCGGCTACCTGCTGCAACAGCTCGCCGCGCGCTTCGCCTCGCCGCTGGCCTGGGCGGTGCTGCCCTCGGCGCTGTTCGGGCTGCTGCATTACGAGCCGGGCGGCGGCGCCGAGGCCTGGCTGATCGTGCTGGCCACCGCGATCATCGGGCTGCTGGCCGCCGACCTGACCGCCGCCACCGGCAGCCTCGGCGCCGCCTGGGGGCTGCATTTCGCCAACAATGCCGGCGCGCTGCTGATCCTGTCGACCGACGGCGCGATTCCCGGCCTTGCGCTGTTCGTCGCGCCGGATCCGGGGGCGATTTCCGGCTGGCTGATCGTGGCGGATATCGCGGTGCTGCTGGTCGCCTGGGCCGCGCTGCGCCGCGTTCTGGTGCGCTGACCGCCCGGCGCCGCGCCGATTGCAATTCGCGCCCCCGGCGACTATCTGACCCCAAACAGCAAGCCATGGCCCGCGATGAACTGGATCTCCAACTACGTCCGTCCCAAGATCAATTCGCTGTTCTCGCGCCGCGAGACGCCCGAGAACCTGTGGACCAAGTGCCCCGAATGCGGCACCATGCTGTTTCACCGCGAGGTGTCGGACAACCTGAACGTCTGCACCAATTGCGACCATCACATGCCGATCACCCCGCGCGCCCGCTTTGCCGCGCTGTTCGACGGCGGCACCTTTGCCGAGGTGGCGGTCCCCGAGCCGCTGGCCGATCCGCTGCAATTCCGCGATCAGAAACGCTATCCCGAACGCATGCGCGCCGCCCAGCGCGCCACCGGCGAGAAAGAGGCGATGCTGGTCGCCCAGGGCGAGATCGGGCGCACGCCGGTCATCTGCGCGGCGCAGGATTTCAGCTTCATGGGCGGGTCGATGGGGATGTATGTCGGCAACGCCATCATTGCCGCCGCAGAGCGCGCGGTGGCGGCGAACCTGCCGCTGATCCTGTTCTCCGCCGCCGGCGGCGCGCGGATGCAGGAAGGCATCCTGTCGCTGATGCAGATGCCGCGCACCACGGTCGCGGTCGAGATGCTGAAAGAGGCCGGGCTGCCCTATATCGTGGTGCTGACCCATCCCACGACCGGCGGCGTCACCGCGTCCTACGCGATGCTTGGCGACGTGCATATCGCCGAGCCGAACGCGCTGATCTGTTTCGCCGGCCCGCGGGTCATCGAACAGACCATCCGCGAGAAACTGCCCGAGGGGTTCCAGCGCGCCGAATACCTGCTGGATCACGGCATGCTTGACCGGGTGACGCACCGCGGCCGGATGCGCGACGAGCTGATCGGGATCACCCGGATGCTGCTGGGTCTGCCGCCGGCGGTGATGGGCGATCTGCCCGCGCCGGTCGAGGCGCCCGAGCTGCCCGCCCCGCCGGACGATGCCGAAGCGAAGGCCGGGGACGAGGCGAAGGCCGCGCCCAGGTGAGCGGCGCAGGTTCCGACGTCATCCTCGAGCGGATGATGTCGCTGCACCCGAAGATCATCGACCTGACGCTGGACCGGGTGTGGCGCCTTTTGCATGCGCTGGGTGATCCGCAGGAAAGCCTGCCGCCGGTGATTCACATCGCCGGCACCAACGGCAAGGGATCGGTGCAGGCGATGCTGCGCGCCGGGATCGAGGGGGCAGGGCTGGCTGCCCATGCCTATACCTCGCCGCATCTGGTGCGGTTCCACGAACGCATCCGGCTGGCCGGGACGCTGATCGACGAGGATGCGTTGGCCGCAGTGCTGGACGAGTGCGACGCGGCCAATGGCGGGGCCGAGATCACTTATTTCGAGATCACCACCTGCGCCGCCCTGCTGGCCTTTTCGCGGGTGCCGGCGGATTACACCCTGCTCGAGGTCGGGCTGGGCGGGCGGCTGGATGCGACCAACGTGGTGGACCCGGCGCTGACGATCATCACGCCGGTCTCGCTGGACCATCAATCCTATCTCGGCGACACGCTGGACGCGATCGCCTTCGAGAAGGCGGGCATCCTGAAGCCCGGCGTGCCCTGCATCGTCGGCCGGCAGCAGGATGCCGCGCTGGAGGTGATCGAGCGGCAGGCCGCCCGGCTGGGCGCGCCGCTGCTGGTGCAGGGCCAGCACTGGCATTGCATGCCGGAACATGGGCGGCTGGTCTTCCAGGACGAGGACGGCCTGCTGGATCTGCCGCTGCCGCGCCTGCTGGGGCACCACCAGTTCGACAATGCCGGCATGGCGCTGGCGGCCATGCGGCAGCTGGACCTGCCCGAGGACCGGCGCGAGGCGGCGTATGAGGCCGCGATGACCGCGGTGCAATGGCCGGCACGGATGCAGCTTCTGTCGTGCGGGCCGCTGGTGGACGCCGCGCCCGAGGCGGAGCTTTGGCTTGACGGCGGGCACAACCCGGCGGCGGGCGCGGCGCTGGCGCGGACCCTTGGCGACCTGCGCGCGCGACCGCTCCATCTGGTGTGCGGGATGCTGAACAGCAAGGATGTGCGCGGCTATCTTGCACCGCTTGCGCCGCTTGCGCAGGGTCTGCACGCGGTGGGCATCGCGGATACGGAGGCGACGCTGCCCGCGGCCGAAACCGCCGCGGCGGCGCGCGCCGTGGGTCTGCGCGCGGCCGAGGCCGGGTCGGTCGAGGCGGCCTTGCGCGCCATCGCGGCGGAAACGCCGGCGGCGCGGATCCTGATCTGCGGCTCGCTCTATCTTGCCGGCGAGGTGCTGCGCGACAACGCCTGAGACGCGCCGCGCCAGCCAAATGTTTCGCGCGCGAAACATTTTTCTTTTGTTAACAGCATTTTAACCTCTGCGCGCCATGTTGAGGCGACAATCGGGCACGAAAAGGCGGCGGGCGGATGACAGGCGCGGGATGCACAGGGGCCGGGCGGCGGTCATGGCTGCGGCTCGCCGGTCTGCTGTGCCTCCTGAAGCGGATACTCGGCCAATGGCTCGTGCACGGGGCCCGATTTGGTCAGGATCGACCGGTACAGGGTAAAGGACGCCACCTCGAACGGCGGCGCGGGATAGCCGTCGAAGCGTTCGAGAAACCGGCGCAGCTTTTCCAGCTCTTCGGGCAGCAGCGGCTCGCCGAACCGCGCCAGCGTCACATGCGGGCGGAACCGTTCGCGGCGCAGCACGATCCCGGCCCGATGCGCCGCGCCGCGCACCTTGCCGTGCAGGCCGGCAAGGGACGGATTGCGCGCCACCCCGGCCCAAAGCGCCTGCGGCGCGCGCCGCCCGAAGGTGCCCAGGCCGCGAACCTGGACGGAAAACGGCGGCAGCGCCACCTCCGACAGGGCAAGGTGCAACGCTTCGAGGGTGTCGTCGGGCTGGTCGTCCAGGAAGGCCAGCGTCAGGTGAAACGCCTCGGGGTCGGTCAGCCGCCCGGCCGGCAGCCGGTCCTGCAGATCGGCCAGTATATCGGCCACCGTATCGGGCAGCTCTATGCCCACGAACGCGCGCATCATGTCCCCCAATCCTCTGCCTGCATCTCCCGCAGCCGGCTGGCGGTGCGTTCGAATTCGAAACTGCCCTCGCCCTCGATATATAGCCGCTCGGGCATGTCGGCGGCGGACGCGATCAGCCGCACCCGCGCCTCGTACAGCGCGTCGATCAGGGTGACGAACCGCTTCGCCTCGTTGAAGTTGGACCGCGACAGGCGCGGGATGTCCTCGAGGATCAGCACCCGCACCGCCTCTGCGATGGCCAGGTAATCGGCCGGCCCCAGCGGCCGGCCGCACAGCTCCCAGAACTCGGCGCGCGCCACGCCGCCCCCGAAGCCGGGCAGCACCACGTCGCGGCCCTTGACGCGCAGCACCAGCGGCGCCCAGTCGCCGCCGGTCAGGTCGGCCCAAAGCGCGTCGATCGCCGCGCGCGCGGCCGCATCGGCGGGCGTGAAATACACCGCCGAGCCGGCAAGCATGTCCTGCCGGTAATCGGTGGCCGAGCGCAGATGCACCACCCGCATCGCCGTCTTGATCCGGTCGATGAAGGGCAGGAAATGCTCGCGGCTCAGCCCGTTCTTGTACAGCTCGTCCGGCGCCCGGTTCGACGTTGCCACCACCACCACGCCGGCCTCGAAGAGCACCGCGAACAGCCGCCCGACGATCATCGCATCGGCGATGTCGGTGATCTGCATCTCGTCGAAGCACAAGAGCCGCACCTCGGCCGCCACCGCCTCGGCCACCGGGCGCAGGGCGTCGTCCACCCCGGTCTTGCGCGCCGCGAACATGCCGTCATGGATTTCCTGCATGAAGGCATGGAAATGCACCCGGCGCTTGTTTTCGGCCGGCACTGCGGCAAAGAACAGGTCCATCAACATCGACTTGCCGCGCCCCACCCCGCCCCAGAGGTACAGACCCTCGGGCGGCTCGGGGGCGCGCGCGAACAGCCCGCGCAAGCCCCGCTTCGGCGCGGGGGCGGACGCGAACCAGGCGCGGATCCGCTCCAGTTCGGGCAGGATGGCGCGCTGCGCCGGATCGGCGGTCAGCGCCCCTTCGGCCACGCGGGCCTCGAAGATGTCCTGAATACGCTCGCCCATGCGCCCGGCATAGACCGCCATGCCGGGCAAGGAAAGGCCGCCCCGGCCCGGCAATCCGAGGTCCGATCATTCCCGAAGGTTCTGATCGCGCATCCGGGCAATTCCGCCCGGTGCAGGCCTTGCTGCCGGGGCGGAATTTTCGCCGATCCCGGCGCGCAAGGGCGCGGGCGCGCCGCAGGAAGGCTCAGGTCCGCTCGGCCCTGGCGACGTGATCCTTCACCTGCAGAAAGCTGTCCGGCGTGACCGAGATCGAATCGATCCCCGCCGTGACCAGCACCTGTGCGAAATCGGGATAGTTCGAGGGTGCCTGCCCGCACAGCCCGACCTTCACCCCGGCCTCGTGCGCCTTGGCGATCACCGTGCGGATCATCCACTGAACCGCCGCGTGGCGTTCGTCGAACAGCCCCGCAAGCTTGTCGCTGTCGCGGTCGATGCCCAATGTCAGCTGCGTCAGGTCGTTCGAGCCGATGGAGAACCCGTCGAAACGCTTGGCGAATTCCTCGGCGAGGATCACGTTCGAGGGCACCTCGCACATCACGTAGACCTCAAGGCCGGCTTCGCCGCGCGTCAGCCCCTCTTCCGCCATGACGGCAAGTACCCGGTCCGCTTCCTCGGGCGTGCGGCAGAAGGGGATCATGACCAGCACGTTGTCGAATCCCATCCTCTCGCGCAGTCGGTGCACGGCGCGGCATTCCAGCCGGAAGCCGTCCCTGTAGGCCGGATCGTAGTAGCGCGAGGCCCCGCGCCAGCCGATCATCGGGTTGGCCTCATCGGGTTCGAACTGCCGCCCGCCCAGGAGGTCGGCGTATTCGTTGGACTTGAAATCGCTCATCCGCAGGATCATCGGGTTCGGATAGGCGACGGCGGCGATCCGCGACAGGCCGAGCGCGAGCTGGTCGACGAAATATTCGGCCTTGTCCGGATAGCCCGCTGTCAGCGTCTCGATCTCTTCGCGCACCTGCGCATCGTGGATGTCGTCGAAATGCACCAGCGCCTCGGGGTGGACGCGGATCGTGTTGGAGACCACGAATTCCATGCGCGCCAGCCCCACGCCATCGGCCGGCAGGCGCCACCACCGCGCGGCGGTCGCGGGATTGGCGAGGTTCAGCATGACCTTGGTTCGGGTATCCGGCACATTGTCCAGATCAAGCTCTTCTACCGTGAAGTCGGCGATCCCCTCGTAGACGAAGCCCTGATCGCCCTCGGCGCAGCAGACCGTCACCTCCTGCTGGTCGTGCAGGACATGGGTCGCCCGCCCGCAGCCGACGATGGCCGGCACGCCAAGCTCGCGGCTGACGATCGCCGCATGGCTGGTCCGGCCGCCGTGATCGGTCACGATGGCAGAGGCGCGTTTCATGATCGGCACCCAGTCCGGGTCGGTGGTGGAGGTGACGAGCACCGCGCCATCGACGAAGCGATCCATGTCCGCGACATCCTCGATCAGGCAGACCTGCCCGGTGGCGATCTGCTCGCCCACCGACAGCCCCGTGATCAGCGTGCGGCCATGATCGGCGATGCTGAAGCTGCGCAAGGCGCCGGCCTCGATGCGGGACTGAACCGTTTCGGGGCGGGCCTGGACGATGAACAACTCGCCGGTATTGCCGTCCTTGGCCCATTCCATGTCCATCGGCAGGCCGTAATGCTGCTCGATCGTGACCGCCTGACGCGCCAGATCGAGCACCTCGTCATCGGTCAGGACATATTGTGCGCGCTCGGCCTTCGATGTCGGCACGGTGCGGACGGGGGACGCGTCGCCCGCCCCCGAATGGATCATCTTGATCTCTTTCGCGCCCAGTTTCCGCTCGATCACGGGCACGATGCCGGGGCGGTCCAGAAACGGCTTGTAGACCTGGAATTCGTCGGGGGTGACGGCCCCCTGCACGACCGTTTCGCCCAGACCCCAGGCCGCGTTGATCAGCACGATCCGGTCAAAGCCCGATTCCGTGTCGATCGAGAACATGACGCCCGAGCCGCCGATATCGGACCGCACCATCTGCTGCACGCCGACCGAAAGGGCGATTTCCGCGTGATCGAACCCCTTGACCTTGCGATAGGTGATCGCGCGGTCGGTGAACAGCGACGCATAGCATTTGCGGCAGGCGGCAAGCAGCGCCTCCTCTCCGACGACATTGAGGAAGGTTTCCTGCTGGCCCGCGAAACTCGCATCCGGCAGATCCTCGGCCGTCGCGCTGGAACGGACGGCGACCGGCAGGTTTGGCTGGTCCGCGCGGTCGGCCAGCGTGCGATACGCCTCGCGGATCGCCGCCTCGGTCGCGGCCGGCCAGTCGCCCGCGACGATGGCCGCGCGGATCGTCGTACCCGCCTGTTGCAGGGTGATCTTGCCGGCGTCCAGGTCCTCCATCGCCCCGTCGATGATTTCGCCCAGGTCGTTCGCCGCGATATAGTTGCGAAAGGCGTCCGAGGTGGTCGCAAACCCCGGCGGAACGCGGATGCCCACCGATCCCAGTTCCTGCACCATTTCCCCGAGCGAGGAATTCTTGCCGCCGACAAGCGCGACATCGGCGCGGCGCAGATCGTCAAAGAAAATCGCTTCTGGGGAATTGGGCATGATTCTGGTCTCCCGTTCACACATGCATGGGCAAATATGAACCGGGGCGGGCAGGTATGGCGTTGATTCAAGTCAAGGCTGCATGGGGCAATTGGACCCGGCCGTGTTCCTGGGCGGGGCCGGCAGCGACCGTCCTTTCGGGCGGCCTGCATCGTCTTGATCTCTTTGAAGAAACAGTGGTGAGCCGTGCAGGATTCGAACCTGCGACCCACTGATTAAAAGTCAGTTTTGAACCAGTTTTTAAGCTGCTGATTTGGTGACAAATTCAAAATCGAACGCACATAACACCCTGTTTTTAATTGACATATGCCGTATGTTAACTGACACATGACGACACGTTGCGCCACCGAACCCTGTTTCAGTTAGTGACAAATCCGGTGACAAATCGCGGCGCAGGCATCAAGGGGATATGACCGTGGGCAAACTGACAGATGGTAAGAGCGGCACGATTGCGAAGGCCGAGGCACCCGCCAAGGGGCAGCGTTTCATCTGGGATGACCACCGGGACGCGCCGCGCGGCTTTGCCTTGCGGATCACCGCTGCGGGCGGAAAGGCTTTCGTGCTGCAATACACGGTGGAAGGGAAACAGCGCCGCAAGACGATAGGCGACTGGCCGACCTGGACGCTTGAAGCGGCGCGGATCGAGGCTCGCGATCTGGTGCAGCGGATTGACCGGGGCGACGATCCGTTAGAGGCCAAGAGACGTCGCAAGGCCGAGCCGACGATGGCAGACCTTGCGGGGGAATGGCTGGACAAACAGACGGGACTAAAGAGCATCGGCACAATTCGTGGGCTGGTGAACAACGATATCGTGCCGACGCTGGGCGACTTGAAGGTTACGGACGTGCGACGCCGGGACGTGATCGACATGGTCGAGGCCAAGGCGGAAAGGGCACCGCGCAGCGCCGCGCAACTCTTGATCTACACGCGCAAGATTCTGTCCTATGCCGCAGACCGCGAAATTATCATGGCGAACCCGGTGGCCGATCTGAAACCGACCTCGATAACCGTGAAAGGGCAGCGCAACCCACTCAAGGCCAAGCCGCGCGCCCGCGTTCTGGATCACGACGAAATCCGCGCCTTCTGGACCAATGCCGAAACCTGCGGCCTGCATCGGCTGACCGCGCTTTGCCTCAAGCTGGTGCTGATCACGGGGCAAAGGCCGGGCGAGGTCGCCGGGATGCACGAGGATGAAATCTCGGGCCGCTGGTGGACTATTCCGGCAAGCCGCAGGGGCAAGACGGATAGCGCGCAGGAAGTCTATTTAAGCGAGACCGCCTTGCAGATCGTCGCGGACGCCAAGGCCGAACTGGAACGCCTGCACAGGCGCAGAAATGAGACGTGGAGCGGCTTTATCTTCGAGGCAAGGCCCGGTGCGCCGATCACCAATGCAGGGCTTGCTCGGGCCGTTCTGCGGGTTGGTGAGACTCTTGGTGATCGGGGAGAGGCGGATGGGCGCGGGCGGTGGCGTCCACATGATTTGCGGCGCACCATGCGCACGGAATTGAGCGCCTGCAAGGTGAGGCCGGATATAGCCGAGATCGTCACCGGGCATGTGATACCGGGTATCCGGGGCGTTTATGATCGGCACGACTTCAAGGATGAACGGCGCGCGGCGCTGGAGGCATGGGGCGCGCGATTGTCGCGGATCGTAGCCGGGCAAGACCCCGACGCCGCGCAGTTCGACAACGTGGTGAAGCTGGAAAGGGCGCAGTAATGGCCAAAAAAGTTACCAAAGACACCGGAATGATGCAGCGGACCGAAATCAAGTATCGAATGGATGATCCGAAAGACATTGAGGCGATCATTGAGGCGTGGAAGAAATATGCGGAACGGCAGCCGCAGGCTGCGCCGGGCGATTGGCTCGGTGATGCCTTGCATCGGCATAATGCAGAGCGATGCCGAGCAATCCTTGCAACCGATGGAATGACCGATGATGGTATGTGCGCGGTGAATATCGGGACTCTGCGCGCGAAAGGTTTGGCCGAAAACTCTGCACAATGGATAGCGGCGCACTGGCTGGCTGAATATAACGCGTTGACGCGAGGTCGCGAGCGGTTTGAGGCAGGCGACGTTTCCCCGAACAACTTATCTCGGATGCTCATGGCAACTGAGGAAATGGGACGCCTTCAAGAGCGCATGTGGTGGCGCGCGGGAGTAGACCCGCTGACCGGAAAGAGGCGCGAAGAACTGGCAATTTCGGGGAAGAAGCAGACTAGAGTTCTGGATGATCACCGCAACAGCGCAAACGAGAAAAAACGGGAGAAAGCTGAGAAGCGGCAGAAAATTGTTGCGGAATTCGCGGCACAATCAAGCGCCACTCATGGCGCCTTGGTGCGTGAGGTGCAGAGGTATTTCAAGGACAACTACGACGACCTCGGAATCAGAGTTACCGACAGAACAATTCGCGATGACCTAAAGAAAGTTGGAAAAACGGGCTAAGCCCTTCCATCGCCAAAGCGCGACACTGGCCGCACGTCGAAACAACGTGAGGCTAAAAAAATGACCATTCAAGACCTTATCCCGGAAGCTGACTACGCCGCCGCGCGTGGCGTTTCCGTTCGCACGGTGCAGCGCGAGCGCGCGCAGCGCATCGGCCCGCCCTTCATCAAGTTGGGCCGCACCATCTACTACCGCCCGGCGGCAATCGAGGCGTGGCTGCTGGCGCAGGAACAGGCGCAGCCCCGCGCCAATCGGGGGGCGGCGTAATGAACTGGGAAAAAGACGTGATGCGCCGCACGATGGAAGGCGCTGGCGAATATCCCGGCGTGCAGCTTCAATTCCTGTTGCAGCGCCTGGAGTATTGCCCCGAGGCCGTGACCGCGATTGCGGATGCGGTCGAAGACATGGGCAATTGGTACTTGGAGCACGCGGATGCGCTGGACGCGGTGAGCGCCAGTCGCCAAGCCAGCGCCAAGTTGGCGGAAATTGCCGCGCGCGGGGAGGGCTAGACATGATCACCCTTTCCGACCTGCCCGCCGAAGCCGTCGAAAAGCTGAAATCGCTTTCGGGCCACGGCTTCGACCTGCTGGCGATCGAGGCGCGCCGCCTGCGCGAACAGGAGGCCTTTGCGGAACTGCCGACCGATCCGGCGGAAGCGGCGAGCCAAGCCAATGCCTGTCTCGTGCGCAACGATGACAGGATCGACGTGGACGACGCCGAAGGCTTCGTTGAATCGGTTCTGGAAGTCGCCTGCACGGCGCTGGCAAATCCCGACTTCGACAGCTCCGACGCGATCCACCTGCACCGGATCATCCGCGCGGCGACGAACGCGCAACAGGCCAGCATGAACAATACCAGCGAGGCCAGTAGCCGCCTGCGCGCGCTGCTGAACAAATAGAAACCCCCACCGGCGGAATCGGTGGGGGCTTTCGGATAGTCGAACGCTGGCAAGCTACGGCTGGAAGAATAGCACTGCCGACCGCCGGGGGCAAACCCTGGGGAACCGAGCATGACACAATCCAGAAGACAGGCCCGCCGGGCGTGGGCCGCCGCGCAGCGCAAACATATCAAGCGCGGCAATCTCTATCACGTCGAATTCCAGCACGATCCGGGCTGCGCGATCTACACCGCCGCGCGGCTCTGCAACTGCGATCCGCACCGCGTTCTGAGGGATGACCGGGGCCGCGTCCTGGCGCGCGTCGAGGGCGCGGGCGAATTCGACCCGCTGGAAATGGTGGGGGGCGCGGTATGAGACAGCTTCAAATCCGCCTTCTGATGCGCCTGCACGGGATGACCGAGGCGCAGGCATCCGCGCTTTGTGCGCTGATCTGGGGGGCGCCCTGATGAACATGCAGGACACCATCCTTGCCCCCAACCTGCCCGCGATCCGGCAGCACATTGCCGCATGGGCCGTACCTTTCATGCAATCCGAATTCGAGGACGGGCTTTGCGAAATTGCCTATACCGCGCCCGGCGATCCGGCACCTAATCGCGCCCGCCTTTTCGGTTTGGATGAGATCGACGCCGCCGCCGCTTTCGCTGCTGACCGCAATGCCGAGGGCGCGAACCTCTACATCGGCGCGGCATTGCGGGCACCGGATTCTAACCGATTCCGGCGCGGCTCTACATTGGACTTCTACGCCGCCGCCTATGCCGGTTGTGAAGCCGACGAGGACGCGGACAAGGTGGCCGAACGGATCGCGGGGGCTGGCCTGAAAGGCGCGATCCGCGTCAGGACGGGCCAGCACCCCGAAAAGCGCGTCCATCACTGGTTGCCGCTGCGCGAACTTTGCGACGATCCGGACACCTACACTGAAGCCCTGGGCGCGCTGGTGGCGCATGTGGGGGCCGATGCGAAGGTCAGGGACAGCGCGCGCATTCTGCGCCTTGGCGGCACGGTCAACTGGATCACAGACCCGGCAAAGCAGGCGAAAGGCTATGTTGACGAGCTGACCGCCGTCATAACCGAGGATGCGCCCGCCGCAGACCTCGACCGCCTCGCGCGCCTCGGCCCCTTGCCGGGCTGGCAGCCGACACACAAAGGCGGCAAAGGCGGCAATGGCGGGCCGGGCGAGATCATCCGCGACGCCTCCGGGCTGGTCACGGATGGCCGCGAAGCCTTTTGGCGGCAGATCGTGATTGCCGAACTCGCCAAGTATCAGCGCGCGACAGGCGCAGACCCGACCGCCGAAGAAATCTTCGATGCCGCCTATCTGCGCTTTTGTCAGGAGACTGAAGGTGATGATCGCTGGACCTCTGAGCCGGGGCAGCGGGCATTGCGCAAGCGCGTGCAGAACACCCTGCGCCGCCTGCGCCTCGGGCATCTCGCGCGGCATGGCCTCTATTCGGGCGAAACCGAGGCGGGCCGCGATGAAGCCGAGCGCGTGCAACGCGAGCGCGACCAGAACCGCCTCGACCGTGCAGACCCGACGCCACTCATCCGCGAAATGCCCGAGGCCGGACCCTATCCGGTGGCGGCGTTGGGGCCGCTGCGCGAACCGGCAGAGGCTATTGCCCGCGCGACCGAGGCCCCAGTCGCCATGTGCGCGGCAAGCGTGCTCGCCTCGGCGGCATTGGCCGCGCAGGGGCATCGGGACGCGGAGACATTGAACGGCATTGCACCTGCAAGCCTGTTTTTGCTGACGGTGGCCGAGAGCGGGGAACGCAAGAGCACTGCCGACCGCCTCGCCATGAAGGGTGTGCGCGACTTCGAGGCCGATCTGCGCACCGATTACGATATCCAGCACGACCTTTGGCGCGATGCGCACGAGATATGGAAGGCCACCCGCGCGAAGATCATCGGAGACAAGAAAGCCGACGCCGCCGCGAAGCGGGCCGATCTGCAAGCCCTGGGGCCGGAACCGCCCGCGCCGATCAAGCCGCATATCGTGGCAAGCGCGCCGACGATTGAAGGGATCGTGAAACACCTGCCCGAACTGCGCGCAAGCCTCGGTATCATGACCGAGGAAGGCGGCGCACTCATCGGCGGGCACAGCATGAAGGCGGAAAACCGCCTCGCCACCTGTGCCAGCTTCAGCGCCATGTGGGACGGCGCACCGCTCGACAGGTGGCGCGCAGGCGATGGCGTTGAAGCCTATACCGGGCGGCGCTTTTCGGCACATATCCTTGTGCAGCCGGTCGCGGCTGAGGCGCTGCTATCGGATCCGATGGCGAACGGACAAGGCCTTCTCGCCCGCTTCCTGACGTGCCGCCCCGCCTCGCGCATCGGCACCCGCTTGCGCATGGAGAGGGACGCGCAAGCCGAGGCCCGGATTGCCAGCTTTGCCGCCCGCATCCGGTCGCTTCTATCCCGCGACCTGCCCCTAGCGGATGGCAAGCGTAGCGAACTCGCGCCGCCGGTCGTGTCCATGTCGCAAGAGGCCCGCGCGGTGCTGACCTGCTTTGCGCGCGAAGTGGAAAAGGCGCAGGCACCGGGCAGACCCTTCGAGGATGCGCGCGCCTTCGCGTCGAAAACCGCAGAGCATGCCGCCCGCCTCGCGGCGGTGCTGACGATCTATGCGGACCCTGACGCGCCCGAGGTAACGGGCGAGACAATGGCCGGGGCAACGGAGATTGCGACCTTCTACGCGAACGAGGCTGCGCGCCTCGCGGATGCTGCAATCTTGCCGCCCGAGGTGGCCGATGCGGAGCGGATGCGCAAATGGCTGCTGGGATCATGGGCCGAGCCGTGTATCTCGGCGGGTATCGCGGCGCAGCGCGGGCCGTTCAAGGTGACAGATCGAGCACGCAAGGCGCTGCAACGCCTTCAGGCGCACGGATGGCTGGTCGAGGATCACGGCGCAGAGGTGGCAGGCAAGCCCCGCAAGGAAGCGTGGCGGATCGTGCGCGAGGGGCTGGCATGACCGGCTTTAGCTTCGACGCAAAGGCGGCATTGGAAGCTGCGCGAAAACTGCGGGACCATCCTAATCGTCCTATTCGTCCTAATCCATGCGATGCGCGCGGGGCAGGATTAGGAGCATTCGGAAGATTAGGAACGGGGTGGGTTCCTGTTTTTGAAATCTCACCCGAGGGCCTGACCCGCGACCTTTACGAAGAACGCGCCGCCGCCCTGGCCGACCCGGACGGGGTAGCACGCACGCCTGAGGCAATTGAGGCGGTATGGGACGCCGCCGCCGCGATGGCTCGAAACCACCACCACGAAAGGAACCTGACATGACCGACACCACCAACGAACAACTGCGCAATTATCTCGCCGCGCGCCTGATGGAAACCGCTGGCGGGCTGCGCCAAGGTGGCGCTCTGCCCGAGGCCGACATCGCCACCGCTTTCGTCATGACCGGGGCCACCATCGCCGCCTGCAACAAAGGCCCGACGAGCGCGGCGGAATGGCTGCGCGACCTGGCGGACGTGATCGAGCGCGCAGAGGCGCCCTTGCAGCGGCCGATTCAATGAGGTATTATGATACCATCAAGGTGCATTGCCATGCGCTGCGCTTTGGTCCTGCCACGCGGGGCACGCACGACGCTGCACCACTGGCAAGGCCCGGCTCGATGCACTGCCCGGCGGCGCGTGAAGTATCCGCAATGCCGATGCAGAACAGCACAAGGCCCGCGCGAACCGCCTGCCGTAGCGGCGGAATTCCCCGAAAAACAAACGCCCTTTGGGGCAACATGAAAGGTGTTTCAGATGAAACATGAACAGTTCCGCGGGATTCTGGCCGTGCGTGCGAACGCCTCGGGCAATCCTGCTCAAATCCTGAACGAAATGACTACCGCCTTCAGCGAATTCAAACAGAACCACCACGGTCAGGTGCGCGAATTGCAGGCCGGGCTTGATGAGGTCAATCAGACTCTTGCGGGGATGCGCGTCGGCGGGGCCGGCCCGGCATCGGGCGGCGCGTCTGAGCGCGACCGGACCGAGGTGAACAGCGCCCTGCGCCGGTTGATCCGCGACGGTGACGAGGCCCCCCTCGCATCGCTGCAAACTGGCATCAATGCGGGCTTGAGCACCGACAGCGCGCCGGACGGCGGGTTTACAGTGGTCCCGTATCTTTCGCCGGTGATGACCGAGCGGCTTCACGCAATCTCGCCCATGCGCCAGTTGGCGCGGACCGAGGTCATCGCAACGGACGTGTTCGAAGAGATCGCGGACACAGGCGAAGGCGGGGCCGAATGGGTGGCGGAACGCGAGGCGCGGGGCGACACGGTTTCCCCGACGCTGCACAAACTGAGCGTGCCGGTTCACGAGATTTCGGCCATGCCGAAGATCACGCAACGCCTGCTGGACGATTCCACCTTCGACCTGGCAACGTGGCTGACGGGGCATATCTCGCAGCGGTTCGCGCGTAAGGAAGGCGCGGCATTCATCAACGGTGATGGTGTGAACAAGCCGCGCGGCATCCTGCAATATGATACCGCCGACACCGACGACGACGCGCGGGCGTGGGGAACGATTCAGACCACGCCGACCGGCAAGGCTGACGGCTTTCTGGCGCCGACGACATCGGTCAGCCCGGCTGACGCGCTGATTGATCTGACCTACACGCTCAAGCCCGAGTATCGTGCCGGAGCGTCGTGGATCATGAACCGCAAGACCGCCGCCATTGCCCGCAAATTCAAGGACACGGATGGCCGTTTTCTCTGGGCTGACAGCATCGCCGCCGGTGAACCGCCGCGCCTGCTGGGCTTCCCGGTGGCACTGGACGAGGAAATGCCGGACGTGGGCGCGGGCACGACGCCCATCGCCTTCGGGGACTTCGCGAGTGGTTACATCATCGTTGACCGGACCGGGCTGCGCATGTTGCGCGATCCGTTCACCGACAAACCGAACGTGCGGTTTTATACGACCAAGCGCGTTGGTGGCGCGGTGTTCAACTCCGAAGCGATCAAGCTGCTGCGCGTCGGCACCTGATGAGGATGCAGGCGGCGGGCTCCATCTTGCCCGTCGCCCGTTGCGCTGGCCGCGCGCGGGCTATCTCCGCCCATGCGGCCCGGTTTCAGTCGGGCAGTCACGTTAGCAACCCCGACACGGCACGGCGGACCTTGACCGGACTGCGCGGTGCCGCCACCCCCGGGGGGCACGCTGATTCTTCCCAGACGGGGGCCACGGGACCGGCGTGGGGAGCCAGATTTTCACGCGGCCATGATTCCGACCGGGGGTCGAACGATTTGAACCGCAGAAAGGAGAGCTGACATGGCGCCGCGCGGGCCGAAGCCGAAACCCACCAAACTCAAGCTGCTGACCGGAACGGCGCGCGCCCACCGGATCAACCCGCATGAGCCGGCGCCGGATGCGGCCAAACCCGACCCGCCCGAGCATCTGACCGATGCCGCGCGGCAGGAATGGGACCGGGTTGTCGTCGACCTGGTGGCCCTGGGCATCCTGACCGATCTCGATCGCGGGGCGCTGGCGGCCTATTGCCAGGCCTACGGCCGCTGGGCGGCTGCCGAGACGGCGCTGGCGCGCATGGCCGCACGGGATACGGTCACCGACGGTCTGATTGTCAAGACGAAGAGCGGCAACCTGATCCAGAACCCGCTGGTCGGGGCGGCGAACAAGGCGATGGCCGACATGGTGCGCTATGCGGCCGAGTTCGGGCTGACGCCTTCGGCGCGGACCCGGGTGGCCGGAATGAGCGATGCCGGACCGAACCCGTTCGCTGAACTGGACGAGTGGTATGAGCGATGAGCAGGCGCGGCCGTAAGCCGATGCCCAGGATCGTCGATCATGGCAGCCGGGCGCTCGGCGCCCTGCCGCGCTGTCCGGCGCATCTGAATGCAACTGCCCGCAGGGAATGGCGCCGCCTGGCCTCCGTCCTGCATTCCGTGGGGGTTCTGACGGTGGCCGATCGCACGGCGCTCGCGGTCTATTGCCAGGCCTACAGCCGCTGGGTGGAGGCGGAGGAGAAGCTCGCCGCCACGCCGATGCTTCTCAAGGCGCCCAGCGGCTACGTGCAGCAGTCGCCCTGGCTCTCGGTCGCCAACAAGCAGATGGAGCTGATGTCGCGGTACATGGGCGAGCTGGGACTGACACCGGTCGCCCGCGCGCGCCTGGACATCGGGCTGGACAATCCGGCGGATCGGGTGACGAAGATCGAGTTCGTGACCGTCTACACCGACGCGGAGGGCAAGCGCTGCGAACGGCCGCTGGACTTGTCCAGAGGGAAAGCCGCGGAGATAGAAAATAAAGCAGAAACAATATATTATAAGCCGGATGGCTCTCTTTGAGCGTTCCAATCCCGCGCCGCCCAGCGTACATATCTGCCAAACCCACGTTGCGCAGGTTTGTACATGCCTCATGCCGCCCCGAAATTCGTTGCCTATGAGCGGGTCTCGACCCTGCGGCAGGGGCGCTCGGGGCTCGGTCTGGAGGCGCAGCGCCGGGCGATCGATGAATTCGCGGCATCGCGCGGCGCGGTTGTCATCGGCCGGTTCACGGAAGTCGAAAGCGGCGGCAGGGATTCCCGACCCGATCTTGCCAGGGCGCTGCATCTGGCAAGGCTCACCGGCGCCACGCTGGTGATCGCCAAGCTCGACCGGCTCAGCCGCAACGCGGTGTTCCTGTTGACCTTGCGCGACAGCGGGGTGCGCTTCCTGGCGGTGGACATGCCCGAGGCCAACGACCTGACCGTCGGCATCATGGCGCTGGTGGCCCAGCAGGAGCGCGAGGCGATCTCGCGGCGCTCCAGGGAAGCGCTGGCCGCTGCGAAGGCGCGTGGCGTAACACTCGGCAATCCCAACGGCGCGGCAGCGCTTCGGCGCGCGGGCAAGGGCGGTGCGGCGCTGCGCGCGGTCGTCACGGGAAATGCCGATGCCCACGCCGCCGACCTGGCGGAGGTCTTCCTGGATATCCGGGCGCAAGGCCACGAAACGTTGCGCGCCATGGCCGCCGAACTGAACCGGCGCGGCATCCTCACACGGCGCGGCGGAAAATGGCATGTGTCCAGCGTCAGGAACCTGCTTTGCAGGCTGGATCGGCTCGGCGCCGCCCCCCGACAGTCGGGCCAGGCATCAGAATCGCCCGTGCAGCCAGCCCGGAAACCGGCACGCCTGTGATCATTCGGCCGATCGCGCTGCGGAGAATTCGCATCAGCCTTTTCGAAGGCGTGAACGGGCGATGTCGTGCTTCCGGCGGATACGAAGTTTGCAGAAATTCGCCGCCGTTCACGCCTCCGTCAGCAACCATTTCGATCAGGAACGCAGCCTCTCTTCCCGTCCCAAATTCAAGGCTAACCGCGCCACCGCCCTCGCAGAGTGGCGCGGCCTCTGCGCCGCATAAGGGCCAGCGTCACTGTCCTTGGTGAGATGGGTTCTCATCCGGCTGACGGCGCCCAGATTTGGCCTCCGGCGATCGTCGCCGAAGACCTCAGGCAACGGGTTCTGTCAATATTCATACAGGATTGAATTCCGGATAGGCTTCCATCCCCAGCTCAGCAATATCAAGGCCGATGATTTCGGTTTCTTCTTCGACCCTCAAACCTATGGTCAGTCTCAGAACCATCCAGGCCAGGGCTGATGTTGCGCAAACAAAAGCACCGACGATCATGATCGCATAGAATTGTGTGAGCACATTCGCCGCGTCGTTGGTGAAGGCTACAGCTATCGTGCCCCAGATACCTGCGAACAGATGCACCGGGATAGCGCCGACGACGTCGTCGATTTGCAATTTGTCGAGCATCGGCACCGCAAAGACCACGATCGCACCCCCAATGCCACCAATGAACGTCGCCTCAACCAAGGTGGGGGTCAGCGGCTCGGCAGTGATCGACACCAGGCCTGCAAGCGCACCGTTCAGGATCATGGTGAGATCGGGCTTCCCGTACATCAACTGCGTAAGGACAAGCGCGACCATCACGCCGGCCGCCGCGGCAATATTGGTGTTCGAGAAGATGCGGCTGATATCGGCCACGTTGCCTGCGGTATCCATATATAGTTGCGAGCCGCCGTTGAAACCGAACCAGCCCAGCCAAAGAATGAACATGCCCAGCGTTGCCAGCGCCAGATTGGACCCCGGGAATGGGTTGACCTTGCCATTCTTGTACTTGCCCAGTCGCGGCCCCAGAATGATCGCTCCGGTCAACGCAGCCCAGCCGCCCACCGAATGCACCACGGTCGAACCCGCGAAATCCTGAAAGCCCATTGCGTCCAGAAATCCCCCGCCCCATTTCCAGCTCGCTTGTATCGGGTAGATCACCGCCGTCAGTAGCACCACGAACAGCAGGAAAGGCCAAAGCTTGATCCGCTCAGCCAGCGCACCGGAGACGATGGATGCCGTCGCCGCACAGAACATCAGCTGAAAGAAGAAGTCCGAGCCGACCGACGCGTAGGTGAGGTCGGGGTCCCCGCCCTCAAGACCCACAGGTTCCAGCCCGGTAACGGAAAACGCACCGAGGATACCGGAAATCGTCCAAGCGTCCCCAGGGTACATCAGGTTGTAGCCCAGGACATAGTAAAAGAGTGATGCGAGCGAAAAGAGCGCCACGTTCTTTGTCAGCTGCATCGCAACGTTCTTGCCCCGCACCAACCCCGCTTCCAGCATGGCGAACCCCGCGGCCATGAAGAAGACCAGAAAGCCCGACACGAGAAACATGAAGGTCGTGAAGATGAAGCCGATTTCGGCATTGAGCGGTGTCGTGTCGGTCTCTTGCGCGGCCCCGAGTTGAGGCAGTGCGATCAGTGCTGCGACGGCGCCCAGCCTAATGTAGTTTGACATGTCATTCTCCTTGTCTTGCGCGTCACAATGCATCTGCGTCGGTTTCGCCGGTGCGTATGCGAACGGTTTGTTCAATGTCCTGTACGAAAATTTTTCCGTCCCCGATCCGACCGGTCCGGGCGGTATGGCTGATGGCCTCGACCACCTGGTCGGCCATCGACGCAGCGACGGCAATTTCAAGCTTGAGCTTCGGAACGAAATTGACCGTGTACTCGGCGCCGCGGTAGATTTCGGCGTGGCCGGATTGCGCGCCAAAGCCCTTTATTTCATTGACCATCATGCCGCGCACCCCGACATCGGTGAGCGCTTCGCGCACCGCGTCGAGCCTGAACGGCTTTATTGTTGCTGTTATGAGTTTCACATTTTCGCCTTTCGGATTCCCGCACTGTGATAGTTGCAACTGCAGCGTAGAAATCTCTGCGGTGCGGCGTAAAGCTGAGGTGCTGAACCCGGGGGCTTCGAATCGGTGCTGATGCACAAGATTTGCGCAGCGATTTGGAAATTGCCCAATAAATGGGCACAATAGCTATGGGTGTCGCTGTCCGGCTGGACAAACCCCTGATTGTCCGCTCGGCCTATCGCAGCCCCGAGCACAACAGTGCCGTCGGCGGCGCGACCCGGTCGAAGCACCTCGACGGCGCCGCCTTCGAGATCGCCATGGCGAACCACGACCCGGTGGCCTTCGAGGCGGCGGCGCGCGAGGTCGGGTTCCTCGGCTTTGGCTTCTACCCGCGCTCGGGGTTCATCCATGTCGATCTCGGTCCGGCGCGACAGTGGGGCGAGCGGTTCCCGGTCCGGGCGACTGCCTTCGCCGAAGAAACGCCACCGGCGCGAGAGGTTTTGGCCGATAGCCGCACCATGAAAGGTGGCGGGGCGGCAGGCGTAGCGACGCTGGGCGCGGCGGGGGTCGAGGTGGCGCAGAACGTGCTTTCCGAAACCCAGTCCGCCGTCCTGCCGCTGGTACCCTATCTCGATACGCTGCGCTGGGTGTTTATCGCCGTGGCCTTGGCAGGCATTGGTGTTGCGATCTATGCGCGGCTTGATGATTGGCGCAGGGGGCAGCGATGATCACCACCATTTTCGGCGGGATCTCCGCAACTCCATGGACGAGGGCAGCGCTTCGCTACGGTGCAATCGCGCTGGCCATCGTTCTGTTCCTGCTGTCGATCCGCCGCTCCGGTGAACGCATCGGGCGGATCGCTGAACGTTTGCAAGCATCGGAGAAAACCTATGACATTCAACGCCAGATGCTGGATGCCGCCAGCCGTCGTCCTCCTGATCGCGGTGCTTTGATCGAGCGGCAAAAATCCCGGAAAACTCAACATACCAGATATTGGATCAGCAGACCGTTCCGACCCCGGTTAAAGCGGGTGTCCCAAGAAACTGCAGGTGCGTTGCGCGATCGGTCTCCCAAGCGATTTGTCATGAAACCGTAACAGAACTCTTACATCGGCGTCACAAAGCCCGCGTATCCGATCACCACGGTCGTGACAGCGACCGAAACAAACCTGGGAGCCATCATGCTTTACCTGAAACTGACTGCCTCTGCCTGCGCGGTTGCCGCAATCTCCACAACTGCTGCTTTCGCGCAAAGCCGCGATGCGATCCGTATCGTCGGGTCTTCGACCGTGTTTCCCTACACGCAAGCGGTCGCCGAACAGTTCGCCAACAACACCGGCGCCCCGTCGCCCGTCGTGGAATCCACCGGCACCGGCGGTGGCATGCAGATCTTCTGCGGCGGCATCGGCGAATCGCATGCCGACATCACCGGTGCTTCACGCGCCATGAAGGCATCGGAGTTCGAGCTGTGCCAGCAGAACGGAGTCACCGACATCACCGAAGCGCTGATCGGCTTCGATGGCCTGTCGCTCGCGATCTCGCGCGAGAACGATTTCGACTGGAATCTGACTCTCGGTGAGGTTTACCTCGCCCTCGGTGCCCAGGTTCCGGTCAACGGTGAATGGGTCGACAACCCCTATACCAAATGGTCGGAAATCAACCCCGACCTGCCCGAAACCGAGATCCTGGCCTATGGCCCGCCGCCCACATCCGGCACCCGCGACGCCTTTGTCGAGTTGGCGATGCACGCGGGCTGCGAAGAGCTGGACTATGTAGCCAACGGCGGCTTCGACGGTGACTGGGTTGAAGAGAACTGTTCGCGCATGCGCACCGACGGCCCCTTTGTGGAGGCGGGCGAGAATGACAACCTGATCGTCCAGCGCATCGAGGCCGACCCGAACGCCATGGGTATCTTCGGCTATTCCTTCCTTTACGAGAACATGGACAAGCTGAAGGGCGTGCAGATCGAAGGCGTCGAACCGTCGATCGAGACCATCGCCGACAAATCCTATCCCGTGTCGCGCCCGCTCTATTTCTACATCAAGAACGCGCATCGCGGCGTGATCCCCAACCTTGATGCCTTCATCGAGGAATACATGTCCGACGACGCGCTGGCCTCTGGCGGCTACCTGTCCGAGCGGGGCCTTGTGCCGCTGGCCGAGGACCGGATGCAGACCTTGCAGGGCAACGTTCTGAACGGCCAGTCGATGGAAGCCCCGGCAGGCTGAACGCCTGTCTGATTCCGCCCGGGCCGGCCTTGTCTGGCCCGGGCATTCTACCATGAGTGGGTGTATCCGATGACGACCTTGGCCTTCGCTATTCTTCTTGTCGCCAGCCTTGCGGCCTACGCCTTGAACCGGCGCGCCGCGACCGGCATCCGCAATGGCGGCGCAAGGCTGCATTCAGTCTCGAATTATCACGGCCTCTTTGCGCTGCTGCTGATGCTGGTGCCCGTTCTGGTCGTGATCCTGGCCTGGCTGGTGCTGCAAGGGTCCGTCGTCAACGCGGTGGTGATGGGCGGGCTGCCGGACGGCACACTGACCGGGCTGGAAAAGGGCCAGGTCGATCTCATTCTGGCCGAGATCCAGTCCATCGCCGGGGGCCGCGTCTTTGGCCAGCCCGAGCCGTGGAAACTGGCGGCTGCCGAGCGTCTGACTGAGCTGCGCCAGCTGGCCGCGCTTGGCCTTGTGCTGGTGACCGCGCTTCTTTGCCTCGCCATCATGATCATTGCCCGCAAGAAGGTCTCGGCCGAGTTCCGCGCGCGCCAGGGGGTCGAGCGGATCGTCTCGGGCCTGATGATCTTCTGCTCGGTCGTCGCCATCTTTACCACCGTCGGCATCGTCGCCTCGCTGGCCTTCGAGACCTACAAGTTTCTGCGGTTGGTGCCGCTGACCGAGTTCCTCTTTGGCCTCAACTGGGAGCCTCAGATCCCGATCCGCGCCGACCAGATCGCCGCTGCCGGTGCCTTTGGCTGGATCCCGGTGTTCGTCGGCACGATCGTCATCACCATCGTCGCCATCGTCATTGCCGTGCCGATCGGCCTGCTGTCGGCCATCTACCTTTTCGAATTCGCGCCCAAGCGCATCCGCGCGGTGGCCAAGCCGCTGCTGGAGATCCTCGCCGGGGTACCGACGGTCGTCTACGGCTTCTTCGCCATCCTCGTCGTGGCCCCCGCAATCCGCAGCATTGGCGCGTCACTGGGCATTCCGGTCGCACCCAATACTGCACTGGCGGCTGGCGGGGTGATGGGCATCATGCTGGTGCCGTTCATCTCGTCCTTCGCCGATGACGCGCTGTCGGCGGTGCCACGGGCGATGCGCGATGGCGCGCTGGCCCTCGGCGCCACACGCGCCGAGACAGTGCTGAACGTTCTCTTTCCGGCGGCGATCCCCGGCATCGTCGGTGGTGTCCTGCTGGCCGTCAGCCGCGCCATCGGCGAGACGATGATCGTTGTGATGGCAGCCGGGCTGATGGCCAATCTCACGCTCAACCCGCTGGAGAGTGTGACTACCGTCACCGTGCAGATCGTCACGCTGCTGATCGGGGATACTTCGTTTGACAACCCCAAGACGCTGGCCGCCTTTGCCCTCGGGATGATGCTGTTCCTTGTCACCCTTGTCATCAATATCTTCGCACTCCGCATTGTTCGGAAGTGCCGCGAAGCCTACGATTGAGGCTTGATCCCATGACCGATATTCCCTCCGGCTCCGTGGCACGGACCACAATGGACATGGTGCGCGGCAGCCTCTCTCGGCGGCACCGCAAGCAGTTCATCCTGCAGGCCTTGGGCATCACGGCGATCAGCCTGGCGTTCCTGATGCTGTTCATCCTGCTCGCCTCGCTGATCTCGACCGGCCACAAGGCATTCACCCAGACCGAGATCACGCTTGAGGTGTTCATCGACCCCGAGGAAATCAGCGCCGAGCGCCTGCCGCGCGGCAATTTCGACGATGTGCTGGCGGCGGCTCTGGCAGCAGACCTGCCATCGGTTGACCCCAATGACCGCGCTGCGATGCGCGTGGTGGGCGGCATCCTGTCCAACGGCGCCCAGTTTCAGCTGCGTGACCGCGTGGTGGCGGACCCGTCGCTGATCGGGCAGACCATTGCCCTGAGCGTGCCTGTGTCGGACCCCTATGACCAGCTTCGCAAGGGCCTTTTGGACCGCGAGACCCCTGAGAGCCTGCGCCGTCTCGATGACACGCAGATCGCCTTTTATGACCGTCTGATCGAGATTGGCGCGATCACCTCCAGCCTCAATACCGGCCTTCTGACCAATGCCGACAGCCGCTTTCCCGAGCTGGCGGGCCTCAAGGGCGCGATCATGGGCTCGTTCTGGGCGCTCCTGACCTGTTTTCTGATCTCGTTCCCGCTGGGCATCGGCGCGGCCATCTACCTCGAGGAATTCGCGCCCAAGAACAAGCTGAGCGATTTCATCGAGGTCAATATCAACAATCTGGCTGCCGTGCCCTCGGTCGTCTTCGGCCTTCTGGCGCTGGCGGTCTTCATCGGCTGGTTCGGGATGCCGCGCTCGGCACCGCTCGTCGGTGGTATGACACTGGCCCTGATGACAATGCCGACGATCATCATTGCGACGCGCGCCGCACTCAAGGCCGTACCGCCCTCGATCCGCGAGGCCGCCCTGGGTGTGGGCGCATCCAAACAACAGGTGGTCTTTGGCCATGTCGTGCCCCTGGCGATGCCCGGCATCCTCACGGGCACCATCATTGGCTTGGCACAGGCCTTGGGCGAAACCGCGCCGCTCCTGCTGATCGGGATGAACGCCTTTATCACCTCGGCGCCCGCGACGCCGTTTGACAGCGCCACCGCACTGCCGACGCAAATCTTCATCTGGGCCGACAGCCCCGAGCGCGGCTTTGTCAGCCGGACATCTGCCGCAATCCTCGTGTTGCTGTCCTTCCTCATCATGATGAACGCCATCGCGACCTACCTGCGCAGCAAGTTTGAACGCAAATGGTAAGTAACCCGAAAGGACAGTCCGTGGACGACCTCAGAGCCGTCAACCGCGATGTTGGCACCAACGCCACCAAAATCAGCGCGCGCGGCGTGCAGGTGCATTACGGCGATACCCATGCGATCAAGGATGTCGAGGTGGATATCAAGGAACGCTCGGTCACGTCCTTCATCGGCCCGTCTGGCTGCGGCAAATCCACCTTCCTGCGCTGTATCAACCGGATGAACGACACGATCGACATCTGCCGGGTCGAGGGCGATATCCGCATCGACGGTGACGACATCTATGACCGGACTATCGACCCGGTGCAGCTGCGCGCCCGCGTCGGTATGGTGTTCCAAAAGCCGAACCCGTTTCCCAAGTCTATTTACGACAATGTCGCCTATGGCCCCAAGATCCACGGTTTGGCCAGGTCCAGAGCCGATATGGACGAGATCGTCGAGCAGTCGCTGCGCCGCGGTGCAATTTGGGACGAGGTCAAGGACCGCCTGCACGCCCCCGGCACTGGCCTGTCGGGCGGACAGCAACAGCGCCTGTGCATCGCCCGTGCCGTGGCCACCGACCCCGAAGTACTGCTGATGGACGAGCCGTGCTCGGCGCTCGACCCCATCGCGACCTCGCAAGTCGAAGAACTGATCGACACCCTGCGTGAGAAATACACCGTGGTCATCGTCACCCACTCGATGCAGCAGGCCGCGCGGGTCAGCCAGAAGACCGCCTTTTTCCATCTCGGCAGCCTCGTCGAATACGGCGATACCGACGAGATTTTCGCGAACCCCAAGGACAGCCGCACCGAAAGCTACATCTCTGGCCGGATCGGATAGGAAAGACGTTATGACCACGAAACACATCTCCAGTGCCTTCGACCGCGACCTTGAAGGCGCACAGGCCATGCTCATGAAAATGGTCGGCTTGGTCGACGAGGCCATGAATCGGGCTGCCGAAGCCCTCGAGACCAGTAATCTCGAAATGGCCGAAGCGGTGCGGAGGAATGACAAGGCCATCGACGAGCTGGAAGAGAGAATCAAGATCGATTGCGCCCGCATTCTCGCAACGCGCTCTCCGTACGCGGGCGACCTGCGTACGGTTTTGACGGTCATGACCATCGCCTCGAATCTGGAACGGTGCGGCGATTATGCAAAGAACATCGCCAAACGCACGTCCGTGCTGGCCCATGCGCACCTGGTCAAAGATGTTTCCCGGACTCTGCGTCGTATGCACAAGGCGGTCGTCGACATGATGGCCGACGCGCTCAATGCCTATATGCAACGCGATCTCGAAATCGCTCACGAAGTCCGAGCGCGGGATTGTGAGATAGATGAAATGTACAACGCCCTTTTTCGTTCACTCCTGACGCTCATGATGGAAGAGCCCCACAGCATCACCGCCTGTATGCATCTGCATTTCATCGCCAAGAACATCGAGCGGATGGGCGATCACACCACGTCGATTGCCGAACAGGTGATTTATCTGGTGACCGGCGATTTGCCTGACGAGGAACGACCGAAAGGCGATCTGACATCGCTTTCCAGTCCCGAGGCGATTGACGGGACCGCTTGACGTATAGCATTCACTTCCATAATTCCAGATATATGGATAAGATTCATGCGCTCGACGCCTTTGCCGCTCTCAGCCAGTCAACCCGGCTCGACGTGTTCCGGCTGCTGATCAAGGCAGGGCAGCAAGGGGTGTTGGCCGGTGATATCAGTAGCGCACTGGAGGTGCGCCAGAACACGATGTCGGCCAATCTCGGGATCCTCGCTCGGTCCGGTCTGATCCGGAACAGGCGGGAGGGCCGCAATATCCGCTATTTCGCCGACATGGAGGGGGTGCGCGGCCTTATTATATTCTTGATGAAGGAGTGCTGCGGCGGGCGTCACGAACTTTGTCAGCACGTTCTCGACGAAATCACCTGCTGCTAGGGGCCGCTAGGCTCACCTGAAGGCCAACCACACGAAAGAACGACATGACTGATACATCGCTTCCCGCTGCGGCGGGTCTGGGTACATTCGAACGCTGGCTGTCCGTCTGGGTGGCACTGGCCATCGGCGCGGGGCTGCTGCTGGGCAATCTGGTTCCGGGTCTGTTTTCGTTTCTGGCCTCGCTGGAAATCGCCTCGGTCAATCTGCCCGTGGCGATGCTGATCTGGGCGATGGTCTATCCGATGATGGTCGGCGTGGATTTCGGCGCGCTGCGTCAGGTCGGGGACAAGCCGAAGGGGCTGGTCGTGACGCTGGTGGTGAACTGGCTGATCAAGCCCTTCACGATGGCGGCCTTGGGCGTGCTGTTCTTCGAGTATGTTTTTGCGGGGCTGATCCCGGCCGACGATGCGCAGGCCTACCTTGCTGGCGTTATCCTGCTGGGCGCGGCCCCCTGCACGGCAATGGTCTTTGTCTGGTCGAACCTCACGCGCGGCGACGCAACCTATACGCTGGTGCAGGTCAGTGTGAACGACGTGATCATGGTCTTTGCTTTCGCGCCCATCGTGGCCTTCCTGCTGGGCGTGACCGACATCGTCGTTCCCTGGAACACGTTGCTTTTGTCGGTTGGACTCTATGTCATGCTGCCGCTGCTGGCCGGGTATGTGACGCGCCGCAACCTTGTCGGTAATGGCGGAGAGGCGGCCGTGGATGCGTTCAAGGCCCGCGTACAGCCGTTCTCGATCTTTGGCTTGCTGGTCACGGTGGTACTGCTTTTCGGGTTTCAGGGCGAAGTCATTCTCGACCGTCCGCTCGTTATCGCGCTGATCGCGGTGCCCCTGTTGATCCAATCCTATGGCATTTTCTTCGTGGCCTACGGTGTGGCGCGGGCTTGGTGCATCCCGTTCAACGTGGCCGCGCCCTGCGCCATGATCGGCACGTCAAACTTCTTTGAGCTGGCGGTGGCTGTTGCCATCAGCCTGTTCGGCCTTGGATCGGGTGCGGCTCTTGCCACAGTTGTCGGCGTCCTCGTGGAGGTGCCGGTGATGTTGTCGCTCGTCGCCTTTGCCAACCGGACACAGCACTGGTTTCCGGCCAACGGGGGCACATCATGAGCATCGTCATCCACCACAACCCCGAGTGCGGCAACTCGCGCAATGTGCTCGCGATCATCGAAGCGTCTGGCGAGACGCCGATTGTGATTGAATACCTCGAAACTGGATGGACCCGCCCGCAGCTTCTGGCACTGTTCGCGGCTGCCGACCTGACGCCCCGCTCCGCCCTGCGGACGACGAAATCACCTGCAGAGGAACTGGGCCTGCTCGACCCCACCGTCAGCGATAAAACGCTACTCACGGCAATGATTGACTACCCCGTTCTGGTCAACCGTCCCATCGTCTGTTCGCGCAAGGGGGTCCGGCTCTGCCGCCCGAGTGAAGCCGTGCTCGATCTACTCGACCGCCTGCCACCCGGCCCGATGGCCAAAGAGGACGGCACGCCGCTGATCGACGCGAAAGGACACCGGGTTGGCTGATACTTCCACCATACGCGACTCGCATCCCCAACACTCGTTGGATAAAATTTTCGGCGCGCCCATGGCATGAATGCGCTGGCGAAAGGGTTTGAAATGGATCGGCAATGGCTTGACGGTATTTTGAGCGGCGTACCATTGCCAATGGTGATGATTGGAGCAGATGACCTGATTTTCGCGGCCAACCCGGCAGCCGAGGCCATTTTGGGGACCGGCCAGATCGGTCGCCACCACGCCATCGCCTTGCGCCAACCCGCCTTGCTGGCCGCGATTGAAGTTACGCTGCACGATAGGGTCGCTGGGCAGGCACGCTATGTGATTCATGGTCCGTCGCATGAGGTAACCTATCTCGTTACGGTGACTCCCGTTTCCAGCACCGACAGAAGTGGTGCTCTCTGCGCCTTCGAGGACATCACCGAACAGGAACTCATCGGCCAGCTGCGCCGGGATTTCGTCGCCAATGTCAGCCACGAGTTACGCACCCCCCTGACGGCGCTGGCAGGGTTCATCGAAACGCTGAAAGGAGCGGCCCGAGACGATCCAGCGGCCCGTGACCGATTCCTTACGATCATGGAACGTGAGACAGGACGCATGAACCGCCTTGTGCAAGATCTTCTGTCCCTCTCGAGGGTCGAGGCAGAGGAACGCCGACGCCCCACCACCGACGTGGATGTCGCAGCGGTGATCCAATCCGCCGCGGCCGCCCTGCGCCCTGTCGCCAATGCAGCCAACGTGACGCTGGAAATCACTGGAGCGGACTCCGCACCGCATGTCCCGGCCGATGCGGATCAGTTGTTGCAGGTGTTCCAGAACCTGATTGAGAACGCGATAAAATACGGTGCCTCCGGCAGGCTGATCACGGTCAGGATCCATCCGCCAACCAGCGACCCCCTGTTGCAAATCGACGTGATCGACCGGGGGGACGGCATCGAAGAGCAGCACTTGCAGCGCCTGACCGAGCGGTTCTACCGCGTTGACACCCACCGTTCACGCGAAAAGGGCGGCACCGGTCTAGGGCTTGCCATCGTCAAGCACATCGTCAACCGTCATCGCGGAGAGTTCACCATCAGCAGCCAACGCGGCAAGGGCGCATGCTTTACGGTTCTTCTGCCGAAAACCTGAGCAGCCTTCATAAAACTGTTACAAGACTGTCGCAAAAGCGTGGTGCGCCGACCCTAGAGTGGTCGATACAACCATCATGTAGCAAGCTGCCCGCGACATCGGCGCAAAGTGTCCTTTCACCTTGGCAGTCAGCTCGAATACGGAGAAACGTGCCATGCATTTAGCTACCTGACCGATCCGCGCACTAAAAGTTACATCACCGGCCGGTTCCGGCTGACAGAGGATAAGATGAAAAGCGACCCCCACATCGCGTCGGCCTTCGACCGCGACTTCGAAGCCGTTCAGGCCATGATCGCGCGCATGGGCGGGCTGGTCGAAGCGGCCATTCTCGACGCGGCCCGCGCACTGGAAACCCGCGACGACGAACTTGCCGATGCGGTGCGCAAGGGCGACCGGGCCATCGACGCCCTCGAAGAACAGATCAATGCCGAGGCCGCTCGCCTGATCGCGCTGCGCTCGCCTGCCGCTGCCGATCTGCGCATGCTGCTGCCCGCGATAAAGATTGCCGCGGCGCTGGAACGCTGTGGCGACTATGCCAAGAACCTTGCGAAACGTTCGACGATCCTAGCGAGGATGCCCCCCATTGGTGGCGCGACCGCCCTGATCCGGCGCATGGCCAAGGCGGTTCAATTGCAACTGAAGAACGTGCTCGACGCCTATATCCACGGCGACGCCGAACTGGCTGATCGGGTGCGGCGGAACGACCACGATATTGATCAGATGTACAACTCGCTGTTCCGCGAGTTCCTGACGCATATGACCGAGGATCCGCGCAACATCTCGACTTGCCTGCACCTGCATTTCATCGCCAAGAACATCGAACGGATGGGCGACCATGCGACCGGGATTGCCGAGCAGGTGATCTATCTCACCACCGGTTCCTTGCCGGATGACGATCGCCCCAAGGCAGACAATACGTCGATTGCATCAGGCACAGCAGAATAGGAGGCCGCATGGCGACCATAGAACACCCGCTGATCCTGCTGGTTGAGGATGAGCCGGCACAGCGCGAAGTGCTGTCCTACAACCTCACCGCCGAAAGCTACCGCGTCAATCTGGCGCAAGACGGCGAAGAGGCGATAATGATGGTTCGCGAGGACTCCCCGGACCTGATCGTGCTCGATTGGATGTTGCCGAACCTTTCGGGGATCGAGGTGTGCCGCCGCCTGAAATCGCGGGCCGAAACGCGCGCGATACCGGTCATCATGCTGTCGGCCCGCTCCGAAGAGGTGGATCGGGTGCGCGGCCTTGAAACCGGAGCAGATGACTATGTAATCAAACCCTACTCCATCGTCGAGCTGATGGCCCGCATCCGCGCCAACCTGCGGCGTGTGCGCCCTTCAACCGTTGGCATGGTCCTGGAGTTTCAGGATATCCGGCTTGACGGCGAAACCTATCGTGTCACCCGCGCGGGCAAGTCGTTGCAACTCGGCCCGACCGAGTTACGCCTGCTCGCCACCTTCATGGAAAGACCGGGGCGGGTTTTTAGCCGCGAACAGTTGCTCGACCGTGTCTGGGGCCGCGATATCTATGTCGAAACCCGCACGGTCGATGTCCATATTGGCCGCTTGCGCAAGGCCTTGTGTCGGCAAGGCGGTGACGATCTTCTACGCACCGTTCGGGGCGCTGGCTATGCCTTGGGCTGATGGAATTTGCCCACTGTCAGCTCACAACCCAAACCCGTCGCTAAGCCCGCGACGCCTGTCGCGGGTCTTCTCCAGTTCTTGCTCCCGCTGTTCCTTGATCTCGTTGGCGCATGCATTCACAGGTCCCGCGATCGGCGGTGTCAGAGCAACCCGGCCCGGGCGGGGATGTATCGGAATGGCGCGCTAAGAATAAAAGTCAGGGTGTTATAATCCAGAGAAGGTTTGACGCCAGTCGCGTTCCCTCCGCCACTTGCCCTCGCGAAAGCGTTCTCCCGATCCGGCTGCGGACGGATTTTTCCGTTGTTTTCGAGGGTTATGCGGGAGGGGCTGAGCACTGGCCCCGGCGCCAGGAGGCCCGAAAGCGGTCTCTCAGGGTCGATATTCTCCGGACCTCATGACTGCGCCGATTTGGTGAATTGCTTGCAAGCGTCAGAAACTGTGAGGCTTTTTCGAGTCCATGGCTGAGCACTTCGATGCCAGGGGCGTTGGGCAGACGGGACCGGGATCGAAAACGTAAAGCCGATATCCTGCGTTCTGGGATGCATGCCAGCAGAGCGACGCTCTGACTGCGGCACAAATGCTATGTGCTCCAATCATCATGCGCCAGGGGCTCGGCGTTGAGCTCGTCACGAACGATCCGCCAATGCGGAAGCATCCGGTCCAGAAGGGCCACGAACTGCTCTGTGTGGTTGCGCTCAAAGAAGTGCGCCAGCTCATGGACGATCACGTATTCAAGACACTGCGGCGGCTTCTTGATCAGTTCGAGGTTCAACCAGACTCGACGTGCTTCGATATTGCAGGTGCCCCATTTGGTCTTCATCCGCTTGATGCCCCAATTCGGCGTTGCGATACCGTATTCCGCCGCCCAGTGCTCCATTAGGGGTCTCGCTCGCGCACGAAGCTCTCGCCGGTACCAATCGATGAACACCCGTTCTCGAATGGCCAGATCGCTGTCATTGCGCACATGAAGATCGATTGTCTTTCTGTTGCGAACCCGAACCTGCCCCGCCCTGGCCCCCTCGATCAGGTTCAGTCGATACCGTTGGCCCAGGAAGAAGTGGGTTTCCCCTGATACATAGCGTCGCTCGGACTGGCGCGGCTGCGCCGCGAACTTGGCCTGCTGGCGCTTGATCCAGGCAAGGCGGGTGACAACAGCGAGCCGTACGGCCTCGTCACCCATCTCTAGCGGCGCTGCAACGCGGACACGTCCATGAGGCGGGTAGACACCGAGGTGCAAGTTCTTGATCGGCTTGCGAACCACCTCTACCTCGAAGCCTCCAACGGACAGCTGGGCGGCATCAGTACTCATCCTGGTTCCACACCAGTTCAAAGATCGCATCGAGTTGACCGGGGTCAAAGATGTGCTTCTTGATTGCGTTGCGCACCTCCTTCTCCTTGAACCTGTTGCCGCGCCAGGAGTCCTTCTTGGTGAGGCGAATTTCTTCGTCGATCGCCAAAGCCAGGGCCTCGTCCCCATCGAGATTGTCGAAAAGCGCGCGCTTCGCCTTCGAATTCAGCGCGGCTGGATACGAGGCGGCCGTTTCGGTGCCTTGGGCCTTTTTCGTGAGCTCGACTATCTGAGCGAGATACTCCTGATAACTCAGCGCCTCGCGCTTGCGCTGCTCGATTAGGGCGTCCAGCAGTTCGGACATCTTCTCATAGTACTTCGGATTAATCGGCGTCTCGTCGATGATCAGCTTCCGGACGTTGTTCTCGATCGTCTCCGCCACGGCTTCTTTGCTCTGACGAATGCCCTGGGGCAAGGCGTTGACCGCATCCACCCCCCTCTCAACGATAAGCTGGATCAGCGAAACATCGTCAAAGGCCGAGATCACTTCGCTTTCTTCGGCGCGGATATAGGTGTCGATCAGGTGCCGCATCGCCGGCTCGTACATCTTCAGATCGATATAGTCACCGCTCGACAGCTTCACCTCATTCCGCACCTTCTCGAAGTGATCGACATCCGCTTTGATACTGGCGACCTCGGCCTCGGAGTAGCCGGCCTCGCTCATCTCGTTTGCCACATCGGCGTAGGCGCGCAACAACGAGGCCACCAGCCGATAGAGGGTTAGCCGCTTCGGCTCATTCTCCTTCAGCGCCTCCTTGTCGGCCGTGTCCTTTGCACAGAAGAAGCGCTGGTAGGCGAGGGTATCGCGGGGCAGCTCGACCGGTTCACAGAGAGCCCGGACAGCTTCCAATGCCTCGTCCAGCCTCTCGCGCGCCTTTTCAAGCCGATCCGAAAGCAGGCCCGCTACATCCGCCTTGTCATAACCATCGAAAACCTCGGCCGTGTAGTCCTTGATCGAGGTCTCAAGGCTCTTAAACAGGTCCTTGTAGTCGATGATGTAGCCGTATTCCTTGTCGTCCCCGTCCAGCCGGTTCACCCGGCAGATCGCCTGGAACAGGCCGTGGTCCTGCATCTTCTTGTCGATGTAGAGATACGTGGCCGAGGGGGCGTCAAAGCCGGTCAGCAGCTTGTCCACGACGATCAGCAGTTTCATCTGCCCTGGCTCATCGATGAACTTCCGCTTCGCCTCCTTCTCGAATGCCTCGGGCTCCTTGCCCCCCAGCATCTTGTTGTAGATATCGTATTGTCGCAGGCGTTCCGTCAGCCCCTCGCCGCTTTCCTCGCCCTTTATGTCGTTCGGCGACGGTTTGTAGGAGGTGACGATCGCGCACTTGCCCGCCAGATCGGTCTTGTCGAACAGCTCAAAGAACTTGCACGCTTGATAGATGCTCGACGACACGAGCATGGCGTTGCCGCGGCCGCTTTGAAGCCGGTCCCGGGTCTCCATGTCCATCAGGATATCGGCCAAGATCTTTTCCAGCCGCGACTGGCTGGACAGCACCTTCTGCAACGTACCCCAGCGCTTCTTCAGCTGCGCCTTGGCCATATCGGTCAGGCCCTTGGTCTTGGCCTCGAACCATTTGTCGATCTTCGCCTGCGACGTGATGTTCTGGTCGATATCTCGGGCCTCATAGCGCAGATCTAGGACCACACCGTCCGACACCGCCTCGTCAAACTTGTACGTATGGATATATGGGCCGAACACTTCGAGGCTCGTCTGCTTGTCGGCCTTCAGAAGGGGCGTGCCAGTGAAACCGATGAACATTGCGCTGGGCAGGATCGCCTTCATTGCGTTGTGCAGATCGCCGCTTTGCGTGCGGTGGCATTCGTCCACGAAGACGAAGATATCGCCCTTGGCGCTAAAGTCCTTGGGCAGCGCGCTCTTCAAATCCTCGACGTAACCTTCGACATCCGCGTCGCTGTCCTCCTTGCCGCCAAACTTGTGGATCAGCGAGCACAGCAGCCATGGGTTCGTGTCGTTCAGCCGGGCGATCAGATCGGCGCCGGATTTCGTGCGCAGGATTTCCTCGTTGACCCCGTTGAAGACCTTTTCGATCTGCTCGTCCAACTCGGTGCGATCGGTGATCACCACCACCCGGCTGTCAGGCACGTTCTCGCGTATCCATTTGGCCAGCCATACCATCGTCAGGCTCTTGCCCGACCCTTGCGTGTGCCAGATGATCCCGCCTTCTCGTCGGCGGATGTGGTCCTGCGCTGCGCGCACACCGAAATACTGGTTGTGGCGGCAGGTCTTCTTCACGCCGGCGTCGAACACCAGAAAATCGTGGACCAGTTCAAGGAACCGCGGCTTGGCACACATCTGGACCAGCGCGCGGTCCAGGGGGTTTTCCGGCCCGCCTTCCTCTTTCCACGTCAGCCAGTACTTCTCGGGTGTCTCGATGACGCCATAGCGCAGCCCCTCGGTGTCGTTCCCCGCCATGATCAGCTGCATGGTGGTGAAGAACGGCTGGATGAATACCGGTTTTTGGTTGTCGAGGCTCTGCCGGATGCCCTGGGACACCGATACGGTCGAGCGTTTCAGTTCCAGCACGCCCAGCGCGATCCCGTTGACATAAATCACCACGTCCGGGCGCTTGCCGAAGGATTTGTCGCCCGCGGGCTTCACCGCGACCTCTTCGGCGATCGCGAAATGATTGGCAGCAGGGTTTGCCCAATCGATCAGCCAGACAGTGCGGGTCTGATCCCCCACATCGGCCTTCACCTTCACCCCGTAGCGCAGCAGGTCATAGACAACGCGGTTGGTGTCGTAGAAGCTGCGGGACTGGTCGGTGGCAACCTTCGTCAGCTGCTGGATCGCGCGGGTGATCAGTTCGGGGGAATAGTCCTGCCTTTCCAGGAAGGGACGCAGATACTCGTCCTCAATGTTGCGGTTCGGACGACCGATCTTGTCAGCGCGATCGATCCAGTTGCCCAGGTACTCATAGCCCAACGCGTTCCGAAACAGGTCGACGACGCGCTTCTGAGTTCTTCTCTCGATCTGGCCAACGGTGCTCATCGTGAACTATGCCTCAACAAAAACGCGGCGCGGCGCCCAGATCCAGCCTTCCGAGGGCGGTGTTTCATCGGTCGGGGGTTCAAGGCGCTCGCGGTTCAAATGGAAGTCTCGGGCGATGCGGGCGCAGACACTGGCGTCGTGAATATCTGCCTCGCGACCGGTTTTCGGGATCGGTTCAGTACGAACATGCGGCCCGAGGCGGGCGCGGCACAGCGCCGGGTAGGTTTCGATCACGGTCAGATGCGCGCCATCTGTCCAGACGCCGGTCGACAGGCGCTGTGGGGCAAAGCGCGCGACCACGTGCATCGCCTTCGTCGCCTGGCTGCCGATCATGTCCTTGATCGCCGAGAGCGGCGTGACCCCTTCGGCCACCAGCCGCCGCTCGGTGTGCCGGAAGAGGTAGGGGTTCGCTGCCGATCGACCGATCTGATCGACCGGGGCGCCACCCGCGATCATGCGGGCGAAGGCCTCGGGGAAGCCGAGCGGGGCGTCGATGGCAAGGGTGGCGTGGCTGGGTCGAGCGGGGTTGTCCAGCTTGCACAGCGCAAGGAGCGCGGCGAGGAAGGCCGATGGCGTCGTCGCGCTGTTGATCGTCTCGCGCAGATTGCCTCGCCAGGGCTGGCCGAGGGTCTGGCCCGTATGATCCAGCACGACCAGCGCGTCGCGGCTGTTCTGGTTCTTGTCGCAGTTCCAGCCGCCGACATCCCAGCCGATGAACAGACGCTTGTGATGGTCGCTACTCACCATTCAGCGCCTCACGAATTCATCAGGTCGACCGCGGCAACGATCTTGGAGATCTGCAGCGATGCCGACGTCCTCTCGGGGCCGACTGCGAAAACGAAATCAGCCGGATAGTCCTTCGGCAACCAGTCGAGCACTTCGCTCTCCGCAAGTTCGACGTCGATCCATCGCCCATCGTCTGAAAGCGCCGTAATTCGCTTGATCACGACCATCTTTCCGGCCTCTGTCAGCAGCCCGAAGGTCCAATGATCGGTCATCATTCTGGATGTGTACCAGGCTGGCAGGACCTCAGCGGCCGCGCCCGCGTCGGTGAGCATGGCGATCTTCTTCTTCGTGTTCTGCCACTCCCACCAAGAGAAGTAGGCTGCCGCCCAGCCGGAGAGCCCGCCGAAGACAACCAGCGCATCGACGGCCCAGCCGAAGCTCATACCAGCCGCACCTTCCCCGTCAGCAGGTTCTGCATCATGCCCTGCTTGATGCCACGGGCCTTTTCGGCCTCGGCCTCCAGCGCTGCGATTTCTGCATCCATGTCTGAGAGGATTTCGGCGATTGCGACTTGTTCATCCAGAGACGGACAAGCGAATTCCACCTTCAGAAGAGCCCGCTTTGAAAGATTGTAGCGTGTCGCCCCCTGTGCGAGCGACGCAAGCAGATCTCTGCCTTGCTGACTGCGGAAGTAACCAGCCAGAAACAAACCATTTGCAGCTGCATCCGACTTAAGCCGGAAACCAAAACAGAAGCTGTTAAGATACAGGTCCTCGACATTTTCTGCCAACAACGCACACATCCCAACCTCTTCAGGCGTTTCCGAAGAGCCGTTGAAGAATAAGTCGCCAGCGCGGGCTTGGTTCTGGCTCTCGCCGGGCCTTACGTCGACCTTCTCTAAACTATTGAGGTCGACAACGACATTGGTCATTACATTCATAAAGGGGATGTATTTTGCAGAGCCATGCCCAAAATCCACCTTGGATTTCCCAGTCAGCCCACCGTACGTCGAACCCAAGTCCCCCAGCCGCTTCGCTTCCCAGTCGCCCGAGAAGCCCGGCAGGCGGGTTTTGCCGGTGAGGAGCTGTTGCATGGAGGCCTGCTTGAGGTCGCGCTTCTTGGCGATCAGCGTTTCCAGCGTTAAAATTCGCGCATCCGCATCCGACAGCGCCTCGGCGATGGCTCGCTGCTCATCTTTGCCCGGTAGCGCTATCAAGTTGGCGCTGAATGCAGACTTATTGATTATTGGGACTGCCTGCTCGCCAGCCAATGCTGCAATTCTAGGTGATGCATGCACGAGTGAGTAAAAGAGAAACTCAGAGTCAACATTTGCCTCAGGGGAGACCGAATTAATTTGCTGGTTGGAACAAAGATCGACCGCGGCCAACCCCACCTTCCCAATGGTTGAGCCGATGCAAACGAATAACGAAGAGCCGGCCGGGAAAATGCGTGAACTGCGAAAACCTTCGAGAGATAGCGTTTTTTCTGTCCTATTAATGTATTTGTTTGCGCCGATATCCGCCGGGCTCACAAACAGATACCCACCGCCATACAATTCGCGGCGATTGGTGGGCGGAGTGCCCCCCGTCCGCACTTCACCCAAGCCTCCGATTGGCACCACATCCCAATCCTCTGGGATCACCCCGACGTCGGTCTGCCTGTAGCCCGGCCTGATCTTCTCCTGCATCGTCACGCGGCGAACCCCATTCGTTTCAGGTGCTCGGCCACCCTTGCGCCCAGCGCCTGCGCGCGATCCTCCAGCTCTGGCAGCGGCGCGGCATAGCGTTCGGTCAGCAACTTCACCCGCCCGGCCAGCGCCTGGCTGACGCGATCAACCTCGGCCGCCACATCGCCCTGCACCCGCGCCAGCCACTTGTCCTCGACGATCAGCGCCTTCACTTGGTCCTCGGTCAGTTTCGCGTAGTGCCTGACCGTGGCCTCATCCAGCGCTGCCTGCGCCTCCTTCACCGCCTTGGCCGCCGCCGCCTCGGCCTCGATCAGCCGCAACGCCTGCTTGAGTATTGCCATCTCCTCAGCCGCATCGCGGTCGTGGCGAATGTCCTTGATCCGGTCCTTGACCGATTTCGCGGTCAGCTTGCCCTTTTCGGTCTTGGCATCGGCCAGCAGCCCATCCTCGCCGCCCTGCTCCTCGTCCAGTTCCTCGATCGCGCGGGCTGCTTCCTCGGCCTTGGCTTCCAATGCCTCCAACGCGGCCTTTTCGGCCGCGAAGAACCGGGCCACGATCAGCGCGGGCGGGATCAGTTCGGCCTTCAGCTTGCGCCGGCCCAGCGTGATGTCGGGCGTCTCGGTGAACTTGCCCTCGGCGTTTCTGACCAGTTCGCGGATCACACGCCCGGCCTTCCAGCCATCCTGCACGAGGATATAGACATCGTCCTGCATTACCTCAGACCAGTAGGTCATGAGATGCTGATACACGTCATAGCCATCGATCAGCGGCACGGGCTTGAAGCGGTCCAGCAGATCTTCGGAGATCACGTGGATCAAGTCCTTCGGCTTGTCTCCGATTGCGATACCCCGCAGCCGGTCGATATGCGCCGCGCGCCAGGCGTCGAACACCGCGGTGACGGTATCGGCATAGGCGGCGAACTCGGCATGGTTCAGGATGGCGGGCTTGACCTCAGCCACCTCGACCATCGGGGTCAGGTATCCGGGCCGTTCGCCAGGGGCGAAGATGTCGTGGCGCACGGCGGGCACGACCTGCCAGAAGTCATCCAGCGCATCGACATCCCGCACCGGGATGCCGCCCCTCAGATGCGCCTCGATATCCTGCAGGTCCTCGGGTTCCGAGGCATCGATGTAGCGGGGGATGTTGAGATTGAAGTCGTTCTTCTCGATTTCAGCCAGCGGGACCATCCGCGAGTATTTGTCGATCTGCGCCTGCTTGGTGAAGGCGTCGACGATCTTGTGGATGTCCTGGCTGCGCAGGCGGTTCTTGTTGCCGTCCTTAACGAATCCCTTGGAGGCGTCGATCATGAAGATGCCAGTGCGGGCCTGGGCGAGCTCCTTGTCCAGCACCACGATACAGGCAGGAATGCCAGTACCGTAGAACAGGTTGGCCGGCAGGCCGATGATCCCCTTGATGTAGCCGCGCTTGATGATCCAGCGGCGCAGCGTGGACTCGGCGTTGCCGCGGAAGAGGACGCCGTGGGGCAGAATGACGGCGCCCTTGCCCGTCGATTTCAGAGAGGCGATCACGTGGAGGAGATAGGCGAAATCGCCGTTCTTCTCGGGCGGGCGCTCGCCTTCGACCGTGAAGCGCGCGGTCAGGTTGGTCTTGCCCTCGTCGAACACGCCGGTCGACCATGCCTTGTCCGAGAAGGGCGGATTGGCGACCACGTAGTCGAAGGTCTTTAGGCTGCCGTCCGCGTTCAGGAAGTGTGGGGATGAAAGCGTGTTGCCCTTCCAGATTTCCGCGGTCGGACAATCGTGCAGGACCATGTTCATCTTCGCTAGGGCGCGGGTGGCGACGTCCTTTTCCTGGCCATAGATGGTAAGATCGTAGGGTGCCTCGTCATGCGCCTTCAGAAGCAGTGAGCCGGAACCGCAAGTGGGGTCGTAGATAGTCTGGTCGGCGCTGCGCGCGGCACCTATCCCGATTACCTTTGCCATGATCCGCGAGACCTCGGACGGGGTATAAAACTGCCCCTTGCTCTTGCCCGACTCGGTGGCGAAATGGCGCATCAGGTATTCGTAGGCATCGCCCAAAATATCGTCGCCATCGGCGCGGTTCTTGCGAAAATCCAGCTCCGGGCGATTGAAGATTGCGACAAGGTTTGAGAGGCGATCAACCATCTCTTTGCCGGTGCCGAGCTTCTCCGGGTCGTTGAAGTCGGCGACGTCGATCACGCCCTTGAGGTCGTTCGCCTCGGCCAGGTTGGCGATGATGATGTTGATCTTCTCGCCGATGTCCTTATTGCCGCGCAGCGCGACCATGTCCGCAAAACTGCCGCCTTCGGGGATTTCGATCAGCCCATCCGGGTCGCCGGAATATTTGTCGGAGACGTACTTCACGAAGAGCAATACAAGGACATAATCCTTGTATTGCGAGGCATCCATCCCGCCCCGAAGCGCATCGCAGCTCGCCCAGAGAGAGCTGTAAATTTCCGACTTTTTGACTGCCACGTGGCCCTCGTTCTATTCGTTGGTGCGATCCGCAGCCTGGGGGGCATTCCGATCTGCCTCGATCGTCTTCAATCGCTCGTATTCTTCAATCGCCATCACTACGACGACTTGCCGCCCATGCTTGGCCACTGCCACTGGTTCAGCTCGGGCGAGATCGATCAGCCGTCCGAAGCCGTACTTCGCGTCTTTCGCGCTCAGGGTCTGCATCTGACTCCCCGCCCTTGGCCTTACACTTTTGGCCAATTTGGCCCACCGAAGCAATAGGTGTAGCTGCGCGAAATGGACCAAGTCAGGTAGTTAGGTGTGAGCGAAGGTGTTCTTCTGCTCACTCCAGTCGATCGGGAACGGCTCCAGCACCCGCGCCAGCGTCACCTCCGGCGCCTGCTTCCCGTCCAAGATCGCCTCGACGATGTCGGGCGCGAGCAGGGTCAGCCGCAGGACGCGGGTCATGTAGGAGGGTGCGATCCCCTCGCGCTCGGCCAACTCTGCGATGGTGGCGAACTCGCCTGTCTCCAGCATGCGCTTCCAGCGGAACGCGCGGGCCAGAGCCTTGACTAGTGCGCCATCGATCTTGCGCGTCTGCGCGGCGCCTTCCGGCAACTGCATCTCCTTCCGCCCGCCACGCTTCACGACCCGGAACGGGACGTGGAGCGTCACCGTGTCGAGGATCGGAGCCACGCGGGTCATGCGGCCGCACCCATGTCTCCAGCCAACATCTCTCGCGCGAGGGCACCGAGCCCGTCCACACGGAGCCGGACGTTGAGCCCGTCAGTGCCGATATCCACGCGCTCGACCAGCAGCGCCACGATGCGGTCCTGCTCAGCAGGGAACAGTTCGTCCCACAGCGGGTCGAGCTGCTGCAGGGCGGTGCGGGCGTCGGCCTCGGAGATGTCGTCGGTGTGGGCGCGTGCCGCCTTCCACGTCCCTGCGACGATCTCCGGCTGGCGGAACACGGCGCGAAGCTGGTCGATGACGGCGGCCTCGATCTCGCCGGCGGGCACCCGGCCGACCGGGCAAGACCCGGCGCCGTGCTTCAGCACGGTCTGGCTGACGTAGTAGCGGTAGAGCTTGCCGCCTTTCCGGGTGTGGGTCGGCGAGAACGCCGCGCCATCGGGGCCGTAGAGCAGCCCTTTCAGCAGCGCGGGCGTATCGGCGCGGGTGCGGGCGGCGCGCTTGCGGGGGCTTTCTTGCAGGATGGCGTGTACGCGGTCCCATGTGTCGCGGTCGATGATGGCGTCGTGCTCTCCGGGATAGCTCTCGCCCTTGTGGACCGCTTCGCCGATGTAGGCGCGGTTGTTCAGCATCCGGTAGATGTACTTCTTGTCGATCCGGTTACCGCGTGGCGTGCGGATCCCGCGTTTCGCGACCTCGCGCGCCAGCTCAGTCCCCGATCCGATCTCAAGGAAGCGGGCGAAGATCCAGCGCACATGCGCGGCGGCCTCTTCGTCAACGACCAGCTTACGGTTGTCGACCCGATAGCCGTAGGGTGGCACGCCGCCCATCCACATGCCTTTCTTGCGACTGGCCGCAAACTTGTCGCGAATACGCTCGGCCCGGCGATGGATGCAAAGAGCTGCGCGATGAAGGAAAGAGCGCCGCAGAGGCCGCACAGGCGGCGAAGGAGCACGTCAACCGGCTGCTGATCGAGATGCAGCGCGAACGGGCGCGGCTGGAAGCCCAGGGTGCGCGGCGACAGTGACGGGGGGCCGGTGAAAGCCTGATGCGCCCATATCGGGACCGGCGGCCCAAGCCTACCTGCTATAAACCGCAACAAATTAGGTTCGACCCTGCACAATAGCGGGCGGAACCCCCGTGCGCACGCGCGCAAGGCGTGGTGCCAATGCCGGACGATGCGGCTGCGCGTGAATCGGTAGGCGGGATTCAGGTTTTCTTGTTTTCTTGCGGGCGAATCCGGGCACTGACAGTGCTGCGGGAATTCTGGTGACAAATCCGGTGACAAAACAAAAACAGGAGGGAAAGGCTTAGCTTTGCGCTATCCTTAACCTCTTGTTTTTTAGCGATTTAGTGGTGAGCCGTGCAGGATTCGAACCTGCGACCCACTGATTAAAAGTCAGTTGCTCTACCAACTGAGCTAACGGCCCACATGAGGCGCTTACGTAGGAAAAGCGGGAAGGGCGGTCAAGGCCAAAATCCACCGCGAAACGCGCAGGCTCTGGATTCGGTCGGGCGGTGGGGATATAGGCGCGCCATGCGCGGCGATGACGATCAGAACGGCTTCGGGTTCCTGAAAATGCATGGGCTCGGCAACGACTTCGTGGTGGTGGATCGCCGCGCGGGCGGGGCGGAGCTGTCTGCGGGGCTGGTGCGGGCGCTGGCCGATCGGCACCGCGGGGTCGGGTTCGATCAGCTTGCGGTGGTCGGGGCCGACACGGGCACCGATGCGCGGCTGACCTTCTACAATTCCGACGGCTCGCTGTCGGATGCCTGCGGCAACGCCACGCGCTGCATCGCCCGCCTGCTGATGGACGAGACCGGCAAGGGTGCGGTCGCGCTGCGCACCGGGCGCGGCGTTCTGGCCTGCGAGGATGCGGGCGGCGGGCTGACGCGGGTCAACATGGGCGCGCCGGTCACCGGATGGGCGGCGATCCCGCTGGCCGAGGCGGTGGATACCCTGCGCCTGCCGATCGAGGGTGCGCCGGTGGCCACGTCGATGGGCAACCCGCATTGCACCTTCTTCGTGGACGACGCCGAGACGGTGGATCTGGCCGCGCGCGGCGCCGAGATCGAACGTCACCCGCTGTTTTCCGAGCGGACCAACGTGCAGTTCGCGCATCTGGTCGGGCCGGATCACCTGCGGATGCGGGTGTGGGAGCGGGGGGCGGGCATCACGCTGGCCTCGGGCTCGTCCTCCTGCGCGGCGGCGGTGGCGGCGGCGCGGCGCGGGCTGACCGGGCGGCGCGTGCGGATAACGCTGGACGGCGGCGATATCGACATCGACTGGCGCGAGGATGGCGTCTGGATGACCGGGCCGACCGCGCATGTCTTTTCCGGCACGCTGACCGCCGCCTTCCTGAAGGCTCTGTAGATGGTCCGCGCCGCGCCGAAATTCACCACGCTGGGCTGCCGGCTGAACGCCTACGAGACCGAGGCGATGAAGGATCTGGCCGCCGCGCACGGGGTCGGGGATGCCGTGGTCGTCAATACCTGTGCCGTCACGCAGGAGGCCGTGCGCAAGGCCCGGCAGGAGATCCGGCGGCTGAGGCGCGACAACCCCGGCGCGCGGGTCATCGTCACCGGCTGCGCGGCGCAGATCGACCCCGACGGCTTTGCCGCGATGGAAGAGGTCGACCATGTCATCGGCAATGCCGAGAAGATGCGCCCCGAGACGTGGCGGCGCATGGCCCCCGACCTGATCGGCGCGACCGAGCCGGTGCAGGTCGACGACATCATGTCGGTGACGGAAACCGCCGGCCACCTGATCGACGGGTTCGGCACCCGCAGCCGCGCCTATGTGCAGATCCAGAACGGTTGCGATCATCGCTGCACCTTCTGCATCATCCCTTACGGCCGGGGCAATTCGCGCAGCGTTCCCGCCGGGGTGGTGGTCGAGCAGATCGCGCGGCTGTGCGCGCGCGGCTACAACGAGGTCGTGCTGACCGGGGTCGATCTGACCTCCTGGGGGCTGGATCTGCCGGGCGGGCCGCGGCTTGGCGATCTGGTGATGCGCATCCTGCGGCTGGTGCCGGACCTGCCGCGCTTGCGGATCTCGTCGATCGATTCGATCGAGGCGGATGACAATCTGATGCGCGCCATTGCCGAAGAGGACCGGCTGATGCCGCATCTGCATCTGTCGCTTCAAGCCGGCGACGACATGATCCTGAAACGGATGAAGCGGCGGCATCTGCGCGCCGACGCGATCGGGTTCTGCCAAGAGGCGCGGCGGCTGCGGCCTGACATGACCTTTGGCGCCGACATCATCGCGGGCTTTCCGACCGAGACCGAGGCGATGTTCGAAAACTCGCTGCGGCTGGTCGAGGAATGCGGGCTGACATGGCTGCACGTCTTTCCCTATTCGCCGCGCCCCGGCACCCCGGCGGCGCGGATGCCGCAGGTGGACGGGCGCGCCGTCAAGGACCGCGCGGCGCGGCTGCGCGCGGCCGGCGCGGCGGCGGCAGAGCGGCACCTGGCGGCGCAGGTCGGGAAGATGCATGACGTGCTGATGGAAAGCCCGGTGCTGGGACGCACCGCGCAATTCGCCGAGGTGACATTCGCCGCACCGCAGCCGGAGGGCCGGATCGTGCGCGCGCGCATTGCCGGGCGGGATGGCGGGCGGCTGGTTGCGGCCTGACAGGGCCGGGCATACCGGAAATGCTGGACAAGGCGCACCGCCGGCGCGTAGGTCTGCCCGATCAAAAAATTCCGCCCGAAGGACCGAGCCCATGTTCCGGCTTTACGACAACCCCGCTTCGCCGTTCTGCCGCAAGGTGCAGGTTCTGCTGCACGAGACCGGGCAGACCGGCGATGTCGAGACGATCTTTGCCGTGGGCCATCCGCTCGATACCGGGCGGCTGCCGCTGGATCACAACCCGCTGGGCAAGATCCCGTGCCTGCTGAAGGCCGACGGCGCGGCGCTGTATGACAGCCGGGTGATCTGCCGGTTCCTCGACATGCGGGCGGGGGCCGGACTTTATCCCGAGAACGCACTGTGGGAGGTGCTGACGCTGGAGGCGATGGCCGACGGGATCATGGATGCCGCCGTTCTGATGATCTACGAGGGGCGCGCCCGGCCCGAGCCGATCCGCTATCCCGACTGGGTGGAGGCGCAATGGGCCAAGATCGAGCGGGCGCTCGACACCGGCACCGCGCGCTGGGCCGGGCTGCTGGCCGGCGATCTGAACATCGGCCAGATCGCGCTTGGCTGCGCGCTTGGATATCTCGATTTCCGGCTGGCGGACCGCGACTGGCGCACCGGGCGCGCGCCGCTGGCTGCGTGGTTCGACACGTTCGGCCGGCGCGAATCGATGGCGGCGACGGCGCCGAAAGCCTGACGCGCCCGGCGATCAGAAGCTGAAGGAGACGCCGACGTTGATCGCGTTGGTCACGATGTCGGTGCTGAGCGTGCCGCCATTCGACAGGTCGGCCTCGTTCATCGAATAGGTGCCCTTGTATTCGCCGAAGATCGCCCAGCTGTCGCTGAGGTTGTACTTGATCCCCGCGACCGCCTGAACGGCGGCGCCGGTCATCTGGTATTCGAAGGTGCTGCCGCCCGCCGTCGCGAACTCGACATAGGGTATGGCGACACCGACACCGCCGCCGACATAGGGGGTCAGGTTGCCATTCGCCCAGGCACCCGGCCAGCGATACCAGACGTTCGCCGTCACCAGGTTCAGGCCATCGGTGAATTCCAGCGTGTTCAGCCCGTTGTCGCGCAGCGTCGCGTCGTCGGCGTAAACCTTGTTATGCGTGAATTCGAGGCCGAAGCCGAGGTTCGGGTTGCCCGGTGTCCACCAGGTGCCGCGCAGGCCGTAATAGGGCGGCATGTCGAACGACCGGCCTTCCCATTCCGACAGGAAGCTGAACGCGCCAAGCCCGCCGGGATCGTTGCCCTCCACCCGGCTGTGCGGCGATTCCTGGATCCCGGAGTAGAAGCTCAGTTCCATCTCGGCCAGGGCCGGTGTGGCCATCCCGGCGACGAGGATCGCGGCTGCCACAACTTTCGATACGGCTTTCATTTCGCTTCACACTCCAGAGGCGATGCATGTCCCGCCCAGAAATGGCAATTCGCGGCGGGAATATCAAATGTTTCGTGGCGGAATCCTTGCCTCTCGCCGGCACTGTCCCCGATTTGCGCCGGTTTTCCGTGGGTTCCCGGCATCAGGCGCGACAATGCGCCACCATGGGGTGGCAATGGGCGCTTTACGGCATTCCGGCTTCGCCCTATTACGGCGGTGCAAAAAGGTGCGGGATTCCTGCGCCTTGATATCTGATGCGGGCCGGGGTGCCGGCCGAGGAATGGAGAAACGCTCGTGTCCCACGCAGACGACCACGAAGGCACACGCCGCGACTTCCTGTACTACGCGACCGCCGGCGCCGGCACTGTCGCGGCTGGCGCAGCGGTCTGGCCCCTTGTCAACCAGATGAACCCGTCCGCAGACGTGCAGGCGCTCAGCTCGATCCGCGTCGACATCAGCGGCGTCGCCGAGGGCACGCAGCTGACCGTCAAGTGGCTGGGCAAGCCGGTCTTCATCCGCCGCCGCACCCCGGCGGAGATCGAGGCGGCGCGCGATGTCGACGTGTCCACGCTGCCCGACAGCAACGCGCGCAACGCGAACCTTCCCGCCGACGCGCAGGCGACCGACCCCAACCGCGCGCTGGACGACAGCGAGGAGTGGCTGGTGCAGATCGGCGTGTGCACGCATCTGGGCTGCGTTCCGCTGAGCAATGCGGGCGATTACGTGCTGGACAGCGGCCTTGGCGGCTGGTTCTGCCCGTGCCACGGCTCGCATTACGACACCGCGGGCCGCATCCGCAAAGGCCCCGCCCCGGAAAACCTGCCGATCCCGGTCGCCGCCTTCGACGGTGAAGACTCGATCGTTCTCGGCTAAGGGAGACAACGCATGTCCGGAATTCCCCACGACCATTACGAGCCGAAGACCGGCGCGGAGAAATGGCTCGACAAGCGCCTGAAAGTGGTGGCGCTGCTGTATGACACCCTGATGATCCCCACCCCGAAGAACCTGAACTGGTGGTGGATCTGGGGCATCGTGCTGGCCTTCTGCCTGGTGTTGCAGATCGTCACCGGCATCGTGCTGGCGATGCATTACACGCCGCATGTCGACCTGGCCTTCGCCAGCGTCGAGCACATCATGCGCAACGTGAATGGCGGCTTCATGCTGCGCTACATCCACACCAACGGCGCGTCGCTGTTCTTCCTCGCCGTCTATATCCACATCTTCCGCGGGCTTTATTACGGGTCGTACAAGGCCCCGCGAGAGGTGACGTGGATCATCGGCATGCTGATCTACCTGTGCATGATGGGCACCGCGTTCATGGGCTATGTCCTGCCCTGGGGGCAGATGTCGTTCTGGGGCGCCACGGTGATCACCGGCCTGTTCGGCGCGATCCCGTTCATCGGCGAGCCGATCCAGACCTGGCTTCTGGGCGGGCCGGCGGTGGACAACGCGACGCTGAACCGCTTCTTCAGCCTGCATTACCTGCTGCCCTTCGTCATCGCCGGGCTGGTGATCGTCCATGTCTGGGCGTTCCACTCGACCGGCAACAACAACCCGACCGGGGTCGAGGTGCGCCGCACCTCCAAGGCCGAGGCGGAGAAGGACACGCTGCCGTTCTGGCCCTATTTCGTGATGAAGGACCTGTTCGCGCTGGTGCTGATCCTGGTGGTGTTCTTCGCCATCGTCGGCTTCATGCCGAACTACCTGGGCCACCCCGACAACTACATCGAGGCGAACCCGCTGGCGACGCCGGCGCATATCGTCCCCGAATGGTACTTCCTGCCGTTCTACGCGATCCTGCGGGCCTTTACCTCGGACGTCTGGGTGGTGATGGCGGCAAGCTGGATCACCGGCGGCATCATCGACGCCAAGTTCTTCGGCGTGCTGGCGATGTTCGGCGCGATCATCGTTCTGGCGCTGACACCTTGGCTGGACACGTCGGCGGTGCGCTCGGGCCGCTACCGGCCGATGTTCAAGTGGTGGTTCTGGCTGCTGGCCGTGGATTTCATCGTGCTGATGTGGTGCGGCGCGATGCCGGCGGAGCCGCCCTATTCGATCATCTCGCTGATCGGAGCGGCCTACTGGTTCGCCTATTTCCTGGTGATCCTGCCGCTTCTGGGTGTCATCGAAAAGCCGCTGGCGCAGCCCGAAACCATCGAGGAAGATTTCAGGGCCCATGCCGCGCCCACCGGCGGAACGCACACCGTCGTGGACCCGGCGGAATGAGCGGGAAAGGAATAGACATGATCCGCAAGACCACCCTTTCCGCCCTTGCCGCGGCGCTGTGCCTCGGGCTGATGCCGAGCATCGGCAGCGCCGCCGAGGAAGCGCATGTGACCGATTACGACTTCTCGTTCGAGGGGCCGTTCGGCACATACGACCAGTTCCAGCTGCAACGCGGCCTGCAGGTCTATACCGAGATCTGTTCGGCCTGCCACGGGCTGCGCTACGTGCCGATCCGCACGCTGGGCTCGGAGACCGGGCCGGGCCTGCCCGAGGATCAGGTGCGCGCCTATGCCGCCGATTTCGTCGAGGTCTACGACACCGAGCTGGAAGATTACCGCGCCGCCAAGCCGTCGGACCACTTCCCGCACATCACCTCGGCCGGCGCGCCGGACCTGTCGCTGATGGCCAAGGCGCGCGCCGGCTTCCACGGCCCCTACGGGCTGGGCATCAACCAGTTCTTCCGGGGTATCGGCGGCGCGGAATACATCGCGTCGCTGCTTGCCGGCTATACCGGCGAGGAATCGGAACAGGCGGGCACCATCCTGTACGAGAACACGGCGTTCCCGGGCGGCTGGATCTCGATGGCGCCGCCGCTCTGGGGCGAGGATGTCGATTTCGAGGACGGATCGCCGAACGATATCGAATCGATCTCCAAGGACGTGGCCGCGTTCCTGATGTGGGCGGCCGAGCCCAAGATGATGGAGCGCAAGCATGCCGGGCTGGTCGGGGTGCTGTTCCTGACGGTGCTGACCTGCCTGCTGTACCTGACCAACAAGCGGATCTGGGCGCCGATCAAGAAAAAGACCAAGGACGCCCCGGCAAAGTGATGCGCCGCGCCGTTTGGTGACGACACGGGCCCGCCTCGGACAGAGGCGGGCCTTTTTCGTGCGATGGAGGGGCGGGGGCGCAAGGTTCCTGCCTTTGCCAAAATGGCAAGAGGTATGCCGGGCGGGTGCCTGCCCGTCGGGTTGGCGCCGCAACGGTCGAGCGATGCGATTTATCCCCGCCACGTCCCTCTTCGTTTCGGTGGGCGCGCACGGACGGCCAAAGCGCCAGCCCGCCGGGACGGGCAGGCGCTCGCCCGGCGCCTTCGGCGCTGTTCGGGCGATATGTGTCCCTGCCGGGCTTCGGCGCTACCCGTCCCCCAGATAGGCGCGCAGCACCTCGGGCGGGTCGGCGAACAGCGCGGCCGTGTCCTGCGGTGCATGGGCGCGCCCCTCGGCCACAAGCACGGTCTGCCCGCCAAGCCGCCGCGCGTCGCGCGGATCGTGCGTGACCATCAGCACGGTCGCCCCGGTTTCGGCCGCGAGGGCGCGCAGCAGGTCCATCATCTCGGCCCGGAGCGCGGGGCCGAGGGCGGCGAACGGCTCGTCCAGCAGCAGAAGCGGGCGCGCCCGCAGCAGCACCCGCGCCAGCGCCACCCGGCTTTGCTGTCCGCCCGACAGCGAGGCCGGCTTGCGCCCGCCCATGCCGGCAAGGCCCACGCGGTCAAGACCGCTTTCCACCCGCGCCCGATCTGCCCGCGACAGGCGCAGCGACGGCGACAGGCCCAGCCCGACATTCTGCGCCACGCTCAGATGCGGGAACAGGTTGTTGTCCTGGAACACGATCGACAGCGGCCGCTGCCCCGGCTCCAGCGGGCCCAGATCCTGCCCGTCCCACAGCACCCGCCCCTGCGCGGGCGCGAAGAACCCCGCGACCACGTCCAGAAGCGTGGACTTGCCCGCGCCCGACGGCCCCACCACCGGCGCGAGCATGCCGGTCTCAAGCGTGAAATCCGCCGCCAGCCGGAAATCGCCCTGGACGATCCTTACCCCGTCAAGTTGCAGCACGAATGCGTCCTCCCCGGTCGAACAGCCAGAACAGCGCCAGCGAACAGGCCAGCAGGACCAGTGCCGCCGCCGCCGCCTCCTGCATCCGGTAGCCCGACATCAGCGCGTACATCTGCATCGGCAGCGTCACCTGGCGCGGATCGGCGAACAGGGCGATCACGCCAAGATCGCCCATCGACAGCGCCGCCGCCAGCCCGGCGGAAAAGCCCAGCGGCCGGGCCAGGCGCGGCAGCAGCAGGTGGCGCAGGCGCGCGCCGCCGGTCAGTGCCAGCGAATCGGCCAGCCGGCCATAGCTCGCCTCGGTCTCGGCCAGCGCGGGGGCCAGCGCGCGGTATACGAAGGGCAGCGCCATCAGCGCGTTGACCAGCGCCGTGATCGGCAGCGCCAGCGCGACCGGATCGGCCACCGGGTGGATCAGGATGAACAGCCCGGTGCCGATCACCAGCGGCGACACGGCGATGGACAGGGCCGCCAGCGCCTCTACGCCGCCGGAACGCCAGCCGGCCGCGCGATCTGCCAGCACCGCAAGCGGCAGCGCCATCGCCAGCGTCAGCGCCGTCGCGCCCAAGGCCACCGCCAGCGACCGGCCCGTCGCCGCCAGGACCGAGGGCGGCAGCGCGGCCAGCCCCGGCAGCCCGCGAAGCGCGATCAGCAGCAGCGGCGTCAGCAGGAACAGCGCCGCCAGCACGATCACCAGCGCGTCGAGCGCGCGCATCCCGGCGCCCGAGATGCCCCAGCGCGCCACCACCCGGTCCAGCCCGCCGCCAAGGCCCGCCGGCAGGCTGACCCCCCAGACCGCCAGCGCCGCCACCGCGCAGATCGCGAACTGGATCAGCGACAGCAGCGCCGCCTTGCCGAGGTCGAATTCGAACCGGAACGCCTGGTAGATCGCCAGCTCGACCGTGGTGCCCTTGGGCCCGCCGCCCAGAACCAGCGCCACGGCAAAGCTGGTCGTGCAGATCAGGAAGATCACCAGCGCCGCGCCCGGCACCACCGCGCGCAGCATCGGCCATTCCAGCATCCGTGCCACCTGGCGCGGCCCGAGGCCAAGCGAGGCGGCCAGCCGGAACCGTTCCGCCGGGATCGCCAGCCAGCCTTGCAGGATCAGCCGTGTCGCCAGCGGCATGTTGAAGAACACATGCGCCAGAACCACCCCGTGCAGCCCGTAGATATGCACCGGCGCGAATCCGGCCCAGACCAGCGCCTGGCTGAGGATGCCGTTCCGCCCGAACACGGCCAGCAGCCCCAGCGCGGCCACGATCACCGGCAGGATGAACGGGGCGCCCAGCAGCGTCACCAGCAGGCTGCGCCCGGGGAACGACCGCCGCGCCAGCGCCCGCGCCACCGGGATCGCCAGCGCGACGCTGATCAGCGCCGAAAGCGTGGCCTGAAGCAGGGTGAACCGGATCGCCGCCCAGTCCGCCGGCCCGAGCACGGGCGCACGGTCGGCGCGCAATGCGACCGCCGCCAGCGTGCCCAGCGTCAGCGCCGCGACCAGTGCCGCCGCGGCGCCGCCGGCGATCCGGGTCAGCGTGCCAGCGCGGCGAGCCATTTGGCCAGTGCCCGGTCGCGCATCGTGGCTGCCTCCTGCGCCGGATAGATCAGCGCCGTGTCAGGCGTCATCAGCGTGTCGAACCCGGCCGGCAGCCCGGCCTCGGGCAGGACGGCGGGATACATCCAGTTGGTCGTCGGGATCTCGCGCTGGAAGCCATCGCTCAGCATGAAGTCCAGGAACGCATCCGCGAGCGCCGGCTGGCCGGAGCCCGCCAGCTTGCCCGCCACTTCGATCTGCAGGTAATGGCCGTCCGCGAAGGGTGCGGCGACCTTGGTGTCGTCGCCTTCGTCGATGATGTGGAAGGCCGGCGATGTCGTGTAGCTCAGGACCATGTCCGCCTCGCCGTCGAGGAACAGCCCGTAGGCTTCGGACCAGCCCTTGGTGACGGTCAGGATGTTGTCGGCCATCGCTTCCCAGAACGCCTCGGACTCGGCGCCGAACACGGTTTCCGCCCAGAGCAGGAGGCCGAGACCGGGGGTCGAGGTGCGCGGATCCTGCACGATCACCTTCAGGTCGCTTGCCGCCAGATCCGACAGGCTGCCGGGCACCGCGTCAAGCCGCGTGCGGTCGTAGATGAAGGCGAAATAGCCCCAGTCATAGGGCAGGAACAGCGGATCGTCCCAGGCGACCGGCAGGTCCAGCCCCTCGGGCGAGACGCCGTGCGGGGCGAACAGCCCGGTTTCGGCCGCCGCCGCGGTCAGGTTGGTGTCGAGGCCGAGCACGACATCCGCATCGCTGCGCGCGCCTTCCAGTTTCAGCCGCGCCAGCAGCGACGCGCCGTCGCCCGCCGCGACCAGTTGCAGATCGCAGCCGCAGGTTTCCTCGAACGCGGCCTCGATCCTGGGGCCGGGACCCCATTCGGTGACGAAGCTGTCATAGGTCAGCACGCGCAGGACCGGGCGGTCCTGTGCGGTGGCGGTCTGCGGCGCGGCAAGCCCCGTTGCAAGGCTGGTTGCCAGCACGATGATCGGAAATCTCATGACGTCCTCCATGGCGGGCGGATGGGTCCGGTTTGGAGGCTGTCCAACCTTCCCTCCGCCGGTATTACCCGGTTCAGGTTCGGCGGGTTCGCTTGCGCGTCTCAGCGGCGGATCGGCGATCCGGCGCACCCCGAGGTGAACCCCTGATCTAGTCCCGGCAGCGCGCCTTGGCAAGGAGCCGGATCGCCGCGGGCGATCCGGTGCGGGCGAGGGGCGTTGCCCCTCGCGCTCCCCAAGGTATTTTGCGCAAGATGAGGATGCACGGCTTTTCCTTGGATGCGGTCGGCGATAGACCGGGACCGGCGGAGGGACGGCAATGAGTTTCAACACGTTCGGGCATCTGTTTCGGGTGACAACATGGGGCGAAAGCCATGGCCCCGCACTGGGCGCGACGGTGGATGGCTGCCCGCCGGGAATCGCGCTGGAGCCGGCGATGATCCAGCACTGGCTGGATCGGCGCAAACCGGGGCAGAACCGCTATACCACGCAGCGGCGCGAGGCCGACGCGGTCGAGATCCTGTCGGGCGTGTTCGAGGGGGTGACGACCGGCACGCCGATCCAGCTGATGATCCGCAATACCGACCAGCGGTCGAAGGATTACGGCGATATCGCCGCCGCGTTCCGCCCCGGCCATGCCGACATCACCTATTGGCAGAAATACGGGATCCGCGATTATCGCGGCGGCGGGCGGTCCTCGGCGCGGGAAACCGCGGCGCGCGTCGCGGCCGGCGGCGTGGCGCGCGCGGTGCTGGGCGCGCTGGTGCCGGGCGCCGAGCTGCGCGGCTACATGGTGCAGATGGGCGCGCGCCATATCGACCGCGCCCGGTTCGACTGGGACCAGATCGACGCGAACCCGTTCTGGGTGCCCGACGCCGAGGCGGCCGAGGACTGGGCGGCGTATCTGGACGGGCTGCGCAAGAGCGGCACGTCGGTCGGCGCGGCGATCGAGGTGGTGGCGCGCGGCTTTCCGGCCGGCCTGGGCGCGCCGGTCTACCGCAAGCTCGACACCGAGCTGGGCGCGGCGATGCTGTCGATCAACGCGGTCAAGGCGGTCGAGATCGGCGAGGGCATGGCGGCGGCGGGGCTGACCGGCGAGGCGAATGCCGACGAGATCTTCATGGGCAATGACGGAACGCCGCGGTTCAACAGCAACCATGCGGGGGGCATCCTGGGCGGCATTTCCACCGGGCAGGACATCGTCGTGCGCTTTGCCGTCAAGCCGACCTCGTCGATCATGACGCCGCGCCGGACCATCGACACGGAGGGCGCCGAACGCGAGATCGTCACCCGCGGCCGGCACGACCCCTGCGTCGGGATTCGCGCGGTGCCGGTGGCAGAGGCGATGATGGCCTGCGTGCTGCTCGACCATGTTCTGCTGGACCGGGCGCAGACCGGCGGCGTGCGCGGCAGGATCGGGCCTGGGCAGGGCTGAGCGAAGCGCGGTCTCAGCGCCGTTTCGACACTTGCACCGCGAGGATGCCGAGCATCACCACGCCCACGCCGACCGCGTCCAGCACGCTCAGGGCCTCGCCCAGCAGCAGCGCCGCGATGCTCACGCCGAAGAACGGGGTCAGGAAGTGGAAGGTTGCCGCGCGGACGGCGCCGATCCGATTCACCAGGCGGAACCAGACCCATGTCGCCGTCAGCCCCGGCACCAGCAAGGTGTAGCTGAAGGCCGCGCCAAGCCGCCATGTCCAGTTGACCTGCCACGTCTCGAACACGGCGGCGACCGGGGCGAGCACGGCCGCGCCGACCAGCATCTGAAGCCCGACGATCATCAACACGTTGCCGCCCGACGAGGCGCCGCGCACCGCGAGCGTCGCCACGCTGAGCGACAGCACGCCGAGGACGCACAGCGCCAGCCCCAAAAGGTCGACACCGCCGGAAATCCGCGATCCCATGATCAGCGCGACGCCGGCGACCCCGACGACGAGGCCCGCCGCGCCCAGCGGTTTCACCCTGTCGCCGAACACAAGCCAGCCGCCCAGCGCCACCAGAAGCGGCATGGTCGAGGCGACGATGGCCGCCAGCGAGGCCTCGACCGTCTGCAGCGCGACGAAGTTCAGACCGAGATACAGCGCGTTCTGGAACAGCCCGAAGACCAGGGTGGCCAGCAGCTGCGGCCGGGTCAGCCGCCAGCTCTGACCCATCCGCAGCGCGAGTGCGACGCCGATCAGGCCGGACAGCAGGAACCGCAGCGCCAGCGCCGTCAGCGGCGGTGCGTCGATCACCACCAAACGCGCCGAGGTGAAGGCCGAGGCCCACATCACCGCGAATGCCAGCCCCATTCCGATTGCCCGGATGTCCATCGCCGCTGTCCCCGCCATCCCTGCCGCACCGCCCGCCCTTAACGCGCGGGCGCGCAAACGAAAAGGGCCGCAAGGCCGGGCCGCCCCGTGGTGCCGGCCGCGTGCCCGGTTCGCTGGATGACGCCGTCGTTGGATGCTTTGCCGATGATGAAAGCCGCATACCGAAGTATCACGGGTCAAGGAGGCGATCAGGTATCTTAAGGAAGCAACTCCCCCAGGCCCAGCTGCGCCCCGATCATTCCGATCGCGATGCCGGTCGGCAGGCTCAGAAGGAGGACAAGGGGTTTGCGATCTTTCGTTCGCGGCCGGGAGGCGGGTTTGATCCCGCTGGAGAAGATCCGGTCAACGACCCTGTCGAAAAACAAAAGGAAAAGAAACACGCCTCCGAACAGGACCGGGATGATGATTATCATCGGCCAGAATGCGGTTCCTGCCAATCCGGCCATGCCGTCGGCCGCCAATCCGAGAAACACGCCAATCGCCAGAAATGCCGCTCCGTTGAGCCAGTCACCAATCCGCATCCTGCGTCGGTCGCTCATGTATCCGTTCCTCACGACACCGAAGGTCCGAGGCCAGAGAAAACCCTTCCCCCGGGAATGGCAAGCCTCTCGCCTTTCGGACCGGGCCGCCCGTTTCGGTCATCGGTATCGCATGGCGGCTTAGGGCTTTGGGCGAACATCGCGTCCCGTGCCTCCGGATCGCTTTTCGGCAACGCGAAACGAAAAGGGCCGCCCGCTTGGGTGGCCCTTTACGCAACGAATGCCGGAGGGGTCAGCCGTTCACGCTGTCCTTCAATGCCTTGGCGATGGTCATCTTGACCACCTTGTCGGCCTCTTTCTTGATCTGCTCGCCCGTGGCGGGGTTGCGCACCATGCGCTCGGGGCGTTCGCGGCAATAGATCTTGCCGACGCCGGGCAGGGTCACGGCACCGCCCTGCGACACTTCACGGGTGATGATATTGGTGATTGCGTCCAGCGCGGCGGATGCCGATTTCTTGTCGCTGTCCATCTCTTCCGCCAGGGCGGCGACGAGCTGGGTCTTGGTCATGGGTTTGGCCATCTGGGTCTCTCCTCGTTCTCCCCCGTTCTAGCGGGTTCGCGGCGGAATTTATCGGAATATTGCGAATGCGCACAACCTTTAGTGTGCGTCTGCGCCCGGTTTTCCTGCATTTTGTGGACTTTCGGCGGGGTTTCGCGGCCCTCCGGTTACAGAAACGCGGTCTCTTCGAAGCTGCGCAGCTTGCGCGAGTGGATCCGCTCCAGCGGCATCTCGCGGATCAGCTCCATCGCGCGGATCCCGATCAGCAGGTGATTTGCCACCTGCGTGCGGTAGAAATCGCTGGCCATGCCGGGCAGTTTCAGCTCGCCGTGCAGGGGCTTGTCGCTGACGCAGAGCAGCGTGCCGTAGGGCACCCGGAAGCGGAACCCGTTGGCGGCGATGGTCGCGCTTTCCATGTCCAGCGCGATCGAGCGCGATTGCGACAGCCGCTGCACCGGGCCGGACTGGTCGCGCAGTTCCCAGTTGCGGTTGTCGATGGTGGCGACGGTGCCGGTGCGCATGATCCGCTTCAACTCGAACCCGACAAGGCGCGTGACATCCGCCACCGCCTGTTCCAGCGCGATCTGCACCTCGGCCAGGGGCGGGATCGGGGTCCAGACCGGCAGGTCGTCGTCCAGCACGTGATCCTCGCGCAGATAGGCATGGGCCAGCACGAAATCGCCCAGCCGCTGGCTGTTGCGCAGCCCGGCGCAATGCCCGACCATCAGCCAGGCATGCGAGCGCAGCACGGCGATATGGTCGGTCGCCGTCTTGGCGTTGGACGGGCCAATGCCGATATTGACCAGCGTGATCCCGGCGCTGCCTTCGCGTTTCAGATGATAGGTCGGCATCTGCGGCAGCTTGGCCGGCACGTCCATCGGGGCTTCGGCGTCGGTGATGACCACGTTGCCGGGCCCGACAAAGGCGGTATAGCCGCTGTCCGGGTCGGCCAGCATCTGCCGCGCGAAGACCTCGAATTCCTCGACGTAGAACTGGTAGTTGGTGAACAGGACGTGGTTCTGGAAATGCTCGGGGTCGGTCGCCATGTAATGCGACAGCCGGGCCAGCGAATAGTCGATCCGCTGCGCGGTGAACGGCGCCAGCGGCAGGATGCCGTCGCCGTAGGGAAAGCTGAAGCCGTTCACGATGTCGTCGTTGGTCGTCGCCAGATCCGGCACGTCGAACACGTCGCGCAGCGGAAATTCCATCACCCCTTCCTGCGGCACGGTCATGCCGCTGGAGCCGTCCATCGCGAAATGCACCGGGATCGGCGTGGCTGACGGCCCGATCGCCACCGGCAGGCCGTGATTGTCGATCAGCAGGCGGATCTGCTGGATCAGGTAGTCGCGGAACAGGTCGGGCCGGGTGATCGTGGTCACATAGGTGCCCGGCATCGGCACGTGGCCGAAGCTCATCCGGCTGTCGATATGCGCATGGCTCGACGTGGTGAACCGGATCTCGGGGTAATAGGCGCGAAAGCGGCAGGCCGGAAACGCGCCGGTGACGGTTTCGGCGAACTTCTCGCGCAGGAATTCCACCGAGGTGCGGTACAGCGCGGTCAGGTGATCCACCGCCGCCTCGGCGCTGTCGAACCGTTCGGGTCCGGGCAGGTCGGGGGAATGGACGGGAAGCTGGCGGTGCGAATGGGTCACGTTTCTGCCTCGAAGATGTCGGTGATCTGGAAGGTCGTCACGTCGACCAGGCCCTTGTCGGAGATGCGCAGTTCGGGGATCACGACCAGCGCAAGCAGCGAATGCTGCATGTAGGCGTTGTTCAGCGTACAGCCGCAAGCTGCCAGCGCCTCGCCCATGGCCTGAGCCTGTGCGGCGACCTCGGCGGCGGGCGCGTCCGACATCAGCCCCGCGATGGGCAGGCGCACCAGCGCCAGTTCGCGCCCGTCCTGCCAGACGGACACGCCGCCGCCGACCTCGGCCAGCCGGTTCGCGGCGCGTGCCATGTCGGCGCGGCTGGTGCCGACGACGATCATGTGGTGGCTGTCATGCGCCACGGTCGAGGCGACGGCCATCTCGCCGCGATACCCGAAGCCGGACACGAAGGCGTTGGCCACGGTGCCGGTGGCGCGGTGCCGTTCGACCAGCGCGATCTGGCAGACATCCTGCGCGGCGTCGCCTTCGACGATGCCGCCCTGCACCGGCAGCTCGGCGGTCAGCGCGCGCGTCGGCGCCTGGTTCTCGACCACGCCGATCACCCGTGCGCGGACCCGGTTCGCCCCTTCCGGCGCGCGGGCGACGAAATCCTGCGCCGTCTTGTCCGGCCCCATCTTCACCGTGGCGCGCGCGCGGTCCGGCCAGTCGCCATGCGGGAAATCCACCTTGGCCTTGCCGTCCTGCGCGACCGTGACGCCGCGGGCGATCACCCGGTGGATCGGCAGGGCGCGCAGATCGGAGGTCAGGATCATATCGGCCCGCCGCCCCGGCGCGATTGCGCCAAGCTCCCGCTCCAGCCCGAAATGGGTGGCGGTGTTGATCGTGGCCATCTGCAGCGCGATCAGCGGATCGCAGCCGCACTCGATGGCATGGCGCACCACCCGGTTCATGTGTCCGTCATGGACCAGCGTGCCGGAATGGCAATCGTCGGTGCACAGGATGAAACCGCGCGGGTCCAGCCCCTTTTCGGTGATCGCGGTGATCTGCGCCTCGACGTCGTACCACGCCGACCCCAGCCGCAGCATCGCGCGCATGCCCTGGCGCGCGCGCATGATCGCGTCTTCCTCGCGCGTGCCCTCGTGGTCGTCCGCGGGCCCGCCGGCGACATAGGCGTGAAAGGCGGCGCCCAGATCGGGGCTGGCGTAATGCCCGCCCACGGTCTTGCCCGCGTTCTGGGTTGCCGCGATCTCGGCCAGCATCCTTGCATCGCCCGCGGCCACGCCGGGATAGTTCATCATCTCGCCAAGGCCCACGATGCCGGGCCATGTCATCGCCTCGGCCACGTCGCCCGGGCCGATCTCGAAGCCCGTCGTCTCGAGCCCCGGCGCGCTGGGCGCGCAGGAGGGCATCTGGGTGAAGATGTTGACGGGTTGCAGCAGCGCCTCGTCATGCATCAGCCGCACACCTTCCAGCCCCATGACATTGGCGATCTCGTGCGGGTCGGTGAACATCGTCGTGGTGCCGTGCGGCGTGACCGCGCGGGCGAATTCGGCCGGCGTCAGCATGCCGCTTTCGATATGCATGTGCGCGTCGCACAGGCCCGGGATCACGTATTGGCCGTCCGCCTCGATCACCTCGGTCGCATCGCCGATGCAATGGCCGGCATCGGGGCCGACATAGGCGATGCGGCCCTCGGCGACGGCAACCTGCCAGCCGTCCAGCACCTCGCGGGTATGGACGCAGACGACCTTGCCGCCCCGGATCACCAGGTCGGCAGGGTGGCGGCCGGCGGCCACGGCGACAAGGCGCGGCGCGGCGTCGGCCCAGCTTTTGAGTGGGGTGTTCTTCATGGAGCGATCATCGCCAGAACGCGCCAAGGTGCAACCCCCGGGGCGCCCGCTTGGTCAGCTTGCACCGTCTTCGCCGGACAGCAGCGCCGCCAGCCCGTCCCGGTAGGACGGATACAAGAGGCGCACGCCCAGATCCGTCTTGATCCTGTCGTTCCGCACCCGTTTCGATTCGGCGTAGAAACTGCGGGCCATCGGCGACATCTCGGCCGCGTCGAACGGCACTTCGGGCGGCAGCGGCAGGCCCAGAAGCTGGGCGGCATGGGCGATCACGTCCTGCGGCGGGGCGGGATCGTCGTCGCACAGGTTGTAGACGGCGCCGGGATCGGGCCGCGCGATCGACGCGGCGAGCACCCGCGCGATGTCGTCCACGTGAATGCGGCTGAACACCTGGCCGGGCTTGACGATGCGCCGCGCGGTGCCGGCACGCACCTTGGCAAAGGGACCGCGGCCGGGGCCGTAGATGCCCGCCAGCCGGAAGATGTGCAGCGGCAGGCCGGTTTCAGCCGCAAATGTCTGCCACTCGGCCTCGGCGGCGACGCGCAGCCGGCCGCGGCGGGTCGAGGGGGCAAGGGGCGTGTCCTCGTCCACCCAACCGCCGCCATGATCGCCGTAGACGCCGGTGGTCGACAGGTACCCGGCCCAGCGGATATGCGGCGCGGCATCCACCAGCGCGGCGCGGGCGCGGTGCAGCACCGGGTCGCCCTCGGCCTCCGGTCCGGCGGAGATCAGAACATGGGTGGCGGCGGCGAGCGGCCCGTCAAGCCCGGCATCGGGCCAGAGCAGGGGGGTGACCCCCTCGGTGCGCAGGGCGTCGGCCTTTTCGGGCTTTCGCGTGGTGCCGAAGACGCGCCAGCCCTGCGGGATCAGCAGGCGGGCGAGCGCGCGGGCCGAATAGCCGTGGCCGAAGGACAGAAGCGTGCCGGTCATGCGCGCACACTGGCGGTCGCGGCGCGGGAGCGCAAGGGAGGGCGGGCGCCGCGCCGGCGGAGGGGCCGGAGGGGCGCTGCCCCTCCGGACCTCCCCGAGGTATTTCGGGCAAGATGAGGATGCGCGGGGGCGAGGCGCCGCGTCAGAGCGGCCGCTTCAGCCAGCGCGAGATGACGCCCACGATCCCCTCGCGGAACAGCAGCACGCCGATCACGAAGATCACCCCCTGGATGATCGTCACCCAGGCGCCCAGGGTGGCAAGGTAGTTCTGCATCGTCACGATCGCCGCCGCGCCCACCAGCGGGCCGAAGATCGTGCCCATCCCGCCCAGCAGCGTCATCAGCACCACCTCGCCCGACATCGACCAGTGCACATCGGTCAGCGAGGCGAGCTGGAACACCTGGCTTTTCGTCGCCCCGGCCAGCCCGGCAAAGGTCGCCGACAGCACGAAGACCAGAAGCTTGTAGCGGTTCACGTTGTAGCCCAGCGACACCGCGCGCGGCTCGTTCTCGCGGATCGCCTTGAGCACCTGGCCGAACGGCGAGTGCACGATCCGGTACAGGAACAGGATGCCGCCGAAGGTCACCGCCAGCACGAAGAAATAGAGCGAGATGTTGTCCTGGAGCGGGATTAGCCCGAACAGGTCGCCGCGCGGCACCGACTGGATGCCGTCCTCGCCGCCGGTGAAGGGCAGTTGCAGCGACAGGAAATAGACCATCTGCGCGAAGGCAAGCGTGACCATGGCGAAATAGATGCCCTGCCGGCGGATCGACAGCGCGCCGATGATCAGCCCCAGGAACGCGGCGGCGGCGGTGCCGGCCAGCACCGACAGTTCCGGCGTCAGGCCCCAGACCTTGGCGGCATGGGCGGCGACATAGCTTGCCCCGCCGAAATAGGCGGCATGCCCGAAGGACAGCAGCCCGCCGAAGCCGAGCAGCAGGTTGAACGCGGCGGCGAACAGCGCGAAGCACATCACCTTCATCGCGAAGATCGGATAGACGAGGAACGGCAGCGCCAGCAGGAAGATCAGCAGGATGCCGAAGATCGCCTTGTGCAGCATCGGCATCCCGGCCGGCCGCGCGGGCGCGTCGTCCGCCGTTTTCGGGCCGGCCGCGCCGGCGTCGTTCATTGCCATCACGCGGCCCTCCCGAACAGCCCTTCGGGCTTGATGAGCAGAACGATCGCCATGATGACGAAGATCACCACCGCCGATCCTTCCGGGTAGAAGACACGGGTCAGCCCCTCGACCAGCCCCAGGATGTAGCCGGTCAGGATCGCGCCCATGATCGAGCCCATGCCGCCGATCACCACCACGGCGAAGACCACGATGATCATGTCGGCGCCCATGTTCGGGTTGACCGAGTAGATCGGCGCGGCCAGCACCCCCGCGAACCCGGCCAGCGCCACGCCGAAGCCGTAGGTCAGGGTGATCATCAGCGGCACGTTGATGCCGAAGGCGCCGACCAGCACCGGGTTTTCGGTGGCGGCGCGCAGATAGGCGCCCAGCCGGGTCTTCTCGATCATGAACCAGGTGCCGAAACACACGATGACAGAGGCGACGACGACCCAGGCGCGGTAATTCGGCATGAACATGAAGCCCAGGTTGTGCCCGCCCGACAATATGTCGGGGATCCGGTAGGGCAGGCCCGAAATGCCGTAATAATTGCGGAACAGCCCCTGGATGATCAGCGCCAGCCCGAAGGTCAGCAGCAGCCCGTACAGGTGGTCGAGGTGATAGAGCCGCGCCAGCATGGTGCGCTCCAGCACGATCCCGAAGGCGCCGACGATCAGCGGCGCGAGGATCAGCGCGGGCCAGTAGCCGATGCCGACATAGTTCAGCAGCATCCAGGCCACGAAGGCCCCCATCATGTAAAGCGCGCCATGTGCGAAGTTGATGATGTTGAGCAGCCCGAAGATCACCGCGAGCCCCAGCGACAGGACCGCGTAGAACGACCCGTTGATCAGCCCCAGCAGAAGCTGGCCGAGCAGAACCTGCGGCGGAATTCCCAATAGCTCGAACATGTTTCGACCCTGTGCGTCAGCTGTTCAGCGGCGGGCGCGCCCGCCGGAAACCCGGCGAACGCGCCCCTGTTGCGCGATTACTTCTTGGTGAAGTCGCATTCGTCGAGCATCGGCAGGAACGCATCCTCGCCGCTGATCGTCGAGATCTGCTCGTAGAGATCCCACTCGCCGGTCGAGTCGCCGGGCGCCTTGACCTGGAACAGGTACATGTCGTGGATCGCCCGGCCGTCGCCGCGCACCTTGGTCTTGCCGAACAGGGCGTCGTCGATGTCCGCTTCCTTCATCTTGGCGACGATCGCGGCGCCGTCCTCGGCGCTGCCCAGGGCCTCGACCGCGGCGAGATAGGCCAGCGTCGCCGAATAGGCGCCGGCATGCACCATCGTCGGCTTGGCGCCATGCGCCTCCTCGAAGCGGGCCGACCAGTCGCGCGTCGCGTCGTTCTGATCCCAGTAGAAGGCTTCGGTCAGGTTCAGGCCCTGTGCCGTCTCGGCGCCCAGCGAATGCACGTCGGTGACGAACATCAGGAGCGCGGCCAGTTTCTGACCGGCCTGGGTGATGCCGAATTCCGATGCCTGCTTGATCGCGTTGACGGTGTCGCCGCCGGCATTTGCCAGGCCGATCACGTCAGCGCCGGAGCCCTGCGCCTGAAGCAGGAAGGACGAGAAGTCCTGCGACGGGAACGGATGGCGCACGTTGCCGACAACCTCGCCGCCGTTCTCCTTGACGACGGCCATGGTGTTCTCTTCCAGCGAGTGGCCGAAGGCATAGTCGGCGGTCAGGAAGAACCACTTTTCGCCGCCGGCATTGGTGACGGCGCCGCCGGTGCCGTTGGCCAGCGCGGCGGTGTCATAGGTCCAGTGCACGGTGTTGGGCTGGCACTGCTCGCGGGTCAGCGCGGTGGAGCCGGCGCCGGAATCGAGCAGCACGCCGTTCTTTTCCGCGGTGATGTCGGCCACGGCGAGCGCGACCGAGGAGGTCGGCACGTCGATGATCGCGTTCACGCCGTCCACGTCATACCACTGGCGCGCGATGTTGGAGCCGATATCGGGCTTGTTCTGGTGGTCGGCCGAGATGATTTCCACGTTCAGGCCCTTGCCGGCCGCGTCGAAATCCTCGACCGCCATGCGCGTGGCGACGACCGAGCCTTCGCCGGACAGGTCGGCATAGACGCCCGAGCGGTCGTTCAGAACGCCCAGCGTGACGTCGATGTCCTGGGCGAGCGCCCCGCCCGCGGCGAGCGCGCCGATGGCGCTTCCAAAGGCGATTCTCTTAAGCATGGTCTACTCCCTTTTGTTGGCGGCGCGGAATCCGCGCCGGTCGTGGACAGGCTACACGCCCAGATAGCCGTGCAGCTTGTCGATATTGGCGTCGAGTTCGGCATTGGGGATCATGTCGATCACGCGGCCCTGGTCGACCACGTAATGCCGGTCCGCGACCGAGGCGGCGAAGCGGAAGTTCTGCTCGACCAGAAGGATGGTGAAGCCTTCCTTCTTGAGCGCGGCGATGGTGCGGCCGATTTGCTGGACGATGACGGGGGCCAGCCCCTCGGTCGGCTCGTCCAGCAGCAGCAGTTTCGCCCCGGTCCGCAGGATGCGCGCGATGGCCAGCATCTGCTGCTCGCCGCCCGACAGCTTGGTGCCCTGGCTGCGGCGGCGTTCGCGCAGGTTCGGAAACAGCTCGTAGATGCGGTCCAGCTCCAGCCCGCCGGCGGCGATGCGCGGCGGCAGCATCATGTTTTCATCGACGTTCAGCGACGAGAACACGCCGCGTTCCTCGGGGCAGATGGCGATGCCCATCCGCGCGATCCGGCGCGGCTGCATTCCGACCGTCTCGGTCCCGGCGAACCGGACGGATCCGGTACGCTTGCCCAGGATGCCCATGATCGCCAGCAGCGTCGTCGTCTTGCCGGCCCCGTTGCGGCCCAGCAGCGTGACCACTTCGCCCTCGCGGATGTCGAAATCCATGCCGTGCAGGACATGGCTTTCGCCGTACCAGCCGTGCAGGCCCTCGACATGCAGCAACGCGGCATCACTCATGGCCTGCTCCGATATAGGCGTCGATCACCTCGGGGGCCTTCGACACGGTGTCGTAATCGCCCTCGGCCAGGATCTCGCCGCGGGCGAGGACGGTGATGCGGTCGGACAGGTCGGCGACCACCGACAGGTTATGCTCCACCATCAGCACCGTGCGGTTCTTCGCCACCCGCCGGATCAGCGCCGAGATCCGCTCGACATCCTCCTGGGCCATGCCGGCCATCGGCTCGTCCAGCAGCAGCATCTGCGGCTCAAGCGCCAGGGTCGCCGCGATCTCCAGCGCGCGCTTGCGGCCGTAGGACAGCTCGGTTGCCTCGTGATGGGCGAATTCGGCCAGCCCGACCTCCTCGATGAAGCCCAGCGCCTCGGCATCGAAGCGCGACAGGTTCCTTTCGGACCGCCAGAAATCGTAGCTTTCGCCGCGCCGGCGCTGCAAGGCGACGCGCACGTTCTGCAACACGCTCAGATGCGGGAACACCGCCGAGATCTGGAACGACCGGACCATGCCCAGCCGCGCGATCTCGGCCGGGGCCATGCGGGTGATGTCGCGCCCCTCGTAGGTGATGGTGCCGCGTGTGGGTTGCAGGAACTTCGTCAGCAGGTTGAAACAGGTGGTCTTGCCCGCGCCGTTGGGACCGATCAGGGCGTGGATGCTGCCCCTCTCGACTTGCAGATCGACATTGTTGACCGCGACGAAGCCCTTGAATTCCTTCGTCAGTCCGCGCGCCTCCAGCGCCAGCGTCATATATGTCCCCGCATTGCGGCCACGTCGGTTCCCCCTTTGGACGCCCCTGTTCCGGTCTGCGCCGGGTCCGGGCTGCTTGCTTGCGGTACTGTGCGAACTGATTTTCGCCCCGTCAACGTGATAATTGGCCCGGATCCGGCCATGACAGGCCAAGTGCCGCAAGGTTATGCGCCGCGCCTGAAAGCCCTGGCGGCCCGCCGATAGCCGAAATGCGCGAAACCCGGAAAATGTGGCCAAAGGCAATTCGCCCGCAGCGTTTTCGATTGGCCTTTGCCGCGAACCGGATCATACAGCCTCATGTTCCCGGCCACATTGAAATCGGTTTTGTCTCACGCCCGGTACCTGCCATTGTGGTCGGCGCTGACGGCCCTTCGATGGCGCAGCTTCGACATGCGGTCGCGTGGCCTGGGGACGGCACTGGGCGTGGTCATGCGCTGGTTCCCGCCAGCGAGACGCCGGTTTGCCCGCGAGGCGAAAAGAGTGTTCCCCGACATGACGCGCCGCGCGCGTGCGAAGCTCGGTCAGGCCATGGGCCGGCAGATGGGACAGACGCTGTTCGAGATTTACCACGACGCCGAATTTCAAACCCAGCACCACAAGTTCCGCGCCGCGGGCCCCGGCCTTGCCGCCCTGAAAGAGGCGAATACGGCCGGCAAGGGCGCGATCATCGTTTCGGGTCATTTCGGGCAATGGGAGGCCGTGCGCGCCGTCATCAAGATGCACGGGATGGAAAGCGGGGCCGTCTACCGCCCCCACAAGAACCGCCATTACGAGCGCCGCATCCGTACCGGTATCGAAGCGGGGGGAAAGCCGATCCTGGCAACCGGCCGCGTCGGCACCAAGGCGCTTGTGCGTCACCTGCGCGATGGCGGGATCGTGTCCATCCTGCTGGACGAAAAATATGCGGAAGGCGTGCGGCTGCCGTTTCTGGGCATCGACGCGCTTACATCGCGGTCGGCAGCCCAGCTTGCGCTCAAATACGATCTGCCGATGATCCCGGCCTACGGCATTCGCATGGATGACGGGCATGCATTCCGCGTCGAATTCGAGGCCCCCATCCCGCACACCGACAGCATCACGATGACCCGCGCCTTCAACGACAGCCTGTCCGCGCGGATCCTGGCAAACCCGGACCAGTGGTACTGGATGCTCAGGCGCTGGGACGGCTCTTGAACGGTCCCGTTTTCCGCAGGGCGGGCCGGCACGGTTTGAAGGCGGCGATCAGGATCTGACCCCGCGCGCCGGACCCGCAGCGATATGCCGCAAAACGGAAGGGGCGGCCTTCGACTTCATTCCGTTTTGACAAGATATGATGCGAAAATGGCGGTTCTTCCGGCTGTCCTTGTGCCGTATGTCATGCACGATCAGAATATTTGTTCGAGTCGCCCCATGGACGCCCCGCCTTCCCCCGCCCCGTTCCGCCGCGCCCGCCGGGCCGCCGCGCTTGAGGTGTCGGAGATCGTCCGCGTCTCCGAGCAGGCAAGGACGCTGAAGGCGCAGGGGCGCGACATCCTGTCCTTCGGCACCGGCGAGCCGGATTTTCCCACCCCGCCGCATGCGATCGAGGCGGCGCACCGGGCCGCGCTTGACGGGCAGACGAATTATCCGCCGACCCAGGGCACCCCGGCGCTGCGCGCGGCGATCGCCGAGGACAACGCGCGCTGGACCGGCGTGCGGCCCGATCCCGGCGAGATCATCGTCAGCACCGGGGCGAAACAGGTGATCAGCAACGCCTTTCTCGCCACGGTGGATCCGGGCGACGAGGTGATCGTGCCGACGCCGTACTGGACCACCTATGCCGATACCGTCGCCACCTGCGAAGGCGTGCTGGTGCCGCGGGCGACATCGGCGGAAACCGGGTTCCGCATCACGCCCGCCGACCTTGCCGCCGCGATCACGCCGCGCACCCGCTGGCTGATGCTGAACACGCCGGGCAATCCGTCGGGCGCGCTGTACGGCGCGGACGATCTGGTGGCGCTGGCGAAGGTGCTGGCCGATCATCCGCAGGTCATGGTGCTGTCCGACGAGATCTATCAGCACATCGCCTATCGCCCGTTCACCTCGTTCCGCGTCGCCGCGCCGGAGCTCGCGGGCCGGATGCTGATCGTGAACGGGGTGTCCAAGGCCTATTCCATGACCGGCTGGCGGCTGGGCTGGGGGATCGGCCCGGCAGAATTGATCCGCGCCATGGTGGCGATCCAGGGGCAATCGACCTCGGGCGCGTCCTCGATCTCGCAGGCGGCGGCGCTGGGCGCGCTGACCGGCCCGCAGGATCTGCTGGCGGAACGCCGCGCCGCGTTCCGCGCCCGCCGCGATTTCGTGCTGGAGCGGATCAACGCCACCGGGCGGCTGCATTGCGACGAGCCGGGCGGCGCGTTCTACCTGTTCCCGGCCTGCACCGGCACCTTCGGCTGTTGCACCCCGGCCGGCCAAAAGATCGAAACCGACGCCGATTTCTGCCAGTACCTGCTGCACGAGGCCGGTGTTGCCGTGGTGCCCGGACGGGCGTTCGGGCTTTCCGGCCATTTCCGTCTGTCCTATGCATATTCGCAAGGCGACCTTGCCGAGGGTTGCCGCCGAATCGCGGCCGCCGTCGCCGCCCTTGAAGATTGAGGAACCTTCCATGCTGAAACCCAAAGACGCCCCCGACCTGTCCTCGTTCGACTGGTCCGATCCGCTGCTGCTGGACTCGCAGCTGGACGATGACGAGCGGATGATCCAGGACAGCGCCCGCGCCTATGCCCAGGAAAAGCTGCAACCGCGCGTCATTCGCGCCTACCGCGAGGAAACGGCCGATCCGGGCATCTTTGCCGAGATGGGCGAGATGGGCCTGCTGGGGGTCACCATCCCCGAGGAATACGGCGGGATCGGTGCGGGATACGTGGCCTACGGCCTTGTCGCGCGGGAAATCGAGCGGGTCGATTCGGGCTATCGGTCGATGATGTCGGTGCAATCCAGCCTGGTGATGTACCCGATCCACGCCTACGGCACCGACGCGCAGCGCGAGAAATACCTGCCGAAGCTGGCCAGCGGCGAATGGATCGGCTGTTTCGGCCTGACCGAGCCTGATGCCGGCTCCGACCCTGCGGGGATGAAGACGCGGGCGAAGAAGACCGATGGCGGGTATGTGCTGAACGGGACCAAGACGTGGATCTCCAATTCGCCCTTCGCGGACGTGTTCATCGTCTGGGCGAAATCCGACGCCCATGACGGCAAGATCCGCGGCTTCGTCCTGGACAAGGGCACCAAGGGGCTGAGCGCGCCGAAGATCGAGGGCAAGCTGAGCCTGCGCGCCTCGACCACGGGCGAGATCGTGATGAAGGATGTCGAGGTCGGCGAGGATGCGCTGCTGCCGAACGTGCAGGGGCTGAAGGGGCCGTTCGGCTGCCTGAACCGGGCGCGTTACGGCATCGCCTGGGGCGTGATGGGCGCGGCGGAATTCTGCTGGCACGCGGCGCGGCAATACGGGCTGGACCGCAAGCAGTTCGGCAAGCCGCTGGCGCAGACGCAGCTGTTCCAGAAGAAACTGGCCGACATGCAGACGGAAATCGCGCTGGGCCTTCAGGCCGCGCTGCGCACCGGGCGCCTGATGGACGAGGCGCGCGCCGCGCCCGAGATGATCAGCCTCATCAAGCGCAACAATTGCGGCAAGGCGCTGGATGCCGCGCGCATGGCCCGCGACATGCATGGCGGCAACGGCATTTCCGAGGAATTCCAGGTCATCCGCCACATGGTCAACCTGGAGACGGTGAACACCTACGAGGGCACGCACGACGTTCACGCGCTGATCCTGGGCCGCGCGCAGACCGGCCTTCAGGCGTTCTTCTAGGCGGCCGTCATGGATCGTGCCGACATCGTTCACGACGCGTTTCGCGGCCGGGTGCGGTCCGGCGACCTGCCGCGCGGCACCGCCGCCGCCGGACCGCTGCCGCCCGAACAGGCGGTTGCGGTGTTCCGGGCGCAATGCCTCAGCCGCAACCTTGACCGCCGCTCGCGCAAGATGCAGGCGGCGGGGCAGGGGTATTACACCATCGGCTCGTCGGGGCACGAAGGCATGGCCGCCGTCGCCGCCGCGCTTCGGCCCGACGACATGGCGTTCCTGCATTACCGCGACGGCGCGTTCCAGACGATGCGCTCGGCGCAGGTGCCGGGCACCACGCCGACCTGGGACATGCTGCTGAGCTTTTCCACCTCGACCGAGGATCCGATTTCCGGCGGGCGGCACAAAGTGCTGGGATCGCGGCCGCTGATGATCCCGCCGCAGACCTCGACCATCGCCAGCCATCTGCCCAAGGCGGTCGGCGCGGCCTATTCCATCGGGCTGGCGCGGCGGCATCCGCCGGAACACCGCGTGCTGGCCGATGACGGGCTGGTGATGTGTTCCTTCGGCGATGCGTCGTCGAACCATTCCACCGCGCAGGGCGCGATCAACTCTGCCTGCTGGACCTCCTACCAGTCGGTGCCCCTGCCGCTGCTGTTCGTGTGCGAGGATAACGGCATCGGCATCTCGGTGCGCACGCCGAAGGGCTGGGTGGCGGCGAACTATTCGCAGAAACCGGGGCTGCGGTATTTCCATGCCGACGGGCTCGACATCTTCGACACCTACCGCGCCGCGACCGAGGCCGCCGATTACGTGCGCCGGTGCCGCAAGCCGGCCTTCCTGCACCTGTCGCTGGTGCGGCTGTACGGCCATGCCGGCTCGGACATGCAGCAGACTTATCTGGACAGGCAGGTCTTCGAGGATTGGGAGGCCGACGATCCGCTTTTGCATTCCGCCCGCCTGCTGATCGACAGCGGCACGCTGACAGCCGCCGAGGTGCTGGAGATCTACGACAGCCTCGATGCGCAATGCGAGAAGGTTGCCGAAGAGGCGGTGAAGCGCCCGCGCCTGCAAACCGCGTCCGAAGTCATGGCGTCGCTGATCCCGCCGCCGCGCCCCTGCGCGCCGACCAACGGCCCCCCGGCCGAGGCACGCGCGGCCGCGTTCGGCGCCGACATGAAAACGCTCGACCAACCGCAGCCGATGTCGCGGCTGCTGAACTGGGCGCTGACCGACCTGATGCTCGAACATGGCGAGCTTGCCCTGATGGGCGAGGATGTGGGCCGCAAGGGCGGGGTCTATGGCGTCACCCAGAAACTTCAGGCCCGGTTCGGTCCGTCGCGGGTGATCGACACGCTGCTGGACGAGCAATCCATCCTCGGGCTGGCGATCGGCATGGCGCATAACGGGTTCGTTCCGATCCCCGAAATCCAGTTCCTGGCCTACCTGCACAACGCCGAGGACCAGCTGCGCGGCGAGGCGGCGACGCTGCCGTTCTTCTCGAACGGGCAGTTCACCAACCCGATGGTGCTGCGCATTGCCGGGCTGGGCTATCAGAAGGGGTTCGGCGGGCATTTCCACAACGACAACTCGCTGGGCGTGCTGCGCGACATTCCCGGCATCGTGCTGGCAGTCCCGTCGCGCGGCGACGACGCGGCGAAGATGCTGCGCGAATGCGTGCGGCTGGCCCGCGAGGAACAGCGCGTGGTGGTGTTCGTGGAACCCATCGCGCTTTATCCGATGCGCGATCTGCACGGCGACAAGGATGGCGGCTGGATGCGTCCCTATCCCGCCCCGGACCGGACCATCGCGCTGGGCGAGGTGGGGGTGACCGGCGATGGCCCGCTGGCGATCGTCACCTATGGCAACGGGCATTACCTGTCGCAGCAGGCCGCGCCGCTATTGCAGGCCCGCGGCATCGACACGCGCATCGTCGATCTGCGCTGGCTGGCGCCCCTGCCGGAACAGGCGCTGCTGGACGCGGTTCAGGGCGCGCAAAAGGTGCTGGTGGTGGACGAATGCCGCCGGTCGGGCAACGTCTCCGAGGCGCTGATGACGCTGCTTGCGGAACGCACCGATCTGCCGGCGCGCCGCCTTGCGGCCGAGGACAGCTTCATCGCCACCGGCCCCGCCTATGCGGCGACCATGCCGTCGCGGGGCAGCATCGCCGAGGCGGCGGCCGCGCTGTGGGGGCAGGCATGAGACAGCGCGCCGTCATCGTCGCCCCCGGACGCGGCACCTACAACAAGCCCGAGCTTGGCAGCCTGAGCCGCCTGCACCCGGACAAGGCCGCGCTGCTGGCCGAGTTCGACGCCTACCGCAAAGCGCAGGGGCAGGAGCCCATAACCGCGCTCGATACCGCCGACCGCTATTCCATCGCCCGCCATACACGCGGCGACAACGCCTCGCCGCTGATCCATGCCTGCGCCTATTTCGATTTCCTGTCCATCGACCGGGACCGGTTCGACATCGTCGGCGTCACCGGCAATTCGATGGGCTGGTACATCGCGCTGGCCTGTGCCGGGGTGCTGGGGCCGCTGGACGGGCTGACCCTGGTCAACACGATGGGCACGCTGATGCAGAAGCATCTGATCGGCGGGCAGCTCATCTATCCGTTCACGGATGACGACTGGCGCCCGATCCCCGGCCGCCGCGCCGAGATCGAAGCCAAGATGGCCGACATCGCCGCGCGCCCCGGCCACGACCTGGCGCTGTCCATCGACCTTGGCGGGATGCTGGTCCTGGCCGGCAACGACAAGGGGCTGGCCGCCTTCGAGGCGGAAATGCCCGCGGTGCAGGACCGGTTTCCGATGCGCCTGCCGAACCACGCCGCGTTTCACACCGCGCTTCAGGAACCCGTCGCCGAACGGGGCCGGGCGGAACTGCCGCGCGACGGCTGGCAGCAGCCGGACCTGCCGCTGATCGACGGGCGCGGCGCGATCTGGCAGCCGAAGGTCACCGACATCGCCGCGCTGTGGGACTACACGCTGGGGCACCAGGTGGTGCGCCCCTACGATTTCACCGCCGCGATCCGCACTGCCGCGCGCGAATTGATGCCGGACGTGTTCATCGTGCTGGGGCCGGGCACGACGCTGGGCGGCGCCGTCGCGCAGTCGCTGACGCTGGGCGGCTGGCGCGGCTGGACCGGCAAGGCCGATTTCCGCGCCGCGATGGATAAGGTGCCGCGCCTTGTGTCCATGGGCCGCGAGGATCAGCGCGCGCTGGCGCTATAGGCGGTTTTTCAGACGCTGGGGAATATCCGCGCACCGGCGGCGGTTGATCTTGGCGCGGCGCGGCGGAACGCTGCGTGCAGGCCGACAACCAGGACGAACGCGATGGATCCCGTGGACACCGCCTCTGAACCGCTGCACCGCGCCTTCGAGCGGCCGGCACAGATCGTCGCCACCGTGGCGCGGATGCTGCTGGGGCTGGGTCTGGCGGCGGCGCTGATCCTCAAGGTCTACATGGCGATCTTCACCGATCATGGCTGCCTGCCGGACACGGACACGCTGGGCAACGCGATCCGCTGCACCCCGACGCTGGAGATCGTGGCCCAGGTGCTGATGCTGGTCGCGGGGTTCGGCGCCGCGGCGCTGATGTTCACGGACCGGCCGTGGCGGCTGGCGCCGCCGCTGCTGATCGGCACGGTTGGCGTGCTGCTTCAGGTGCTGGCCGGGATCGGCGCGGCCGTCAGCCTGTGGCAGACGGCGCTGATCCTGGCCGCGCTGATGGCGGTGCTGGCCGGGGTCTTCGTGGCGATGCGCCTGCCGCCGAAAGCCCCCGAGCCCGGCCCGCCGCCCGCGCCCTGATCCGGCGCGCGGGCGCCCCAAAAAACAGACGCCCGGTTACGCAAGCGCACTTCGGGTGATCGGGATCCGGCCGCTTTGCGGCACGTTGGATGCGGGATACCGGGGGCGCGAAGGGGTTGTCCCGACCCGCGTATCGACACAATCCGGGAGGAGAGAACATGACAAGGGGTTTGCTTGGATCGCTGTCCACGGTCGCGCTGATCGCGGTGGGGGCCACCGGCGCGGCGGCGCAGGATGACGGGCCGATCACGATCGGGATTCTGAACGCGCTGGAAGGCACCTACGCGGTGCCCGGCCAGGACGGGATGCGCGGCATCGAACTGGCGCTTATGCAGCACGATCACAAGGCCGGCGGCCGCGATATCGAGATCGTCGTGCAATCCACCGACACCACGCCCGACAGTGCCCTGCGCGGCGCGCGCAAGCTGGTCGAGCAGGACGGCGTCGATTTCGTGATCGGGCCGCTTTCCGGCTCGGAAGGGATCGCCATCCGCGATTATTCCAAGACCCAGCCCGATGTCACCTTCATCAACGGCATTTCCGGCGCGATGGAAATGACCATGGTCGATCCGTCGCCCAACCTGTTCCGCTTCAACATCGACGGCGCGCAATGGTCCAAGGGGCTGGGCGATTACGTCTTCAACGAGAAGGGCTACAAGACCGTCGCCACGATCGGCGAGGATTACTCGTTCATCTACACGCAGGTCTTCGGCTTCGTGACGGAGTTCTGCGAGGCCGGCGGCGAGGTCACGGAACGCTTCTGGGTGCCGCTGGGCACCAAGGATTTCGGCTCGATCATCGCGGCACTGCCCGACGAGGTCGACGCGATCTACCTGGGGCTGGGCGGCGGCGATGCCGTCAACTTCCTCAACCAGTACCAGCAGGCCGGCGGCGAGGCGAACCTGATCGGCGGCACGATCATGGTGGATGCCTCGGTGCTGAACTCGCAGGGCCGCGCGAAAGAGGCGCTGATCGGGGTTCCGTCCTCCGGGCCGCAGGCCGACACCTGGGACGATCCGCGCTGGACCGAATACGTCGACGCCTACCGCGATGCCTTCCCCGAGGGCGAGCGGTTCCCGTCGCCGTCGCTGTTCGCCACCGGCTATTACAACGCCACCAACGCGGCGCTGCAATGCCTTGACACGGTCGAGGGCGACCTGTCCGACGACCAGGTAGCGTTCCGCGACTGCCTGTCGAACCTGACGCTGGAATCGCCGACCGGCACGATCACCCTGGACGAGAACCGCCAGGCGATCGGCACCAACGTCGTGACCGAGGTGGTCGAGCGCGAGGATGGCACGCTGGCCAACGAACTGGTGAAGGTCGTCGAGAACGTCAACCAGACGCTGGGCCTGTCGCCCGAGGCTTTCGCCGAACTGGGTCTGCCCAGCCGCGAGAACCCCGAATGCAAGTCGGAATACTGACGCGGGTTCGCTGACACTTCCGGGTCCGGCGTCGCGCCGGGCCCGGCCCTTGGTGAAATCGCAGCGGTGGCGGCCATGACGCTCATCACCTATCCGACCCGTGTGCATTTCGCCGATTACGTGCTGGAAGAGGCCCTGCATTCCGAGATGGAAAAGGCCGGGCTTCGGACCCCGCTTTTGCTGGGGCCGACACCGCTGGACACTTCCGAAACCTGCGAACGGATCCGCGACGGGCTGCCAAGGCGGCGGGCCGGGCTGTCCTGGGGTCTGACGGACGGCGCGGACATGGCGGAGGCCGCGCGCGAGGTCGCGGCGCTGGCTGCCGGGCAGGGCGTGGACGTGGTCATCGCCTTCGGCTCGGCCCGTGCGATCGAGCTGGGCCGCCGGCTGCGCCGGGATCTGCGCGGCGCCGGCGGCGACCGCCTGCCGCTATACGCGGTGCCGGGAATCGACGGCCTGCCCGATCCCTGCCGCCCCAACCTCGAGACATGGCAGGGCAGCCTGCCGACCGTGCTGATCTGCGATCCGACTCTGACGCTGGGCGCCGGGCCGGATGCGGCGCTGCAATCGGTGATGATCTCGCTGGTGCGCGCGACCGAGGCGTATCTGGCCGAAGCCTACAACCCGCCCGCCGACGGGATGGCGCTGGATGCGTTCCGCCGCTGCCTTGCGCTGCTGCCGCGGCTGGGCGGCGCGCCCGACCTCGACCTGCTGCGCGATCTGATGGCGGCGGCGCTGAACGCGGCGCTGAGCCTCGACAAGGGGATCGGCCCGGCGCAGATGCTCACGGCGGCCTTGCGCCGCGAACATGCCGGCATGGAACCGGCCGCCGCCGCGCGGCTGATCCTGCCCGGCGCGCTGGACGCGATGGGGCCGGATGCCGACAAGGCCGATGCGCTGGGCCGGCTGATGGGCGGCGGCTGGAGCGTGGCGCGCCTGCGCGGCGTTCTGGACCAGGGGCGCGGCGCGGCGCGGCTGTCGCAACTGGGCGTGAGCCGCGACCACCTGCGCGGCGCGGCGGCACGGGCAGAGCGCAGCCACCTGATTCCGCGCGGCCTTGGCCATGCCGTGCTCAAGGCGGTGTGGTAGGCGGCACGGCGCGCCTGTTGCAGCATATGTACAAGGCGCAAGCCCGTTTCATATCCGAAAGTCTGTTTTTCCCGCGTCACGTCTTGCCAGATACAGGCCCGATATGCCCCGATACGGCCTTGACGGGCACGATTGGGAGGACGGTCACGCTGCGGCTGGATCATTTCGCGCCCTGAGGGGGGAGTCGCGACATGAGTCATGCCATCGCGGTCTGTCACGGTGCGTTCGGGCGTGCCGCGCTGTACCAGCTTGACAAGACCATCATCACCCATGCGCACCGCGAGGGGCACATCGTGTTCTATGTCGACGGTGCGCCGGGGCATGTGCAGGTTCTGGGGCGCCGCTACGATCTGCTGCAAGGCACCGGCGTCGCCGTCAGCCCGTGGGAGCCGCACAGCTTTCACGTCCCGGACGGCGAGACCCAGCTTTGCCTTGTGCTGTACATCAAGCCGATGTGGTTTCTCGAAAACTCGATGTCCGCCGAATTCGCGCTGAAATTCGGGCGCAACGCGCTGCCGGTCACGGCCGAGATCGGCGATGCGGTGAACCGGCTGACCGCGCTGCTGCTGGCCGGCGACGACCAGTTGCGCTTCAACGAGGCGCTGTTCGGCCTGACGCGCGAATGTTTCGACATGACCTGGGTCGGCGCGATGCAGACCCGCCGCGCCGAGGCCTGCCGCCGCTCCAACGACTTTCGGGTGCGCCGCGCGCTGACGCTGTTCCAGGAACGGTTCACCGAGGATATCGAGATGGAGCAGCTGGCCCGCAGCGTCGGGCTGTCGCGGCCGCATTTCTTCAAGCTGTTCAAGCAGCATATGGGCGTCACGCCGAATGTCTACATGAACACACTGCGGTCCGAACAGGCGCTGGCCGACCTGCTGCGCACGCCCAAGACCGTCACCGACATCGCCTTCGAGCTTGGCTTTTCCTCGCAGGCCAGTTTCACGCGGTTCTTCTCGTCCAATGTCGGGATCGCGCCCAGCGAATACCGGCGCGTCGCGCATGTCGCCGAGGATGCGTTCCCCGCACCGCTTTTCGGGTGACGCTTTTCCGATGATCAGGGAACCTAGCAGACTGTAGGGTATGACCCCCGGCCGCCGCCGCGCCTAGCATGTTTCCCGTGACGGAAAGCGACGGAGGCCGGCAGGTGCGCGGATACGCCAGCAGCGGCGACATTTGCGCGGGACCGCGCGCGAGGCGAACCGGATGAGACGGTTCACCACGCGCCATCCCGTCTGGACTGCAATCATCGCGCTGGCGGCGGCGATCCTTCTGTGGCTGATATTCGCGGCCTGGCCCGACGGGCTGACCGATGCCATCGGCCGCAAGAAGATCTTCCTCAACGCGCTGTTCAACGGGATCACGCTGGGCGGGCTGTATTTCCTGGTCGCCAGCGGCTTTACCCTGATTTTCGGGCTGATGCGCAACGTCAACCTGGCGCATGGCACGCTGTACATGCTGGGCGGCTATGCCGGGTTCTACGCCGCCAGCCTTACGGGGTCGTGGATCCTGGCCTTTCCCATCGCCTTTGTCGTCATCGGCGCCTGCGGCGTGCTGCTGCAGGTGCTGGTGTTCCGCCGGATGGAGGGCGAGGATCTGCGCCAGACGCTGGTGACGATCGGGATTTCCATCGTCGTGGCCGACCTGATGCTGTGGGGCTTCGGCGGCGATTTCTACAACATCAACCCGCCCGAATGGCTGTCGGGGCCGATGCAGACATTCCTTGTCACCGCCGTCAAAAGCGACGGCACCCCGGTTTTCATGAAATATCCGATGGTGCGGATCGTGATCTTCCTGTTCGCGGTCGTGGTCGGGGTGGCGATGTGGCTGGCGCTGAACCGCACCCGGATCGGCATGATGATCCGCGCCGGTGTCGATGACCGCGAGATGCTGGCCGCCTCCGGCATCCGCATCCAGCTGATCTTCATCGGCGTGTTCGGCTTCGGCGCCGGGCTGGCCGGGATCGCCGGCGTGGTCGGCGGCACCTTCCAGTCGATCGCGCCGGGCGAGGATACGCGCTTTCTGCTGGCAAGCCTTGTCGTGGTGATCGTCGGCGGCATGGGCAGCATCCCCGGCGCCGCGCTGGGCGCGCTGCTGATCGGGTTGGCCGAACAGTTCGGCTCGGTCTATTTCCCGACCTATGCGGTGGTGCTGACCTTCCTGATCATGGTGGTCGTGCTGGCCTTCCGGCCGCAGGGCCTGCTGGGGCGGTCCTGACCGATGGTGGCGGTGGATCGCACATCGGCGGCCGAACGCCCGCGCGGCACGCTGGACAGGGTGCCCCCCGCCTATTGGGTGGTGGGCGTGCTGCTGCTGGTGCTGCCGGCCTTCGTGTCCCCCTTCATCCTGTTCCAGATCATGGGCTGGTCCTTCGTGCTGGGCCTTATCGCGCTGAGCCTGACCTTCCTGGGCGGCTATGGCGGCATGGTCAGCCTGGCGCAGATGACCTTTGCCGGGCTGGCCGGCTACCTTGTGGCGATCTTCGGCGACAGCGCGGTCGACACGATCTCGCAGGGCTGGCCGTGGTGGGCGGTGATCCCGCTGGCGCTGATCCTGACGGTGCTGTTCGCCACTCTGGTCGGCTGGCTCGCCGTGCGGACCGAGGGGATCTACACCATCGTCATCACGCTGGCCATCGCGGCGGCGTTCTTCTATTTCACCCGGCAGAACTACGACATCTTCAACGGTTTTCAGGGCTTCAACTCGGTCCTGCCGCCGCACCTGTTCGGGGTGGATTGGCGCGGGGGCGTGGCCTTCTACTACCTGTCGCTGTTCTGGGCGGCGGCGGGCTATTTCCTGGTGCTGTACCTGGCGCGCGCGCCATTCGGGCTGGCGCTTCAGGGGGTGCGCGACAATCCGCGGCGCATGGCGGCGCTGGGCTACAACGTCACCGCGCACCGGGTTGCGGCCTATGCGCTGGCCGGGCTGATCGCGGGGGTGGGCGGCATCCTTCTGACCTGGCAATCGTCGCAGATCTCGCCGGGCACCATCGCCATCGGGCCGGCCATCGACATCCTGGTGATCGCCGTGGTCGGCGGGCTGCGCCACCCGATCGGCGCGTTCATCGGCGCGCTGATCTACGTGCTGCTCAAGATTTTCGCGGTCGATGTGCTGGTCGCGCTGGGCCTGTCTGGCGAACGGTTCCAGCTGCTGATCGGGCTGGGATTCCTGGTGATCGTGTTCTTCTCTCCCGACGGGATCCTCGGCCTGTGGGACAAGCTGCGCGCCAGCATGCGCCGCGATCCGCTGACCGGCCGCGACCGGAGCGATCTGCCATGAACGCCGCGCCCGCCGCCCGGCAGGCCGCCGATTTCGCGCTGGAATTGCGGGACGTGTCGAAACGCTTCGGCTCTCTCGAAGCGCTGGCGGGGATCGAGATGCGCGTCGGCCCCGGCGAGCGGCGCGCGGTGCTGGGATCGAACGGCGCGGGCAAGACCACGCTGTTCAACTGCATCACCGGCGATTTCGCCCCGACGACCGGCGCGATCCGGTTCTTCGGAGAGGATGTCACCGCCTTTCCCGCGCAGGAGCGGATCCGCCGGGGGCTGCGGCGCACCTACCAGATCTCGCTGCTGTTCGCCGGGCTCAGCGTGATCGACAACGTCTATATCGCCTGCCGGGGCGTGTCGCGCGGGCGGTTCTCGTTCCGGAGGGTGCGCCGGTCCGACGCGCTGATGCAGACGGCCGAGGATCTGGTGCGCATGGTGCATCTGGACGATGCGATGCAGACCAAGGTCTCCGATCTCAGCTATGGCCAGCAGCGCCAGCTTGAAATCGCCATGGCGCTGTCCGGCGCGCCGCGTTTCATCCTGTTCGACGAGCCGGCCGCCGGCCTGTCCCCGACCGAACGCGCCGATCTGGTGGCGCTTCTGACCGGGCTGCCGGGGCATGTCGGCTTCATCATCATCGAGCATGACATGGACGTGGCCCTGCGCGTCGCCGACCGGGTGACGATGATGCATAATGGCCGCATCTTCAAGGAAGGCCGCCCCGCCGAGATCGAGGACGACCCCGAAGTGCAGGCGCTGTACCTGGGGGGCGGCCATGCGTGACCGTAGCCTGTCCGGCGGGCGCGGGCCGGCCCCGCGCGGCGGCGCCCCGGCTTTGGAGGTGCGCGACCTCAACGTCTATTACGGCCATTCGCACGCGCTTCAGGGCGTGTCGCTGGCGCTGGATCACGGCGTCTTGTCGGTGGTCGGGCGCAACGGCATGGGCAAGACCACGCTTTGCAAGGCGATCATGGGCATGGTGCCGGTCGCCTCGGGCACGATCAGCTTTGGCGGGCAGTCGCTGGTCGGGCTGAACCCGACCCAGATCGCCAAGCTGGGGGTCGGCTATGTCCCGCAGGGGCGGCGGCTGTGGCGCTCGCTCACGGTGGATGAACACCTGCGGCTGGCGGCGACGAAGGGCGGCGCCTGGACGCCCGAACGCATCTACGGCGTGTTTCCCCGCCTGGCAGAACGGCGGAACAATGGCGGCGGGCAATTGTCGGGCGGCGAGCAGCAGATGCTGGCAATCGGCCGTGCGCTGCTGCTGAACCCGCGCCTTCTGGTGATGGACGAACCGACAGAGGGGCTGGCCCCGGTGATCGTCGATCAGGTCACCGAGATGCTGCTGAACCTGGGCGAGGAAAGCGGCATCGAGGTGCTGGTGATCGAACAGAATATCGGTGTCGCCTGTTCGGTCGCCGAGAAGGTGGCGATCATGGTCAATGGCCGGATCGACCGGGTGATGGATGCGCCCGTCCTGGCCGCCGACCGCGATCTGCAACAGGCGCTGCTGGGGGTGGGCCGCCACGCCCATGACGCGACTCCCGACGCCGCGCCCACGCCCCGCGAAGACGTAGGCCATGCCGCCGAGAGCGCGCCTGTGCGCATCTACATGTCCAACCCGAAGGTGCCGACGCGCTGGACGCCGCCGGTGCCGGTGCGGGTGATCGAGCAGGCCGCGCGCACCGTCACGCCGCTGCCCGAATCGAGCGTGTCGGCCCTGCCGCGCGCCGATATCGCGCGGCGCGGCATCGTCTATGTCTGCGGCACGCTCGACACCAAGGGGGACGAGCTGCGCTTTGTGCGCGACATCCTCAAGGAGGCGGGGCTTGCGGTAGCGATGGTCGATCTGTCCACCAGCGGCAAGCCGTCCGGCGCCGAGGTGACGCCGAATGCCGTGGCCAGCCTGCATCCGCGCGGCACGTCGGGCGTGTTCACCGGCGACAGGGGCAGCGCTGTGGCCGGCATGACCACGGCCTTCGAGCGCTGGGTGCGCGGGCGGCACGACATTGCCGGGGTGATCGGCGCGGGCGGATCGGGCGGCACCGCGCTGGTCGCGCCGGGCTTTCGCGCGTTGCCCGTGGGCGTGCCCAAGATCATCGTCTCGACCGTCGCCTCGGGCAATGTCGCGCAATATGTCGGCGCGTCGGACATCACCATGATGCATTCGGTCGCCGATGTGCAGGGGCTGAACGCGATCACCCACGAGGTGCTGGGCAATGCTGCCCATGCGCTGGCCGGGATGGTCAAGGCCCGCGCCGACCAGCGCCCCGCGGAAAGCCGCCCGGCAATCGGGCTGACCATGTTCGGGGTGACGACAGATTGCGTGCAGGCGGTCACGGCAGAGCTGGAGGGCGATTACGATTGCCTCGTCTTCCACGCCACCGGCACCGGCGGGCGGGCGATGGAAAACCTGCTCGCCTCGGGCATGCTGGAGGCGGTGCTGGACCTGACCACGACCGAGGTCTGCGACATGATCGCCGGCGGCGTGTTCCCGGCCGATCAGACCCGGTTCGATGCGATGGCCGCCCATGGCGGGGCCTATATCGGGGCCTGCGGCGCGCTCGACATGGTGAATTTCAACGCGCCGGACACGGTGCCTGAACGCTATCGCGGCCGGCTGTTCTACGAGCACAACCCGCAGATCACCCTGATGCGCACCACGCCCGAAGAGAACGCGCAAATGGGCCGCTTCATCGGCGAGAAGCTGAACGCGATGAACGGGCCGGTGCGGTTTTTCCTGCCCGAGGGCGGGGTGTCGGCGCTGGATGCGCCGGGACAGCCGTTCTGGGATCCCAAGGCCGACGCCGCGCTGTTTGCCAGCCTCGAATCCACCGTCCGGCAAAGCGCGCAGCGCCAGCTGATCCGGGTTCCGATGAACATCAACGATCCCGAATTCGCCGCCCTCGTGGTGCAGACCTTTCGCGCGCTTCACGCGCTTCCCCGAACCCCGGCACGGAGAGCCTGATGATCCGCAGCACATTGACCCGCGACACCCTGATGCCGAAATTCCGCGCCATGCGAGACCGGGGCGAGCCCATTGTCGGCGGCGGCGCCGGCACGGGCCTCTCCGCGAAATGCGAAGAGGCGGGCGGCATCGACCTGATCGTGATCTACAATTCGGGCCGCTACCGGATGGCCGGGCGCGGATCGCTGGCCGGGCTGATGCCTTACGGCGACGCCAACGCGGTGGTGATGGACATGGCCGGAGAGGTGCTGCCGGTTGTGAAAAACACCCCGGTCCTGGCCGGTGTCTGCGCGTCCGATCCGTTCCGGCAGATGGACAGGTTCCTTGACCAGGTGGCCGAGACGGGCTTTTCCGGCGTTCAGAACTTTCCCACCGTGGGCCTGATCGACGGCACCTTCCGCGCCAATCTCGAAGAAACCGGCATGTCCTACGCGCTGGAGGTCGAAATGATCCGCCTGGCCAGCGAAAAGGGCCTGCTGACCACGCCTTACGTCTTTTCCGAGGGCGACGCCCGCGCCATGGCCGGGGCCGGTGCCGATATCGTCGTGGTGCATCTGGGCCTGACCACCGGCGGCGCCATCGGTGCGCAGACCGGCATCACGCTGGAGGAAGCGCCGGGCCTGACCGATGCCTGGGCCGCGGCGGCGCTGAAGGTGAACCCGGATATCCTGGTGCTGGTCCATGGCGGCCCCGTCTCCAGCCCCGAGGATGCCGAATACGTTCTGGCCAACACCCGGAATTGCCACGGATTTTACGGCGCCTCGTCGATGGAAAGGCTGCCGACCGAGATCGCATTGACCGAACAGACACGCAAATTCAAACAGATCGGCCGCAAGGCCGGCAAGACGACCGCGCGGGAGGACACGCAATGACCGGGCAAATCATCGGACAACTGATCCTTTGGCTGATTCTGGCCGTCATCGTCATCTTCATCCTCTACTGGGTGATGAACTGGCTCTATCGCCGCTCGACCAAGGAAATCGCCTTCGTGCGCACCGGTTTCCTGGGCGAGAAGGTGGTGATCGACGGCGGCGCCTTCGTCTGGCCGATCATCCACGACATCACGCCGGTGAACATGAACTCCATGGATCTGAGCGTGGTGCGAGGCAACGAACACGCGGTCATCACCAAGGACAGGATGCGCGTCGATGTCGAGGCGTCCTTCTATGTCCGCGTCGCCCAGACCCGCGAGGGGGTGACGCTGGCCGCCGCGACGCTGGGCCGCCGCACGCTGGAGCCGGAGCGCATCCACCAGCTTCTGTCGGGCAAGTTCGTGTCGGCCCTGCGCGCCGTCGCCGCCGAGATGACGATGGAGGAATTGCTGGTCCAGCGCGGCGATTACGTCCGCCGGGTGATCGACACCGCGCAGGAAGGACTCGACAAGAACGGGCTGGAGCTTGAAAGCGTCGCGATCCTCGATATCGACCAGACCGATATTGCCCATTTCAACCCGTCCAACCGGTTCGATGCCGAAGGTCTGACCAGCGTGATCGAGGCGATCGAGGCGCGCCGCAAGCTGCGCAACGATATCGAGCAGGACACGATGCTCAAGATCCGCGCCCGCAACCTCGAGGCGGAAAAGCAGAGCCTGGAGATCGAGCGCGAAAGCGAACATGCCCGGCTCGAACAGGAACGCGAGATCGAGTTTCGCCGCGCCCAGCAGCGCGCCGATCTGGCCCGCGAACGCGCCGAGCGCGAAAAGGACGCCGAACAGGCCACGCTGGTCAACCGCGAGGCCATCGAGACCGCGCGCATCCATAACGAGGAACAGATCTCCGAGGCGCGCATCGCCTCCGAACGGCGCATCCGCCAGCAGGAGATCGAGCGCCAGCGCAGCATCGACGAGGCGGAAATCGTCACCCGCGAGGCCATCGAAAAGGCCCGGATCAGCCAGGAACGGGTGCTGAGCGAAACCCGCATCCAGTCCACCCGCGACACCGAGGCCGCCGATATCGCCGCCCGCGAGGCGATCGAGAAGGCGCGCATCGCGCAGGAACGGGTGCTGACCCTGGCCCGCACCGCCAAGGACCAGGAAACCCAGGCCAGCGAGATCGAGCGCCAGCGCGCCATCGAGGCGGCCGAGATCGAGGCCCGCGAGGCGACCGAAAAGGCCCGCATCGCCCAGGAAAACGCCGTGTCCGAGGCGCGCACCGCGCTGGAACGCGCCATGCGCGAGCGCGAGATCGCCCGCAACCTTGCCATCGATGAGGCGGAGATCGCCGCCCGCGAGGCGGCCGAAAAGCTGCGCATCGCCCAGGACCGGGTGCTCAGCGAGGAACGCATCGCCTCCGACAAGGCGACCCGCACGCTGGAAATCGAGCGGCGCAAGGCGCTGGAAGAGGCAGAGATCGCCTCGCAGCAGGCCACCGAGGCCGCCAAGATCGCCCGTGAAAAGACGCTGGCTGCCGAGCGGATCTCCTCCGAGCAGGAAACCCGCGCGCTGGAGATCGAGCGGCGCCGCACGCTGGACACCGCCGAGATCGCCGCGACCGAGGCGACCGCGTCGGAACGCATCGCGCAGGAGGAGCGCGTGCGCGCGCTGGAAATCGCCCGCAACCGCGCCATCGACGAGGCCGAGATCGCCAGCCGCGAGGCCGTCGAGAAGGCCCGCATCGCCACCGAGGCGCGCACGGCCGTCGAGCGGATCGAGAACGAGGAGCGCACGAAGGAACGCGACCTGGCCCGCGAACAGGCCATCGCCGAAGCGGAAACCGCCACGCAGGAGGCCGTCGAGGCCAAGCGCATCGCCAAGGAAAAGAAACTGGCGGCCGAGCGCATTGCCTACGAACAGGACATGCGCGAGCGCGAGATCGCGCGCAACCGCGCCGTCGAGGTGGCCGGCTCCGCCGCACAGGAGGCGGTGACCGCCGCGCGCATTTCCGAGGAAACCCGCAGCCGCGCCGCCGAGATCGACCGCGACGCGGAACTGCGCAGCCGCGAGATCGAGAAGCAGGAGGCGATCGAGGCGGCCGAGATCAGCTCTCGCCGGCTGGTCGAAAGCCAGCGGATCGAGAAGGAGGCCGAGACGACCGCCGACAAGATCGCCCGCGACGAGCGGATCCGCAATCTGGAGATCGCGCGCAACAAGGCGCTGGATGCCGCCCAGGTCGCCGCCGACGAGGCCATCGAGGCCGCGCGCGTGGCCAAGCAGAAGACCGTGGATGCCGAGAAGATCCTTGCCGAGCAGGAGATCGACGCGAAGAAGCTGGAACGCCGCAAGGTGCTGGAACAGCTGGAAATCGCCCGTGTCCAGGCGCTGCGCGAGGCCGAGATCGCCAGCCAGGAGGAAATCGAGCGCGCCCGCATCGCGTCCGAACGGGGGCTGGACGATGCCCGCATCGGCCACCAGACCGACCGGCGCAAGCTGGAGATTGCCCGCGAGAAGGCGGTGGAAGAGGCGACGATGGAAAAGGCCATCGCGCTTTATCAGAAATCGCTTGATGAAAGCGCCGCCGCGGTCGAGGCCGAGAATGCCCGCGCCCGCGCCGTCGAGGCCGCCGAGAAGGTCCGCACCGCCGGCGAGACCGAAATCGCCGCCCGCGCCAAGAGCGTCGGCGTCACCGAGGCCGAGCTGGAGGCCGAGCGCAAGCGCATCGCCGCCGAGGCCGAAAAGGTCCGCGCCGCCGTCGAGGCCGAGGCGCATCGCCTGATCAACGAGGCCGAGAACGTGCTGTCGGACGGCGCGCGCACGAGCCTGTTCAAGCGCAAGATGCTGGAACATGTCGAGGGCATCGTCGCCGCCAGCGTCAAGCCGCTGGAAAAGATCAACGATATCCGTATCATGCAGCTTGGGGGCAATGGCACCCAGGGGCTGGACTGGTCGCAGGAGGGCGGCACGAACGGATCCGGCGGCGGGGGCGGCGGCGGCAGCCCCACCGACGAGGTGATGAATTCGGCGCTGCGCTACCGGGTGCAGGCGCCGATGGTGGACAGCCTGCTGGCCGATATCGGTATCGACGGGTCGAACATCGCCCGCTCCGACATCTTCCGCAACGCCTCCGACATGACCCGCGCGGCGGCCGAGGCGGCGCGGCAACGCCCGAAACCGGTCGGCGGTGAAGGCGGTGGTTCGGGCGGCGGCTCGGGCAGCGGATCCGGCGACACCACCCCGAAAGAGGCGAAATAGATGGCGCGTGTCTATGTCTCTTCGGTGATCGGCGCTGCCGCCGATGCGGTCTGGGACCGGATCCGCGACTTCAACGCCTTGCCGCGCTGGCATCCGCGGATCCGCGACAGCCGGATCGAGGACGCGCTGCCTGGCGACAAGATCGGCGCCATCCGCAATTTTCACCTGCAGAACGGCGACAACATCCGCGAACAGCTGGTCGGCATGTCCGATTACGACCTGTTCGTGACCTATTCGATGCTCGAAGGGCCGATGCCGCTGTCCGATTACATGGCGACGCTGCGATTGACCCCGGTGACGGACGGAAACCGCTGTTTCATCGAATGGTCGGCCGAATTCGACTGTGCCCCCGAAGATGCCGAGGATCTGGTGGGCGGCATCGGCACCAATGTGTTCCAGGGCGGGTTCGACGCGCTCAAGCGGCATTTCGGCGGCTGAGCGATGGTGAAGATATCCCGCAGCACGATCATGGAGGCGCCGATAGAATCGGTCTGGGACGTGCTGCGCGATTTCAACGGCCACGACCGCTGGCATCCCGCCGTCGCCACCAGCCAGATCGAGCGGGGCCGCGATGCGGACCGGATCGGATCGGTGCGGCGGTTCCGGCTGGGCACCGGCGAGGAGTTGCGCGAACAGCTTCTGACCCTGTCGGATGCGGAAACCACGTTCAGCTATTGTCTGCTGGATACGCCGATCCCGCTGCTGAACTACGTGGCCCATGTCCGGCTGATCCCGGTGACCGACGGCGATCTGACCTTCTGGCAATGGGACTGCCGGTTCGACACGCCCAAGGGGCGCGAGGCGGAGCTGGAGGAACAGGTGCGCGTGAACATCTACGAGGCCGGTTTCGCCGCGATCCGCGCCGAGCTGGGAATAGGGGAGTGACGCGATGCTGACGGTCGAACGCTACGACACCATGGCCGAGGCGGCGGGCGCGATTGGCGAAAGGGTGCATTACCTTGCCGGCGGCACGCTCTTGATGCGGGCGGTGAATTACGGTTATCCGGGGATCGACCGGGTCGTCCGCTGCCGCGAGGTCCCGCGCGAGATCCGCACCGACACGGGCGGCATCCGCATCGGCGCCGGTGCGACCATGGCCGATCTGCTGGCCTCGCGCGAGGTCGAGTTCCTGCATCCCGTCGCAAGGCTGATCGGCGGGCCGGCGATCCGCAACATGGCCACGCTGGGCGGCAACCTGTTCGCGCGCAGCCCCTACGGCGATCTGGCGGTCACGCTGCTGGCGCTGGATGCGCAGGTGATCCGCGCCGGGGGCGCGGCGGAACCGATGGAGTCGTTCCTTGCCGCGCGCGACAGGGCACGCGGGCTGGTCGAGGCGGTGATCGTCCCGCGCGTCTCGGCCGGTGAGTTCCGCTATGCCAAGGTGACGCGGATCAAGCCCAAGGGCGTGGCGATGATGTGTGCCGCGGTCTGGCTGCGCGGCGCCGGGCGCCCCTCCGATCCGCGCATCGCCTGGGGCAACATGGGCGCCGGCCCGCTGCGCGCCAAGGCGGCCGAACGCGCGCTGAACGGGGCCAGCCTGGACGAGCACGGCATCGCCCCGGTGCTGGCGGCCTGCTGCGACGGTCTGGATCCGCAGGACGACGAGCTGGCGACCGCCTGGTATCGGCGCGAGGTCGCCCCCGTCCACCTCAAACGCCTGCTGCTGGGAGGGCGCCGCTGATGGCCCGCACACCTTTGACATTCACCCTGAACGACGCCGAAACCGCGCTTTTCGTGGACGAGGGCGCGAACCTGATCGACGTGCTGCGGCGCGGCGCGGGCGATCTGTCGCCCAAACAGGGCTGCGCCCAGGGCAATTGCGGCGCCTGCACCGTGCTGATCGACGGAGAGTTGCGGCTGGCCTGCCTGACGCTGGCCGAAACGGTCGAAGGGCGGCGCATCGACACCGTCGCGGGGCTGGCCGGCGGGCCGGATCTGCATCCGCTGCAAGCGGCCTTCATGGACGGGTTCGCGGCGCAATGCGGCTTTTGCACCTCGGGCATGCTGATGGCCGCGCGCGCCCTGCTGGACCGCACGCCCGACCCCAGCCGCGACGAGGTGATCGAGGCGATATCCGGCAATCTGTGCCGCTGCACCGGCTACGAGCCGATCGTCGATGCGATCCTCGACGCGGCGCAGCGGATGCGGCAGGGCGGCAGGAGGGCGGCGCAATGACAAGTGTGGAATTTCGCAAGGATCTGTTCGCCGATGAACGCGACGACACGCTCAAGGAAATTGGCCAGCCGACCATCCGGCAGGACATCCTGGGCCATGTCACGGGGCGCACCGCCTATTACGACGATCACCTGTTCGACGGGCTTCTGCACATGCGCGCCGTCCGCTCGCCGCATCACCACGCGCGGATCCGCGCGCTGGATACCAGCGCCGCCGAACGGATGCCCGGCGTGCGCCGCGTCGTCACGGCCAGGGACGTGCCGGTCAACCTCAACACCCTGCTCAGCCTAATCAATTTCGGCCGCGATGATGAACCGTTCTGCGCCCATGACAAGGTCCGCTTCAAGGGGGAAACGGTTGCCTGGATCATCGCCGATACCGAGCGGCAGGCGCGCGACGCGGTGCGCGAGGTGCGGGTGGATTACGAGGTTCTACCGCATGTCCTCGACCCCGAAGAGGCGCTGAAACCCGATGCCGTGGTGGTCAACGAGGTCTATCCGAACAATACCTTCGATTATCACGAGCTCTACGATCACCAGAAGATGCGCTATGGCGATGTGAACGCCGCCTTCGCAGCCGCCGATCACATCGTCGAGGCCGAATACCAGATGTCGCCCATCGAACAGGCGCCGATAGAGACCTGCGGCGCCATCGCCGCGCCCGAACAGAACGGCCGCTATGTCTGCCACACCAACACCCAGGCGCTGTTCTTTTCGCTGGGGACCACGGCCAAGCTGCTGGACCTGCCGTCGTCACGGCTGCATTTCATCGGCGGCACCTCGGGCGGCGGCTTTGGCGGCAAGGTCGACAGCATCGTGGAGCCGACGGCGGTGCTGGGCGCGATGCTGACCGGGCGGCCGGTGCGCTTCGCCTGGGACCGTGAAGAGGAGATGCAGGCCGGCGCGCCGCGCGGCGCCGAACGCTGGCGGATCAAGGACGGGGTGATGCGCGACGGCACCATCGTGGCGCGCGAATTCACCGGCTTCTTCGATTCCGGCGCCTACATGCGGCTGTCGCCCTATGCCATCGTGAAATGCGTCGGCCACATTCCCGGCCCCTACCACATCCCCAATGTCGCGGCGAACGTCTATTGCGTGGTGACGAACCGCACGCCCGCGACGGCGATGCGCGGCTTCGGCATCACGGCGGTCGATTTCGCCATCGAATGCCACATGGACCGCATCGCCGAGGTCACCGGCGTCGATCCGGTGGAATTGCGGATCCTCAACGCCTACCGCGACGGCGACATGAAGGCGCATCGCCGCGTGGCCAAGAACACCGCGCTGATCGAATGCTGCCAGGTGGCGGCAGGCAAGGCCGGCTGGCCGATCTCGGCCGAGGCGGCGGCGCAATCGTCGCTGACCGGCGGGGGCACGCCCGACCGAGTGGCGATTCCCGAGACCGTGACCGACAGCGAGGGCCGCATCGGCGACCGGCGCGCGGGCAGGGTGACGGAGACCGCCCCGGCGAAGACCGGCACCGGCCGGGTCGCGGCGGGCACGCATTTTGCCGCCGTGGGCGGTGCCCCCGTGCAGAACCCCGACATGCAGATAGAGGCGGAGCGGATCGGTCACGCCATGGGATCGGCCGCGCAGGCGCCGATGCCGCAAAGCCCACAACCGGCCCCACCGCAGCCCGCGCCGCCCCGCCCCGCCATGCCGCCAGCCTCGGCTCCGGCCGCCGCGCCGCCACGGCCTCAGCCCCCGCAACCACCCGCGCCGCAGACACAGCCGTCGCAACCGCCGGCCCAGCAGCCGCAACCGCAATCGCCGCCGCCCGCCGCCACGCCCGACCGGCCCTATGCCCCGGACAAGCCGTTCTCTCGCGGCACTCGGCGGCCCGGCAGTTCTCCGTTCCTGTCCGGCACGAGGAGGCGCTGAACATGGCGATCCACAAGGGCCGCGGCTTTGCGGCGATCAACTATCCCATCGGCATGAACCTGGGCGGCGATCCGGCGCAGGCGCTGGTCCATTCGACGCCGGACGGCAAGTTCAAGGTGGCGCTGGCGGCCATCGATCTGGGGCAGGGGATGAAATCGGTCACCCGCCAGATCGCCGCCGAGGCGATCGGCGTGCCGGTCGAGGATGTCTATGTCGACACCGCCGACAGCGATACCGGCCCGCATGACATGGGCTCCTTCGCCTCGCGCGGGACGCACCGGGTCGGCAACGCGGTGATCCGCGCCTCTGCCGAGGCCCGCAAGCAGATGCTCGAGGCTGCCGCCGAAGAGCTGGAGGTTAACGCGACCGATCTGGACACGGACGGGCGCGGCAACATCCATGTCAAGGGCGCGCCGGGCCGGTCGATCACCGTGGCCGAAACCGCGACGGCTGCGCAGTTCAAGCAGGGCCGCACGCTGGCCGGGCGCGGCATCTTCCTGATTCCGCTGTCGGATACCGACCCCGATACCGGCGAGATGACCCCGGTCACCTGTTTCGCCCATGCCGCGCTGGTCATCGATGTCGAGGTCGATGACGAGACCGGCGAGGTCGAGGTGACCGAAATCAATTCCGCCTACGAGGTCGGGCGCGCGCTGAACCCGCGGCTGGTGGAACAGCAGCTGATCGGCGGCGCCTGGATGGGGGTCAGCCACGCGCTGTATGAGACGACCGAGCCCTATTATCCCGACCGCAGCCATGCGCCCGTGGATTTCAACCGCTACCTGATGCCCGGCCCCGGCCAGATCGTCCCGCATCACATCGCGGTTCTGGAACGCCCTGCCGAGGATGCGCCCTTCGGCGGCAAGGGGCCGGGCGAGATGTGCGCCAACCCTGTCCTGCCGGCGATCGCCAACGCGGTCTACAACGCGGTCGGCGTGCGCTGCGACCGGCTGCCGATCACGCCCGAAAAGGTGCTGCGCGGCATCCGCGCCAATGGCGGCGCCCAGCCGAAAGGACGCCGCTGATGCCGGTGCGCCCCACCATTGCCGGTATCTCCTCGCCCGGGGAACTGCGGCAGGCGCTGATCGCCGCGCAATACCTGGCGGACGAGGCGCTGGCGACGGCGGCCTACCTGGCGCTGGCGCTGGGCAAGCCGCTGCTGCTGGAGGGCGCGCCCGGCGTCGGCAAGACAGAGGCCGCCAAGGCGCTTGGCGGCGTGCTGGGCCGCAACGTGGTGCGCCTGCAATGTTTCGAGGGGATCGACGCGGCCAGCGCGCTGTACGAATGGAATTACCCCCGGCAGATGCTGGCGATCCGGCAGGCCGGCGAAGGCTACGTCAACCTCTATTCCGAGGATTACCTGCTGGAACGCCCGCTGCTGACCGCTTTGCGCAGCCCCGCCGACACGGTCCTGCTGATCGACGAGATCGACCGCGCGGATCACGAATTCGAGGCGTTCCTGCTGGAATTCCTGTCCGATTTCACCATCTCGATCCCCGAAACCGGTACCGTGCGGGCGGCGCGGCCGCCGGTGGTGGTGCTGACCTCGAACCGCACGCGCGACCTGCACGAGGCGCTGCGCCGCCGCTGCGTCTATCACTGGATCGACTACCCGGATGCCGAGCAGGAGGCGGCGATCGTGATGGCCCGCGCCTCCAGCGTGGCCGAGGCGACGGCGCGCGCCGTGGTCGCCTCTGTCGGGATGCTGCGCGAGGAGCCGCTGGCCAAGCCGCCGGGCGTCGCGGAAACCGTGGAATGGGCCGAGGCGGCGACGCTGCTGAACGCGCAGGGCACCCGCTGGCCCGAGGCATTCCGCCGCTCCATCGGGGTCGCGCTGAAGGATCACGACGATCTGACCTATATCGAAGGCCGCCTGACCGCGATCCTGCCGGGGGAAGCCGCATGAGCTTGCCGCAGGCCGACCGTCCCTTCGTGAGGTTCGCGCAATTGCTGCGCAGCGCGGGATTCGCGGTTTCGCCAGACCAGACCATTGATTTCATTGCCGCCGTGGGCCTGCTGGGGCCGGGCAGCATCGACGATATCCACCGCGCCGGGCTGGCGCTGTTCGCGGTGCCGCCCGAACGGATGGCGGAATATGACGCGCTGTTCCGCGCGGTGTTCCTTGACCAGGTGTTGCAGGCCCCGGCGGAAGGCGACGACGACGAGGAAGTCACCGCGCACGAGCCCACCGGAGAGACCCGCGATATCGAGGCCGACGAGGATGAAAGCGAGATCGGGGCGGAGCCGTCGGGCGCCGAACGCCTGGGCCAGCGCAGCCTGCGCCCCGAAGGCGAGGCCGAGGCGCTGACCCGGCTCGCCCGCGAGGCGGGGGCGGCCCTGCCGCGCCGCCGCTCGTTCCGCCGCCGGCCGGCACGGCGCGGAAACCGCATGGACCTGCGCCGCACCCTGCGCGAGGCAGTGCGAAGGGGCGGCGACGTGATGGAACTGCGCCGCACAAGGCGCCGCACGCGGCAGCGGCGGATCCTGCTCTTGATCGACGTGTCCGGCTCTATGAAGGACCGCTCGGACGCGTCCCTGCGGCTGGCCCATGCGCTGGTGCAGGCGGCGGACCGGGCCGAGGTGTTCACGCTGGGCACTCGTCTGACCCGGATCACCGCCGCCCTGCGCCCCTCGGACCGGCAGCAGGCGCTGGCGCGCGCCGGCACCGCCGTGGCCGATTTCGACGGCGGCACGCGGATCGGCGAGGCGCTGCATGCCTATCTGTCGGTACCGCGCTATGCAGGCTTCGCGCGCGGCGCGGCGGTGGCGATCCTGTCGGACGGGCTGGAACGCGGCAGCCCGGATGCGATGATCGACGCGCTGGCGCGGCTGTCGCGCATCGCCTGGCGGATCGCCTTCCTGTCGCCGCTGGCCGCCGATCCCGAGTATCGCCCCGCCACCGCCGCGCTGGCCGGTGCGCTGCCCTGGATCGACAGCCTGTCCGATGGCGGCAGCACCGAGGCCATCGTGCAGCGCCTGCTGACGCTCGCCCATGACGACCGGAGACATGCCGCATGATCGACGCGCATCATCATATCTGGCTGCAAAAGGACCTGCCCTGGCTGTTGGGGCCGGAACAGCCGCGCATCTTCGGATCCTACCGGCCCCTGATGCGCGACTACCTGCTGCCCGAATACATCGCCGACACGGACGAGACCGGGATCGAAAAATCGGTTTATGTCCAGGCCAATTGGGCGCCGAACTGGGCGGCGGACGAGGTGGCCTGGGTGCAGGAGCAGGCCGAGGCGCATGGCATGATCGCCGGCATCGTCGGCTTCGCCGACATGACGGTTGCCGATGCGCGCCCGGCGCTCGACCGTCTGCGCCCTCATGCGCTGATGCGCGGCATCCGCCACCAGTTCCACTGGCATCGCAATCCGCTGTATCGCTTCGCGTCCGATCCCGACCTTTGCCGCGCGCCCCAAGTGCAGGCCAATGTCGCGCGGCTGGCCGATTACGGCTGGAGCTTCGATCTGCAGGTCTTCCCGTCGCAGATGGAGGGCGCGGCGGAACTGGCCGCCGCCTGCCCGGAGGTGACGTTCATCCTGCAACATGCCGGGATGCGCGAGGATCGCTCGAAAGACGGCACCAGGCTGTGGAAGGACGGGCTGAAACGGCTGGCCGACTGCCCGAACGTGGCCGTCAAACTGTCGGCCTTCGGCACCTTCATCCACCGCAACGATCCGGCCTTCATCGAGGAGATGATCGTGACCACCGAAGGCATCTTCGGCGCCGATCGCTGCATGTACGGATCAAACTTTCCAATCGAGAAGCTGTGGACCAGCTATGCCGATCTCTTCGCCGCCTTCCGAGAAGGCGCCAAGGGGCTGAGCAAGAAGAAACAGAACGCGATTTTCAACGATACCGCGGCCCGGATCTACCGGCTGTGACCTAAAGAAGGGGAGAGACCACATGGCCTTGCAAATCCACCTGCTCGACTACGGCGATATCGAGCTTGAGACCAGCTTTCTCGTGCTTGGCCATGAATGCGGCCGCACGCGGCGGGTGCCGGTCTACGGGTTCCTGATCACCGGCGGGGAATACCCGGTGGTGGTCGATACCGGCTATCGCGACAATGCGATCATGGAAACGCTGGGGATGCGCGGGCATCAATACCACGACAACATGATCGAGAACCAGCTGGCCCGCCACGGGCTGAAACTGGGCGATATCCGATACGTCCTGCACACCCATCTGCATATCGACCATGCCGGCAAGGACGACCTGTTCCCGATGAACACGACCGTCTGCCTGAACCGGCGCGAGATGGAGTTTTCCGTCAGCGGCATCATGTACCCGCAATATCCCAAACCCGACATCAAGCACCTGGTCGACCGCATCTACGAGCCCGAGGCGATCCGGTTCCTCGACCTCGACATCACCACCGCCGAGGAGATCATCCCCGGCGTCTGGTGCGAACATGCCGGCGCGCATACCGAAGGTTCGATGAACGTGATCGTCGAGACCGCCGAGGGGCTGGCCTGCATCTGCGGCGACGTGATCTACGATTTCAACGACCAGATCGTGAACCATGTCCAGACCAACAACTGGCTGGAGCCGCGCGTGACCGGCAACCATTCGCAATCCAAGCGCGAGGAAAAGGGTGCCATCAAGAAGCTGATGAACAACTATACCTTCCTGCTGCCGATCCACGACCGCCCCGCCAAGATCGAGCGTCAGCGCGTGGTGGCCCGGCTGGGGATGCAGGTGCCGGGGCCGAGCACCGAAACGCTGCCCGACCGGGCGTGGTTTCCCGCCTGAACCGGCGCGGCAGGGCAAGGCAACAGGGGGGCGTGATGGCACATCAGGCAATCGCGGACAGTTTCCGCGCTATCGTGGACGAATGGGCGCCGGTGCGCCAGCTTGGCACCGGGTTCATCTTCACCGAGGGGCCGCTCTGGCATCCGATCGAGGGGCATCTTGTCTTTTCCGACATGCCCGGCGACGTGCGCCGCCGCTATACGCCCGGCGCGGGGGTGCAGGAAATCGCCCGGCCCTCGAACAAGGGCAACGGCATGACCTATGATGCCGATCTGAACCTGCTGGTCTGCGAGCATTCCACATCGTCGGTGGTGCGCATTTCCCCGGACGGGATGCGCGAGGTGCTGTGCTCGCATTACCAGGGGCGCGAGTTGAACAGCCCGAACGACATCGTCATGGGCGATGATGGCAGCATCTGGTTCACCGACCCGACCTTTGGTCGCAAGGAACATTTCGGCGTGCCGCGCCCGCTCCAGATGGGGTTCCAGGGGGTATACCGCCTGCCGCCGGGGCACCGGCCGGGGGACGAGCCGCAACTGGTGGTGGACCGCGCGCTGTTCGGCCAGCCGAATGGCCTGACCTTTTCGCCCGACCAGCGGCTGATGTATGTGAACGACACCGAACAGGCCAATATCCGGGTCTTCGACATCGCCCCGGACGGGATGCTGACCAATATGCGCCTGTTCGCGGGCGGGATTTCCGACCGGCTGCTGCCCGGCCGGCCCGACGGGATGAAGACCGACCGGGACGGCAACATCTATGTCACCGCGCCCGGTGGCGTCTGGGTCTATGCGCCGCGCGGCGAGCTTCTGGGCAAGATCTCCTGCCCCGAAATGGTGGCGAACCTGCATTGGGGCGGCGAGGATTGGAGCACGCTGTATTTCTGCGCCACCACCTCGCTTTATTCGGTGGACACGCGCGCGCAGGGCCGGATCGAGCCGTTCATGTATCCGCGGCGGGTGGCCGCCACCACGCGGGCCAGCGCCCCGGTAGCCCCGTCGCCTGCCGTTTCGGCCCCGGCATCTGCCGCGCCCGCGCTGATGGTCAAGCGCAGCCTCGATTTCCGCATCGACCCCGCGCGATGCGCGCTGATCCTGCAGGACATGCAGAACGACGTGATCATCCCCGGCGGTGCCTTCGCCGCCTCGGGCGCGCCGGACCATGCAAGCGCGCAGAACGTGGTGGCCAATGCCGCCAGCCTTGCCGCCGCCGCTCGGCGGCGCGGGGTGATGGTGATCCATGTCTGGATGGTGATCGAGCCGGGCGCGCCGTACCTCGCCCAGCATGCGCCGCTGATGCAAAGCCTGAAATCGGACAATGCGCTGGTGCGCGGCACATGGGGCGCGGCGCCGGTAAACGGGCTGGCGCCCGAGCCGGGCGATCTGGTGGTCGAAAAGATGAGCATGTCGGCCTGGGAAACCTCGCGCCTTCAATCCTATCTGCGCCATGGCGGGCGCGATACGATCATCAATTGCGGCGCCTGGACCAACATGAGCGTCGAGCACACGGCACGCACCGGCGCCGACAAGGGCTTTCACATGATCGTCCCCGAAGATGCCTGCGCGACGATGAACGCAGAGTGGCACGCCGCCTCGATCAATTACGCGATGCAGAACGTGGCCGATGTGACGACCACCGCGGCGGTGCTGGCGGCGCTGGGCTGAGGCGCGGCTTGCCTTCGTGCGCATTCGGCGCCTAACTCGGCCCCGACATCCGCCGCAAAGGACCGCCCCGGTGCAACGCCGCTACCTGCCCCCGCTGCCATGGCTCACCGCGTTCGAGGCGGTCGCGCGCCTTGGATCCGTGACCGAGGCGGCGGCCGAGCTGGACCTGAGCCAGGGCGCGGTCAGCCGCCAGATCCTCAAGCTCGAGGCGCAGCTGGGCAGCGCGCTGTTCCTGCGCGTGAAAAAGCGGCTGGTCCTGACCCCGCAGGGCACCGCCTATGCCGCCGAGATCCGCAGCGCCATCGGCACCATTGCGAACGCCACCATCGGCCTTGCGACCAACCCCGATGGCGGAACGCTGGAACTGGCGATCCTGCCGACCTTTGCCGCGCATTGGCTGGCCCCGCGGCTGGGCGATTTCGCGTCGACGCATCCCGGCATCACGCTGAACCTGACGACCCGGATCGTGCCGTTCGATTTCGCGCAGGAAAGGTTTCACGCCGCGATCCATTTCGGGCGCGACGACTGGCCCGGCACCGGCTCGCTGCGGCTGATGGAGGAAACGATCCTGCCCGTGGCCGCTCCGTCGCTGGTTGGCGGCCGGCACGAGGCCAGCGCCGATCTGCTGCGCCGCGTGCCGCTTTTGCACCTGCGCACCCGCCGAAACGCCTGGCCGCACTGGTTCGAGGCGCAGGGCCGTCCCCTGGAACGCGGCGGCGCGATGGAATTCGACCAGTTCGCCACGATGCTGCAGGCGGTGCTGGCCGGGGTTGGCGCGGCGCTGATGCCCGACTACCTGGTGGAGGCCGATCTGGCAGCCGGCCGCCTTGTCACCGTCCCCGAGGCCCCCCCCTACAGCGTCGGCGCCTATCACCTCGTCTGGCCCGAGGCGATGGCCGCCTACCCGCCGCTGGCGGCGTTCCGCGAATGGGTGTAGGGCGCCCCGCCGGATGAAGACCGGAAGCCGAAGGCCTGCGGCACGCCCTAACCGATCCCGGTTTCCACCAGCCGCTCGATCCGCGCGGCCCAGGGGCCGATCTCGATCCCGCAGGACCGCAGCCAGCCGGGATCGTAATAGGTGTCCAGGTATCGCTCGCCGCTGTCGCACAGAAGCGTCACGATGGACCCCTTGCGCCCCTGCCGCTTCATCTCGGATGCCATGCAGAGCACGCCGAAGAAATTGGTCCCCGTGGACGGGCCGACCTTGCGGAACAGATGCGCCGACAGCACCTGCATCGCCGCGACCGAGGCGTCGTCGGGCACCCGGATCATCGCGTCGATCACGCCGGGAATGAACGACGGCTCGACCCGCGGCCGCCCGATTCCCTCGATCCGCGACGACTGCTTCGCGGTCAGGTCGCGCCGCTTGTCCTTCCAGCCGTCGAAGAACACCGAATTTTCCGGGTCCACCACGCAAAGCGAGCTGCGCAGATCCTTGTAGCGGATATAGCGGCCGATGGTCGCCGAGGTGCCGCCCGTCCCCGCGCTCATCACGATCCATTCGGGCACCGGATCCGCTTCGCCCTGCATCTGGCGAAAGATGCTCTCGGCGATGTTGTTGTTGCCGCGCCAGTCGGTCGCGCGCGCGGCATTGGTGAACTGGTCGAGGTAGAAGCCCCCCGTCTCCTCCGCCAGTTTGGCCGCCTCGGCATAGACCGCGTCGGCGCTGTCCACGAAATGGCACTTGCCGCCATATTGCGCGATCGCGTCGACCTTGGCGCGCGATGTGCTGCGCGGCATCACCGCGACGAACCGCAAACCCAGAAGCCGCGCGAAATACGCCTCGCTCACGGCGGTTGACCCGCTCGACGCCTCGACCACGGTGGTTGCGGGGCCGATATCGCCGTTGCTGATCCCGTACAGGAACAGCGACCGCGCAAGGCGATGCTTCAGGCTGCCGGTGGGATGGGTGCTTTCATCCTTGAGGTAGATCGGGATGCCGTCGAATCCTGGCAGGTCGAGCCGCACGAGATGCGTGTCGGCGCTGCGCCTGCGGTCCTGTTCCAGCCGCGTGGCGGCGCGGCGCACCCAGTCGTGATCGGTCGGGCGCGTCACGATCCTGTCCGCCGGGCAGAACGGGCTGTCCGGCATGGGGCTTGCCGCCTGTCGGGTCGGCTCTTCCGCTTGCATGGGCGGTCCTTCTGGGCCGGGGCGGCCGCGGACCCGGATTGTGCCGGTTGCGCCGCGACGTCAAGGGTGTCGTGCCGGGCCGGTGGCGACTCGACTCCCTCCGCCGACTCACCCTATCCTGGAACAAACAACGAACATGCTGCCATGCCCCGCCGCCGTATCCTGTCCATCTGGTTTCCGCGTCTTGCCGCCGAACGCCTGCTGCGTGCCGGCTGCGGCGATCCCGACGCGCCCTTTGCCGTGGTTGCCGATACCGGCAACATGCAGGTGCTCGCCTCGCTGTCGCAGCCCGCCGCCGCCGAGGGGCTGCGCGAGGGGCAGCCGCTGCGCGACGCGCAGGCGATGTGCCCGCACCTGCTGATGCGCCCCGCCGACCGCCACGCCGATGCCGCCTTCCTGTCGGCGCTGCGGCGCTGGGCGGGCAAGTTCTCTCCCTGGGTGGCCGAAGAGGCGCCCGCCGGGCTGATCGTCGATCTGACCGGCTGCGCCCACCTGTTCGGCGGCGAAGAGCAGGTGGCGCACCAGGCGGAACAGGATTGCGCCGATCTGGGCCTGTCGGTGCGGATCGGCATCGGCGACACGGTGGGCGCGGCCTGGGCGCTGGCCCGCTATGCCGGGCAGACGGCGGCGTCCGACCGTTCCGGCGACGCCATCGACCAGGAAGCGCGCGCCACCCGCGCCCGCGCCGCCAAGCGCCGCCCGTGGGAACGTGGCGGCACGCGGCGCGGCGCGGCCCCCGGCGCGGCCGGCACGCCGGATGCCCGGCCGCTGCGCATCGCCGAACCCGGCAAGGCGCATTCCGTGCTCGGCCCGCTGCCGGTCGCCGCCCTGCGCGTCGGCGCGGAACGCACCGAGGCGCTGTCGCGCGTCGGGCTGCGCACCATCGGCGATCTGTTCGGCATTCCCCGCGCGGCGCTGGCCCGCCGCTACGGGCAGGACGTGGTCAAGCGGCTCGACCAGGCGATCGGCAGCCAGCCGGAACCGATCTCTCCCGCCCGGCCCGAGACGAGTTTTGCCGTCCGGCTGACCCTGCCCGACCCGATCGGCCTGCAGGACGACATCCTCGCCGCGCTCGATCGGCTGCTGCCGGAGCTGGGCACGCGGCTGGCGCGCAAGGGGCGCGGCGCGCGGCGCCTGCGGATGCAGCTTTGCCGCAGCGATGCCAGCACCCAGACCATCGAGATCGGCCTGGCCCGCCCCTCGGCCGACCCGGATCGCATCCGCCCGCTTCTGGTGGTCAAGCTGGACGGGATCGACGCCGGCTTCGGCATCGACTGCATCCGGCTGGACGCCTTCGTGACCGAGCCGGTCCATGCCCGCCAGCATCGCGGTCACATGGAGGCCGCGGCCGACGCCATGCGCCGCCTGACCACGGATACGCGGCTCGACGATCTGGTCGGGCGGCTGGGTGCGCACATCGGGCTGGACCGGATCAGCCGCGCCCATCCCGCCGACAGCCACATCCCGGAAAAGACCGCGCACCGCGTCGCCGCCGCCTGGTCGGAGCCGGCAACCGACTGGCCGGCGCCTCCGGTGCCGCGCCCGCTGGTGATGTGGCGGTCCGAACAGGTCGCCGCGCCGCCGGTGCCGCGCCTGACCGGCCCGTTTCGCTGGCGCGGCCGCACCCTGACCCCCGCCGTGGCCATCGGCCCGGAACGCATCGCCCCCGAATGGTGGCTGGACGAGCCGGAATGGCGCAGCGGCGTGCGCGATTACTGGCAGGTGGTGACCGATGGCGGCGAATGCCTGTGGCTGTACTTCGCCCATGGCGGCACGATGTCGGGCGGCTGGTTCTGCCAGGGCCGGTTCGCCTGAACCGTTCGCGGCCAGCCCCGCCGCCACCGCGCATCGCGCCCCGAAACGCGCGAAAGCCCGCCAAGGGCGGGCTTTCGGGTGGATGCCTGGCGGTTCCGGACCGGATGGGGGCTCTGCTGCCGGACCGCCAGGCGAAACGGTACGAACTCGTACACACTCACTGCCCCCGGTATCGCGCCCGAACGCGGCACCGCGATGAAGCGGCCGCGCAGAACCCGCGGTGATTTGAGGGCAGGATCCGGGCAGGGCCCGAAATCGCCTTCGGCAACTCGCCCATGACGCGAAAACCTGTTCCGGACCAGCGGATGATCGCGGCGCTCCTGCCCGGCCGCACAGGCCCAAACGACAAGACCCGCCATCGAATGGCGGGTCCGGATCGAAGCGAGCGGGCTTCCCGTGGCGACGAACTGGGTGGGGGCTATGAAAGCCGCCGCCTCGTTCCGTCCCGCTCGCGACAAGGATCACTCTGGCCCCGGATCGCGGCGGCAACAGGGACGGCGCAGGTCCGCCCCGTGACCATTTGGCGGCGGAATTCGGGCGTATCGGTCAAAACCACGGAAAGCTTGATTTTATTTCGCGCCGCCCCCACTCTTGGCACATGACGATCCAGACCCCGACGCCCTTGCCGACGTCGCATGCCATTCCGGAACAGGTATCCTTCGATCGCAAGGAACTCGGGCTGATCCTGGGTCTTTACGGCCGCATGGTCGCCGCCGGCGAATGGCGCGATTACGGCATCTCGACGCTGCGCGACGCGGCCGTGTTCTCGGTGTTCCGCCGCACGGCCGAACACCCGCTCTACCGGATCGAGAAGCGCCCGAAACTGCGCCTGAAACAGGGCCAGTATTGCGTCGTGGCGATGGACGGGCAGATCCTGAAACGCGGTCCCGACCTGAAGACGGTGCTGCGGGTGCTGGAACGCAAGCTGATCCGCGCCGTCGACTGACGCGGGCTTAGCCCGCCCGATCCAGCCGCCGCCGCCCGGTCACCGGCCCGCCGCCCTGCGCCTCGATCCGCAGGACCGCCTTGTCGAGCCGCTCATAGCTGACGGCCATCCGGTGCGCGTTGGCGTGCAGGATCGTCTCGGCATCCACCGCCAGCGCCACATGTCCTGTCCAGAACACCAGATCGCCGCGCTGCATCGGCGCGTCCAGCGGCACCGGCTCGCCAAGCGTTTCCTGCTGGTCGCTGTCGGCGGGGCACTCCATCCCCGCCGCATGCAGCGCCAGTTGCACCAGCCCCGAACAATCGACCCCGCGCGGCGTGTTCCCGCCCCAAAGATAGGGCGCGCCGAACAGCAGCTGCGCCGCGGTCACCGGATCGCCGAACCGCTTGTCCAGCGGCCACAGATGCGGCTTGGGGATGTACAGCCCGCCATCCGTCTCGAAGAACCCGACCTGGTGCAGCGCGACATTCACCTGCGCGCCGAAGGTCAGGCTCATCGTCTCGGGGCGCTTGATGTCCGGCTCGGGATAGGCGTGGCTACCCGGCACGGCGACCCAGTGGGTCGGGGCCGCGCCCTCGGGGCCAAGCGCGCCGATGTCGAGATACCCGACATAGCCATCCTTGTCCGCCTGCACGAAGGCGTGCCCGGCCAGCCGTTCATAGACGATCACCCGCTCGCCCAGCAAAAGCTGCCGGTCGCGCGCCCTGCCCGGTTCGCGCCACAGATCGGCGACGGGCCACGCCACGCGCGCGGGCTCCCCCTCGACATAGGCGGGGGCCTCGACCCGGCCCCGCAGATGCGCGGCGGCAACGCGCGCATTCGCGGGCAGCAGGCGGCGGTCGGTCACAGCTCCAGCACCGCCGGCAGCGCGGCCAGCACCGCCCGCGCGCCCTGGCCGACCCCGCCCTTGGCGCGGCCCGGCGCGGCGGCGGGTTGCCAGCCGTAGATGTCGAAATGCCCGTAACGCGGCGTGTCCGTCACGAACCGGCGCAGGAACAGCGCGGCGGTGACCGACCCGGCAAAACCGCCCTTGGGCGCGTTGTCCAGATCGGCGATCCCCGGCTCGATCATCTCTTCGTAGGGCGCGTGATAGGGCATCTGCCAGACCGGATCGGCCGCCTGTACGCCGCCGGTGCGTATCGCATCGGCCAGCGCCGGTTCGGTCGCGTAGAACGGTGCGAGGTCCGGCCCCACCGCGACCCGCGCCGCGCCGGTCAGCGTCGCCATCGAGATCAGCAGATCCGGCGGCGTTTCATCCGCCAGCGCCAGCGCGTCGGCCAGCACCAGCCGCCCCTCGGCATCGGTGTTGTTGATCTCGACCGTCAGGCCCTTGCGCGAGGTCAGGATGTCGCCGGGCCGGAACGCATCGCCGGAAATCGCGTTCTCGACCGCCGGGATCAGCACCCGCAGCCGCAGCTTCATGTCCAGCGCCATGATCATCCGCGCAAGGCCCAGCACCGTGGCCGCGCCGCCCATGTCCTTTTTCATCAAGCCCATGGACGCGCCGGGCTTGATGTTCAGCCCGCCGGTGTCGAAACACACGCCCTTGCCGACCAGCGTCAACGCGGGGCCGTTCGTGCCCCAGGTCATCTCGATCAGGCGCGGCGCCGCGCCAGCCGCGCGGCCAACCGCGTGGATCATCGGGAAATTGCGGTCCAGCAGCGCATCGCCGGTCGTCACCTCGATCCCGGCCCCGAAGGCGCCGGCCACCTCGCGCGCCGCCTGTTCCAGCGCATCCGGCCCCATGTCGCTGGCCGGCGTGTTGATCAGATCGCGGGTCAGCGCCTCTCCGGCCGCGATGATCTCGATGCGGCGCGCGTCGATGCCCTCGGGCGCGACAAGCGCGGCGCCCGGATCGGCGGCATCGCGGTAGCGGCCGAAGCGGTAGCGCGACAGCAGCCAGCCAAGCGCGTTTTCCTCCAGCTCCTGCGCATCCAGCCCGCCGGCCAGCCGGTAGGTGCCCGCCGGCAGCGCCTTTTGCGCGCGGGCCAGCGCGAACCGGCCCCGCGCCCGCGCCGCCCGGTCGCCATGGCCCATCACCGCCGCCCCGATCCCGCCATCCGCGCCGGGACACACGAGCGTCTCGCCAAGCCCGGCCTTGAACCCGTTGGCATCGATCCAGCCGCGCAGCCGCGCCGGCTGGTCCGCTTTCCACGCCTCCAGATCGTCCTTGGACACGATGTGCAGCGGGATCGCGGCATCGGTATCCGCGGCGAAGGTCAGGGTCATGGCGGGCTCCTCATGTCATTCGGCCCGACCCTATCCGTTCGCTCCGCCGCGGCAAGCCGATTGCGCGCGGTGCCCAGGGCATGGCCGCGGTCAATCGAATTCAGACGCCGGGGCGAACGCGTTCTTCTTCGAAAACGCGGCCGCGCCCCGGCGGCCGGCGACTTGAACCCGAATGACCGCGACACGCCCTAGGCGCCCGGCATCTGCGCATCCCAGATCGCACAGAGCGAGCGCTCGCCCACCCTGTCGAGCCGCGCCACCGTGGCGGCCAGCGCCGCATCGTCGCGCGCGCCGCACAGCGCGATTACGTCGCCCGCCACCTGCGCCAGCAGGGTCAGGCCCAGCCGGTCCGCCATGCCCTGAAGCCCGAGCGCGCGCATCCGCACCAGCGCCAGGTCCGACCCGTCCCATGCCGCCGCGATCTCGCGCAGCATCAGCGCGACCTCCTCCATCGCGGCGCTCAGGGCCCGTTCGCCGCGATCAGGCCCGACCTGCCGCCAGAACCCTTCCAGCCGGTCGAGGTTCAGGCCGACAGCTTCTGTCGGCCGCAATTTGCGTAGCTGCATTCATCTCACCCCGTCAAACGCCCCCACGCCCGGGGCATCCTGCGCGGCCAGGGCAAAGATATCGTTGATGCCGCTCCGAAAACCCGTTCGAATTTCCCGCAAAACTCTCTAAAAGAAAAAACGACCGAAACAGGGGAATGAAACATGATCCAGGCCAAACCGCTGCCTGCCTATCTGGCGACACGCTATAGCGGCTGGAAGGCGACGACCTACGCCGAGAACAAGGCGTGGTATCGCCGCCTTGCGACGGATGGCCAGCGGCCGCGCGCGATGATCATCTCGTGCTGCGACAGCCGGGTTCGCGTCACCTCGATCTTCGAGGCCGACCAGGGAGAGATGTTCATTCACCGCAACATCGCCAACCTCGTGCCCCCGTATGAACCGGACGGCGAGGCGCATGGCACCTCGGCCGCGGTGGAATACGCGGTGACCGCGCTGAAGGTCGCGAATATCCTGGTGATGGGGCATTCCGGCTGCGGCGGCGTCAAGGGCTGCCACGACATGTGCTCGGGCGACGCGCCGGAGCTGGAGGAACAATCAAGCTTCATCGGCCGCTGGATGGACATCCTGCGCCCCGGCTATGAACAGGTGCGCGGAATCGCCGATCCGGGCGAGCGCACGCGGGCGCTGGAATTCGAGGCCGTGAAGGTGTCGTTGCGCAACCTTCAGACATTTCCCTTCGTGCAGGCGGCGATCGACGCCGAGGATCTGTCGCTGCATGGCTTGTGGAAGGATATCGGGAACGGCGAATTGCTGTGCTACGAGCCGGCAACGGACGCCTTCGTTCCGGTCTGACCGCGCCCGCGCAGCGGGGCGGATGCGCGGCGGAACCGAACGGCCCAGCGTCCGTTTCCGCCGCGCGTCCGGGCCGTCAGGCCGCCCGGCGCATCGCGGGCGCGTCCGGCAGGTTCGCGGCGTTTCCGCGGGCAGAGGTGAAGGTCGGAACCGGCGCCGTGCGTGGCCGGCGGCGCTCTGCCTCGGGCAGAAAGATGTTCTCGGCCTGCGCGCTTCTCAGTGAATCGAGGGCGAGGATCCGGCGGGCGCGGGCGCGTTTCAGCAGATCGTTTTGCATGTCATTTCTCCTTGGATGTGGGTCGCGGAATACCGCTATGGTTGTGTTATGCTCTGGTTGACGGGGCTCAGGCGGCCTGCGCCGCGCCGGTTCCGCCGGCGACGAAGAAGACCCCGCGCAGCGTCCGGATCATGCGGGCGCGGCGGCGAAACTCGCTGATCGAGACGACATTGCCCCCCGGGCCGGCGGGACGGTCGTCATTGGCGATCTCGGTGTGGACGGCAGTGGCGGCGGCGGGAAAACCGATGATGTTCATGTGCATTTCTTCCTCCATTTTCTCTTGTTCTGTTTGTTTCTTCTGTGTGTCAGGCAGCCCGGCGCCGCGGCGTCTTTTCCACGCGATGATCCCATTCGGCATCGAACAGCGTGTCGACAAGCGTGCTTGAGAGCGGCGGCAACTGGTCGGCGTTGCGATGCCCGCGCCTGGCCAGGCGGACCAGGCGCCGTTTTCTGCGGGCCGCTGCGATCTCTCTCGTGCTGATGATTCTGGCCGTCATAGACCCTCTCCTTATCCCCGGATTTCTCAACCCGAGGATGATTGCACTCCCCAATCGTGGCCGAAATCGAAAGCGATTGTGGCGAAACAGTGCAACGCCGCAAAAAAACCCGAAAAATGGCGGGGAAGCAGTTTTTTCGGGGCCGAAGGAAGATGTGGCGCGTTCGCGGAGTCGCAACAATGGCTGGCAAAAACTGGCATTGGCGGGCGACTATTGAACAACCGCATGAAATACCTGTCGAAAAGGACAGGCAGAAACCGAGAATCGGCAGATAACCCCAGGACCGCCCCGGACCGTTCCGCGCGGGAATCTGCCGCCGCGCCGGGGCTGTGACACAATTCTGTCGGGATGATTCGCGGCTTTTGCGGTTGATCGCGGCGCGGCGGGTGGCGGGCGGCGATGCAAGGCAAGCGATTGTGCTGGGCGCCCGAGCCGGGGTTCAGGAGAAGCCGCCCGATGCGCCGGCTTCGCGCCCCGTGTCCTGTCCGCGCCGAAGGATGACCCCGGCGCGGACCATATGATGGCAAACGATTTCGGCCTGATCGGGCGCGGCGGACGTCGCCGCGCCCGCCTGACTCAGGCCGAGGCCTTCTTGAGCACCCGGTTGCCCAGCGTCTCGGCGATCTGCACGGTGTTCAGCGCCGCGCCCTTGCGCAGGTTGTCGGACACGACCCAGATGTTCAGCCCGTTCTCGATGGTCGGATCCTGCCGGATCCGCGACACGAAGGTGGCGAAGTCGCCGACGCATTCGACCGGCGTGACGTAGCCGCCATCCTCGCGCTTGTCGACGACCAGGATCCCCGGCGCGGTGCGCAGGATCTCGCGCGCCTCGTCCTCGTCCAGGAAATCCTCGAACTCGATGTTCACCGCCTCGGAATGGCCGACGAAGACCGGCACGCGAACGCAGGTCGCCGTCACCTTGATCGACGTGTCGATGATCTTCTTCGTCTCGGCGACCATCTTCCATTCTTCCTTGGTCGAGCCGTCGTCCAGGAACACGTCGATATGCGGGATGACGTTGAAGGCGATCTGCTTCGGGTAGACCGACGGCTCGACCTCCTGGCCGGGCACGTACATGCCCTTGGTCTGGTTCCACAGCTCGTCGATGGCCTCCTTGCCCGAGCCGGAGACCGACTGGTAGGTGGACACCACCACGCGCTTGATCTTCGCACGGTCGTGCAGAGGCTTCAGCGCGACGACCATCTGCGCGGTGGAACAGTTCGGGTTGGCGATGATGTTCTTCTTGGAATAGCCCATGATCGCGTCGGCATTCACCTCGGGGACGATCAGCGGCACGTCCGGGTCGTAGCGATAGAGCGACGAGTTGTCGATCACCACGCAGCCGGCCTTGGCGGCGCGCGGCGCATATTGCTTCGTCGCGTCCGAGCCGATGGCGAACAGCGCCATGTCCCAGCCGGTGAAGTCGAACGTATCCAGATCCTGGGTCTTGAGCGTGCGTTCGCCGAAGGACACCTCGGTGCCCAGCGAACGGCGGCTGGCCAGCACGGCGATCTCGTCCACCGGGAACTGGCGCTCTGCCAGGATGTTCAGCATTTCGCGGCCCACATTGCCCGTGGCGCCGACGACAGCAAGCTTGTAGCCCATAACGTACTCCTCGTGTCTGGGGACGCGGGTTCATATCGCGCCGCAGGTAGAGTGGAAAGCCGATTGTCGGGGCCGGTGCGGATGCCCGGCGGGGCCTGCCAACCTCCCACTGGACAGGTCGCAAAGATTTGTGCGAGCGTCCCAAGGCAAACCCGGACATACCGGGGACATGGCAGCGCCGCGCACAGGCGCGGGCAAGACACGTCAGGGAGGACGACATGACAACCATCCATCTTAGGGCGCTTGGGCTTGGCGCCGTGCTGAGCCTCGGGGCGATGGCGGCCAGTGCCGCCGAATGCATCGCGCCCGCCAATCCCGGCGGCGGCTGGGACTTCACCTGCCGCCAGATCGGCAAGATCCTGTACGACATCGGCGAGGTGTCCGACCCGGTCCAGGTCACGAACATGGCCGGCGCCGGCGGCGGCCTGGCCTTCAGCCACGTGGTGAACGAGCGGTCGGACGATGCGGACCTGATCGTGGCGGCCTCGTCCGCGACGACGACGCGGCTGGCGCAGAACGCCTTTGGCGGCATGACCGCCGACATGGTGCGCTTTGTCGGGGCGATCGGCGCCGATCCCGGCGTGATCGTGGTCGCCGCCGACAGCCCGTTCGAGACGCTGAACGACATGGTCGACGCGATCAAGGAAGACCCGTCTTCCGTCGCCTTCGCGGGCGGGTCCGCCGCCGGCGGCTTCGACCATCTCAAGGTGCTTCAGGTGCTGAAAGAGGCCGGCTTCGACGACATCCGCAAGGTGAAGTATATCGGCGTCGATGGCGGCGCGGATGCGATCACCCAGACGGTCGGCGGCTTTACCCAGGGGATGACCGGCGACATGTCCGAGGTGGTCGGCTTCCTGAAATCCGGCGAAGTGCGCGCGCTGGCGGTGCTGACCGAGGAACGCGTGCCGGGCTTCGAGGATATCCCGACCGCCAAGGAACAGGGCATCGACGTGGTCGCGGTGAACTGGCGCGGGCTCTACGTGCCGAAGGACATCAGCGACGAGCAGTTCGAGGCCTGGGCCGACAAGCTGCGCGCGGTCGCCGAATCCGACGAATGGGAAGCGGCGATGGAGGCGAACGGCCTGGCGCCCTTCACCAAGGTCGGCGGCGATTTCCAGAGCTGGATCGACGGCGTCGTCGCCTCGACCGAGGAACTGAGCCGTGAAATCGGTGTGATCCAGTGATCGCAAGCGACCGGATCTTCGGTCTGGTCGTGATCGTCGTGGCGCTCGGGTACATCCTGAGCGCCACGCAAATCCAGGCCAGTTTCATGGCCGATCCCATCGGCGCCAAGCCGTTTCCGATCGGGATCGGCATCGTCGCGGCGCTGTGCGGCCTGGTGATGATCTTTCGCCCAGACCCGGAACCGGACTGGCCCGAAGCGGCGACGCTGCTGTCGCTGGGCTTTGCGGTGGCGGTGCTGGTCGGCTATGCCTACGCGCTGAAACCGCTGGGGTTCCTGATCCCGACCGCGGTGGCGGCGTCGATCCTCAGCTACCAGATCCACCCGCGCGCGGTCACGGCGCTGCTGTCGGGGCCGGGCCTGTCGGCCGGGCTGTTCGTTCTGTTCAGATACGGGCTGGGGCTGGGCCTCGTGCCGTTCCCGAAAGGCTGGATGGGGTAGCGCCGTGGAGGTTTTCGCAAATCTTGCGGCCGGGTTCTCGGTCCTGACATGGTTCACGCTGGCGCTGGCGGTGATCGGCTGTTTCCTCGGCACGATCATCGGCGCGCTGCCCGGGCTGGGCCCGTCGAACGGTGTGGCGATCCTGATCCCGGTGACGTTCTCGATGGGGCTCGACGCGACCTCGGCGCTGGTGCTGATGACCTCGGTCTATTACGGCGCGATGTATGGCGGCCGGATCAGCTCGATCCTGCTGAACATCCCCGGCGACGAGCCGGCGCTGATGACCACGCTCGACGGCTATCCGATGGCGAAACAGGGCCGCGCGGGCGATGCGCTGGTTCTGTCCGGCGTGGCCAGCTTCGTCGGCGCGTTCCTGGCGACGCTGGGCCTGATGTTCCTGGCCCCGCTGCTCAGCCGCGTCGCCTACAGCTTCGGCCCCTCGGAATATTTCGCGCTGTACCTGCTGGCTTTCTGCACGCTGGGCGGCATCGCGTCGAACAACCAGGCCAAGGCGGCGCTGGCCTCCTGCATCGGGCTGGGCATCGCCATGATCGGGCTGGACAACACGTCGGGCATGCCGCGGCTGACCTTCGGCCACATGCACCTGATGGACGGGGTGGATTTCCTGGTCGCCATCGTCGGGCTGTTCGCCGTGGCCGAGGTGTTCTTCTTCATCGAGAGCCACGGCAAGGGGTCGTCGATCGGCGTCAAGCTTGAAAAGGTGCGGATCCCGGTCGCCGAGATCGTGAAATGCCGCTGGACCATGCTGCGCGCCAGCGTGATCGGCTTCGTCGCGGGGGTGCTGCCGGGGGCGGGCGCGTCGCTGGGTTCCTTCCTGGCCTACACGGTCGAAAAGAACGTGCAGGGCGAAGAGGCCGGGTTCGGCAAGGGCGCATCGCAGGGCGTGGCCGCGCCCGAGGCCGGCAACAACGCGGCCGCCGGCGGCGCGCTGGTGCCGATGCTGACGCTGGGCGTGCCGGGGTCGGGCACCACGGCGGTCCTGCTGGCCCTGCTGATGACGCTGAACATCACGCCGGGCCCGACGCTGTTCACCGACCGGCCCGATGTTGTCTGGGCGCTGATGGCCTCGCTGCTGATCGCGAATTTCGTGCTGCTGGCGATGAACGTGCCGCTGGTCAGGATCTTCGTCAAGGTGCTGCAGGTGCCGCCCTGGGTGCTGCTGCCGGGGGTGACCATGGTGTCCTTCGTCGGCATCTATTCGCTGTCGGGCAGCTATTTCGACCTGCTGCTGATGGTCGGCTTCGGCGCCCTGGGCTTTGTCCTGCGCAAGCTGGACGTGCCGACCGTGCCGATCATCCTGGGGATCCTCCTGGGCAACCACATGGAGGACAGCCTGCGCCGCGCGATGGTCCTGTCGGATGGCGATTGGACCTACCTGTTCTCGTCGCCGATCGCCGTGGGCCTGTGGATCGCCGCCATCGCCGGCTTCATCGCGCCGATGTACCTGCGCCGGCTGGTCAAGCGGCCGCAGATGGTGACCGATTGAGGGGTGGCGGCGGGACCATCCCCGCGCCGTCAGCGGACAGGATCGGCAATACCGGCTGATTGCGGCACATCAGAAGTTCTGAGGATGGGCGGCGCAATTCGACCTTTAGCGCATGCCGGGCGGCAGCCTTGTCGTCGTGCTTCAGAACGATCTTCTCGACCAGATGCGAACGCGGGTGGTCGCCCCCCTGATACCCGCCGGTTCGGTTGATCGGGTGCGGACATCGCTCAACCCCGTGATCCGCGTCGGTACGGAAAACCACATTCTCATGCCGCAGTTCGCCGCGGCCCTGACGCTGTCCGAGATGGGCGAGCAGATCGGATCGCTGCCCCATACTTGAGCCGGGATCTAGCGGCCACCAGCGCCGAGGTCCCGGGTCAGGCCCGGGACGGGTTGGCGTGGCTTCGGCCGGAACGCGCTCCGTTCCGTCAGACCGCCCACACCAGCAGCCCCGCCGCCGCCGAAACGAACAGCCAGGCGGCCGCGCCCAGGGCGAGCGGGCGCGCGCCCTTGAGGCGCAGCTTGCCAAGGTCCGTCTCCAGGCCCATCGCCGCCAGCGCCATGGCCAGGAACATGCCCGAGACCTGCGCCGCGCCGCCGCGCAGCATGTCCGGCACCGGCAATACCGAGTTCAGCGCGACCACGCCCAGAAAGCCGAACACGAACCACGGCACCGGCACCGCCGCGCCGCCGGTCCCGCCGCCGCGGCCGCGGGCAAAGGCGCCAAGCGTCAGGATCAGCGGCGCAAGCAGCAGCACCCGCGACAGCTTGGCCACCGTCGCGACCTCGCCCGCCTCTTCGCCATGGGCAAAGCCGGCGCCGACCGCCTGCGCGACCTCGTGCAGGCTGGCCCCGACCCACAGCCCGTAATCCGGCGCCCCGAACCCGAGCGGGATGGCCACGATCGGAAACACCAGCATCGACAGCGTGCCGAAGATGGTGACGCAAGCAATGGCATAGGCCACGTCCTCGTCGGGGGCGCGGGTGACGGTATTGGTCGCCAGCACCGCCGAGGCGCCGCAGATCGAGGTGCCGGCGGCGATCAGCTCGGACAACCCGCGCTCCACCCCCAGCAGGCGGCCGGCCGCCTTGGTGAACAGGAACGTGGCGCCAAGGGTGGCGACGATGGTCGCAAGCCCGATGACCCCGACATCCGCCAGCTGCCCGAAGGTCAGCCGCGCCCCCAGAAGGATGATGCCAAGCCGCAATATCGGGCGCATCGCCAGCCGCAGGCCGGGCGCGGCGGCGGCGGGCGCGCCCAGGGTGTTGCGCAGCACGATACCGCCCAGCATCGCGCCCATCATCGGGCTGAGCAGCGGCCAGCCGGTCAGCGCCTGCACCAGATGGGCCAGCGCGGTCAGCCCGGCGGCAAGCGCAAGGCCCGGCATCGGGCCGGTCAGCGCGGCGGGCAGGCGCCTCGCGCGGCGTGTTTCGGCCATCTGCGGCATGTTCGGTCCTCTGGTGTCCTGCGCGGCAGGATGGGGCAACACATCCGTTCAATCCAACCGATTGTACTTGCCATATCGTTCGGAATTTTCGATTGATCTGACATGACGCTCGACCAGATCCGCATATTCCTTGCCGTGGCGAAGCGCGGCCATGTCACCCGCGCGGCGCAGGCGCTGAACCTCACGCAATCGGCGGTCTCGGCCAGCATCGCCGCGCTCGAGGCGCAGCACGGCGTGCGCCTGTTCGACCGGGTCGGCCGCGGGATCGCGCTGACCGGGGCGGGGCGCAGCTTCGTGACCACGGCCGAGGCGCTGCTGGCGCAGGCGGAGACCGCGCGGCTGGCGCTGGACGATCTGGCGCAGGCGACCCGCGGGCATCTGCGGATCCATGCCAGCCAGACGGTCGCAAGCTACTGGCTGCCGCCCCGGCTGGTCGCGCTGCACCGCGAATTTCCCGAAATCACGCTGGCGCTGAGCGTCGGAAACACCGCGCAGGCCGCGCAGGCGGTCGCCGAGGGGGCCGCCGACATGGGGTTCGTCGAGGGGACGCTGCCCGCCAGCGACCTGCGCCGGCAGGTGGTGGCGCGCGACGAGCTGGTGCTCGTGCTGGCGCGCGATCACCCGCTGGCGCGCGATGCCGGGATCGGCGTTGCCGCGTACCGCCGGATGACGTGGATCCTGCGCGAGCCCGGATCCGGCACACGCACCGAGCAGGAGGCGCATCTGCGCGGGATGGGCCTGTCGGTGGCGGATCTGGACGTGGCGCTGGAACTGCCCTCGAACGAGGCGGTGCTGGCGGCGGTGGCGGCCAGCGACTGCGCGGCGATGCTGTCCTACCGGGCGGTGGGCGCGTCGCGGCTGCGGCGGCTTGCGGTGCGGCGCGTGACCTGGGCCGAAAAGCCGGTGCGCCCCTTCGCGGTGCTGACCCACCCGAAACGCCACCGGACCCGCGCGGTAGAGGCGATGCTGGCGCTGGCACGTCGCCCCTGAGCCGTGATAAGCCGAAGGCGACGCAACCCGGAGGATCGGACATGACGCGGGTATTAGTGCCTTCGGGCGCATTGGGGCTGGGCTACGACGCCGACGCGCTGGAACGCGGGCTGGCGGCACGGCCCGACATCATCGCCATCGACGGCGGATCGACCGATAGCGGTCCCAGCTATCTGGGGCGCGGCGTGTCGAAATATTCGCGCGCCTCGACCAAGGTCGAATGGCGCGGCCTGATCGAGGCGCGGGCGCGGGCCGGGGTGCCGCTGGTGATCGGCACGGCGGGTACCTGCGGCGCGGGCACGGCCGTCGACTGGCTGGTGGAGATCACCCGCGAAATCCTGACGGATCTGGGACAGGAAGCGACCGTCGCGGTCCTGAAATCGGATCAGCCCGGCGCGCGGGTCGCCAGCGCGCTGGCCGAGGGGCGGGTGACGCCGCTGCACCCGGCGCCCGACATCTCCGAGGCGCTGCTGGCCGAATGCTCCAACATCGTCGCGCTGGCCGGGGCGGAACAGATCGCCGCCGCGATCGAGACCGGCGCGGACATCATCATCGCCGGGCGCACCACCGACACCGCGATCATCGCCGCGCTGCCGCTGATGCGTGGCGACCATGCCGGCGCGGCCTGGCACGGCGCGAAGGTGGGCGAATGCGGCGCGCTTTGCGCGACCAACCCGCAATCGGGTGTGATCCTGGTGGAGTTCGATTCCGAAAGCTTCACCGTCACCCCGCTGGCCGACGGCGCCAACGCCACGCCGCACACCGTCTATGCGCACATGCTTTACGAAAACTCCGACCCGTTCATCCTCTACGAGCCGGGCGGCCATCTGGACGTGACCGGTGCGGACTACGCCGCGCTGGACGAGCGGCGGGTGCGCGTGACCGGCTCTGAATGGGTGCCGTCCCCCGCCTATACCGTCAAGCTGGAGGGCGCGCGGCGCGCCGGTTTCCAGAGCGTCCTGCTGACGCTGCTGCGCGACCGGCGCTACGTCGAGAACGCGGAAGCCTGGTGCGCCGACATCGTTGCGAAATGCCGGGCCAAGGCGCAGGAAAGGCTGGGCCTGACAGAGGCGGATTACGACCTCGAACTGCGCATCATCGGCCGGAACGCGACGCTGGGCGCGCTGGAGAACCGCACCAACGGGGCGGTCGAGCTGGGGGTGATGGGGCTTGTCACCGCCAAGACCCCGGACATGGTCGACGAGATCGCCAAGATGCTGAACCCCTACCTGCTGCACCACCCGCTGACCCGCGACGAGGAGCAGCCGACATTCGCCTTTCCGTTCTCGCCCGCCGAGGTGGAACGGGGCGAGATCTACGAATTCTGCCTGAACCACGTGATGGAGCTGCGCGACCCGATGGAGGCTTTCGAATTGACCACCCTGAGCCTGCCCCATGGCTGAAATCGGACAGATCGTGGACAAGGTCCGCAGCAAGAATGCCGGCCCGTTCTGGGTGACCATCGATATCTTCTGCGGTTCGCCCGAGGCGTTCCGGCGCGTGTCCGAGGGCGTGTCGACCGAACGGGTGGCGGGGCTGTTCCGCACCGATCCCGCCGGGATGAAGCGGTTCGACATCCCGGCGCTGAACGTGGTCAAGTTCTCCTTGCCGCGCCCGCAGGTGCAGGGCACGCGGTTCGACCGCGACATGCACGGCGCGGCCTGGGCGGCGCTGGTGGCGGAGATGGACGTGAACTGACCGCGCCGCCGCTACGGCACGCGGCTGGAGGCGCGGATTTCCAGCTGCACCGGGTGGCGCGAGATTTCCAGCGGCGCGGTGCCGGTGTCGATCCAGACCAGCAGGTCCGCCACGCAATTCGCCGCGAGCGCGGCGACATCGCAGCGCACCGAACTCAGCGGCGGATCGGCCTCGGCGCAATCCTCGGTATCGTCGAACCCGACAAGGAAGAAATCGCGCCCGACGCTGCGCCCCGCCCGGCCCGCCGCCGCCTGCATCCCCAGCGCCACCGCGTCGTTGATGCAGATCGCGCCCTGGATGTCCGGATGATCGGCGGCTAGCGCCAGCATCGTGTTGTACCCGAAGGACCGGCTGGACCCGCCCTGCAGGACAAGCGGTTTGACGCGCTCGACCTGCATGATGTCGCGGAACCCCAGCGCCCGCTCGCGCGAGATCTGGTGGCCGGTATGGCCGCCGACAAAGGCGATCCGGCGCAGCCCCTGGTCCAGCAGGTGCCGCGCGGCAAGATGGCTGCCGATGGCGTAATCCATCGACTGGAACGGAATGCGCCCGACCCGCGCATCGCCCTGCCGCAGCACCTGGATCACCGGGATCGACGCCGCCAGCACGGTATCGAACATCTCGGGCACGGCACCCCGGCTGGGCGACACGATCAGCCCGGCGACATCGTGTTCAAGCATCAGCCGCACCGCGCGGTCCTCGGTCTCGGGATCCTCGCCCGAACTGGCGACAAGCGCGGCATAGCCGCGTGCCATCAGCGCGGCCTGCGCGGCGGCGGTGAAATCGGCGACGAAGGGCGTGCGCAGATCGTTCACGACGATGCCGACCCGGTGCGTCGCGGCGTTGCGCAGCGCGGCGGCGGCACGGTTGCGCACATAGTTCAGATCGCGGATCGCGCGCGTCACCTTCGCCTTCGTTTCGGCCCGCACGAGGGGCGACTCGTGCAGCACCAGCGACACCGTCGATTTCGACACGCCCGCCCTGTCTGCCACATCGCGGATCGTCGCGCGCTTGCCCATTGGCGGCTCCCTGTTCCCGTGGCGGCCGGCTGTTTCCGTGGGCGAACGCATAGAAGCACCGGGCGGGAAAACCAAGCGCCCAATACGCGCCGCTTTCCGCCTCAGACGGCCCTGCGCCGGCCAAGCCGCACCGCGAGCGCCGCAAGCACCCACACCGCCAGAACCAGCATCGCCGCGCCCGCCACGAAGACCGCCAGCGCGACCGCCAGCACCGGCGCGCCCTCCGGCAGGGCCGGCAGCGTCAGCCCGGCCCGCGCCAGCAGGTCCAGCGGCAGCGCGCCGGTGGCAAGCGTCCAGCCCAGCGTCACCGCGAACAGCCCCGCCAGCCCCAGCGCGGCCAGCATCACCGCCGCCGTCACGCCGCGCCCGCGCCGTTGCCCGCCCCGGCGGCGCAGCGCCCGGCGCAGGGCGGCGAATTGGCGTGCCACGTCCTGCTGCATCGCCATCAGCGCCGGCACGACCACCAGCACCAGCACCATGCCGAAGCCCAGCCCGTAGACCAGCGTGATCACCGTCGGCTTCAGGAACTGCGCGTCCTGCGACCCTTCGTAGAGCAGCGGCGCCAGCCCCAGCACCGTGGTCAGCGTCGTCAGCAAGACCGCGCGCAGCCGGTCCGCCGCGCCGTCGACGATGGCCGGGATCAGCCCGCGTTCGGCGGACAATTCGTCGATCGTCGTCACCAGGACGATGGAATCGTTGATGATGATCCCGGTCATCCCGATCAGCCCGACGACCGAGAACATGGTCAGCGGCACGTCCCAGGCCATGTGCCCCCAGAACGCGCCGACCAGCCCGAACGGGATGATCGCCATCACCACCATCGGCCGCGTCCAGCTGCCGAAGATCCATGCCAGCACCAGGTAGATCGCCAGCAGGCACAGCAGGAACCCGGTGCGCGCGTCGTTCAGGAATTCGCTTTCCTGCTCGGACAGCCCCGACAGGCGCGAGGCGACGCCGAACCGTTCCTCCAGCGCGGGCAGGATGGTTTCCTTCAGCGCGGTCATGATCTCGGTCGCACGGGCAGGGTCGTCCTCGGACAGATCGCCGGTGACCGACACCAGCCGCAGCCCGTTCTCCCGCCGCACGGTGGAAAACCCCGCCTCCCGGCTGACGGTGACGATGTCGGCCAGCGCGACGTAATCGCCCGCGGCGGTGCGCATCCGGGTGCGGTCCAGGAAATCGGCGGTCAGCTCGCCCGGCGGCAGCTCGACCCGGATCGCGGCGGTGCGCGGCCCGTCCGGGTAGGTCGCCGCCTCGATCCCGTTCAGCCGCGCGCGCAGCACCCGGCCCAGCGCGTCGATGGTGAAGCCCAGCGCACGGCCCTGCGGCGTCAGCTCCAGCACCAGCTCTTCCTTGTCGTAGGCCAGCGAATCCTCCAGCGCCGACACTTCCGCGAATTGCGCCAGCTGTGCCTTCAGATCCTCGGCCGCCTCCTTCAGCACGTCCGCCGAGGCGCCGTATAGCTGCACGTCCAGCGCATCGCCCCCCGGCCCGCCGCGCCAGCCGCGAAAGCTGACGATCTCGGCCAGCGGATGCTGCACGACCTCTTCCTGAAGCATCGCCACGAACTGGAAACTGGAATAGGGCCGCTCGTCGGCGCTGATCAGCTCGATGGCGATGGAGCCAAGCTGATCGTCGTCCTTGGTCTCGACCCCCGACAGGCCCCGCCCGGTATTGCCGCCGATCTCGGCGATAACGTAATCCAGCGGGTTCTGCCCGTGCTCCGCCTCCATCCGGGCGGCGACGGCATCGGCCGCGCGCTGCATCTCGCGCATCATCTCCATCGTGTCGGCGCGGGTGGCCCCCGGCGCCATGGCGAAATTGCCCGAGACCGAGCCCTGTTCCGGCGAGTTGAAGAACCGCCATTGCAGATCGCCCCGGATGAACCCGGCGACCTGCATCGCCAGCAGCAGGATTGCGCCCGCCAGCACCGGATAGCGCGCCCAGACCACCAGCCGTATCAGCGGGCGGAACAGGGATTCGCGGATCCGGCGAAAGCCCCGGTTCACCGCCCGGCTGGGCCAGTCATACCAGTGATCGCGCGCCGAATGGGCGATGGAATGGGCCATGTGGTTCGGCAGGATCAGGAAACACTCCACCAGCGAGGCGATCAGCACCACGATCACGGTGAACGGAATGTCCGCGATCATGTCGCCGAACCGGCCGCCGATCGCCACCAGCCCGAAAAACGCGATCACCGTGGTCAGCGTCGCCGAAAAGACCGGCGGGAACATGCGCCGGGCGGCGTTCTCGGCGGCTTCCTCGGGGGACTCGCCGGCGCGGCGGGCGCGGTGGTCGGCATGTTCGCCCACCACGATGGCATCGTCCACCACGATCCCCAGCGTGATGATCAGCGCGAACAGCGAGATCATGTTCAGCGTCAGCCCGAAGGCGTACATCATGGCAATGGCGCTGGTCATCGCCACCGGGATCCCCGCCGCCACCCAGAAGGCGGTGCGCGCGTTCAGGAACAGGAACAGCAGCACCAGCACCAGCCCGAGCCCCAGCAGCCCGTTATCCAGCAGGATGTTCAGCCGGTTGCTGATCGCCTCGGCGCGGGTGCGGATCAGGTCGATGCGCACGCCTTCGGGCAGGCTGGTCTGCATCTCGGCGGCGACCTGTTCGACCTGCCCCTGGATCGCGATGGCATCCCCCCGGTCGGACCGGTCCACTCGCACCGAGATCGCCGGATGTTCGCCGACGAAATAGGCGCGGTCGCGGTCCACGCCGCCGACGATCACGCGGGCCACGTCGCCGATGGTCAGTTTGCTGCCATCCGGGTTGGCGCGCAGGGCGATGGCGGCGATCTGGTCGGCGCCGGTCCGCGCGACGCCGGTGCGCACCCGCGCATTCGCGCCCGACACGTCGCCCGCCGGATCGGCCGCCGCCTCGGCGGCGATGGCATCGGCGATCTGGCGCATCGTGATGTCATGCTCGATCAGCGCCATCGACGGCACCTCGACCACCGTTTCCGGCGCGGCCAGCCCGCGGATCGTGGTGCGGGTCACGCCCTCGGCGAACAGGCGGGTGACGAATTCGTCGGCAAAGCGGCCAAGCTGGTCGGTGCCGACCGGCCCGGTGATCACCACGTCCGTCACCCGGTCGCGCCAGCCGCCGCGCCGCACGCGAACATCGTCCGCGTCCTCTGGGAGATTGGTGATCGAATCGACCGCCGTCTCCACGTCGCCGGAGGCGCGCGACATGTCCCAGCCCGGCTCGAACTCCAGCCCGATCCGGGCGCTGCCCTCGCGGCTGATCGATGTCACGTCGGTCACGCCCTCGACGGCGATCAGCACCGGCTCCAGCAGTTGCACGATGGCGCGGTCCACATCCTCGGCCCCGGCGCCGCTCCAGCTGACGGACACGTTGACCGAGTCGATGACGATATCGGGAAAGAACTGCGCCCGCATCCGCGGAAAGGCGGCGATTCCCGCGGCGATCAGCAGCACCAGAAGCAGGTTCGCCGCGGTGCGGTGCCGGGTGAAATAGGACAGGATGCCGCCGACCTGGGGAAACCGCTCAGCCATGGCGCGCCCCCCGCCCGACCCCGTCCCGGGCTTGCCCCGGGACCACCCGGCCTGAAACGCGCACCGCGCCGAGGCAGAGTCCCCGGGTCCGGGACAGGCCCCGGGTCAAGCCCGGGGCGGGCGGGGAGAAGGCGCCGCGCACCGCGCTATCCGCCCATCCGCGATTCGAGCCGGTCGACCGTCTGCGCCGGCACCATCGGCTGTGCCAGTTGCGCCAGCACACGCTCCTTCGCATCCGCCGGCATGAAGGCGTTGCCCTCGACAAAGGCGACCAGCCGCGCGCGGCGCTCGTCGGTCAGCTCGACCATGGCGGCGGCATCGGGGCGCGTGCGCGCGGTGTCGGCCTCGGCGGCGGGATCGACCGGCCGCACCTTGATCCCCGCGCCCAGCAGCGGCGAGCGTTCGGCGACCGCCTGCCGCCCCTCCAGCGCCGGGGCGCGCACGATCACGTCGTCGCCCTCGCGGCGCAGCACCTCGACCGCGGCGACCTCCAGCCGGCTGTCCGCGTCCAGCACCAGCACCGTTCCGGCCGCGTCCACCGCCGTCGCGGGCAGGCGGGTGACGCCGGTCAGCGGCGGCTCGTCGATCCGCACGCTCACGAAGTCGCCGGGGCGAAAGCCGCGCGGCCGCGCGATCCGCGCGAACAGCAAGCGCCCGGTCTGGCCGTCGCCGACCGTCGCGCTTTCGCGGCTGATCACGCCGCCGGTGGTCAGCCCGCCCCCCGGCACGTCCAGCGAAATCCGCACTTCGGCATGGCCCAGATCGCCATTCGCATCCAGCAGCCGCGCATAATCCCCGGTCGAGACCCGGAACGCGACCTCCAGCAGGTCGGGATCGACAAGGCGCGCCAGTTGCTCGTTGTTCTGCACAAGCCGCCCGCGCACCACCGCGACGTCCGACAGGGTGCCGGAAAACTCGGCATGAAGGGCCGTGTCGGCCAGCGCGCGCTCGGCCTCGGCCACGGCGATGTGATGGCGGGCAAGGGCGTTCTGCGCCTGATCCACCCGCGCCTCGGCATTGGCCAGCGCCTGGCGCCGCGACAGCACCGACTGGCGCGCGGCGGCCTCGGCCAGGGCCGCCGTCTCGACCGCGGCCCCGGTACCGATGCCGCGCCCCGCAAGGCTTTCGGCCCGTTCCAGCGCCTGGCTGCGCAGCTCCGCCTGTTCCCGGGCAGAGGCCACGTCGTCGCGCGCGATCTCCAGCGCGCGGCGGGCATCGCGCAACTCCGCCTCGGCTTCGGACAGGTCGGTGCGCGCCACGTCCAGCGCCGCCTCGGCATCGGTGGGATCGACCCGCAGCAGCAGATCGCCGGCCTGCACCGCGCCGCCTTCCTCGACTGCGTCCGACAATTCGACCACGGTGCCCGCGGCGGTGGCCCGCACCTCCAGCGTGCGGCGGCTGCGCACCTCGCCGAAACTGGCCATCACCGGGGTCACTGTAGCGGCGCGGATCGTGGTGACATTGACCGCGAACACCCGCTCGCGCGCGGGGCGCGGGGCGGGCTGCTCGCCCCACGACGCCTGCAACGCGCCATAGACGGTCTGGCCGGCATAGGCCAGCAGCCCGATGGTCAATGCCATCAGGAACAGCCCGACGAGAGAGCGGCGCAGGAAACGCATGTTGGCGGATATCACCTTTGCAGTTGCAGCATCTCAAAATAGGCCCGGGGCGGCCCCGCGCCAAGCCATAATGCTGTTACGTGCGAAGCGGGGCATTCCGTCGAAAATTTCCGCGCCTGGCGCAAAAAAATCGCCAGGCCGGCGAATCGCCCGCCCCCGGCACGCCTATTTCCGGCGCAGATGCTCGTCCAGGCGCGGCAGGATCTCGACGAAATTGCACGGAAGATGGCGGTAATCGAGCTGCCGTTCCAGGATTTCGTCCCAGGCGTCGCGGCACGCACCCGGAGAGCCGGGAAGCGCGAACATGTAGGTGCCGTTCGCCACGCCGCCGGTGGCCCGGCTTTGCACCGCGCTGGTGCCGATCTTCTGCATCGAGACCATGGTGAACACGGTGCCGAACGCCTCGATCTCCTTTTCGTAGACGTCGCGGTGCGCCTCGACCGTGATGTCGCGGCCGGTCAGCCCGGTGCCGCCGGTCGAAATCACCACGTCGATGCCCGGATCGTGGCACCAGGTGCGCAACTGCCCCGCGATCTCGGCCCGCTCATCGGGCAGGATCTCGCGCGCGGCGACGATGTGGCCGGCCGCCTCGATCCGCTCGACCAGCACCGCGCCCGAGCGGTCCTCGGACGCCGATCGGGTGTCGGACACGGTCAGCACGGCGATGCGCACCGGCACGAAATCCTTGCTGTCGTCGATCCGGCTCATGGTCTGTTCCCTCTTGTCGGACGCGGGGCGGTGCCGGTCATGGCGCAAGATCGAACCAGGTGCCGCCGGGGCCGAGATTGGCCACCCTTGCCCCGCCGATCCGGCCCTCCTGGCCCCAGCTGTCGTGGATATGTCCGCACAGGCACAGGCGCGGCGCAATGCGGCGGATGGCATCGCGGATCGCCGTCGATCCCATGCTTTCGCCGAAAGACGTGACATCGACCACGCCTTTGGGCGGCGAATGGGTGATCAGGATATCGGCGCGCTCGCAGGCGGCCAGCATCGCGGCGGCATCGGCCTCGGACAGGTCGCACGACCAGCCGCCGAACGGCGTTTCGGGCACCGCGTAGCCCAGCCCGAACAGGCGCAACCCGCCGATCTCGGCCGCGTCGCCATGCAGGACATGCCAGCCCTCATGCGCCGCCGCGCGCAGCTCGGTGGCCGATTCGGCGTTGCCGGGCACCAGCACCATCGGCGCCGCGATCCCCGACAGCAGGTTCAGAGCCTCGGGCAGCGCCTCGCGCCGGTTGCAGAAATCGCCCGCGCCGATCACCAGATCGGCCTCGGCGCTTGCGTCCACCAGCGCCCTGGCATGGCGGCGCGAATGGTGCAGGTCGGAAAATGCGAGGATCTTCATTCAGGCCCTATATCAGCTATTGCAGAATGCGCCACCACGGCAGCGCACTTTCATCTGCTCCTATGCATCAAGGCTCAGGCGGGCGTTAATCCGTTGGGCTGCGGGCGCAGAAGCAAACCAGGGGCGCGCATTTTGCAGTGCGTCCTTGACCTTACCGGGCTGTGCATCAAGAATCAGGAACATCTCCGAGGCTCTGTACAAACCACCGATCGAAGGCGGCGGAAGTTCGCGCTTCTGCAACGCTTGGCGAGATACCTGAAGGCGGGCTGCAACATCTCCTTGGCTGACGAGGTCCGGCTTGACTTCGCGCAACCTGGTGCCCTCGGGCAGTGCCGAAAGCGCGGCCTTCATCGCACTTGCAATCACCTCCTCGGCATTCTCGCCACGGCGGGTGAACGCCAAGCCTACCAGGCCCGGCGCGCCGAGACCAACCACAGCGTCATCGCATCCGACCTCGAAAAGCGCATCAAGGATCGCATCCTGATCCAGATCCTTCCGAGGAAGCGCAAAAACCAGGTCGAACTCGAACTCCTCAGCCATCACTCTCGTCCTTCTCGATCACGCAACCACGCGCCTTGCGCGCAAGCTCACGCGCATGGCCGACCGGATTGCCCGGCGTGCTCCAGATCTGGTTCTGGCAAAACACGCCGTTGCGGCATTTGTCCTTCGCATTTTCCGGGCAGCGAGCAAATCCCCAAGCGTGTGCACTTCTGCCCTTCGACTTCTCGACCTTCCATCCGAGCCTTTCCAGCTCCGCGAGAGCGGCTTCGATCGCCTTGTTCGGATGTCTCGGTCTCGTCACACGTAGCTCCCGGCAATCCAGTTGTCAACTGACAACCGGCGCTGGTTTCCCGTCACGGGTTTTCGCGAGACAGACTGTACCTGAAACCTTTACAGTAGGTTTGCATCAAGCCGGCACATTCCGAAGAACATCGGCCATTGTCTGGTGATCCGAAGCATTTTCCACAACACATCCGGTGAGGCGCTTGATCTTCATTCGCGGGCCTCCTGTTGCCGCAGCCGCGCCCGGATCATCAGCAGATCGTGCCAGGATGCGCGTTTCAGATGCGGCTGGCGCAGCAGGTAGGCGGGGTGAAAGGTCGGCAGGGCGGGGCGGCCCAGCGCCTCGGTCCAGGAGCCGCGCAGACGGGTGATGCCCTTGCGCCCCAGCAGTGCCTGGCACGCGATGTTGCCGACCAGCACCAGGATATCCGGGTCCGCAAGCTGCACATGGCGCGCGACGAACGGCACCAGCATCGCGATTTCCTGCGGGGTCGGGTCGCGGTTCTGCGGCGGGCGCCAGGGCACGATGTTGGTGATGTAGACGCCTTGGTCCGGCTCGGGATGGGTGCGGGCCATTCCGATCGCGTCCAGCATCCGGTCCAGCAGCTGCCCGGCGCGCCCCACGAATGGCCGGCCCTGCAAATCCTCGTCGCGGCCGGGCGATTCGCCGACGACCATCATCCGCGCGCCGGGGGTGCCGTCGGCGAACACCGTGTTGCGCGCGCCGCGCTTCAGCTCGCAATGCTCGAAGGCGGCGATGGCGGCATGCAGCGCCTCCAGCGTCGCGGCGCCGGCGGCGGCGGCCTGCGCGGCGGCGACCGCGTCCTGATCCGGTGCGGCAGAGGGCGCGGCGGCAGGCATGACGGCGGGGCTGGTGGCCGGGCTGGCGGGCGCTGGCGCCTCGGCCGCGATGCGCGGCGCCTTGGCCGGCACCTCGTAGCGGTTCACCGGCGCATCGCAGATCGCCTCGGTCGCGCCCAGCTCGACCTGCCATTCCAGAAGCGCCCGAAGCGCGTGATGATCAAGCCGGTCCACCTGCATGCCCGCAGGCTAGTCCCTGCCAGAGCCAAGGTAAACGGGGCGCAATGCCCAACAGCGGCTTGCCGCAGGGCCGCCCGGAATTTAAGGTTCCCGCAGGTCCGTCGCAGCCGCCGGGGAAATCCATGTCGTTCAGACACAACCACCTGCTGGGCATCGAATCGCTCGCACCCGACGAGATTCGCGCCGTGCTCGACCTGGCGGAGACCTATGTCGACCTGAACCGCGCCGAGGCCAAGCATGGCGACGCGCTGGCCGGGCTGACGCAGATCAACATGTTCTTCGAGAATTCGACCCGCACCCAGGCCAGTTTCGAGATCGCGGGCCTGCGGCTGGGCGCCGACGTGATGAACATGTCGATGCAGGCGTCCTCGATCAAGAAGGGCGAGACGCTGATCGACACGGCGCTGACGCTGAACGCGATGCATCCCGACCTGCTGGTGGTCCGGCATCCGCATTCCGGGGCGGTCAACCTGCTGGCGGAAAAGGTGAATTGCGCGGTCCTGAATGCCGGGGACGGGCGCCACGAACACCCCACCCAGGCCTTGCTGGACGCGCTGACGATCCGCCGGGCCAAGGGGCGGCTGCACCGGCTGTCGGTGGCGATCTGCGGCGACATCGCGCATTCCCGCGTGGCCCGCTCGAACATCCTGCTGCTGGGCAAGATGGAGAACCGCGTGCGCCTGATCGGCCCGCCGACGCTGATGCCCGCCGGCATCGCGGAATTCGGGGTGGAGGTGTTCGACGACATGGCAAAAGGGCTGGAAGGCGTCGACGTGGTGATGATGCTGCGGCTGCAAAAGGAACGGATGGACGGCGGCTTCATCCCGTCCGAGCGGGAATATTTCCACCGCTTCGGGCTGGACGCGGCCAAGCTGGCCCATGCCAGATCCGATGCCATCGTGATGCATCCCGGCCCGATGAACCGCGGGGTCGAGATCGACGGCACCATCGCCGACGACATCAACCGCTCGGTGATCCAGGACCAGGTGGAAATGGGCGTGGCGGTGCGCATGGCGGCGATGGATCTGCTGGCGCGGAACCTGCGCGCCGCCCGGAAAAAGGAGCGTGAACATGCCTGACGGCGCACAACGCAGCCCGACGATCCCGCTGGAAACCGACGAGGAGATCGCGCAATCCTTCCGCCCCGACCGTGCCACCTACCTGCGCGACAACGCCTGGATGGCCGCCGCGGCGATGGCCGGCGGCATGGCGATCCTGTGGGCGATGGGCAGCCCGCATGTCTGGACCGGCGCGGTCGGCGGGCTGGCGGCCATCGGCCTGCGCGGCTGGTACATGGCGTCCGAGGAACTGGCCGTGCGCTGGGACGTGACCGGCACCCGGCTGCTCGGGCCCGGCGGGCGGGCGATCCCGCTGGCGTCGATCGCGCGGCTGAACCGGATGGGCAGCATCGTGCAGGTGATCACCGGCGCCGGCGACAAGCACCTGATCAAGTACCAGAAGGATGCGAACGCCACCCGGGACGCGCTGCGCCGCGCCGCCATGCAGGCCGGGGGGGCGCCGCAGTGACCGGGCTGTTGCACGTTCCCGCCGGCGAGCGCGAGGTGGTGCGCGTCTTCGCGCTGGACATGACCGCGCCCGAGGCCGAGGCGCTGGCCGAGGGGCGCGCGTCCAATGGCGGCCCGTCCGGTCTGGCGGCGCTGCTCGGTGCGCCGCGGCTCGACCGCGACCATGTCGAGATCTTCCCCGCCGCCGATCTCGCCGGTGTCGGCCTGCCCGGCTACCTGACCGAGGGGCTGGGCGTGGCCGACGCCGAGATCGCCGCGGACCGCACCGCCCTGGAGGCGGAAAGCGGCTATATCGTCATCGTCCATTCGCCGGCTTTCGGTGGCAAGGCCGCGCGCCTGTCGCCGACCCCGCCGCTGCGCCATCTGGGCACCTACCGGCTGGAACAGGCCGACGCGCCCGGCACGCTGCCCCCCGCCGCCGACAGCTCCGCCCCCGCGCGCCCCGCGCCCGAGCCTGCAAGACCGCTGCGCCGCCTGCCGCGCGCGCTGGTGCTGGTGGTGCTGCTGGCCGCCGCGTTGCTGGTCTTGGGCCTTGCCTGGCTGGCCGGATCGCGGGGATAACCGCATGTTTGCGCCGGGGTCTATCCGGCGCCGTCCCGTTCTTTCCCGTCCCCGGCGCGCCAATGCCCGGTTTCGCCCGTTATCACGCCATGCCAAGGCAAGTTCATGACCGACATGCTGCTGACAAATGCCCGCCTGATCGACCCCGAAACCGGCCGCGACGGCCCCGGCGCGCTGTGCATCGCGGACGGAAACATTACCAAGGTGTTAACGCAAGATACTGATTTGGAAGATAAAATGTTTCGCGCGCGAAACATTTTCGATTGCGGCGGCAAATGCCTTGCCCCCGGCATCGTCGATCTGGGCGTCAAGGTCTGCGAGCCCGGCGAGCGCCACAAGGAAAGCTTTCGCAGCGCCGGGCTTGCCGCGGCGGCAGGGGGCGTGACCACCATGGTCACCCGCCCCGACACGCTGCCGGCGATCGACAGCCCCGAGCAGCTTGAATTCATCGCCCGGCGCGGGGCAGAGGCCGCGCCGGTCCGCATCCACCCGATGGCCGCGCTGACCAAGGGGCGCGCGGGGCGCGAGATGGTCGAGATCGGCTTTCTCCAGGATGCCGGCGCGGTCGCCTTTTCAGATGCCGATGCGGTGGTGACCGACACCCGCGTCTTCGCGCGCTGCCTGACCTATGCGCACTCGCTCGGCGCGCTGGTGATCGCGCATCCGCAGGATCCGGGCCTGTCGCGCGGCGCGGCCGCGACCTCGGGCAAGTTCGCGTCGCTGCGCGGGCTGCCGGCCGTTTCGCCCATGGCCGAACGGCTGGGGCTGGAGCGCGACTTGGCGCTGGCCGAGATGACCGGCGCGCGCTATCACGCCGACAACCTGTCCTGCACCGCGTCGCTGGCCGCCTTGGACCGTGCCAAAAAGGCCGGCCTTGACGTCAGCGCCGGGGCGAACATCCACCACCTGACGCTGAACGCGCTGGACGTGGGCGACTACCGGACCTTCTTCAAGATGAAGCCGCCGCTGCGCGACGAGGACGACCGCGTGGCACTGGTCGAGGCGGTGGCGAGCGGGCTGATCGACGTGATCTCCTCGATGCACACGCCGCAGGACGAGGAATCCAAACGCCTGCCCTTCGAAGAGGCCGCATCGGGCGCGGTCGCGCTGGAAACGCTGCTGCCGGCGGCGATGCGGCTCTACCATTCGGGCGCGCTGGACCTGCCGCAACTGTTCCGCGCCATGTCGCTGATCCCGTCGCGGCGGCTGGGCCTGCCCACGGGGCGGCTCGCGGCGGGAGCGCCGGCCGACCTGGTACTGTTCGACCCGGACGCGCCCTTCGTGCTGGACCGCTTCGCGCTGCGCTCGAAGTCGAAGAACACGCCGTTCGACGGCGCAAGGATGGAAGGGCGGGTGCTGCGCACCTGGGTCGGCGGGAAAGACGTGTTCGCGGCTTAGAACAAGTCACGTCCCGGGCTTGACCCGGGACCCCGGTGTTTGGCGAACGAGGAGGCCCCGGATCGGGTCCGGGGCGCGGTTCGGGCATTTGGCCGCCGGCCAGCCATCCCCGCGCACCCCGTCCCGGGCCTGCCCCGGGACCCCTGCGGGCGGCGAACGCGGAGGCTCCGGATCGGGTCCGGGGCGCGGCTGGGACATTCGACCGCCGGCCAGCCATCCCCGCGCAACCCGTCCCGGGCTTGACCCGGGACCTCGGCGAGTGGCGAGCGCGGAGGCCCCGGATCAAGTCCGGGGCGCGGCTCGGACATTCGGCCGCCGGCCAGCCATCCCCGCGCAACCCGTCCCGGGCCTGCCCCGAGACCTCGGTGTTTGGGGAACGGGGAGGCCCGCGCATCATGTCCGGGGCGCGGCTGGGACATTCGGCCGCCGGCTAGCCGGCCCCGCGCACCCCGTCCCGGGCTTGACCCGGGACCCCGGTGTTTGGCGAACGAGGAGGCCCCGGATCAGGTCCGGGGCGTGGTTCGGGCATTCGATCGCCGGCCAGCCATTCCCGACGCACCCCGTCCCGGGCTTGACCCGGGACCTCGGTGTTTGGCGAGCGCGGAGGCCCCGGATCAGGTCCGGGGCGCGGCTCGCCTCTGGTGCGCCCCTGCGCGGGGGACCGGATGGTGCCGCTCAATCCTCTTTCGGCTTGTCGTCGAATTCGTCCGACAGGATGCGCCGGCTGTCGCCTTCGGGGTCGTCGTATTGCCTTGATCTCAGCGACCAGACGAAGGCGGCGAGGCCCACCCCGCCGAGGATCAGCGAGATCGGGATCAGGTAGGACAGCACGTTCATCGCGCGCCCTCCTCGGGCAGCAAACCTGCGTATGCCGCCCCGTATCCGGCGCCGCCCGTCACCGCAGCCTCAGCGCGTTCAGCGTCACGCAGATCGACGAGCCCGACATTGCCAGCGCGGCCGCCAGCGGCGTGGCGAAGCCCATCAGCGCGACCGGGATCGCCACCGCGTTGTAGAGCGCGGCGATGCCGAAATTCTCGTGGATGCGCCGCGTGGCCGACCGCGCCGTGGCCACCGCGTCGCCCAGCGGTTCCAGCGAGCCGCCCAGCAGCACGATGTCGGACACCACGCGCGTCGCCTCCAGCGCCGAGGCGGGGGAGATCGACGCATGTGCCGCCGCCAGCGCCGCCGTGTCGTTCAGCCCGTCGCCCACCATCAGCACGCGCCGCCCGCCGGCGCCCAGCGCCTCGATCCGGGCGGCCTTGCCCTCGGGCAGCACCTCGGCGGCGAAGCTGTCGATCCCGACCCGCGCGGCCAGGTCCGCCACCGCGGCGGGCGCGTCGCCCGACAGCAGGATCACGTCCTTGCCCTGGGCCTTCATCGCCGCGACCGCCTGTGCCGCCCCGTCGCGCAGGCTGTCGGCAAAGCGGAAGGTCAGAACGCGGCCGCCGATCTGCAGATAGGTCGCGGTCTGCTCCGCCTGGGTCGCCCCGGTCCAGGCGGCGCGGCCCAGGCGCACCGTTTCGCCGTGCCACGCACCCTCGATCCCGTGGCCGGGCACCTCGCGGATGTCGTCCACCCGCGCGGGCCGGATGCCGGCCGCCCTTGCCGCCGCCGCCAGCGCCTGGGCCAGCGGATGGGCCGAGCCTTCGGCCAGCGCCGCTGCCACTTCCAGGTCGCGGCGCGCGTGATCGCCCAGGTTCTCGGCGCGCGGGGTGCCGGTGGTCAGCGTGCCGGTCTTGTCGAAGACCACCGTGTCCACCTCGGCCAGCCGTTCCAGCGCCGTCGCGCTCTTGATCAGCAGGCCGCGCCGGAACAGCCGGCCCGAGGCGGCGGTCGTCACCGCCGGCACCGCGAGGCCCAGCGCGCAGGGGCAGGTGATGATCAGCACCGCCACCGCGATGTTCAGCGACAGCCGCACGTCGCCGCCCGAGATCCACATCCAGCCGGCAAAGGCGGCCAGTGCCAGCAGGTGCACGACCGGCGCATAGATGCGCGCCGCGCGGTCGGCGAGCGAGGTGTAGCGGTTGCGCGTCGTCTCGGCCACGGCCACGAGATCGGCCAGACGGGACAGCGTCGAATCCTCGCCCGCCGCCGTCACCCGCACGGTCAGCACGCCGGTCAGGTTGACCTCGCCGGCATGCACCTCCGCCCCGGCGGCGGCGGCCACCGGCAGGCTCTCGCCGGTCAGAAGCGCGCGGTCGATCTCGGTCGCGCCGATCTCGACGATGCCGTCCACCGGCACCCGCGCGCCGGGCAGCACCCGCACCAGGTCGCCCACGGCCAGCTCGGCCACGGGCACCATCGTTTCGGCATCCGCGCTGATCCGCAGCGCGCGCGGCACTTCCAGCGCGGCCAGTTCCTGCGCCGCCGAGCGCGCGACCGACCGCGTGCGGTAGTCGAGGAACCGCCCCGCCAGCAGGAAGAACGTCAGCGACAGCGCCGCGTCGAAATAGGCATGTTCGCCCGATTGCGCGGTCTCATAGAGGCTCATCCCCGCCGCCAGCAGGATCGCCAGCGAAATCGGCACGTCCATGTTCAGCCGCCCGCCCCGAAGCGCGCCCAGCGCGCTGCGAAAGAAGGGCTGCGCGGAAAAGGCGATGGTCGGAATGGCGATCGAGGCGCTGATCCAGTGGAACAGATCGCGCGTCGCATCCGCCGCGCCGGACCAGACCGCCACCGACAGCAGCATGACGTTCATCATGGCGAACCCGGCGACGCCCAGCCGCATCAGCAGATCGCGCCCGGTCCGGTCGGTCTGGGTGCCGGCCAGCGTCGCCGCGTCCAGTTCATGCGCGGCCCAGCCCTGCGCGCCGAGCGCGGCGGCAAGGTCCGCGGCGGCGATGCCCGGATCGACATCGACCTGGGCGCGTTTCAGCGTCAGGTTCACCCGTGCGCGGCGCACGCCCGGCATGGCGGACAGGCTGCGTTCCACCCCCGAGATGCAGGCGCCGCAATGGATCTCGGGCAGCGACAGCAGCACCTGCGCGCCGCCCGCCGCCGCGGCGGCGCTGCCGGCGACCTGTCCGGCCGCGGGGGCGGCGGCGCAGGCCGGGCAGGCAGAGGTCTGGACCGCCCCGGCCATGTCAGCCGCCGACGCGCAGGATCAGCCGCTGGCGGAACCGCGTGCCGTCCTCGGCCCGCGCGTCGAGCCGCAGCTCCCACTTGCCGGGGGCGGCGTCCACGGCGGCGACATGCGCGCTGCCGTCGAAGGCCAGCACGGGCGCGGTGTCGGCGCCGCGCATCGTGGTGCGGCCCAGCATCGCGGTCAGCTCGGGCGGGGCGACGGGGCGCCCGTCGGCGCCGGTGATGACGACGCGCAGCGCGCCGTTCTCGATCCCGGCGGATACGTCCCAGCCCAGCGCCTCCTGCGCGGCGCGGTCGGCGTCGAAGCTTTGGCTGGCGACGTAGGAATTCTTCACCTCCAGCCCCGGAAAGGTGCCCACGGCCTTCACCGCCATGGTCAGGTTGACCGCGACGATGATGCCGAAGGCGCCGGCGGTGATGGCAAAGACCTTGCGGCCGGTCAGGGGTTTTCCGGTCATGGCGCTTTCCCGTTGAAGGTGCTGTCCTTGTGCACACGTTCGGTTCCGGCAAGATCCTCGACCCAGAAGCGGATTTCGCTGCGGTCGGTGCGCGCCGCCTCGCTTCCGGCGGGGGCGATCACGTAGACCCGTTGCAGCATCGTCTCGTCCGCGGGCACGGTCACGGTGTTGTCCTCCTGGCCTTCCAGTTCGACCCTGAGCGCCGGATCGCCGGTCAGCGTGATCTCGAACGGGCGCGCCTCGCCGTGCTTGTTCAGCAGGCGCACGTCATAGGTGTTGCGGATCGACCCGTCGGACAGGGTGACATAGGTCGGGTTGCGCACGGGCGCGACCGTAACATCAATGTCGCTGCGAATGAACAGCGCGACGACCAGCGCGATGCCGATCAGCGTCCACAGCGTGGTGTAGAGGATCGTGCGCGGCCGCAGGATGTGCTTGATCACCGGTTTCGGCGGCTGGCCGGCGCGCTCGCGGGTCTCGTCGGTCAGCGCCATGTAGTCGATCAACCCGCGCGGCTTGCCGATCTTGTCCATCACCTCGTCGCAGGCGTCGATGCACAGCCCGCAGGTGATGCAGGCCATCTGCTGGCCGTCGCGGATGTCGATGCCGGTGGGGCAGACGTTGACGCAGGCGTAGCAGTCGATGCAGTCGCCGAAGCCCTCCTTTTCCGGGATCGGCCCGCCGACGCCCGACGGCATGCCCGGCATCGGGATCGCGGGCGATTTCGGCCCGCCGTCGGGCCCGGCAGCCATGCTGTCGCGCTGCGCCGCCTCGGCGATGGCGCGGCGGCGCTTGCCCTTGCCGCGCGGCTCTCCGCGCCATTCGCGGTAGGCGATGGTCAGCGTGTCCTCGTCCATCATCGCCGCCTGGATGCGCGGCCAGGGGCACATGTAGATGCAGACCTGTTCGCGGGCGAACCCGCCGAACAGCACCGTGGTCGCGGTCAGGATCAGCATCGTCGTGTAGGCGACGGGATGCGCCTGGCCGGTGACGAGGTCGGCCATCAGCGCCGGGGCGTCGGTGAAGTAGAACACCCAGGCCCCGCCGGTGGCCAGCCCGATCAGCGCCCAGACCACCCACTTGGTGATCCTGAGCCGCCACTTGCGCGCGTCCCACTTTGCCTTCCACAGCTTGACGCGGGCGTTGCGGTCGCCCTCGATCCAGCGTTCGGTCAGGATGAACAGGTCGGTCCAGACGGTCTGCGGGCAGGCATAGCCGCACCAGACCCGCCCCAGCGCCGAGGTGAACAGGAACAGCCCCAGCCCCGCCATGATCAGCAGGCCCGCGATGAAGTAGAATTCATGCGGCCAGATCTCGATCCAGAAGAAGAAGAACCGGCGGTTGGCCAGATCGACAAGCACCGCCTGGTCCGGCAGTTCGGGCCCCCGGTCCCAGCGGATCCACGGCGTCAGGTAGTAGATGCCGAGGGTGACGATCATGATCGCCCATTTGAAGGTTCGGAAATTCCCCTTCACCCGGCGCGGAAAGACAGGCTCGCGCGCCGCGTAAAGATGCTCGGGTTCGGGTGTGCTCATCAAAGATCCCACAGATAGGGCATTCGTGGTTCGAAATGCTTGTTGCAGCCGTAAATGAAGGCGTCCTTGACCTGTATCAAGTAATTTGGCTGCACCTTTTGACGCAGGCTCCGGCGCGTCCGCGCGGTGCTGGTGAAAGATGCCCTTCGCGCAAGGGCCCGGCAGAGGTCCCGCGCCGAAGCGGGGTCATGCGGCAAGGCTGGAATAAACCGCGCCGCTCACAAGTCACGCCGGCACCCGCCCAGGGGCGGCCGCGCCGGGAACTGGCCGCGCGCCGAGGGGTGCGGGTTTGGGCCGAACCGCTTGCGGCGAAGCCATGTCGAACAGGGGCTCCCGAAGAAAACTTCGGGTGTCCTGTGCGGCAGATGTCAGATATGCATCTGAAGCTGACCTTGACCTTATCTGGTCCAACGGTTTTTTGCACGGAGCGGGAAGCAACTAGTACCCTGGTATGCTGGACTGATACCCTTCAATTGCATCGCTTGAGGAGCTGCGGCAGAGTTTATGAGTAATACGGTTATTTATCTTTTTCGTCACGGTGAGACCGAGTGGAACACGCAGGACAGAAGGCAGGGGCATCTCGACTCTGCTTTGACCGAGCGGGGCCGTCTTCAAGCCTTGGACAACGCAAAGAGATTGCGACGGCATCGCCCCCTTGGTGGGGATACAAGGGTTTTCTCCAGCCCGCTGGGACGTGCGAAGCAAACCGCTTTGATAATGGTCGCAGAGTTGGGTTTGTCTGCGGATGAAATCATCTTTGACCCTGAACTGATGGAGTGCAGCTTTGGATTGTGGGAGGGAATGACCACGACCGAGATCAAGAAAAGCTATCCAGAAGAATGGGACGCACACTCCACTGATCGCTGGAACGTCGGGGCGCCGTCAGGGGAGTCCTATTCTGATGTACATGCGCGTGTTTCGAACTGGTATGCGAATGTGGAACTTGGAGAAGCGGCCATTGTTGTGTCTCACGGAATAACTTCTCGGATAATGCGCGGTATTTTCTTGAACCTGTCAAGAAAGGAGATCTACGGATTAGGTGAACCTCAGGACGGGTTCTATGAAATATCAAGCGGCACTATGCGTTTCATTGAGTAGCACAAGAAAATTTATGACCCAAGCTGCCGTCGACGCAACGCGCTGAACAGAGAAAACTGGACCCCGAGCGGTCATTGCGCTCCGAACCTCGGGATCACCCATCTTCACCACAAAAAAACCGGCCGCGTTATGCGGCCGGTTTTCGGTTGCGGCGTCGGTCCGGGGCGAAACGCGCGAACTTGCCCCGGTGCGGGCGCCCGGCCCGAAGACGCGGGGCGCCTTCGGGATCGGGATGCGCGCTACTGCCCGCCGCCCAGCTGGTGGACGTAGGAGGCGACGGCGTTGATTTCCCACGGCTGAAGGCCCGAGCCGACGCGGTATTCCTCGGACCAGGCGGGCATCACGCCGAAGCGCGAATTGGTCACCGTCTCGGTGATCGAGGCGACATCGCCGCCATAGAGCCAGATCGCATCGGTCAGGTTCGGCGCGCCGAGATCCTTGTTGCCAGTGCCGTCCTCCATGTGACAGGCGGTGCATTCGTACTCGAATATCTCCGCCCCCGCCTCGGCGAGGCCCGCGTCATGCTCCTGCCCCGAGATCTGGCGGACGTACTGGACGACCTGCTCGATTTCCTCGGGGGGCAGGATCTCGTCCGTGCCGAAGGCCGGCATTTCCGACCAGTGCGCGTCGGGCGACTGTTCGTTGCGGATGCCGTTGGCAACGGTCCACACGATGTCGTCGATATGCCCGCCCCAGAGCCAGGCATCGTCCAGCAGGTTGGGATAGCCGTTGCCCTCGGCCCCGCCATTGGCGCCCGAGCCGTGGCATTGCGAGCAATTGGTCTGAAAGATCGCCGCGCCGGCCTGCACCGCGAAGTTCTGCAGGTCGGCATTGTCCGCCAGCGCGGTCAGGTCGGCCGAGGCGAGTTCCGTTTCCAGCGAGGCGTTCATCTCGGCGAAGGTCTCGATCTGCTTTTCCACGTTGGCGCGGGTCGAGTAGCCGAGCACGCCGGCGGTCGCGCTCTGGACCAGCGGCCAGGCGGGATAGAGGATCGTGTAGATCACCGCCCAGACGATCGTCGCGTAGAAGGTCCACAGCCACCAGCGCGGCAGCGGGTTGTTGTACTCCTCGATCCCGTCCCAGGAATGGCCGGTGGTTTCGGCCTGGGTGGGCTGATCGGCCGGTTTCTTGCTCATGGCCGCATCTCCTCGGGTTTCATGGGTTGGTCTTCGTTGCGAAACGGGATCTCCGCGGTGTCGCGGTGCACCTTGCGGCTGCCCGGACGGAACGCCCAGATCACGCAGCCGATGAAGAACGCGAACAGGGCCAGCAGAACCCAGCTGTCGGCAAGCTGTCGAAGAAAGGAATAGGTGTCCATCCGCGCCCCCTTACCGGCTTTCGTCCGGGGTGAAGGTCGAGAAGTCGACCAGCGTCCCCAGCATCTGCATGTAGGCGATCAGCGCATCCATCTCGGAGATGCCCGGCCGGCTGTCGAAGTTGCGCACCTGCGCCCCCGGATAGCGTTCCAGCAGATCGTCGTAATCGCTGTCCGGGTCGGCCTGCGCGGCAAAGTCGGCGCGCGCGTTCGCCAGCATCTCGTCGGTATAGGGAACGCCGACGAAACGGTGGGTCGCCATCAGATCCTCGACATACTTGCCGTCGATCATGGTGGTCGTGAGGTAGCCGTATTTCGGCATCACCGATTCGGGCACCACCGATTGCGGGTCGGTCAGGTGGTCGACATGCCACGCATCGGAATAGCGGTCGCCGACCCGCGCGAGGTCGGGCCCCGTTCGTTTGCTGCCCCACTGGAACGGATGGTCGTACATCGATTCCGCCGCCAGGCTGTAATGGCCGTAGCGTTCCACCTCGTCGCGCATCGGGCGGATCATCTGGCTATGGCAGACATAGCAGCCCTCGCGCACGTAGATGTCGCGCCCGGTCAGTTCCAGCGGCGAGTAGGGGCGCACGCCCTCCACCTCTTCGATGGTGTTCTCGAGGTAGAACAGCGGCACGATCTCGACGATGCCGCCGATCGTCACGACGAGGAACGAGAACACCAGAAGCAGGGTCGCGTTCCTTTCGATGACGCCGTGCCGGTCGAGCAGGCTTTTCCTGCGCGGACGCTTGCCCGTGCCGGTGGCGGATTCGGGCATCGGGGTCTTCTTTTCGGTATCGGCCATCTCCGGCTCTCCTTATTCGGCCGGGACCATGGCGGGCTCGTCCGAGGTCTTCGGCTGGCCCTTCACGGTCATCCAGAGGTTGTAGCACATGATCAGCGCGCCGGTCAGGAACAGCGTTCCGCCGATCGCCCGGACGACATACATCGGGAATTTCGCGGCGACGGTGTCGGCGAAGGAGTTCACGAGGAAGCCCTGCGCGTCGACTTCGCGCCACATCAGGCCCTCCATGATGCCCGTGACCCACATCGAGGCGGCGTAGAGGACGATGCCGATGGTGGCGAGCCAGAAGTGCCAGTTGACCAGGCTCAGGCTGTAGAGCCGCGGGCGGTTCCACAGTTTCGGCACCAGGAAATAGAGCGCGCCGAAGGTGATCATCCCGTTCCAGCCAAGGGCGCCGGAATGGACGTGACCGATGGTCCAGTCGGTGTAGTGCGACAGCGAGTTCACCGCGCGGATCGACATCATCGGACCCTCGAAGGTGGACATGCCGTAAAAGCCGATCGAGATCACCATCATGCGGATGATCGGGTCGGTGCGCAGCTTGTCCCAGGCGCCCGACAGCGTCATCAGCCCGTTGATCATGCCGCCCCAGGACGGCATCCACAGCACGACCGAGAACACCATGCCCAGCGTGCCGGCCCAGTCGGGCAGCGCGGTGTAGTGCAGGTGGTGCGGGCCGGCCCAGATATAGAGGAAGATCAGCGCCCAGAAGTGGATGATCGACAGCTTGTAGCTGAAGACCGGGCGTTCGGCCTGTTTCGGCACGAAGTAGTACATCATGCCCAGGAAGCCCGCGGTCAGGAAGAAGCCCACGGCGTTGTGGCCGTACCACCACTGGGTCATCGCGTCCTGCACGCCGGCGAAGACCTGCACCGATTTCGAACCGAAGACCGAGACCGGAATGGACAGGTTGTTGACGATGTGCAGCATCGCGATGGTGACGATGAACGACAGGTAGAACCAGTTGGCGACGTAGATATGCGGCTCGCGGCGTTTCACGATGGTGCCGAGGAACACCACCAGGTAGGCGACCCAGATGATCGTCAGCCAGATGTCGGTGTACCATTCCGGCTCGGCGTATTCCTTGGACTGGGTGGCGCCCAGCAGATAGCCGGTGGCGGCCAGCACGATGAACAGCTGGTAGCCCCAGAACACGAACCACGCCAGATTGCCGCCGAACAGCCGCGCCGCGCTGGTGCGCTGCACCACGTAAAGCGAGGTCGCGATCAGCGCGTTGCCGCCAAAGGCGAAGATCACCGCCGAGGTGTGCAGCGGCCGCAGCCGCCCGAAATTGGTATAGCCCTGCGCCCATTCGATGTTGAGCACCGGAAAGGCCAGCTGGAACGCAATGTACACGCCGACAAGGAACCCGACCGCACCCCAGAACGCCGTGGCGATGGCGCCGGCGCGGATCGGCCCGTCAAGGTATTCGGCCGGGTTGTGCACCGGGGCCGGTTCGTCCCAGCGCCGCAATGTCCAGACGAATACGCCCGCGGCGGTCAGCATGATTATGATGGCGTGCACCTGGTAGGCCAGGTCGCGCCCGTAATTGGCGGCGATGGCAGCCCCGAGGGCGACCAGCCCCAGCACCACCAGCTTCATTGTGTTCCACATGAATGTCGTTCCCTTGTCATTCCACCGGCCGGGCCGCATTCCCCCCGGACACGCACAGACGCACCGGCGGCCGGATCCCGTTCCGGCGCCCCTGCATCTGCACGGGGTTCAAGTCAGGAACCTTGATCCATGTCAATGATAGGCGCACCATCCGTGCGATGATGACACCATGCACAGGCAAGGATGCCGCAGTCGCTTTTGCGCGTCCGCGTTATGCCCCGGAGGATCAGAGCATGCCCTACAAGACCGTCGCCACCGTGGTGACCGATTCGAACGCCGACCGCTGGTCACTGGACGCCGCCATCGCGCTTGCCCGCGCCGAGGATGCGCATCTCGACGTGCTGTGCCTCGGGATCGACCGCACCCAGCCGGGTTTCTACTATGCCGGGGCCAGCGCCGTCGTGCTTCAGGACAACCTGGTGCACGCCCAGCAGGAGGCCGAGGCGCTGGAGGCCGAGATCGAGCGCAAGCTGGAGCAGGAGGGCATCCCGTTCGCGGTCCGCTGCATGACCACGCAGATGGCCGGGCTGGCGCCGCTGATCGGGCACCGCACGCGCATGGCCGACATCGTGGTGCTGCCCAAGCCCTACGGCACGGGCCGCGGCCACGAGAACGAGGCGATCCTGGAGGCGGCGCTGTTCAACGGCGCGGCCCCGGTGCTGGTGATTCCCGACGAGGCGGAACTGCCCCGGACGCTGACCAGCGCCGTGGTCGCCTGGAACGAAAGCCGCGAGGCGCTGGCGGCGATCCGCGCCGGGCTGCCGTTCCTCACCCAGGCCGAAGAGGTGTCGATCGCCATCATCGACCCGCCGGCGCATGGCCCCGAACGGTCCGATCCGGGCGGCGAGCTGAGCCAGATGCTGGGCCGCCACGGGGTGCGGGCCGAGGTGTCGGTGATGGCGCGGACCATGCCGCGCATTTCGGACATCCTGTGCCGGCATTGCGGCGAGCGTGGCGCCGGGCTGATCGTGATGGGCGCCTACGGCCATTCGCGGTTCCGCGAGGCGATCCTTGGCGGTGCGACGCGGCACATGCTGGAAGTGGCCGAAATCCCGGTGCTGATGGCGCATTGAGGGCACCGCGTCCCGGTTGACGCGTCCGGCCCCCGGCGCGGCCCTCTTCCGGCGCGTCCTGTGCAGCAAGGCGGTTCGTCCCGGCCGGGGGGCGGGTAGACTGCGCTTGCCCGTCATGCGCGACCAGTCCGCGGCGCGGCCGCCCCGGGGCGGCCGCCGGCGCGACCTGCATTCTGCTTGGTTTATCCCGGCCTTCCCGCATGACTTCGGTTCGGCGCGGGATGGTTGGCCATGCGCCCGCCCGAGGGAAGGGGCGGGCGCGGCGGGGGCTGGTCGCCCCCGCGCGGCTTGTCCGGCGGTCGGTCTCGGTGAAGCTGCCGGGTGCCAGCCTCGCGCGGGGGGGCTGCCCAAGTGCGGGGGGTCTGCCCAAGTAACGCGTGAACACCCCAGCAGCCGGGTGCACGGCGATTCATGATCCGCGTCGTCGATTCTCCAAGAAGCGCGTGCCCCTCGAACGCGACCAGCCCCCGCCGCGCCGGCCCCTGGGTGGGCGCCGGCGGACCGGTTGGTCGGTGCGGTTTATTGCGGCCTTCCCGCAGAACCGCCGTTCGGCGTGGGACGTCGATCATGCGCCCGCCCGAGGGAAGGGGCGGGCGCGGCGGGGGCTGGTCGCCCCCGCGAAGGCGTTTGATCGGGGTTCGGTCTCAACGAGGAAGGCTGGCGGCCGTCCTCCGGTCAGACCGGCAGGCCGCCATCGGCGTCGTCGCCGGTCTCGTCCATCAGCGCGTCGAAATCGGGCACCGTGATCAGCCGCTTGCCTTCCAGCTTGATGATTTCGGCCCGTTTCAGGGCGGAAATCTGCCGGCTGACCGTTTCCAGTGTCAGGCCCAGGTAATCGGCCATCGCCTCGCGCGTCAGCGGCACCTCGAAGGTGGCGCCGTTGGTCGGGGCGCGCTTGTGCAGCGCCGCCTCGCGCCGGGCGATGATCGCCAGCAGGCTCGCGATCTTTTCGCGCGCGGTCTTGCGGCCGAGGATCAGCATCCATTCACGCGCCGCGTCCAGCTCGTCCAGCGTCATTTCCAGCAGGCGCTGCGAGATCGAGGGCGATTCGGTCAGCAGCTTTTCGAACGGCTTGCGCCGGAAACAGCACAGCGTCAGGTGCGAATTCGAGGTCACGTCATAGGGCGCCGTCTTGCGACCCGGCCGGCCGAGGAAATCGGATGGCAGCAGCAGGCCGACCATCTGCGTGCGCCCGTCTTCCAGCGTCTGGCTGAGCGTGGCGATGCCGGTGACCACCGAGGCGACGAAATCCATCTCGTCCCCGGCCCAGACGATCGGCTGTCCCGGCTCGTAGTGGCGGTAGTATTTCACGGTATCCAGGCGCTCCAGCTCCTCAGGCTCGCAGCGCGCGCAGACCGCCCGGTGGCGGATCGGGCAGGAAGCGCAGTTCCGGCTGTCGATGAAGACCTGGTTCATTCCGTCATTCCCCCGCCTATTTGATCGGGATCAAAGAGGCTCGTTTCGCGCCCTGTATACATACGTTCATGTCACAGGTTTCGCAACTCAAGCGCCTGGGGTTGTTCGACGCGCGCGTGCCGCGCTACACGAGCTATCCCACCGCCCCGCAATTCGCCGAGGCCGTCGGGCCTTCGCAGACAGCCGCATGGCTGGGCGCCATCCCCGAGGGCGGGCGCATTTCCTTATACGTGCATGTGCCGTTCTGCCGCAGGCTGTGCTGGTTCTGCGCCTGCCGCACGCAGGGCACCTCGACGCTGTCGCCGGTGGCGGCCTATGTCGACACGCTGAAGCTGGAACTGGCACAGGTCGCGCGCCATCTTGCGCCGGGCGTGACGCTGGAACACCTGCACTGGGGCGGGGGCACGCCGACGCTGCTTTCGCCCGACCTGATCGCCGATCTGTCTTCTGCCATCTTCGCGGCCGCGCCGCTGGCGGAGGATGCGCAATTCTCGGTCGAGATCGACCCGAACGAGATCGACGGTGCGCGGCTGGATGCGCTGGCGGCGGCGGGGATGAACCGCGCCTCGATCGGGATCCAGGATTTCGACCCCGAGATTCAGGAAACCATCGGCCGGCCGCAAAGCTACGAGATCACCCGCGACGCGGTCGAGGGGCTGCGCGCGCGCGGCATCGACAGCCTGAACGCCGACATCCTGTACGGCCTGCCGTTCCAGACCGAGGCGAAGATTTCCGATTCGGTGCAGAAGCTCTTGTCGCTGAACCCGGACCGCGTGGCGCTGTTCGGTTATGCGCATGTGCCGTGGATGGCCAAGCGCCAGGCGCTGATCCCGACAGAGGCGCTGCCGGCCCCCGAGGAGCGGCTGCAATTGTTCGACACGGCGCGGAACCTGTTCGTCTGGGACGGCTACCAGGAGATCGGCATCGACCATTTCGCCCGGCCCGGCGACGGGCTTGCCGTGGCGCAGCGCGCCGGCACGATGCGGCGGAATTTCCAGGGCTATACCGAGGACAGCTCGGTCACGCTGGTGGGCGTGGGTGCCTCGGCGATCTCGCGTTACGCGGAAGGCTATGCGCAGAACGACGCCAGTACATCGGGCTACCAGCGGCGGGTTCGCGCGGGCGAGCTGGCGACGAAGCGCGGCCATGCCTTCGCCGGCGAGGATCTGCTGCGCGCGCGCATCATCGAGATGCTGCTATGCGATTTCGCCGCCGACCTGCGCGCCGCCGCCGCCGAGACCGGCCAGCCCGCCGCGCTGGCGCTGGGCATGGCCGAGGGGCTTGAGCGCGCCTTTCCCGGCGTGGTGGATGTGCGCGGCGGCGGCGTCGCGATCCGCGACGAGGGGCGCCCGCTGACCCGGATGATCGCCCGGCATTTCGACGCCTACGAGGCCGCCGCGACGGGCCACAGCCACGCGGTCTAGCGGGGGCGCACCTCTTGGCCGGCGGCACGCCGGGCAGCGCCGGCCCGCCCCCACCGGGGCGGCGCTTCTGGCGAAGGTGTGTGCCCGGCTCGCGACATGGATGCTTTGTCGTGCGCCGCGCCCCGTTCGGGCCCGCCCCGCCGGGCCGGCGCTGCCCGGCCTGCCGCGTTCCTCCTGCCAACCGCGCTCTTGCCCGGCGCCGCGAAACGCGCGATGACGGCGCCATGCCTCAACGAGAAGGATCCCCGATGGACATGATCGAACGGCTGCGGGACATCGTCGGCGATGCCCATGTCCTGACCGGCGACGCGGCGGAACCTTACGGCCGCGACTGGACGCGCAAGTACGATTGCCGCCCGCGCGCCGTGATCCGCCCCGCCGATACCGAACAGGTCAGCAAGATCCTCACCCTCGCGCACGAGACCGGAACGCCCGTCGTGCCGTGTTCGGGGCGCACCGGGCTGACCGGCGGCTGCCATGCCGAGGATGCGCTGATGCTCAGCGTCGAGCGGCTGAACCGGATCCGCGACATCCGCCCCGAGGCGCGCATCGCCGTGGTCGAGGCCGGCGTGATCCTGTCGCAGCTGCACGATGCCTGCGAGCCCGAGGGGCTGGTGTTTCCGCTGACCTTCGGCGCCAAGGGCTCGGCGATGATCGGCGGCGTGCTGTCGACCAATGCGGGCGGGTCCAACGTGCTGCGCTACGGGTCCACCCGCGGGCTGTGCCTGGGGCTGGAAGTGGTGCTGGCCGATGGCCGGGTGATGGACTTGATGAGCGAGCTGCACAAGGACAATTCCGGCTACGACCTGAAGGATCTGTTCATCGGGGCCGAGGGCACGCTGGGCATCATCACCGCCGCCGTGCTGAAGCTGCACCCGCGTCCGCGCGCCTATGCCACCGCGATGGTCGCCGCGCCGGACCTGCCGCGCGCGCTGACGTTGCTGAACCGCTTGCAGGAGGCAACGGGCGGCGCGGTCGAGGCGTTCGAGTACATGCCGCGCCGCTATGTCGCCGCGCATCGCAAGACGTTTCCCGCCGCCCGAGAGCCGTTCGGCGCCCCGCAGGAGATCAACGTCATGGTCGAGGTCGGCGCGTTGGCGCCGCGCGATGCGACGCCGGGCGATGTCGGCTCGGTCCCGGTGGTGGACTACCTCGAAGAGGTACTGGCCGGGATGATGGAGGAGGGCGCGGTGCTGGACGCCGTGGTCGCCCGCAACGAGGCGCAGCGCCGCGAGATGTGGGAGCGCCGCGAACAGGCCGCCGAGGTGACGCTGGGCCGGCTGCCGATCGTGAATTGCGACGTGGCGCTGCCGCTCGACCGGGTGGCCGATTTCCTGGCGCGGATGGACGCGGTGCTGGCCGGGGCCGATCCGGGCGCGGAAACGATGTGCGTGGCGCATCTGGGCGACGGCAACGTGCATTACACGATCTATCCCGGCACGGACGATCCGGCCCTGCACGACGCGCTGACCGAACAGGTCGAGGATGCGGTGCTGGATCTTGGCGGGACATTCTCGGCCGAGCACGGGATCGGGCTGTCCAAGAAGCCGTCGATGGCGCGGCGCAAGAACCCGGTCGCGCTGGACGCGATGCGCGCGATCAAGGCGGCGCTGGACCCCGCCGGCATCCTGAACCCCGGCAAGGTGCTGCCCGAGGCGGGCGAGACGGCGGGGTAGGGGGCTACTCGCTTTACCCGACGTCGAAGGCATGTCCTGCCCCGCAATACGCCGGGAATCCCCGCCCGCGACATGGCCACGAAAGCGGAGCCGCGCATCGCCGGGCCGCGGCGCGGCGATCTGTCATTCGAGCTTCAGAACTTTATGGTTGCCAAGTACATCCTCGCCTTGAGCGCGGCGACGACGGCAACCAAATCGCCGGGCCAGGGGGCGGCCCGGCGATGCGCGGCGGCCTTCGGCCTTGATTCCGCGCCGGACCTCCGCGAACTTGCGGGCGCCCGCCTACCGCGCCGTCAGCATCTCGCGCAGGCCGATGGGGCCGGTCTCGCCGGTCAGGCGGGCGCGGTAGATCGGCACGCTTTCGGTCACGCGCATGACGTAATTGCGGGTCTCGCGGAACGGGATGTGTTCCACCCAGTCGACCGGGTCGGTGCCCGGATAGCGCGGATCGCCGTACATCCCGACCCAGCGCCGCGGCCGGCCCGGCCCGGCATTGTAGCCCGCCGCGACCAGCGCGTAGTTCGGGCCGAATTCCTCGATCAGATCGGCCAGATAGGCGCTGCCCAGCGTCGCGTTGTACGGCCCGTCCGTGGTCAGCCGGGCCAGCACATAGGGCATGCCCAGCTTGCCCGAGACCAGTTTCGCCGTGCCCGGCATCAACTGCATCAGCCCGCGCGCGCCGACCGGGCTGACGGCGGCGAGGTTGAACTCGCTCTCGCGGCGGGCGATCGACAGCGCCAGCGCCTCTTCCACCGGCAATTCCACGCCCAGCCCGACCAGCGGGAAATAGGCGCGCACCGGCACCACCTGCCGCCGCACGATCTGTTTCGCCACCCGCACGGCGACATAGGGATCGCCCAGGTCGGCGGCGAAATCGCCAAGCTGGATCAACGCGCCCTCGGGTACGGTTTCGGACAGGTGCGACAGGAATCGGATCGTCTCCCAGCGCTCGCCGGCGGCGAACAGCATCTGCGCCGCCTTGAACACGGTCGATCCGGTGAATGCCGCCTCGGTCCAGTCCGGCGCCTCGGTATCGCCCACCAGCGCCGGGTCCAGCGCCATCCCGGCGCGTTCGGCGGATAGCAGCCCGTAAAAGCTGGTCTGGTGAACGCCGCCCTTGCGGAACGATGCCTGCGCCGCCGCGTCGTCGCCCAGCGCTTCGTGCGCGCGGCCTTCCCAGTAATGGCCGCGGCCCAGGGAGATCGGGGTGAACACGGCCTTCGTATGCGCCTTGAAATGGCGCAGTGCGGCGGCGGGATCGTCGAGATAGGTCAGCGCGACATAGCCGGCCAGCCATTCGAGATCGGCATAGGGGTAGAAATCGGTGGTCGCGGCGATGTGGTGGCTGCTGGCCAGGTCGTAGGCGCGCTGGCCGTCGCCGTCGCGCATTGCCTGCCGCGCCAGGACGCGGCGCCATTCGGCCCATTCGCGCGGCCGCCCCAGCGCCTCGGCGCTGATGCTCTGCTCGACGATCAGGTCGGCGGCCTCGTCGCGGCGGCGCTTTTCGATCCGCCAGATCATCCGGTCGAAGGCCAGCCCGCCATCGCCCTGAAGCCGGGCGGGCACCCGGCCGATCAGCGTGTCGACACCCGCCGCTTCGTGTTGCAGGGCGATGCGCGCCTCGGCCAGCGCCTTGTGGCCGGCGGGGGCCCGCTCCATCGCGCGCAGGATGCCGCTGCGGTTCTTGCGCCACAGCATCAGGTCCAGCCGTTCGGCATGGGCGGGCGCCACGGTGTCCCGGTAGGCGGCGAGGATCTCTGCCTCGTCGGTCGCGCCCATTTCCAGCTCGCGCCAGGCGAGCAGGACCGTGGCCCTGGCCTTGTCCGGCTGGCCGCGCGCCTCCAGTGCCTGCGCCAGGCGGAACGCGCCGTGGCCGGTCTCGGGGGGCGTGCCGTCGAAATAGCCGATCACCGCGTCCGGGTCGGCATCTGCCGCGATCTCCGCCTCGCCCCTGCGGCGCAACAGGTCGAGGCCCGGCCAGTCGGGATTGCGCGCCAGGAACGCCTGGTATTCGTCGAAATCGCCGACCCCGGCGCGCAGCTTGCGCCAGGCGATGATCTGCGTGGCGATGCCGTCCTGCGCGGCGGCGAGGCGCATCGCGGTGTCCCAGTCGTCGCGCCTTGCCGCCTCCAGCGCGAGTTTCAGGCCGTGCCCGTCAAGCAGGTCGTCGGGGCGCAGATTCGGGGTCAGCGCCAGCGCGGCGATCGCCAGGTCCGAGGGCGCGGCGGCGGCGTCTGCCGGGATGTCCTGCTCGGCGTCTGCGGGCGCGGGCCCGGCGGCATCGGCGATACGCTCTTCCGCGCCGGGACGCGGCGGCGGGCGCATGTCGTTCTGCGCGGCCAGCGGCATCGCGGCGGCCATCATCATCCCGGCCACAGCCACAAGTTTCCAACGTCTCATCATCGCACCCGGCCCTTGACGCATTCCGCCGCCCAAGGTAGCGGGCCGGAGGCCGCAGGAAAACACACAAACTTGGCAACGGACGGCGCCGGGTCTATGGTCCGCCCGACGCGGCCGGCCGCGCAGGATGCCGCCGCGGCCCGAGACAACGCTTTGAAGGAAGAGTCGCATGTTCAGGGGTTCCATGCCAGCCTTGGTGACACCGTTCGCGCCGGACGGATCGGTCGATCTGGAGGCGCTCCGCCGCCATGTGGACTGGCTGGTGGAGCAGGGCAGTCACGGGCTGGTCCCGGTCGGCACCACCGGCGAGAGCCCGACGCTCAGCCATTCCGAGCACGAGATGGTGGTGCAGGAGGTGGTCAAGGCCGCCGCCGGCCGGGTGCCGGTGATCGCCGGCGCCGGGTCGAACAACACCGACGAGACGATCCGCTTTCTGCGCCATGCCGAAAGCGTCGGAGCGGATGCGGCGCTGGTGGTGACGCCCTATTACAACAAGCCGACGCAGCGCGGGCTTTACGCGCATTTCAAGGCGGCGCACGATTGCTGCGATCTGCCGATCATCATCTACAACATTCCCGGCCGCTCCGCCGTGGACATGCTGCCCGACACGATGGGCGAGCTGGCCAGGCTGCCGCGCATCGTCGGGGTCAAGGACGCCACCGGCGACATCGCGCGGGTGTCGTGGCAGCGGATGACCTGCGGGCCGGATTTCATCCAGATTTCGGGCGAGGATGCGACCGCCCACGGCTACAACGCGCAGGGCGGGGTGGGCTGCATCTCGGTCACCGCGAATGTCGCGCCGAAGCTTTGCGCCGAGCTGCAGAATGCCTGCGCCGCCGGCGACTACGCCGCCGCGCTGACGATCCAGGACCGGCTTATGCCGCTTCACCAGGCGATCTTTGCCGAGCCGGGCCTGTGCGGTGCGAAATACGGGCTGTCGGTGCTGGGCCGGTGCAGCGACAGCGTCCGCTCGCCGCTGGTGGAACTGAGCGATACCACCAAGGCGCTGATGCGCGATGCGATGGTGCATGCCGGGTTGATCAACTGAGCGGCGGGGTGCGCGCGGAATCAAGGCGAAGCCGCCGCGCGAGCGCCTGCCCGGCGGTTTCCGGTTAAGGAAGTCCCGCGAGTATATGGGTGGCGGGGGCGACCAGCCACCGCCGCGCCCGCCCCTTCGGGTGGGCGGGCGCTTGGTCAGACATCCCGCGCCGAAGGGATGTTCTGCGGGAAGGCGGGGATAAAGCGCGCAGCTCGACGGCCCGCACCGGCGCCCGCCCAGGGGCGGCCGCGCCGGGGGCTGGTCGCGCGCCGCTCAGCCGATCAGATACAGCCCCGCATAGAGCACCGCGATCCCCGCCAGCATCCCCCAGAGCATGCTGCGCGCGAAATAGCCGGCCAGCACCGTCGCCGCCGCCGCCAGCAGCCGCGCGGTGTCGGGGGTGCCGCCTGTGGCGTCCGGCCACAGCACCAGCGGCGCGACGAGGCCGGGCAGCACCGCGACCGGCGTATAGCGCAGGTGCCGCAGCAGCCAGGGCGGCAATTCGCGGTTCCCGATCAGCCCGAGGAACGAGAACCGGATCAGGAAGGTTCCCACGCCCAGCCCCAGGATGATGACCCAGATCCAGCCCGTGCTCAGCGCCATTTGCCGTGCCTTTCCAGCCAAAGCTCCACCTGCGCGCCGACCGCCATCGCGGCGAGTCCCGCCACGATCACCCCCAGCCCCGAGGGCAGCCAGGCGAAGGCCAGCGCCACCGCGACCGAGGTGACCGCCGCCGCCTTGTGCGCCGCGGTGCGCAGCGCCGGCGCGACCATGGCGAGAAAGGCGATCGGCACCGCGAAATCCAGTGCGAAGGCGTCGGGGATCTGCGCCCCCACCGCCGCGCCGACCCAGGTGAAGACGAACCAGGTCAGGAACAGCGGCGTCGCGCTGCCGATGAAATACGCCACCCGCGCCGGCAGCGGATGGTCGCGGCGGGCGTATTCGACCTGCGCCAGCGTATAGGTCTGATCGACGTTGCAATAGGCGATCAGCACCCGTTGCCACAGCGGCGCGGCGCCCAGATACGGCACCAACGCGGCCGAATACATCGCCAGCCGCAGGTTCACCGCCAGCGAGGCGGCCAGCACCATGAACACCGAGGCGCCGTCCTGCATCAGTTGTAGGGCGGTGAATTGCGACGCGCCCGCGACGACCATGACCGAAAACGCCAGCGTCTCGGCCAGCGGCAGCCCGGCCTCGGCCGCGACCACCCCGAACAGCATCGAGAACGGCACCATGATGATGATGAAGGGCAGCGAATGGCCGGCCCCGCGCAGAAAAGCGGCGCGCGGCGTCACGCGAAGATGCCGGTCACGCGGCCCATCAGCATGAAGGCGCGGGCGGTGCGGGTTTCGCCAAGCTGGGCAAGCTCGGCATCGCTTGCCACCGGCTCGAACCCGATCAGCATGTCGTCGAACCGGCGCAGGAAATGATGCACCGCATCGCGGAACGCCGGATCCTGGCGCATCCGCCCCGCCGCCAGCGCCAGCGACGAGCGGTCGCGCACGCCGCCCAGCCCGGCTACCACGCGGCCCCGCTCGCCCTTGGCGAAGCGGCGCCAGATCTCGGGGCGGGCGCGGTCGGCGGACAGGTCGTCCATGTAGATGCCATCCTCGGCCAGAAGGCGCAGCACCTCCTGCGCGGCGGTCACGAGCTGGGCGGTCACGCGCACATGCAGCGCCCGGCGCAGCGCGCGGAAGCCCTCGCGGTCGTCGGCATTCTCGGGAAAGTTCAGCGCGCGCAGGAAATCGGCGGTCGAGACCGGCTCGGCCGCCAGTTCCTCGGCCGGGGTGCCCAGGGCGAGCGTGCCCTGATCGGTCGCGCCGGCATCGCCTTCGCCTTCGCCGGTGCCGGCGCGCGCGGGGGCGGGACCGACGGGGGACAGGCGCGGCTCTGCCGGCTGGCGGATCGAGGTGAAGGTGGTCAGCGCGGTCTCGGTCTTGCGGGCGGTGCGCGCGATTTCCTCGAGCTTCTGTTCCACCGTCGGCTTCATCCCGGCGGGGCCGGGAAACGCCTGGCTGACATAGCTTTGCCGGATCGCGTCGATCGCCGCCTGAAGGCGTGCCGATTCCTCGCGCATGACCCGGCCCGACCGGGCGGCGGCGGCGCCGACCCAGATCATCGCCACCGGCATGAAGATCGCGATCAGCGTCATCACGAAGGCGGTCCTGTCGACCTCTGGCCCGCCGGGCCGGCCCGCGAACAGGAAATACAGCCCGACCCCGGCGACCCACAGCACCGACAGCACCACCGCGACGATTTCCGCGGCGCCCGCGCGCGCGGGCGGGCCTTCGCGGCGCGGGGTCGAATCGGGTCTCGTGCGGGACATCTGGCTTCCGGTCGGTCGGGGCGCGGCCTTCGCGGCGCCGGCCCTGTTACTTGTATTCGATCCCGAGCACTTCGTAGCTTTTCTCGCCGCCCGGCGTGCGCACCTCGACGCTGTCGCCTTCTTCCTTGCCGATCAGCGCGCGCGCGATGGGCGAGGCGAGGTTCAGCTTGCCGCGGGTGATGTCGGCCTCGGCCTCGCCGACGATCTGGTAGGTCTTTTCCTGCTCGGTGTCCTCGTCGACCAGGGTGACGGTGGCGCCGAACTTGATCGGACCGGACAGCTTTTCGGGGTCGATCACGTCGGCGCGGCCGATGATCGCCTCCAGCTCCTTGATGCGGGTCTCGATGAAGCCCTGCTTTTCGCGCGCGGCATGGTATTCGGCGTTCTCGGACAGGTCGCCATGCTCCCGCGCCTCTGCGATGGCGCGGATCACGGCCGGACGCTCCACCGATTTGAGCTGCTTGAGTTCTGCGCTGAGCGCGGTGTGCCCCGCGCGGGTCAAAGGTATCTTGTCCATGGATTCGCCCGAAACTGCGTTGGCTGCGTCGATCTGGGTTCGATTGCCTACCTCATGGCATGCAGCGTGAAAGTCAAGAGAATGCCCGCGCGGCCAGGGCGCTTGCCAACGCCCATCGCGCGCGGCAGACTTCGACGCGGCGTTTTGCCGATTTATTCGAAGTTCTTGATCACCGGAGATTGCCCATGACCCCGCTTCGCCATGTGCGGCCCGCCGCCGCCATCCCGGCCGCCCTGCTGACCGCCCTGCTTGCCGCCGCCCCCGCCGCCGGACAGGAAATCCGCGCCCTCGCCGTCAGCCCGGACGGCAGCACGGTGATGGCGGCCGGCGGGAACCGGACGCTCTACACCATCGACGCCGCCACGATGGACGTGACCGACCGGCGCTATATCCCGGAAATGGTCACCTGGCTGGATTACAGCCCGGATGGCCGGCTGCTGTACATGCTGACCGACGAGGACGTGCTGAGCGCGCATTCCGGCGGCAGCATGAAGACGATGTTCACCATCGAGGATGTCGACGTGGTGTCCTTCGTGCCGGAGGCGGGCCGGATCGCGGTGATGGAGAACCGCTATGACGGCGGGATCGTGCGCCTGCTGGATGCCGCGAGCGGCGAGGTGCTGACCCGCGTCGAGCTGCCCGATCTCCGGACCAGCCTGATCGCGCTGGCCGAGGATGGCGGCAGCGCCATCATCCTGACCAGTTCCGAAAGTTCGGACAGCGAGGCGAAGGAAAGCACCCCGAGCGACATGAAGGGATACGAGCGCTACCTGCACCGCCAGATGCATGACGGGTACGTGTCCACGGTCGTCGCGCTGAACCTCGAGGACGGATCCTTCGAGAGCGCCGAGACGTTCTATCGCGCCTCGGGCGGGCCGGACGCGGTGACGATGCTGGACGGGCGGATGCTGGTGCTGAACAACACCAGCGACAGCGCGCTTGTGTCGGCGGACGGCGCGGCGGAGCTGGTGAACCTCGGGTCCGACTACGTCGCGTTTTCGGCGCTGGCGGCGGACCGCGCATCGGTGGTCCTGTCCGGCGGCAGCAAGGTCGGGATGTTCCCGCTGACCGGCGCGGAGGCGGGACCGGCGGCGCGGTCGCTGGATGCGGGCCGGATGCCGGGGCCGTCGGAGCGGGCGAGCGCGCTGGACGAGGCCGCGGACGGCACCATCTGGATCGGCACCAGCGCCTACCGGCTGTGGAAGATCGCGCCGGGCGCCCCCGAGGTGGAGATCGCGCCGATCAATTAGGGCGGATCGGGGCGCCCTTGCCCGGCCGGCATCCGGGCCGGGGCCGGTCGCCATGCGTATTTGGAACGAGAAGAAGCAGGGACGCGCGCCGCTGCATCGGCCGCGCCGCGATTGACCCTTGGCGCGCGCGTCTTTACCTCTGTGCCGGACCCCCGAAACCGGGTGAGTGGATGACAGGGAGCCGGGACATGGCCGAGACGACGCGCGAGTCGATGCAATACGATGTGGTGATTGTCGGGGCCGGGCCTGCCGGGCTGTCGGCGGCGATCCGGCTCAAGCAGCTCGATGCCGACCTGGAGGTGGTGGTTCTGGAGAAGGGCAGCGAGGTCGGCGCGCATATCCTGTCTGGCGCGGTGCTGGATCCGTGCGGGCTGGATGCGCTGATCCCCGACTGGAAGGCTCGGGGCGCACCGGTCAACGTGGAAGTAACGCGCGACAATTTCCATCTGCTGGGCGAGGGCGGCGGCATCCGGGTGCCGAACTGGCCGATGCCGCCGCTGATGTCGAACCACGGCGCCTATATCGTGTCGATGGGCAATGTCTGCCGCTGGATGGCCGAGCAGGCCGAGGCGCTGGGCGTGGAGATTTTCCCCGGCATGGCCTGTTCCGAGCTGGTGCATGACGAGGGCCGGCTGAAGGGCGTGGTCGCGGGCGAGTTCGGGCGCAATCCCGACGGCACGCCGGGGCCGGGCTATGAGCCGGGGATGGAGCTGCATGGCAAGTACGTGCTGATCGCCGAGGGGGTGCGCGGCTCGCTGGCCGGGCAGCTGATCGCGCGTCACGGGCTGGACAAGGGCGCCGAGCCGCAGAAATACGGGCTGGGGATGAAGGAGATCTGGGAGATCGACCCGGACAAGCACCGCGAGGGCACCGTCACCCACACGATGGGCTGGCCGCTGGGCGCCAATGCGGGGGGCGGCGCGTTCGCGTATCATGCCGAGAAGGGCCAGCTGTTCCTCGGGTTCGTGGTGCATCTGAACTATGCCAACCCCTATCTGCGCCCCTACCAGGAATTCCAGCGCGCCAAGCATCATCCGCTGTTCGCGGACCTGCTGAAGGGCGGCAAGCGCATCGCCTACGGCGCCCGCGCGATTTCCGAGGGCGGCTGGCAATCCATGCCGAACCCGGTCTTTCCGGGCGGCGCGCTGCTGGGCTGTTCGGTGGGGCTGGTCAACGTGCCGCGGATCAAGGGCAACCACAACGCCATGCTGTCGGGCAAGGCCGCCGCCGAGGCGGTGCACGGCGCGTTGCAGGACGGGCGCGAGGGCGACACGCTGGACGCCTATGCCGCCGAGCTGCGCGAAGGGCCGGTGGGCCGCGACCTGCGCCGGGTGCGCAACGTCAAGCCGATGTGGTCGCGCCTGGGGCTGACGGCGTCGCTGGGGCTGGGCGGGCTGGACATGTGGACCAACAACCTGTTCGGGCTGTCGCTGTTCGGCACGCTGCGGCACGGCAAGACCGATGCCGCCGCGACCGGCAAGGCGCCCGATTTCAAGCCGATCGACTATCCGAAGCCCGACGGCACGATCAGCTTCGACCGGCTGACCTCGGTCAGCTACTCGATGACCAACCACGAGGAAAACCAGCCCTGCCACCTGAAGCTGAAGGATCCCGAGGTGCCGATTGCGGTGAACCTGCCGGAATACGCGGAACCGGCGCAGCGCTATTGCCCGGCGGGGGTCTATGAAGTGGTGGAAAAGGACGGCAAGGCGGAATTCGTCATCAACTTTCAGAACTGCGTCCACTGCAAGACCTGCGACATCAAGGATCCCAGCCAGAACATCGTCTGGACCACGCCGCAGGGCGGCGACGGGCCGAACTATCCGAACATGTAACACCTTTGTCAGGGCCGCGCGGATTTCCCCCGCGCGGATTGCGCCATGCCCCCGGTGCCGCTAGTCTTTGCCGACCGAGATCAACAGGGGCCTGACCGTGGCACGACGCATGACCGTGAGATCGCTAGTCCCGGCGCTGTTCTGGGCGCTGACCGGGACGCTTTTCGGGGCGGGCCTGACCGCGCCCGCGCCCGCCGCCGCGCAGGGGCTGGCCGGCGCCTACCTGGCCGCGCGCCACGCCACGATCTACAGCGATTTCAAGGCGGCGTCGGACTATTACGCGCGGGCGATCATCGCCGATCCGGCGAACCCGGCGCTGCTGGAAAGCGCGGCGATGTCCTACATGGCGCTGGGCGACGTGGAACGGGCCGCGACCGTCGCGCGCCGCCTTGCCTCGCTGGAGGTGACGAGCCAGATCGCCAACATGGCGCTGGTCGCCGTCGACCTGAAGCGCGAGAATTTCCAGGACGTGCTGGACGAGATGGAGGCGGGCCGCTCGATCGGCGAGGCGATGGACCCGCTGGTGCGCGCCTGGGCGCAGATCGGGGCGGGGCGGATGTCCTCGGCGCTGGACGCGTTCGACGAACTGGCCGCCAGCGACGGGATGGAGATGTTCGGCCTTTACCACAAGGCGCTGGCGCTGGCGACGGTGGGCGATTTCGAGGGCGCGGCCGCGATCCTGTCGGGCGAGGCGGGCGGGCCGCTGAACCTGACGCGGCGCGGCATCATCGCCTATGTGCAGGTGCTCAGCCAGCTTGAGCGCAACGGCGACGCGCTGGAGCTGATCGAAAAGGGCTTCGGCGACGATCTTGACCCGGCGCTGGAGGCGATCCGCGCCGACCTGGAGGCGGGGCGGGTGGTGCCCTTCACCGCGGTGCGCGGCGCCAAGGACGGCGCGGCAGAGGTGTTCCTGGTGGTCGCCGGCGCGCTGGCCGGCGAAACGGCGGATGGCTACACGCTGCTTTACAGCCGGGTGGCGGAATACCTGCGGCCCGACCTGGTGGATGCGATCCTGATGTCGGCCAACCTGCTGGAGGAGCTGGAACGCTACGAGCTGGCGACGCTGGCCTATAACAGCATCCCGCGCGACCATCCCGCATTCGCCGCGGCCGAGCTGGGCCGGGCCGAGGCGCTGCGCCAGTCCGGCAGGACCGAGGCGGCGATCGAGGTGATGGAACAGCTGACCCGGCTGGAGCCGGACAACCCGTCGGTCTTCATCACGCTGGGCGACACGCTGCGCCAGCTTGAACGCTATGACGCGGCGTCGCGCGCCTATGACGCGGCGCTGGCGCTGTTCGACGACCCACAGCGGGCGCAATGGATCCTCTATTTCGCGCGCGGCATCACCCATGAGCGCGAGGACCGCTGGACGCAGGCGGAATCCGATTTCCGCACCGCGCTCGAGCTGAACCCGGGGCAGCCGCAAGTGCTCAACTATCTTGGCTATTCCTATGTCGAGATGGGTGAGAATTACGACGAGGCGCTGGAGATGATCGAACAGGCCGTCGCCGCGCAGCCCAATTCCGGCTACATCGTCGATTCGCTGGGCTGGGCGCAATTCCGGCTGGGCGAGTATGCCGAAGCGGTGGTGAACCTCGAACGCGCGGCTGAGCTGATGGCGGTGGACCCGGTGGTGAACGATCATCTGGGCGATGCCTACTGGGCCGTGGGCCGGCAGGTCGAGGCCCGGTTCCAGTGGAAGCGCGCGCTGTCCTTCGACCCCGAAGAGGACGAGGCGGAGCGCATTCGCCGCAAGCTCGAGCTGGGTCTGGATGCGGTGCTGGAAGCCGAGGGCGAACAACCGATCCGGGTGACGACCACGGATGGTTGAGGCGTTCGCGCCCGCCAAGATCAACCTGACCCTGCATGTCACCGGCCAGCGGCGGGATGGCTATCACCTGATCGATTCGCTGGTGGTGTTCGCCGGGGTGGGCGATGTTCTGCGGCTTGCGCCGTCGGATCGGCTGTCGCTGTCGGTCACCGGGCCGATGGCGGCGGGCGTGCCGGCGGGAGAGAGCAACCTGGTGCTGCGCGCGGCGCGCGCCATGGGCGCCCCGGACGTGCGGATTGTTCTGGAAAAGCACCTGCCGGCGGCGGCCGGGATCGGGGGCGGGTCGTCCGATGCGGCGGCGGCGATGCGGGCGCTTGCGCGGATGACGGGCAGGCCGGTGCCGGCGGATCGGGGTGCGGCGCTGGGCGCGGACGTGCCGGTCTGCCTGGCGGGGCGGCCGGCCCGGATGACCGGGATCGGCGAGACGCTGGCGCCGTTGCCAAACCTGCCGGAACTGCACGCGGTGCTGGCCAATCCGCGCGTGGCGGTGCCCACCGGCGCGGTGTTCGAAGGGCTGGCGCGCAAGGACAACGCGCCGATGCCGCCCGATCTGTCGGCCTTTGCCGATGCCGCCGCGTTTGCCGGCTGGCTGGCGGCGCAGCGCAACGACCTGGAGCGGCCCGCCTGCGCCGCGGCGCCGGTCATCGCGGAGGTGCTGGCGCGGCTGGCGGCGACGGATGGCTGCCTGCTGGCGCGCATGTCGGGATCCGGCGCGACGTGTTTCGGGCTTTATTCCACCGCGTCCGCGGCAGGAAATGCGGCGGCCGCCCTGCGCGCGGCGCATCCCGGCTGGTGGGTCGCGGCGGCGCCGATCCTGGACGCGCCGGTCTAGCGCCCGCGGCGCCTACGCGATTCGCGCCACCACGTAATCGGCCAGCCCACGGAGCAGATCGCGCAGCTCGCCCTCCGGCAGCGCGCCGGTCGCCGCCTTGGCGGTCTCGGCCCAGCGCAGCGCCTCGTCGCGGGTCGCCGCCATCGCGCCGTGCCTGTTCAGCAGGCCCAGCGCATGGTCCAGGTCGCCCTCCTGCTGGTGGCCCTTTTCGATCGTCCGTTGCCAGAAGGCGCGTTCATCCGCATCGGCGGCGGCCACCGCCTTGATCACCGGCAGCGTCAGCTTGCGCTCGCGGAAATCGTCGCCCACATTCTTGCCCGTGGCCCCGGAATCGCCGCCGTAATCCAGCAGGTCGTCGGCGATCTGGAACGCGATGCCCAGCGCGTCGCCATAGGCGTGAAGCGCGCGCACCTGCGCCTCGGGCGCGCCGGCGATGACGCCGCCGACCTCGGTCGCGGCGGAAAACAGCGCCGCCGTCTTGCCGCGTACCACCTTCAAGTAGACGCCCTCGTCGGTGGCCAGATCGCGGGCGGCGGTCATTTGCAGCACCTCGCCCTCGGCGATCACCGCGGCGGCGTTCGACAGGATGTCGAGCACGCGCAGATTGCCCGGCTCGACCATCAGCTGAAAGGCGCGGGCGAACAGGTAATCGCCGACCAGCACGCTGGACTTGTTGTCCCAAAGCAGGTTCGCGGTGGGCCGGCCGCGGCGCTGGCGGCTTTCGTCCACCACGTCGTCATGCAGAAGCGTCGCGGTGTGGATGAATTCGACCGTCGCGGCCAGGTGGACGTGATGCGGCCCGCCGTAACCGCACAGCCGCGCCGCCGCCAGCGTCAGCATCGGGCGCAGCCGCTTGCCGCCCGCCTCGACCAGATGGGCCGTCACCTCGGGGATGCGCGGCGCGTGCTCGGACGCCATCCGCGCCCGGATCAGCCCGTTCACCGCGTCCATGTCCCCGGCCAGAACCTCGGCAAGACGGTCCTGCGGTTTGCGCGCCATGTCCTTCATCGCCGTCACCACTTCGTCATCCCCCTCGACAACGCGCCCTACATATCCTGTACTCCGCAGGATGAAAGAGCTTTTGCGCACCAACGACCCGACCCTGGTGGCCTATGCCACCGCCCTGCTGGAAGGCGAGGGCATCGCCTGCTTTCCGATGGATGTCCACATGAGCGTTCTGGAGGGGTCGATCGGCATCCTGCCGCGCCGCCTGATGGTGCGCGAGGACGACCTGAACGCCGCCCGGCGGGCGATGCGGGACAACGACATCCCGATCAATGAGTGAGGCGGCGGCGCTTACCCGCGACAGGTTCCTGGGCGGGAGGCTGACGATGTGCCAGCCGGCGCAGGGTTACCGGGCCGGAATCGACCCGGTCCTGCTGGCGGCGTCGGTTACGGCGGTGCCGGGACAAACGGTGCTGGAGCTTGGCTGCGGCGCCGGGGTCGCGGCCTTGTGCCTGGCGGCGCGGATCGACGGGCTGAACGTCACGGGGCTGGAGGTTCAGCCGGCCTATGCCGCGCTTGCCCGCCGGAACGCGCAGGACAACCGGGTGCCGCTGGAGGTCGTGACCGGCGATCTGGCGGACATGCCCCCCGGCCTGCGCGGCCGCAGTTTCGATCACGTTATCGCGAACCCGCCCTATTACCGGCCGGGGCGCGGCACCGCTGCACGCGATGCCGGGCGCGCGGCGGCGCGGGGCGAGCGGGCGCCGCTGGCCGCCTGGATCGACGCGGCCACGCGGCGGCTGCGCCCGAAAGGCACGCTGACCGTGATCCAGCGCGCCGACAGGCTGCCCGATCTTCTTGGCGCCTGCGACGCCCGGCTTGGCGATATGCAGGTTCTGCCGCTGGCGCCGCGCGCGGGGCGCGCGGCCGAGCTGGTCCTGCTGCATGCCCGCAAGGGCGCGCGCGGCGCATTCCGGCTGGCGCCGCCGCTGGTTCTGCATGACGGCGCCCGGCATGAACGCGACGGCGACGATTACGCGCCGGCCGTCGCGGCGGTGCTGCGCGACGGCAAGGACCTGCCGACCCCATGGTAAGCGCGAAATTCATTCTTATGTAAGAATGACCCGCCAGGGTGACTTCGCGTGACAGGCCCAGGCTTTTGTGCTGGACTGTCCCTGCCAACATAAGGAGGACGGCGATGAGCTTGAGTTCGCATCTGGAAGAATTGCGGAAGAAACACGAGACATTGTCGGAACGGGTCGTCATGGCCCAGCAGAGTCCGGGTGTCGACGACCTGGAAATCACCGAGCTGAAGAAACGAAAACTTCAACTCAAGGAAGAAATTCAAAGACTTAGCAGCGTAAACTGATTACGCGCCGTGCTGGGCGGTGTGCTGCCCGGACCATGCGCGCGGTCCGCTGAACGAAAAGGGCCGGCTTGATTGCAAGCCGACCCTTCACGCCGATTGCGCGCATTGCGTCAGGCGAAGAACTGCGCCCCGTTCGCGGAAATGGTCGAGCCGTTGATGAACCCGGCATCGTCGGAGGCTAGGAATGTCACGCACCGCGCGATTTCCTCGGGCTCGCCAAGCCGGCCGGCGGGGATCTGGCCGATGATCGCCTCGCGCACCTTTTCGGGCACCGCCATCACCATCTCCGTCGCGATGTAGCCGGGGCAGACCGCGTTCGCGGTGATCCCGGCCCGCGCACCTTCCTGCGCCAGCGAGCGGACGATGCCCAGATCGCCGGCCTTGGTGGCGGCGTAATTGACCTGCGCGAACTGCCCCTTCTGCCCGTTGATCGAGGAAATCACGATGACCCGGCCGAACTTGCGCTCGCGCATTCCCGGCCAGACGGGGTGGATGGTGTTGAAAACGCCGGTCAGGTTGGTGTCGACGACCTCTTTCCACTGGTCCGGGGTCATCCTGTGGAACGGCGCGTCGCGGGTGATGCCGGCATTGGCGACCACCACCTCGATCGGGCCGAGATCGGATTCGACCTTTGCGAGGCCGGCCTTGGACTCGTCGTAATCGGCGACGTTCCACTTGTAGGTCTTGATGCCGGTCGCGTCGGAAAAGGCCGCGGCCTTTTCGTCGTTGCCGGCATAGGTCGCGGCGACGGTGTATCCCTTGGCCTTCAGCGCCTTGGAAATGGCTTCTCCGATGCCACGGGTGCCGCCGGTGACAAGTGCAACTCTGCCCATTGGGGTCTCCTCCTGATCAAGTGCCTGATATCACGATAGGGCAAGACGCGCCGCCGCTCAAACGCGGAGGTGCGCGCACGGCGAGAAAACCGGATCGGGATGGAAGGGGGCGGTGTCGCGGCGGGCCACCGAAGCGGCCCGCCGGCGCAAGATCAGGGGCGCTCGATGCACATGGCGACGCCCATGCCGCCGCCGATGCACAGCGTGGCGAGGCCCTTCTTGGCGTCGCGGCGCTGCATCTCGAACAGCAGGGTGTTGAGAACGCGGCAACCCGACGCGCCGATCGGGTGGCCGATGGCGATGGCGCCGCCGTTGACGTTCACGATCGCCGGATCCCAGCCCATGTCCTTGTTGACGGCGCAGGCCTGCGCGGCGAACGCCTCGTTCGCCTCGACCAGGTCGAGATCGTCGACGCTCCAGCCGGCCTTTTCCAGCGCCTTGCGGCTGGCATGGATCGGGCCGACACCCATGATCGACGGATCGAGGCCCGCGGTGGCGTAGCTGGCGATGCGGCCGAGCGGGGTGATCCCGCGCTTTTCGGCGTCGTCCGCGCTCATCAGCAGCACGGCGGCGGCACCGTCATTGATGCCCGAGGCATTGGCGGCGGTGACCGATCCGTCCTTGGTAAAGGCGGGGCGCAGTTTCTGCATCGCTTCCATGGTGGCGCCGTGGCGGATGTATTCGTCCTTGTCGACCACGGTCTCGCCCTTGCGGGTCTTGATGGTGAAGGCGATCACCTCGTCGTCGAACTTGCCGGCCTTTTGCGCGGCCTCGGCCTTGTTCTGGCTGGCGACGGCGAATTCGTCCTGCTGGTCGCGGCCGATCTGCCATTTCTCGGCCACGTTCTCGGCGGTCTGGCCCATGTGGTAGCCATTGAAGGCGTCCCACAGCCCGTCCCGGATCATCGTGTCGATCAGTTTCAGATCGCCCATCTTCTGGCCCTGGCGCAGGTTCTGGCAATGCGGCGACATCGACATGTTTTCCTGCCCGCCGGCGGCGATGACCGCCGCGTCGCCAAGCTGGATGTGCTGCGCGCCCAGCGCGACGGCACGCAGACCCGAGCCGCAGACCTGGTTGATGCCCCAGGCGGCGGATTCCTGCGGCAGGCCGGCGTTGATATGCGCCTGGCGGGCCGGGTTCTGGCCCTGGCCGGCGGTCAGCACCTGGCCGAGGATCGTCTCGCTCACCTCGGCCTTGTCGATGCCGGCACGCTCGACAATGGCCTGAAGCACGGCAGCGCCGAGATCGTGGGCGGGGGTGTTGGCAAAGGCGCCGTTGAAGCTGCCGACGGCGGTCCGCGCGGCAGAGGCGATTACGACATTGGTCATGGCTGTCCTGTCTCCGTTTCAGGGGCGTGGCGGGGGCCGGCGCACCGCAGACCGCGCGCCGGGACACTGCCGGAAATGCGATTCGTGGTATGCGCTACACCGATGCAATGCAAGGCGATGCAGCGTTGTGACGCGGCCACGCGGCGGCGTGCGGCACGGTGCAGGCGGCGTTTCGCCGCGCGCGCCGGTGCCCTAACCCGCCCGGCGGGCGGCGGCGCCCGTCGCCCAGATCGGCCGGATCGTGGGCGCCCCGAAATAATAGCCCTGCATGCAGTCGATGCCGATATCCGCGAGGTATTCGGCATCCTGGCCGGTTTCGACACATTCGGCGACGGTGAACATCTCGAAATGGCGGGCGATGGAGATCAGCGCCTGGGTCAGAACCTGGTTGTCGGGATCGCCGTGCACGCCCTGGATGAACTGGCCGTCGATCTTGAGGATGTCGAAGTAGAAATCGCGCAGATAACGGAACGCGGTATATCCGGCGCCGAAATCGTCGAGCGCGAAGGCGATGCCGTGCCGCTGCATGTCGGCCATGAAGACCTGCACGATGTCGGGCATCAGCATGGCCGAGGATTCGGTGATTTCCAGGATCAGCCGTTCGCCCACGGTCGCATCGGCCGCAAGCCCGCGCAGCAGCGCGTCCATCCATTTCGGATACCCGATGGAGCGCGCCGACATGTTGATCGACAGCCGCAGATCCGGGTGGTCCGCCAGCGCCGCCAGCCCCAGCTCCAGCGCGAGGCAGTCGATTCGGCGCCCGGCCTCGTGGGTTTCGATCACGTCGATGAAATCGCGCGCCGGGATCACCCGGCCGGTCCCGTCGAGGATGCGGATCAACCCTTCCCAGAAGGCGGGGCGGTCGGGGTTGGCGGTCTGCATCACCGGCTGGTAGGCGAGCAGGACGTTGCGGCGCGCGATGGCGTCCCTGACCATCGCCATCGTGTCGCGGTCGCGCGCGGCCACGGCCGCCGATAGCGGGCTGTCGGCGCCGGGCGGCGCGGCGGTGCCGCCAAGTTCCAGATCCTCCATTGCGCCCTCCGTTCAACCGGGCCAGTACTAGACGGCGAACCCTTACGAAGCGTAAAAGTTCTCATTTTGTACGCATTTGAACGAATCGGGTGGGAGCGGACAAGATCATGGAAGATAAAGAAAAAATCTTGGGTCGCTGCGACTGGTGCGGAACCGATCCGCAATATGTTGCCTATCACGACACCGAATGGGGCGTGCCCGAACGCGATGGCCGCGCTTTGTGGGAGAAGCTGATTCTCGACGGGTTCCAGGCCGGGCTGAGCTGGATCACCATCCTGCGCAAGCGCGAGAATTTCCGCGCCGCCTTTGCCGGGTTCGACCCGGACATCATCGCCGGCTGGGGCGAGCCGGAGATCGCGCGGCTGCTGTCCGACAAGGGAATCGTGCGCCATCGCGGCAAGATCGAGGCGACCATCGGAAATGCCCGCGCCTGGCAGCGGCTGGAGGCCGAGGGCGGCTTTGCGGCCTTCGTGTGGGACCGGGTGGAGGGCGCGCCGATCCAGAACCGGTTTGCCAGCACCGCAGAGGTGCCGGCCGAGACGCCGCTGTCGCGCCGCCTGTCGGCCGACCTGAAACGGACGGGGTTCCGGTTCTGCGGGCCGACCATCGTCTATGCGTGGATGGAGGCCTGCGGGCTGGTGAACGACCACCTCGTGACCTGCCCGCGCCACGACGCGGTGGCGGCGATGGCGCGGACCGGCTAGGCGTCCTTGCCGAGTTGCCGGTTCAGCGTCTCCATTTCCTCGGCGCTGAGGGTAATGCCGTGTTCCTCGGCCGCGGCGCGGGCGGCGAAGCGGCGCTGCGAGGGCAGGCGCGCGCCCTGGCCCAGGATCGCATCGAACAGGGTTTCGGCCCGGTCCAGCGGATCGCCCGGACGCCCGGCGGCAAAGCGCGCGGGATCGAAGGCGAGCACCAGTTCGCCGTGGCTGGGCGACAGGCTGGTGGAGCCCAGCACGTCCAGCGCCTCGGGGCTGGTCAGATCGCCGATCATCACGCCGGCGATCAGTTCGATCATGGTCGAGATGGCCGACCCCTTGTGCCCGCCGAACGGCAGCATCGCGCCGGCCAGCGCCTGTTCGGGATCGGTGGTCGGCGCACCTTCGGGGTCGAGGGCCCAGCCCTCGGGCAGGGGCGTTCCGGCGCGGCGGTGCAGCTCGATCTCGCCGCGCGCGGCGACGCTGGTGGCGAAGTCGAAGACATAGGGCGGCTGCCCCCGGCGCGGCCAGCCGAAGGCGAAGGGGTTGGTGCCCAGAAGCGGTGCGGTGCCACCCGCCGGTGCAACGGCGGAATAGCTGGGACACATCGCCATGGCGGCAAGACCCATGCCGCTCAGAACCTCGATCTCGGGCCAGAGCGCGGCGAAATGGGTGCAGTCGTTGATCACCATCGCCGCAAGCCCGACCTCGCGCGTGCGTTCTGCCAGCACCGGCGCGCCGGCATCGAACGCGGTATTGGAATAGCCGCCATTGGCGTTGACGCGCACGATCGCGCCATCCGGCGCAGAGACCTCGGGGACCGCGCCCGGCACGACCTTGCCGGCCGCGATGGTGCGCAGGCAGCCGTCGATCCGGTAGATGCCGTGCGACTTGCAGCCGTCGCGCTCGCCAGCCACGATCACCCGCGCCACCGCGTCCGCCTGGAGCGGCGACAACCCGCCGCGCAGCAGGATGTCGGTGACGATCGTCGTCAACTCGGCGATTTGAAGCGTGGTGTCCGTCATGGCGTGTCCTTTCCTGTAACCGGCTCAGATGCCATGCAAGGTGCGGGGCGGCAAGGCCGGCAGGCCGCAAGCCGCGTTGTCGGCGGGCCGCGGCGCGGCGATCCCGGCCGTCGAGCGTCCTGGTTTATCCTGCCAATATCCGCGTGAGGCCGACACGGAGACACGAACGTCACCCGATCGCCGGGCCGAAGGGGCGGCCCGGCGAAGGCGCGGCGGCGTCAGCCATCGGTCCCCGTCAGCGCGGTGACGATGGCGCGGGCGTGGTCGCTGGCCCAGTCGGCATCGCCGACCAGCCGCGCGATCTCGTTGCCATCGGGATCGAGGATCACCGAGACCGGCATTGCCAGCACCGACATCTGCCGCGCCAGCGCCTGGGTCGGGTCGCGGTAGAGCGGCAGGTTGTCGACGCCGACCTCGCCGAAGAAGCGGCGCATCGCGGCGGGCGGGTTGCGGCCGGTGGCGATGGTCACGACCTCGAAGGCGTCACCGCCGAGATCGGCCTGCAATTCGGACAGGGCCGGCATCTCTTCGCGGCAGGGGGCGCACCAGGTGGCCCAGAAGTTGACCAGCAGGTACTTGCCCTTCAGATCGGCCAGCGTCATCTCGGCCTCGGACGCGTCGAGGAACGGGGTGTCCGGCACGGCTTTCGCCTCCGAGAAGACCAGCTTGCGCATGTCGCCCTCGCGCATCGCCTCCAGCGCGTCGCGGTCGGCCGCGGCGGCGACATTTGCGGCGAGGCCGAGGCAGGTGTAGAGGACGGCAAACCGGAACCAGCGCATATTTCCCTCCGAAGGGTGACAAATGACCGACACGACCTCGAACGCCATGTGGGGCGGGCGTTTCGCCGATGGGCCCGATGCCATCATGGAGGCGATCAACGCCTCCATCGGCTTCGACAAGCGGCTTTACGCCCAGGACATCCGGGGCTCTCGTGCCCATGCCGCGATGCTGGCGGCACAGGGCATCCTTACCGATAGAGATGCCGAGGCGATACGGGAAGGGCTGCTCACCGTTTTGTCAGAAATCGAGGCGGGATCCTTCGAATTCTCGGCCGCGCTCGAGGACATCCACATGAATGTCGAGGCGCGGCTGAAGACACTGATCGGCGAGGCGGCGGGGCGGCTGCACACGGCGCGGTCGCGCAACGACCAGGTGGCGACCGATTTCCGGCTGTGGGTGCGGGACCAATGCGACGCGGCGGATGCGGGGCTTCGGGCGCTGCAATCGGCGCTTCTGGCGCAGGCCGAGGCGGGGGCGGACTGGGTGATGCCGGGCTTCACCCATCTGCAGACCGCGCAGCCGGTGACCTGGGGCCACCACATGCTGGCCTATGTGGAAATGTTCGCGCGCGACCGGGGGCGGCTCGCGGATGCGCGCGCGCGGATGAACGAATGCCCGCTGGGCGCCGCCGCGCTGGCCGGCACGTCGTTTCCCATCGACCGGGACGCGACGGCGGAGGCGCTGGGCTTCGAGCGGCCGATGGCCAATTCGCTCGACGCGGTGTCGGACCGCGATTTCGCGCTGGAATTCCTGTCGGCCGCCGCGATTGCGGCCATGCACCTGTCGCGGCTGGCCGAAGAGCTGGTGATCTGGTCGTCGGCGCAGTTCCGCTTTGTCGCGCTGTCGGACCGTTTTTCCACCGGATCGTCGATCATGCCGCAAAAGAAGAACCCGGACGCGGCGGAATTGCTGCGCGCCAAGACGGGGCGGATCATGGGCGCGATGGTGGCGCTGTTCACGGTGATGAAAGGGCTGCCGCTGGCCTATTCCAAGGACATGCAGGAGGACAAGGAACAGGTCTTCGACGCCGCCGACACGCTGCTTTTGTCGCTGGCGGCGATGGAGGGGATGGTGCGCGACACCACCCCGAACCGCCCCGCGCTGGAGGCGGCGGCGGCCAGCGGCTTTTCCACCGCCACCGATCTGGCCGACTGGCTGGTCAGGGAGCTGGACCTGCCGTTCCGCGAGGCGCATCATGTGACCGGAACGCTGGTGGCGCTGGCCGAGCGCGAGGGCTGCGATCTGCCCGACCTGAGCCTCGCGCAGATGCAGGGCGTGCATGGCGGCATCCGGGCGGACGTGTTCGACGTGCTCGGCGTGCACAACTCGGTCGCCAGCCGCACCAGTTACGGCGGAACCGCGCCGGCCAACGTGCGCGCGCAGGTGGCGCGCTGGAAGGAGGTGCTGGGATGAGACTGGCTTGGCTGTTTCTGCTGGTTCTGGGTGTCGCGGGCTGCGGCGTGGCCGGTCCGCCGGTGCCGCCGGGATCGGATATCGACCCGCGCAACGTGACCGATCCGGCCGAGATCGACCCCGACAATTTCTTTGGCTAGGGCCATGTCGCCGCTGCGGATGATCTATCTGGCGCTGGCGGTCTGGGGCGCGGTGCATCCGATGTACTGGTTCATCGCGCAATGGCGACAGGACGGGTTCACACTGGCCGCGCTGACGGACAGCTGGTTCGTCACGCCGGGCAGCATCGGGCTGGTCTGGGATCTGACGATCGCGGCGGTGGCGCTGACGGTCTGGATCCTGGCGGAGACCTGGGTGCGCAAGAACTGGCTGGCGCTGCTGGCGGTGCCGGCGACGTTCCTGATCGGGGTGTCCTGCGGCCTGCCGCTCTACCTGTTCCTGCGCACGCGACCGGTGGCCTGAGGCTCAGCCGCGCCCGCCGTAGCGGGCGACGAAATTGCGCAGGATGCGCACCGGCGCGTGCACATCGGCGGCAGCGACCATGGCGTTCAGACCCGCGGCCTCTTCCGGGGCGAAATAGCCGCGATGCTTGTAGATCTCGATCCGGGTGTGGAACACGGCGGCGTCGGCCTCGGGGTGGAACTGCGTGGCATAGACGTTCCGGCCGTGGCGGAACATCTGGAACGGGCAGGGATCGGAGGCGAGCAGGTGCGCGCAGCCCGGCGGCAGATCCTGCGCGGCCTCCTTGTGGCCGACGAAGGCGTCGAACCTGTCCGGGCAGCCGGCCAGCAGCGGATCGGCGCGGCCCGCACCCGTAAGCGTGCAGGTGGAGGTGCCCACAGGCTCGCCGTAGTTTTCCTTGGACACGGTGCCGCCCAGATGCCGCGCTAGGATGCCGACGCCGTAGCAGCACCCGAGGAACGGCAGATCGCGCGCGCAGATCTCGGGCATGAGCGACAGGATCGCGGCCTCGGCCCGCGCCTCGGCGGGATCCTTCGTTTCGGGCGGGTCGGAGACGCAGCCCGGCCCGCCGCCGACGATCACGCCCGCATAGGCCGCAAGATCAAGGCCCCCCGGCAGCGGATCACGCTCCAGCCGGATGCGGTGCGTGTCCTGCGCCGCGATCCCGCCCTTGTCGAGGAAGGCGGCGTATTCGTTATCGGCCGCCTCGGTCTCGGGGCGCAGCTGGAGGATCAGGAAGGGCTTCAACACGCGGCTCCGGCGACTGGTCCGGGCGGTGATGACCGACGCGCGGCGCCCGGTCAATCGCGATGTGCGCCGGTCGCGGTCAGCAGTCCAGTTTCGCCGTCAGCACCGACTTGTCGGACATGCGCAGCATCGACACCTTGTCGCACCGCGCCTCTGCCCGGATCGCGGCCAGCATCAGACGCTCGGCGTCGGAATAGGGCAGCCCGAGGGTCGAGCCGGGGATGATCGCCTGCGCGCGCTTTTCCCCCAGATAGACGTCGATCCCGACGCCTTCGAGCGTGACGTGCCGCCGGTCCGCGCCGGCGAACCCCGGCGACGGCGCGTCGCAGCCCGCGAGCAGCAGCGCAAGGCCCGCGCCCAGCGCACCGATCCGCGCGCTACGCATTCGCTTCGGGCGTGTAGAGGAACGGGGTGCCGTCCGGTTTGTGCACGTAACAGCTTGCCTGCGTGATGTGCATGACCCGCGCGCGGTTCTGCGGCAGGCGCGCGCGTTTCTCGGCGGCCTTCGCCTTGTCGCCGGTGCAGAACGGCAGCTTGGCCTGCGCATAGCCGTGATCGCGCATGCAAAGCTCGAAGTTCTTGGTGCGCAGCGCGGTGTTCGTGTCGGCCGAGTAGATGCCGACATAGGGCACCATTTATCGTATAATTTTTATTTAATTCCAATATTGTACTTGATCAACCACTCAATTTGTTCCGCTATTTATAGACAATATAACTGCGCAATCGGCCGATATCTGGATTGTGCATTCAATCTGGAGACACGGCACGTATACAGAGCTGACATACACCACGGCCATAGCAAACCACGAAACCGAAGCCCCAAATCCCCTTTCCCGAAATTGAACTGCAATCGGAAACGCTTCGCAGCGACGCCCACGGCGTGGCTCAGTCGAGATGGCGTGACGCAGCAAATAATACAAAGCGGCGGGAAGCGGTCGTTCGTCGAGCGTTAGGTTGCTTGGCTCAGTGCCAACTTAAGGCGGGTCGCTGATGGTGTAAACCGCGAAGCGTCCGTTACTCGAAAGCAGCCGGAGATTACCTCCGATCAACTCGTGCGGCAAAGGATCGAGCGCAAGAAGATGGGTGTAGCTCGCGATACCGTCAGGCCAGAAACCTTGGACACGCTCGGACGGAACGGGATCAGCGCCAAGAACATATCGCGCGGGAATGCTCATTCCCTGCGCCGCGGTCAGGTGCAGCCAGTTCGGATTGACTTTGAGCGCGTGAGCGCCGCGGAAGAGCGTGGGTACGAAGGCTTGTGAAAAGGGCACAGCATGAGCTTGGAGGTGCCAGTCCGTGCTTGGCTGGAAGACCGGGGTCATACGGACAGGCAGCAGGCGCGCACCGGTGGGCAGCGGCGCAAGAACCGAAGCGAGGTCGGCAACGTCCGCACTGTGGCTTTCGGCGTAGTTCTGGACTGTGGCTGACCGCCCAACCGCAAGGGCGCCGAAAATAAGAGCAATCGCAACGGCATGATTGGGTTCGGTGCCGCGCCAGTGGGTCCCGGCAATCGCGACGGCGACGACTACGAACGGAAACCGGATCTGGACGAGCGCCACACCATCAAGGACCACCGGCACGGCAAGGCACAGGACGGCAAGCGCGATGATTGGCCCGACCGCATTCGGCGCTAGAACAAGGCGGGGGCCGGAGGTCCTCCGAAGTGTGAGAAGCGCCGCGCCGATCGCCAGAATAGCCAGCACACCGGTCCCCACCAAACCCATTGGCGCGTCGACCGACACGGCTGCGACCGGCGAGGTCAGCATGTCGATACGTTCGGAGAGCGTGCCGTAGCGCGTGTTGTCGCCATATGCGTTGGGCGCGGCCGTCAGCATAGTGGAAAGCGTGACGCCGAGCGGTACGAGGAAGGGCAACGCTGCCACCGAATGGGTCAGCAGGTACCGTGGCCAATCGGCGCCGGACAGGATCAGGCGATGCACCTCACGCCCGAATACACCGACCATCAGCACGACGAAGCCCAGTATGTGCAGCTGGTAGAGCGCAACGCCAACCGGCATGAATACGAGAGCACGCAACCAAGGCCGCACGCTCTCGAACCAGATCCACGCCGCAAGGGCGTAGAGCGCCAGCGGCACAGTCACGAGAAAATTCTGGAACCCCCAAAAGAACGGGGTATTGTAAACAACAAGGACCGTCGCGAGCGGCCATGGCGTCCATCGTCCGTGGAAGACTCGGCCAAGCACCAAAGACGCGAGCACGAAATTCGCAGCGTACAGAGCCATAAGGATTGACGAGAAGCTGTGCGCATCGAAAAGAAATCGGCCGCCAGCGAGCCAGAGCAGATCGCCGGCTGAGTTGCCCTTCGCAGCAAAGGCATAACTGTAATAGGCGTCGAGAGCGGTTCCGGGGTTTGCCGCGATATAGTGCCGCGCGATGTGGTTGGGCAGGTCGATCAGCGGAAGGTGCGGATGGGATAGGATCGGCACGACTGCGAGCAGAAGCGCTGCGACCAACCCTGCGCCGATCCAGAACCGCGTCATTGACGTCGAATTCGTGGCTGCATCTTCGGTCATGTCTCTTTGTCCTCGTCGCTCCGGACCTCGTGATCTATCAGGAACTGCGGGCGGCGCTTCGTCTCGAGGTAGATGCGTCCCAGATATTCACCGAAAACCCCGAGCGCGAAAAGCTGGACGCCCCCGAGAAGGTAGATTGAGCCGACAATAGACGCCCAGCCAGAGACGGTGATGCCGAGAAGCCGGGCAAGAACCGCCCAGAGGATGTATCCCAGCGAGAAGAGCGCAATCATGAAGCCAATCCACGTGACGTAGCGCAGAGGCCTCGTCGAGAAGGACGTGATGCCCTCAATGGCCAGCGAAACCATCGCAGCAAGAGGATATTTTGTGGTGCCCGCGACACGCTTTGCCCTGTCGTAGGTAACCGTGGCCGAGGAGAAGCCGAGCGAGCGGACAAGCCCCCTGAGGAACAGGTTGACCTCGGGGTGTGCACGAAGCGCCGCAAGGGCCTTCCGGGACATCAGCCTGAAATCCGCATGATCAGCAACCACATCGACGCCGATGCCGTTTAGGATCCGGTAGTAGGCACGCGCTGTGATACGCTTGAAGGAAGTATCCGAAGCTCGTGACGCCCGGACACCGAACACGATCTCCGCGCCCCCACGGTACGCATCTATCATCCGCGAGACCGCGCAGAGGTCGTCCTGCAGATCCGCGTCAAGGCTGACGATCGCTTCAGCTTCCGCCGACATCAGGCCCGCAAGAAGCGCACGCTGGTGGCCGTGGTTGCGCGACAGCTTGATCCCCTTGATCTCGATGCCATCCTGAAACCGGGCTGTCTGCGCGGCGGTCTCGATCATTTCCCAGGTTGCGTCTGACGAACCGTCGTCGACAAGGACGACCCGGGCGTGCCCAGCGATCCGGCCCTCGCGCAGGAGCTTCTCGGAAAGCGCACCCAGCCTATCGACAAGCCGCCCGAGGCAAGCTTCCTCGTTAAAGCATGGAACGACCAGGTCCAGCGTCGGCGGCATGCGTAACCCTGACTCCGTCATGCGAAAACCCAAAGGCGCATGAAGATCCAGTTCATCATTGGGAGTACAAGAATTACGGCTACGCTTGCCGCCCAGTCGGGTGCACCAAGATACTCTGTCAGAGAAAGCGTAATCGCCATCGCCATGACCAAACCGGCTCCGTTGAGAGCGAGAAACCGAAAAAACTGCCTGCGGTCGCGCGGTTTCCTGTGGAACGTGAAGCCGGAATGCCCAATATACTGGAACGTAATCGCGGCAAGATAAGAGAGCGTCGTAGCAGTGGCGGCCGGGACACCGGTCTCACGAAGGACGACGTAGCCCACCGCAAAGATCAACGCCGTCGCGGCGCCAATTAGCGCGAAACACAGGAACTGTGTCAGGCTCCCATGGCCCCGTTCTTCCATGGCCGCGTCCATCACTTCCCCGCGCGCTTTGCCCGAGCGGCGCGCACGAGCGCATGCTTGGCCAAAGCGATGCGGTCGACAGCAGGGCGCGGCACAGAGCGCAGCGCTGCGCAGCGGAGCCGCCAGAGAAATGGCGAGACGTCTGGAACTGGCGCGTCATCGTCGAGGCGCGTCCTGCGGACCGTTTCCGGCAGAGACCGGGCGACCTCCTCCTTCACGTAAAGAAGGATATTGTAGCGATACCAAGGTTCGACGTCCGTGCGTCCGGCCAGAAAGGGGCGGACGTAGTCGAAAGCAGCGTATCCGCGGCGGGCGAACTCGGCACGCCAGTCGTCGAGCGGGCGTTCGTTGACGTGATGCTCGCCTCCTTGTCCCGGCACCGCTGCCGAGAAGGCGACGATGTCGGCATGGTCGGCGAGGGTGTCTACAAGTACCGGGGTGGCCTCGGACGGGAGGTGCTCGCCAACCTCGAGGGAAAGGGCCAGCGTAAAGCTCCGGCCGAGATCGAGCGGCGTGGTGAGATCATGGGAAACGAAACTCTCCGCAGGCATGGCCAGCTTGCCCCGGTCGACGTAGGCTCCGTCGACGCCGATGACCTCCGAGACACTCGTCTCTTTGGCGAAACGTGCTGCCCAGATGCCCTGGCCGCAGCCAACGTCGAGGACCGAAGCCGATGTCCCGAGAAGCGGCGCCAGAACGCCGACTACAGTCTCGGCCGACGATCGGGCGCCGTCCGATATGTAGTCAAAAAAGCGTGCGTCGTAGAAATGCGCTCCGGCCTTCGGATTCCATGTTTCGCTGCTCGTGTGCCGCATGTGCCTGCCTCAGAATTGTTGCCATAAGGTGAACTATTCGACAATTTCGGCATAATTGTGGCGTAACTCTTCGGCCGATTTCTGGAGATTTCCGACTCATTGCGGGGGCGCTGATACGAGGCGCGAAGTCACCCTCTCGTATGCGTCCGGTCTGACCGCTCTGATGTGGGGAGACCGCGGCTGATAGTGTCCATTCTCGATAATGGACATTTTGA
>CANNFA010000006.1 GCA_947503765.1 uncultured Paracoccaceae bacterium | reverse complement strand
CAAAATGTCCATTATCGAGAATGGACACTATCAGCCGCGGTCTCCCCACATCAGAGCGGTCAGACCGGACGCATACTCTCATAGTGGCCATAAAGCGCGTCTATCGCGGTTTTCAGCGGAATCGGCAGGCTTTGCGGATCGGGTTTCGCGCCGCGGGTTTTCTTCGGCATCTTCTTTCCGATCGCGTCCCACAGCTTGCGGTAAAGCGGCTCGGGCTGGCCTGGCAGATTGTCGGCGACGGGCACGCGCGGAAGCTTCACGATTCCGCATTCTATGGCGTCCATCAGGGAAAAATCGGAAATCACCCAGGGGAACAGCGTGCCCTCTACCCAGCCCGATCCGGACAGAAAAAACGGCGTGGCCGAGAGGTCATAGACGGTCTGGACGCCGAGCTTGCGCTTCGCCGCCTCGATCCCCGAAATCCACAGGCGCGCGGCCTCGGCATTCTCTTCCGCCTCCTTGCGCGCATCGCCGGTCAGTTTCGGTTCGTCGGCATTCGGGCGCTCTCGATAGCAATGATGCGCCTCGTCGTTGATGACGTTGATCCGGCCAAGCCCCATAAGTTCCGGCATGACCCGTTGGAGCATCTGGCCCTCGCTCTCAAGCGTTGTCAGCGTGCCGGCAGGTGAATGCGTGCATTCACCGAGAGGGCCACTGCGTCGTCGCATCTCGCGGCGGATGTTGGGTGACCCGACCGGTATCCGTGCATATACCGGTATCCGTGCACATACCGATGGCGCTGCATCCGGAACTGGGGGTGCAGAGCTTCGACTGCCTTCTGCAAAGCCTCACGCAGCGCAAGCGCAAGCTGGCAGAACAGGCGCTCTGGCCGATGGGCGACAGTACGTCCGATGTCTCGGGCCTGACGCAGGCGGTAGCCTCCATGCAGCGCGGCAAGCATGCCGTCATTGCCGACAGCATGGCAGAGCAATTCCGGCGCGACGGGCTATCCCCGGTCTTGCCCGACGCGGATGGTGCCTATGCCCTGGGCTGAGCGCGACTGAACGAAAGCACAGACATGTCCAATTCCTGCCGGACCAAAACGGCACGCCGCCCGGATCGGCCGCTGGAAAGGGCAAGGTTCTTCCCGCCGGATACCAGTTACCTGAAAACGAAGCCGGCATCGCAGGCCTGGCCATAGGCGCGAAGGATACGCCCCGGCAGCATCCGCAAATGGTGTTCTTGATTTCGCGAACCGCTGTAGTATGCCTTTCACGAGGCTAAACAAGCTGGAGGCATCCCATGTCCGAAACGACCGCTGCGACGCCGCCAGTTCTTGAAGTGCGCGATCTGGTCAAGGACTTTGGCGGCTTGCGGGCGATAGACGGATGCTCTCTCAGCGTTCAGGAAGGCACGATCACCGGGCTGATCGGTCCGAACGGTGCCGGCAAGACGACCTTGTTCAACCTGATTACCGGCTATTTCCAGCCCGATTCAGGGCGGGTCTTCACCGATGGCGAGGACATCACCAGCCTTCCGCCCCATGGCGTCTTTCAACGGGGCATCTGCCGCACGTTCCAGATTCCGCGCGAACACGGCACCATGACCGTGCTCGAAAACCTGATGCTGGTCGCGCCGGACCAGGCGGGCGAGCAGTTCTGGAATTGCTGGCTGCGCCCCGGCGCCGTGCGCGCGCAGGAACGCGAGATCCGCGATCAGGCGATGGAGGTGCTGGATTTCGTCAACCTGACGCATCTGGCGGATGAATATGCCGGGCGCCTGTCGGGCGGGCAGAAGAAGCTGCTGGAACTGGCGCGCACGATGATGGCCAGGCCGCGCCTGGTGCTGCTGGACGAACCGGCCGCGGGCGTGAACAAGACGCTGATGAAGAAACTGGCCGAGAATATCGAGTATCTGCGCCGCGAACGCGGCATCACCTTCCTGCTGATCGAACACGACATGGAACTGGTGATGGAGCTGTGCGATCCGGTAATCGTGATGAGCGAAGGCCGCCGCCTGATGGAAGGCCGCCCCGAAGAGGTGCGCAACGATCCGACTGTTCTGGAGGCGTATCTTGGGGGGCAATATGGCACTGCTTGAAGTCAGGAACGTCACCGCCGGCTATGGCGATACCGAAATCCTGAGCGATGTGTCGATGGAGGTCGGCGAGGGCGAGATGGTGACCATCATCGGCCCCAACGGCGCCGGAAAGTCGACGGTGATGAAGACCGTCTTCGGCCTTTTGCATCCGCGCGAAGGCTCGGTGCATTTCGAAGGCGAGGATATCTCGAAGCTGCAACCCTACCAGATCGTCGAGCGCGGCATGTGCTACGTGCCGCAGGTCTCGAACATCTTCACCGAGCTGACGGTTTCGGAAAACCTGGAGATGGGCGCCTTTCTTGCGAAAAAGTCCGAGATCGAGGCACGCAAGGAAGCGATCTACGCGTATTTTCCAAGGCTCAAGGAACGGCGGCATCAACGTGCCGGCAAGATGTCGGGCGGCGAACGGCAGATGGTCGCGATGGGCAGCGCCTTGATGCTGAACCCCAAGCTGGTGCTGATGGACGAACCTTCGGCCGGGCTGTCGCCCAAGATGGTCGGCGTGATCTTCGAGCAGATCGAGAAGATCAACAAGGCTGGCCCGGCGATCCTGATCGTCGAGCAGAACGCGCAATTGTCGTTGCGGATGTCCGATCGCGGCTATGTCCTGGCCAGTGGCCGGAACCGCTTCGAGGGCACCGGAGAGGGGCTGCTGAACGATCCCGAGGTCGGCCGGCTGTACCTGGGGGGCTGAGACATGAAGGGCGCAAGCGCACAGGAGAACCATCATGAGCATGCATGACGCCACCGGCGATGCCGCGGTTGCGCGCCGCGTCGACGACCGCAGCGCCGGCGAGCGCATGGTCGCGGCCTTGCGCAGCCGGACCGCGCTGGCGATTGCACTGGCTTTGACCCTGGTGGCCTTCTGGGGGCTGGGATACCGCGAAGGCGCCTCCGGCTCGGACCTGCTGTCGCTGACGATCTGGGGCGTGATGCTGGGCGGGATCATCGCCCTTGGCGCGATCGGCCTGACGCTGGTTTACGGGGTGCTGAAATTTCCCAACTTCGCGCATGGCGAGCTCGTGTCGTTCGGGGCCTACGGCACCTTCACCATCATGGCCTTTTTACCGGCCGGCGCGATCTTGAGGCCGTTTTCCTTTGGCTGGGAGCTGCTGGCGGGCATGGTGGTGACGATGCCGCTGGTGGCGCTGATCGCGCTGGCGGTCGACCGGGTGCTGTTCCGGCCGCTCCGGGTGCGCGATGCTTCGCTGGTGCTGTTCGCCATGGCGTCGCTGGCGGCGTCGTTCTTCCTGCGCAGCGTGATCTACCTGGTCTGGGGCTCGGACTTCATGTTCTTTTATCCCGGCCGTTCCAACCCCGCGCTGTCGCTGCCGCTGGATATCCGCATTCAGGCCGACCAGCTTTTCGTCTTCCTTCTTGCCGCCATCCTTGTGGCGCTGACCTGGATCCTGCTGTCGCGCACCCGCATGGGCAAGGCGATGCGGGCCACCGCCAACAATCCCGATCTGGCGCAGGTGCGGGGCATCAATACCGAGCGCGTGATCGCCGCGACATGGGCACTGGGCGCGAGCCTCGCCGTTGCCGGCGGCGTCATGTACGGGCTGGCCTCGCAGCTGCGCCCCGAAATGGGCTGGTTCCTGTTGCTGCCGATGTTCGCGGCCGTGATCATGGGCGGGATCGGCAGCCCGATGGGGGCCATCGTCGGCGCGATCATCATCGGGATCGCGCAACAGGTCTCGTCTTCCTTCATCAACCCCGCCTATGGCCCGGGCGTCTCGTTCATCCTGATGGTCGTGGTGCTGGTGCTGCAGCCGATGGGGCTCTTCGGACAGAAGGAAGACTGAGAATGCAACAGATCGATCTTGCACGCACCGCCTTTCTGTTCCTGCCGCTGTTCCTGCTGGGGCTGCTGGTTCTGCCCGGACGCGCGGCGTTGCGCATCGTGCTGGCGCTGGCGATCGCCGCGCTGGTCGCCTTCGCGCTGCCGCTGATGCTGGACCGCGGAACCCTGACCTATCTGGTCTCCTTTTCCACCATGGCGGGGATCTATGCGATCCTGTCGCTGGGGCTGAACAGCCAATGGGGACTTGCGGGCCACGTCAATTTCGGGGTTGCCGGGTTCTTCGCGGTGGGGGCCTTCACCTCGGCGCTGTTCACCACGACCATGCCCGAGGGCGCGCTCGCGGCCTATTCGCAACAGGCGTTCGGGCTGCAATGGCCGTTTCTGGTCGGTGTCGTGATGGCCGGGATCCTGGCCGCCATCGTGGGATTCCTGATCAGTATTCCGGTGCTGCGCCTGCGCACCGACTTCCTGGCCATCGCCACGCTGGGCATTGCCGAGGTGATCCGCTTCATCTTTCAGAACGAACGCTGGCTTGCCAACGGGCCGCAGCCGATGCGCGGCATCCCGCGCCCGTTCGACTGCCTGTTCAAGGATCCCGCCTGTTCCTGGCTGCCCTCCGGCGCCGCCGAATTCCTTTCGCCGCTCAGCCCGCGCGACTACGTGTTCTTCTACCTGATCGTGGTGTCGCTGATCCTGGCGGTGGTGTTCATCGCGCTGGAGCGTATTTCGCGCTCGCCCTGGGGGCGGATGCTGCGCGCGGTGCGCGACGAGGAGAACTCGGCCGCGATGAACGGCAAGAACGTGACCCGGCGGCGGATCGAGTCCTTTGTCGTCGGCAGCTTCATCATGGGGGTCGGCGGCGCGGTCTACGCCCATTACGTCGTCAGTATCGACTACAGCCACTTCAATCCGCTGTTCGCCACCTTCATCGTCTGGGTGATGCTGATGCTGGGCGGAAGCGGCAACAACAAGGGCGCGATTATCGGGGCCTTCGCCGTCTGGGGCGTTTGGAGCGGGGCCGCCTTCATGATCGACGCCGCCAGCCCGGCATTGCAGTTGATTTCCGACGACCTGCCCTCACGCGGGGCCTATCTGCGCTGGATGCTGGTCGCCCTGCTTCTGGGGCTGATCGTGCTTTATCGGCCGCAGGGCATCCTCAAGGAGCGCAAGAAGGTCTCGGACTTCATGCCCGGGGATACCGGGAAAGACTGAGGCCGCGCCGCCGCCGGTCAGAGCGGAGCCGGCGGAACGGATATTGCCGTAAACGCAAAGCGGGCGCCCGATCGGACGCCCGCTTCGGTCTTGTGATATCGGCGTCCTATTCAGAAGCGATCTCGTCGGCCGGGACGATCTTGATGGTCTCGTCGCCGTCCTCGGTATACTTCCAGATGGCGACCGGGGTTTTCACATCGCCGTTTTCATCGAAATCGACCGATCCGCCGGCACCGACATAGTTGATGTCGCCGCCATCCTTGATCGCCTGAAGCGCCTTGGTGATCTCGGCCTGGCTGCCGCCGACGATGTTGTCGTCCGGCGGGTTGGCGATGAACCGCAACTGGTCGGCCAGCGCGCGCCCGGTGATCCCCGAGGCATCGCTGGCGCCATCCGCGATCACCTTGGCCAATGCAAGCCCGATCACCATCGCCGCGTCATAGGTGGTCTCGGTGAAGGGCGGGATGCGATCCTGGCCGGTGACCTCGCGATAGCTCTTGGCAAACTCCTTGTAGCTTGGCGATTCCGGATCCGCCGAGGGCACGGTGCCCAGCTTGCCGGCGAGATCCTTGCCGCCGACCGCATCGAGCACTTCGCTGGAGCGGTTTGCGTCGGTGAACTGCCAGCTCGTGTAGCCGAAGATATCGCGGCACTCCTTGAGGATCTGCGCGGTATGCGCCGGATAGGTCGGCAGCATCAGCACATCGGGGTTGTCCTTCAGTGCGGCGGTGATCTGCGCACGATAGGTCGGCTGCACCTCTTCCGGGTGCGCCACCTGCGCCAGGATCTTGCCGCCACGCTTTTCGAACGCAGCCGCATAGGCGTTGGACAGGCCTTGTCCGTAGGGGTTGTTGATGTAGATCGTCGAGGCCGATTTGAACTTGTAGTCGGGCAGGATGTTCCCGGCCGTCAAATCGGCCGCCACCACCCCTTGCAGCGCGTCCGAGGGGCTGGTGCGGTAAAGCAGGTCGGCGTCCTGATCCTCGGGCAGGACAGAGACGAGCGGCGACGTGGTGCCATTGCCGACCTGCAGCACGCCCGACGGGATCGTGACCGATGTGGCAACGGCAACGGTGACGCCGCTCGACCAGGCGGCGACGATTGCCGGCACGCCGTCGGCCTCGACCAGCTTGCGCGCGGCCTCGATCGCCGGTGTCGGAAGGGTGTTGGAATCTTCCGCGATCAGCCGCGCGACGATCGGCCCGCCAAATACTTCTTTGGCGGCGGCGTTGATCTGATCGAATGCCAGTTGTGCCGCATCGCGGTAGAAGGTGCCGTATTCGGCGCCCGAGCCGGTAAAGGCCACGACCTGGCCGATCGGAACCTGCGGCGGCGTGCCCTGCGCCCACAGGCTTGTCGGGAGCGTGGCGCTGAGAGTGAGGATACCACCCGTTGCGCCCGCCGATTTCATGAAATTGCGCCGATCCGTGCTTTTGGGATCTCTGTCAGACATTTATTCCTCCTACAGTTGCACGACATTATTGTTCTGTCGCCCATTGAAGGGCCCGGTTCACTCGTGTTTTGGCGGTGGACCGGTTTCAGCCTATCACGTGAAATCCAAAACGCCACCTGAACCGCCGGTGGACGTCGTGTTGCCCAGATCGTCTTTCCACCGCGCGGGACGGTTTCCATGCGCGGAAGTATATGGCCCCGCCGATTGCGATTGCGGGACATGCCGCGAGGCCGCGCGCAGGCTCTCACCCAAGGCGCTGCCGCGCGCCGCCCGGGTCCTGAGCGGAGAGTCGAGGCGGAGGTCTGCCATCATGCGGCCGAAGGGGCCGTCTGCGAGGGGGCTATGGCGCAGCGCGATACGCCAGTCGCCTCGGACCAGCCAAGCCAGACCATCGGCCGCATCTCATCCTCGCCCAGGAAGGTGCGGACCGAGAAGACCGGAAGCGGCCGGTCGTCGCCGGCAAAGGCCGGACCCCAGGCGGGATCGGGTGCGAGCATGTCGAGGCCGCCGGCCCAGACACCGGTCCGGAGCGGCAGGTATTCGTCGTCGCCGTCGCGCAGCGGGTCCTCGCGGGCCAGCCAGTCGAGAGCTTCGATCATCGTCCTGTCCATATGCCCGAGCAGACCGTGAAGCGGGCATGCGGACCGCTCCACGTGCCGTTGCATGGCGTGCAGGCAAGCCTGGACCTGCCAGGTGACAAAGGAGATGCTGTTTCGCCCGGCGCGGGCCACGGCGCTTGTTCAGGCGACCCGCGCCTGCGCGATAGCAGTCGATGTCGTCCTTCCGCACCCACATCCAGCCGAAGCCCATGGAAACGTCCCGAAAACGTAGCGCTCTTGCCCCTGACCAGACCAGCGCCCGGAGACAGGCGGGGCGAATGCTCTCGCTCGGAATTTTACAGCACCAACCCGCTGGAGTACTTCAACAATGAGAACGAGTGGCGCGCCTACGTTGTTGGAATCTTCCCAAACCGTGAGGCCGTCATTCGCCTCGTCGGCGTGCTGATTTAGGAGCAGAATGAAAAAGGAGGCGTCTCGCGCCGATACATGCCGGTAAAACGCTGACGGCAATGTGCAACCATAACAGCGTGACAGCCCGTGATCGCAGCTCAGAGAACGGGCATCGTATCAGCCATGCAGAAGCGGGGTGAGCACCAGTTTCTACACAAATTCTCGCGACACTACCTTTTGGGGAAGCAATATCTTGCCATCATGCCGGTCTGGAATGAACACATTTAGGTTCCATGAGGCGGTCATGCACAAGCATGCAAAGATCAGGAGGCCTCAGTGCTACATGAATTCGGCGAACTGGCAGGTTTTTATCTGAAAGACGGCATCATAGCCCTCGCTGAGGCCCTGACATTGTCTGACAGTCGGCCAGGTCAGATTGCAGGCGTCCTGTTGTTCACTACCATTCTCTTGGGTGTTTGGTATTTCATTCGGACGCGTCGTCAATTAAGGGCAGTTCGGCTTCTCGATCGAAAAATCCGGGCTTATCCTGACATTCCCTCGTTCGCGGAGGGCCACGACGAGTTCATTCACGAACTGCGGTCCGAATTCTCCAGGAAGGGTCCGCGTGAAACCGTTTGGGAGGCTTTCGACGAATTCAATGAAACCGTCGTGCGCGATGACATCGACGGTCCGCCGACCATACGCAATTCCATCCGGCCCGCGTCGTTCCTCAACATCGAGGACCTGGGCTTCGGCCCCGGCTTCTTTCGCATTCTTCCGACAACGCTGGTCTCGGCGGGGCTGCTGCTGACCTTTCTCGGCCTCGTTGCGGCGCTTCACCAATTCTCGCAGTCGATGAATGCCGGCGCCGGTGGCATGGACAGCGCGATGCAGAACTTCATGCAGATCGCCTCGGCCAAGTTCGTCATGTCGCTGGTCGGACTGTTCTGCTCGATCCTGTTCACATTCCTTCTCCGCGCGCAGCAAAACACGCTCGATGCCGCACTGAATCGCCTCTGCATCGGGATCGAGCGACGGCTCGTCTTCGTCAGTCTCGAGGATATCGGGTTCCGCCAACTTCGCGCCGCGACCGAGCAGCGCGAACACCTGCGCGAGATCGGAATGGGTATGGTCGCCGAGCTGCAGAAGCCGCTTGAGGCGCTGCCGGAACGAATTACCGGTGCCATCGCCGACAAGATGGATCCGATCTTTGACCGGGTCACGTCAATGGGCGCCACCAACATGGAAGGTCTGGTTGGAGACCTCTCGCAGCAGCTTTCGCATTCCGTCGGAAATGCCCTGACACGCGCCAGCGAGTCGCTGGGTGAGGCCACCGACCGGATCGGCGTGATGGTAGATCGTATGAGCGAAACCAACAGCCAGGCCGGGGACGGGCTGAGCGATGCGCTTGACCAGATGGCGCGGGCCATTTCCGAAATGCGCAACGAGGTTGCCGCCAGCGGCCGCACTGCATCCGAAGCGATGAACGAAGGGGCGGAGCGACTTCTTTCCGTCATGAACGAGACCCTCACGGGCATCCGGGACAATACGGGCGAAGGCGCTCAGGCCATGCGAACCGCTGCAGAGGAGATGCGCAGTGCCGCCGAGGGTTTTCGCGACACGCTGGCCAGCGCCAGTGAGGAAAGCGGCAAGGCCGCACGCGAGCAGATGGCGCAAAGCAGCGCCGTGGCCGGTCTGGCAATCGAGGGGGCCGGCAAGTCGCTGCTCGACAGCTTCAATCAGACCAGCGCCGATATCGCGAAGCTTGGCACCGAAATGGGTGGGGCGATCGGCGAGGAACTTCTTTCACGGCTCGAAACCATCAGTTTCCGGCTGGAGGACATGGCCGAGGCGATCCAACGCAGTGCAACGGGCGCACAAAGCGCAGCGCACGGAATGAGCAATGGTGCCGATGCGATCCATGGCGCATCCGAGAGCTTCCGTACCGCCAGCCATAGTCTGACGGTTGCAGCGGAGCCGATACGCGCTTCGCAGGAGCGCATCGAAACCACGCTGGGGCGTGTCGGCGATCTGGTCGGAACCGTGTCCGAGACGCTTATGCAGAACTCGGCTTCGGTGGCCGAGAATGCCGCGCATGTTCTCGAAACGGCGCAGACCGCTCTCGGGAACGAGCGCGAAGGCATCCGCCGCTCGCTCGAAGCGACACACGCCGCCATGACGCAACTCTCCACCGAGGCAGACAAGCTCGACCAGATCGACGAGATGCTGGGCCGCGCTCTGATGCAGTACAACGTCCAGCTCGAGGCCGCACTCGGGTCGGCGCAGGATCACGTGGGACAGATGCGCGACACCCTCGCGCCCGGCCTTGATACGCTCAAGAGCGTGGTCGAACAGGCCGAGGCATTCCTGCCCTCGCAAATGCGAGCCAGCGCATGAGGGCACAAGCAAAACGCCTACGGCACGAGGAGGAGGAGGAAAGTGCCTTCGTCTCGATGACCGACATGACGGTCGGATTTCTCTTCATCATGATGATCCTGCTCGCTTTTTTCGCAAGCCAGATGCAGGATCCGGATTCGGTGTCGCAGGCGGAATATGAGCGGATCGTGCAGGACCGGGACGATTGGCAAGAGCGTGCTGAAACCCGGGCACAGATTATCGTCCGGCTCGAGGCGGATATCGAGGCGCTGCAAAAGGAACGCGACGCATTGCAGGTGCAGGTAACGGAGCTGGACGCAAAGCTCGACGTCGCAGAGGCGCGGATCACGAAGTTGACCGCAGAGCTTGATGTCGCTCAGACCCGCATCAAAGACTTGCAGGAACAGATTCGAGTCCTGCTGCAACAGATCCAGCAGAAGAATGACGAGATAGAGGATCTTCGCCGGCAATTGGCTGAACTGCAGCGGGTCGATCCCCTGGAGGCATACCTCGCGAAAGTTGCCCTGGTGCGGCGCCAGGTTCTGACCCGACTGCGCGACGCGATCAGGGTCGACTTCCCCGATCTTCAGGTCGAGCTGAGCGAGGAATCCGACGCACTGCGTTTCCAGGGCGAGGGGCTCTTTGCATCCGGCCGATCCGACCTTGCCTGGGACCGGCGCGAGATTGTCGCGCGGCTGGCACAGCGGCTTGACGAAGTGCTGCCCTGCTTCACGCTGGGAAATGAATCGCGTTTCAACGCAACCTGCAACCCGGGCTTCGTGATGATCGAAGCGGTCCAGATCGAAGGTCACACCGACGATGTCGGAACGGACCGGGTGAACCGTAACCTGTCGGCCGCACGCGCGAACAGCACCTTCTTCGCCATGACCCAGGCCGCAGATAGGGTCATGCAGCACAAGAACCTGAAACGTCAGCCGGTGCTGTCGGTGGCCGCCTACGGCCCCGACCGTCCCGTGGCACCGAATGAAACCGCGAAGGGCCGCGCCACCAATCGGCGGATCGATCTGAGGTTCATCATGGTGACCCCGCAGGATACCGACGGCATCGAGGTCATCCGAAAAGCGCTCGAGAGCGTCGGAGGCCACCTATGAATGGAAGCGCACCAGATGGACAGGATCACCATCCGCGCGAGACCACCCGCGCGATGCTGAGCCGAACACGGTCTCTTCGCACCCGCGCCCTGCCCCCGCTCGACCAGATCAGGCGCTCCGTTGCACACATCCTGAACCATTGGCCCGGTGCCGTCCACACGCCGGAGGATCGCGACCGCGAGAAGCTGGCCAAGGAAATGCTGCGCCGTGTCCTGGGGTGGGATTGGCAGCATATCACGACCCAGCGCGTCATTTCGGCCGCCATTGCGGTCTTCGACACGGAACGGCGGGGGCGGCCGGATCTTGCGCCGGTACGGGAATTCCTCATGTCGGAGATTGCCTCGCGCGATGCCGGTGCCTTTCTCGACGGGATGGTCGGCGTTTACGTCGACAGCTTCGCACCCGGCGCTGACCACACGCGCCATCTTGCCCAGGCCCTCGCACGGCGAAGCGGCGAGCTTGGCGGTCGACATCGCAAGCTCATGGACGCCCTGCCCGAGCTTTTCCGTCCCGACGCCGCGCCGCTGGCGCTGGCAGGGATCATGCGAGACGCGGACGACGCCTACGCGCAGCTGAAATCCATCGGCCTGAGCTCCCCGCACATCTCGGGTCTTGCCAAGACGGCGCAGAAGGCTTTCATCGACCGCCTCGCGCCCGATCTCGACGAGGCCGAGCCACGCCGAAAGCTGTTCAACTGGCTGACGCCAGAGAACGGACCCGTTCTGCAGGCGGGCGCCGGCCCAGCCGTCGAAGCATTGTTGGCTGCCTGGCGGGATCGAACCCCACCCGATGCCCTGCGAAACAGTTTGAGCGAAGCGATCATCGCGGCCTGGAACGATCCGCGCCTGCATGCAGGGGGAATCTGGTCGGGCTTCGATCCCGGCCTCAAGGCAATGCTGCTGCGCTGGCTCACGCATCAGGATATGAAGTTCTTCTGCGACATGGTCACGGCCACGCAGGACAATCACATGTGGCCGCCGCGGCGGGACTTCTGGCTCAGGCTCTACGACGACAAGATGATCGACGAGGCCTGGGTTGCCTTCGGATCGAACGCTGCCCGATATGCGCAACAGAACCTTCTGCACGGCGGCAAGACGGACATGAATCGCCGCTTCGGCCGCCAGTTGGACCGTGGCGGCGGCACGTCGTTGTTGATCATGCGTATCGGCAACAAGATCGTGGTAGATGGCTGCCACAATTACAAGACGCATATCTTTCGGTCGGACGACGACCGCGCGCCCAAGCTTTACCAACGTCAGTATTATTGCGACGACATCAGGCGTGCCACACGGAATTCCAAGTCGCATTCGTCCATACACAGCTGGTCACAATGGGTCCTGCAGCATGTCTGACACCAAGCCCGTCCACAGCGTCACCGACGACGCCATCGAGATCCGATTTCCTCAGGCGAGACAGGGTCTTCTGTCGCGGCTGATGACAAAGCCCACGGCGCGCAGCTTCACCGGACTCGCGCCCGATGACCGCGACCTGCTCTTTGCCATTGGCGATCTAAGGGTCTGGGGTGACACGCATCCGGGCGAAGTCACCGTGGCGTCGGATCACCTGCGTATCTCTCACGACGCTGCCGCCAGTTTGTCGGCACCGGCGGCCGAGGCGCTCGGCCTGCCCCGCGCCGTGGACCTCATGCTGAAGACCGATGTGACCGGCGTGCTCGGCCATCCCGACTTCCGGCTTCATTACGAGTGGTTGCGCAACGGCCGCCGCGAGACCCCAAGGCGCAGTGGCACCATCCTGAAGACAACTGACGGGCCGCGCCGCCTTCCTCTGTGGATGAAGCGGGCGCTGGAGCTTGCCGACGACTTCGATCCTTCCCGTCCTGTGGAGGACCACTGGCGGGCCCTCGCCGACTTCCGCCGCGCCATCGAACCCGAGGACGTGATCGACAGTGAGATGCCCGCCAACCGCGAAATGGCCGGGCTGTCGATGACCGCCTTCCTGCGTGGCCTCGAGGTGCGGATCGCCGACCGGTTCTCAATCTCGCCCGACACGTCCCTGGGACAATTCGAAATCGTGCCCTATTCCGCCCAACGGCTCGATACTGAGGGCGTCGCCGACGATGCAATCTCCGAGAATGACGCCGAGCTGGCAGGCGAGGGGCTCGCCGTGTTCCAGCACCGCCTACGTGCCCGCGGGGCGCGGCCCGCCTACCAGCTTGGTAATAATTCCTATCTGGTCATCGACCGCGGTGCCGCCCCGGTTCTGGAAGAAATGGCCCGGGTGCAGAACGCCCCCCGCGAGGAACGCCGCGCCTTCATCGAGAACCCGCGCAGCTTCATCACCGAAGCAGTGAACCGGCACCTCGAGGCCTCCGGCGCCCTCGAGGGTTTGGACCCGGCCGATCAGGAGGAAATGGTCGAGGCCATCGCCGGCCCCGCCCTCATCGAGAGCCGGGAATACTCGGACCGGGTGACCGGCGTCATCGTCTACGAACGGCCCCAGGACCCGATTGATGGCAGCGGCTCCACCTGGCTTCCCGAGGCCTTCGCCGAGCACCTGGTCGAGACGATCAGGGCCATGCCCGAGAGCGATCTGCATGGGCTACGCGATCATATGACCGCAGTTTTGGAAACCGGCCAGGATATGCCCGCCGAGATCGCCGGCGAACGCGTTCCCGTCACCCCTGCCCGCCTCGCCGCAATCGAGGGCGAAATCGAACGCCGCGACAAACTGGCCGCGCCGGATGAACCTGAAGTCGAGCGCAAGGAAATGCCAGAGGCCAACGGCCCGATCATCCTGGGCACGCTCGACAATTACGAGGAACTGACATGGGAAGCGCAGTTCGCGGCCCGCACGCCCGCCATCGCCACAACGCTGCCAGAGGCGGTCCGCACGCCGCTTCATCAGCACCAGAAAGAAAGCTTCGATTGGGCGCTGCAGGCGTGGCAGGCGGGATTGCCCGGCCTCCTCAACGCCGATGAACAGGGCCTCGGCAAGACGCTGCAGACCATCGCCTTCCTCACCTGGCTCAAGGAGCACATGAAGCAGCCTTCTGCGGCGAACCGCGGCCCGATCCTGATCGTCGCGCCGACTTCGCTGTTGCGAAACTGGGAGCAGGAGGTCGAGACCCACCTGGAAGGGCGCGGTTTCGGCACGCTCGTGCGGCTCTACGGCAGTTCGCTCGGATCCCAGAAGCGGCGGGACGCGCGGGGCACCGAGACACAGTCGGGGCTGCCGCAACTTGATCTCGACTGGCTGGACGAGGCCTTCGAGGACGGGCGGGCCCACCGCTACTGGCTGCTGACGACCTACACGACGCTTGCCAACTACCAGCATTCGCTGGGGGGTGTGCCTTTCTCGGCGATGGTCATGGACGAGATCCAGAACATCAAGAACCACAACACGCTTGCGTCGAAGGCAGTCGAAGCGATGAACGCCGATTTCCGCCTCGGCCTGACCGGCACGCCCATCGAGAACGCCGCGATCGATCTGTGGACCATCATGGACCGCATCGCACCCGGCTGCCTCGGTGCCGGTGCCGAGTTCCGCGCGCGCTACGCCAGCCCGGATGCCGAAAACATGGCCGAGCTCCATGCCCGCGTGTTCAAGCAGCGCGGCACGACACCGCCCCTCGGGCTGCGCCGGTTGAAGGACGAGGTTGCCCGCGATCTGCCGATCAAACGCCGATTCCTGCATCCCCGGCTGATGCCCAAGGTCCAGGCCGACGCCTACGATCTTGCCCAACTGAAGCTTGCCAACGGTGGCCCCGGCGCCGCGCTCAAGATGCTGCACCACATCCGCTCGGTCTCTGTCCATCCCGGCGACAGCGGGGCGACCCCGCCCGACCAGTTCATCGAAATGAGCGCCAGGCTTGACGCGGTCATCGACATCCTGCGCCGTATCCGGGATGCGGGCGAACGCGTGCTGGTCTTCATCGAACACCGCGACATGCAGTTCCGCTTCGCAGAGATCGTGCGCTACATGTTCGGCCTCGACCGGATCGACGTCATCAACGGCGACACGCCGATCCCGAGGCGACAGGAAATCGTCAACCGTTTCCAGCGTCACCTGTCAGCCGATGGCGGTTTCGACATGCTGATCCTCGGCCCCAAAGCCGCGGGGACCGGCCTGACGCTTACGGCCGCGACCCATGTGATCCACCTGTCGCGCTGGTGGAACCCCGCTGTCGAGGAACAATGCAACGATCGCGTCCACCGCATCGGTCAGACCCGACCGGTATCCGTGCACATACCGATGGCGCTGCATCCGGAACTGGGGGTGCAAAGCTTCGACTGCCTTCTGCAAAGTCTCATGCAGCGCAAGCGCAAGCTGGCAGAACAGGCGCTCTGGCCGATGGGCGACAGTACGTCCGATGTCTCGGGCCTGACGCAGGCGGTAGCCGCCATGCAGCGCGGCAAGCATGCCGTCATTGCCGACAGCATGGCAGAGCAATTCCGGCGCGACGGGCTATCCCCGGTCTTGCCCGACGCGGATGGTGCCTATGCCCTGGGCTGAGCGCGATTGAAGAAAAGAACAGCCATGTCCAATTCCCAAGGTTTCTATCTGCTTCATGTTGCGGACATGGTAACGGCCCGTTTCGAAGGCGTGTCACTGCCCGAAATACGAAAGGAAATCGGATGTGACCATCGGACCGAACAGCGGATCATGCGCGCCTTCGAGGCAGTTTTTCCGCAGGCCCTGGCCGCGATGGGCGAGGCCGAGCCATGCTGAAGGAAAACGGCCGCATCCGTCTTTCCGCGTCCGATCTGATGCGCTTCATGTCCTGCGCCCATGCCAGCCGTCTCGATCTCGCGCGGCTGCACGGAACCGGACCGGATCCGTCGGCGGACAGCGAGGATGCCGCGCTGCTGCAACGCCACGGCGATGCCCACGAGGTCGCCCATCTGGAAACCCTCCGGTCCGCGGGCGGCGTGGTCGAGATCGACAGCAATCAACCGTTCCCCGACGCGGTCGAGGCGACGCGGGCGGCGTTGCGCAAAGGCCCGGCGGTCGTCTTCCAAGGCGCGCTTGAAGGCGGTGCCTGGGGCGGCTGGTCGGATTTCCTTGAACGGGTGGAGGTACCCTCTCTTCTCGGCGCGTGGTCCTACGAGGTCGCCGACACCAAGCTCAAGCGCAAGCCGTCACCGGCGCACCTGCTGCAACTCGTGCTCTACTCCGATCTGCTGACGCCCCTGCAGGGCCGCGCACCCGGCAAGGCCCATGTCCTGCTGGGCGATGGCACCCGCGCCAGCTTTCGCCTGCCCGAATACGCCGACTATGCCCGCCAGGCCCGCACGCGGCTGGAACGCTTCATCAAGGCCCCGTGGCCCACCCGGCCGGTCCCCTGCGCCACCTGCGACCTTTGCCGCTGGCGCGATCACTGCACCGATGTCTGGGAGAGCACAGACAGTCTCCATCGCACCGCCGGCATCAGCCGAAGCCAGGTGGCCAAGCTGGAAGCCGCCGGAGTCACAACCATGGCCGGCCTGGCTGAGAGGAAGGACCGCGTGCCGCGTCTTGCCGAGCCGACGCTGGACCGTCTGCGCCTTCAGGCCCGCCTGCAGACCGAGCGTGCCGCCCGGGGCCCGCACCACATGCTGCGCGCGCCGGGCGAGGGCAAGGGTTTCGACCTGCTTCCCCAACCTTCCGAAGGCGACCTTTTCTACGATATCGAGGGGAATCCCTTCTATGCCGAAGCTGGCATCGAAGGGCTTGAATACCTGCACGGCGTCTGGGACGGAACGAATTTCACCGCTTTTTGGGCGCACGACCACGCAGCCGAAAAACAGGCCCTCATCGCCCTGTTCAACCAGTTTGACGCCCGCCTCACCGCCCATCCCGGCGCGCATGTCTATCACTACGCCGCCTACGAGATTACCGCCCTGCGCCGCCTGTGCACCCGCCACGGCGTCGGCGAGGCGTGGCTTGACAGGTGGCTTCGGGAACGGCGCTTTTGCGATCTCTATGCCGTGGTGCGCGGCGGTGTGGCCGCCTCGGAGAAATCCTACTCCATCAAGGACATGGAACATCTCTACGGCTTCGAGCGCACCGGAGAGGTCAAGACCGCCGGCGGTTCGGTCGTCGCCTACGAGGCTTGGCGCGAAAGCGGTGACCCCGCCACCCTTCAGGAGATCGAGGATTACAACCGCCTCGACTGCGTCTCGACCAGGGGCCTTCGGGACTGGCTGGTCTCAGTCCGGCCGGACAGGCCGTGGCCGACCCCGGCCCCGCCCCAGGACGCCCGGCACGAGGAAGCGGATGCCGACGCCGAGGCGTTGCGCGCACGCCTGGAGGCCGCGGACCTGCCAGAAGGGCACGCGTCCCTCCTTTTTAATCTGTCCCAGTTTCACCGGCGAGAGGCCAAGCCCGCCGCATGGGCTGTCTTCGACGCCGCCGCAAAGACCTCCGAGGAGCTTTGCGACGACATGGACTGTATTGGCGGTCTTCGGGCCATGGGTCCGGCAGTGGCCGACAAATCCGCGTGGATCCGCCCCTACAGGTACCCGGCGCAGGAGACGAAACTTCGGGCAGGCAAGACCGCGCAGATCGTGCTCGGCGATCGCGTGGCAACGGTCACAATACGCGAGATGGATCGCCGCGCCCGGTCGCTGAGCTTGCGCATCACACCCGGTCAGCTTGGCGAGCACGACGTGCCCGACCAGTTGGACCTGCTGCCGACCTTCGCCATCAACGCGGCGCCGATCCCCGACGCGATCATGTCGGTCATCGAGGACCACTTGGGCCCGCGCAACAATCGCGCCGCCGAAGACCTGCTGTCGCGTGCCGCCCCCCGCTTCACCGGACCGTCCCCCTTGCCCGTGCCGGGCGGCGCCGATCCCGTCGCCGCGCTCCGGTCCGCCACGGCCGCCATGAACGACACTGTGCTGCCCGTTCAGGGCCCGCCCGGCACCGGCAAGACTTATGTGACCGCCCGCGCCATCCTCGCCCTCGTTCGGGACGGCAAGCGCGTGGCGGTGTCGTCGAATTCCCACGAGGCGATCCGCAATGTCCTTATGGGCTGCATCGATGCGCTGCAGGAAAGCGACCTGCCGTTCTCGGTCGAGGACGTGTCCCTTGCCCGCAAGGGCGGCCAGGGTGAAGGCCCGATGGACCCACCCTACGACCGGATCAGCATGGCGAAAAACAACGCCGATCCGGTCATCTTCGAGGCGGATGTGGTCGGCGGCACGGCATGGCTGTTCTCGCGCCCGGAACTGGCAGGGACATTCGACTACCTGTTCGTCGACGAGGCGGGCCAAGTGTCGCTGGCCAATCTGCTGGCAATGACCAACGCGGCCCGGAACATCGTTCTGGTGGGCGACCCCAACCAGTTGCCGCAAGTGATCCAGGGCGCGCATCCGTCCCCGGCGAACCTTTCCTGCCTGGACTGGATGCTGGGGCGCGAGACCACGGTTCCGGGCGATCGCGGGTTGTTCCTGCCGGTGACACGGCGGATGCACCCCGATCTTTGCGGTTATATCTCGACGCAATTCTACGGCGGCAGGGTGAACGCCCATGCATCGACCGCCCGTCAGGCCGTCGATGCCGCCCCTCTGCCCCGCGCCGGCGCTTTCATGGTGCCCGTGGCGCATGAAGGCCGCGCTCAGGATTGCCCCGAAGAGATCAAGGCGATCCGCAGGACGATCGCAGCTCTCACGGCCGGAAGCTGGACGGACCGCGACGGCACCACGCGCCCGCTGCGCCATTCGGACATCATCGTGGTCGCCCCCTACAACGTGCAGGTGGGCGCGCTATCCGACGCTCTGCCCGGAATTCGGGTCGGCACGGTGGACAAGTTCCAGGGCCAGGAGGCACCGGTTGCCCTGATCTCGATGACCGCCTCGACCGCCGAAGAGACGTCCCGCGGGCTCGACTTCCTGCTCTCGCGCGAGCGGCTGAATGTCGCGATCAGCCGCGGCAAGGCGCTCAGCCTCGTCTTCGCCTCGCCGCGCCTTCGGGAAACACCTTGTACAACGGTCGAGCAGATGCGCCTTGTCAACGCGCTCTGCGCGCTGCCGACTTGGCCACCAAAGGAGTCTACATGAGCAACGATATCCCCGACTTCGCCGCCCTCAAGGCCCGTCAACGCGCCCAGCGTGAGGACTGGCCGCAGGGCTTTGCCCTTCGTATCCATCGCTCGATCAGCTGGATCAGGCGTGCCGAGGGCGAGACGGAAGATCCCGGCGCCGCCTTCATGTTCCTCTGGATAGCCTTCAACGCGGCCTATGGAGGGGAACGATCGACCTGCGGCGCCCGGGACGATTTCGAGACGTTCTTCCTGCGCCTCCAGAGGCTCGACACGGACAATCGTCTTTACAATATCGTCTGGTCGACCTTTCCCGGCCCGATCCGCCTGTTCCTGGAAAACCGTTACGTCTTTGCGCCTTTCTGGCGATACCATCATGGCGAGAGCAATGCCGCCGATTGGGACGCACGTTTCGACGCCGCGAGACGCCGTTTCCATGCCGCGCTGAGCGCCGGCGAGACTGTCAGGATCCTCTCCATGCTATTCGACCGTCTCTACGTGCTTCGCAACCAGCTGATGCATGGCGGCGCAACCTGGAATTCCGCCACCAACCGCGACCAGCTCCGCGACGGCGCGGCGATATTGCGAAACGTGGTGCCGGTGATGGCCGACCTGATGATGAACGCGCCAGAGGGTGAATGGGGCGTGCCGATGTATCCGGTGGTAAATTGAAGAATCTGGAGAAATTTCCATGGTAGAAAAAGACGATCGAAACGAAACACCGACGCGGGCACAGCAAAGAATTTGGTTGGAATCGTTGACCGAAAAAGAAATTCTAAAATCAATGGATGATTGCGATGATTTTGGGTTAGACCATTTTTTGGAAAACCGAAGATTTGGCATGCCTCAAAAGATTGGGTTTTTAGAAAAAATTTTTATGGATTTGAAAAGGATAATGAAAATAGAAAACAATACCCAGTTAAAGCGATTGTGGCGGCAGCGATAGAAAAGCTTCCGGACACACCGCAAATTTACAGAGAACAATTCTTTTTTGGCACCGGAGAAAAGGAATCCCGAGAGATTTTGGACAAACTGGGCTTCGAAGTTCTTGGGCACTCCGGGCTGGGTTCGTCGCGGACACATGCCGAATCCGAAACGATTGATACCAATACACTCGGAGAACAAATTTCAAATTTTCAGAAATCGAAATTCAAGATTCTTGCTCCCACCAACCTCATCCTCCACGGCCCGCCGGGTACCGGCAAGACCTACACCACCGCCGCCGAGGCGCTGCGTCTTTGCGGCGAGGCGGTGCCCGAGCGCCGCGAAGATGTCATGGCCGCCTATGCCCGGCTGCGTGCCGGGAACCGGATCGAGTTCGTGACTTTCCATCAGTCGACCTCCTACGAGGATTTCATCGAGGGGCGGCAGCCTGTCACGGATGGTGATGAAGGGGCGAGCACCGGGTTCCGTCTTGAATCTGTTCCCGGCATATTCCGCCGGATCGCCACCAGGGCCGCACGGAGCGTTGCCATGCCGGCCGGCCCCGACGCGATCATGCTGGACGGGCGGCAGGTGTTCAAGATGTCGATCGGACGGGCCGACATCACCGCGGAAGAATACCTGTTCGAAGAGGCTATCTCCGAAGGCCACACGCTGCTTGGATGGGAAGATATCGACTTCAGCGACGAAAGGTTCGGCGACATCGACGAAATTCTCCAGGCCTGCCGCGACCACGGCACGCGCGAGGGAGAGGTGACATTGCAATCCGGCCAGGTGGCGATGCTCAACGTCTTTCGCAACCAGATGGAGGTCGGTGACATCGTTGTCGTGACCAAGGGCAATCGGTTTTTCCGCGCCGTGGGCGAGGTCACGGGCGAATATGAATACCGACAGCGCGACAGCCGGATCTATTCCCATCGCCGCGCCGTCCGGTGGCTGTGGGTAGACCGGCAGGGCGTTCCCGCCAGCGAGATCCACGACGGCAATTTCACCATGCGCTCGATCTACCCGCTCCATGACAGGCGTATCAATGCCGCCGCGCTCGAAGGCTACATGAACAGCGGCGGCGATGATGGCCCGGCGGAGACCCTGCCCCACGTCCTCATCATCGACGAGATCAACCGCGCCAACATCTCCAAGGTCTTCGGCGAGCTCATCACCCTGATCGAGTCGGACAAGCGCATCGGGATGCCCAATGCGCTGACCGTGCGCCTGCCCTATTCGGGCAATGAATTCGGTGTTCCGGCTAACCTGCACATCCTGGGCACGATGAATACGGCTGACCGATCGATCGCACTTCTCGACACGGCCCTGCGCCGCCGGTTCGAACTCCGCGAGATGTTGCCGCAGCCGGGCGCCCTGCGGAACACGGCGCAGCGCTGCGGTCTGGACCTGCCCCGTATCCTTGCCGTCCTCAACGAGCGCATCGAGTATCTGTATGACCGCGAGCACCAGATCGGGCACGCCTATTTCATCAATTGCAGCGGCCGCGACGAGGTTGACGCGGTGATGCGGCACAAGGTCATCCCGCTGCTGGCCGAATACTTCTTCGAGGACTGGAGCAAGGTGGCTGCCGTCCTCGGCGACGCCGCGGCTCACGAAGGTCCCGTCCACGGCGGCTTCATGACACGCACCCTTCTGAAGGCGCCGCCGGGCATGGACGAGGACGGCGACGGGATGCCCCGTTTCCGCTGGGCGCTGCGCGAAGACGGGTTCTCCTATGACGCGTTGATGCGCGGATGATCCGGCGCAGCCTGCGGGAATGGGACCGGATCGCCTTTGGCGATGACGCGGGATCCATCCCTGCCGCACATGCCGCCCGCCTTGCCCAGGCCGCGCAGCGATCGGTCCTGTCCGGTCACGGCGGCGAGGGCGTCCTGGAGCACCGGCGCAAACATCTTCACGCCCGCGGAATCGTCGGCGTGATCGCGGCGCCCGGCTGCCAGCTCGAAATCCTGCCGAAGATCGAGGCCATGGGCGAAACCGGCACGGCCCCCGATGAAACCCTGCGCCGGCGCCTCGTGCACATGCTGGCCGTCGCCCGTGACATCCGCATCGATGCGCTGACCTCGGCCAGCCTTGGCTGGCAACGCGATACCTTGCTCGAAATCTTGATCCGGCTGTTCTGCCGCAAGTTGGCCGAGGCCGTCAGGCAGGGTATCCCGCGCCGCTATACCGCCCATGAAGACGACCTTCCGGCGCTTCGAGGCCGGCTCGACGTGACGCGGCAGTTCTCGACGCTGGCCGCGCAGCCCCAGAAGCTCGCATGCCGATATGACGAGCTCTCGCCCGACATCGCGCTGAACCGGGTGATGAAGGCCACGATTTCCAGACTTGCCTGCCTGTCGACAGCGGGCGACAACCAGCGCAGCTTGCGAGAGCTGTCCTTCGCCTATGCCGACATATTGGCCGTGCCGCCCTCTGCGCTTCGCTGGGAACTCATCACGCTCGACCGGACCAACCGGCGGTGGCGAGAGCTATTATCCCTCGCGCGGCTGCTCCTTGGCGAAAGATACCAGACGACAAGCGCGGGGCCGACCGAGGGCCACGCACTGCTCTTCGAAATGAACGTGCTTTTCGAGGGATATATCGCGAAACTATGCAGGCGCGCGCTTGCCGGAACCTCGCTGGAAATCTCCTCCCAAGGCGGGCACAGGGATTGCCTTTACGAGGACGGCGTTGGCCGTTTTCGGACGCGTCCCGACGTCATAATCCGTAACGAAGGCGGGGTCGCGATGATCATCGACACCAAGTGGAAGCGCATGGCACCGCGGATCGACGATCCGAAACAGGGCGTGAGCCAGGCCGACGTCTATCAACTCATGGCCTATGCACGGATCTACGATTGCAACCGAGTAATGCTACTCTATCCCCACCACCATGGTCTGCCGGCAAACCCCATCTGCAAGCCCTATGATATCGCGTCGCCCACGGGGCAGGACCGGCTCATCGTCTCGACAGTCGACGTTTCAGCCAAACAGCCATGTGTTGCCGCCGCCCTGGCATCGCTCGTGTCAATGTCCCTCCCATCGGCGAATTCTGCGGCGATCTGAAACCGCATCGTGCTTGGGATCTGTCTGTTGGCGGATGGTCTCGACGATGCACTCCGTGGGACGGGGATCGTTCCAGTCTCGGACGAGCGCGCAGCCTGAAGACAGTCCGCGCACCGCCGAAAAATGCGCATGGTGCGAGGCAAGTAGCGGCAAAGAAAACCGCGCGACTGATGAGCGACAACAACCTTGCGGTCATGGGGCAGGCTCGGTAGCAGCCCGATGTCCAGAGCCGGCCGGTCGAGCCGCGAGTGCAGGTAGTTGAATAGTCAAAACAACACGGTCTGTATCATCAGGACCTGCCCTGGTGGCTTGGCCTGAAAACCAGCTCGGGTAGCACCGTTTCCCATTCACTCCGACGAACATGATGCTGAAAATTTTCGTCATTGTCGGATTTTCGCCAACGAATCACGGCGCCTACGCTGGCCGAGACCAGCGCGCGCCCCTGGGGTGGCCTCCAGCTTTTTGCCATACGCCCCAGTAGACGGCCCGACTGGTCCAGGATTATCCACTTATCATCCCGGCTCTCAAGCACGAGGGGCGCGCCGACCTGCGTATTGGTGATCGCATCGTGCGCCTCATGGTAGTCCCCCAGACGGCCCGCAAAGGAAAGGTCGACAGATTCCAGATCTGGCATCTGGTAGTGATCCGCGGGCGGGGCCGCCGCCCGGCCCAAGGCATTCACCTTGCGCTCCAACACGCTCTCCGATCCGGGCCGCAGGAAGGTATGCGCGCCGGTCGTCATCACTGCAAGGCTGCGACGCGCGCGGGTCATGCTGACGTAAAACAGCCTGCGGGGCGCATCGGCATCCTCGCCTTTCGATGTTACGTGCCAGCCGCCATCCAGGATGATCACATGGTCGAATTCGAGCCCCTTGGCGCGGTGCCCGGTCAACAAGAGTAGCCCGCGCTGCAACCCTCGGGTATCGCGCGCCCATTCAGCAAACCATTCGATCACGTCAGGTACCGGCATCGTTTTCTTGCCCAACTCTCGCGCCAGATCGGCAACACCTTCGGCAATCAGCTCAATCCAGCGATTCACCCGCTGTTCATTCAGCACGCCGAGGATATCCTGTATGCCCAGCATTGCTCCGGGATCATGACGCAGACCGGCAACCAGGGTCTGCATCTCGCGCAGGCGCCAGACACTGGGTAGTGCCTCATTGGCCAGTTCCACCGGAATTTCCAACCGCTCGGCATAGGCCCGTGCAGGTCCCAGTCGACGCCATTCCCGCGCGATGATCGCGGTGCGCGCCCAGCTCCAATCGGGATCGAGCCGGGAAAGCCGAACAAGTTCATCCACGGCTGCAACGGCCTGCTCCATATCGCCCGATGGGCAGGTCAGCAGTTGCACACGTCCCTGCGCCACGGGATCAAAGCCCGCCATGTCAGCGCCGGCGGGCTCCAGCCTACGCACGGAATCAATCGAAATATCGCGCCCCTCTTTCATGCGCCGCGTCGCAGGTGCAATGACTTCGTTGGCCGTCTCGATGATGTGCCGGGTAGAACGATAGTTTTCGGTCAGGAATTTTGGCTTCGCTCGATAATCCTCCTCGAACTGGCGGATATAGCGCACCGACGCACCCGCAAAGGCATAGATATTCTGGTCATCGTCGCCCACGGCAAACAGGCTCAGTCGCAGGTCCGGATCCTCCAGAGAGCGGCCCGCGATGGCGGCAATCAGCGCGTATTCCTCGGGGCCAATGTCCTGATATTCATCCACCAGAATCCAGCGGTAGCCTTGGATCAAGGCCTCGCGCTGTGCTTCGGCCTCGGCCCGGCTCAGCCCTTCGCCGTTGAGCTGGCGCACAGCTTCCATGACGATGCCGTCGAAATCGCGCTGCTCCGATCTGTCACCAGCAAAGCTCGCCCCCACAAGCCGCATCGCCAGCGCATGGCAGGTCGACACCGTGACCCGGCCCGCATCCTCGCCGACCAGATGGCGCAGGCGCGCCCGTATCTCGGCAGCGGCATGGCGGTTGTAGCTGAGAACCAGGATCCCGCGCGGATCCTCGCGCTTTATCCGCAGCAGATAGGCGATGCGGTGGACGAGAACCCGCGTCTTGCCCGAGCCGGGCCCCGCCAGTACCAGAACATTGGTCTGTTCGCGGTCGTCGGCCACGATGTCCTGCTGGACGGGGTTGCCCAACCCCTCGACGATCCGTTTCCATGAACGGCCCGTTGTCTGACGTCGAAGCTCTGCCCCACGCCCGGGCATCCAGCGGCGCAGAAACCTGTCCTGATCCAGAACGAAGTAATCCTCCGATAGCCGGATCGCCTCACCCATCGCCTCCAACCCCTTTTCCGCGTAGGCGGCCATCACATGTGTTTGCAGGGTCTGTTCGCGGTAATGCTCCTCGAGCGGCCGGAAGTCCTCCCGCGTGAACCCCGCCGTTGTAGGCTTCAAAAGCACCGTCATCGCCGGCCGGAAAACCGTCAGCCCCTTGCCCAGGGTAACGACGCCCTGCTCGTGCAGCCACAGCAGCGACCGCTCCATGAGCTTCGTCATGTCCCTGATCCCGGCAGTCTTGAGGAAGGCATCGCCGGTGAGCGTTGCCAGCAAATCCCCGACCGTGGTCTCGACCTGGATATCCTTGCCCCGCGTGCCTTGCGCGACCTTGCCAATCAGAAAGCCCGCCAGCCGTTCCGCCGCCTGCCACCGCAGAGCAGCTGTCTGGTCCACAACGGTCCAGGAACGCTGCAACGTCACTGTCAGCGTGTTTCGGGATTTTTTGCGCAGGCGCAGGTTGCCAAGGCCGCCATCCCGGTCGCGACCGTCGCGCGCCATGCCGCGCAACAGCTTTTCGACGATATCCGGTCGCGCTTCCGCATTTCCGGCATCGCGTAGCGTCTGACAAGTCTCCGACAGATGCAGCGCCACCGTTTCCTCGATCACGGTATCAGGGGCTGCCTCGCGCATATGGGCGATCAGCGCCTTCTCCATCTCTGCAGTTTGCTCAAACCGTTTCCGCGAATGGCCTTCGACCCCGACATGGACGAAAACCGTGATCGCCATGTCGTTCCGAGCGATGCCAAGGGTTTCGAGATCCGCCATCGCCTTGGTAAGGGCGCCGTGGGACAGGCCGCTGACACCGGCAAGCTCGTCGGTCGAAATCCCTTGATCCGCCGGCGAATCCATCAGGTGTTGCACAATGGCCAGAAGTTGATTTTGCCGGGCCTGGGTGATCTCTGCCTTTTTCAGGACCGCTTCGGCCTCCTTCACGGTTCGCACCAATAGCGAAGACGGGAAGACTTGAACGCGGTTCTCCTCGCGCGAGACCAGCGTTGCCTCTTCCAGCCAGGACACCGCCGTCTTGACCCGCGTGTCATCCGTCGCGTCGTCGCGGATGAAGTCCCGGTCGGTCTCTTCGCGGACAATCTCGCCCGGGGTGGCAACGACCTTGCCGCTGCCGCGGGTACGCTCGTCCATGCGTCGCAGCGCCTTGAGGATCGCGCCGATCTCGTGTTTCGCCAACCGCGAGCGGGCCGAGAGCGAGAATTGTCGTTCGACATCGTCGGCGGCGAAGAGCAGCACGCAATTGGCCGGCGCCCTGTCACGCCCGGCGCGCCCCGCCTCTTGAAGGTAATTCTCGAGCGAGCCCGGTATATCGCCATGGACGACCAGCCGGATATCCGGCTTGTCGATCCCCATGCCAAAGGCATTGGTGGCCGCGATGACCCGCAGTCCGCCAACACGGAACCGTTCCTGAACGTCATGCTTTTGCTCCGGCGTCAGGCCGGCATGGTAGTGGTCAGCCAAAAGCCCCTGCTGCTTGAGAAAGTCCGCGACACGCTCGGTTTCCTTGCGCGTCGCGCAATAGACGACCGCACCCGATGCGCCTTCCGGTGGCAGCTTGTCGGAGATGACGTCCAGAATGTCCGAGAGCTTGCCTTCCCGCCCCGTCGGCAAGACCTCGAAGGAAAGGTTGGTCCGCGTTGCACCCCCGTCGAGCAGAGTCAGATGAATGCCGAGACGGCTGTTGAAATGATCGGTGATGTCGCGGATCACCTCGGGCTTGGCCGTGGCGGTCAGGCAGATCATCGGCGCCGGGGGCTGGTCGCCCGAAAACTCGCGAATGAAGCGGGCGACATAGCGGTAGTCGGGCCGAAAATCGTGGCCCCATTTCGACACGCAATGCGCCTCGTCCAGCACCCACAGGCCGACTTCCCGCTGAGCCAGCACCGCGCGGATCGAGGTGCTGCGCAATTGTTCGGGCGATATCAGCAGGATCGCGGCATCGCCCATGCGCACCTTGTCCAGCGCGTCCTGCCGCTCGGGCATCGACAGCATGCCGTTGATCGTCACCGCCGAAGAGATACCCGACCGCTCCATCCCTTGCACCTGATCTGCCATCAGCGCAACGAGCGGTGAGATCACGACGCTCAAGCCCCCGGTCTTGTCGAACTTGCTCAAGGCCGGGATCTGGTAACAGACGGATTTTCCGGTGCCAGTAGGCAGGATGCCAAGTACGCTTTCACCGCGCATGGCATCATCGACGATGCGCTCCTGAAGCGGTCGCCCCTCGTCGTCTACAGGCTCGGGGCGGAACGCCTCGAACCCGAACCACTTTCGCAAGGCGCGGACCGGATCGTTCATCTCGGCGCACCAGCTACAGGCGGGATCCCGGCAAGAGGTGTCGCGCAGATCCCGGACGATCTGCGCGGCGTGTGGAAACGCAACCCGCACCCAAGGCGGCATTACGGAATCCCCGCCCGCGACCAAGATCCACGACAGCGCAAAGGCTATCGGCCAGCCTTCGCGCGGGTCGCCGAGCCTGCCGGGCAGTTCGCCGATACGCTGCTCACAGGCTCGCCCGTCAAGCAGTTGCCGGACGGCATCGAACGCGTGGCCCTGCTCGGGCACTTCAGCGCCCCGGACATGACGAAACAGCGCGTCAAACCCGTCCGAGCGATCCATGCGGGTGCACAGGTAATGGTAGGTCGTCAACGCCTCCGGCGTCTTGGCATGCAGTTGGTCGAAGGCGTCAAGCTGGTTGCGCAGCACTTTGAAAACGAGCCGCGCGTCAAGTTCGGGATCATTCATATGCCCGGCCTGCAGGCGGCCATCATGGTAGTGTTTCACCAGATGATGATAGGGGTTGCGCGGAAAGGCGAGCGGGTTGAGCCAAAGTGTATCGATCGGCGCATCCATCCGGGCCGCCAGCGCCGGCCGGGCCGCAAAGAGATGTTCCAGGTCGTGCCGCAGGATATTGTGACCAAGCGGATGCGCGAAATCCGCCAGTGCCTGCTCAAGCCGATCCAGCCCTTTTGCGATACCGGCCTGCCCGGTGGCCACCGCAGATCCGTCGCCATTCTGCACGGCTGCGAAGGCAAATAATGACGCCCGTTTCGGGTCCACCTCGAGGTCGATAGACAAGCAACGGTCAAGAAACCGCGAGCGGCCGTCAATCATATTTTCCGAGGCGTGAGGTTGAAACATGACAAAGCGATCAAGACCATTTCCGGAAACAATAACAAATAGCGCAGGTCGGGGAAGGAATTCCCATCCTGCAGAAGCACGTCCCTGCACATCGTTGCGGGAAACAGACAACGAATTCCAGGCGATCCGCCCCATAGCGCGGTCCATACCGGCCAAGGAAAATGCAGAATTAAACGGAACCCTTGGAAAATCGGTCTTTGCGCGCCTTTATCGGTTATCTTCCAGCGAACAAGCCGGTCTCGGGAGGTCAGGGTTTCAACCCGAATAGATCCCGGAGATGCGTTGGCAGCGGCTCAGACAGGTCCCACTGCACGGTGATCGGCGCTTCGCCTTCCCAGCCCGCAAATTGGACGGGACCGGCGTATCGAAATGGCGCAGCGCGCCCATCGCGCAATTTGGATGCCCTCATGAACAAATGCACGCTCCAGCCCGGCTCTTCACCCGAGATGATACTCCCCCGTGCGCTGGCCTTCTTTGTGCTTGTCTGCGTCTGCCAGACAAAGCGTGTCGGGCTGACGAATTGGTCTGCATAATGGCCGCCGACCGACATGCTGCCCTTGTCCATGGTCACGAGCAGCACCATCGCCTTTGCGGGCTTGATCGTCACGATCCCCGCATTCCACGATCCGGTGTTGAATTTTGCGCCGAACAGCGGAGCAATTTGATCGCGAAGGTATTCTTTCCACAACTCCGGCCCTCGCTTAAAGGGTTCGCCCTCTTCGGCAACGTGCAAGGCAGGTGCGGGCTCGGGCTGTTCGTAGGTGACGGCGCGGGTTTGCAGATACCGCAGGATGCGCCACTCAACGAGTTCGCTCGCCAAGACGCTCAGCGCGCCGTTCCCCTGCAAGGCGGTCTCGAAAACCTCCGGCCCCGACCTGAACCACGTCGTTTCGGCCCAGTCTTTCAGAGGGTATTTCTTCAGCAGGGCCGCGATGGCATTCATGTCATTCGGGTCGACGCTCAAGTCGGTCCGGATCTCGGGGTTACGTTGCGCAAACCGCGCCACCCGCGCGGCGAGATCGGTGATTGCCATGCGTCCGGGCATGGCACCGCCTTCGATCATCGCGCGCAGCACCAGCATCTTGTAGCTGCGCGTCAGACTGGTCGTCTCCACCTCGTCGAAAAATGACTTGTTCGCAGTCCATGCGGCACGTGTGTCCTCGTCGAAGTCGCCCATGTCGCTGACGAGCCCAAACCACCCTGCATGTCCGGTCCGCCCGGGATTGAACCCGGCATGCTGAACCTCGGACGCCGTCGGGCGCGTGCCATGCCGCTCGGAGAAATCCCGATAGAACACGACAAGTTCGCCCCCATCGCGCGGCTGACGGATCAGGGATTTGAGGATATCGAGCGCCTCAAGCTCATAGGTCACCTCGCAGCCATCAGGAAACACCACCTCGCCCGCGTCGTATGCCTCGAGCGCCATGCGCAAAGCCCCTTCGCCCGCCCCGGCGCGTAGCAGAGTTCGGGCCTTGGTCAGGAAAATCCTGTGGTTGCCGATATAATCAATCACGGCCAGATGCGTTTTTTCGGCAGAGCGGCGCAAACCGCGGCCGAGCTGCTGCAACCAGATGACCGGGCTCTCCGTGGGGCGCAGCATCAGCACGGTGTCGATGCTCGGCACGTCGACCCCTTCGTTGAACATGTCGACCGCAAAGACGATGTCGAGTGTACCCTGTTCGAGCGCTGTCAACGCGGATGTCCGCGGGGCCGATGTCTCTCCCGAATGCACGGCAACTGCGCGCAGACCGCGCGTCCGGGCGAAGTCCGCCATGAAATCGGCGTGCCGCTTTGAGACGCAAAAGCCGATTGCCTTGCGCCCACCGCGTTTTTCAAGCTGCTCGAGCGCATTCTCGGCGCGGGCCTGGGTAGCGACGGCCTCGGTTAGCGCTGCTTCGTCGAAACGCCCACTGCGCCAAGGAATTTGCGCATATTCCACCGGATCAGGTACGCCGAAATAGCGGAACGGCGACAAGAGTTTTCGATCAATTCCCGTCCATAGATCACATTCATAGACGAGGTTTTCCTCGCATAAGCCCAGAAGATCACCACCATCATTTCTGTCCGGGGTCGCGGTCAGACCCAACAGAAAGCCGGGTGTAAAATGATCAATAATCCGCCGGTAGGTCGCGGCCGCCGCATGGTGAAATTCGTCCACGACGATGTAGTCGAACCGATCCGGCGCAAACTGGCCGAGATGCGCCGACCGGGCCAGTGTCTGGACCGACGCAAAAAGGATATCGGCGTCTTTGTCTTTTTCGCCACCCGCGTAGCGCCCGATATGCGCCTTCGGCCGAACCGCGCGGAAAGCCCCGATCGCCTGTGTCAGGATCTCTTCGCGGTGCGCAACGAAGAGGACACGCGGTACAGCGATACTGTCGAAGGCCGCAAGAAATGTCTTGCCAAGCCCGGTCGCCAGAACGACCAACCCAGCCCCGTATCCCTTGGCCCGAGTGGCCTCCAGCGCCTTCAGCGCCTCGGATTGAACTTCGTGAGGGCGCGGCTGATCCGATGTTGGCTCGGGGGCGATCCCCGCAACCGATGGAAGGGTTTCCGGGCGGCGCGCCTCGTAGGCGTCGATCCAGGCGTCGGTCAAGTCGGTTGTCTCGGGCCGTTCCAGCAATGCATCGAATGCCTGGCGTGCCGCGCTCAAAGGGGCGGCATCGGCTCGATCAAAATGGCGCAAGTTCCATTCCACACCCGTGGTCAGCGCAGAGCGCGACAGGTTGGATGAGCCAACGATCATGGCACCCGTCCCCTCGTCAAAGCCGAAGATCCAGGCCTTGGGATGGAACGGGATCTGCGCCGCCCGAAAGACGCGCAGGTGCCGGTCGCCTTCGAGATCGGCAACCAATCGTAGCGCTGCCGGCTCGGTCACATCCATGTAGTCACCGGTCAGCAGGCGCAGGCGTCCGCCGCGATCCAACAGGTCACGCAGGTGCGGTATCACCAGTCGCACACCAGAGGCCATCAGGAACGAAACAGCCAAGTCGATCCTCGTCGCGCGGTCGATCCAAGGAAGCAGATGGGCATGCAGCGCGTCCTCACCACCCGATATCAAAGCGTGGTTGTGCGGCAGTCCCGGTAGCAGCCCGTTTTCTAACAATGGTCGGTCGATCCGCAGGTGCATGTGATCGCCCGCCTCATCAAAGGTCACCCGCGCGATGCCGCCTGCGCGCTCGAATGCCTCCTGTAAGGCGGCGACACGACCGACCAGGGCCTGTTGCTCGGCGGTTTCCAGGTTTCGCCATCGCGCCACGTGGCGTCGCGGCGCAACGATAGAACCTGTCGGGGACGACAATACAAGGGTTGTAACTTCACCTTCGGAAATCTGTGCCCGCTCGCTTGCACAGATTTCGCACCGCAAGAACTCGTCACTTGCCAAGTTAATTGCCTCTCGCCTGCCTTGGCACAACCTGAAACAGGTTATGGGTAACGTCCAGACACCATGAGGTATTTTTGCACATCTGATTTGGTGCTTGAATTGATGCCCGATGTACGCCACGACTCCGGGCACATCTTGGAGTCACGCTGTGATCGGTGCACGGTCGCGTCGGAATTTCCTTCGGAATCAAAGGGACTTGGCTGTGCGGATAGCCCCCTACCGCCGGAGCCATAGGTTTCAAAGACTTGGTGCTCACCCGCCAAGTGCTTTCTCTTTCTGAGTACAGCACAAGCCCGGCAAACAGTGCCCGGATCGGTGTTCTTGGATCATTGGTCGCAGGCGGGCCAGAATCGAGAATACCCCGCAAAGACAACGCCTCACGCCGCCGGTATCGGACCACGCGGCCCCGTCACACCGGGTCGTACAGCGCCCGCCGGTACAGGTGCCACGTCGCGTGGCCCAGAACCGGCAATACCACGAACAGCCCCAGGAAATACGGCAGCATCCCCACGAAAAGCAGCGCCGCGATGAGCGCCGCCCAGACCAGCATGACCTTCAGGTTCGCCAGCGTCGTGCGCAGGCTCAGCAGCATGGCCGAGACGAAATCCACCTCCCGCTCCAGCAGCAGCGGCAGGCTGACCACCGTCAGGCCGAACAGCACGAAGGCCGCCACGCCCCCCACCACCAGTTCCACGGCCACCAGCCGCAGCCCCGCCGGGGTCCACAGGATGTCCCACGAGGTCGACACGTTCATCAGCGCGGACGGCCCTAGGAACAGCGCGAACAGCATATGCGCAAGGAACGACCAGAACAGGAAGTAGATCACGATGATCGCCCCAGCCCATGGGATCTGCCGGTGCCGCTCTGCCAGCACGACCCCCAGCACGCCGCGCCAGTCCAGCGGCGTTCCGTCCTCCAGCCGCCGCGATACCTCGTACAGCCCGACCGCCGCGAAGGGCGCGATCAGCGGAAAGCCCAGCGACAGCACCAGCGTCCAGATCCACGACTTTGCCCCCAGCACTGCCAGCGCCAGGCCGACCACGGCATAGACCCCGCCGAAGAACAGCCCGTAGACCGGCGCGCGCCGGAAATCCTGCCAGCCCTGTTCAAGCGACACGACCAGTTCGGCCAATGTCACCTGCCCCGGCTCGGGCAATTGCCCCGCTTCCACGTCCTGGCTCATCCGTCCTCCCCGCCTGAAGCCGGATACCAGCACGCCCGCGCCGCCGCGCCAAGGCCGAAAACCGCCCGCGCCCGCTTCTTCGGTTCCGCAAATATCCCCGCCGGAGGCTCCCGCACCCTGCCAGGCGCGCGCCGGGCGCCGCGCTCAGTCGTCCGCGTTCGCCTCGGCCCGGGTCTTGCCGCTGACATCCAGCGCCAGGGTCGCCGCCATCAGCCCGTCAAGATCGCCGTCGAGCACGCCCGAGGTGTCCGATGTCTCGAAGCCCGTGCGCAGATCCTTCACCATCTGGTAGGGGTGCAGCACGTAGGACCGGATCTGGTTGCCCCAGCCGGCCTCGCCCTTGCTTTCATGCGCCTCGGTGATGGCGGCGTTGCGGCGGTCCAGCTCCTGCTGGTACAGCCGTGATTTCAGCGCCTTCATCGCGATGTCGCGGTTCTGATGCTGCGATTTTTCCGAAGACGTGACCACGATCCCGGTCGGGATATGGGTGATCCGCACCGCCGAATCGGTGGTGTTGACGTGCTGGCCGCCCGCGCCCGACGAGCGGTAGGTATCGACGCGGATATCGGACGGGTTCACCTCGATCTCGATATTGTCGTCGACCACCGGATAGACCCAGACCGACGAAAAGGAGGTGTGCCGCCGGGCCGAGCTGTCAAACGGGCTGATCCGCACCAGCCGGTGCACGCCGCTTTCGGATTTCAGCCAGCCATAGGCGTTGGGGCCGGAAATCTTGTAGGCGGCCGACTTGATCCCCGCCTCTTCGCCGGGCGTTTCGGACTGCAATTCGACCTTGTAGCCCTTCTTCTCGGCCCAGCGGACATACATCCGCGCCAGCATGTTGGCCCAGTCGCAGCTTTCGGTGCCGCCGGCGCCGGAATTGATTTCGAGGAAGGTGTCGTTGCCGTCCGCCTCGCCGTTCAGCAGCGCCTCGATCTCCTTTTGCGCGGCGCGCGCCTTCAGCGCCTTGAGCGCGGCCTCCGCCTCGGCGACGATCTCGGCGTCGCCCTCGGCCTCGCCCATCCCGATCAGCTCGACATTGTCGGCCAGCTCGCGCGCGAACGTCTCGCAGGTGTCGATCGCGTCCACCAGCATCTGGCGGTCGCGCATCAGCTTCTGCGCGCTGTCCGGGTCGTCCCACAGCGCCGGATCCTCGACGCGAGCGTTGAACTCCTCCAGCCGGTGGGGGGCGGTTTCGTAATCCATCCGCTGGCGCAGCAGCGACAGCGATTTCTCGATGGCTTCGACGGTATTCTGCGTATCGGCGCGCATCACTCGGTTCCCTTTTCAGGCGGCGGTGATAGCAACGCCGCCGGGGCGCGGCAAGGCCGCCGCGCGGGCGGCGCCAGGCCGGCGGGTCAATACAGCCCGCCCGAGCTGAGCGTGCCGAAGTCGGCCTTTTCGGGGATGATGGTCACATCGCCATCGGCGGTCTCGACCTCGACGCCGTTCTCGATGATGCCGCCCTCGCCGGGCGCGAACAGCGGCAGGTTCGACCCCATGGCCCAGCCGCCGTCGAACATCACGCCGAACATAGGCTCTTCGCCGTCGCGGAAATACTCGGCCACGACGCCCGGTCCCGACGCGGTGTTCGGCAGCCGCGCGCCGGTGTTGCGGTCGATCTTGATGAAATGTCCGCCCGGCGGCAGGTCGAACTTGCCGCCGCCGTATTTCTCGACCGCGGTCTTCATGAACTGGTTGAAGACCGGCGCGCACATGCCGCCGCCCGACGCGCCGGGCATCCGCCGCGGCTGGTCGTAGCCGATATAGCAGCCCGCCACGATGTTCGAGGTGAAGCCGATGAACCACACATCCTTGGAATCGTTGGTGGTGCCGGTCTTGCCCGCCACCGGCACGCCGACATTGACCCGGCCCGCCGCGGTACCGCGCTGCACCACGCCCTGCATCATCGAGGTCAGCTGGTAGGCGGTGATCGCGTTCATCACCCGCTCGCGGTCCGAGATGATGGTGGGCGCCTCGCCCTCGGGCAGCACCGCGGTATCGCAATCCTCGCAGACCCGCTCGTCATGGCGGTACACGGTTTCGCCGCGCCGGTTCTGCACCCGGTCGACCAGCGTCGGCTCCACCCGCTCGCCGCCATTGGCGAACATCGCATAGGCCGCGACCATCTTGAACAGCGTGGTTTCCTGCGATCCCAGCGCGTTGGCCAGGAACGGCTCCAGCCGGTCATAGACGCCGAAGCGTTCGGCATAGCCGGCGACGGTTTCCATCCCGATCTCCTGCGCGAGGCGCACGGTCATCAGGTTGCGCGACCGCTCGATCCCGGTGCGCAGCGGGGTCGGCCCGTAGAACTGCTTGCTGGCATTGGTCGGTCGCCAGATCCCCGCGCCGGTATCCACCGCGATCGGCGCGTCGATGATGATCGTCGCCGGGCTGAACCCCGAATCGAGCGCGCTGGCATAGACGAAGGGCTTGAACGACGAGCCGGGCTGCCGGTCGGCCTGGGTGGCGCGGTTGAACACCGAATCCTGGTAGGAAAAGCCGCCCTGCATCGCCAGAACGCGCCCGGTATGCACGTCCATCGCCATGAAGCCGCCCTGCACCTTGGGCACCTGCCGCAGCGTCCAGCGCATGAAGCCGCCGTCGCTGTCGCGGGTCATGCGGCGCACCAGCACCACGTCGCCGACCTCGAAATTGTCGTAGAAATCGCCCTTGATCCAGGCGATATCCTCGCGCGGGATCACCTGCGGCTCGGCCTCGGTCCGCTCCACACCCTCGATGCCGATGCGCATCCGCGCGTCGCCGATCTCCAGCACGACGGCGGGGAACCAGCCGTCGATGTCGCGCGGCACCCGCAACTCTTCCAGCGCGGCGCGCCAGTCGGCTTCGGCCGCCAGCTTCTCGGGCGCGATCTCGCCCTCCTTGCCGTGCCAGACGCCAAGGCCGCGGTCGTATTTCTCCAGCCCGGCGCGCAGGGCCTTTGCGGCCTCGTCCTGCAACTCGGCATCGACCGTGGCGCTGATCGTCAGGCCGCCGCCAAAGAATTCCTCTTCGCCGAAATCGCGGCTGAGCTGGCGGCGGATCTCGTCGGTGAAATAGTCGCGCGGCGGCAGGCTGGCGCGGAATGGCGGATAATCGCCGCCCTGCACCGACAGCAGCGGCGAGGCGACGGCGGTGTCGTATTCGCCTTCCGAAATATAGCCGTTCTCGAACATCTCGCGCAGGGTGTTGTCGCGCCAGAAGGTCGCATCCTCGCGGTCGCGCACCGGGTGCCGGTTCGAGGGGCTTTTCGGCAGGCTCGCCAGATAGGCCGCCTCGGCCGGGCTCAGATCCTCCAGCGTCTTGTTGAAATAGCTTTGCGCCGCCGCCGTCACGCCGAAGGAATTCTGCCCGAGGAAAATCTCGTTGAGGTACAGCTCCAGGATCTTGTCCTTGGACAGCGTTTCCTCCAGCCGGCTGGCCAGGATCAGCTCCTTGATCTTGCGCTCGGCGCTGCGGTCGGATGACAGCAGGAAGTTCTTCATCACCTGCTGGGTGATGGTGGACGCACCGCGCAGCCGCGCGCCGCGCGCGGCATCGAGCGCGGCGGCGATCATGCCGCGCGGGTCGTACCCCTTGTGGCTGTAGAAATTCTTGTCTTCCGCACTGATGAAGGCCTGCTTGACCAGGTCGGGAATATCCTCGATCGGGGTGAACAGGCGGCGTTCCTGCGCGAATTCGTCGATCAGGCGCCCCTCGCCGCTGTAGATGCGGCTGATCGTGGGCGGGGCGTATAGCGACAATTGCTCGTGATTCGGCAGGCTTTGCCCATACATGTAGAACACCGCGCCCACGGTCAGCGCCGCGGCGACGATGCCGATGGTGATCCAGCTGAAAATCGCCCCGAAGAAGGACGCGATGAAGCGCAGCATTCTGCCCCCGGTCAGGTCTTGATATCCGGCCCTAGTATAGGCTTTCATGCGGAAGCTCAAAGCCGGATCGGCAGCATCGCGCCCATGTGAAGCGATCCCGCCCGGTGCGGCGTGCCAGCAGCTTGCGGCACGCCCCGCTCAAGGATACCCGAGACCCATGCGACCCGAAGACATCCTTCCGACCTATGACCGCGTGGCGCGCGGATACGCCGCCAGCCGCGACCGCACCCTGTTCGAGCGCAAGTGGCTCGACCGGATGCTGAACCACGCGCCGGGCCGGCGGGTGCTGGATCTCGGCTGCGGGCCGGGCCGGCCGATCGCGGCCTATCTCGCCGACCGGCGCTGCAGCGTGACCGGGGTGGACGGCGCGCCGGCGATGATCGCGCTGTTCCGCCAGAACCTGCCCGACGAACGGGCGGTGCGTGCCGACATGCGCGGGCTGGATCTGGGCGAGAAATTCGACATCGTGCTGGCGTGGAACTCGTTCTTCCATTTGTCGCCCGCCGACCAGCACGCCATGTTCCCGGTCTTTGCCGCCCATTCCGCCCCGCGCGCGGTGCTGATGTTCACCACCGGCCCCGATGCGAGCGAGCCGATCGGCCAGGTCGAGGGCGAGCCGGTGTACCACGCCAGCCTCGCGCCGAACGATTACCGCGAATTGCTGGACCGGCACGGATTTTCGGTGATCGATTTCCGCCCCGAGGATCCGGCCTGCGCCGGGCACACGATCTGGCTGGCGCGGTTCACTGCCTGAGCAGCAGCGCCTCGGCCGCGTCCTCGGCGGCCCAGGCGACCAGCGCGTCGCGGATGCCCTCGGCTGCAAGGGCGCGCCAGTCGGCGGATATCAGGTTCTCGCGGTCGCGGGCCGAGGACAGGAACCCAAGCTCGATCAGCACCGACGGAATGTCGGCGGCCTTGAGCACGGAGAAAGACGCCTCCAGCCGGGGGCGCTTGTGCAGCTCGCCGATTCGCCGCTCAAGCCCGGCGACCAGCGCATCGGCCAGCCGGTCGGCGCGCGGCTGCGTCTCGGCGCGGGCCATGTCCATCAGCACCCGCGCGACCCGGTCGTCATGGTCGGTCAGGTCGATCCCGGCCAGCAGATCGGCGCGGTCGTGCCGCTCGGCCAGCTTTTCCGACGCGACATCCGACGCGGTATCGCTCAGCGTATAGATCGTGGCGCCGCGCGCGCGCCCCTCGGCCAGCGCATCGGCATGCAGCGAGATGAATACGTCCGCCCCCGCCATCCGGGCGATCGACACGCGCATTTCCAGCGGCACGAAGATGTCGTCGTTGCGGGTCAGGAACACCTCGAAGCCGCCCCCGGATCCACCTTCGCGGCGCAGCAGGTCGCGCAGATCGCGGGCGAAGGCGAGCATCAGGTCGGCCTCGACCACGCCATCCCGCTCGGCCCCCGGATCAAGCCCGCCATGGCCGGGATCGAGCACCACCCGCACCGGCCGCGTGCCGTCCTGGCGGCGATGCGGCGGCGGCAGATCGGCGGCCGGGTCCGGCAGCGCGAACAGCGCGCTGCCCGGCGCCCCGGATGCGGCGGCGAAGGCGGCGGCATCCACCGGCGTCAGCCGCAGGACAAGGCGCGCGGCCTCGCCCGTCTTCAGCTCTGCCTCGGCCACCGCCAGGGGCGCGTCCAGCGCCAGCACCATCCGCGACCAGCCGGGGCGGAACGGGCCCACCGTCACGCCCGTCACCGCGCCTGCCGCGCTCAGCGTCGCAGGGTCCAGCCCCGCCCAGTCCACCACCGAGAAATCGAGCACCACGCGGCGCGGCGCGTCCAGCGTGAACACGCGGTAGGGCACCGGCCGGCTCAGGCCCAGCACCAGCTCGGCGCCGCCGCCGTCCAGAACGCGCAGGGCCGAGCGCGCGGGATCGACCCGCGCCAGCGCCGTCAGATCCTGCGCCGATGCCGCGCCGGTGCCCAGCACCAGCCAAATCGCCAAGAACAGCCTGCCCATCATGCCCCGCCCGGTTTTTCGCGCAGCCTAGCCCAGCCTTGCAGCGAGAGAAAGCGCGCATGCTTGCCCCGATACTACGCGCCGCGTCCCGCCGATGGCGCGGCTTGCGCCCGCCCTCAGCCGCGGCGCATGAACTCGGCCAGCCGGTCCAGCCCCTCGCTTATATCCTCGGTGCTGCGCGCATAGGAAAACCGTAGCGTGCCGCCGCCCCGCGCGGTATCGAAATCCAGCCCCGGCGTCACCGCCACCCCCGCCTCGCGCAGAATCCTCGACGCCAGCGCGCGGCTGTCCGAGGTCAGGTCCGACACGTCGGCATAGACGTAGAACGCGCCATCGGGCGGCGCGATGCGCGAAAACCCCGCCTTCGGCAGCCCGTCCAGCATCAGCGCGCGGTTGCGCGCATAGACGGCAAGGTTCGCGTCCAGCTCCGGGGTGCAGTCGAGCGCGGCCAGCGCCGCGACCTGGCTGACATGGGCCGGACAGATGAACATGTTCTGCGCCAGCCGCTCGATCACGCGCACCTGGTCCTCGGGCACGACCATCCAGCCGACGCGCCAGCCGGTCATGCTGAAATACTTGGAAAACGAGTTGATGACATAGACCTCGTCCGAGATTTCCAGCGCGCTGACCGCCTTCCGGTCGTATTCCACGCCGTGATAGATCTCGTCGGAGATGAACGACGCCTCCCGCTCCTGCGCCGCGCCGATCAGCGCGGCCAGCGCGCCGCGGTCCAGCATCGTCCCCGTGGGATTGCCCGGAGAGGCGACCAGCAGCCCGGCCAGATCCGCCGGCAGGTCTGCCGGCACGGGTTGCAGGCGGTTCTCGGGCGCCGCCTCGACCGTCACCGGCTGCAATCCCAGCGCGGTCAGGATGTGGCGGTAGGACGGATAGCCCGGCGCGCCGATCGCCACCCGGTCGCCGCTGTCGAACAGCGCCGAGAAGGCCAGCAGGAACGCGCCCGACGATCCGGGCGTGACGATCACCCGCGCCGGGTCGAGATCGATCCCGTACCAGTCGGCGTAAAGCCGGGCGATGCGCGCGCGCAACTCCGGCAGGCCCAGTGCCACGGTGTAGCCCAGCGGCCCGCCCGACATGGCCCGCGCCACCGCGTCGCGCGCGCCCTGCGGCGCCGGCGTGCCGGGCTGGCCCACCTCCATGTGGATGACGCGGTTCCCGGCCGCCTCGGCCTGGCGGGCCTGCTCCATCACGTCCATCACAATGAAGGGATCGACCTCGCTGCGCCTTGAGTTCCGCATCCCGCCCTCTCTATGCTGCCCATCAGATCTCGCACCCGGACCTGCACCCAGCACGGCGGACAGTCAATGCCACGACCCTTTGCGACACGCTTGCGCGCCGCCTTTGCCGGGCTGGCCCTGTCGATCCTCGCGCTGCCCGCACTGGCCGGCGGGATCATCCGCGATGCCGACATCGAACGCGCGCTGAAGGAACTGGCCGCGCCGCTCATCACCGCCGCGGGCCTCAGCCCGTCGCGGATCAAGATCCTGGTGGTGAACGACGATCAGCTGAATGCCTTCGTCGTCGACAGCCGGCATATCCTGATCCATTCCGGCCTGATCCTGAAGGCCAAGCGGGCCGAGGAATTGCAGGCCGTCATCGCCCACGAGGTCGCGCATATCGCCAACGGCCACATCTCGCGCCGGCTGACCAACTTGGGCAATTCCAGCACCGCCGCGCGGTTCGGGCTGATGTTGGCGCTTGCGGTCGGCGCGGCCACCGGCAGCGGCGAGGCGGCGGCGGGCCTTGCCATCGGCATGTCGAGCAGCGCGAACCGCGTCTTCCTCAAACACACCCGCGCCGAGGAGGCGAGCGCCGACCAATCCGCCCTGCGGTTCATGGCGATGCGCGGCATCGACCCGCGCGCCATGGCCGATGTGCTGGAATATTTCCGCGGCCAGGAGGTGCTGTCGGATGCGCGCCAGGATCCTTACGTGCGCTCCCACCCGCTCAGCCGCGACCGGATCCGCGCGGTGGACGGCTATGCTGCCGCCTATGGCGGGCGCGCCATCGACAACCCGGCGGCCGCCTACTGGTTCGCCCGCGCGCAGGGCAAGCTGTCGGCCTTTCTGCGCAATCCCGGCTGGACGCTGCGCCGGGTCGGCAAGGACAACTCGGAGCTTGCCACGATGCGGCTGGCGATCGCGCATCACCGCAGCGCCGACAAGGGCCGCGCGCTGGCGGCGATGAAGCGCCTGCTGGCGGCGCGGCCGGGCGATCCGTATTACCTGGACCTTCTGGGCCAGATCCAGCTTGAAAGCCGCGATTTCGCCGGCGCCGTGCGCAGCTGGCGTGCCGCCGCCAACGCCGCCCCGTCAGAGCCGCTGATCCTGGCCGGCTACGGCCGCGCGCTGGTCGCGACCGGCAATCCGCGCGAGGCGCTTGGCGTGCTGGAACGTGCCCGCACCCGCGACGGCACCGATCCGCGGATGCTGCGCGATCTGGCGGTCGCCTATGCGCAGACCGGCAATAACGGCATGGCCAGCGTGGTGACCGCCGAACGCTACGCGGTGCTCGGCAATCTCAAGACCGCCCACATCCATGCGACCCGCGCCGCCGGCCTGCTGGCGCGCGGATCTCCCGGATGGAACCGGGCGCAGGATGTGTTATCTGCGGCGCGAGCCGCCGGAATCGAAAAAGGATAAGCCCATATGAAACCCCGCCTCGCGCTGGCCCTCTCGCTGGCCGCCGCTACCGCCCTTGCCACACCCGTTTTTGCCCTCGACATCGGCGCGATGACCGAAGAGGAACGCCTGGTGTTCCGGTCCGAGGTCCGCGCCTACCTGATGGACAATCCCGAAGTCCTGCTGGAGGCGATCAACGTCCTCGAACAGCGCCAGGCAGAGCAGCAATCGGCCGATGACGCGACGCTGCTGCAAACCAACGCCGACGCGATCTTCGACGACGGCCATTCCTTCGTGGGCGGCAACCCGGACGGCGACATCACCGTGGTCGAGTTCATGGATTACCGCTGCGGCTATTGCCGCAAGGCGCATCCCGACGTGACGGAGCTGATCGCATCGGACGGCAACATCCGCTATATCGTCAAGGAATTCCCGATCCTGGGCGAGCAGTCGGTGCTTGCCTCGCGCTTTGCCATCGCGGTCAAGCAGGTCGAGGGGGACGACGCGTATTACGACACCTTCGACACCCTGATGACCATGCGCGGTGAGGTCAGCGAAGAAGGGCTTTCCAACCTGTCCGAGGACAAGGGATATGACACAAAGGCGGTGTTCGACGCCATGAACGGCGAGGCCGTGCAGACCATCATCGCCGAGAACCGCGAGCTGGCGCAAAGGCTCCAGATCAACGGCACGCCCAGCTTCGTGATCGGCGACGAATTGCTGCGCGGCTATATCCCGCTCGACGGGATGCGGCAGATCGTCGAGGAAGAACGCGGCGACAGCTAGGCCGCAGGCAGGGCCCGGACATGCCGATGACCGCGTTCAGGTCTCTTGCGGCCTGCATCCTACTGGCGCTGCCGGCCTCGCCGCCGGCGGCGCAGGATGCCGGGGCGCTGGACCGGCTGCGCGACCTGGCCGCACCCGAGGTGCCCGCCGCCGGCGACATCTATGCAGATGAAATCGCCGCCGATCTCGCGCTGATCGCGGCGGAGGAAGAGGCGCTGTTCGGCCCCGGCCGCCCCGGATACGGCCCCGAGGGTGCGCCGGCGCGGATCGTGCTGTTCACCGGCCCGGATTGCGAGGACTGCGCCGCGGCAGAGGACGAGCTGGCCGCGCTGGTGCGTGATCTGGAGGTCCGCGCCGCGATCATCGACATCGCGGCGGACCCGGCGGGTGCCGCGCTGATGAAGCGGCTGTCGCTGGACCTGCTGCCGTCCTACGTCATGCGGGACGGAATGATCCGCGGCGCGATGCCCGCCATCGTTCTCAAAGGCTACCTGTTGCGGTAGGACCGGACGGCGCCGGCCCGCGATCAGACCTCGACGGGTCCGCCCCTGGGCGGGCGCTAGCACGACCAAGGATCAGCGCGGTTTATCCCCGCCTCCCCCGCAGAACATCCCTTCGGTGCCGGACGCCGGCCATGCGCCCGCCCTGCGGGAGGGGCGGGCGCGGCGGGGGCTGGTCGCCCCCGCCCGCCTATGGCCCCGGCGCGGCCGCCGCTGTTACTCCGCCGCCTTGCCGGCCGCGTCCGATGCTGCCTCGATCTCGGCGGCCTTGGCCTCGACCTGCTGCACGATGTGGTCGATCATCTCGTCGTTGCTCATCCGGTGGCTCTGCTTGCCGGCGAGATAGACCATGCCGGTTCCGGCGCCGCCGCCGGTGAAGCCGACATCGGTCATCAGCGCCTCGCCCGGCCCGTTGACCACACAGCCGATGATCGACAGGCTCATCGGCGTCCTGATATGTTCCAGCCGCTTTTCCAGCGTCTCGACCGTGCGGATCACGTCGAAACCCTGCCGCGCGCAGGACGGGCACGAGATGATGTTCACCCCGCGGTGCCGCAAGCCCAGGCTTTTCAGGATCTCGAAGCCGACTTTCACCTCTTCCACCGGATCGGCCGACAGGCTGACCCGCAGCGTATCGCCGATCCCGGCCCAAAGCAGGTTGCCCATGCCGATCGCGCTCTTGATCGTGCCGGACATCAGACCGCCCGCCTCGGTGATGCCCAGGTGGATCGGCGCATCGGTCGCCTCGGCCAGCGCCTGGTAGGCGGCGGCGGCCAGGAACACGTCCGATGCCTTCACGCTGATCTTGAACTCGTGGAAATCGTTGTCCTGAAGGATGCGGATATGCTCCAGCCCCGATTCCACCATCGCCTCGGGGCACGGCTCCGCGTATTTCTCCAGCAGGTGCCGCTCGAGGCTGCCGGCATTCACGCCGATGCGGATCGAACAGCCGTGATCCTTCGCCGCGCGGATCACCTCGCGCACGCGGGCCGCGTCGCCGATATTGCCCGGGTTGATCCGCAGGCAGGCCGCGCCGGCCTCGGCCGCCTCGATCGCGCGCTTGTAGTGGAAATGGATGTCCGCGACGATCGGCACCGGGCTTTCGCGGACGATCTCGCGCAGCGCATGGGTCGAGGCCGCGTCGGGGGTGGACACGCGCACGATGTCCGCGCCCACCTCGGCGCAGGCGGCGATCTGCGCGACGGTGGCGGCCACATCGGTCGTGTCGGTGTTGGTCATCGTCTGGACCGTGATCGGCGCGTCCCCGCCCACGGGAACGGGGCCGACCATGATCTGGCGGGATTTGCGGCGATGGATGTTGCGCCACGGGCGCAGCGGGTTCAGCGACATCGCGCCTGTCCTTTGTCCGAAACAATTGCCCGTGAGGTAGTCCAGCGTCGGTGCAGAGGCAACAGGCCCCGCATCAGCGCAGGTTCACGCCCTCGAGACTGGCGACCACCTTGGCCAGGTCGCGGTCCGCCTCGAGATCGGCAATATCGAAGGTGCCGGTCAGATCCGCAGGCCCGAGCGCCACGTTCTTGACCACCGACGCGCCCTGCCCGGCCGGCCCGTAGGTCTGCCCGCCGACAAGGAAATAGACCGATCCGGCATTGCCCGCCCGCAGGCTGGGCGTCGCTTCGGTCTGCGGCAGCTCGTATTGCTCGCCGGCATCGAGGATCTTCTCGAACAGGACGGTGCCATCGGCGCTGCGCACCCGCACCCAGGACGGACGCACGGCGAACATCACCACCGTTTGCGGGCCATCCTCGACCACCTTCACCGGTCCGGTATCGGGGCCGGTATCAGGCCCGGCGGCGGGATTGCCGGGCGGCGCCGGGGCAAGCTGCGTAACCGTTGTCGGCGAGGTGTCGGCCACCGGCTCCACGTTCTGCAGGGTGCCGATGGTGCGCGGATCGAGCGTGGCGATCGGCCCGTCCCGCGCGGTCAGCACCGGCACGTCCAGCGCCTGCGGGCGGTACAGCCGGTCGAGCGTGTCGGCGGGCGGCGGCTCAAGCCCGGCGGTCTGGGTGCCGGCGGCGCCGTCCGAGGGGGCAAGCGGGTCGACCTCCGCCACGACGCCGGGGGTCTGGTCCACCGGGGTCATGTCGACCCTTTGCACCTGTTGCAGCATGAACCAGCCGCCATAGCCGATCCCCGCCACCAGCAGCGCCAGCACCGTGATCGAGCCAAGCGCGCCCGGCTCGATCCGCGACAGCAGGCTTTCGGCATGCGGGGTGAAGGGGGTGTTCGGGTTTTCGAACGGATCGTTCGACACGGTCGAGCGCACCGCGCCGTCGGGCTTGCGCGCGCGCGATCTGGTGCCGGGCATGTTGCCAAGCCCGTGCGTGACCCTGAAATTGCCTTCCTTGCAGAACTGCGCAAAGGCCCATTCCGCGTCGATCCCCAGATACCGCGCGTAGGACCGCACATAGCCGGCCACGAAACCGGGCGTCTCGAAGGCGGACGGATCGGCATTCTCGATCGCGGCGATGTAGCTGGCCTTGATCTTCAGCTCGCGCTGGACATCGAGCAGCGACTTGCCGGCCGTCGCCCGCTCGCCGCGCATCACGTCGCCCAGACGCAATTCGAAATCGTCGAAGCTTTGCAGCCCCGCCGATTCCTCGACCGTCTGGTCAGGGGGGGAAGGTGTCCGCCGCCCGATCATGCCCCGATATGTACCCTCTGGTGTCCCGTGGCCGCGCGCCTCGATTCAGGTTCGATTCGGGCCCGCGATCCGATCTTGGAAAGATGCTAACACAGCCGTGCGGTCAATGCACTTTTAGAACATTCACGCCGAGAGTTCAGCGCGATTCAGCGCACATTGCGACCACAGGTCGTCAAGCGCCAGGACCAGCCTGTCCATCTCGTCCGGGCCATGCACCGGCGACGGGGTGAAGCGCAGCCGCTCGGTGCCGCGCGGCACGGTGGGAAAGTTGATCGGCTGCACGTAGATGCCGTGCTGGTCCAGCAGCATGTCCGACAACAGCTTGGTATGGACCGGATTTCCGACGATCACCGGCACGATATGGGTGCCGTGGTCGATGAACGGCAGACCCAGCCCGCGCAGCCGGGTCTTGAGGATCTTTGCCTGGGTCTGGTGCCTGTCGCGGCGGTCCTGGTCGGTCTTGAGGTGCCGGACAGAGGCCGCGGCCCCTGCCGCGATCGCCGGCGGCAGCGACGTGGTAAAGATGAAGCCCGGCGCATAAGACCTTATGGCGTCGCACATTTTCTCGTCCGCTGCGATATATCCGCCCATCACGCCATAGGCTTTGGCCAGGGTGCCGTTGATGATGTCCACCCGGTGCATCAGCCCGTCACGCTCTGCCACGCCGGCGCCGCGCGGCCCGTACATGCCGACCGCGTGCACCTCGTCCATGTAGGTCAGCGCGCCGAATTCGTCGGCCAGATCGCAGATTCCCTCGATCGGGCCGAAATCGCCGTCCATCGAATAGACCGATTCGAAGGCGATCAGCTTGGGCGCGGCGGGGTCGTCCGCCGCCAGCAGCTCGCGCAGGTGATCCAGATCGTTGTGCCGGAAGATCCGCTTGGCCCCGCCGTTGCGGCGCACCCCCTCGATCATCGAGGCGTGGTTCAGCGCGTCGGAATAGATGATCAGGCCGGGGAACAGACGCGGCAGCGTCGACAGCGTCGCGTCATTGGCGATGTAGGCCGAGGTGAACAGCAGCGCCGCGTCCTTGCGGTGCAGATCGGCCAGCTCCGCCTCCAGCGCCTTGTGGTAGATCGTGGTGCCGGAAATGTTGCGCGTTCCGCCCGACCCCGCGCCGGTCGCGTCGATCGCCTCGTGCATCGCGGCCAGAACCGCGGGATGCTGCCCCATGCCGAGGTAATCGTTGCCGCACCACACCGTGACCGGACGCTCGGTGCCGTCGGGGCGCCGCCAGGTGGCGTGCGGATAGGCGCCGCGCCGCCGTTCGATGTCGATGAAGGTCCGGTAGCGCCCTTCGTCGTGAAGCCGCTGCAGAGCGTCGTCCAGATGTGCCGTGTAATTCAAGTCGAGTCCCCCGCAGCAGGTCAGTTGCATGTCACCTAACGGATCGGGCCGTCATTTCCAACAATGGAGTACCTGCATGGTACCTTTTGCCGCCGTGATCTGAATCAATTTTCTATCACGACGCGGCAATCCCGTTTCGGGGCCTTTGCGTTGCACGCCGCAAGCGCCGCCGCGCCGGCCCCGGCCCCCGTGCCCAGCCCGAACGCACCCGATGCGCGCGATGCCGCCAGCGCCGTATCTCCGCTGGCTCCGGCCTGCGCGGCAAAGGCGGCGCCCGCGCTTTGCGACACTTCCAGCCGCCCCGCCCGGTAGCCATCCGGAAAGACCTGCGCCGCGACGATGCAGGGCCGGGTGCCCGGCGCGCGCAGCGCGTTGCAGGCCGCGACCGCCGCCGCGCTGGCCGCGCTCACGTCGTGGAAATCGAACGCGCCCTGAAGCGCCTCGGTCATCAGCCCCTCGTCGGGCGAAAACGCGATCGCGCCGAAATAGCCGAACCCGTTGGTTTCCACGAGGATGCGCAGGGTCTTCTGGTCGGTCTCGGACAGGGCCGCCTGCCCGTTCAGCGCGATCCGAGCGCCGGTCCCCTCGGGGTAGAGCATGCCGCGCGCCGTCTCGCCGTCGATGGGCGCAGCGGCCGCCATCTGCGACATCGTCAGGGCCGCCGCCATCGCGGCCGGGCGCGCCGCGGCACGGACAAGAGCACGGGCAAAAGGGCGCATCTGTCTCTCCGTCTTGTCGTTTCTTGCGCCCATGTTAGCCCGGCAGCGCGCCCGGGGCCAGCCGCCTCTCTGGACCTTTGGCCGGCAGGTGTTACCGTGCACGCCAACCCAAGAAAGGAGCCCGCCCGATGAGTCTCGACCCCGTCCTGACACGGATCGACACCGATCTCGACGCCGCGCTGGAGCGGCTGAAGGATCTGCTGCGCATTCCCTCCATCTCGACCGATCCGGCCTACAAGGCTGATTGCGAGCGTGCCGCCGACTGGCTGGTCTCCGACCTGCAAAGCCTTGGCGCGGCGGCGGAAAAGCGGCCGACCCCCGGCCATCCGATGGTCGTTGGCCATGTCGACGGGCCCGGCCCGCACCTGATGTTCTACGGCCATTACGACGTGCAGCCGGTCGATCCGCTGGAGCTCTGGGACAGCGACCCGTTCGATCCGCGCATCGAGGACACGCCGGACGGCAAGGTGATCCGCGCGCGCGGCGCCTGCGACGACAAGGGCCAGCTGATGACCTTCATCGAGGCGTGCCGCGCCTGGAAGGCGGTGCATGGCGCCCTGCCCTGCAAGATGACCTTCTTCCTGGAGGGCGAAGAGGAATCGGGCTCGCCCTCGCTGGTGCCGTTCCTGAAGGAGAACGCCGCGGAATTCAGTGCGCCCGACCTCGCGCTGATCTGCGACACCGGCATGTTCGACCCCAGGACCCCGGCCATCACCACCATGCTGCGCGGTCTTCTGGGCGAGGAGGTGACGATCACCGGCCCCGACAAGGATCTGCATTCGGGCATGTATGGCGGCATCGCGATGAACCCGATCCGGGTGCTGGCGCGCATCATCGCCAGCCTGCACGACGACGAGGGCCGCGTGACCGTGCCCGGCTTCTACGACGGCGTGAGCGAGTTGCCCGAGGAGATTCGCGCGCAATGGGACGCGCTCGGCTTTGACGAGGCGGGCTTTCTGGGCGCGGTCGGCCTGTCGGAAAAGGCCGGCGAGACCGGCCGCAGCGGGCTGGAGATGATCTGGGCCCGCCCCACATGCGAGACCAACGGCATCACCGGCGGCTATACCGGCGACGGGTTCAAGACGGTGCTGCCGTCGCAGGCCAGCGCCAAGATCAGCTTTCGGCTGGTCGGCGGGCAGGATCCGCACGCGATCCGCACGGCGTTCCGCGACATGGTGCGCGCCATGCTGCCCGCCGATTGCAGCGTCACCTTCGCCGAACACGGCGCCTCGCCGGCCAGCGTCATGGCGACGGACGACCCGGCCTTCGAGGCCGCGCGCCGCGCGCTCAGCGACGAATGGCCGAACCCGGCCGCCTTTGTCGGCTCGGGCGGGTCGATCCCGATCGCGGGTTATTTCAAGGCGCTGCTGGGGGTCGATTCGATGCTGATCGGGTTCGGCCGCGACGACGACCGGATCCACAGCCCGAACGAGAAATACGACCTCGAAAGTTTTCACCGCGGCACGCGCAGCTGGGCGCGGGTCCTTGCCGCCCTGTCCAAGGAGTAAGCCCATGCTGATCGTGACCGGCGTGACCCGAACCGACCCCGAAGATGCCCCCGCCGCCCGCGCCGCAATGGCGCGCGTGGGCGAGGCGACCCGCGCCGAAGATGGCTGCCACACCTACGCCTTCTACGAGGATGTGGGCGCCCCCGGCACGTTCCGGGTCTACGAGGAATGGCGCGACCGCGCCGCGCTCGACGCGCATCTGGCGACGGCGCATATCGCCGCCTTCCGCGAGGCAATGGGCGCCCTTACCATCCTGTCGCGCGATATCAAGACGCTCTCGGGCTGCACGGAAGGCCCTCTCTGACCGCCGCGGTGCGGGCGGCCCCGATGCGATGAACCGCCCTGCGGGCGGTGCTTCCGGCGGAGGTATTTCGGGCAAGATGAGGATGGGCGGGAGGAGCGTTTCCGCCCGTCCCGCCCGGAGGCTCGCCAGTGGCGACACCTCACCTTGCACGGTCATCGGCACCTCTGCCTGTACCGTGAGATCAGACTGGCGCAATACACTTAAGAAAGCGTGAAGGCTTCCTCATCTTGCCGCAAATACCTCAGGGGGTCCGGGGGACAGCGTCCCCCGGCGGATCGGATCGCCGAAGGCGATCCGACATCAGCCCGCACGCTCCGCCGCCACCAGCCGGATCCGTTCGACCATCGCGCGCAGCCCGTTCGAGCGTTGCGACGACAGGTGATCGTCCAGCCCCAGCCGCGCAAGTTCGCCCCCCGCGTCCACCTGCAGCACCTCGCGCAGGGTCAGGCCGGAATACAGCGCCCGCAGGATCGCGATCAGCCCCCGCACGATCATCGCATCGCTGTCGCCGCGAAAGCGGAACACGGCCTGCGCGCCCTCGCCCTCGATTTCGGGCATCAGCCAGACCTGGCTGGCGCAGCCATGCACCTTGGTCGCCGGCACCCGGAACGCCTCTTCCAGCGGCTCCATCGCGCGGCCCATCTCGATGACGTGCCGGTACCTGTCTTCCCAGTCGTCCAGAAAATCGAACGTGTCCACCACGTCCTCGAATTCTGCCGTGGCCATGGGCGTCTCCCTTTCGCGTGCAGCGTGTCATCTATGCCCCGCACGGCCGGGGGTAAAGACCGCGATGCTTTTCAAAGCGCTGCCATTGGGCTAACCCGGTTCTCGCGGGAATGGAGATACGGAATGCGGGGCAGGTTTTTTGTCGGTCTGGCGCTGGTTGCGGCGTTATCCTCGTGCGGGACCGTTGCGGACTCGCCGATCAACCCGATGAACTGGTTCAGCCGGTCCGAACCCGCCGCCGCCGATACCGCCAACCCCGCCGCCGATCCGCGCCCGCTGGTCGCCGAGGTCACCGCGCTCCGGCTCGAACGGGTGCCGGGCGGCGCGATCGTGCATGCCACCGGCATCGCGCCGCGGCAGGGCTTCTACGACGGGGCGCTGGTGGCGCTGAACCGCGGGCTTCCGGTCGACGGCCTGCTGGCCTTCCAGTTCCGCGCCGCGCCGCCGTTCGACGCAACCCGCGCCGGCCCGGCCCGCTCGCGCGAGATCATCGTCGGGCTGTTCGTGTCCGACCAGACGCTGGCCGCGGTCCGCCGCATCCAGGTCAGCGGCGCGGCGAACGCCCTCGCCGTCGCCCGCTGAGGCCCGCGCGGCCGCGCGTCACTGCGCCGTCCAGCCGCCATCGGCCGGCAGCGACGCCGCCGTGATCTGCGCCGCCGCGTCCGAGCACAGGAACACCGCCATCGCGCCCAGATCCTCTACGCGCACGAAATCCTTCGACGGCTGCTTGGCCAGGATCACCTGTTCGATCGCCGCATCCTCGGAGATGCCGTATTCGCGCGCCGTGTCGGGGATCTGCGCCTCGACCAGCGGGGTCAGCACGTAGCCGGGGCAGATCGCGTTGACGGTGATCGGCTCCTTCGCGGTTTCCAGCCCGGCCACCTTGGTCATGCCGACCACGCCATGCTTGGCCGCGACATAGGCCACCTTGTAGGGCGAGGCGCGCAGCCCGTGCGCCGAGGCGATGTTGATCACCCGGCCCCAGCCCGCCTTGCGCATCATCGGCAGCGCCGCGGCGGTGCAGTGGAAGACCGAGGACAGGTTGATCGCGATGATCGCGTCCCATTTCTCGGGCGGGAAATCCTCGATCGCGGCGACATGCTGGATGCCGGCATTGTTCACCAGGATGTCGCAGGCACCCGCCCCGGCGACCAGCGCGCGGCAGTCGTCCGGCTTCGACATGTCCGCCCGGACATAGCGCGCAGTGACGCCGAATTCATCGGCCAGCGCCGCCGCAAGGTCGTGATCCTCGGCGCTGTCGGTGAAGGAATTGAGCACGACATCCGCCCCTTCGGCGGCCAGCGCGCGCGCCACGCCCAGCCCGATCCCCGAGGTCGACCCGGTGACGATTGCGGTTTTTCCCTTGAGCGACATCTCGCGACTCCTTGTTCCTGCCTTGCCGCGCACCATAGGTGCCATGCCCGCGAAGAAAACGGCAAAATGCACCTTGCGCTTGCCGGTCCGCCGCGCTGTGCCCATAGTGAACACATATGGTATCAGGAGTATCCGATATGACCACACGCTCCATCTCGCTGCGCACCGACGAGGAAACGCTGAAAAAGATCGACGCCTATGCCGGGGCCGAAGATCGCTCGCGGAACTGGTGGATCAATCGTGCCATCGCCTCTGCGCTGGAGGCAGAAGAACGGTGGGATGATTTGATCCGCGAGCGGCTTCGCGAAGCAGACGAGGGCAAATTCGCAACCGACGAAGAGGTCGAGGCGGTGTTTGCAAAATACATCGCCCCAGCTGGATGACCCTCCGCTGGTCGGCCAGCGCGCTTGGTGATTTCGATTCCCTTATGGCAGAATCGCGTGCCTTGGGGCCCGATGTGGCGGACAAGGCTGCACGGGACGTCAGGAACGCCGTCAATCTGATCGCCGACATGCCTCAAGCCGGGCGCGTCGGCCGAACGCCGCCAACCCGCGAATGGGTTCTGCGGCGCTTGCCGTTCATCATCGTCTATGTCGTGGATGGGTCCGAGATCAGGGTTCTCGCCCTGCGCCACGCCGCCCGCGATTGGCCCGCGGGTTTTCCGGAAACCTGATCGCGCCAGATCGCCGGCGCCCCCCCGACCCGCCAAAAAAAACGCCCGCACAAGGCGGGCGTCAAGTTATTGAGGCAGGTTTCATACAGGCAAGAAACCTATCGAGCAGTGCCCCCCTTATAACCGCTTAACCTCGGTGGTCAAAGGGAAAAGTTTGAAAAACCCGACTCCCCCCGGTACGCTGCCGCGAAATCCCCGGCAGAGCACAAGGATTGTCCCCTCGATGAGATCAATCGCCCCTTTCCGCCGCATCGCCGCCGCGATCCTGGCCGCCGCTGCCATCGCGGCCCCCGCGGCACAGGCCGAGCCCGCGCATGGCATAGCTATGTATGGCACCCCCGCCCTGCCACCGGATTTTGTGGCCTTCCCCTATGCCGACCCGGCCGCGCCCACCGGCGGGCGGATCGTCACCGGCGAGGTCGGCAGCTTCGACAGCCTCAATCCCTATATCCGCAAGGGATCGGTGCCCTGGCAGCTGCAATACCTCACCGGCGAGAGCCTGATGGCCCGCAACTGGGACGAGCCGTTCACCCTTTACGGCCTTCTGGCCGAATCGGTCGAGACGGGGCCGGACCGAACCTGGGTGGAATTCACGCTGCGCCCCGAGGCGCGGTTTTCCGATGGCAGCCCGGTGACGGTCGAGGACGTGCTGTGGTCCTACGAGACCCTCGGCACGATCGGCCATCCGCGCTATGCCGGCGCCTGGGCCAAGGTCGAGACGGCAGAGGCGACCGGCCCGCGCAGCCTGCGCTTCACCTTCAACACCGTGGACCGTGAATTGCCGCTGATTCTGGGCCTGCGCCCGATCCTGAAGAAGGCGCAGTGGGACGGCGTCGATTTCGCCGATTCGCAGCTGGACGAGATCCCGATCACCTCGGGGCCCTATGTCATCGACGATTTCGCGCCGGGCCGGTTCGTGTCGCTGAAGCGCAACCCCGATTACTGGGGCCGCGATCTGCCGGTGCGCGCCGGCCATGCCCTGCTGGACGAGGTGCGGATGGAATTCTTCGCCGATGCCGTCGCCCAGTTCGAGGCGTTCAAGGCCGGCGAGCTGAATTCCAACCGCGAATTCAACGCCGCCAAGTGGGAGGAGCAATACGACTTTCCGGCCGTGCAATCGGGCGAGATCGTCAAGTCCGAGATCCCGCATGGCCGCCCGTCCGGCATGACCGGCTACGTGATGAACACGCGGCGCGCGCCGTTCGACGACTGGCGCGTGCGCGAGGCGATGATCCAGGCGTTCAACTTCCGCTTCATCAACGACCGGCTGACCGGGGGGGCACAGCCGCGCATCACCTCGTATTTCTCCAACTCGCTGCTGGGAATGGATCACGGCCCCGCCGCCGGCCAGGTCCGTACCCTGCTGGAGCCGTTCGCGGACAGCCTGCTGCCCGGCGCGCTGGAAGGGTATGCGCTGCCCGAGGGCGACGCCTCGGTGCGCAACCGCGCCGGCCTCGCCGCGGCGCTGGATCTGCTGAACGCGGCGGGCTGGACCGTGCAGGAGGGCGTGCTGGCCAACGCGCAGGGCCAGCCCTTCACCTTCGAGATCCTGGTGGAGAACGGCCCGTTCGAGCAGCGCGCCATCACCGAGATCTACGCCGAATCGCTGCGCCGGCTGGGCATCGACGTCACCGTCAGTTCCATCGACAAGGCGCAGTTCCGCGAGCGGACCGCGCGGTACGATTTCGACATGACCTTCTACCGCGTCGCGCTGTCGCTGTCGCCGGGCAACGAGCAATATTACTACTGGGGCCCCGAAGGCGTGACCGAGCCGGGCACCCGCAACTGGATGGGCATGGACAGCCCCGCCGCCGTGGCGATGGTCGACGCCATCATCGGCGCCGAAACCCGCGACGATTTCGTTGCCGCCACCCGCGCGCTCGACCGGGTGCTGACCACCGGCCGCTATGTCGTGCCGATCTACCAGTACACGGTCAGCCGCATCGCCCATGCAAGCGAATTGCACTATCCCGCCCACATCCCGATCTACGGCGACTGGATCGACTGGCAGCCGCTGGTCTGGTGGTGGCAGGACGAGTGATGCCGCGCCCCGTTCTCTGCCGTGCCGCGCTTTTCGCTCTCGCCCTCGCCCTCACCGCCTGCGGAATCCCGGGCGTGCCCATGGTCTGAGGGGGGCGTGCGTTTCTTCTCGTCGCAAATACGCAAAAAAACACGCGCCGATCCCGCGCGAGGCACCTTGCCGCCCTGCAATCTTGCATCGCCCCGGGCCGCGGCGTAATCGCATCTCATGGACGCGATCTTCGACCGGGGGCCGCCCGCCCCCTGCCCCGCCCCCTTCAACCTGGCCGCGCATGTTCTGGCGCTGGCGCCGGATCATGCGGACCGGATCGCGCTGGCCGTGCTCAGCCCGACCGGCGCCGTCCGCTGGAGCTATGGGCGGCTCGAACAGGCGGTGCGCGGCACCGCTTCCGGGCTGCTGGCGCGCGGCCTTGCCCCCGGCGACCGGGTGCTCATGCGGCTTGGCAACAGCCCGGACTTTCCGATCGCCTATCTCGGCGCCATCGCCGCCGGGCTGATCCCGGTGCCGACCTCGGCGTTGCTGACCGCGCCCGAGATCACCGCCATCGCCGCCGAGATCGCGCCCGCCCTGATCGTCGCCGAGCCGGGCCTGTCCCTGCCCGTCGCGCCGCCCTGTCCGGTGCTGGAAACCGAGACGCTGCGCGCAATGTACGATCTGCCGCCGGCAGATTACGCGATGGGCAATTCAAACCGTCCCGCCTATGTGATCTATACCTCCGGCACCTCGGGCAGCCCGCGCGCCGTGGTCCATGCCCACCGCGCGATCTGGGCGCGCAAGCTGATGTGGTCGGGCTGGTACGGGCTGCGCCCGAACGACCGGCTGCTGCATGCCGGCGCGTTCAACTGGACGTATACCTTGGGCACCGGGCTGATGGATCCGTGGTCGATCGGCGCCACCGCGCTGATCCCCGGCCCCGGCGTCACGCCCGCGCATCTGCCGCTTCTGCTCAAACGCCATGATGCCACGATCTTCGCCGCCGCGCCGGGCGTGTACCGGCAATTGCTGCGGCACGACATGCCCGCCCTGCCGAACCTGCGCCACGGGTTGTCGGCGGGGGAAAAGCTGCCAGATGCCACCCGCGCGGCCTGGCAGGCGGCCACCGGCACCCAGGTGCACGAGGCGTTCGGCATGTCCGAATGTTCCACCTTCGTCTCGGGCGCCCCGGACCGGCCCGCGCCGCCGGGCACGCTGGGCTACCCGCAGCCGGGCCGCCGCGTCGCGGTGCTGGGCGAAGGCGGGCCGGTGCCGCATGGAACCCCCGGCACGCTGGCCGTATCGCGCCGCGATCCGGGCCTGATGCTGGGCTATTGGAACGCAGAGGACGAAACCCGCGCGCGCGAGCGCGGCGAGTGGTTCCTGACCGGCGACACCGTGTCGATGGCCCCGGATGGCGCGCTGAGCTATCTGGGACGCGGCGACGACATGATGAACGCGGGCGGGGTGCGAGTCTCGCCGATCGAGGTCGAATCGGCCCTCTCGCATCACGGCGCGATTCGCGAATGCGCCGCGGCCGAGGTGCGGGTGCGCGCCGACACCACCGTGATCGCCGCCTTCTACGTGGCGGATGCGCCGCTCGATCCGGCCGATCTCGACCGGTTCGCCGCATCCCGCCTCGCCCGCTACAAGATGCCCCGGATCTACGCGCGCGTGGACAGCCTGCCGAGGAACGCCAACGGCAAGATCCGGCGCGCCGCGCTGCGCGAGGACTGGGAGGAGGCGCATCCCGCAGCGGACCCCTGAGCGCCGCGACGGGTTGCCAATCGGCCCCGCCTCGCGCAGGAACGGGACCGGAGGCCCCATGATCAAACTCGACATCATCTCGGATCCGATCTGCCCGTGGTGCTATATCGGCAAGAGCAATCTCGACCGCGCGCTGGAACGCGCGCCGGACCACCCGTTCGAGATCGAATGGCACCCGTTCCAGCTCAACCCGGAAATGCCGGCGGGCGGCATGGACCGGGCCGAATATCTCGAGCACAAGTTCGGTGGCCGGGACGGCGCGGCCAGGGCCTATGCCCCGGTGGTCGAGGCCGCCGAAGCCGCTGGGCTCGAGATCGACTTTGCCGCCATCGCGCGCACGCCCTCCACGCTGGATGCGCACCGGCTGATCCACTGGGCCGGGATCGAGGGGCGGCAGACCCCGGTGGTGTCCGCCCTGTTCCGCGCCTATTTCCGCGAGGGGCGCGATATCGGCGACACGGACGTGCTGGCCGACATCGCCGACAGCGCGGGGCTTGATGCCGCGTTGATCCGCCAGCTTCTGCAAGGCGATTCGGACCGCGACGAGATCCGCGCGCGCGACGCCTGGGCGCGCGAGCATGGCGTGACCGGGGTTCCGACCTTCGTCGTCGGCCAGCGCCACGCGGTGCCCGGCGCCCAGCCGCCGGAGCTGTGGGACAAGGTGATCGCCGAGATCCGGCAGCAGGGCCCCGAAACCCCGGCCTGATCCGAATGCCGGGTGCGGCCGATCGGCGCTGGCCTTCGCCCGCCGATATGGTATCGCCGTTTCATGCCGGAAAACCGCCTGCCCCTGCCCGAATTCATCGCCCTCGCCGCCATGATCATGGCCTCGGTCGCCTTCGCCATCGACGCGATGCTGCCGGCAATGACGGACATCGCGGCCGAGCTGAGCCCGGACGCGCCGAACCGCGCCCAGCTGATCATCACCAGTTTCGTGTTCGGCATGGGCGCGGGGATGCTGGTGACCGGCCCGCTGGCCGACAGGTTCGGGCGCAAGCCGGTGCTTCTGGGCGGCTTCGCGCTTTACATGGCCGGGGCAGCGCTGGCGATGGTCGCCCCGACGCTCGAGCTGGTGCTGCTGGCGCGGGTGATCCAGGGGCTTGGCGCGGCCGGCCCGCGCATCGCCATCCTCGCCATCGTGCGCGACCAGTTCGAGGGGCGGCGCATGGCGCAGGTGATGTCCTTCGTGATGATGATCTTCGCGCTGGTCCCGGCGGCCGCGCCGATGCTGGGAACCGGCATCATCGCGCTGGCCGGCTGGCGCGGCATCTTCGGCGCGTTCATCGTCTGGGCGCTGCTGGCCTCGGCCTGGATGGGCCTGCGCCAGCCCGAAACATCCCGCCCCGAACAGCGCCGGCCGCTGCGCCCCGCCGCGCTGGCCGCCGGGGTGGCGGAAATCCTGTCGATCCGCACCGTGGCGCTGACCGTCGCCATCCTCAGCCTCGTCTTCGGCATCCTGTTCGGCACGCTGTCCTCGGTACAGCAGATCTTCGCGCGCACCTTCGACGCCGAGGCAAGCTTTCCGTGGTGGTTCGGCGGCATCTCCCTCATCGCCGCGTCCGCCAGCTTCCTGAACGCGCAGATCGTGATGAAGATCGGCATGCGCCAGGTGGTCAGGGCCGCGCTCGGCGTGCAGCTGGTCCTGTCCACGGCGCTGGCGCTGATCGCCGCCACCCATGCGCTGGACGGCGCGCTCTATTTCGCGGCCTTCCTGATCTGGATGCAGTCGGTGTTCTTCATGATGGGCCTGAGCATCGGCAACCTGAACGCGCTGGCGATGGAGCCGCTGGGCCACCTCGCGGGCCTCGGCGCCTCGATCATCAGCGCGGTCTCGACCATTGGCGCCGTGGCGCTCGCGGTGCCGATCGGACTTGCCTTCGACGGAACCCCCACCGCGCTGGCCGCCGGCTCCGCGCTTTGCTGCGCCGCCGCCCTGTTCCTGATGCGCTTCGTCGAGCGGACCCCGCCGGCCGAGACCTGACCGCGCAGCCGGCGGCGACACGGCCGCCGTGTGAGCGAAGCCGCCACCACCGGACACCACACGCCCCGGCCCCCGCGCCGGGGCCTCCGAGCGGCCGGCCGCGAGGTCCCGGATCAAGTCCGGGACGGGTTGGGGCCGGGCCGCCGTTTCGGCCTTGGCGATGCGCGCCGAGTACGGGCGAGGCCAGCCGAGACCTGATGGAGCTGCGACGGTAGCATGGCGGCCGTGTATTCAGGGCCGCCACCGCCGGACACCACACGCCCCGGCCCCCGCGCCCGGGGCCTCCGGCCGGCCAGCCGCGAGGTCCCGGATCAAGTCCGGGACGGGCGGGATCCGGGCCAGCCGAACTGTGCTCAGGCCGCCGCCTCGGCCTTGGCGTGTTTTGCCAGATCCTGCGCGATGGCAAAGGCGCCCTGGATCCGGTCCTTGGCGCTTTTCCAGTCGCGCCGCACCACGATCTTGTTGTCCTTCACCTTGGCCAGCCCGTCCTGCGCCTTGATGAACTCCACCAGCCCGGCCGGGTTGGCGAACCGGTCCTCGTGGAACTGGATCGTCGCGCCCTTCGGCCCGCCATCCAGCCGCGCGATGCCGGCGCGCTTGCACATCGCCTTGATGCGCACCACCAGCAGCAGCATGTTGACCTCGCGCGGCAGCTTGCCGAAGCGGTCGATCAGCTCGGCCGCGAAGCCTTCCAGCTCCACCTTGCCGTGCAGATCCGACAGCCGCCGGTACAGCCCCAGCCGCACATCCAGGTCGGGCACGTAATCCTCGGGGATCAGCACCGGCACGCCCAGGTTGATCTGCGGTGCCCACTGGTCGGCGCCGCTGCCGGGCAGCCCCTCCATCTCGCCCGAGCGGATCTTGGCGATCGCCTCTTCCAGCATCGTCTGGTAAAGCTCGTAGCCGACCTCGTGGACATTGCCCGACTGCTCCTCGCCCAGAAGGTTGCCGGCGCCGCGAATGTCCAGATCCTGGCTGGCCAGCGTGAACCCCGCGCCCAGCGAATCGAGCGATCCCAGCACGCGCAGCCGCTTTTCGGCGGTCCTGGTCAGCCGCGCGCGCGGCTTGGTGGTCAGGTAGGCATAGGCCCGCGTCTTCGACCGCCCCACCCGGCCCCGGATCTGGTAGAGCTGCGCGAGCCCGAACATGTCGGCGCGGTGCACGATCATGGTGTTGGCGGTGGGAATATCCAGCCCCGATTCCACGATGGTCGTAGCCAGCAGCACATCGTACTTGCCGTCGTAGAAGGCGTTCATGCGGTCGTCGAGCTGCCCCGCCGCCATCTGCCCGTGGGCCACGACGACGCTGACCTCGGGCACCTGGCCTTCAAGGAACGCCTCGACCTCGGGCAGGTCGGTGATGCGCGGGACGACATAGAACGACTGCCCGCCGCGGTAATGCTCGCGCAGCAGCGCCTCGCGCACCGTCACGGCGTCGAATTCGGACACGTAGGTGCGAATCGCCAGCCGGTCGACCGGCGGCGTGCCGATGATCGACAAATCGCGCACCCCGGTCAGCGACAATTGCAGCGTGCGCGGGATCGGCGTCGCGGTCAGCGTCAGCACATGCACGTCGGAACGCAGCTCCTTCAGACGTTCCTTGTGGCTGACGCCGAAATGCTGCTCCTCGTCGATCACCAGAAGGCCCAGATCCTTGAACCGGATCCCCTTGGCCAGCAGCGCATGGGTGCCGATCACGATGTCGCAGGTGCCGCGCGCCACCGCCTCGCGCGTTGCCGCCGCCTCCTTGGTGCCGACGAAGCGCGACAATTGCCGCACCTCGACCGGAAAGCCGCGGAACCGCTCGGCGAAGCTCTTGTAATGCTGGCGGGCCAGCAGCGTCGTGGGCGCGATCACCGCCACCTGCCGGCCCGACATGGCGGCCACGAAGGCGGCGCGCATCGCCACCTCGGTCTTGCCGAAGCCGACATCGCCGCAGATCAGCCGGTCCATCGGCGTGCCGCTGCCCAGATCGGCCAGCACGTCCGAGATCGCGGCAAGCTGGTCGTCGGTCTCCTGGTACGGAAAGCGCGCCGAGAACGCGTCCCACATCCCCGCCGGCGCCTCCATGATCGGGGCGCGGCGCAGATGACGCTCGGCGGCCACGCGGATCAGCCGGTCGGCGATCTCGCGGATGCGCTGCTTCAGCTTGGCCTTGCGCGCCTGCCACGCGCCGCCGCCCAGCCGGTCGAGCAGCCCCTCCTCGTGGCCGTACCGGCTCAGAAGTTCGATATTCTCGACCGGCAGGAACAGCCGGTCGCCCCCCGCATATTCCAGCGCGATGCATTCATGCGGCGCGCCAAGCGCCTCCAGCACCTCGAGACCCATGTAGCGGCCGATCCCGTGATCGACATGAACGATCAGATCGCCGGGGCTCAGGCTTTGCGCCTCGGTCAGGAAATTCTCGGCCCGGCGCTTGCGCTTGGGCGCGCGGATCAGGCGGTCGCCCAGGATGTCCTGCTCGGCGATCACGGTAAGGCCCGGCGTCACGAACCCGGTCTCAAGCGGCCAGACCGCCAGCGCCGCGCCGCGCAGCCCCTCCAGATCGGCGGCGCGCGTCACGTTTGGCGCGCCGGCGATGCCGTGATCCTCCAGCAGGTGGCCCAGCCGCTCTGCCGCGCCCTCGGAATAGGCGGCCAGCACCACCGGCCCCGCCTCGGCCCGCGCGCGCACATGATCGGCCACCGCGCCGAACAGGCTGACGGCCTCCTGCTGGCGCTCGGGCGCGAAATTGCGGCCGATCCGCCCGCCCGCATCGACCACGCCCGGCCCCGGCGCCTGTGCCAGCGGATGGAACTGCACCGCCCGCCGCGGCGCCAGCGCCGCGCCCCACGCGGCCTCGTCGAGATACAGCAGCCCCGGCGGGCACGGCTTGTAGACGCTGTCGATCCGGCCCTTCTGGCTCATCGCGTGCAGGCGCGTCTCGTACTGGTCGACGATCCCTTCCCAGCGCGCCTGCCGCGCCGGCGCCACCTGGTCGTCAAGGCAGACCGGCGCGCCGGGCAGGTAGTCGAACAGCGTCTCCAGCGTCTCGTGGAAGAACGGCAGCCAATGCTCGATGCCCGCATGCTTGCGCCCGGCGCTCACCGCCTCGTATAGCGGATCGTCCGTGCCCGCGGCGCCGAACTCGATCCGGTAGTTCTGCCGGAACCGCCGGATCGCGGCGTCATCCAGGATCACCTCGGATACCGGGGCCAGCTCAACCGCATCCAGCTTTTCCGTGGTGCGCTGCGTGGCCGGGTCGAACCGGCGCGCGCCGTCCAGAACGTCGCCGAACAGGTCCAGCCGCACCGGCCCCCCCTCGCCCGGCGGGAAGATGTCGATGATGCCGCCGCGCACCGCGTAATCGCCCGGCTCCATCACCGTGGGCGCCTGGCTGAAGCCCATCCGCACCAGAAAGGCGCGCAGGCCCGCCTCGTCGATCCGGCTGCCGACCCGCGCCGCGAAGGCCGCCTCGCGCAGCACCGCGCGCGCCGGCACCGCCTGCGCCGCCGCGCTCAGCGTGGTCAGCAGCACGAACCGGTCCGGGCCGCCCTGCGCCAGCCCGGCCAGCGCCGCCATCCGCGCCGCCGCTATGTCGGCATTGGGCGACACCCGGTCGTAGGGCAGGCAATCCCAAGCCGGGAACACGATCACCGGCATCTCGGGTGCAAAGAACCGCAGCGCGGCGCGCATCGCCGCCAGCCGCTTGTCGTCGCGCGCGACATGGATCACCGGGCCGCCCGATGCCTCGATCTCGCGCAGGACGAGCCGCGCGTCGTAGCCCTCGGGCGCGCCGCCGACGGTGATGTGGGATGGTCCGGACATGGCCGCATTCAGGTAAAGAGCGCGGCCCCGGTGTCAACCGCCCAAATGAATTCCACCCCGCCTTCTTCTCGGCCAAATACGCTCGCCGAAGGCACGCGCCGCAGGCGCGTTCATCCCGTGCAAGCTCAGTGAATGAACAATCCGCCCAGCGGCCCGGTCGCCATGTTCTGCCACATCCCCCACATCGCGGTGACGAAGATCGCCACCAGCCCGATCATCTGGATGTAGAGCCGCTGGATCCGGATCCGCCGGCGCAGCGCCTCTCCGGCCAGCTCGCGCCGCATGATGCCGCGCGCCGCCAGCATGCTCAGCGCACCGACGATGCCCAGCGGAAAGGCGATCAGGAACACCGCCTGCGCGAATTCGATCCAGTAGCCGAAGCCCAGCACCGCCAGCCCCGACAGCACCGCAGAGGCAAAGCCGACGATCCACAGCCCCGACACCTCGCCGATATGCACGATCCGGTTGCAGTTGATCCGCACCAGCGCCTCGAGATCGGCCTGCCGCTGGCCCTCGTGGCGCGCGGCGCTCAGCACCAGGTCGTAGGGTACGCCCAGCACCCAGTGGCTGGCCGAGGACCACACGACGGCCAGCGCGATCCAGTACCAGAGGTTGGAAAAGGATCGCATGTCGATCAGTTCGAAAACCGTGCTGTACCAGTCCACGCCGCCTGTCCGCCCTTTGCACGCCCGTTTTCGTTTTGCCGGAACCCTAATGCGGCGCTGCGGCAATTCCTAGACTTGAGATGCGGCGCAAAGCCTGCGATCCCGCAGGCTGTAGCGTCCCGATGACAGGAAAAGCGATGGTCACCCTTCCCGCCCCCTTTCCCGCCGCGCGGCTCCGCCGGATGCGCGCCGCCCCGTCCCGCCGCCGGCTGGTGCGCGAACACGCCCTGTGCGCGGACGATCTGATCTGGCCGATCTTCGTGCAGGAGGGCGATGCCGAGACCCCGATCCCCTCGATGCCCGGTGTCGCGCGGCTGAGCGTGGACGGCGCGGTGCGCGCCGCCGAGACGGCGGCGGAGCTCGGGATTCCGGCGATCTGCCTGTTTCCCTCCGTCGATCCGGCCCTCAAGACCGAGGATTGCGCCGAGGCATGGAACCCCGGCAACCTGTCGAACCGGGCGATCCGGGCGATCAAGGCGGCGGTGCCGCAGATCGCCGTGATGACCGATGTCGCGCTCGATCCCTACAACATCAACGGGCATGACGGCTTCGTGGTGGACGGGCGCATCCTGAACGACGAGACCGTGGCGGCGCTGGTCCGCATGACACTGGCCCAGGCCGAGGCGGGCGCCGACATCATCGGCCCGTCCGACATGATGGACGGGCGGATCGGCGCGATGCGCGGCGCGCTTGAGGATGCCGGCCATAAAGATGTGGCGATCCTGTCCTATGCTGCAAAATACGCCTCGGGCTTCTACGGGCCGTTCCGCGATGCGGTCGGCGCCTCGGGGCGGCTGGTCGGCGACAAGGCCACCTACCAGATGGATCCGGGCAATTCCGACGAGGCGCTGCGGCTCGCGGCGCGCGACATGGCCGAGGGCGCGGACATGGTGATGGTCAAGCCGGGGATGCCCTATCTGGACATCTGCCGCCGGGTGAAGACCGAGCTTCAGGTGCCGACCTTCGCCTACCAGGTGTCGGGCGAATACGCGATGCTGAAGGGCGCGGCGCAGAATGGCTGGCTGGACGGCGCATCGGTGATGATGGAAAGCCTTTTGTGTTTCAAGCGCGCAGGTTGCGACGGGATCCTCACCTATTTCGCGCCCGAGGCCGCCCGCACCCTGGCCGCCGAGGCCCGCGCCGGAGGCTGAGCGGTTCTCGGCGCGATGCCGCCTTGCCGCCGCGCGCCCTTCCGAGGCCCGTGACAGGCGGGCGGCTTTGCGCTATTCTGCCCGCCAGAGCGCCGGAACATAACGGCGCCAGAGGCAGAACGGTAGAACAAGGGCAGTTTCCATGACATTCCTCCCCCGCCGCACCTTTCTTGCGGGCGCCGCCGGCGCGTCGCTGCTGGCCGCCTGCGGCAACGGCATCGGATCGAGCGGCGCGCGCACCATCGACGCGCGTGTCGACCGCACGCTGAACTACCTGTTCAGCACCTATCCCGCGACCGGCGATCTGCGCGACAAGTCGGCCGGCATGCTGGTCATGCCGCTGGTGACCAAGGCCGGCTTCGGCGTCGGCGCGGCCTATGGGCGCGGCGCGCTCAGGGTGCAGGGCGCGACGGTGGATTACTACTCCGCCGCGTCCGGCTCGTTCGGGTTGCAGATCGGCGCGCAGCAATATTCGCACGTCCTGTTCTTCATGACCTCCGACGCGCTGGAGCGGTTCCGCCGCTCGCCCGGCTGGGCCGCCGGGGCGGATGTGGAATACGCGCTGAACCAGACCGGAGAGAACCTGTCCGCCGACACCACGACCACCACCTCGCCGGTGATCGCGGTGATCTTCGGGCAGGCCGGTCTGATCGCCGGCGCCACGCTGAAAGGCACGAAATACACCCGGATCATCCCCTGATCTCAGGTGAAGATCGACCTGCAAGTCACTGTCCCCTTGCAACATCTCGGATCGGGCGGGCATATTGCCCGCCCGGTCGGCGCGCGCGCGTGGCGGCCCCGTGCCTCAGTGCAGCGTGAATTCGCCCGTCACGTTGCGCCATTCGCCGGGCGCGATCATCTTGCGGTGCACGAACCGCACCGAGTGCAGCGGCCCCTCGATGCTTTCCTGCCAGAATTCGATGAAGCCGAACAGTTTCGGATGGTCCGGCGCAAGGTCGTAATCCTGCCAGACATAGGTGTTCAGCACGTTGCGGTAATCGGGCATCCGGTAGAAGAATTCGGCGGTGGTCAGCCCGTATCCCTTCAGCATCAGCTCGGTCTCGGTCATCGGCTCCTTCGCGGTCATTGCGCGCCCTCCTTTGCAGCCTGCCTTGGACATGATGCCGCACTTTGATTAACAATCAACGAAAACAACATGTTGGCACTCTGCCCGCGTGGCTGCTTGCGGGCCGGAAAGTCACGGTTGTACCCCATATACCGCGCGGTCTATACTGCATCGCAACAAGATGTAGCCCCTCCGACAGAAGGCCCGCAGGCAATTGAGCGATACGCCCGAACCCCCTGAAACCGAAGGCGAACTTCCGCCCGAACGGCCGGAGCCGACAGGCCCGACGATCACCATCGAAAGCGAGATGCGCACCGCCTATCTCGACTATGCGATGTCGGTCATCGTCAGCCGCGCGATTCCCGATCTGCGCGACGGGCTGAAACCGGTGCACCGCCGGATTCTCTATGCGATGAACGAGGTGGGCAATACCCACGACAAGTCCTACCGCAAGTCGTCGCGCCCCGTGGCCGACACGATGGGCAAGTATCACCCGCATGGCGACAGCGCGATCTACGACGCGCTGGTGCGGATGGCGCAGGATTTCTCGATGTCGCTGCCGCTGCTCGACGGGCAGGGCAATTTCGGCTCGATGGACGGCGATCCGCCCGCCGCTTTCCGCTATACCGAGGTGCGGATGGCCCGCGCCGCGAATTTCCTGCTGGCCGATATCGACAAGGACACCGTCGATTTCCAGGACAATTACGACGGCAAGGACACCGAGCCGACGGTGCTGCCCGCGCGCTTTCCGAACATGCTGGTCAATGGCGCCGGCGGCATCGCGGTCGGCATGGCCACCAACATTCCGCCGCACAACCTGGGCGAGGTGATCGACGCCACCCAGGCGCTGATCGAGAATCCCGACCTCGATTCGATGCAGCTGATGGAATATGTCCCGGCCCCGGATTTCCCCACCGGCGGGCAGATCCTTGGCCGCTCCGGCGCGCGCAAGGCGTATCTCGAGGGACGCGGCAGCGTCATCCTGCGCGCCCGCACCCGGGTCGAGGAGATCCGCAAGGACCGTTTTGCGATCATCGTCGATGATGTCCCCTACCAGGTCAACAAGATGAAGATGGTCGAGCAGATCGCGGATCTCGCTCGGGAAAAGAAGATCGACGGCATCTCTGGCGTGCAGGACGAATCCGACCGCGTGGGGGTGCGCGTGGTGATCGAGTTGCGGCGCGACGCGACGCCCGAGGTGGTGCTGAACCAGCTTTACCGCTTCACCTCGATGCAGACCTCGTTCGGCTGCAACATGCTGGCGCTGAACGGCGGGCGGCCCGAGCAGCTGACCCTGCGCGATTTCCTGCGTCATTTCATTACCTTCCGAGAGGAAGTTGTTGCGCGCCGCACCGCGTTCGAACTGCGCAAGGCGCGCGAGCGCAGCCATGTGCTGTGCGGTCTGGCCGTCGCCGTGTCGAACGTGGACGAGGTGGTGGCGACGATCCGCGCCTCTGCCGATGCCGCCGAGGCGCGCGAGAAGCTGATGACCCGCCGTTGGCCGGCCGGCGACATCGCCGAGTACATCCAGCTGATCGACGACCCGTCGCACAAGATGAACGAGGACGGCACCTACAACCTGTCCGAGACCCAGGCCCGCGCGATTCTCGATCTGCGGCTGCAACGCCTGACCCAGATCGGCGTCAAGGAAGTCACCGACGAATTGCAGGAGCTGGCCGGCAAGATCCGCGATTATCTGGACATCCTGCGCTCGCGCGACCGGATCATGGGCATCATCTCGGCCGAGCTGAACGAGGTGCGCGAGCTGTTCGCGGTGCCGCGCCGGTCCGAGATCCTCGACTGGTCGGGCGACATGGAAGACGAGGACCTGATCGAGCGCGAGGACATGGTCGTCACCGTCACCCAGGGCGGCTATATCAAGCGCACCCCGCTGGTCGATTTCCGCGAGCAGAAGCGCGGCGGCAAGGGGCTGTCGGGCGGCGGGCTGAAGGAAGAGGACGTGGTCACGACGCTGTTCGTGGCGAATACCCACACGCCGCTTCTGGTCTTCACCACCGACGGGATGGCCTACAAGCTCAAGACCTGGCGGCTGCCGGCGGGCGGGCGCACCTCGCGCGGCAAGGCGATCGTCAACATCCTGCCGATCCCGACCGGCGTGTCGATCGCCGCGATCATGCCCGTGGACGTCCCCGAGGAGGACTGGAACGATCTTCAGATCGTGTTCGCCACCTCGCAGGGCGATGTGCGGCGCAACGCGCTGTCCGATTTCACCTCGGTCAGGTCGAACGGCAAGATCGCGATGAAGCTGCCCGAGGATGTCAGCCTGGTGAACGCGCGCATCTGCACCGAGGATGACGACGTGATGCTGGTCACCGCCAAGGGCCGCGCGATCCGCTTTCGGACCACCGACGTGCGGGTGTTCAAGGGACGCGATTCGACCGGCGTGCGCGGCATCCGGCTGGGTGCGGGCGACAGCGTAGTGTCGATGGCGGTAATCCGCCATTTCGAGGCGACGCCCGAGGAACGCGCGGCCTATCTGAAGATGCGCCGCGCCGTGGCCGGCATGGCCGACGACGCCGAGGCCGACGAGGATGACGAGGCGGTGGCCGATGTCGCCCTGCCGCAGGAACGCTACGCGGAAATGTCGGCGGCCGAGGACCTGATCCTGACGCTGACCGCGGGCGGCTCGGGCAAGCTGTCGTCGAGCCACGACTACCCGGTGCGCGGGCGCGGCGGCCAGGGCGTGGCGGCGATGGACCGCGCGATGCGCGGCGGGCTGCTGGTGGCGTCCTTCCCGGTCGAGATGGACGACCAGATCATGCTGGTCACCTCGCGCGGGCAGTCGATCCGCTGTCCGGTGGACGACATCTCGTTCCGCTCGCGCGGCGCGGGCGGGGTCAAGGTGTTCAACACCGCGCCCGGCGAAGAGGTCGTGTCCGTCGCCTGGATCGCCGACCAGGAGAACGGCGAAGCGGACTTGCCGGATGCCCCGGATACGCCCGCCGAGGACTGACCTTACGTCAGGTTCAATTCCCCGCAATTGCCGCGTGCGCGCCGCAATCCGGCCCCTCCGCCGCCAAACCCGTCGTTAACCTTGTGGTTGCAGGCGGAGGGACAGACCCATGTCGGATCAGATGATGCAGAACGCAACGGCGGGCACGAATGCCGCGCCCCCCAACCGCGCCGCGGAGGCCGCGCTGTCGATCACGCGCATCCTGACCGGCGCGTTCTTTCTGGCCAGCTCGGCCGCGATCATGATCGTCGAGGCCGGCCCGGCCCTGTTCGCCGCGCTGCTGGGCGACGTCGCGGCGCAGAACCTGACCGCGCTGCTGCTGCTGCTGACCTCGGTGGCGATTCTGCTGCGCCGGGCCGTGCGTCCCGCCGCGCTGATCCTTGCGGGTTACGTCCTGATCACCGGCACGGCGCGGATCGGGGCGGGCGCCGCCTTCGACGTGCTGGCGGCGGACATGCTGCTGCTGACCGCGCTGCTGCTGCTGGCCGCGGCAGAGCCGCGCCGCCCCGGCCTTCGCCTGCGGATCCGGCGCCGCGCCGCTGCCGCCGCCCCGGCGGACAGCCGATCCCGCGCCGAACGCCAGCCCCGCACCGCCTGACCGCCGCCACGCCTTCCCATCGCGCGGCGCACAGGATAGACCGGCGCGCATGGAACATCGCACAGACAGAACCCTGAACATCGTCGGCGGCGGCATGGCCGGGTCCGAGGCCGCATGGCAGGCCGCCAATGCGGGCATCCGCGTGATCCTGCACGAAATGCGCCCCGAGGTCGGCACCTTCGCCCACCGCACTGGCCACCTGGCGGAAATGGTCTGCTCCAATTCCTTCCGGTCGGACGATGACGAGCAGAACGCGGTCGGGCTGCTGCACTGGGAAATGCGCGCGGCGGACGGGCTGATCATGCGCATGGCCGACGCGCACCGCCTGCCCGCCGGCGGCGCGCTGGCCGTCGACCGCGATCCGTTCGCGGAAAGCGTGACCGATGCCCTGCGCGCGCATCCCAACATCACCGTCCAGACCGCCGAGATCGACCGTCTGCCCGAGTCCGGCACCTGGATCATCGCCACCGGGCCGCTGACCTCGGGCGCGCTGGCCGAGGCGATCCGCGCCGAGACCGGGGCCGAGGCGCTGGCCTTCTTCGACGCCATCGCCCCCATCGTCCATGCCGACAGCATCGACATGTCCAAGGCGTGGTTCCAGTCGCGCTACGACAAGGGCGAGACCGAGGCGGAACGCCGCGCCTATCTCAACTGCCCGATGGACAAGGCCACCTACGAGGCGTTCATCGACGCCCTGCTGGCCGCCGACAAGACCGAGTTCCACGAGGGCGAGACGGCGCAGTATTTCGACGGCTGCCTGCCGATCGAGGTGATGGCCGAGCGCGGCCGCGAGACCCTGCGCCACGGCCCGATGAAGCCGGTGGGCCTGACCAATCCGCATGCACCCGATGTCAAACCCCACGCCATCGTGCAACTGCGCCGCGACAACGCACTGGGCACACTCTACAACATCGTCGGCTTTCAGACCAAGATGAAGTATGGCGCGCAAACCTCTGTTCTGCGGATGATTCCGGGGCTGGAGGAGGCGCGTTTCGCACGGCTGGGCGGGATCCACCGCAACACCTTCCTGAACGCGCCGACCCTGCTGGATGCCGGGCTGCGCCTGCGCTCGCGCCCCAATATCCGCTTTGCCGGACAGATCACCGGCGTCGAGGGCTATGTCGAATCCGCCGCGATGGGGCTGCTGGCGGGACGCCTGGCCGCGGCCGAGCTGACGGGCCGCACCCTGCCGCCGCCGCCGCCGGAAACCGCGATGGGCGCGCTGGTGCACCACATCACAGGCGGCGCCGAGGCAAAGACGTTCCAGCCGATGAACGTCAATTTCGGGCTGTTCCCCCCGGTCGACCTGAAGGGCGGCCGCCGCAACCGCCCGGCCCGCTACAAGGCCTATACCGACCGCGCCAAGGCGGCGTGGCAGGGCTGGCTGGCCGCGAGCGAACACGCGCCGGCCTGATCCACGCCCCGCCAAACGCGCAACTTGCGCATCCCCGCTTCCCCCTGCGGCCGTTGCGCACTAGGTTCCGGGGCATGGAAAACAAAGACAAAGACTACCTCGAACAGGTCTATTCGCTCAGCACCCCCGCCGAGACCCGCGCGCTGTATGACGAATGGGCCGAAACCTACGATGCCGAAATCATGGACAACGGCTATGCCACGCCGCTGCGGGTGGCGCGCGCATTGGCGGCCCAGGTCAAGAACCTCGACCGGCCGGTCCTGGATTTCGGTTGCGGTACAGGACTTTGCGGCGCGGCATTGATCCAATCCGGCTTTACCGCCATCGACGGGGCCGACCTGTCCGCCGACATGCTGGCCGAGGCGCGTGCCAAGGGCGTCTACCGCGATCTGTGGCAGGTTCATGCCGGGTCCGACCTGCCGTTCGATCCGGGCGACTATGCCGCCATCACCGCCGCCGGTGTGATCGGCAGCGGCGCCGCGCCGCCAGAAACGCTTGATCTGCTGCTGGACAATCTGGCCCCCGGCGGCCTGCTGGCCTTCAGCTTCAACGACCACGCGCTGGACGATCCCGAATACGAAGGCCGCCTGCGCCGCGCGGTCGAGGACGGGATTGTGCAGATCCTGTTTCAGGAACACGGGCCGCACCTGCCGGCGATCGGACTGAACGCGACGGTCTACGTCATCGAGAAAGCGTGAGCGACAGCGTGTCGCGGTCTTTCGGAGTCGTACATTCATCCGCCTTGGCGGATGAATTCGATTGAACGCGACATGCGCTACACCACCCGCTTTGCCCCGTCGCCGACCGGCCCGCTGCATCTGGGCCACGCCTTTTCCGCGCTGACCGCGTGGGACCGGGTGCAGGCGCGCGGCGGACGCTTTCTGCTGCGGATCGAGGATATCGACCGCGACCGGTCGCGCCCCGAATTCGAGGCGCTCATCGAGACCGATCTGCGCTGGCTCGGCCTCGACTGGCCGCGCCCGCCGATGCGCCAATCGGAGCGGATGGACGCCTACCGCGCCGCGCTGGACCGGCTGGCGGCGATGGGTCTGTGCTATCCGTGCCGCTGTTCACGGGGCGACATCCGCGCCGTCCTGTCCGCCCCGCAGGAAGGCGCGCCGGCGATCGGCCCCGACGGCCCGGTCTATCCGGGCACCTGCCGCGGCCGTCCGATGGCGCAGGCGGGGCCGGACGATTCGATCCGGCTCGACATGGCGCGCGCGGCGGCGCATCTCGGGCAGCTGCCCTCGTTCGAGGAAACCGGCCCGATCCATCCCGGCCGCCACGCGCTTGACGCCGCCGCGCTGATCGGCGGGGTCGGCGACGCGGTGCTGGCGCGCCGCGCGATGGGCACGTCCTATCATCTGTCGGTGGTGGTGGACGATGCCGCGCAGGGCATCACCGAGGTGGTGCGCGGCGCCGACCTGTTCGAGGCGACGCAGGTGCATGTCCTGCTGCAGGCGCTGCTGGGCCTGCCGGTGCCGGCCTATCACCATCACGATCTCGTGCGCGACGCGGATGGCAAGCGGCTGGCCAAGCGCGACGATGCCCGCGCCCTGTGCGCCTTTCGGGCCGAGGGGCTCGGCCCCGCCGCGATCCGCGACATGGTCGGGCTGTAGCCGCGCTACAGGGCCAGAAGCTCAACCTCCTCGCCGTTCCGAATCGCGGTGTAGAAACAGCTGCGCCGCCCGGTATGGCAGGCCGGGCCGGTCTGCCGCACCCGCACCAGCAGGCAGTCGCGGTCGCAATCCAGGCGCAACTCCAGCAGGTGCTGCACATTGCCGCTGGTCTCGCCCTTGACCCAGTATTCCTGCCGCGAGCGCGACCAATAGGTGACGCGGCCGGTGTCCAGCGTGCGGCGCACCGCCTCGGCATTCATCCAGGCGAGCATCAGGACTTCGCCCGTCTCCGCCTCCTGCGCGATGACGGGCAGCAAACCGCTTGCGTCGAATTTCAGGCTGTCCGCATCGAACGTCATCAACAAGTCCTTCCCTCATCCCGGCCCGCGCCCTATGTAGGGAAATCGAGACACCGGGGAAAGCCATGAGCGACAGCGACCTCATCAACCTGTATTCCGGCCGCATCCTGGAGCTGGCCGCAGACATCCCGCGCACCGGCCGGCTGAACGCGCCGCAGGCGACGGTCAAGAAACGCTCGCCGCTGTGCGGATCGACCGTGACGGTCGACCTGTGCACCGAAGACGGGCGCGTGACCGATTACGCGCAGGACGTGAAGGCCTGCGCGCTTGGCCAGGCGTCCTCGGCGATCGTCGGCGCGAATATCGTCGGCTGCACCCGCGCCCAGGTGGAAACCGCGCGCGACCAGTTGCGCGCGATGCTCAAATCCGGCGGCCCGGTGCCCGATGCGCCGTTCGACGGGCTCGAGGTACTGCTGCCCGCGCGCGATTTCCGCAACCGCCACGCGTCGATCCTGCTGGCGATCGAGGCCGCGTCCGAAGCCTTTGCCGAGGCCGAAAAATCCGCCTGCGCCTGAGCCGCGGGCCGACCTTCCCGACGCCAGAGACAAAAAAACCGCCGCGCTCCCGGGACGAGGAGGCGGCGGTCAGGGGCGTCTGTTCGATCCGGTCAGGCAGTTGGCCGCGCGGGGTCTGTGGGGACAGATGCGCAAGCCGGCGGAATGACAGAACGCAGGCAGGTCGGAACGGGTTTCCTCAGATCGGGGCGGACAGGTTCAGCGCCACCACCAGCATCAGCACCAGCGCGGCAGCGCCGGCGGCATCCTGCAGGATCGTTGCGGAAGAGCGGGCGAAGATGGCCTTGATGTCGGACAGCATGTCGATGTTCCCTCTTGTTGCCACTTTGTTCTCAAATTTCCGACAATATGTAAAGAACTTTTTAAGAACATTCGTGAACAAAACGGCAGCGGGCGGCTAACCCACTGAAATCAGGCGGATCGCCTTTTCCTGTTCCATCAGCCACAACAGCCCGCGCGCCGCCTCGCCGCGCGGTCCCGTCAGCGCGGGGTCGTCCGCCAGCAGCTTGCGCGCATCCGATTGTGCCAGCCCCATCAGGGCCGCTTGGCGTTCCAGGTCGGCGATGCGGAATCGCGGCAGCCCCGATTGCGCCGTGCCGATCAGGTCGCCCGCGCCGCGCATCGCCAGGTCTTCCTCGGCGATGCGGAACCCGTCCTCGGTCTCGCGCAGCGTCTCCAGCCGCCGGCGCCCGCCTTCGGACAGGGGCGGCTGGTACATCAGCAGACAGGTCGAGGCCGCCTGCCCCCGCCCGACCCGGCCGCGCAGCTGGTGCAGTTGCGCCAGCCCGAAACTCTCGGCCCGTTCGATCACCATGATCGAGGCATTGGGCACGTCCACGCCCACCTCGATCACCGTGGTCGCCACCAGCACCGCCGTCTCGCCGGCAACGAAGCGCGCCATCGCCGCATCCTTGTCCCGCGGCGGCATCTGGCCGTGGACCAGCCCGACCCGCCCCTCGCCAAGCGCGGCGCGCAGATGGCGGAACCGTTCCTCGGCGGCGGTCATGTCAAGGGTTTCGCTTTCCTCGACCAGCGGGCAGACCCAATAGGCCTGCCGCCCCTCGTCCATGGCGTGGCGCAGACGGCCGACGACCTCGTCCATCCGCCCCGTCGAGACCAGCGCGGTGGCGATCGGCTTGCGGCCCGGCGGCTTTTCGTCCAGCACCGACACGTCCATGTCGCCGTATTGCGCCAGGCTCAGCGAGCGCGGGATCGGCGTTGCGGTCATCACCAGCACGTCCACCGCGCGGCCCTTGGCGCCCAGCTGCATCCGCTGGGCCACGCCGAAACGGTGCTGCTCGTCGATCACCGCAAGGCGCAGGTCGCGGAACGCCACGTCGGGCTGGAATACCGCGTGGGTGCCCACCAGGATGTGGATGTCGCCGGCCGCCAGCGCCGCCAGCTTGCCCGCGCGGTCCGCCCCCTTGTCGCGGCCGGTCAGGATGTCCAGCCGCGCGCCCGCCGCCTCGGCCAGCGGCCGCAGACCTTCCAGATGCTGACGCGCCAGAATCTCGGTCGGGGCCATCATCACGCCCTGCCCGCCCGCCTCGACCGCGACAAGCAGCGACATCAGCGCGACCAGCGTCTTGCCCGCACCCACGTCACCCTGAAGCAGCCGGTTCATCCGCAGGGGCCGGCCCATATCGGCGGCGATCTCGGCCATCGCGCGGTCCTGCGCGCCGGTCGGCCGGTAGGGCAAGCTCGCCAGCACCTTCGCGCGCAGGCGGCCGTCCCCGGCCGTCACGCTGCCCTTGCCGCGCCGCAGCGAGGCGCGCGCCAACGCCAGCGTCAGCTGGTGGGCCAGCAATTCGTCATAGGCCAGCCGCTGCCGCGCCGGGGCGGTCGCGGCCATCTCGTCGACGCCCAGCGGCTCGTGCGCCGCCGCCAGCGCCGCCGCCCAGCCGGGCCAGCCTTCGCGCGCGCGCAAGGCCGGGTCGATCCATTCCGGCAGCTCCGGCAGCCGGCCCAGCGCATCGCGCACGGCGCGCGCCATGGTGCGCTGCGTGACGCCGGCGGTCAGCGGATAGACCGGCTCGAACAGCGGGATTTCCTCGGCCTCGTCGGGCGGCAGCACGTGGTCGGGATGGACCATCTGCCCGATCCCGTCGAACAGCTCGACCTTGCCCGAGACCACGCGCCGCGCCCCGGTCGGCAGGTGCCGCGACAGCCATTCGCCGCGGGCGTGGAAGAACACGAGCTGAAAGGTCGTCTGCGCGTCGCGCACCTCGACCCGGTAGGGGCGCCCCTTGCTGCGCGGCGGCAGGTGGCGGCCGACCTCCACCTCGACGGTCAGGGTTTCGGGCAGATCGGCGCCCTGGATGCTGGCGCGCCGGCGCCGGTCGATGCCGCTATAGGGCAGCGTGAACAACAGATCGCGCGGCCGCGTGATGTCGATCTTTTCCAGCGCCTTGGCGGTCTTCGCACCGACGCCGTCCAGCGTGTCCACCCCGGCGAAAAGCGGGAACAGCGCCTCGGGCCGGCCGGTCATGGCGCACCGATCAGGGCCAGCCAGCCGTCCTCGTCCAGGGTCTCGACCCCCAGTTCCGCCGCCTTCTTCGCCTTCGATCCCGCGCCCGGCCCGGCGACCAGAAGATCGGTCTTTGCGCTGACGCTGCCCGACACGCGCGCGCCCAGCGCCTCGGCGCGCGCCTTGGCCTCGGCGCGGGTCATCCGTTCCAGCGTGCCGGTAAAGACCACGGTCTTGCCGGCCACCGGGCTGCCTTCGGCGGCGCGCGGCGCCATGTCCTGCACTTCCAGCTCGGAGGCGAGCCGGTCGATGGAGGCCCGCTCCGCCTTCTGCTGAAAGGCCGTGACCAGCGACACGGCGACGGTGGCGCCGATGCCGTCGATCCCCACCAGGTCGTCCCATGCGGCGCGGGCCTCCGGCGCGATCGGCGGGTCTTCGGCCCAGATCGCGGCCTTGGTGGCGGCGATCGCGGCGCGGCGCCCCTCGCTGGCGGCCTGCCGCCGCTCTTGCGCCGCGGCCGCGTCGGCGGCGAGGTGGCGCCGGGCGGCCGGCCCGGCCGCGTCGATCCCGGCGACCAGCCTGTCCCAGGAGCCGAAATGCCGCGCCAGATCGGCAGAGGCCACCTCGCCGACATGGCGGATCCCCAGTGCGAAGATCAACCGATTCAGCGGAATTTTCCGTTTCTCGTCAATCGCATCGAACAGGTTCTTCGCGCTCTTTTCGCCGTAGCCTTCGCGGTTCTTCAACTTCGCCACGTTCTTCGCATCGCGCGCTTTCAGCGTGAAGATGTCCGCCGGCTCGCGGATCGGCAGGAGGTCGTCGTGGTAGAACATCTCGATCTGCCGCGCGCCCAGCCCCTCGATGTCGAAGGCGGCGCGAGAGACGAAATGCTTCAGTTTCTCCACCGCCTGCGCCGGGCAGATCAGCCCGCCGGTGCAGCGCCGCACCGCGTCGCCCTCCTCGCGGACGGCATCCGATCCGCATTCGGGGCATTCGGTGGGAAAGCGGTAGGGCGCGGCTCCCTCGGGGCGCTTCGACAGGTCCACATCGGCCACCTTCGGGATCACGTCGCCGGCGCGGAAAACCTGCACCCAGTCGCCTTCCCTGATGTCCTTGCCGCCGCGAATCTCCTCTCCGCGCGCGTCGCGGCCGGCGATGTAATCCTCGTTGTGCAGGGTCGCGTTCGAGACGACGACACCGCCCACCGTCACCGGGGTCAGCCGCGCCACCGGGGACAGCGCGCCGGTACGGCCCACCTGAATCTCGATCTTTTCCAGCCGGGTCCAGGCCAGTTCGGCGGGAAACTTGTGGGCGATGGCCCAGCGCGGCGTGGTGGAGCGGTAGCCGAGGCGGCGTTGCAGCCCGAGATCGTCGACCTTGTACACGACGCCGTCGATATCGTAGCCCAAGGTCGCGCGCTGCGCCTCGATCTCGGCGTAATGGGCCAGCATCGCCTCGATCCCCTCGCAGCGGCGGGTCAGCGGATTGGTCTGGAACCCGAGGCGACCCAGCCGTGCGATCGCCTTCATCTGGGTGTCGGCCAGCGGCGCGCTGACCTCGCCCCAGGCATAGGCGAAGAACCGCAGCGGCCGGCCCGCGGTGATGCCTGCGTCGAGTTGCCGCAGCGAGCCGGCGGCGGCGTTGCGCGGATTGGCGAAGGTCTTGCCGCCGCGTTCCGCCTGCCGTTCGTTCAGCGCCGCGAAATCGGCATGGCTCATATAGACCTCGCCGCGCACCTCCAGCACGTCCGGCGCGCCGTCCAGCCGTTGGGGAATATCGGCAATGGTGCGCGCGTTGGCGGTCACGTTCTCGCCGGTCTCGCCGTCGCCGCGCGTGGCCGCCTGCACCAGCGCGCCGCCCTCGTAACGCAGCGACAGCGACAGACCGTCGATCTTCGGCTCCGCGGTATAGGCCACGCCGGGCGCATCGTCATCCATCCCCAGGTAGCGGCGGATGGTGCGGTTGAATTCGCGGATATCCTCGGCCTCGAAGGCATTGGCCAGCGACATCATCCGCACCGAATGCGCGACCTTTGCAAACGCCTCGCCGACCGGGGCGCCGATCTGGTCCGACGGGCTGTCGGCACGCACCAGATCGGGAAAGCGCGCCTCGATCCCGGCATTGCGCCGCTTGAGCGCGTCGTACTCGGCATCCGCGATCTCGGGCGCGTCCTGCGTGTGATAGGCGCGGTTGGCGCGCGCGATCTCTTCGGCAAGGCGCGCGAGTTCCTGCGCGGCCTCAGTCTCGGTCAGGTCTGATACGGGTGTGCCCTTGCCCACGCGGCCGGTCCTTCCTGGATGCTCTCCGACTTGATAGGAGCGCGCCCGCGGGAAATCCAGACCGAGTGCCGGCCCTGCCCGGCCCGCCGCCTCAGGCGCCGATGGCGATCGGCCCGTCCATCGTGCCCGGTTCGGGATCGCGCAGCACATAGCCGCGCCCCCACACCGTCTCGATGTAGTTGTCCCCGCCGGTGGCCTGCGACAGTTTCTTGCGCAGCTTGCAGATGAACACGTCGATGATCTTCAGTTCCGGCTCGTCCATCCCGCCATAGAGATGGTTGAGGAACATTTCCTTGGTCAGCGTCGTGCCCTTGCGCAGGCTCAGGAGTTCCAGCATCTGATATTCCTTGCCCGTCAGATGCACCGGTTTTCCGCCCGCCTCCACCGTCTTGGCGTCGAGGTTCACCTCGACCAGGCCGGTGCGAATCACCGACTGCGAATGCCCCTTGGACCGGCGGATGATGGCGTGGATGCGCGCCACCAGTTCCTCGCGGTGAAACGGTTTCGTCAGGTAGTCATCGGCACCGAAGCCGAAGCCCTTGAGCTTGTTTTCGGTGTCGTCCTCGCCCGACAGGATCAGGATCGGCGTGTCGACGCGGGCGATACGCAACTGGCGCAGAACGTCGTGGCCGTTCATGTCCGGCAGGTTCAGGTCCAGAAGGATCAGGTCGTAATCGTACAGCTTGGCAAGGTCGATCCCTTCCTCGCCCAGATCGGTCGCATAGACGTTGAGATTGGCATGCGACAACATCAACTCGATGCTGCGGGACGTCGCAGGATCGTCTTCCACCAGAAGGACACGCATGCCGGGTTCTCCACTTTCAACCTTACCGATACGGCGACCCTGACCAAGAAAGGTTAATCACCGGTTACCAGATCGGCGGAAATTTGCCGCACCGGCCGCTAACAGGAAATAAATACCTGTATTTCAACGAACCGGGCAAGCAGAAACTTGCCGGATGCCGGAGATTCGCGTCGAATCGGGTCGCCGAAAAAGTGTCATTTTTATACATGATTGCCCCGGCCGGACGGGGCCAACCGACACCGGAAGCCGCTGCAACACACGTTTCGCGGGATCGCGCCGGGCGCTCAGCGATACTTCTGCAGCGCGGTCGCCTTCAGCGCCGCCTCGCCGTGGCGTTCGACGGCCATCGCCCAGGCGTCAAGCTCGTCGTCCGACAGCCCGTAGAGATCGCGCGCCTCCTCGCGCGAGATCAGCCCGGCGGCGACGCCGCGCACCACCGCGGCCTTGCGGCTGGCCACCCAGCGCCGCGTGTCCGGCGCCGGCAGGTCGGCGCGGCTCATCACCGTGCCGTCGGGTAATGTGACGGTGCGCGGCCCGTCAACCTTTTGCAGATACATAGCCTTGTCCCCCTCGGATTTGACGCCGAAAAGGTGGCCGCACCGCGCTTAAGGTTCGGTGAAGCGGGGCCTTGAGAGTATCTCGTATTTGCCTATATTCCGCGCGACTCCCGAAAGGATTCCGCAATGCTGGATCAGAAGCTGAACTCGCTGGGCCTGGCCAAGGCCCCGGCAGATACCCGCGTCGTCGTGGCGATGTCGGGGGGCGTGGATTCGTCCGTCGTCGCCGCCGAACTGGCGCGCGAGGGCTATGACGTGGTGGGCGTGACGCTGCAACTTTACGATCACGGCGCGGCGCTGGCGAAAAAGGGCGCGTGCTGCGCCGGGATCGACATCCACGATGCACGCCGCGTGGCCGAGGAGATGGGCTTTCCGCATTACGTGCTGGATTACGAGAACGTGTTCCGCGACGCGGTGATCGACGAGTTCGCCGACAGCTACCTCGCGGGCGCGACGCCGGTGCCGTGCATCCGCTGCAACGAACGGGTGAAGTTCCGCGACCTGCTGGAGACGGCGAAGGATCTGGACGCGGACTGCATGGCGACCGGGCATTACATCCAGCGCAAGACGGGCGCGCACGGGGCCGAGCTGCACCGCGCCGCCGATCCGGCGCGCGACCAGTCGTATTTCCTGTTCTCGACCACGCCCGACCAGCTCGAATTCCTGCGCTTCCCGCTGGGGCACCTGGTGTCCAAGGCCGAGACCCGCGCGCTGGCCGCCCGCCACGGGCTCGCGGTGGCGGACAAGCCCGACAGCCAGGACATCTGTTTCGTGCCCGACGGCGATTATGCCGGCGTGATCGAGAAGCTGCGCCCCGGCGCGGCCGAGCCGGGCGAGATCGTGCATGCGGACGGGCGCGTACTGGGCGCGCATCCGGGCGTGATCCACTACACGGTCGGACAGCGGCGCGGCCTTGGCATCGGCGGGCTGGACGAGCCGCTTTACGTGGTGAAGCTGGACGTGGAGGCGCGGCGCGTGATCGTCGGCCCGCGCGAGATGCTGTCGACCCGCACCGTGCCGGTGCGCGAGATCAACTGGCTGGGCGATGCCCCCTTTGCCAGCCGCGCCGAGTGGCCGCTGGCGGTCAAGCTGCGCTCCACCCGGCCGCCGCAGGAGGCGATCCTGCGGCCGCTGTCGGAGACCGAGGCCGAGGTGGAATTGCTGACCCCCGAAGAGGGCGTGTCGCCGGGCCAGGCCTGCGTGTTCTACGACCCCGAAGGCAGCCGCGTCTTTGGCGGCGGCTGGATCTGGCGCGGGCACTGACGGTATCGGATAGCCTTGAGTGATCCGACCGGGGCCGCGCCTACCCCGCCGCCTTTTCCTCGACCTGGGCGGCGATGTATTCGGCCCGCACGGCCAGCGTTTCCAGATCCTCGGCCAGCCCCTCGGGCAGTACCGGCACCTCGACGCGCACCGGCTCGGGCGGTGCGGCGGGTTCGGGCGGCGGTGCCGCGCGCAGGGCTTCCAGTTCGGCCTCCTGCGCGCCCAGCCGCGCCTCGGCGGATTTCAGCTGTTCCTCGATCCCGGCCGCCTTGTCGGCCAGCATCAGCCCGGCCATCAGCAGCATCCGCGATTCCGGCAGCCGCCCGGTCTGCCCGGCCAGCGCCGACGCCTCGGTGTCCAGCATTCGCGCGGCCGCATGCAGGAACTGTTCCTCGCCCTCCTGGCAGGCGACGGGATATTCGCGCCCGCCGATCGACACGGTGACGTCAGGCATCGCTCTTCTCCTCCAGCAGCGGTTTCAGCTCGCCCAGGATCGCGTCCATCTCGGCGCGGTCGCCCTCGCGCGCTACGCGCAGCCCCTCGAGCTCGGACATCACCGCCTCGTTGATCAGGTGCGGCTCCACCGCGCCGTCCTCGGCGGCCTCGCGCAGCGCCTGGATCGACTGGCGCAGCTGGGTGTTGGTGCGCCGCATCCGCTGCGCCTGGATCTCGGCATCGGCCAGTTCCTGCTGCAAACGGTCGATCTCCGCCTGCGCCTCGCGGCCCTGCTTGTCGGCCTTTTCCTTCTGGGCGCGCACCCGCTCCTCGAGCTGGGCGCTCGCCGCGCGCTCGGCCTCCAGCGCCTCGGTCAGCCGGTCCAGCTCGGCCGGGTCCAAAGCGGGCGGCGCGGGGCGCGGCCGCTCCAGCCCGTCGATCCCGGCGCCGATCCGCTCCAGCGCGTCGCCCAGGCGGCGCTGAATGTCTGCGATTTCGCTCATGTCGCTCGTTTCTTACCTCTCGTTCTCGCCGTTCGTCCCTGCCGGGCCGCCGTCCGGGCATGGCGGATGCCGCACGGGCCGGCCGCAGCCACCCGAATCAAGCCGCCGGCACGGTTTCGGCAATTCTAGCGGCGCGTTTGGCAAAATGCTGCCCCCGTTTTTCGCCAAGCACTTACGGGCCGAGCTTGAACTTGCCCACCGGGCTGGTATCACCTTTCGCAACCCGCCCCGGCTGACACAAGCCCGACTGACACAAGGACGCCTGCCATGGAAATCTCCGCGTTGAAGGCCAAGCACCCCGAACACTGGATGAAGGCGGCCGCGATCCGCGCGCTGGCGATGGATGCCGTCGCGGCGGCCAATTCGGGCCATTCCGGCATGCCGATGGGCATGGCCGACATCGCCACGGTGCTGTTCGAAAAGCATATGAAATTCGACGCGGCCGCGCCGGACTGGCCCGATCGCGACCGGTTCATCGTGTCGAACGGGCATGGCTCGATGCTGCTCTACGCGCTCTTGTACCTGACCGGCAACCCGGACATCACGCTGGACCAGATCAAGGATTTCCGCCAGCTCGGCGCGAAGACCGCCGGCCACCCCGAGAATTTCCTGGCAAGCGGGATCGAGGTGACGACCGGCCCGCTGGGCCAGGGCATTTCCAACGCCGTCGGCATGGCGATCGCCGAAGAGGTGCTGCGCGCCCGCCACGGCAAGAAGATCGTCGATCACCACACCTATGTCTTCGCCGGCGACGGCTGCCTGATGGAAGGGATCAGCCACGAGGCGATCGGCCTTGCCGGGCGCAACAAGCTGGGCCGGCTGGTGGTGTTCTTCGACCACAACTCGATCACCATCGACGGCAAGGTGGCGCTGGCCGACATCACCGACCAGGCGATGCGGTTCCGCGCCGCCGGCTGGCATGTGCAGGAGATCGACGGCCACGACCCCGAGGCGATCGACGCCGCGACCGAGGCGGCCCGCGCCGCACCGGAGCCGTCGCTGATCGTCTGCGAGACGCATATCGCGCTGGGATCGTCGGCGCAGGACACCGCCAAGGGGCACGGCGCGCTGACCGACGCGCAACTGATCGCCGACACCAAGGCCGCCTATGGCTGGGATCACGGACCCTTCGAGGTGCCCGGCGACATCAAGGCCGCCTGGGAAGCCATCGGGCAGCGCGGCCAGGCGGCGCATCTGGCCTGGAAAGAGCGTTTCGACGCCCTTCCCGCCGGCAAGCGCGCCGCGTTCGAGCGCGAATTGTCCGGCGAGGTGCCCAAGAAGCTGGCCGGCGCGCTGCGCAAGCTGAAACAGGAGCTGTCCGAGGACGCCCCGAAGATCGCCACCCGCGCCGCCAGCCAGAAGGCGCTTGAGGTGATCAACCCGATCCTGCCGGAAACCATCGGCGGCTCGGCCGACCTGACCGGCTCGAACAACACGGACACGCCCGATCTGGGCCTGTTCGGGCCGGACAATCGCGGCGGCCGCTACATCCATTTCGGCATCCGCGAACACGGCATGGCCGCCGCGATGAACGGCATGGCGCTGCATGGCGGGGTGAAGCCCTATGGCGGCACCTTCATGTGCTTCACCGATTACGCCCGCCCCGCGATGCGGCTGTCGGCGCTGTCGCATGCGCCGGTGACCTACGTGATGACCCACGATTCCATCGGCCTGGGCGAAGACGGGCCGACCCACCAGCCGGTGGAACACCTGGCGATGCTGCGCGCGACGCCGAACATGCAGGTCATCCGTCCCGCCGACGCGGTCGAGACCGCCGAGGCCTGGGAAATCGCGATGACCGCGACCGACCGGCCCACCGTTCTGGTGCTGACCCGGCAGGGCGTGCCGACCGTGCGGGCCGAGCACAAGACGAAGAACCTGACCGCGCAGGGCGCCTATGTGCTGGCCGAGGCCGAGGGCAAGCGGCAGGCGATCCTGCTGGCTACCGGATCCGAAGTGTCGGTGGCACTGGCCGCGCGCGAGGCGCTTCAGGCCGAGGGGATCGGCACCCGCGTCGTGTCGATGCCCTGCTGGGAGCTGTTCGCGGCGCAGGAGGACAGCTATCGCCGCCGCGTGCTGCCGGGCGGCGCGGTGCGCGTCGCCGTCGAGGCGGGCGTGCGCCAGGGCTGGGACCAGTGGCTGATGGGCGAGCGCGGCCGCGAGGCCAAGGCGGGCTTCGTCGGCATGCACTCGTTCGGCGCGTCGGCCCCGGCCGGCGAGCTGTTCGAGCATTTCGGCATCACGCCCGAGAAGACCGCCGAGGCCGTGATGGCGCTGCTCTGACGGGAAGACGGCCCGATCGCCTGCGGCGATGCGGGTCCGGCGAGGGGCCTTGCCCCTCGCGCTCCCCAAGGTATTTTCGGCAAGATGAGGAAGCCATGTGCCCTGGCATGGCCGGAGCCGGGACACCCTTGCCATGACCAACCGCATCGCCATCGGACTGGGTCTGCTGATCGTGCTTCTGCTGGCCTATGACGCGGTGCGGCAGGACTGGGCGGCCACGGTCTTTCTGGGCCGCAAGGGCATGGACTTTATCGAATGGCTGGCATTCTGGCGCTGAGCGCCGCCGCCTTGCGGTTGACTAAGGCGTCAAAAAGCCATTCAAACCGAACCAGACCCGCATTACCCCTAAGGAGGTTCCCATGGCCGTCAAAGTCGCAATCAACGGATTCGGGCGCATCGGGCGCAACGTCCTGCGCGCGATCATCGAATCGGGACGCACCGATATCGAGGTCATCGCGATCAACGATCTCGGCCCGGTCGAGACCAACGCCCACCTGTTGCGCTATGACAGCGTTCACGGGCGGTTTCCCGCCACGGTGACCACTGCCGAGGACAGCATCGATGTCGGGCGCGGGCCGATCCGCGTCACGGCGATCCGCAACCCGGCCGACCTGCCGTGGTCGGATGTGGACATCGTGCTGGAATGCACCGGCATCTTCGCCACCAAGGAAAAGTGCCAGCCGCATCTCGAGAACGGCTCGAAGCGGGTGCTGATCTCGGCCCCGGGCGCGGGCGCGGACAAGACCATCGTCTACGGCGTGAACCACGACCTGCTGACCGCCGATGACATCGTGGTGTCCAACGCGTCCTGCACCACGAACTGCCTGGCGCCCGTGGCCAAGGTGCTGAACGACTCGATCGGCATCTCCAAGGGGTTCATGACCACGATCCATTCCTATACCGGCGACCAGCCGACGCTGGACACGATGCACAAGGATCTCTACCGCGCGCGCGCCGCGGCGCTGTCGATGATCCCGACCTCGACCGGGGCGGCCAAGGCCGTGGGGCTGGTGATGCCCGAGCTTGACGGCAAGCTGGACGGCGTGGCGATCCGGGTGCCGACGCCGAACGTGTCGGTTGTCGACCTGACCTTCGAGGCCGGCCGCGCCACCAGCGTCGACGAGATCAACGACACGATCCGCGCCGCCGCAAAGGACGGGCCGCTGAAGAACATCCTGGGCTATACCGACGAAAAGCTGGTCTCGGTCGACTTCAACCACGATCCGCATTCGTCCGTGTTCCATACCGACCAGACCAAGGTGATGGAGGGCACGATGTGCCGCATCCTGACCTGGTACGACAACGAGTGGGGCTTTTCGAACCGTATGGCCGACACCGCGGTCGCGATGGGCAAGCTGATCTGACGCGGCGCCGCGCGCGGCCCGCAGCCAGCCCAAAAGGGCGCCGGTTTCCGCCGGCGCCTTTTTTCTTTTTTGCAGAGTGACTTGGCAATTCATGCTGCGTTGCAGAAACTGCATGACGGCCCTGCAGAAACGGGCGTTGTCCGGCGCTAACAACGGGTCCATCTAGGCGGTGTCGATGATGACATGAAAGATGGAGTGACCAATGACCTTTTTCGACCGCGTTCGCGAATCCCGTGCGAAACGCCGCATGTACAACCGCACCGTCGCGGAAATCCAGTCCCTGCCGCGCGATGTCGCGATGGACCTGGGCATCTTCCCCGAGGACGCGCGCCGCATCGCCCATGACGCCGTCTATGGCTGAACGGGCAGCGCGCGGGGACATCCCGCCGCTCGGGGACAATTCAGAGCCGAAGAAACGACGGGCCGCTCATCAGGAGACGGCCCGTCGTGCTTTCCGGGCCTGCTATCCGGCGTAACCGAACATCCGCGGCAGCCACAGGACCAGTCCCGGAAACAGGATCAGCACCCCCAGCGCCACCAGCAGCACCGCAAGGAACAGCCAGATCTCGCGGATGATCTCGCCCAGGGGAATGCGCGTCACCGCGTTGATCACGAACAGCAGGATGCCGTAGGGCGGCGTGATCAGCCCGATCATGCAGTTCACCACCGCCACCACGCCGAAATGCACCAGGTCGATCCCCAGCTCGCGGCAGGTCGGCAGGAACAGCGGGATGATGACCAGGATGATCGTGGTCGCATCCAGCAGGCAGCCCAGCAGCAGCAGCAGCACGTTGACGCCCAGCAGGAAGATCAGCGGGTGCACGTCGAGGCCGACCATCCGCGCGGCCAGGATGTTGGGGATATTCTCGGACGCGACGACGTAGTTCAGGATCAGCGCGCCGCCGATCACCAGCCCGACCGCGGCAGAGGAGCGCGCCGAGTCGACCAGGATCTCGAACAGCGAGCGCATCGACAGCGCCCGGTAGAAGAACCCCGCCAGCACCAGCGCATAGAACGCGGCCACCGCCGCCGCCTCGGTCGGGGTCGTCACGCCGCCGTAGATGCCGTAAAGCAGGATCGCCGGCATCAGCAGCGCGGGGAAGGCCCGCACCGTCAGGCCCGGCAGATGGACCAGCGGCACCGCGTCCTCGACCGCGAAGTTCCGGCGCCACGAGATCCACCAATTCATGCCCATCAGCACCACACCCATGAACAGGCCCGGCACGATGCCGCCCAGGAACAGGTAGCCGATCGAGGTGTTCGACACGAGCGCATAGAGCACCATCGGGATCGACGGCGGGATGATCGGGCCGATGGTGGCGCTGGCCGCCGTTATGGCGGCGGCATAGCCGCGGGTGTAATGGCCCGAGCGGGTCATCATCTCGATGATGATCTTGCCGATCCCGGCGGCATCGGCGACGGCCGACCCGCTCATCCCCGAGAAGATCAGCGAGGCGACGACGTTCACATGGCCCATGCCGCCGCGGAACCGCCCGACCAGCGCGATGCAGAACCGCAGCAGCCGGTCGCTGATCGTGCCCGCATTCATGATGTTCGCGGCGACGATGAACAGCGGCACGGCCAGCAGGATGAAGGAGTTGTAAAGCCCGTCCATCAGCTGCTTGCTGGCCACACCGACGCTTTGCCCGGCAGCGGCGAGGTAGACGAACGAGCCGACGATGATCGCGTAGGCGATGGGAATGCCGATCGCCGCCAGCGTGAACAGTGCACCGAGGCACAGAAGGAAGGCCACGCTCATTCGTCCAGCCTTCCCGGTCCGTGTTCCTCGATCTCGGGGGGGCGGCGGATCGCCTGCAGGACGGACCACGCATAGCGCAGCGCACCCATGCCGAGGAACACGAAGAACACGGCATAGACATGCCGCATGCGGATCCAGTCGCCGAAGATCTGCGACAGCGTCGCGGTGCGCTTCAGCCGCAGGATCGCGAATTTCTCCCAGGTCGGGCCGATGGCCAGCAGCAGGCCGATGCACACCGCCAGCCCGCCGATTATGGCGAAGGCGCGCCGCATGTTCGGCCCCACGCCGTTATAGAGGATGTCGAAGGTGACGTGATCGCGGTCGCGCACCACGAAGGCATTGCCGAAAAAGATGATCCAGACCCAGAGCAGCAGGCAGAATTCCAGCGTCCAGCCATATTGCGACGGCTCGAGGATCGGGAACATCTCCGGCAGCCAGGCCAGCCGCGCGGTGTAGCGGATGGTGATCTGCAACACGAAGGTCAGGAACATTGCCGCCATCATCAGCGCGGCAAAGCCCTCGGCACAGGTTCGAAGGAAGTGAAGCGTCCGGTGCATGGCTCTTCCGGTCAGGCTGATGGCGGTATTGGCAGGAGGGGGCGGCGCGCTGTCGCCGCCGCCCCTTTTGGCTGGGGTTGTCGCACCCGCGCGGACCTGTCCGCCGGGCCGGGATCGGGGGGCATGCCCCTGCCCGGCCCGTCCGGGTCAGTTGCCCAGCGCGTTGATCTTGTCCAACACGCCCTCGGGCCAGGAGGCGGCGAACTCGCTGCCGACATATTGCTCCTGCACATGGCTGCGGAACGCCGCGAGGTCGGGCTCGTAGATCGCCATCCCCTCGCCTTCGAGGAACGATACCAGCTCCGATTCAAGCTCCAGTTGGCGGGCGCGGGCGGAATCCGCCGCCGCGACAGCCGCGGCCTCGACCTGTTGCTGCTGCTCGGCGCTCAGGTCGTCCCAGACCGCCTTGGAGAAGGCGACATAGTTCAGATCGACCAGATGCGCGGTCAGCGCGACCTGGTTCGTCACCTCGTAGAACTTGGCGTCCACCACGGTCGGCAGCGGGTTGTCCTGCCCGTCGACCGACCCGGTCTGAAGCGCGGTGTAGATCTCGGTGAAGGCCATCGGCGTCGGGTTTGCGCCCAGCGCCTTGCCCAGGAACTGCCACGCATCGGTGCCCGGCATCCGCAGGTTCACGCCGGCCAGATCGTCGGGGGTCATCACCGTCAGCTCGTCCTTGGTCTGGCGCAGGTTCACATGCCGCTTGCCCAGATACATCACCGCCAGCAGCTTGACGCCAAGCTCGTCCTCGACCTTCTGCTTGAACGGCTCCATCAGCTCGTCGTTGAACACGGCGACCTGATGCTCGGCCGACTGGTGCACATAGCCGGTGGCGAAGATCGAGAATTCGGGGAAGAACGTCGCCAGTTCCTGCGCCGAGGTGATCGACATTTCCAGATCGCCGGACGCGATCGCCTCCAGCTCGGAGCCTTGCGCGATCAGCGAGCCGTTGTAATGCGGCTCGTAAGTGGTGAATTCGGCCACTTCGGGCGCGAACACCTCGGCCAGCGCGATCGAGCGCTGGTCGGTTTCCGAGGCCGGGGTGGACATCCGCAGCGTCACCTTGTCGGAATGCGAGGCCGCGAACGCCGCGCCGGCGCTCATCAGGGCCGCGGCCGCGGTGGAAAGCGCCATGCGGCGCGTCAGTTTCAGGGTCATTATCGTCTCCTCTCCCTTGGTTGAACGATGGTTGTCGGGTCTTCTGTGTTTCATACGCCCAGCGCCCGGCGCCGCGCGCTTTCGACATGGGCGCCGATGGCGCGCACCGTGCGCGGCGCGTCGCGGGCCTGCAACGCGTCGATGATCGCCAGATGCTCATCCAGCACCGATACCACGATTTCGGGAAACATCCGCGTGTCGGGATTGGCGATCAGCCGGATGCGGATCGCGTTGACCCGGTGGATGTCGGCGATGATCCGGTTGCCCAGCGCGTCGATGACGTGATCGTGGAACGCCCAATCCATGTGCTGCGCCCGCGTCAGAAGGTCCGAATCGACGCCGGCCAGCGCCTCTTGGCGGATCGCGCGATGCTCGGCGGCGAGGCGCGCGATCTCTGCATCGGGCGCATGGGCGCAGAATTGCTCGAACGCCTCGCGCTCGACGATCCGGCGCACCTGGAACGCATTGCGGATCAGGTCGAGGTCGATGGACAGTACCTGAAGCCCGCGCTTGGGCACCGTCTTGATCAGCCCCTCCGCCTCCAGCCGCGGGATCATCTCGCGGATGGCGCCAAGCGGCATGCCGGTGATCTCGACCAATTCGCGCTGCGACACGATCTGACCCGGCGCGATGTCGCGCGACAGCAGCTTCTGGGTAAAGCTGGAATAGGCGTGATCGCGCAGCGGCTCGGCGTCAGCCATCCGGCGGTACCGCGTTCAGCAGGCTGTCCCGGCCGGCCGCATCAAGCGGCGTCAGCGGCGGGCGCAGCGCCTCCCAGCCGGGTTTGTTCGCGGCCCGCGCGACCAGCACCTTGATCGCGCCGATCACCGGCAGGTCGTTGACCGAGGTGATGATCGCGGACAGCCCCGGATCCTCCTGCCCGGTCTCGACCACCTGTTTCAGCCGTTCGGGATACAGGTTGGCGCAGCCGGTGATCGAGCCGGCCCCGCCCAGCGCGACCGCGCGGTGCAGCAGCCGTTCATCGCCGACCAGCACCGACAGCCCCTTGATCCCAAGGAACCGCTCGGCCGTAGGCCAGTCGCCGGAGCTGTCCTTGACCGCCCGGATCCGGCTGGGGAATTCGCCTGCCAGCCGCGCCACCAGCGCGGCGGACAGCGCAACGCCGGTGACCTGCGGGATGTGGTACAGGATGAACCGCGCCGCCGGGTCGCTTTGCCCGATCACCCGCGCGTACCAGCCATGCAGCCCTTCGTCCTCGGGCGCGGGGTAGAAGAACGGCGGCGGCGCAAGGAACGAGGTCACGCCCCGCGCGACCGATTCGCGCACAAGGCGCACGGCGTCGTCGGCGGCGTTGGCATACAGGCACAGCGTGATCCGGTCCGCCGGAATGCCGGCCTTGAGCAGCGCCGCAAGACCGTCGGCGCGCTCCGCCTCCGAGATCGAGGCCCCCTCGCCCGTGGTGCCGAACAGCGTCACGCCGTCAGCGCCCCGGTCCAGCATCGCGGCGGCATGTGCCGCCAAGGTGTCGAAATCGACCGACAGGTCCGCGTTGAACGGCGTGACCATTGCCACGGATATTCCGAAATCGGCCATTTCATCCCCTTCTGGCATCCCCGGCACGGCCGGCACTGCGCATCATGCTAGCGGCTGAACGGCAATCTGTCCACCTGACATGTCAGATTAATTGCCAGAGGCATAAATCGTTTTTCATCAAAGTTATGGGGCGCAAAGCTTATCCATTGTTCCGGCCCACGCGCTGCACCAGCCTCTCGCGCACGGCCGGGGTCACGAAGGGGGAAACGTCACCGCCCAGCCGGGCGATTTCCTTGACCAGTTTCGACGCGATCGCCTGGTAGCGCGACTCGGCCGTCAGGAACACCGTCTCGATGCTGTCATCGAGCGCGCGGTTCATCCCGACCATCTGGTACTCGTATTCGAAATCGGACACGGCGCGCAGGCCGCGGATGATCATCGACGCGCCGACATCGTTGGCGCAATCTATCAGCAGGTTCTCGAACGGATGCACCACGATCTCGGCCCCGCCATCGCGCAGGTTCTGCACCTCGGGGGCGATCATCTCCACCCGTTCGTCCAGATCGAACAGCGGGCCCTTGTCGCGGTTGATCGCCACGCCGATCACCAGCCGGTCGACCAGCGTCACGGCGCGCTTGATGATGTCGATATGACCCAGCGTCAGCGGATCGAACGTGCCCGCATATAAACCGATGCGCATGATACCCCCCGTTTTCCATTCGCGCACGCAACGATATTGCGCGCGGAATTACAAGGGGCAACGGCGATGTCCGGCCTCAATGCCCCATGATCATGCCTTCGAGCGCCTGCTTTTCCATCGCCAGTTCCGACAGCCGCGCCTTGACCACGTCGCCGATCGAGATCAGGCCGATCATCGTGTCGCCCTGCATCACCGGCATGTGGCGGAACCGCCCCTCGGTCATCTTGGTGACGACGCTTTCGGCGGATTCGTCGGGCACGCAGCATACCAGGTCGGCGGTCATCAGATCGTCCACCTTGTCGTCAAGGCAGCCCGATCCGCGCCGGCCCAGTTCGCGCACGATGTCGCGCTCGGACAGGATGCCAAGCGGCACGGCCCCATCGGTCGACACGATCACCGCGCCGATCCGCTTTTCCGAGATCAGCGACGCCGCGCTCGACACCGTGGTGCCCGGCTTGATCGTGATGACACCTGCCTCGGGCTTGGATTTGAGTATCTGATGGACCAGCATGACCGTTTCCTCCGAACCTTGCGGCGCCTTTCGGCGCATCCTGTCCCGGCCAGCGTCCCCGCCGCGGCGTCGCGTGTCAAGCCGCGGCGTCCTCCAGCCGGGCGACTTCGGCACGAAGCCCCGCCACCAGCGCCTCGGCGACGCGGTTCAGCCGCTCCACGCGCCGGTCGTCGGGATGCCGGATCAGGTAGAAACTGCGGCTCAGCGAAAACGCATCGGTCAGCAGCCGCTGCACGCGCGGCGCGAAGGCCAGCGCGAAATCGTGAACGATTCCAACGCCCGCCGCCTGCCGGATCAGGTGAAGCTGCACCATGATCGAATTCGAGGCCAGCGCGACATCGTCCAGCCCCGCCTCGGCCAGGTAGTCCAGTTCCTTGTCGTAGATCATGTCGGGGATGTAGCCGATGATCGGATGCGTGCGCAGGTCGGTCAGCGACGCGATCGGCGGCGCCTCGCGCAGATAGCCGCGATGCGCGGCGAGGTGCAGCTTGTAATCGGTGATCTTCTGCACCGTCAGCCGGCCGGCGGCGGGCGCCGAGACGGTGATCGCCATGTCGGCCTCGCGCTTCGACAGGTTGACCACCCGCGGCAGCGCGACGATCTGGATTTCCAGCCCCGGATTGTCGGCCGAGATACGCGCGCAGATCTGCGGCAGCAGGTAGTTGGCGCAGCCGTCGGGCGCCCCGATGCGCACCTGCCCGGTCAACTGCCCGGCCTGGCCGCCGATCTCCTCGGCGGCGCCGGTCACCGCCTGTTCGGCATGTTCGGCGTGGTTCAGCAGCCGCTGGCCATCCACCGTCAGCGCGTAGCCCTGCGGCGACTTGGCGAATAGCGGCGCGCCCATCGCCGTCTCCAGCCGCTGGATGCGGCGGCCCACGGTGGCCGGGTCCAGCCGCAGCGTCCGGCCTGCCCCGCTCAGGCTTTCGGAGCGGGCGACGGCAAGGAACACGCGAAGGTCGTCCCAGTGAATATCCATGCCGCCCCTCAATTCACGCAAAACGCTTTTGGAAAACTCACCCTTTTTCCGTGAATTATGCAAGCCTATGATGGGCGGTGAATTCTCGAAAGGAACCGACATGCAGGAACTCAGCCACTATATCGACGGAAAGCACGCCAAGGGCGGCTCGGGCCGCTTTGCCGACGTGATGAACCCGGCCACCGGCGAGGTGCAGGCGCGCGTGCCGCTGGCCAGCGCGGCCGAGCTTGACAACGCGGTCGCCCGCGCCGCCGAGGCGCAGGTCGGCTGGGCCGCCACCAACCCGCAGCGCCGCGCGCGGGTGATGATGAAGTTCGGCGCGCTGATCGTCGAGCACATGGACGAGCTGGCCGAGCTGGTCAGCCGCGAGCATGGCAAGACCCTGCCCGATGCGCGCGGCGACGTGCAGCGCGGGCTGGAAGTGGTCGAGGTCTGCATGGGCGGGCCGAGCCTGCTCAAGGGCGAATTCACCGACAATGGCGGCCCCGGCATCGACCTTTATTCGATGCGCCAGCCGCTGGGCGTGGTCGCGGGCATCACCCCGTTCAACTTTCCCGCGATGATCCCGCTGTGGAAGCTGGCCCCCGCCCTGACCTGCGGCAACGCGATGATCCTGAAGCCGTCGGAACGCTGCCCGTCCACCGCGCTGCGGCTGGCCGAGCTTCTGACCGAGGCGGGGCTGCCGGACGGCGTGCTTCAGGTGGTGAACGGCGACAAGGAGGCGGTGGACGCGCTTCTCGACAACGAGACGATCCAGGCGGTCGGCTTCGTCGGATCGACCCCGATCGCGCAGTACATCTATGGCCGCGCCGCCACGAACGGCAAGCGCGCCCAGTGCTTCGGCGGCGCCAAGAACCACATGATCATCATGCCCGATGCCGATCTGGACAAGGCCGCGGACGCGCTGGTCGGCGCCGGCTACGGCGCGGCGGGCGAGCGGTGCATGGCGATCTCGGTCGCGGTGCCGGTCGGCAAGGAGACGGCCGATGCGCTGATCGAACGGCTGGTGCCGCGGATCGAGAAGCTGAAGGTCGGCCCCTACACCGCCGGCGAGGATGTGGATTACGGCCCGGTCATCACGGCGCAGGCCAAGGAGCGGATCCTCGGCCTGATCGACAGCGGCGTCGAGCAGGGCGCGGAACTGGTGATCGACGGGCGCGGTTTCTCGCTTCAGGGGTACGAGAACGGCCATTTCATCGGCCCTTCGCTGTTCGACAACGTCACGCCGGACATGGAGATCTACAAGGAGGAGATCTTTGGCCCCGTCCTCAGCCAGGTGCGCGCCGGCAGCTATGAAGAGGCGCTGAAGCTGACCATGGACAACCCCTATGGCAACGGCACCGCGATCTACACCGCCGATGGCGACACGGCGCGCGATTTCGCGCACCGGGTGAATGTGGGCATGGTCGGCATCAACTTTCCGATCCCGGTCCCGCTATCCTACCACACCTTCGGCGGCTGGAAGAAATCGGCCTTCGGCGATCTCAACCAGTACGGTCCCGACGCGTTCCGGTTCTATACCAAGACCAAGACCGTCACCGCGCGCTGGTTCTCGGGCATCAAGGATGGCGGCGAGTTCAATTTCAAGGCGATGGACTGAACCGCGCGGACCGGCTTCCGCGCACTCGCGGCAAGTATTTGCTGCATCCGCAAGTGGAATCGGCTTAACCTGTGGACGCCCGGCCCCTGGGCCGGGCGTTCGCCTTTGTCACTGCCCGAGCGTTCATGCCTGTCAGCTATCGGATCCACCCCCATCTCGGCCTCGTTCATGTAAGGTATTCGGGCTTTGTCCGGCTGGCCGACAGTTTCGACATCATTGACCGCTACATGCGCGATCCCGACTTCGCGCCGGGCCAGAAGCAGCTTGTCGACCTGTCCGCCGTCACCGGGCACGAGCAGGATTATGCCCGGCTGCTGGAATTGCAGGCCCGCAAACTGGACGCGTTCCGAACCGGCCCGCAAAGCCTGGTGGTCTACTACGCCCCGTCAGAGCCGGCGCTGACCCTGGCCCGGCTGATCGTCCGCTCGTGGAAGGATCTGGGGTTTCTGGTGCCGCTGATCCATGACGACGAGGCCGAGGCGCTGGCCTTGCTGGGCATCGCGGCGCCAAGCCTCGATGCGCTGGCCGCGCGCGGCGGCTGAGGGATCAGCCGCCGATGCAGACCGCCTGACGCGGCGCGCTTTCGCGTGCGGCGGGCGCGGGGGTCACCCGGCGCGGGCGGATCGCCGGCTTGGGCATCGTCACCACCGCATCCTGCCCCGCTGCAAGCGCATCCGAGATGTCGCGCGACAATTTGCGGTGCAGCGCCTCAAGCTCGGCCGCCGGCCCGCCGATCACGGCGATCTCGCCGCTCTCCACCACCGTGCGCAGCACCAGGGCCGCCTGCGTTCCATGATCCGGGCGGCGCAGGTACAGCGTGGCGATCGCATCCAGCGGAACCAGATGTTGCAGCCGCTCGCGGCCGCCGGCATCGCGGGTCGAGATGCGCAGGTGCATCAGGCGCAGATCAAGCCGCATCGTGCGCACGACGCAGGTCCAGGACGCGGCGAGGCACAGCAGCCCCATCGCGCACAGCACCGCCGCAAGCACGCCATGCGCCGCGATCCCGCCCGCGCTCATGACAGGGGCGACCAGCCAGGACAGCCCGCTGGCGGCGACCAGCGCCAGCCCGGTGCGGCGCACGCTCAGCCGCCGCTGCACGCAGCACCGGCCGGCCGGACGCTCGCTTACCGCGTATCCGGCATCGTCCCGTTCCAGGATCAGGTCGCGCCAGTCGGGATCCGGCGGCATTGATGGCGGTATGGTCTTGTTCATGGTGAACCCCTCCGGTTGTATTGGTTAACAACCTCGGCGGGGAATATGACCGAAATTCGGCGCAATGCGTTCCATTCCCCGGTGTTTTCAAAGCGGAATGTGGCGTGGCACCGCGAAGAATGCGCGCCCGCTTGCCCCCCGCCGGCGCACAGCGCACTTGCCCGGACCGCCCCGCTTTGCTTTTCTTGCATCAAACAGGGGGCGCAGATGCCGGACGAGCCGAGTTTCACCATCGGGATCGAAGAGGAGTATCTGCTCGTCGACCGGGACACGCTGGACCTTGCCGATGCGCCCGACAGCCTGATGGATGAGTGCAAGATCGCGCTCGGCGGGCAGGTGTCGCCCGAATTCCTGCGCTGCCAGGTGGAAATCGGCACTTCAGTGTGCCGGAGCATCGGCGAGGCGCGCGACGATCTGCGCCGGCTGCGCGGCACGATCGCGGCGGTGGCCGAGCGGCACGGGCTGGCGCCGCTGGCGATCTCCTGCCACCCCACGGCCGAATGGAAACAGCGCCAGCATACCGACCGCGACCGCTACAACACGCTGGCGCAGGATCTGGCGGGCGTGGTGCGGCGGATGCTGATTTCGGGGATGCATGTCCATGTCGGGATCGAGGATGACGACCTGCGCATCGACCTGATGAACCAGTTCAGCTACTTCCTGCCGCACCTCCTGGCCCTGTCCTGTTCCTCGCCGTTCTGGCAGGGGCAGGATACCGGGCTGTCCAGCTACCGGCTGACGATCTTCGACAACCTGCCGCGGACCGGCCTGCCGCCGCGGTTCACCGCCTTCGGGGAATTCGACCGCTCGGTGCGGGCGATCGTCGCCACCGGCGCGATCGGGGATGCCAGCAAGATCTGGTGGGATCTGCGCCCCTCGTCGCGCTTTCCGACGCTGGAGGCGCGGATATGCGACAATTCCCCCCGGCTGGAACACGCGCTGACCATCGCCGCGCTGACCCAGGCGACGATGCGGATGCTGTGGCGGCTGCGCCTGAAGAACCAGCGCTGGCGGATCTACGACGCCTTTCTGGTGGGCGAAAACCGCTGGCGCGCCCAGCGCTACGGCATGTCGGAGGGGCTGATCGATTTCGGCCGGGGCGCGGTGGTGGATTTCGCCGAACTTCTGGAGGAATGGGTCGAGTTGCTGGCCGAGGATGCCGAGTATCTGGGCTGCCTTGCCGAGGTTGCCGGCGCCCGCGACATCGTCGCGCTGGGCAACGGCGCGGACCGCCAGCGTGCCGTCCGCGCGGCGGAGCTGGAAATCTCGGGCAGCGAGGAAAGCGCCATGCGCGCGGTTCTGAACGCCATGGTCGCGGAATTCACCCAGGATCTGTAGGCGCCGGCATGTTCCCTGAACGAAAAAACCGCGCGGCCGGGACAGGCGGCCGCGCGGCCGGGCAGCTCGGGGAGGGACGAAACCCCTTGGCCACCCCTCTGCTCTGCCTTTCTGGGGATGCGGGACGCGGCAGGCAGGCGTTCAGAAAATGCTTAGGTGCTGAAAAGGCTTACGTAATTCTGTATCGATCAGCGCCTGTCGCCCGGCCAGACAAGCGTGGCAGCGGCGATGAGCGGGAACAGCGCGCAGCCGATCATGACAAACGCAATGGCGACGATGGAAAACATGGCAACCCCCCGGATGCTTGTGTTTCGGTTTCGGCACCGCCGCATCGGGCGGTTTCAGGAATGGGTCGCGCCGGCCCCCGCCTCGGTTCAAACTTTTTCGCATCCGCGCCGCGCCCGGTGCCGCCGGCCGCCGCGCCGGGGGCCTTTCCGTCCGCGCCGCCGTGTCCTAAGACCCTCGGGAACAGGAGGCCGCGATGACCGACACCATTCTGGACCGCTGCGAGGCGCGCGGTCTGCGCATGACCGAGCAGCGGCGCACCATCGCCGCGGTGCTTCAGGCGTCGGACGATCACCCCGATGTCGAGGAGCTGTATGCCCGCGCCAGCCGCGCCGATCCCAACATCTCGCTGGCCACGGTGTACCGGACCGTCAAGCTGTTCGAGGAAGCGGGGATCGTCGACAAGCTGGAATTCGGCGACGGGCGCGCCCGCTACGAGGATGCCGACCGCGACCATCACGACCACCTGATCGACCTTGCCACCGGCGAGGTGATCGAGTTCTGCGATCCCGAGATCGAGGCCCTGCAGGAGCGTATCGCCGAAAAGCTGGGATACGAATTGCGCGGCCACCGGCTGGAGCTTTACGGCGTGCGGCGAAAGCCGCGGGCATGAGCCGCCCCGCCGCCCCCTCTGCCGCGCGCGCGCCGCACCCCGCCGCCGCGCGCCCGCACGAGGCGATGCGCGCCATCGCGCTGGCGGTGCTGGCCATGGCGCTGCTGGCGCTTAGCGACATGTTCGTCAAGCTGTCGGCACGGCACATGCCCGTGGGACAGGTGATGCTGCTCATGGCGGCAGGCGGCAGCGCGCTGTTCGCCCTGATCGCGCTGGCGCAGCGCGCGCCGCTCTGGAACCGCGATTTCCTGCATCCCATGGTGCTCGTGCGCAACCTGTTCGAGGTGGTGGGCGCCTTCGGGCTGGTGCTGGGGCTGGCCTATGTGCCGCTGTCGATCTTCGCCGCGATCATGCAGGCGGCGCCCCTGGTCGTGACCATCGGCGCCGCGCTGATCCTGCGCGAACATGTCGGCCCGCGCCGCTGGATCGCGGTGGCGGTGGGCATCTTCGGGATGCTGCTGGTGCTGCGGCCCGGCACCGGCGGGTTCACGCCCACGGCGCTGTTCGCGGTGATGGGCGTCGTGGGGCTGGCGCTGCGCGATCTGGTCACCCGCCTGTCGCCGGCGGGCATCCCGTCGATCACCCTGTCGCTCTGGGGCTTTCTGGTGACGATCCCGTTCGGCGGCGTGCTGATGGGGTTGATGGGTACGCCGTTCGGCATGGACCGCGCCGGCATCTGGCCGCTGCTGGGCGCCATCGTCGTCACAACGCTGGGCTATTACGCCATCACCTCGGCGATGCGGTTGGCGCCGGTGTCGATCGTGGCGCCGTTCCGCTACACCCGGCTGGTCTTCACCATGGGGCTGGGCATCGCGGTGTTCGGCGAACGGCCCGACGCGCTGACCTATACCGGCGCGGGGATCATCCTGGCCGCCGGCGGCTACACCTTCTGGCGCGAGCACCAGATCGCCCGCCGCCGCCGTCTTGCCCGCCGCGCGGCGTAGCTTTCACATCCCGCCCGCGCCTGATATATCCGCCCCAGCCCGTTCCCCGCCAACCGAGAGGCCCGCCATGAGCATCATCATCGACATCCACGCCCGCGAAATCCTCGACAGCCGGGGCAACCCCACGGTCGAGGTCGACGTGCTTCTCGAAGACGGCACGATGGGCCGCGCCGCCGTGCCCTCGGGCGCCTCCACCGGCGCGCACGAGGCGGTCGAGCGGCGCGACGGCGACAAGGCGCGCTACAAGGGCAAGGGCGTGCAGGATGCTGTCGCCGCCGTCAACGGCGAACTGGCCGAGGCGCTGGCCGGGTTCGACGCCACCGAGCAGGAGGCGCTGGACGCCGCCATGATCGAGATCGACGGCACCGACAACAAGGGCCGGCTGGGCGCCAACGCGATCCTCGGCGTGTCGCTCGCCGCCGCGAAGGCCGCCGCCGATTTCACCGGCCAGCCGCTGTTCCGCTACGTGGGCGGCACCTCGGCACGGGTGCTGCCGGTGCCGATGATGAACATCATCAACGGCGGCGAGCATGCCGACAACCCGATCGACATCCAGGAATTCATGATCGTGCCGGTCTCGGCCCCCACCATCGCCGAGGCGGTGCGCATGGGATCCGAGGTGTTCCACACCCTGAAAAGCGAACTCTCCGCCGCCGGCATGTCCACCGGCCTCGGCGACGAGGGCGGCTTCGCCCCGGAACTCGCCGGCACCCGCGACGCGCTGGATTTCATCCTGCGCTCCATCGAAAAGGCCGGCTACAAGCCGGGCGACGACATCTTCCTCGCACTCGACTGCGCCGCCACCGAATATTTCGAGAACGGCGCCTACAACATGAAGGGCGAAGGCAAGGTGCTCAGTCCCGACGAGAACGTGGCCTACCTGCAATCGCTCTGCGCCGATTACCCGATCATGTCGATCGAGGACGGCATGGCCGAGGATGACTGGGACGGCTGGCGCGCCCTGACCGAGATCCTGGGCGAGACGGTGCAACTGGTCGGCGACGACCTGTTCGTCACCAACCCCGACCGGCTGTCCGACGGCATCAAGCGCGGCTGCGCGAACTCGATGCTGGTCAAGGTCAACCAGATCGGCACGCTGTCCGAAACCCTGCGCGCCGTCGACATGGCGCACCGCGCCGGCTACACCAACGTGATGTCGCACCGCTCGGGCGAGACCGAGGATGCCACCATCGCCGACCTCGCCGTGGCCACGAATTGCGGCCAGATCAAGACCGGCAGCCTTGCCCGCTCGGACCGGCTGGCAAAATACAACCAGTTGATCCGCATCGAGGAAATTCTGGGCGAGACGGCGCGCTATGCCGGCCGGTCGATCCTGAAGGGCTAAGCCGCCGGCAGGCCGGAAGGTGCGGCCCCTTTGGGTCGCTCCTTGCTGCGCATGATCCTCATCTTGCGAAAAATACCTTGGGGGTCCGGGGGCAACGCCCCCGGCCGGTTCGCGGTGGGGATCAGTCGTCGCCGACCAGCGGGCCAACCTCCTCGGCCGCTTCGATCCGCTCGCGCGACATCCGCGTGACGATGACGAAATCGCTCTGATCGGGCAGGTCCACCAGCCGCAGATCCGCCACCGGCAACAGCACGGCCCGCTCGCCGATCCCCAGGAATCCGCCGACATCCACGGTGACGCCGACCACGCTGGCGGATGCGTCCAGCACCAGGTCCTCGACCTCGCCCAGTTCCTCCCAGCCGGCGGCGATCCGGGCAAACGGCTCGCCGCTGTCCCAGAACGTGGCGTCATAGGTCTCGCCCAGCGCATAGACCTGCGCGTCCTCGACCGCTTCGGCGCGGATCAGCGCGCCGGTCGCGGACATCATCGCCGGCGCGGCCGTGTCCGGCTTCGTGTCCGGCTTCGTGTCGGGCGCGCTGTCCTGGGCGGTGGCCGGCGCGGCGATCAGCAGGGCAATGGCGATCAGGCTGGTTCGGGTCATCATGTCCTCGCGAATGAATGGCGTTCGGATCCCAACGCCGCCGCGCCCGGCCGGGTTCCCGGCACCCATGCGCGCGGCATGGAAAAAGGGGGCGCCCCGCCGCCGGATGCGCCCCCCGATTGCCACGCGCCCCGCGGGGCCGGTGCCTCAGTCGCGGCCCTTGTAGATCTCGATCAGCTTGCCCAGCATCTCCAGCGCCTCCTCGCGCGGCCGCTGGAACGAGTTGCGCCCGATGATCGAGCCGCCGCCGCCGCCGTCGCGGATCGCCCGCGCGTCGTCATAGACGGCATCCGTCCCCTTCGACGCGCCGCCCGAGAACACGATCAGCCGCCGCCCGTCAAAGGCGGAGCGCACGCATTCGGCGACCCGGGCCGCCTGGGTGGAAATGTCGATGCCGCCCGCCTCGAACGCCTTCTTCGCCTCGGGCTGTTCCAGGTGATCGGTGCACAGCTTGACCTTGATGACATGCGCGCCCAGCAGCGCGGCCATATGTGCCGCATAGGCGGTCACATCCATCGCCGTCTCGCCGGCCTTGGTCAGCGCCTCGCCGCGCGGATAGGACCAGATCACCGTGGCAACGCCCTTGGCGGCGGCCTCGCGGCGCATCTCGACGATCTCTTCCATCATGTCCAGCGCCGTGTCGGAGCCGGGATAGATCGTGAACCCGATCGCCGCGCAGCCCAGCCGCAGCGCGTCGTCCACGCTCGCCGTCACCGCCTGGTTCTTGCCGGCCGTGTCCGACATCAGCGAATTGGCCGAGTTCACCTTCAGGATCGTGGGGATCTGCCCGGCAAAGGTGTCCGCCCCCGCCTCCAGCGGGCCGAGCGGCGCGGCATAGGCGTTCAGGCCCGCATCGATCGCCAGCTTGTAGTGGTAATGCGGATCGTAGGAGGCCGGGTTGACCGCAAAGGACCGGGCCGGGCCATGCTCGAACCCCTGGTCGACCGGCAGGATGATCATCTTGCCGCTGCCGCCCAGCTTGCCGTGCATCAGCATCGCGCACAGCTTGCCCTTCACGCCGGGCGTTTCGCCCTCGTAATTGGCAAGGATCTTCTTGACGATTCCGGTGGCTTTCATGGCGGGGCTCCTCTGCGCTATGTCTGTCCCGGTCTCCTTTACGGGACCGGGCGGGCAAAACCAATCTCTGGTATCGCTAACGCCGCCGCCGTGCGCCGCCAAATCGCCACGCCGGACGCGCGGGCCGCCCCTGCGGCCGGATGTCCGCTTGAACCGGGGCGCGGCCAGGCGCAATGCAGGCGCGTATCCCATTCCCGGCCCGGCGCGGCCGCGCGGCGTTCCGGCCCGCGCGGCCGCGCGGGCGTTGCAAGGCCCCACGCGATGAAGCCCAAGATCCTGACCACCCTGCGCGACTACGACCGCCGAACCTTCGCCGCCGATGCCATGGCGGGCGTGACCGTGGCGATGGTCGCCGTGCCGCTGAGCCTGGCCATCGCCATCGCCTCGGGGGCAGAGCCGGCGCAGGGCCTGGTGACGGCGGTGGTGGCGGGGCTGCTGATCTCGCTCCTGGGCGGCAGCCGGGTGCAGGTCGGCGGGCCGACCGGGGCCTTCATCGTCGTGGTCTACGGCGTGATCGCCGAGTACGGCTATGACGGGCTGGTCACCGCGACGCTGATGGCCGGGGTGATCCTGCTGGTCGCCGGCTGGCTGCGCGCCGGCAACCTGATCGCGCTGATCCCCGAGCCGGTGATCAACGGCTTCACCATCGGTATCGCGATCATCATCGCCGCCAGCCAGATCAAGGATCTGCTCGGGCTGGACACCGGCGCGGTTCCCGCCGATTTCTCCGCCAAGATGCAGACGCTCTGGGCGGCGCGCGCCACGCTGGATCTGCCAAGCCTGGGGATCGGGCTGCTGTGCATCGCGCTGATCGTCGGGCTGCGCCGGCTGTTCCCGCGCTTTCCCGGCCTGATCGTGGCGATCGCGGCCGCCTCGGCGCTGGTCTGGCTGGGCGGCGGCGGCATCGACACGCTGTATTCGCGGTTCGGCGAATTGCCGTCGCGGCTGCCGGTCCCCGCCCTGCCCGACCTGTCCTATTCGCGGCTGATCGAGCTGCTGCCCTCGGCCTTCGTCATCGCCTTCCTGGCCGGGGTCGAATCGCTGCTTTCTGCGATCGTCGCGGACCGGATGATCGGCGGTAGCCACCGGCCCAATGCCGAACTCGCCGCCCAGGGCGCGGCAAATCTCGGCTCGGCCATGTTCGGCGGCCTGCCGGCCACGGGCGCCATCGCGCGCACCGCCACCAATGTGCGGGCCGGCGGGCGCACCCCGGTCGCGGGCGTGGTCCACGCGCTGGGGGTGCTGGCGGTGATGATGCTGGCCGCGCCGCTGGCCGGATACCTGGCCATGCCGGCGCTGGCGGGGCTGCTGATGGTCACCGCCTGGAACATGAGCGAGCCGCACAAGTGGCGCGGCTACATGGCCGGGCGCCATTCGGACAAGCTGCTGCTGCTGCTCACGCTGGGACTGACGGTCTTTGCCGACCTCGCCGTGGCGATCGGGGTCGGGGTCGGCGTCGGCCTTGCGCTGCGCCTGCGCCGCCGCGACGTGCCGCCCGCCGACTGGACACCGCCGGACCGCTGATCCGCACCCCTTCTTCGGTTTCGCAAATATCCCGGGGGAGTCTCGGCCCGCAGGGGCCGGGACGGGGGCAGAGCCCCCGCTGCGCCGCCCGCCTATTGCCGGTAGCGGCCCGGCAGATCCTGCCCGACCCAGACCTGCATCGCCAGATCGGCATAGCCGGCCTCGGTCTCGGCCCAGGCGGCGCGCGCCTCTGCCCCTTCGAGGGCGACCAGCTCGTCGATCTCCTGCAGGATATCCGCCGCCTCGGGGTCGCCGGCCGCCTTGGCCAGCATCGCCCACATCGCGGCGATCCCGTAGGACCGCGCAAGGCCGTCGCCGGTCATCCGCATCACCGCCTGCTCGCGGATGCCCGCGATGCTTTCCAGCGCGGCGCCGGGATGATTGTCGTTGCCCGAAAGGTCCGCCTGCACCTTCAGCACCTGCGCGAACGGCAGCCCATCCTCCAGCCGGTCCAGCATGGCCACCGCGCCGGGCTGTTCGGCCGCGCCCGCCTTCAGCGCCCACAGATACGCCTCTTGCGGCGCGGTCGCGGCCAGCGCCTCGGCCATCAGCAGCGCCGCCTCGCCGCCGCCGGCATCGGCCACCGGGGCAAGGATCTCCATCCCCGCCGCGATGTTGCGCGGCGCGCCGGTGCCGGTGATCAGCGCGCGGCCCACATCCAGCCGCTGCGCGTCCGACAAGTCGGACAATTCCTCGCCCAGCGCGCGGCCAACCAGCTTGGACGGCAGCGCATCCTCCAGCCGCGCCGGGGTCAGCGACACCACCGGGCCAAGCGCCGCGAACGCCTCGCGCGGGTCGGATTCCATCGCTTCGAAATCGAGGAACACATCCCCGTCGATCGCGGTTTCCAGCACCAGCGTGTCGGGATCCGCCACGAAGGACGCCCAGGCCGCGGCGGCCGAGGCGCGGAATGCCTCCTGCTCGGGGTTGAGCGAGGCATCCTCGGTCTGCCAGGCGGACCGGTTCAGGTCGGTCAGCAGGCCGGTCAGCATGTCCGCCGCCGCCTCCTGCGCCGTCTCGCCGGTGAGGGACGGCGGCAATACCGGCTCCAGCGCGGCCCATGCGCCGCCATTCTCGACCGCCAGCGTCGCCTGGTCGAGGAACCAGACCGGCTTGGGGTTCTCCATGTTGCGGCGTCCGTCGAACCAGAAATAGGTGAAATCGGCGCTGGCATCGACGGTGGCAAGATCGGTGACCTCGGCATAAAGCCGGACCATCGCGTCCGATTTCGGCATCCCGTAATCGACATCGAAGGTCAGCCGGGGGATGTTCACGCCGTTCAGCTGCGCCATTTCCAGCCCGACGCGGACGTCCTCGGGGAAACAGGCCATCGGCACCTTGAGCCCGGCCACCCGGCCGCGGAAGCTGATCCTGTCGGCGGCCTGGATCGGCGTCGCGCGCAGGCCGATGCGGCCGACCGCGATGACGCAGTCGCCGTCCGGATCCCAGTCGAGCAGCGGATAGGCCTTGATCTCGGACATGGTGATCCGTGACCGGCGCAGGTCCACCGCAAGGTCGCCGTATTGCAGATCCATCTGGGTGCGGATCATGGCGATGCCGCTGTTCAGGAAGGATTGCACAACGCGGTCGATGGTGATCACGTCCCACCAGCTGACCCGGTCCTGGGCAAGGCCGGCGGCGGGGACAAGGGCGCAAAGAGCGGCGGATGTGGCAAGCAGGCGGCGCATCGGGAAATCCTCTCGTGGAAATGAAAAGCAGCAAGACGGATCAGACCGCTTGCGCGCCCGAAAATCAAGCCTGCATGACGTCGCGCAGCGCGCCCGCCCGCATGCGTGCGTCCGGTCTATGCGGTCAGCGCGGCGACACCGGGCAGATCCTTGCCCTCCATCCATTCGAGGAACGCGCCCCCCGCCGTCGACACGTAGCTGAACCTGTCCGCCACGCCCGCACGGTTCAGCGCGGCCACCGTGTCGCCGCCGCCGGCCACCGATGTCAGGCTGCCGGCCTCGGTCAGCTCCGCCGCCTTGCGGGCCGCCGCCACCGTGGCCGCGTCGAAGGGGGCGATCTCGAACGCGCCGAGCGGGCCGTTCCAGATCAGCGTCCTGGCCCCCTCCAGCACCTCGGCGATGCGCGCCACCGTCTGCGGCCCGGCATCGAGGATCATGGCATCCGGCGGGCAGGCATCGGCGGCCACCGTCTCGGCCTCGGCGCCTTCGCGGAATTCGCGCGCCACCACGACGTCCTCGGGCAGCAGGATGGTGCAGCCGGTCGCCTCGGCCTTCTGCAGGATCTCGCTGGCGGTGCCGGTCATGTCATGCTCGGCCAGCGATTTGCCCACGCCCACGCCCTTCGCCGCGAGGAACGTGTTGGCCATGCCGCCGCCGATCACCAGCGTGTCGACCTTTTCCACCAGGTTGCCCAGCAGGTCGAGCTTGCTTGACACCTTGGCGCCGCCGACCACCGCCACCAGCGGGCGGGCCGGATCGCCAAGCGCGGCCTCCAGCGCGGTCAGCTCCGCCTGCATCAGCCGCCCGGCGCAGGACGGCAGCAGCCGCGCCAGCCCCTCGGTCGAGGCATGGGCACGGTGCGCGGCGGAAAAGGCGTCGTTGCAATAGACCTCGCCCAGCGCAGCCAGCGAGGCGGCGAACAGCGCGTCGTTCTTTTCCTCGCCCGCATGGAAGCGGGTGTTTTCCAGCAGCACCACGTCGCCGGTCTGCATCTTCGACACGGCGATCTTCGCCGGCCCGCCGATGCAGTTCTCGGCGAAGGTGACGGTGCATCCCAGCGCCGCCTCCAGCGCGGGCACCACCTGCGCCAGCGACATGTCCTCGCGCGCCTCGCCCTTGGGCCGGCCGAAATGCGCCAGCAGCACCGGCTTGCCGCCCTCGTCCAGGATGTCGCGGACGGTCGGCACGATGCGGTCGATGCGGGTGGTGTCGGTCACCTTCCCGTTCTCGACCGGCACGTTGATGTCGACCCGCGTCAGCACCACCTTGCCGCCCAGGTCCATGTCGTCCAGCGTCTTGAAATCCATCGGTGCCTCCCGGTCCCGTGATCCAGTCATGTCCTCGTGAACTAGTGCACCTGCCGCACCTGTGAAGACAAGGTGCAATCGGCGCTTTTCCTTGGGCGCGGCAGGGCATAGGCTGCGCGCGACATTGACGAGAGGACCATCATGGCCGCCTACAAGGACCCCGAGAACACCATCCTGATCGAGCTGAAGACCGGCACGGTCGCGATCGAGCTTCTGCCCGACATCGCCCCGCAGCATTGCACCCGGATCAAGGAGCTTGCGCGCGAGGGTGCCTATGACAACGTGATCTTCCACCGGGTGATCGACGGATTCATGGCACAATCGGGCGACGTCGAGAACGGCAATACCGAGACCGGCTTCGATCTGCGCCGGGCGGGCACGGGCGCCTCGTCCAAGCCCGACCTGCCGGCCGAATTCTCGGGTGTGCCGCATGACCGGGGCACGCTGGGCGCCGCCCGCTCGCAGAACCCGAACTCGGCCAACTCGCAGTTTTTCATCAACTTTTCCGACAACCATTTCCTGAACCGGCAATACACGGTCTTCGGCCGCGTGATCGACGGGATGGACCATGTCGATACTATCACCCGCGGCGAGCCGCCGGCGAATCCCGACAAGATGCTGTCGGTCAAGGTGGCCGCCGATGCGTAAGCTTGCCTTTGCGCTGTGCCTGCTCGCGGCGCCCGCCGCGGCGACCGGCCTGAAGATCACGGTCGAGGGCGAGGCCAACGGCGTGATCGAGATCGACCTGCTGGAGGATGTGGCCCCGAACGCCGTCGAGCAGATCACCACCCTTGCCGAGCGCGGGTTCTATGACGGGGTGGCCTTCCACCGCGTGATGGACGGGTTCATGGCGCAGACCGGCGACGGCCAGTTCGGCCGGATCGACGGCGGCGACATGCGCCGCGCCGGATCGGGCGGGTCGGATCTGCCGGATCTGAAGGCGGAATTCTCGGATATCCCGTTCGACCGCGGCGTGGTCGGCATGGCCCGCACCGCCGACCCGAATTCCGCCAACAGCCAGTTCTTCATCATGTTCGACGAAGGCCACCACCTGAACGGCCAGTACACGGTGGTCGGGCGCGTCACCTCGGGGATGGATGTGGTGGACGCGATCAAGCTTGGCCGCGGCCCGAACGGCGCCGTGATCGGTCGCCCCGACGCGATGCTGGATGTCGAGGTGATCGAATAGCATTCCCGGTGCGCGGCGGAACATCTGCCCCGCATCATCCGTGCGCCGCCTACTGCACCTTGTCCCGCGCAGCCCGGATCGCGCGGCCGCCCGCATCGAAGAAATGCACCTTGCCGGGCGGAAACCGCAGATGCACCTTGTCGCCCGGCGACAGCGCGATATTGCCGCTGACCCGGACCAGCAGCGGCCCGATATCCTTGACTTCGGTGTAGATGTTGGTGTCCGAGCCCAGCCGTTCGACCACCTGCGCCTCGGCCGTCACGTCACCGCCGCCCTCCACGATCTCGATATGTTCGGGCCGTATGCCGACATGGCGCGCGTCTTCGGGGCCGGCGAGCACCGCGCCGCTGCCAAGGATCAGCCCGCCCTGCCCCGGCGCCGCGTCCATCACGTTCATGTTGGGCGAGCCGATGAATTGCGCGACGAACAGGTTCTCGGGCCGCTCGTAGAGATCCAGCGGTGTGCCGACCTGCTGGATGTCGCCGGCATTCAGCACCACGATCCGGTCGGCCAGCGTCATCGCCTCGACCTGGTCATGGGTGACATAGACCATGGTCGAGCCGAGCCGCTGGTGCAGCCGCGCGATTTCCAGCCGCATCTCGACACGCAGCGCGGCGTCGAGGTTCGAAAGCGGCTCGTCGAACAGGAACGCCTTGGGATCGCGCACGATCGCCCTTCCCATGGCGACGCGCTGGCGCTGGCCGCCCGACAGCGCCTTGGGAAAGCGGTCCAGCAGCCTGTCCAGCCCCAGCGTCTTCGCCGCCTCGGCCACCGGCCCCTTGCGCCGCGCGGTCGGCTCGCGCCGGATTTCCATGGAAAAGCCCATGTTCCGTTCCACCGACATGTGCGGGTAGAGCGCATAGCTCTGGAACACCATGGCGATGTCGCGGTCGCGCGGGGCCACATCGTTCATGCAGCGCCCGCCGATGGAAAACTCGCCCCCCGTGATCGGCTCCAGCCCCGCGATCATCCGCAGAAGCGTGGACTTGCCGCAACCGGACGGGCCGACCAGCACGACGAATTCGCCATCCCCGATCGTCAGGTCGATATCGCGCAGCACCTCGACGCGCCCGTAGGCCTTGCGCACGGATTTAAGTTCCATCTCGGCCATGGTCTATCCTTTCACGGCGCCGCTGGTCAGGCCCTGGACAAGGTACCTCTGGATGAACAGGAAAAAGAGACAGGACGGGATCAGCGCCAGCACGCCGGCGGCCATCATCTGCCCCCAATCGACGGAGAACTTGCTGACGAAGGTCAGCAGACCCACCGGGAAGGTCATCGCGTCGTTCGAGTTGATCAGCATCAGCGCGAACAGCAATTCCGACCACGCGGCGGTGAACACGAAGCCCAGCGTCGCCGCCAGCCCCGGCAGGGTCAGCGGCAGGATCACCTTGCGCAGCGCCTGGAACCGGGTGCAGCCGTCGATCATCGCTGCCTCTTCCAGGTCCTTGGGGATGCCGTCGAAGAAGCTTTGCATCAGGAAGGTGGCGAAGGGGATGTTGAACGCGGTGTAGACCACGATCAGGCTGGTCAGCGAATTGAGCATCCCCAGCGAGGCGACGATCTTGTAGATCGGCGCGATGATCATCAAGAGCGGGAACATCTGGGTCAGCAGCATCAGCACCACCACCCAGCGCTTGCCGCGGAACGCGAACCGCGAGAATGCATATCCCGCCGCCGCCGCGATCATCGAGGTCGCCGCCGCCGTGGTCAGCGACACGATCACCGAATTGCCGAAATAGCCCAGGAAATCCGACGCGAAGATCACGGTGCGAAAGTTGTCCAGCGTCACGGTCGAGGGCCAGAGCGCCGTGCCGTCCGAATAGATCAGCCGCTCGGGCGTCAGCGCGATCTTCAAGAGCCAGTAAAGCGGGAACAACGCGAAGGCGACGTAGAACGCCACCGCCAGATACTTGCCCGCGCTCAGGACGGGCGCGTTGCGGGTGCGGGCGGCCATCAGGTCTTCACCAGCTTGGCGCGCACGAACAGCAGGATCGCGGCATAGACCAGCAGCACGCCCAAAAGCGCCACCGCGATGGCCGAGGCATAGCCGAAATCGAGCGCGCGGAACGCGGTCGTGAAGATGTAGGTCGACAGGATCTGCGTGGAATTGGCCGGCCCGCCGCCGGTCATCACATAGATCAGGTCGGCGAAATTGGCGATCCAGATCGCGCGCAGCATCACCGTGATGGCGATCATCGGCCCCAGAAATGGCAGCGTGATCTTGGTGAAACTCTGCCAGCGCGAGGCGCCGTCGATCTCTGCCGCCTCGTAAAGCTCGTGCGGGATGGATTGCAGCGCGGCCAGCAGGGTGATGGCAAAGAACGGCACCCCGTACCAGACATTCGCCATGATCGGCCCCCACATCGCCGTGTCGGGGTTCGACAGGATATTGTAGGGCTCCTCCAGGATGCCCATCGCCGCCCACCAATGCGGCAGCGGCCCGATCACCGGGTTCAGCAGCCAGGACCAGGTCAGCGCGATCAGGAAGGTCGGCACCGCCCAGGGCAGGAACACCAGCGCCTGCACCGCGCGCTTGCCGTGAAACGGGCGCGACAGCAGCAGCGCCAGCCCGAGGCCCAGGAAGAATTGCAGCGTGACCGACCCGAAGGTCCACCAGAAGGTGTTGGTCATCGCCCGCCAGAATTTCCGGTCGTCGCCCAGTTCGGCAAAGTTCTCCAGCCCGACGTAACCGGTATCGAAGGGTTTCAGCAGGTTGATCGACTGCACCGAATAGGCGATGCCGATCGCCAGCGGGATCATCATCACGAAACAGATCAGCAGCACCGCCGGCGACAAGTACAGCCACGGCTCGACCGCGTAGCGGAAATACGCCCGGCCGAAACGCGACCGGGGCATCCCGGTCGCGTGGTTGTCATGGGCCGTGGTCACTGCGCGGCCTGGTACTTGGCGTATTCCTCGGTCAGGAATTCGGCCCACTGATCGGCCATCTCCTGCGCCGTAATGTCGCCCAGCAGCGCCTCTTGCGAGGTTTCAAGTGCCAGCGAGTCGGCGAAATAGCCGAAGCCTTCCAGGTAGCTCGGCATGACCAGCGGCGTCCAGGCGGGATCGTTCAGCTCCGTGAACCAGCCGGCGAATTGTTCGGACTGGAAATAGGGATCCTGATCGGCGCCCTTGTGGATCGGGATCACGCCGACACGCTTGGCCCAGACCTTGTTCTGCTCGGGGCTGGACAGATGCGCGATCAGCGACCACGTCTCGTCCTTGTGCTCCGAGCTGTCGAAAGCGGACCAGCCGGCATAGCCGATCGTCGGGAAGGACTTGCCGTCCGGCCCCTTGGGCATCGGCGCGACGGCAAAGCTGCCTTCGTCCATCCGGCTGGCCACCGCGATCAGCGCGTCCGGGTCCTGGTCAAGGAACGCGCAGGTGCCCGAATAGAAGCCGGCCACGATCTCGTTGAAGCCCCAGGAGACCGAATCGCGCGGCGCCAGACCGTCCTGATAGAGGTCGATCAGGAATTGCAGCCCGGCCACCGCCTCGGGGGTGTTGATCGTGCTGTTGCCGTCCTCGTCGAAGAAGGTGTCCGAGCCCATCATGGTCGCGGCCATCATCATCCAGCCGTTCAGACCGCCGGGGCCGCCGCGCAGGCAATAGCCGTACTTGCCGTCCAGTGCCGAAATCGCCTCGGATGCGGCGCGGAACTCTTCCAGCGTCTCGGGCGGGCCGTCGACGCCGGCCTCTTCCAGCAGGTCCTTGTTGTAGAACATCGCCCGCAGGTAGAAGCCGTAGGGGATCTGCTTCAGCTTGCCCTCGGCGGTGGCCGAGCCCATTTCGATGGTCGCATCGGTCAGCGAGTCGCCATGTTCCCATTCGGCGACGCGAGGGCCCAGATCCATCAGCCGATCATTGTACAGCGCCAGCCAGCGTTCGGGCATCTCGACCAGGTCGGGAATGTCGCCGCCGGCAACCATGGTGGCGAATTTCTCGAAGGCCTGCCCCCAGGGAAGCGAGATGATCTCGACGCTGTTGCCGGTCGCCTCCTCCCATTCGGCGACCATTCCCTTGAGCGTTTCGGTCCGCTCGGGGCTGGTGATCACCTCGACCAGCCTGAGATCGGCCGCCTGCGCGCCGGTGGCCAGCAGCAGCGCCAGCGCCGTGCTTGTCGTCAATCGTCTCATGTCTCTCTCCCTGTCGGTTGGTGGATGATTCGGCGCCGGTTCTGCCGGTGCCCTTGTCAGCCCGTGGCTTGCGCCAGGGCGGATTCGAAATCGCGCCAAAGCTCTTCGGCGTCTTCCAGTCCGAGCGATATGCGCACCAGCGTGTCCGGCACGCCGAACGCCCGCAGCGAATTTTCCGGCCCGGCCTGCGCCAGCGTGATCGCGGCGGGCACGATCAGGCTTTCGAAGCCGCCCCAGCTGACGCCGAAATGGAACATCCCAAGCGCGTCGGCAAAGCGGCGCACATCCACGTCGCGCGTGAATTCCACCGACATCAGCCCGGCCCGGCCGGTCAGGCCCGGCACCGCGTTCGGCCCCGGCGAATGCACCGCCGCCACCTGCGGCAGCGCGCTCAGGCGGTCCACGAACAGATCGGCGGTGCGCTGATGCTCGCGCATCCGGGCGGGCAGCGTGCGCAGCCCGCGCACCAGCAGCCACGCCTCGAACGGGGCCAGCTTGCCGCCCAGCAGCGGCAGGGTCAGATCGCGGATCCGGTCGATCAACTCGTCAGAGGACACGACGACCCCCGCCACGGTGTCGGAATGGCCGCAGATATACTTGGAGGCCGAGTGCAGGACGATGTCGATGCCCAGATCCAGCGGTTTCTGGAAGACCGGCGTCGCCCAGGAATTGTCGACCACGCTGATCGCGCCATGCGCGCTTGCATGGGCAGCCACCTTTCGCAGGTCCATCACCTGCATCATCATCGAGTTGGGGCTTTCGAGATAGGCGACCGCCGCGCCCTTCAGCAGGTCCGCGTCATTCTCCAGCTCGGCGGGATCGTGATAGGTGATCGTCACCCCCCAGGGGCGCAGCAGCCGTTCCATCAGCCGGTAGGCGTCGGGATAGACGTGGCGCACGCAAGCCAGCCGGTCGCCGGGTTTGAGCAGCGCGAACAGCGTCGAGGAAATCGCCGCCATGCCGGATGCGAACCCGACCGCCGCCGCGCCGTTTTCCAGCTTGGCCATCAGCGCCTCGAAACTGGCGGTGGTGGGGTTCTGGACGCGCGAATAGAGCGTGCGGTTGCCGCGCCCGGACATGCGCGCCTCGAAGGCGGCGAAATCGTCGAAGGTGAACAGCGACGACTGGTAGATCGGCGGCGTCACACTGCCTTCGGCCCCGCCATGGGGCTGGGCCAACAGGGTTTCGATGTTCTCGTCAGTCATCTTCGCCGATCTCTTTCATCTTGGCGTGGGCGGCCTTTTCGGTCAGGTCCAGGATCGCGGTCATCACCCGCGCCGCCTCATCCGGGTCGCCGCCATGCACCGCCTCGGCCAGCGGGCGGTGCAGCGGGATCGAATCAGTGCCCAGCTGCGGCTCGCCGAACGGTGCCTCGTAGACCGCCTTGAAGGCGTGCAGCAGCTGGTCGATGAGCTGCCGGTAGAGCGGGTTGCCCGTGGCATCGTGGATCGCGGCGTGAAAATCGTGATCCTGCGGGCGCCAGTCCTTTCCCGTCTCCATCGCGTCCATCAGCGCGTACATCCGGTCCATGATCTGGTGGCGCTGGCGCCCCGTTGCGCGGATCGCGGCCAGCCGGGCGGCGTCCACCTCGAGCGGGCGGCGCACTTCGAGGGTGCGCATCAGGCTGTGCGCCTCGAGCGAGATCGACAGCGGGTATTGCCGCGATTGCGCCGGGATCAGCACGCGCAGGACCGTGCCCGCGCCCTTGTTGCGCGTGACGATGCCCATGCTCTGCCAGGACCGCAGCGCCTCGCGCACCGTCGAGCGGCCGACGCCGAGATCGCGCGCAAGCTCCAGCTCCGGCGGAAGGCGGTCGCCGACGCCGATCTGGCGTGCCACGATCATCTCGGCCACCGCGTCGAGCACCTCGCGCGGCTTGCCGGATCCATATTCGCCTCCATCGCCGTCCATGGCGGGATCGTGTCACAATGTCGGACAAAGTCAATCTGCAATGTCTGACATAGTGATCCGGCCCGCACATGGCGCGAACATCGCCGCCGCCGGGGGCGCGGCATGCCGCCAATTTACCGTCTGGCGCGCTTCAATTGGCTTCGAGGACGGCGCTCAGGAATTGCTGGGTGCGTTCCTTTTCGGGGCTGTCGAACAGCATTTCCGGCGTTCCCTGCTCCTCGATGCTGCCATCGAAGAAGAAACACACCCGGTCCGAGATTTCCCGCGCAAAGCCCATCTGGTGCGTGACCATCAGCATGGTCAGGTTGTGCTGGTCGACCAGCGCGCGGATCACGCCGGTCACCTCGCTGATCACCTCGGGGTCGAGCGCCGATGTCACCTCGTCGAACAGCATCACCTTGGGGCGCATGGCAAGCGCGCGGGCGATCGCCACGCGCTGCTGCTGGCCGCCGGACAGCCGGGCGGGATGCTGGTCGCGTTTCTCGGCCATGCCCACCATGTCGAGAAGTTCCAGCGCGCGTTCCTCGGCCTCCTTCTTCGACATGCCCAGAACCTGAACCGGCCCTTCCATGCAGTTGCCCAGCGCCGTCATGTGCGGAAACAGGTTGAAATGCTGGAAACACATGCCGATCTTGGACCGCATCCGGCGCATATGCGCGGCGTTGGCGCGCACCAGGCGGCCGTTCCTTTCCATGTGGGTCAGCGGTTCGCCGTCGACATAGATCACGCCGCTGTCGATCGTCTCCAGCGTCATCAGCATCCGCAGCACGGTCGTCTTGCCGGACCCGGACGGGCCGATGATCGTGACCATCTCGCCGGCGCCCACGTCAAGATCCAGCCGGTCGAGCACGGTCAGGTCGCCGTATTTCTTGGTGACGTTCTGGAACCGCACCATCGGGGCGTCGTCGCCCTCCAGCGTCAGGGGGTATCGGCTCATGTCGTCGGTCATTTGATCAGTCCCAGTTTGCGGCGCACCGCCGTCTCGAACCGGCGGACGAGCCAGGCGGTCGGCAGCGATATCGCGAGAAAGATGAGCCCCACCATCGTGTAGGGTTCAAGATAGCGGTAATGTTCGGCACCGATGGAATTGGCGGCATGCATCAGTTCGGCGACCCCGATCACCGACAGCATCGGCGTGTCCTTGAAGATGCCCACCAGGTAATTGCCGATCCCCGCCAGCGCCGGCGGCAGCGCCTGGGGGATGACGATGCGCCGATAGGTCTGCACCGTCGACAGGTTGATGGCGCGCGCGGCCTCCCACTGGCCCTTGGGCACGCCCTCTATGCCGCCGCGATAGACCTCGGACAGGTAGGCGGCATAATGCAGGCCGATCGCCATCAGCCCGGCGGTCCACGGCGACAGGCGTATGCCGAATTGCGGGCCGACATAGTAGATGAAGAAGATCTGCAGCAGCAGCGGGGTCGAGCGGATGAACTCCACCACCTCGCGCGTCACCACCGTCAGCGGGCGGAACGGTGTGCGCTGCGCCAGCGCAAAGATCAGGCCCAGCACCAGCGCCACGGCATAACCGCCCCCTGCCGCCATCAGCGTGTTCAGCGTGGCCAGGCCAAGGCGTGGCAGGATTTCGGCGGTGAAGTCCCATTTCCAGCCGATCATGGCCTAGGCCCTCCCGATCTTGCGCGCCATCACCCGTTCCAGCCAGCGCATCAGCGGCGTGACCATGAAGCGGGCGAACACGTAGTAGATGATCAGCGCCGAGCCGAAGGCCTGCGCCGACAGGAAGGTGTTGTTGTTGATCTGGCGGGTCTCGAACATCAGGTCGGTGACCGAGATCAGCGCGACCAGCGCCGTACCCTTGAGGATTTCGACCATCAGGTTGCCCCAGGGCGGCAGCATCCCCACCAAAGCCTGCGGCAGGATGATGCGCCACATGCGCCGCAGGGGCGACATGTTCAACGCCAGCGCCGCCTCCCACTGGCCCTTGGGCACCGACACCACCGCGCCGCGCACCAGTTCGCCCCCGTAGGCGCCGTAGCACAGCCCGACCGTGACGAAGCCGGCGGTGAATTTATCAAGGCTGATCCCGAACAGCGGCAGCGCAAAGAAGATCCAGTAAAGCTGCACCAGCAGCGAGGTGCCGCGGAAAATCTCGATATAGACGGTGGCCACGCCGCGCACGGGCTTGAGCGGGGCAAGCTTCATCAGCCCAGAGATCAGCGCCGCCGCCACGGCCACCAGGGCCGCCAGCACGAATTGCGCCAGGGTGATCAGCGTGCCGCTGATCAGCCGGTCACTGTGGGCAGCAAGGAAATCCAGATAGGACATCGCGGATCAAGATCCTTGGAGGGGAAAGAAAAAGCCGGACGGCGGGGTGTCGCCGTCCGGCTTTGTGCTGTTGCTGTCGATGCCGGTCACTCGGCGTTGCAGGCCGCTTCCGTGGTCTGGCCATCGGGCAGGAAGGCCGCGATGTAGCTCTCGGACGCCACTTTCTCCATCATCTCGTCAGAGCCGAGATATTCTGCCAGGGCGGCGTTGAATTCCTCGCGGAACGCATCGTCATCGGGGTGAAAGCCGACGCCGACCGGCGTGCGGTTCTCGGCCGGGAAGGCCAGCGGATCGGTCATCTCGACCTCGTCCGACATGTCCTGCACGCGCTGCGCCTCAAGCGCGTTGGTCGCGCCGGCATCGGCCCGGCCCGCGCGGATGGCGGCCAGCATCTCGGTGGTGCCCGGCACCTCCATGATGTTGCCCGCCGGCACGCCGGCCTCCTTGGCGTCGGCAATGGTGTTGTAGCCCGCGGGCGCGACCATGATCAGGCCCTGGTCGATGATCTCCTGGTAGGTGCTCACGCCCTTGGGGTTGCCCGCGGGCACGACAAAGGCATCGCCGAACACGCCGATCGGCTCGGAAAAGTCCATGTTCGCGCAGCGCGCCGGCAGGATGTACATGCCGCCGGTGACGATATCCACGCGCTCGGCGTTGATGCTCGGGATCAGGCCGGCCCAGTCGGTCAGCACAGGCTCGATATCGGTGTAGCCCATCTTTTCGAGCACGCCGATGGTGATGTCGTTGACAAAGCCCTTGGCCGACCCGTCATCGCCGGCATAGGCCCAGGGCGGCGCGGCGGCGAAGCCCAGGCGAATGGGCTCTCCGGCCTCGATGCGGTCGGCAAGCGGGCCGGCCTGCACCGCGGGGGTCGCAATGGCCGCGCCGAGCGCCAGCACCAGCGAGCGGGTGATCGTGTTCTGCATGAAGTTCATGGGATATCCTTGTCGTGGCCTCTGCGGTGCGCCCTGAAGACGATGGTCGGGCCGCCCTACAATCGGATGTGCATCCGCCCTGGCCTACAATCGCGCTTGAAACGTCCAGCCACCGGCACCGGCGCGGTTATCGGGCCCGGCAGACCGAGGTGTCACTCTCGGACTTTCGGCCTTTACCATGCCGGTTTTCTTCCGGGTCATCAACCGATCCGGGCCCAAAAGCGTCACCTGATGTCGTTTTTCTGCCTGCTCGCCCGTCTCCGATCTTCTGCAAAAGCCGGCACCGCGTCTTGCCCGCGGCCGCAGCCCCGGCAAGATGCGGATAGAGGCGCGGGCGTCAGTCCGCCCATTCGCCGGCGCGGAAGACCGGCACGCGGTCGCCCGTATCGGTGATGCCGTCGATGTCGGTCTCGGCGCTGCCGATCATCCAGTCGACATGGATCATGCTGGAATTGCCGCCCTGCGCCGCGATCTGGTCGGCCGACAGGTCGCCGCCATCCACGAAGCACTTGGAATAGCACTGGCCCAGCGCGATGTGGCAGGCCGCGTTCTCGTCGAACAGGGTGTTGTAGAACAGCAGCCCCGATTGCGAGATCGGCGATCCGTGCGGGACCAGCGCCACCTCGCCCAGGCGGCGCGCGCCCTCGTCGGTGGCGATCAGCTCGCGCAGCACATCCTCGCCGCGGCTGGCGCGGGCCTCGGTGATGCGGCCCTTCTCGAAGCGCACCTCGATCCCCTCGATCAGGCTGCCCTGGTGCGCCAGCGGCTTGGTGGCGCGCACCGTTCCCTCGGTCTTCTCCGCGTGGGGGGTGGTGAACACCTCCTCGCTGGGGATGTTCGGGTTGCAGATCACGCCGTTCTTCGCGCGGGACGCGCCGCCCATCCATTCATGCCCGTCGGCAAGGCCCACCGTCAGGTCGGTGCCGGGCCCGCGGAAATGAAGCGCGGCGAAGCGCCGTTCGTTCAGCCAGTCGGTCCGCGCGCGCAACGCGGCGTTGTGGTCCGCCCAGGCGGCGACCGGGTCGGGGGTGTCCACCCGGCTGGCCGCGAAGATCGCGTCGGCCAGCCGCACCACCGCCTCGTCCTCGGGCAAGTCGGGGAAGACGCGCCGCGCCCAGCCCGGATGCGGGTAGCTGGCGATCGCCCAGTTGACGTCGAAATTGACGATATGCTCCATCGCCGGCTTGTAGGCCATCGAATTGGCCTTGCCGGCGCGCGACACCTTCGCCGCGTCGATGTCGGACAGCAGCATCGGGTCGTCCCCGGCAATGGCCATGCGCGCGGCGCCCCCGGCAAAGGCGGCGGCCATCCCGTCGTAAAGCCAGCCGGGCGCGCGGTCGAAACTGTCCTCGCCGGCATGCAGGTAACGCGCGCGCGTGACATCGCCGTCCGACAGGATCGGCGTGACCAGCCCGGCCCCGGCCCGGTAGGCGGCGGCGGCCACGCGGCGCACCAGCGGCAGCGCCTCGGCGGGGGCGGTCAGCACCAGGTCCTGGCCCTGCTGGATGTTCACGCCGACGCGCACCGCCACCTCGGCCAGCCTGTCCAGCATCGTCTCGTCGATTGTCGCCTTGCTCATGTCGCTCTCCTGCTGCGCTCGGGCCGCAAGCTGCGGCGGATCGCGGCCGGGTGCAAGGGGGCGAAGGCGGACTGCGTGCGATGCGTGCGGGGGCGACCAGCCCCCGCCGCGCCCGCCCCTTCCCGAGGGCGGGCGCATGGTCTCCGTCCCGCACCGAAGCGATGTCATGCGAGAAGGCCGCCATAAACCGCACCGCTCACCCGTCCTGACAGCGCCCGCCCAGGGGCGGACGCGCCGGGGCCTGGCCGCGCGTTATGCGGCGTCCGTCATTTGCGGCGCCGCAACTCTCAGGCGTGGTGGCAGGACACGAACCGCCCCGGCGCCACCTCGCGCAGTTTCGGCGCCTCGGCGGCGCAGATGTCGGTGGCGCGCGGGCAGCGGTCGCGGAACGGGCAACCCTGCGCCGCGCCGATCCGGCTGGGCGGCTCGTCCGCCTCGATCGCGCCGGTGATCCGGTGCGCGGGGTCCGGGCGCGGGATCGCGTCGATCAACAGCTCGGTATAAGGATGGCGCGGATCGGTGAACAGCGCGCGGGCCGGCGCGATCTCGACCACCTCGCCCATGTACAGCACCGCCACCCGGTCGGATATCTTGGCCACCACGCCCAGATCGTGGCTGATGAACATCAGCGTCAGCCCCAGCCGCGCCTTGAGCTCGGCCAGCAGGTTCAGCACCTGCGCCTGGATCGACACGTCCAGCGCGGAAACCGGCTCGTCCGCGATCACCAGTTCCGGCTCGGGCAGGATGGCGCGGGCGATGCCGACGCGCTGGCGCTGCCCGCCAGACAATTCGTGCGGGTAGCTGGAGGCGAAGCCGGCCCCGAGCCCGACGCGGTCCAGCGCCTCGCCGATCCGCGCGGCGCGGTCGCGCCGGCCGGAGAAGATGCGGTGGATATCCCCCGTTTCGGCCACGGAATCGCCGACCGACCGGCGCGGGTTCAGCGAGGCATAGGGATCCTGGAACACCATCCGCAGGTTCAGCCTTGTTTCGGCCATGGCGCGGCGGCCGCGGCCCAGCAGGTCGGTGCCGTTCAGCGTCACGCTGCCGCCATCGGCGCGCGTCAGGCCCAGCAGCACCCGCGCGAGCGTGGACTTGCCGCAGCCCGATTCTCCGACGATGCCCAGCGTTTCGCCGCGCGCGACGGACAGGGAAATCCCGTTCACCGCGCGCAATTCGTGCTGCACGCCGCCGCGCCGGACCTTGTAGACCTTTTTCAGGTCGCGGATCTCCAGGATCGTGTCCGTTTCGGTGGCCGTGCCCGTCATGCGCTGGCCCTTTCGTTCAGCGGAAAGTGGCAGCGCGCCGACTGTCCCGGCGCGCCATGGGCAAGCGGCACCGGGCCGGACCGGCAGGGTGCGGCGGCCCGGTCGCAGCGCGGCGCGAAGGGGCAGCCATCGGGGATGTCGCCGGGGCGCGGGGCGGCGCCGGGGATCGTGGCAAGGGCGGGATCGTCCGATTCCGGGTCGGGCAGGCAGGCCATCAGCCCGGCCGTGTAGGGATGCAGCGGCGCGCGGAACAGCGGGCCGACATCCGACGTCTCCACCAGCTTGCCGGCATACATCACCGCCACCCGGTCGGCCAGTTGCGCGACGACGCCCAGATCGTGGGTAATGAACAGCACGCCCATATGCAGGCTGTCGCACAGCTCGCGGATCAGGCCCAGCACCTGGCGCTGCACCGTCACGTCCAGCGCCGTCGTCGGCTCGTCCGCGATCAGCACCTGCGGCCGGCAGGCCAGCGCGATGGCGATCATCACCCGCTGGCGCATCCCGCCCGACAATTGGTGCGGATAGGCCGAAAGCTGGTGCGCGGCATCGGGGATGCGCACCATGTCCAGCAATTCGCGCGCGCGGGCCGGGGCGTCGGCATCCGGGTCATGGACGCGCACCGCCTCCTCGATCTGCTCGCCGATCCGCAGCACCGGGTTGAGCGAGGTCATCGGTTCCTGAAAGATCATCGCCACCTTGCCGCATTTGCGGCGCACCCGCTGATGCGGCGCAAGATGGGTGATGTCGGCGCCGTCCAGAACGACTTGGCCGGCGGATATGCCCAGCTTGGGCGGCAGCAGGCCCATCAGCGCCAGCGAAGTCATGCTCTTGCCAGAGCCGGATTCTCCGACCAGGCCCAGGATCTCTCCCGGCTCGATCCCGAAGGAGACGCCGCGCACGATGTCGGGGCCGCGTCCGACCGAGACGACGAGGTTCTCGACGCTCAGCATGACAGACTCTGATATTCAGCATGATTGCGCTCAACTTCGAATGCCCCGCCCGACCGCAGGCCGGGCAGCGCCGACCCGCCCCCCACGGGGCGGCGCTTTTGGCGATGGCATTTCAAAGCACCAGTCTTGGATGCTTTCGTGTGCGGCGTGTACAGCTCAACCCCGCCCCGCCGGGTCGGCGCTGCCCGGCCTGCGGCTCTACGCCCCGGTTTCAACCATTCCCGCACCATCATTTCCCCACCATCTCGCGGAAACGCGGATCCATCCGGTCGCGCAGCGCGTCACCGACAAGGTTCAGCGAGAACGCGGTCAGCACGATCATCAGCCCCGGCCACTGCAGCAGCCACGACGCGCGGGTGATGTAGATCCGCGATTCGGCCAGCATGTTGCCCCAGGACGGAATGTCGGGCGGCGCGCCGAGGCCGAGGAAATCCAGCGACGCCGCGCCAAGCTGCGCGAAGGCGAAGACGAAACTGGCCTGCACCAGCAGCGGCGAGATCATGTTCGGCAATATGTGCCGGGTGACGATCCACCACGGCCCGGCCCCGGCGCTGCGCGCGGCCTCGACATACGGCTCCGCCTTGAGCCGCAGCGCCACGCCATAGACGATCCGCGCCGTGGTGGTCAGGTAGATCAGCCCGATGGCCAGGATCGCGTTGAACACCCCCTGCCCCAGGATAACGATCAGCCCCAGCGCCAGCAGCAGCGACGGAAAGCTCATCAGCACGTCGACCATGCGCATCAGCACCTTGCCGAGGTTGGGATAAAGCGCCGACAGGATGCCGATCGGCACGCCCGAGGCCAGCGCGAAGGCGACCACGCCCACCCCGATCAGCAGCGCCAGACGCGCGCCATAGACCACCCGGCTGAACGTGTCGCGGCCGAAATGGTCGGTGCCCAGCAGATGCGCGCCTCCCGGCTCCAGCAGGCGGTTCACCGGGTCGATCTGATCCGGCGGGAAGGGCGCGATCCACGGCGAGGCGGCGGCGAACAGCACGATCAGCAGCAGGAACGCGATGCCGAGGGCCGTCATCGGGCGGGCCGCCATCGGGCGCGCCCAGGTCATCAGGATCTGTCTCATTCCAGTTCCACCCTCGGATCGAGCAGGCGGTAGGACAGGTCCACGGCCAGGTTGATGACAAGGTACATGCACACGATGATCAGGATCACCCCCTGGATCACCGGGTAGTCGCGGCGCAGGATCGACTGCACCACGGTGCGCCCCACGCCGGGCAGGGCAAAGACGGTCTCGGTCACGACCGCCTCGGAAATCAGCGCGGCAAAGGTGAAGCCGAAGGCCGACACCACCGCCAGCAGCGCGTTGCGCAGGATGTGCCGCAGCACCACGCGCGACGGCGCGATGCCCTTGGCGCGGGCAGTGCGCACGTAATCCTCGCGCGCGACATCCAGCATCGAGGCCCGCGTCAGCCGCAAGATCAGCGCCGCGTTGGGCGCGGCCAGCGCCAGGCTGGGCAGGATCAGGTAGCGCAGGTTCGCCAGCCCGCCCTCCTCGAAGATCGACGGATAGCCCGAGCTTGGAAACCAGCCCAGCCCGGCCGCGAAGATCAGGATCAGGTACAGCCCGACCCAGAAGGTCGGCACCGAGGCCAGCAGCATCGCCAGCCCGGACAGCCCCTGGTCGATCACCGTGCCCTGCCGGATCGCGGCCAGGATGCCCACCGGCACGCCGAAGGCGACGATCCAGACCATGGTGATCAGCGCCAGCAGGATCGAGGTTTCCGCGCCCTCGCGGATCACCTGTGTCACCGGCGTGTCGAAAAAGATCGACTGGCCCAGATCGCCCTGCAGCGCATTGCCGGCCCAGATCAGGTATTGCACCACCACCGGCTCATCCAGGCCCATGCGGTCGCGCAGCGCGGCGACCTGTTCGGGCGTCGCCCCGTCGCCCAGCATCACATAGACCGGATCGCCCGGTATCAGGTGGATGAAGGCGAAAATGACAATCGACGCGGCGATCAGGGTCATGATCGCCGCGCCGGTGCGTCTTATGACGTAACGTCCCACTTCTGCGGACCTACTTCGAGGCGCCCCAGAAATGCGGGAAGGCCGGGGCCCGTTCCCACGGCGTCGTCAGGTCGGGCGACGCGATGTCGTAGGACAGGATGTTGCCCACCTTCACCACCGGAAGCTGTTCGTAGATCAGCGCCTGAAGCTCTTCCCAGGCGGCCTGGCGTTCGGCCAGATCCGAGGTGCCGGTGAAGCGGTCCATCAGCGCGTGCTTCTCGTCGGTCTGCCACCAGCCGGGATAGCTGTCGTTCAGCACGGTCAGCAGCACCGGATCGGGGATCGAGCCGTGATGGGTCATGAACATGTCCCATTCGGACGGCTGGCCGCGCAGTTGCAGCAGCGTTGCCCAGTCGACCACGACCATCTGCACGTTGATGCCGGCATCCGCCAGCTGGCGGGTGAACACGCTGGCATCGTCGAAATGCGCCTTGTAGTTGGTCGAGACCAGCAGCTTGATCGGCGTGCCGTCATAGCCCGCTTCCTCGGCCAGCACCCTGGCCTTTTCCGGGTCGCCCTGGTTGTAGGCGTCGGTGCCGGCCTCGGTGTGCCAGACATTGCCCTCGGGGAAGAACGCGCCGTCCGCCTCGAACAGTTCCGGCTCGCCGACCGAGACCTGAAGCGCCTGTTCCATGTTCAGCGCGGCCATGATCGCCTGGCGCAGCTTGGTATTGGTCGCCAGCGGCCCGGAATCGGAGTTCATGAACATCAGACCGAAGATCGGCGCGGTGCTGATCTTGACCTGGATCGCCGGGTCGTCCTTGACCAGACCATAAAGGTCGCCCGAGATATATTCGGCATAATCGTAATCGCCGGCCTGCACGCCCGAGACGCGGGTGCCGACATCGGGCACGGGGATGAAGCGCAGCGTCTCGAAATTGGCCACGCGGGTGCCCGCCTCGCCGTCGCTTTCGGCCGGGTTCGGGGTGTAGCCCTCGAACCGGGTCAGTTCGACATAGCGGTTCGGGCGCACCTCGCCGAATTCGTAGGGGCCGGTGCCGACATAGTTCTCGGCCGCGATCGGCTCTCCTGCGGCGGCGCTGACGATCTCGGCCGGGTAGATGACCGGCCCGCCATTCACATAGGCCAGGATGCTTTTCCACGCGCCGTTGCGCTCTGCCAGGGTCAGCGTCACTTCCATGTCGCCGGTCGCCTCGGCGCTGGTCAGCTCCAGCAGCTTGCCGCGCGCGCCATGCTCGGCCCAGCGCGACAGCGAGGCGGCCACGTCCGCGGCATCCAGCGTGTCGCCGTTATGGAACTTCACCCCCTCGCGGACAGTCATCACGATGGTCTTGCCATCGTCCGAAATCGTCTCTCCGGTCACGAGATAGGGCTGCGGTGCAAAGGCCGCGTCGAAGGCGTATAGCGTTTCGAACATGTGCTGCGAGATGGTCGAGGCCAGCGTGGCCGTGCCCATCTGCGAGTCCAGGCTCGGCGGCTCGCCGATCGTGGCATAGCGCAGGGTCTGCGCCGATACCGGTGCGGCCATCAGCGCGGCAAGCGCAATTCCGCCCAGCAGTTTACCCAGTTTCATCTATTCAGTCTCCCTGTTGATGAATGGTGGTCAAAGACAGGTCTGGCCCCCGTCGATGACAAGGCTCGCGCCGGTCATGAAACGCGCCTGATCCGACGCGAGATAGACAGCCAGCGCGCCGATGTCGCGCGGATCGCCCATTGTTCCCATGGGGATATCCGCAACGATACGGTCGATGATCTCGGGGTGGGTTTCCTTCCACTTCAGGTTCGGCGCCGTGGCGAAGATGCCTGGACAGATCGCGTTCGCCGTGATGCCGTGCTCGGCCCAGTCCACCGCCAGCGCGCGGGTGAACTGGATCACGGCCGCTTTCGCCGCCTCGTAATGCCGCCCGCCGATGCCGCGCCCGGCGATCAGCGCGTTGATCGAGGCGACGTTGAGGATCCGCCCGCCCTGCCCCGCCGCGATCATCGCCGCGCCCAGAACGCGCGAGCAGACGAATGTGGTGGTCAGGTTCAGGTCGATCAGCTCCTGCCAGGTGGCAAGATCCAGATCCTCTGTCCGCACGCTGACCCGGCGGCCGCCGACATTGTTGATGACGATGCCAAACGGCCCCGCCTCGTCCAGCGCGCGGTGGCACAGCGCCTCGGCCTCGGCCGGCACGCCCATATCCGCCTCGAAGGTCCAGCAGGTGCGGCCCAGCGCGCGGATCTCGGCGGCGGTCTCGTTCAGCGCCTCGGCCTTGCGGGCGACCATGGCGATGTCGGCCCCGGCCTTGGCCAGCGCCAGCGTCATCTCGCGGCCCAGCCCGCGGCTGCCGCCGGTCACGAAGGCCCGCTTGCCGGACAGATCGAAACAATAGCTCATGCGCCTCCCCCATTGCGCGGCCCTGCATCCCCGCCGGCCATGCGCGGCGCTCCGCCACCCCGCGCCCCGGATGGGCGCAGCGAAAGCTGATCACCGCGCCGCCAAGTCTGTAATTCAGTTACAAACCTGTCAAGAGATTCGGGCACGCAAAATTTTTTCACATATTTTCAGTATTTTGCGGATTTGTTCGTTATGTGATCTTGCAAGATACTTGACCAAACCCCGCAGCTTGGCGACCATTGCAGCACAATCAGGAGAGCCGCATGGAAGCCACTCCACCGGATCCCGGCCTCTCGGCGCCGGACGTGCCGCCAGACACTGCGCCCGCGCGTCCGGGCCAGGTGCCGGACGTTCTGGGCCGGATCAAGGACCGGCTCGACACGCTGTCGCCCGCCGAACGCAAGGTCGGCGCGGCCGTGCTCGCGGATGTGCGCCGCGCCGTCGAGGAAAGCATCGCCTGCCTCGCCCTGCGCGCGGGCGTCAGCGAGCCCAGCGTCACGCGGTTCTGCCGCGCCATCGGCTGTCTGGGCGTGCGCGATTTCAAGCTGCGCCTCGCCCAAAGCCTGGTGGTCGGAGAGCTGTACCTGAACGCCGACGCGCCGGCCGCGCCGCCGGACGCCCATGCGCCCGCCTACTGGTCGCCGATCCTCGCCGATGCGCGCGGCGCGATCCGCGAGGTCGAGCGCCAGCTTTCCCCCGCCGCCGTGCAGGCCGCCGCCGAAGCGGTTGCAGGCGCGCGGCAGGTGGTCACCTTCGGGCTTGGCGGCAGCGCGTCGATCCTCGCCGAAGAGGCGCAGTACCGGCTGTTCCGCTACGGGGTGAACGTGGCCTGCTGCCCCGAGGCGTATTTCATGCGCATGACCGCCGCGACGCTGGGGCCCGAGGACGTGGTGCTTGCCGTATCGGCGTCGGGCCGCACGGCCGAGCTGATCGAGGCGGTGAACCTCGCGCGCGGCTACGGCGCGACCACCATCGCGATCACCGCGCTGGCCAGCCCGCTGGCGGATGCGGTGCACCACCCGCTTTGCGTCACGGTGCAGGAAACGCAGGACACGCTGACCCCGACCTCGGTGCGCTTTGCCTATCTTGCGGTGGTCGACCTGCTGTCGGCGGCCACCGGCTATACGCTGGGGCCGCGCGCCCGCGAAAGCCTGCGGCGCATCCGCTATACCGCGCTGACCCACCGATCCGGCAACGCGCTGGAGCCGCTGGGCGACTGAACCGTCACAGCACCGCGTTCAGCGCCTCGGCCAGCGCCGCCTGGTCGCCCGCGCGCAGGCAGACCGGGTTGACCAGCAGGGCGGCGGGATCGCCCGGATCGGTGCCCAGATGCACCGGCACCGGACGCGCGCGCATTTGCCGATCTGCCGCCTGCGCGGCATCGGCATCGGCAAAGCCCAGCATGAGCAGCGGGATGCGGTTCGTGTCCGATCCGTGCAGGATCGCGGCGCGCGCCTTCGGCAGGGTACCTGCCAGATCGCTGACAACCCCCAGCCAGCGCGCATGTCGCGCCGCATCGCCTTCGGCCAGGAAATGGTCCAGCGCGGCCAGCAGCCCGGCGATCTCGTGCTTGCCCAGCTTGGCGGCGCGCCCGACCCCGTGGCGCGGCAGCCCGGCAAAGCGGGTCATGTCGATGAAGTCCGGCACCGGCGCGAAATCGGCCAGCCGCACATCGAGGTCCAGGCTTTGCAGCGCGGCCGAGGCGATCAGGTCGCGCCGCCCCGCCAGCAGCCCGGTTCCCGCCGGCCCGCCCAGCACCTTGCCCCCCGAAAACGTCACCAGATCGGCGCCATCCGCGATGAAGCGGCGCAGGTTGGCGGCGGGCGGCAACTCGGCGGCGGCATCGACGATCACCGGCACGCCGGCCGCATGGGCGGCTGCGGCGATTTCCGGCAGCTGCGCGGCATTGGCGCGGGTCGCGGTAAAGGCCACGGCGGCAGAGCGCGGCCCGATCGCGGCGGCGTATTCCCAGGGCTCGACATCGCGCACTCCGGCGCCGGCGGCAGGCTCCGGCAGCCCCACCTCGACCAGCCGCGCGCCGGCCATGCGCAGCGCGTGATCATAGCCGTTGCGGTGGCTGCGGGCGATCACGATCTCGCGCAGATCGCCGGTGCGGGGCAGCGCGTTCATCCGCGCAAAATCGTCCCGCGCAAGGCAGGCGGCCGCCGCCAGCAGCAGCCCCGCCGACGCGCCCGAGGTGGCCAGCCCGCTTTCGGCGCCCGTCGCCGCGGCGATCCGCGCGCCGGCATGGGCGTGGTAGTGCACCATGTCCACCGAGGCGGCATCGGCCGCTTCCATCGCCTGCAAGACGCCGGGCGCGAGCGGTCCGGCGGATAGCCGCGTCAGCGTTCCGGCGGCGTTGATGATCTGTCCCGGCAAGGTCATGTCAGTCCGGGGTCAGGCGGAAATCGTTGCCCTCGGGCAGGATCTGCCCGCCATCGACCACGATGGTCGTGCCGGTGACAAAGGCCGCATCCTCGGACGCCAGGAATTCCGCCGCCGCCGCGATATCCTCGGGCGTACCCATGCGGCCCACCGGGATCGCGCTTTCCATGTCGCGGATGAAGGCGGCCGAGCGTTGCGCCTTCATCCCCTCGGTCAAGATATTGCCCGGCTCTATCCCGTTGACGGTGATGCCGTGGCCCGCGAATTCCAGCGCGGCAGAGCGGATGAAGCCGTTGATCCCCGCCTTGGACGCGGCGTAGTGGCCGTGGCCGGGCGAGGTCACGCGCGGCCCGGTGATCGACGAGGTCAGCACGATGCGCCCATAGCCCTGCGCCTTCATCGGTTTCACCGCCGCCTTGGTCGCCAGGAAACAGCCGCCCAGGTTCACGCCCAGAACGGAATTCCATTCGTCAAGGTCGGTATCCTCGATCAGGGTCCAGGGATAGATACCGGCATTCTGCACCAGGATATCCAGCCGGCCGTGCCGGCCCGTCACCTCGGCGACGGCGGCCTCGGCCTCTTCGGGCTTCGCGATGTCGGTCTTCACAAAGGCGCCGCCCAGTTCCCCGGCCAGCGCGGTTCCGGCCTCGGCCTCCATGTCGGCGATCACCACTTGCGCGCCCTCGGCGGCAAAGCGCCGCGCGATGCCGCCGCCGATGCCGCGCGCGCCGCCGATCACCAGCGCCGCGCGCCCGTCCAGCCTGCCCGTCATAGAAGTCTCTCCCTCAATCTCAGTTTCAGCGTGTCCAGCAGCACCGCCGCCAGAACCAGCAGGCCAAGGATGACCTGCGTCCAATGCGCCGGCAGCCGCATCAGGTTGATCGCGGTGTGGATCGAATAGATCAGCAGCACCCCGGCATAGACCCCCGGCAGCTTGCCGATGCCACCCTTCAGCGACACGCCCCCGATCACCACGGCGGCAAATGCGTTGAACAGCATCCCCACCCCCAGATTGGCCGTCGCGCCCGAGGTGCGGATCGCCAGCAGCCAGCCGGCCAGCCCCGCCAGCGCCCCGGCCAGCACGAAGGACATCCACAGGATGCGCCCCGACGGGATGCCGGCGCGAAAGGTCGCCGCCTCGTTGCCGCCCACCAGCGTGATGTAGCGCCCGAACGGCGTCTTGGCCATGATGAAGGCGAAGATGACGAAGCACAGCACCGAGATCCAGGCCAGCAGCGGGATGCCGAACAGCCGCTCGATCCCGATCATGCGGATCTCGGGGGCCAGGCTTTGCGCCGACCGCCCGCCCGAGATCGCCACCACCAGCCCGCGCACCCAGATGAACGACGCCAGCGTGACGATGAAGGCCGACATGCCGATCTTGACCGTGAAGAACCCGTTGATGAAGCCGATCAATGTGCCGACCGCCACGGCGATCAGCATCGAGACCGGGATCATCACGATGGCCGGACCCAGGTCGATGCCCAGCCCGATCCCCGATGAGGCGAAGAGCAGCCCCGTCACCATTGCCGATAGCGCGGCGGTGGATTCGACCGACAGGTCGAGATTGCCCGAGATGATGACCATCGCCAGCCCGATCGCCATCACGCCGACATAGGTCGATTGTTCAAGGATGTTGGCAAAGATGCCGAACTGGAAATATCGCGGGATGGTCAGCGAGAAGATCACCAGAACGGTGATCAGCATCAGCCAGACCAGGTTGTCGAGCAGGAATTCTATCGTGCGGCGTCGCGCAGGCGTCATGGTGTGTCTTTCCCGATGGGCAGGCCGGCAAGGCCGCCGGGCCGGAAACATGTCCGGCCCGGCGTGTCGTCAGGCGGGGGCGGTCATTCCACCGGCGTGATCGGATCGTCCGGCGCCTGCAAATTTCCCCAGAAGCGCGGCTCGTCCACGTTGTCGGCCGTGATCGCGGCGCCGGGGATCTTGATGTTCGGGCCCCATTCCTCGATCGTCAGCTCCGATTGCAGGCCCAGCACGTCATAGGTGCCCGGCTCGATCTCTTCGCCGTTCACCACCTTGTCGGCGAACATCGCCAGCGCGGCGGCCTGCGCGAACAGCGGCTGCTCCACCTCGACCTGTTCCCAGCCCTGCCGGATCAGATCCAGCCCGACCGGCGCGCCGTTCGACGACACCAGCAGCACGTCGCCCGGCGCCTTGCCCGCCGCCTCGAGCGAGGCGACGGCCGCCACGGCCAGATGCGCGGCATGCACGAAGATCAGGTCGATATCGGGCGTCGCCAGCAATTCGTCGGCCACGATGGAGCCGGCATTCGACGCCTCCCACTGCATCGCCGGCTGGGTGATGATGGTGACGTCGTCGCCCTCCATCCGCTCCTCGAACCCCTGCTGGATGTCCAGCGTGTAGGGGTCGCCCGGATCGCCCAGAACCTGCAGGATCGTGCCGGTGACAGAGCCGTTCTTTTCCGTCAGCAGGCGCTTGATCTCTGCCGCCGCGACATGGCCGATCTCGATGGTGCCGGCGACCGAGGTCAGGTCGATCATCGTGTCGGTGATCTGCCGGTCGAAGATCATCACCGGAATGCCGGCGGCGCGGGCCTCGTCGATGGCCGGAACCAGCGCGTTGAAATCCACCGGTGCGATGACGATGGCATCGGGATCCAGCAGGATCGTGTCGGACATCTGGCTTTGCTGGATATCGGTCTTGTTGTCGGCGTTCAGCGTCACGACATCATAGCCGACATCGCCCATGAACTTTTCGATCGCATCGACCGATGTCGTCTGGAACTCGTCCAGCAGCGTCGGCACCATGTAATAGATCGTGCCCTTGTCCTGGGCCGCCGCCGCACTGGCCAGCGCGGCCGCCGCGACGGTTCCGAAAAACACGCGTCTTGAAAGTTTCATCTGTTCGCTTCCTCTCCCTGTTGCGCCGGATCACGTCCCGTTCCGGCCCTGTCCATTCCGGCGATGGTCAGGGTGCCCCCGGTGATCATCTCGACCGCCTGTTCGGGGGACGTCTTCGCGGTCTCGACGTCGCCGGCCACCTTGCCGTGCCGGATCACCGCGATCCGGTCTGCGACCTGGAAGGCCTGCGCCATGATATGGGTGATGACGATCACGCCGACGCCGCGGTCGGCGACCTGGCGGATCATCTCCATGCCGCGGGCGGTCTGCTCGACCCCCAGCGCGGCAAAGGGTTCGTCCAGCAGCACCAGCTTGCCGCCGAAATGCACGAAACGGTTCAGCTCGATGGCCTGGCGTTGGCCGCCGGACAGATGTTCGACATTGGTGCGCAGGGACGGGATGCGCGTGCCGGCCTCGGCGATGGCTTGGCCGGTGATGCGCTCCATCTCCTTTTCCTGAAGGATCGGGATACCCAGCACCTTCCTGGTGATCTCGCGGCCCATGAAGAAATTGGCCACCACATCGGCATTCACGCACAGCGACAGATCCTGATAGACGGTCTCGATCCCGGCCTTCTTGGCCTCGGACGGCGAGGCGAAGTGGCGCTCGGCCCCGTCGAACCACACGCTGCCCGAGGACGGCTTCAGCCCGCCGGCGATGATCTTGACCAGCGTCGACTTGCCCGCGCCATTGTCGCCCAGAAGCGCCACCACCTCGCCGGCGCGCACCTCGAGGTCGATGCCGCGCAGCGCCTCGATGGCGCCGAAATGCTTGGTGATGCCGGTCAGTTTCAGCAGCGGTTCGGTCATTGCGCCTCACTTTCAGAGGAAATGGGACGGCCCGGCGCCGGTCGGAACATGCCTGCCCGGCGCAAGTGACCGCGTATGCTGCGCCGCAGTCTCATCCCGCCAGCGCCGCGCCGATCCAGTCCAGCCGCGCGGGCGGGACCAGGCCAAGATTGTAGAAGTTGACCCCGTCGACAAAGGGCTCGGCGGCGGCGACGCGGGCACGCAGATCGCCCGCGCCCGCGACCTCGGGGTGGAACAGCTGGAACCCCGCGATCAGGGTCTTGTCCGGCCCGATTGCATCGCGCGCTTGCGCCAGCACCGCGCCGACCTGTTCCGCCGGGGTGAAGTAGACGCAGTAAAGCAGCCCGTCGCATTCGGCCGCGGCGGCCGCCGTATCGACCCCGCCGCCCCAACTGCCCTCGGCGTCGATCAGCAGCACCGCGGTTTCGGGATGCGCCGCCGCGCGGATCTCGGCGATCAGCGATGTGACCGGCTCGGTCCGCCAGCGCAGATAGGCGTGCAGATCGGGCAGGCTGTCGAAAGCGTCGATCCCGCGTTCGGGGAAATCCGGAAACTGCGGCTCGGGCAATTCGCGGGCAAAGGCCGCATCCAGCAGCCCGCGCACGGCCTCGCGCGCCGCGCGGGCGGGTACGCCCGCCGCGCCCGCCCGCGCGGTGCAATGGTCGCAAAAGCAGACGCCCAGCAGGAACGTCTCTTCCTCCAGCAGACCCAGCCCGTCCTTTTCATGGTGAAAGCCGTGATCGAAGCCCATGAAATCGGGGCTTTCCAGCTCGATCCGGTCGGGGCGGTAGCGTTCCGTCACCTCAGCCACCATGCCGGTGACATAGGCGCGGGCCGCCGGGCTGGACGGGCACAGCGCGTAGGAATGCGGATCGCCATGGGCGCTGCGCATGACGTGGCCGGGATGCGCCATGCCGAGCCGCGTGTTGTGCAGGCACACCGTCCAGCAGGACACGGCGGGGCCGCCCGCATCGCGGCGCGCGCACAGATCGGCCAGATAGTCGCCTTCGGACGCGACGATATCCGCCTGGAGCGGGCGAATCTCCGCCCCCTGCCAGCGTGCCTCGTCCAGCGCGTAATAGACGGTGCCGTCCTGCGGGAACCACACGCGCCGGCGCGGATTGCCGGGCTGCAGGAACCGGCCGGCATGGTAGGAAGTCGCCAGGCTGACCGTGTTCACACCCTGCGCGGCCACGCGGTCCATCGCCGCATCGACACCGATGTCATGCAAATCCCACGGATACGCCCAGATGGAGACCTGTGTCATGCCGCCGCGATCCACTTGCCGTTCAGAACCATGCCGCGCGCCACAAGGCGCTGATCGTGGGTGACGATCTCGCCCTTCACATCCTCCAGATCGACCTTTTCGTCGCGCAGCTCGATCACGCTGGCATCGGCGATGCCGCCCTTGGCCAGCCGCCCCAGATCGGCGCGGCGCAGCGCCATTGCCGGGTTCAGCGTGGCGGCGGCCACCACGTCCATCAAGGGCATGCCCACCGCCAGCAGCTTGTTCATCGTGCGCACCACGTCCCAGGCCGGCCCGTTCTCGCACAATGTATGCACGTCGGAAGAGATGACATCGGGCGGGAAGCCTGCGGCCATCATCGCGCGCGCCGATTTCCACCAGAACGCCCCCATCCCATGCGCGATGTCGAACAGAACGCCGCGTTCGCGCCCTTTCAGGATTGCGCCGCGCACCGATCCGTCGCGGTGCATCGGCGCGTTGGGAAACGGGCGGAAGCAGTGGGTCAGGATGTCGCCGGGACGCAGCATGTCCACCACCGCCTCGTAGGTCGGCGAGGGCTCGTCGATATGCACCATGACGGGCAGCCCCGCCTCGTCCCCGACCTGCAGCGCCAGTTCCAGCGGCGCGATGCCGTTCGGCCCGCTGGTATTCTTGCCGACCCGCACCTTTATGCCGACGATGTCATCGGGATATTGCGCCGCCATCGCCACCGCCTCGCGCGGGGCCATCAGGCGCATGTCCTGGCTTTCGCCGACCATCACCGTGGGCGAGAAGGCATAGATCCCGGCAAACGAGATATGCAGGAAGGTCAGGATCCGCGTCTCCGAACGGTCGACGACATGTTCCTTGAACCCCTCGAAATTTCCCGGCCCGGCGCTGCCCGCATCGACCAGCGTGGTCGCCGCGCAGCGTACCGCGTAGGGGTCGGGCCGCACGCTGAGCGAGGTGCCGCCCCACCACACATGGGTGTGCAGGTCGATGATCCCCGGCATCACCAGCGCGCCCGAGACGTCCTGCTCCTCGGCGCCGGTCAGCCCCTCGCCGATCCCGGTCAGCTTGCCGCCCTGAAAGGCCACATCGGCCGCACCGTCAAGCCCGCTGGCCGGGTCCAGCACGCGGCCCCCTTTCAGGACAAGGTCATTGGTCATCTGTCGTTTTCCTTCACTGCGTCTTGCATCGCCTAGGGTCGGGGCGGGTGCCGCCCGGACCATGGCATTTCCGTCTCCAGCACCGCCGACAGGGCCAGAAGCCGCCCCTCGTCGCCGCGCCGCGCGATCAGTTGCACACCCGCCGGCAGACCGCCAGCCTCGCCCAGCGGCAGCGAGATCGCCGGCTGGCCGGACATGTTGAACGGGTACTGGAACACGCTATCGGCCCAGAGCGCGTTGTAGGCGTCCAGATCCGTCATCGACATGTCGTAGTAGCCCACGGGCCGCGGTTTCTGGGTCAGGGTCGGGGTCAGCACGATGTCGAACCCGTCCAGATCCTGCGCGATGCCGCGCGCCATCTGGCGCACCTGCTCGATGCGCTGCGCATGCTCGGTGCCCTTGGTGGCGCGGCCCCGCTCGATGATCGCCCAGGTCAGCGGCTCGACATCCTCGGGCGTGACCGGGCGGCCGACGATGGTGGCCAGGAAATCGTAAAGCCCCGCGGATTCGACGCAGGTCATGTCGGTATAGGTGCGCCAGGCCTCCTCGGGCAGCCACATCTCGTGGCCGGTCACGTCGTGGCCCAGCCCTTCCAGCACCTTGCCCACCTTTTCGACCAGCGCCGCGATCTCGGGGTCGACCGGCCCGCCGCCCGGAGGCACCGTGACCATCCCGACGCGCAGCTTGCCCGGTGCGCGCCCGATCTGGGTCATGTAGGGCGTCTCGGGCGGCGCGATCCAGTAGGGATCGCCCGGCAGCGCGCCCTGGATCACGTCCAGATAGGCCGCCGTGTCGCGCACGCTGCGCGAGTTGCACAGGAAATAGGCGCAGCCGGCCCAGAAATCGGCGATCGGCGACAGCGTCACGCGGCCGCGCGACGGCTTCAGCCCGACCAGCCCGCAGCACGAGGCCGGCACGCGGATCGACCCGGCGCCGTCGCTGGCCTCGGCGATCGGGATCATGCCCGAGGCGACGGCCGCCGCCGTGCCGCCGCTGGACCCGCCGGCGGTGACGCTGGCATCCCAGGGGTTCACGGTCGGCCCGTAGAGCGCCGGCTCGGTGGTGATCGACCAGCCGTTTTCCGGCGCGTTCGACTTGCCCATCAGCAGCAGCCCGGCCGCGCGCAACCGGCGGCTGATCTCGCTGTCCTCGGGCGCCACCTGGTCCTTGAGGAAGCGCGACGAATTGGTCACCGGCGCCCCCTTCCAGGCCGACGCGAGTTCCTTGAGCAGGAAGGGCACCCCGGCCAGCGGGCTGCTGCCGGGTTTCACCGCGTCCGCCCCTTCGCGCCCCATGTCGTAGAGCTTGTGGATGACCGCGTTCAGCGCGGGGTTCATCTCTTCGATGGCGCGCACCCCGGCCTCGACCAGATCGGCGGCGGTCACGTCACCCCTGGCCACGCTTTCGGCCAGCCCGACAGCGTCGGAGGTGCGGTACAGTCTGTCGATATCTTCCATGGCTTTTCAGTCGAGCGTGATTGCCCGCTCCTCCTTGATGCTCTGTTCCGCGGCCAGCACGATGCGCAGGCTGTTCACGGCGGCGTCCATGAATTCCCCGAGATCCACATCCTCGCGGATCGCGTTGAGAAAGAACTCCTGCTCGCGGTCGCAGAGTTCCTGGTGGCCCGGCTCGTCCTCCATCGAGGTGATCTCGTCCGCCTTGACGAAATTCTTGTCGGCGTCGACCTCGGCATGGTGATAGCGGATCGCGTCCGTCTTGGTGTGCTTGTCGATATCGGCGCTGTCCGACAGCTTTTCCGCATCGGCGCGGGCCTCTTCCTGCGGCACCATCGACACCGCGCCCTTCGGCCCCACGATATCCTTCACGAAAAACGCGGTTTCCGACATCATCGGGCCCCAGCCGGCCTCGTACCATCCCACGGATCCGTCATCGAAGGTCACATGGAGATGGCCGTAATTCTGCTTGTCCGCCTCGGCCCACAGCTTGGCGCCGATACCGTGCACGCGCACCGGCTTGGCGCCGGTCAACTGGCACATCACATCGACGTAATGCACGCCGCAATCGACGATCGGGATCAGGCTGTCGATCAGGTTCTTGTGCCACATCCACGCATCGCCGGACGATTGCTGGTTCAGGTTCAGCCGCATCACCAGCGGCTTGCCCAGCGTCTTGCCCAGTTCGATGAACTTTATCCACGACGGGTGCACCCGCAGGATATAGCCCAGCACCAGCTTGCGACCCGTCTCGCGCGCCTTGGCGACGACGGCCTCGGCCTCTTCGTTGGTGGTACCGATGGGCTTTTCCATGAAGACATGCGCGCCCGCCTCCATCGCCTTGATGGCGAAATCGGCATGGGTGTTGGGCCAGGTGTTGATCGACACCGCGTCGGGCTTCAACTCGGCCAGCGCGGCCTCGTAATCCTCGAATCGCGGGTAACCGGCCAGTTCGGCCGCCAGGTCCCTGGACTTGATACTGCGCGAGCACAGGCCCACGATCTCGAACCCGTCCATGCGGTGATAGGCGCTGGCGTGGCTGGCTCCCATGTTGCCAAGTCCCACCACGAGAATGCGTACCGGATCGCTCATATTCTACTCTCCCTGCCGGGGCGCGGCACGGCGGCCGGCCCTGTCTGTCTTGCCGCCGGCGGCCCGCCCCATGCGCGCCGCCTGCGTTTTTTGCACCCCGCCCCGGGCCTGACCCGGGGCCTCGCGCCCGGAGCAAAGGGGGAGGTCCCGGGTCAGGCCCGGGACGGGTGTTGCACCCTTCGCGCCGGGGCGTCAGATCGCCTGGTCGAACATCGACGCCTTCAGCGCCTCGACATCGACGGCGGCCAGATCGGCCGGCACATCGGCGGCCTCGGCATCGGCCTTGACCGCTGCGTGATCGAAGTCGTTGGCCGGCGCGATCAGCGTGTTGGTGCAGACCTCGGATGCCTGGATCGCGCTCGACGTCTGGCCGATCTCGGCCGAGATGTCGAAGAAGGTCTGCCAGCTTTCCATGTCGTGCCAGCCCCAGCCCTCGCGCTTGGACATGTCCCCGCGGAACACGTTCATCTGCTGCAGGATCGACATCAGGCCCAGCTCCGGCCCGAGGTTCTTGGCCAGCGTCGGGAACTGCTCGAACACTGCGTGCACGGCGGCGGCGGGGTTGTGTTCGGCCGCCTGCATGCCCTTGGCCCAGCCGCGCAGGTACTTCTCGAGGAAGGCGACCTTGTCCGCATCCTCCAGATCCGACGCGCGCACCACGAAGGTGTTGGCCGGCAGGGGCGAGTTCTGCACGCCCAGCCAGTATTCGAATTCCAGCCCGGTGCTGATCCACTCCGCGCGCAGCCCCTCCCAGGACAGCGCGGCGTCGCCCTGCCCCGCGGCCAGCGCGGTGCCCCAGGTCGGCCAGCCGGCCTCGACATAGGTGATGGTCGAGGTGTCGACGCCCTGCGCCGCCAGCATCGGGTTGACGATGGATTCCCACGCGGCGGAGCCCAGAAGGATCGTCTTGCCCTCGATCTGCTTGATGTCGCCGGGCCCCTCGCCCTTGCGGAAGGCCAGGCTGAACGTGTCGAGCGCGCCCATGCTGAACACCGATTTCAGGTCCATGCCGTTCTCGATCGCGAACGAGAACACGCCGGGCGACGGAAAGCCCATGTCGGCCTGGCCGACATCGACGAATTTCACCGTCGCGGTGCCGTCCGACGGCCCCGGCTGCATCTCGACATCCAGATCGTCGAAATAGCCCAGCTTCTTGCCGACCCAGAAGCCGTAATCATCCAGCACCTCCAGCGTGCCGCGCGGGCTGATCCAGGTGAAGGGGCCGTCATAGCCCTCGGCGCGCGCGCCGCGCGGAATGCCAAGGGTCGACAGCGCCACGCCGCCGGCCGAGACCTGCAGCAGCCGCCGCCGCGTCAGTGCGGATGTGTGTGCGGTTTTCATTTCTGTTCCTCCCAGTTTTGTTGCGCCGTTCATTCGATTGCCGCGCCGGACCCGGCGCCTCAGGTCTCCCAGCTTGCCCATTTCTTGCCGATCAGGAAAAAGATCACGTAGATCAGGATGCCCAGGAACGACAGGATCAGCACGACCCCGAAGAATTGCGGCATCTGGATCATCGACGAATAGGTGGTCAGCCGGTTGCCGAGGCCGAACCCGCCGCCGACCATTTCCGCGCCCACCGCCGTCAGCAGCCCGAAGATCGCGCCGATCATCAGCCCGACCAGGATCATCGGCAGCGCCATCGGCGCGCGGATCTTCCAGAAGATCTGCAGCACCGACGCGCCGTAGGACCGCGCCAGCGCGATCTTGTTGGCATCGACCCGGCGAAAGCCGGTGGCCGAGTTGATCATCACCATCGGCCCGCTTGCCAGCGCCACCGCGATGATCCGCGGCTCGTAGCCGAAGCCGAAGCGCAGGATCAGCAGCGGCACCAGCGCCAGCATCGGCGTGGTCACGAGGATCAGGATATAGGGCGCGATGATCTTTTCCGCGAAGGGAAACTGCGTGATGATCGCGGCCAGAAAGATGCCGATCCCCGCGCCGATGGCAAAGCCCGACAGCAGCACCACCAGCGTATGGCCCAGATGCGGCAGGATCAGCGGGAAATCCCCGACCAGCGCCACCGCGATGGCCGAGGGCGGCGGCAGGATGTAATGCGGTACCTCGAACCAGCGCAGCGCCGCCTCCAGCCCGCCGATCACGATCACCGCGGTGGCGATGATCGCGGCGATTTCCAGCCGCGTCGTGCCGCTGCCGAACGTGGACAGCGATTGCAGCCCCTTGCCGACCCTGCCGCCGACTCCGCCCTCGTCGCTCATTGCCGTCTCCGTCATTCCGCTGCCGCCGCCCCGCTTGCCTCTGCCGCCGCGCCGCCGCCGCTGCGCTGCTGGCCGTAGATGTCCGCCTTGATCCGGTGGTGCAGGTCGAACGCATCCTTGCCCGCCATCACCTCCATCGTGCGCGGCCGCGCGAACGGCACGTCATAGACGTTCAGCACCCGCCCCGGACGCGGTGTCAGCACGACGACCTTGTCGGACAGGAACAGCGCCTCTTCGATGGAATGGGTGATGAAGACGATGGTTGTCTGGGTCTCCAGCCAGATTTCCTCGACCAGCTGGTTCATCTCTTCGCGGGTGAAGGCGTCGAGCGCGCCGAACGGCTCGTCCATCAGCAGAACCGAGGGGCGCAGCGACAGCGCCCGCACGATGGACGCGCGCTGCTGCATCCCGCCCGACAGCTCGTTCGGGAACGCCTTTTCGAAACCCTTGAGGTTCACCCGCTCCAGCAGGTGGTCGATCCAGGCGCGGTCGGGTTTCTGGCCCTTGACCTCGAACGGGAACAGGATGTTGCCCAGCAGGTTGCGCCAGGGCAGCAGGTTGGCCTCCTGGAAGACCAGCCCGATCTCGGGGCGCGGTTTGACGATGGGGGTGCCGTCCAGCAGGATTTCGCCTTCGGACAGGGCGTGCAGGCCCGACATCGACCACAGAAGCGTGGTCTTGCCGCAGCCCGACGGCCCGACGATGGACACGATGGTGTTCGCCTCCACCTCCAGCGCGCAGCCTTCCAGCGCAACGACCGCACCATAGCGTTTGCCGGCATTTCGGATCGCCAGCTTTGCCTGCCCCGATGTGTTGGTCGCCATGCATCCCCCCCTGCACAGCCGCTTTCGCCGCGACTCGTCCCTCAACTCTGTAACTCGCTTACAGGTCTGTCAAGGTATGGCTTGAACCCTTTATCACCGGGAAATTGCCAGGAAAAAGCGGCTGGAATATTTTTGTAATTAAGTTACAGACTCGGAGAGGAGCGAGGCGAAGACGGGGGAGCCGCAGATGGAACAGCAGATTGACGATTGGCTGGGCGCGCTGGACAGCGCCCTTCAGGCCCGCGACACCGACGCCGCAGCCGCCCTGTTCGCGGCCGGCGGCTATTGGCGTGACCTGCTGAGCTTTACCTGGAACATCCGCACGATGGAGGGGCGCGGCGCCATCGCCGCGATGCTGGAGGCCTGCCTTGATACGGCCGCCCCGACCGGCTGGCGCCGTGACGGCCCGGCCGAGCGGACCGAGGACGGGATCGCCGCCTGGATCGCGTTCGAAACCGCCGCCGCCTGGGGAACCGGGCGCGTCACGCTGCGGGATGGCAAGGGATATATCCTGCTGACCGCAATGGAGGATCTGAAGGGCCACGAGGATCCGCGCGGCAGCGCCCGGATCAAGGGGATCGAACACAGGGCCGACCGCGCCCGCAAGACCTGGTCCGAACGCCGCGCCGAAACGACCGCGCGGCTGGGCCGCGAGGACCAGCCAGAGGTTCTGATCGTCGGCGGCGGCCAGGGCGGCGTGGCGCTGGCGGCGCGGCTGAAACAGCTGGACGTGCCGGCGTTGATCGTCGAGAAGAACCCGCGTATCGGCGACAGCTGGCGCAACCGCTACCGCAGCCTCGTGCTGCACGATCCGGTCTGGTACGACCACCTGCCCTACCTGCCCTTTCCCGAAACCTGGCCCGTTTTCTGCCCCAAGGACAAGATGGGCGACTGGCTGGAAGCCTATGCGCAGATCTTCGAGCTGGACGCCTGGACCGGCACCGAGGCCGAGGCCGCGACATGGCACGAGGATCGCGGCGAATGGGACGTGCGCGTGCGCCGCGCGGATGGCGAGACGTTGACCCTGACGCCGCGCCAGCTGGTGTTCTGCACCGGCGCCTACGGCCCGCCGAACCTGCCCGATTTTCCCGGCCAGGACGATTTCGCCGGCACCCTTCTGCATTCCTCGCAATATGCCGAGGGCGCCCCGTTCAAGGGCAAGCGCGCGCTGGTCATCGGCGCGGGCTCTTCGGCCCACGATGTCGCGCTCGACCTGTGGGAGGCGGGGGCAGATGTCACCATGTTCCAGCGCCGCCCGTCCATCGTGGTTCGCTCCGAAACCCTGATGGAGCTTGGTTTCGACACCTATTCCGAACAGGCCGTGCAGGCTGGGCTGACCACGGAAAAGGCCGACCTTCTGGGCGCGGCCACGCCCTATGCGCTGTTCGCGGAGAAACAGAAACCGCTTTACGAGAAAATCCGCGCCCGCGACGCGGATTTCTACGACGCGCTCGGCAAGGCCGGGTTCGCATATGATTTCGGCGAGGACGAATCCGGCCTGATGATGCGCGCGCTGCGCACCGCGTCGGGCTATTACATCGACGCCGGCGCCTCGACCCTGATCGCGGAAGGCGGGATCAAGGTGATCGCCGGCGATGAGATCGAGACGCTGACCGAAACCGGCATCCGCTTCGCCTCGGGGCGCGAGGAAGCGGCGGATGTGATCGTCGCCTGCACCGGCTACCAGTCGATGAACGAGGCGGTGGCGGGGCTGGTGGACCGCGAAACCGCCGATGCGCTGGGGCCGTGCTGGGGGCTCGGATCCGGCGTGCGCGGCGATCCCGGCCCGTGGCAGGGCGAATTGCGCAACATGTGGAAGCCGACGGCGCACCCGGCGCTGTGGTTTCACGGCGGCAACCTGGCGCTGTCGCGGTTCTACTCGAAATTCGTGGCCATGCAGCTCAAGGCGCGGGCGGTGGGGCTGGACGTGCCGGTCTATGGCCGCCCTGCCCCCTGCCCGCCGCTTGATCAGGCGGGTTTATAGGCGATGGCCTCGATCTCGACCGCGATGTCGATCATCAACCGCGATTCGGCGGTGGACCGCGCCGGCGGGTTTTCCGGGAAGAATTCGGCATATGCCGCGTTGAAATCCTTGAAATCGTCGCGGTCGCGCAGCCAGACGGTGGTTTTCACCACGTCGGACATGTCGCAGCCGGCCAGTTGCAGCGTCTTGCGGACGTTTTCCAGCACCTGCCGGGTTTCCGCGGCGACGCCGCCGGACACGACATTGCCATCCGCGCCGACCGGCACCTGGCCGGAGACATACACGAAATCCCCTGCGCGCACGGCTGGCGACAGCGGGACGTGCGAAGTGCCAAAGAACTGTTTGGACATGGAATCCTCCTTGTTACGGTCGGCGCGACTATGAACAGAACTCAACCGAAAGGCCAAGACGATGTTTGAACTGAACGGAGCACGGGTCGTCATCACCGGAACCGGCGGCAGCCTGGGCGGCGTGCTGTGCGATGCCTTTGCCGCGGCGGGCGCAAAGGTCGTCGGCTGCGACCGGGCCGAGGCGGAGGTGCCCGGCATCTGCGCCGAGGCGCACGGCTTCGATCTGCGCGACGCCGAATCGGTGGCCGGCGCGGCGAGGGCGATCACCGCGAACGGCGCGCCCGACATCGTGGTGAACAATGCCGGCCTGACCCGCGCAGAGGTTCTGACCCAGGTCGAGCCGTCGACCTTCGCCGACGAGATGGACACGAATTTCACCGGCGCGGCGCGGCTTTCGATGGATTTGCTGCCGCATATGCGCAAGGGCGCCGGCAACCGCGCCTTCGTCTTCATCGCCTCGGTCAACGGGCTGGCGCATTTCGGCAACCCGGTCTATTCGGCGGCCAAGGCGGCGGTCCTGGCCTGGATGCGCGCGCTGGCAACCGAGGAAGGGCGCCACGGCATCCGCGCCAACGCGGTCGTGCCCGCCTCGATCCGCACCAACGCCTGGGACCACCGCATCGCGGCGGATCCCGACGTGATGAGCCGGGTGCAGCCGCTCTACCCGCTCGGCCGTCTCATCACCCCGCAAGAGGTCGCCAATGCCGTGCTGTTTCTTGCCTCGCCGCTGGCCAGCGGCATCACCGGCACCGCGCTGAACGTGGATGCCGGGCTGATGGGCGGCAACCTGCCGTTCATCGACGCCATCACCCATTCGGACACCCATTCGGAGCAGAATTGATGAAGACCGAAGACATCGACACCCCCGCCGTGGTGATCGACCTCGACAAGGTCGATGCCAACCTGAAACGCGCGCAGGATTACGCCGACGCGAACAACCTGCCGCTGCGGCCGCATGTGAAAACCCACAAGCTGCCGGAAATGGCGCAAAAGCAGATGGAACTGGGGGCGATCGGCATCACCTGCCAGAAGATCGGCGAAGCGGATGCGATGGCGGATGGCGGGCTGACCGACATCTTCCTGCCCTACAACATCCTTGGCGCGTCCAAGCTGGACCGGCTGGCGGACCTGAACGCGCGCGTCACCCTGTCCGTCACCGCCGACAGCGCCGCGACGATCGAAGGCTATGCCGCCCGGTTCGACAAGGACGCGCCGCTGACCGTGCTGGTCGAATGCGACACCGGTGCCGACCGCTGCGGCGTGCAGACCCCCGAAGAGGCCGTGGCGCTGGCCCGGCAGATCGACGCGGCGCCGGGCCTGATCTTTGGCGGGCTGATGACCTATCCGCCCAAGGGCGGCGCGGACCGGGCCGATGCCTGGCTGCTGCGCGCCAAGGCCGCGCTGGAGGATGCGGGCCTGCCGCCCCGCGTGATCTCTTCGGGCGGCACCCCCGATCTTTACAGCGCGGGCGAGGGCAGCGCCGCGACCGAGTATCGCCCCGGCACCTACATCTATTCCGACCGGATGCAGGTCGGCTTTGGCCACGGCACGCTGGACGATTGCGCGCTGACGGTGAAGGCCACGGTGGTCAGCCGGCCGACACCGGACCGCGCGGTGCTCGATTCCGGGTCCAAGGCGCTGGCGGCCGATCTGGCGCCGGCACCGCACAAGGGGCACGGCCATATCGTGGAATACCCCGATGCGGTCATCACCGGCCTGTCCGAGGAACATGCGGTCGTGGACCTGTCCGCCTGCGCGGACAAGCCCGAGGTGGGCGATGCCGTGCGCGTGATCCCCAACCATGCCTGCGTGGTGACCAACCTGTTCGACCGCGTCCACCTGGTGCGCGGCGACAAGGTGGACCGCGTGGCCGACATCACCTCGCGCGGGAAGCTGCAATAGGGCGCGCCGCGCGGAATTGGCGGGCGCGAACACGACACGGCCAGGGGGGATGGTACCGCCTCCCTGGCTTGAACAGGGGACCTCTGGATCCACAATCCAGCGCTCTAACCAACTGAGCTAAGGCGGCACTGAAGCGCGAATTAGCGTCGGCGCGGCGCGATTGCAAGGGGGTTTCGCCCCAAACCCGCCGCCGCCCTTGCCCCCAGCCTTGTCTTGGCGCCGCGCCTGCGCTACCGCGCTGCCATCCAGTCGGAAGGGCATGTCATGGGGATCAACCGCGAAAGCGACATCGAGACCAATCTGCAGATCGGGCCGACCAGCGAAGGCATGGTGCGGATCTATGTCGAGGGTGGCGGAGTCGAGCTGCCGATGGATTTCCTGCCCGAGGAGGCCGAGGAAATCGCCGAGGAAATCCGCGCCGCCGCCGCCCGCGCCCGCGGCGCCAAGCCGCGCCGCAAATAGGCCGGCGTCCGGGCCGCACAGGCGCGGGGCCGGCCGGCATCGGCAGCGGCGCACACCCCGCTCAGAACCCGCCCGTCTGCGCCTGCGGGTCGCGCACCGCCTGCAGCCGCAGCGCGGCGTGGCGGGCGAATTTCTGCACGACCGCCTTGCGCCGCGCGGGGGCCAGCCGGTCCTCGGGCGCCATGCGCAGGATCTCGGCGCCATAGGCGTCGGCCATGATCAGCCCGGTCTCGTCCGGCAGCAATTCGGCCGGGAAATCCGCATCCACCGCCCAGAAATAGCGGTCGCACCAGTCGAGATAGCCCTGCCATTTCCGGTCCGACGTGAAGTCCACGCGCGAGGACTTGCACTCCACCACCCAGACCTCGCCCTTCGGGCCCAGCGCCATGACGTCGACCCGCAGCCCCGGCGCGGGCACCAGTTCCTCGACCGTCACGAATCCGTGCCCCAGCAAGTGCCGGCACACGCCGCGCGCCAGAAGCTGGCCGGGTTTCAGCGTCGGGATCGGCGTCGCATCGGTCATCTGTCCAGCGTGAACATTCCGCGAACGAAAATCAAGCCGCGATCATGTGGCCGCCCCCCTTGCCGGAGCCCATGGGACGGCTTATGTCGTTAAGCAGGCGGGCACTGCCCTTCCCGTGCAGAGGTCATATTCCAGTGGCCTTAATCAATTCCGAGGGAGCTGGCTCTGTCGAGGCCCTGGCTTCGTTATCCGGCGCCCACCTGTGTATGCAGGCTCTCGGGAATAAAAGCACCTCCACGGTCGTGGTGGTCCCGCCGCCTTCCCCCTACGAACGATCCGCCTGCGCCCGGCCGCGCGCCGCAACGCGCACGGCCACCGGCTGCGCTTGCGTTTGCGTTTGCGCCGCCTGCGGGGCGCGCTTGCCCTTGTCCGGGCCGCCATCCTCGGCCAGCCGCATGATCGAGATGCCGAACTGGACGCCCGCGAACACGATGCCGTGGAACATCACCAGCAGGAACACCGCCAGAACCCCGACATCGGAATGGGTCACGAGGTGCCACAGGTTGCCCACGTTGAACCACAGCAGCATCGCCACGAAGGCCGCGGCGATCAGGAACCCGATGATCGTGTGGCGGATGTAGAACCGGACGAGCTTTGGCATGAGGCACTCCTTTGCCGTTCAAAGGTGGCATGTTCGTGCCCCGCGTCAAGCGCGGATCGCCGTCCCGGCGTCACGCCGCCCGCGCCAGCGCCAGCAGCGCCGCACCCGTGGTCACGAAATGGATGCCCAGCATCAGGCCCAGCGCCCAGGCCGCCGTTCCCGGCAGGCCGAACAGCAGCACCAGCCCCAGAACGACCGACAGCACCCCCGATGCCAGCAGCCAGCCCCAGCCGCGCCGGTCCCGGTTCTGCATCGCCATCAGGCATTCGAACACCCCCTGCGCGGCGAATGTCGCCCCCAGAAGGAGCGTCAGGCCGACCAGCCCGGTCAGCGGAAAGAACGCCAGATACACGCCCACCGCCAGCGACAGCAGGCCCATCAGCGCGTTCCACAGGGTCGATCCCCAGCTGCGCGTCTGGAAGGCGTGCCACAACGTGACGGCGCCCGCGATCAGCATCAGCCAGCCGATCATCACCTTGGCCGCGATGCTGGCGACCAGCGGAAACAGCAGCGCCGCGATGCCGGCCACGATCAGCGCGATGCCCAGCCCGATGAACCAGCCGCGGCTATCGCGGATCGCATCCAGCACTTCCGGCGGCGCGCCCCCGGCCAGATCGCGCCCCGCCCTGTCGGCCGGGCTTCGGCCCTGGCCATTGCCTTCGTTGTTGTCGGACATGATCTTTTCCCCTTGCCTTTGCAGAGCCAACTCAAGCACCCGCATCCCGGTTCCCCGCAAAGATAGCACCGGAACGGCGCGGCACCCATCGGCTTCTTCGGGGCTGGAATATCCTGCGGAGAATACGTGCAACTGGTCGGGACGGCGGTAGTGCCCTACCGCTCAATCTTAAGTTGTTTATCCTATAACGACTTGGGAGGATGGCCGCGCTGGTCCACGTTGCCATTCTCATGCTCAAAGGGAAGTGAACGTGAGCAACGCGCAACTTTCGCGCGCTCCCGACGATAGCCATAAAGATCGCACGCAAAACGCGTTCATAGCTGTAGCCGGGCTCCGCTAATCCCAGGGGGTGTGCTCGCCTGGTAACGCCCGGCCGAAGACGTTCTCGCGGTGCCAGCGCAGGTTCTCAGGGTGTGGAACGTTGTGTGGGTTCTCAGGTCTGACCAGCTTGCCGTCACGCGCCAGCAAGCGCCCCACAACTTCGCCGGGCACCTTGTTGTGAGAGACGAGAATTGTTTCGCAATCGTCGGCGACAGAGATCAGGCCGCGATCGAACATCCAGTGCAAAGTACCCGATAGCGCGAGACCATTGCGCACCGAGTCGCTTCCCTGACTCTCGACGGGACGAATATGCGCCGCTTGGACCTCCGGCCGCCCGCCCCCGTTTCGTAACATTAGCCCTGACATCGCGCAGCGATAACCGTAGGCCTCCCGCACCTTTCGCCGAAATGCGACGTCGCGATAAGGTCTTCGAGTGAGCCGTTCAAGTACCGGTCGTTCGAACGGCTCCGCCCCGTCATCAAAGCCTGCCGGCTGCGGATCATAACGTGTGGCCTCGATCCGCTCCAGGTCTTGGGGTAACCCGAGATTGACGATGCGCGCGAAATCCGCCTCCGGCAGCCGGCGCACGGCAAGCTGCACCGCCCCACCCTTCTTTGGCGTACCATCCGCCTCGGTCAGTAACGCTTCCATGGGGCGCCCGCCCATCAGCCGTGGCACCTCCCGATCGAAGGCAAGGTAGGTGCCTGGTTCGATCATGGCGAGGAACCGCCCCTCCACCTCTGGCTTTGGTATTATCCGTTCGATCTTTGCCACGGCGAAATAGCCGCGCGGCCCCGCCTTGACTGGCTCGTAATAGACAATCCAATCACCCACGGCTTCTTTGACCGCCCGCAGGTAGGCACGTGGGAAATCGTAAACGACATCCGGTTCATCCTCGTAGATCGAGCCGGCCTTGTGCAGGAGGACAAGCTTCACCATGCGCCCATGGGTAGCTGTAACACATGGGGATGCAAGGGTTTTCTATGCCGTTGTGCAAGCATCAATTGGTGCTGTCGATGTTCGAAATGAGACCGCGGCACCTTGCGTTCCAAAATGGGCTGGGCCACTTCAATAGGCGGTCGGATTGCCCTGGCTTCCGCCAGCCGCCCCCCGCCTACAGACGGCCGAAGGCGCCGCGCTGGCGTGCGGTCCAGCGGATGTCCAGCTCGAACCCGGTGTCGGTCTGGCGCTCGGCCTCGACCACGCCTTCGTCGTGCAGCCAGGCGCGCTTACGGCCTTCGGAAAAGTCCAGCGTCAGACGGGTGTCGGTCTTGGGAGGCTCCAGCGCATCGGCGATGGCGGCGAAAAGCGGCTCCTGCCCTTCGCCGGTCAGGGCCGACACGCCGATCACGTTGGCATGCCGCGCGGCCAGCGTTTCCAGCGTGGCGCGCCGCTCGGGCGCCAGCAGATCGACCTTGTTCCACACCTCGATCAGCGGCGTGTCCTCGGCCACGCCCAGATCGGCCAGGATCGCCTCGACATCCTCGGCCTGCTCGTCCGATTGCGGATGCGCGATGTCGCGCACATGCAGGATCAGGTCGGCGTCCAGCACCTCTTCCAGCGTAGCACGGAAGGCGGCGACAAGTTGCGTCGGCAGGTCCGAGATGAACCCCACCGTGTCGGACAATATGATCTCCTGTCCCGACGGCAGGACCGCGCCGCGCATCGTCGGGTCGAGCGTGGCGAACAGCATGTCCTTGGCCACCACCTCGGCACCGGTCATCCGGTTGAACAGCGTCGACTTTCCGGCATTGGTATAGCCGACCAGCGCGACGATCGGGAACGGCACCTTGGCGCGGGCGCTGCGGTGCAGCTCGCGGGTGCGGGCCACCTTGTCGAGCTGCCGGCGCAGGCGCACGAGCTGGTCGTCGATGGCGCGGCGGTCCGCCTCGATCTGGGTCTCGCCCGGCCCGCCGACAAAGCCGTAGCCGCCGCGCTGCCGTTCCAGGTGCGTCCAGGCGCGCACCAGGCGCGAGCGCTGGTAGGACAGCGCCGCCATCTCCACCTGCAACACGCCTTCGCGGGTGCGCGCGCGGTCCGAGAAAATCTCGAGGATCAGGCCGGTGCGGTCGAGGATCTTGACCTTCCACGCCCGTTCGAGGTTGCGCTGCTGCACCGGCGACAGCGGCCCGTCGACCAGCACCAGGTCGATTTCCGCCTCTTCCAGCATGGCGCCCAGTTCGGCGACCTTGCCCGATCCGAACAATGTGCCGGGATGGGCCCGCGGCAGGCGGATGCTCTCGGCATGCAGGACCTCGAGATCCGGCAGGGCGGCAGCCAGCGCCGCGGCCTCCTCGAGCGCGGGACCGGGCGCGCGTGCTGCGCGGTCGGTCTGGATGTCCGGATGCAGGACCCAGGCGCGGGTGACGAAAGGGCCGTCCCCGCTCACGCCTTATTCGTCGCCGTCATAAAGGTTGATCGGCTGCGCCGGCATGATGGTCGAGATCGCGTGCTTGTAGACAAGCTGCGACTGGCCATCGCGGCGCAGAAGGACGCAGAAATTGTCGAACCAGGTGATCACGCCCTGCAGTTTCACCCCGTTGATCAGGAAGATGGTCACCGAGACCTTGGTCTTCCGGACATGGTTCAGGAACGCGTCCTGCAAATTCTGTTTGTCGGCAGCCATTGGTTTTTGCCCTTTTTTGCTCTGCCGCGGACTGTCCCGCTTTGTAAGGGCCGAGTATGAAGAACAAACCGGCGGGTTTCCAGCCCCAATTCGCGCCTGGCGGGTGGAGCCCGAACCACCGCACGGACGGTGCGGGGGGCGGCGGCGCGGCGGGCGCGGCGCGGATCAGCCGCGCCAGAATTCGGGGTTCAGAAGCGCGATGATCACCAGCGTCTCCAGCCGTCCCAGCACCATGCTGACGGCCAGGATCAGCTTGGCCATATCGCCCAGCGTCGCATAGGACAGCGGCACGTCGCCCGCCACCGCCGCAAGCGGGCCGGTATTGGACAGCGCGGCGATGGTCAGCACCACCGCGGTGTCGAAATCGAGCCCGGTCAGCGACAGCGCCATCATCACCGCCGCGATGGACAGCGCGAACAGCATGAAGAAGATCCACGCGATATAGGCGCCGCGCGTGCGCAGGTGCCGCGCGAAGGCCCCCTGCCCGCCCACCGAGTTCGGATGCACCAGCCGGTCAAGCTCGCGCAGCCCGTGCTTGTAGAGCGCATAGACCCGCAAGAGCTTGACCCCGCCCGCCGTGGTCGCCACGCCGCCGCCGATCAGCGCCAGCCCCATCAGCACCAGCCCCGGCGTCTCCAGCCCCGACCAGGCCTGCGCGGCGAGCCAGTATTCGCTTTCGAAGCCGGTGGTGGTCAGGAAGGACAGGGCGGTGAACAGGCTGCCCCACAGCGCGCTGAGCCCCTGCCAGAACGCCTGTCCCGCCTCGACCTCGAAGGCGCCCCACCAGTGGCGCAGGAACAGGAAGATCGGCACGATCACGGCAAGCCCGACACCCATGCGGATTTCCGGGTCGCGAAACAGCCGGCGGCGGCGGCGGATGTTGCCCTCGCGCTCGAAGGTGCGGCGCGACAGGGCAAAGCCGAGGAACACGAAGATCAGCACCTCGCCGGCCAGCCCCGACTGCACGTTCTGCACCCCGCCCACCGGCGAGATGCCGCTGGTCGCCAGCGTCGACATCGCGTGGCACAGGGCGACCAGCGGCCGGTCGCCGGCCAGGATCAGCGCCACCCACAGCACCAGTGTCAGCGTGGCGTAGATCGGCAGCAGCAGCGCCGCGTAGCGCCGCAGCCGCATCGCCGGGTCGGCCACGCGGGTGATCTGCGCGAAGGAGGCGGGGCCGGCCGCATCGCGCGCGCCCAGCACCTCGAACCCGCCCAGGTTCAGCGGCGCCATGATCGCGATCGCGGCCACCCAGACCAGAAAGCCGCCCATCCAGCCGACCAGCGCGCGCCACAGATGCACGCTGTCCGACAGGCGCGTGGGATCGTCGTAAAGCGTCGCGCCCGTGGTGGTCAGCGACGCGATCATCTCGAACCAGGCGTTCAGGAACCGGGTGTCGCCGACCGCCTCGTAAAACGGGACGGCCAGCATCGCGGTCAGCAGCGTGTAGGCGCCCAGCAGCGCCAGCAGGTGGCTGCGCGCCTGCCGCCGCGGCACGCGCCCGGCCAGCGCGACACCGATCATCGCCGCCAGCGCGAGGAAGATCAGCGACGACCACAGGAACGAGCGCGCGTCCTGCCAATCCTCCAGCGCGGCGGCATGCAGCGCCGGGATCAGCATCGACAGCGCCCCGATCATCATCAGCAGGACGATCAGCGGCTGGGCGAGGACACGCGCCAGCATCAGAAGAAGTCGATCGAGACCTGGAGCAGCCGCTCGACCTCGGGCACGTCGGCGGCCATCGAGAAGATGGCGATCACGTCGCCCTCCTCGATCCGCATCCGGCCATGCGGGCGCTTGACCTCGCCGTTCTTCATGATGCCGCCGATCAGCACGCCCTCGGGAAAGTCGATGTCGCGCAGCAATTGCCCGGCGATCGGCGAGGTGGACAGCACCTGCGCCTCGATCACCTCGGCCTCGGCATCGCCGATCGAATAGACCCCGCGCACCCGCCCGTGCCGGATATGCCGCAGGATCGAGCTGACGGTGGTGGTGCGCGGGTTGATGTAGGCGTCGATGTTCAGGGGCGCCATCAGCGAGGTCAGCGACGGATCGTTGATCAGGCAGATCGCCAGCTTCGCGCCCGCCGCCTTGCCGCGCACGCAGGCCAGGATGTTGGTCTTGTCGTCGTCGGTTACCGCCAGGATCGCGTCGGCGCGGCCGACATTCGCTTCTTCCAGCAGTTCCATGTTCAGCCCGTCGCCGTTCAGCACGATGGTCCGCTCCAGCGCGTCGGCGGCGTGTTCGGCGGTGCCGCGGTTCTTTTCGATCACCTTCATGCGCACCCGCAGCGCGCTTTTCTCGAGCGCGCGGGCGACGGCGAGGCCGACATTGCCGCCGCCGACGATCACCGCGCTTTCGGTGCGGCTGATCTCCTTGCCGAAGATCTCCATCGCGCGGTCGGTATCCTCCTTGTGGGCGAAGAAATACACCTCGTCCGCCGGGAACAGCTGATCGCCCGCCTCGGGGGCGAACAGCCGCCCGCTCCGGCGCACGCCGACGACGATGGCGCGCAGGGTGGAAAACAGGTCGGACAGCTGGCGCAGCGGCGTGTTGACCACTGGGCAATCCTCGTCAAGCACGATGCCCACGAGTTGCGCCTTGCCGTCAAGGAAACTCTCGGTATCGAAGGCGGCGGGCGCGGACAGGCGGCGCAGCGCGGCATCGGCCACCTCGCGCTCGGGCGAGATCACGACGTCGATCGGCATATGCTCGCGCCGGTAAAGGTCGGAATAGATCGCGTTAAGATAGGACTGGCTGCGCAGGCGGGCGACCTTCTTGGGCACCGAAAAGACCGAATGCGCCACCTGGCAGGTGACCATGTTGACCTCGTCCGAATGGGTGGCGGCGATCACCATGTCGGCATCGCGCGCGCCCGCCCGGTCCAGCACATCCGGGTAGGAGGCAAAGCCGGCGATGCCCTGCACGTCCAGCGTGTCGGTGGCGCGGCGCACCAGGTCGGGGTTGTAGTCGACCACGGTGACATCGTTCTTTTCGCCCGACAGGTGGCGGGCGATCTGCCAGCCGACCTGCCCCGCGCCGCAGATGATGACCTTCATGGGCCGCAGCCTCGCCGTTTGTCCCGGCCAAAGCGATGCCAGATCGGAAGGGGTTGGTCAATGAAGCGGGGATCGGGGCGGTTTCGGCGGTGCGCCATCAAGGCTGGCACCCCCTGGAAGATCCGAGGCAAAAGGATCAGGCCCGCCGCGCTCCTCCCGCCGCCGTGATCCACGCCGCGATTGCATCCGGCGGCGGCAGGCTACATCCTCGGGGCATGTACGCTTCGCACGGATTTCTCCGCTCCGATATCGGCGACGTGGACGTGGTGCACCATGACGGGCTGTACCACCTGTTCCACCTTGTCCTGCCGAACCACGATTTCATCGCCCATGCGGTCAGCCGCGACGGGATGACCTGGCGGCGGGTGCGCAATGCGCTGTTCGTCGACGATCCGGGCGCCTGGGACGACGACATGCTCTGGACGATGCATGTCGGCGCCGACCCGGACCGGCCGGACAAATGGCGGATGTTCTATACCGGGCTGTGCCGGCACGAATACGGCCGTGTGCAGCGGATCGGCATGGCGCGGTCGGACAACCTTTATGACTGGGAGCGGTGCGACAGCGACCGCTACCCTCTGGAGATTTCCAACAACTGGTACGAAACGAGCGCCGAGGAGGGGCGCAAATGGGTCAGCTTCCGCGATCCGTACTTCTACCACGATGCCGAAACCGGCGACCGGCTGCTGCTGGCCGCCGCGCGCATCAATACCGGGCCGGTGATCCGCCGCGGCTGTGTCAGCGTCGCGCGCGAGACCGCGCCCGACCGGTTCGAGTTCGAGGCGCCGCTGTACCATCCCGGTCTTTACGACGATGTCGAGGTGCCCAACCTGTTCCGCCTGAACGGCCGGCATTACCTGATCGGCTCGATCCGCGAGGACGTGAAGATCCATTACTGGTATGCCGACGACCTGACCGGCCCGTATCGCAACTTTTCCGACAACGTGCTGCTGCCCAAGGGCAATTACGCCGCGCGGATTTGCGAGCTGGACGGCCGGGTTCTGCTGTTCAACTTCTTCCAGCGCAAGGAAATCATCTATGGCCGCGAAACCGTCGCGCGGATGCTGCCGCCCCCGAAAGAGCTGGTGACGGACCGGCGCGGGCGGCTGCTGCTGAAATCGTTCTGGGAATTTGACCGCATGGCGCATGATGCCGTCACGGTGTCGGATCCGGCCGAGTGCGATCCGCTTTACGGCAACCGGTATGCCGGCATCACGGCCGATGACGGCAGCCTGCTGATCGCGTGCGACAGCGGCTTCGAGGCGTTCCTGCTGCCCGGCACCCACGAGGATTTCCGCCTGCGCGCGCGCATCACCCAGGAAGGGCTGGGCAAATGCGGGCTGGTGTTCCGCATGAGCGAGGAGGGCGACGGCTATTACCTGGCGCTGGACCTGATCAAGGGCTACGCGCAGCTGCGCCATTGGGAAGCCAACCCGCATCCCGAATTCGAACATGCGTTCCGCTTCGAGAGCCTGCAGGCGGGCAATTTCGTGTCGCTCTACCAGGAACGCGACATCGACGTGGAGGTGATCACCCACGGCATGTATATCGAGTTCTCGATCAACGGGCAGGTCACGCTGAGCGTGGTCGATGACGGGCGCTGCGACGGGCGCGTGGGGTTCTACACCGAAAGCGGCGAATTGCGGGTGGACGATATCCGCATCGAGCGGCTCGAACGGCCCGTCGCCGAGGAGGAGCCGGTCTATACCGCCACCCGCCAGCGCCCCGAGGCGCCGCTCAACGTGATGCAGCCGCCCCCGGAATGAGCGCGCCGGGAAAAGCCGGCCGCCGCGATTGGCTGCTGGTCAGCGACATCGACGACACCCTGACCGGCGATGCGCCGGCGCTGGACCGGCTGGCGGATGCGCTGGCGGCGCATCGCGACCGGCTGTGGGTGGCGGTAAATTCCAGCCGCCCCGCCGGCAGCGTCGCCAAGACCCTGGCGGATGCGTTTCCGTCCGGCCTCGTGCCCGATGCGGTGATCACCGCGCTGGGAACCGAGATCGCGCTTGGCCGCGCGCCCCTGCCCGGCTGGGCGGATCGGTTCGCCGGCTGGCCGCACCGGGACATTCGCGCGGCGCTTGCCGCGTTGGGCCATCCGCCGCATGCCGCCGAATTCCAGACACCGCGCAAGGTCAGCTTTGCCATTCCGCGCGCCGACTGGCCGCGCGCGCGCCGCGCGCTGGCCCCGTTCGCCTGCCGCATCATCGCCTCGGGCGCGTCGGATTTCGACGTGATCCCCGAGGGCGCGGGCAAGGGCGCGGCGACGCTGGCGCTGGCCGCCGCGCTGGATGTGGCGCAGGGCCGCATCGCGGTGGCGGGCGACAGCGGGAACGATCTGGCGATGTTCGGCGTTTCGAAGATGGGAATCGCCGTCGGCAATGCCCGCCCCGAACTGGTCGGGGCCTTGCGGGACGGTGCGTTCTACCACGCCCGCGCACAGCACGCGGGCGGCGTTCTGGAAGGTTTGCGGCATTACGGGATCCTGCCCTGAGCGGCGCGTGGCCCGGCATCCGGCCGCGCGAAGATGGGGGAAGGGCGACATGCCAAGGGACAGGTCCGACACGATCGGCTCGCTGATGATGATTTCGCTGCACGGCTATGTCGCCGGCTCGCCCGAACTGGGCAAGCCCGATACCGGCGGGCAGGTGGTGTTCGTGATGGAGCTTGCCAAGCGATTCGCGCGGCTCGGCTACAAGGTCGACGTGCTGACCCGCCGCTTCGAGGACCAGCCCGAGGAGGACCGCATCAACGACAACCTGCGCGTCTGGCGCATTCCGTTCGGCGGGCGCGATTTCATCCGCAAGGAGGACATGCACGACTGGTACGGGGATTTCGTGTCGAACACGCTGGCGGCGGTCCGGGCCAAGGGGCTGTCCTACGACGTGGTCAATTCGCATTACTGGGATGCCGGCGTGTCCGGCCAGAAGATCGCCGAGGAACTGCAGATCCCGCATGTCCACACCCCGCATTCGCTGGGCTGGTGGAAGCGCGAGGACATGGCGAGCCTCGGCGAGGACGACGCCGAGGGCAATTACCGCTTCGAGGAACGCATCCAGCGCGAATTCGTGCTCTACCGGTCCTGCGACCACGTCATCGCCACGACCGAGCATCAGGCGCAGATCATCGAGGACGAATACGACCTGCCCGCCGGCCATATCAGCATGATCCCGCCCGGCATCGACGAGGCACGGTTCACCGCCGTCACGCCGTCACGGCTGAAGGAGGTGCGCGCACGGCTGGGCATGTCCGTGCGCGACGTCTACGTCGTCGGCCGCGCGGCCAGCAACAAGGGCTACGATCTGATCATCGACGCCCTGCCCCATCTTCTGAAAATGCAGCCCGAGGCGCGGCTGGTCCTGGCCGCCGGGTCCAATTCGAAAGAGGACAAGGCGCTGGTGGACACCTGGAAAGCCCAGGCGCAGGCCCACGGCGTCGCGGACCGGATCGACTGGCGCGGTTACGTTGCCGACGAGGATCTGGCCGATTACTACCGCGCACCCGGCGTCTTCGCCCTGCCCTCGCGCTACGAGCCGTTCGGCATGACCGCGGTCGAGGCGATGGCCTGCGGCACGCCGACCGTGCTGACCACGCGCGGCGGGCTGTTCGAGCAGATCACCTTCGGCGAACACGCGCTGGTCGCCGATCCGACGCGGCCGCGCGAATTCGCGGCGATGATCAACATGCCGATGGAGCATGACTGGCTGCGCCACAAACTGGCGGTCGAGGGCGCGCGGTTCGCCCGCCGCACCTTTGGCTGGACCGGCATCGCGCGGCGGACGGCCGCGCTGTTCGAGCAGTATCGCGGCCGTTACCTGACGCCGGACATGGAACCGGCAGAGGGCTGATCAGCCCCCTTGCAGGCAATGCTCAACCGGCCGGCACGGCGGCGGAGGCCATCTCGATGCGGTCCAGCTCTGCCTTCTGTTCGCCCGTCAGCGGCAGGAAGGGCGGCAGGACATTCGCCCAGATCGCATCGCCGGTGCGGCGGCGGACCATGTGCTTGACCGAGGGGATCAGCGGCTGGCTGGCGATGCCCGCGCGCAGATCGCCGATCCTTTCCAGCGCCGCCGCGTCCGGCGCGTCCCGTTCCGCCCAGATCTGCCCGCAAAGCGGCGCGGAATGGTTGACCGTGGCCGAGATGCAGCCGGCGAAACCCGACGCTGCCGCCTCTGCCAGCGAGGTTTCGGAACTGGGGAAGACCGCGAAACCGGGCAGATCGGCGACCAGCGCGCGGCAATAGGCCAGATCGCCCGAGGAATCCTTGATTCCGGTGAAGCGTTCGGGAAAGGCGCGGTGTAGCCGGGCGATCAGCGATGGCGGCAGGGTGATGCCGGTCATCTGCGGGAAATTGTAGAAATAGATCTCGATCTTGCGCGCGCCAAGCGCCTCGTGCAGGGCCGCGTACCAGGCGAACAGCCCATCCTCGCTGGCCGGCTTGTAGTAATAGGGCGGCAGGACCAGCGCGACCGGGTAACCCAGATCATCCGCATGTTCGGTCAGCGCGATGGTCTCGTGCAGCGACGGCGTGGCGGTGCCGACCATCAGCCGCGCGGGATCGCAGGCCTCGGCCGCCCAGCCCATCACCTGCCGGCGGGCCGCCATGTCGGTGGAATTCGCCTCGCCGGTGGAGCCCAGGACGTTCAGCCCGTCGCAGCCATTGGCCAGCGCCCATCGGCAATGCTCGACGAAGGGCGCGCGCTGCGGCGTGCCCGACGCGTCGATCGGGGTGGGAACGGCGGCGATGATACCTTGCATGGGTCTTCCTTTCAGCTGTCCTGCGGTTCAGGCTCGCGCACCTTTTCGGGGGTGGCAACGGGCCAGTCCGCGACCTCGGGGTGATCCTTGATCGGTGGATCAGACTTTGACCAGCCCCCCGGTTCGACAATTTCGCCGCCTTCGTCATGGAACGCTTCGGCATTGATGCGCACGAAGGCCGCGTCCTTTTCCTCGACCTCGTCCTCGTAGCGGATCGCATCGACCGGGCAGATGCTTTCGCACATGCCGCATTCGATGCATTCGGTCGGGTGGATGTAATACATCCGCTCGCCTTCATAGATGCAATCGACGGGGCAGGACGTGGTGCAGATCCCGTCCTTGACGTCGATGCATTCGCTTTTGATGATCAGGGTCATGCTGCCTCCGCCGATGGTGTTGTCGATGGGTGTCGCCGATGGGTGCCGTCAGGCCGTGACGGCGCGTCCCGCCGCCTTGGCGGGCCGCGTCACTTGCCGCGCCAGACCGGGGCGCGCTTTTCGCGGAACGCCAGGACGCCTTCCTCGGCATCCTCGGAATTCAGCGCGGCGATCAGTTCGGGCGTCTCGTGGCGATAGGCGTCGTGCACCGACATTTCGCCGGTATTGCGCACCACCGCCTTGATCGCCTTGAGGCTGAGCGGCGCGGCGGCCAGGATATCGGCCACCCAGCGGTCGATCTCGGCATCCAGCTCGTCCGCCGGAATCACGGCATTGAGCAGCCCGTGCCGCTCCATTTCCTGCGCCGGCATCATCCGGCCGGTCATCATCATGCCCATGGCGATGTTGCGCGGGATCAGCCGCGGCAGGATGACCATGCCGCCATCCAGCGGCAGGCGGCCGACCTTGGCCTCTGGCAGGCCGAAACGCGCGGTGTCGGCGGCGATGATGATGTCGCAGCCCATCGCCATTTCCAGCCCGCCGCCAAGCGCCAGCCCGTTCACCCGCGCGATCACCGGCACGTTCAGGCTTTGCCGCACCGAGATGCGGCGAAAGCCCGTGTCGCTGAGGCTTCGCCAGTAATCCTCGCCCGACATGCCGGTATCGTCCTTGAGATCGGCACCGGCCGAGAAGGCCCGGTCGCCGCTGCCGGTCAGCACGGCGCAGCGGACGTCCGGATCGGCCTCGATCTCATCCCAGATCTCTTCGAGCCGGGATTGCGTCGCGGTGTCGATCGCGTTCATCCGGTCCGGCCGGTCGATGGTGATCCGCGCGACGTGATCGCGGATGGAGAAATCGACGCTCATTCCGCGGCCCTTCCGGCGGTCTTTGCCAGCTCCAGTTCCGCGATCACCTCGTCGGTATGCTCGCCCAGCTTCGGCGGGGTCCGGCGCACCGTGACGGGCGCATCGCTCAGGTGCACGGGCGACGAGACCAGCTTCATCTTGCCAAGGAAGGGATGGTCCATCTCGATCAGCATCTCGTTGATCTCGGTCTGCGGATCGGCCAGCGCATCGCCCAGCGGGCGCACCGGCGCGCAAAGCAGGTCCTGCGCCTCGAGCCGTTCCAGCCAATGCGCGGTCGTGTTGGTCGCAAACGCTTCGCGGAACACGCCCTGCAGGAACGGCTTGTTGGCGCGCTGGCTGGCAAGGTCGGGATATTCGGGCGACAGGTCGTCGATTTCCAGCGCGGTGCAGATGTCGCGCAGCGGGTTGGCCTTGAACGCGCCGACCACGACAAGCGAGCCGTCGGTGGTGTCGAACACGCCGGTCAGCGGCATCGCCGCCCAGTTGAGAACCTCGCCATGGGTGTTCCACTGCGCGGCTTCCTGCATCTGCATGGCGATCATCGAGTCGTAAAGCGACACGCCGACCTTCTGGCCCATGCCGGATTTCTCGCGCGCCAGCAGCGCCGCCAGAACCCCCTGCACCAGGTGCATCCCGGCGGTGTAGTCGCACAGCGTCGTCGGGTAGATGGATTGCGGGATCGACGGATCCTGGCGCTTTTCCAGCACGCCGCTCATCGCCTGGGCCAGAACGTCCTGGCCGCCCTTGTGCGCATAGGGCCCCTTTTCGCCATAACCGGTGCCCGAGGCGCAGATGATCCGCGGATTGATTTCCTTCAGCGTGTCGTAATCGAAGCCGAGCCGTTTCATGACGCCGGCGCGGAAATTGTCCACGACCACGTCGGAATTGCGCACCAGCTCGTAGACCATCTCCTTGCCCTCGGGGGACTTGGTGTCGATCGTCACGGACCGCTTGTTGCGGTTGAGGGACGCGAAGACGGCGTTGTTCATCGCCGCCTCGGACGGCTCGCCGAAGAAGTTGCGCGACAGATCGCCCGCGCCGGGGCGTTCGATCTTGATGACGTCGGCACCGAAATCGGCCAGCATCTGGGTGGCGCAGGGGCCCATCATCACCTGGGTGAAGTCGACGACACGGATGCCGTCGAGGGGAAGAGTGTTCTGGGTCATCATGGCCTCCTAGGCTTCGATCTTATCTTCGACCAGGGCATTCGCGGACGGCACGTCGCCCGGATCGGCGCCCTGGGCGCGCATCTGTTTCTGGATCGCCTTGGCATCGACATCGCGCAATGCCGCGTCGCCCTTGAGCGCCAGCGACACGGCGACACCCGCCGCCTCGCCCTGGCTCATGCAGGGCGGGATCTCGCGCGATTGCTTCTGCGCGGTGGAATCGACCGAATAATGCCGGCCGGCGACGATCAGGTTGTCGATCCCCTTGGGCAGCAGCGCCCGGTACGGGGTGTAGTAGTCGCGGCCCCGGCAGACGCTGTCGGCAAAGTGGCGGCGGCTTTTCACATCGTCCTTGGTGACGACATATTCGCCCTGCAAAAGCCGGGTCTGGCGGATGCCCATCTGCTCGGCCGCGCCCAGCATCTTGGCATTCTCGAAGCCGGGGATGTTCTTTCGCGCAAAGGCCAGCAGGTTCATCATCCGCTCGCGGCCCTCGTATTCGGCGGCGACCATGTGTTCGGGCGACATTCCGTCATAGCCCGGCATGTGCGGGCAGTTGCACCAGACAACCCCCGGCAGCGGCGTCTTCAGCCACCACATGCCCCAGGCCCCGCCGATGATCCGGCGCGCCTCGCGGTCCAGCTTCTTGTATTCCTCGGGGTTGGCATATTCGAATGCCTCGGCCTTGTCGGTATCGACGTCGCACAGCCGGAACACGGTGGTGACGATATACTGGCCGTCGATGAAGGACGCGCCGGCGGATGCGGCGACATCCAGATCGCCGCTGGCATCGACCACCATCTTGGCGCGGATCGCCTGGCGGCCCAGCTTGGTCTGGCAGATCACGCCGGTGACGCGGCCATCCTCGACCAGCGCCTCGGAGAACCAGTTATGGGTGCGCAGGTTGACGCCGGCATCCTTCACCAGATCGAGGCTGACACGCTTCCACGCATCGGGGTCGAAGGCGACGGCATGGATGATCGGTTGCGGCATCCCCGACTTGTGAAAGTCGATGCAGCCCCAGCGCGACCATTTCTGCCACATCTCCCAGTTGGTCAGGCAATCCTCGGACGGCGGGTACACGGCGCCGTCCTGTTTCACCATCCGGTCGACATATTCGCTGACGATGCCGGTGGTGACGATTTCGTTGCCCTCGTTCACCATGTCGTCCAGCACCAGGACCATGCCGCCCGATGCCATGCCGCCAAGGTGGTGATAGCGTTCCAGCAGGGTGACGGAACAGCCGTTGCGCGCGGCGGAGACGGCGGCGGAAACCCCGGCCGGGCCGGCGCCGATGACAACGACATCGGTATCGGCGACGACAGGCACCTGTTCGGCGCGCGAGGTGATGTGATCCTTGATTTGGGCAGTCATTTGACAAACTCCTTTTGATGCGCGGCGCGGCGATTACCGATGCAGCGCGGAAAGTTGTTTCGAAACCGGGGCTTGCGCCAATCCGCCTACCAGCGAATGATAAGCTTTTCGGCAACCGCAACAGAAGCGAACAGGAAAACCGACAGCCCGGAGGACATGAACACGGTCGCGTAAAGCAGCGGCGAGTTGAAGTTGAAGGTCGAGTCGATGATCAGCGCACCCAGCCCCACATCCGCGCCGACCCATTCGCCGACGATGGCGCCGATCACGCAGGTCGTGGCGGCGATGCGCAGCGCCGAGAACAGGAACGGCAGCGAGGACGGCAGGCGGATCTTCCAGAACACCTCGGATTTCGACGCCGACAGGATGCGTGCCAGTTCCAGCGCCTGCGGGCTGACCGATTGCAGGCCGCGCACCATGTTGACCAGCGTCGGGAAGAAGCAGATCAGCGCCGCGATCACCACCTTGGCGGTCAGGCCGGGGCCGAAGATCAGCACCAGGATCGGCGCGATCGCCAGTATCGGGATCGTGTTGACGAACACGGCGATCGGAAAGAACGCCCGTTCCACGCCGCGGCTATGCACGAAGGCGATTGCGATCAGGATCGCGATGGTGTTGCCGAAGAAGAAGCCCAGCACGCTTTCCATGAAGGTCGGCCAGAAATTCATCATCAGGATCGGGAATTTCTCGACCAGGGCGACGCCCACATCGGACGGGGCCGGCGCGATATAGGTCGGCACGCCGAACAGCTTCACGCCCAGTTGCCAGGTCAGGATCAGCGCGGCCGCGGTGGCCAGCGGGATGGCGACCGCGTACAGTTTCTTGCGGCGCGCCTCGATGCGCTCGATCTCGGCGGCGTCCCTTTCTTCAAGGGTAAGCTCGACAGTGGTCATCAGCACGTCTCCAGCAATTTGCGCAGATAGGCGGAATACCGGGTGAAGTCCTGCGTATCGCGCAGCTCGATCGCGCGCGGATGCGGCAGGTCGATATCGACCACCTCGCGCAGGCGGCCGGGATGGGCCTGCAGCATCATCACCTTCTGGCCCAGGAACACCGCTTCGGGGATGGAATGGGTCACGAACAGGATGGTGACGCCGGTTTCCTTCCAGATCTGCAAGAGCTGCAGGTTCAGGTGGTCGCGCGTCATCTCGTCCAGTGCGCCGAAGGGTTCATCCATCAGCAGCAGCTTGGGATGGCAGACCAGCGCGCGGGCGATGGCGACCCGCTGGCGCATGCCGCCGGACAATTCGTGCGGCAGCGCGTTCTCGCGCCCCTTCAGCCCGACCATTTCCAGCAATTCCATCGGCGTTCTGTCGCTGACCGGCAGACCGACGCCGCGCTTGCGGCCGATCTCCAGCGGCAATTCGACATTCTTGAGCGCCGAGCGCCAGGGCAGCAGCGCCGCGTCCTGGAAGACAAAGGCGAATTCGCGCGCCAGCCGCGCCGCTTCGGTGGTCTTGCCGAAGATCGACACCTCGCCCGACGCGGCCGGGATCAGGTCGGATACCAGCCGCAGCATGGTGGACTTGCCGCAGCCGGACGGGCCGAGGATGGTGTAGAATTCGCCCTCCTCGATGTCGATCGACAGCGAGTCGATGGCCGTGAAGGAGCCGAATTTGACCGAGGCATCCTTGAGCGAGGCGGCCAGTGCACCGGCCGGCCGCGCGGCCGGTGCAAGGTTGAGTTCAGCGACAGCGGACATTGGATCAGCCCCCGAATTTCGGGCGTGTATCGGCGGTCGCTTCAAGCACGGCCATCGTCATGATGTCGTCCACCTCGGGCGGGTCGTTCTCGAACTGGCCCAGGGCTTCGTACATCTCGATCTGCCGCACCCAGTTCTCGCGGTTCATCGTGCCCCAGCCGTTCTCGGCGGTCTTGGCGTCGAAGACGTAGTCCAGCACCAGATCGACGGTCGCCAGCTCGTCCTCGCGGTTCAGGTTGGGATAGGCTTCCAGCAGGATGTCCACCGATTCCTCGCGGTTTTCATAGGCATAGCCCCAACCCTTTGAGATCGCCCGGACCATGCCGTTGACCTGCTCGGGGTGATCGGCCAGCGTCGTGTCGTTGACATAATAGGGATAGGCGTAAAGCTGCACGCCGCCATCCCACAGCGTCAGGTCGACGCGCTGGTCGCCCAGGATCTTCAGGGCGCTGGTATTGGTGTTCCAGCCGGTCACCACATCGACCTGCCCGGTCATCAGCGGCCCCATGTCCGAGCCCATAACCAGGATTTCCAGCTGGTCCTCGGAGATGTCGTTGGCCGCCAGCAGCGCCTCGAGCAGGATGCGCGCGGTGCCGTTGGTGGCGACCTTCTTGCCGATCATGTCCTGGGGTGTCTTCACCGGATTGCTCTTGAGCGAGAAATAGGTGAACGGGTGTTTCTGGTATCCCGTGGCGATGGCCTTGACCGGCAGACCGGCGGACCGCGCCAGCATCAGCGACGGGCTGGACGAAATCTGCCCCAGATTGGCCCGCCCCGACGCGACAGAGGCGACGCCGTCCACGTTCGGCCCGCCCGGCGTGATGTTCAGCGTCAGCCCCTCATCGGCGAAGAAGCCCTTCTTGTTCGCCACGACCTCGCCCAGGATGCCGTTGCTGGCCAGCCAGCCAAGCTGCATGTTCACCGCGAACATGTCCTGCGCGGCGGCGCGCCCGATGCTGATGAACGTGCCGGCACCGGCAACCCCGGCGACGGCGCCCGCGGATTTTAGCAGCGACCGGCGGCTGATATTGGTCGGGGAAGGACGTGTCATGGTATTCTCCTGTTGGTCCAAGGCAGATGTCATGCGTCGTTTTCTCGTTCTGTGACATTGACTTTATCGCCGCGGCTGGCGATGCGGGAAGTGTCAAGTTTCGCCAACGGTGGTGCGTTTTTTGCACCGCCGCCATGCCCGGAAGCACCATGCACTCCAACTTCCTGAAATATTTCGACGAAGTGGCCCGGCAGGGATCCATCCGCAAGGCATCGACGGTGCTGAACGTCTCGTCGACCTCGGTGAACCGGAAGATCCTGAGCGTGGAAAAGCAGCTGGGCGCGGCCCTGTTCGAGCGCACGCCCGAAGGGGTGGAGCTGACCACGATCGGGGCGATCCTGCTGGAGCATTGCCGCAAGACGCTGCACGATTTCGACCGCACGCGCATCCTGATGGACGATCTGCGCGATCTGCGGACCGGCCATATCAACCTGTCCACCATCGATTCGGCGATCTTCGGCATCCTGCCCGCCGCGCTGCACCAGTTCGGCCAGAGCTTTCCCGACATCTCGATGTCGATCACCACCGCACAGCCGGACGAGCTGATGAAATCGGTGGCCTCGGGCGAGACCGATGTGGGCATCTCGTTCCTGTTCGAGATGCATCCCGACGTGCGCGTCGTGACGGAAAAGTTCGCCCCCTTCGGCATCATCGTGCGCCCGGACCATCCGCTGGCCGAACGCACCAACGTGACCATCGACGACATCGCCGGCTACCGTCTGGTGCGCACCATCGACGCGCGCGGGCGCAACTCGATCATCGACCAGCTTGTGTCGTCCGTGGCGTCGGCGCTGAGCACGCACATCTTTTCCAACGCGCTGTTCATCGCGAAGCAGATGATCCTCGATGGCCGGGGGATCGGCATCTACACCAAGATCGGCTTCATGGACGAGATCGCGCGGGGCGAGCTGAAATTCGTGCCGCTGATGCAGGAGGGGCTGAACGACATCCGCATCGGCACGCTGGTCTCGGCCAGTTCGGGCATCGACCCGGTCAAGCGGCACCTGTGCGACGTGCTGGGCCGGCTGATCGGGGGGATGCGGCTGGATACGTAAGGCGCGGGGCGCACGGCGAGGGTGAAGCGCGCCGCGCAAGCGCCTGGCCGGGGGGTGGCGCCGCGACGCTGGAGCAATGCGCTTTATACCGGCCATATCCGCGCGAAATGCGAACGATGCGCGTCGATTGTCAAAGCGCCAGCCCATCACGCCGCAGGCGTGCCAGCAAAAAAAGCGGCGCTCCTATGGAGCGACGAACCGGGCAGGCGCTCGCGCGGCGGGCTTCACCCTTGATTCCGCGCGGGGCGTCCCTTTTCAGGTCGGATCGCGCCAGCGGTTGACGATGGGATAGCGGCGATCGCGCCAGAATGCCCGTTTGGTCAGGCGCGGGCCGGGCGCGGACTGGAACCGCTTGTATTCGCTGATGTAGATCAGGTGTTCGATCTTCTTCACCGTCTCGCGGTCGAAACCTTGCGCGACCAGATCGGCAACCGACGCATCGGCGTCGATCAGCCCCGCAAGGATGCCGTCCAGCACCTCGTAGGGCGGCAGGCTGTCCTGATCGGTCTGGTCCGCGCGCAGTTCGGCCGAGGGCGGCTTGTCGATCACCCGCGGCGCGATCACCTGCCCCGCCGGCGCCAGCATCCAGGGCCGGTGGTTGGCATTGCGCCAGCGGCAGGTCTCGAACACGCGGGTCTTGTAGAGATCCTTCAAAGGGTTGTACCCGCCGGCCATGTCGCCGTAGATCGTCGCATAGCCCACCGCGACCTCGGACTTGTTGCCGGTGGTCAGCAGCATCTCGCCGAACTTGTTGGACAGCGCCATCAGCAGCACGCAGCGCAGGCGCGACTGGATGTTTTCCTCGGTCAGGTCGGCCGGCATTCCCGAAAGCAGCGGTGCCAGCACATCCGTCACGGCAGCGCGCGGCCCGGAGATCGGCAGCGTGTCGTAGCGGCAGCCAAGCGCGGTGGCGACGCTGCGCGCATCCTCCAGCGACGCCTCCGACGTGTATTCGGACGGCAGCATCACGCAGCGCACGTTCTCGGGGCCAAGCGCATCGGCGGCGATCGCGGCGACCAGTGCGGAATCGATCCCACCCGACAGGCCCAGCAGCGCCCGCGAAAAGCCGGTCTTGGCGAAATAGTCGCGCACCCCCTCGGTCATGGCGCGGTAGTCCTGTTCCCATTCGCCCGGCTGGGGCGCCTTGTCGCCGGGCAGGATGCGCCAGCCGTCATCGCCGCGCTGAAAATCGACATGTACGAGCGCCGAGTCGAAGGCCGGCATCTGGAAGGCCAGCTCGCCATGCGGATTCAGCCCGAAGGACGCGCCGTCGAACACCTGGTCGTCCTGAACGCCTGTCATGTTCAGATAGATCAGCGGCAGCCCGGTCTCGACCACCCGCGCGACCATCAGCGCCTGCCGCGTGTCCAGTTTTCCGCGATAATAGGGCGACCCGTTCGGCACCAGCAGGATCTCGGCCCCGGTCTCGGCCAGGGTCTCGGCGACATCCTCGTACCAGCCATCCTCGCAGATCGGCGAGCCGATGCGCACGCCGTTCACCGAATAGGGCCCTCCCGGCGGTCCGGGGGCAAAGGTGCGCATCTCGTCGAAGACGGTCTCGTTCGGCAGATGGTGCTTGAGCACCCGGTGCACGACGCGGCCGCCCTGAAGGATGTACCACGCATTGTAGAGCGCGCCGTCCCTGGCCCACGGCCCGCCGATGCCCAGCGCCGGGCCGTCTGCGCAGGCCACCGCCAGCGCCTCGACCGCGTCCATCGCATGGGTGTGGAAGGCCGGGCGCGTCACCAGATCCTGCGGATCGTAGCCGGTGATGAACATTTCCGGCAGCGCCACCATGTCGGCGCCCGCCGCCCTGCCCTGCTGCCAGGCGGCATGCGCCGCATCGGCATTGGCGGCGATCGCGCCCATCACCGGGTTGAGCTGCGCCAGCGTCAGACGAAATGTGTCGGCCATGTCACTCTCCGCTTCGTGATGCGCGTCTTAGCAGAACACTCGGCCATGGAAAGCCGATAGCGCCGGAAAACCGTTGTAAGCGCGAAGGGGAGCCTTTAGCGTCGCCACAAAAGGATAAACAGGTGGGATGCGTCCGGATGACAGGCATCGTGCGGAAATCGGGGGCGCTGGCGGCGCTGACGGCGGCGGCGTTTCTGGCCGCGAACGGCGCGGCCGCGCAGGACGGCGTCGAGGTCAAGCAATACGAGGACGGGGGCGTCTACGAAGGCACCTTCAAGGACGGCAAGCAGCACGGCACCGGCACCTACCGGCTGCCGAACGGCTATGAATACACCGGCGCCTGGGTCGAGGGCGAGATCAAGGGCCAGGGCGTGGCCCGGTTCCCGAACGGGTCGGTCTACGAAGGCAATTTCGAAAAGGGCAAGCCCAGCGGCTTCGGCAAGATCACCTTTGCCGATGGCGGCACCTACGAGGGCGAGTGGAAGGACGGCAAGATCAACGGCACCGGCAGCGCCGTCTATGCCAACGGCGTGAAATATACCGGCGGCTTCCAGGAGGCGCAGCATCACGGCAAGGGCCGGATGGAAAGCCCGAACGGCTATGTCTATGACGGCGACTGGGTGCTGGGCGTCAAGGAGGGCCAGGGCACGATCACCTACCCGGACGGCGCGGTCTATGTCGGCGGCATGGTGGCGGGGGTCCGCTCGGGCACCGGCAAGCTGACGATGCCCTCGGGCCTCGTCTACGAGGGCGCCTGGTCCGAGGGGCAGATCAACGGCACCGGCAAGCTCACGCAGCCGAACGGCGATGTCTACGAGGGCGAGTTCGTCGGCGGCGAGCGGCAGGGCCAGGGCAAGGTCACCTATGCCAACGGCGATGTCTACGAGGGCCAGTTCCTGAACGACCGCCGGCACGGCCAGGGCACGTTCTACGGCACGGACGGCTATGCCTATCTGGGCGAATGGGTTGCCGGGCGGATCGAGGGCGAGGGCCAGGTGACCTACCCGGACGGGTCGATCTATGTCGGCGAGTTTCGCGACGATCTCGCCGCCGGTACCGGGCGCATCATCTATCCCGACGGGTCGTCCTACGAGGGCGCCTGGAAGGCCGGCGTGATCGAGGGCAAGGGCAAGGCCACCTATGCGAACGGGCTGGTCTATGAAGGCGGGTTCAAGGCCGGCAAGAACCACGGCGAAGGCACCATGACCTCGCCGGATGGCTATGTCTACGAGGGCGGCTGGCAGAACGGCAAGCGGCACGGCCAGGGCAAGGCGACCTACCCGGACGGCACCGTCTACGAGGGCGGGTTCGAGGACGGCAAGCGCCACGGCACCGGCAAGATCGTGATCCCCGACGACCCCGAGACCGAAGAGAACGAGAGCTTCACCTACGAGGGCGAGTGGAAGGCCGGCGAGATCGACGGCGAGGGAAAGGCGATCTATTTCAACGGCGACGTCTACGAGGGCATGTTCGAGAACGGCCGGCGGCAGGGGCGCGGCACGATCCGCTATGCCTCGGGCGAGGTCGCGTCGGGCATGTGGACGGACGGCGTGCTGGACCAGAGCACGGCCGAGATCACCGGCGCGGACGACGCCGAGGGCGAGGACACCGCGGTGGACTGACCCGGCGGGCCGGCGCGCCCGTGTCGGGCCGGGAGGGGGCTCTGCCCCCGTCGCCAGGGGCGACTCCCCCGAGGTATTTTCCCGCAAGATGAGGATGCAGGACGGGATTGCCGGGCTTTCGGGGCGGGTCGAGCCTTGCCCTGAGCGGTAGGGTACGTATTTCTTGGCGCGGTATTCATCTTTCCTTCTCGCAACGGGATCCGACACATGGCCGATCTGCTGACGCTCGAAAACCTGGGCAACCTTCTGATGCTGTGCTTTCTGCAGGCGGTTCTGGGGTTCGACAACCTGCTCTACATCTCGATCCAGTCGCAGCGCGCGCCCGTGGCGCAGCAAAAGGCGGTACGGTTCTGGGGGATCATCATCGCCGTGGTGCTGCGCGTCGTGCTGCTGTTCGCGATGGTCTACCTGATCGAGCTTCTGGCCCAGCCGTTCTTCGTGCTCGACTGGCCCGGCTACATCGAAGGCGGGGTGAATTTCGCCACGATCGTCTTCGTCTTCGGCGGCGTGTTCATCATGTACACCGCCGTGAAGGAGATCGCGCACATGCTGTCGGTGGATCACCTCGGAACCGACATGGCGAACGGCCGCGGCATGTCGGCGGCCAAGGCGGTGGGGCTGATCGTGATGATGAACCTGATCTTTTCGTTCGATTCGGTCCTGTCGGCACTGGCGATCACCCATGTCTTCCCGATCCTCGCCGCCGCGATCCTGCTGTCGGGGCTGGCGATGCTGGTGCTGGCGGACGGGGTGACGGCGTTCCTGGAAAAAAACCGGATGTACGAGGTTCTGGGCCTGTTCATCCTGCTGATCGTCGGCGTGGTCCTTCTGGGCGAGGCCGGGCCGGCCGCCGCCCATGCGGCGCACGACCCGAGCCTGCAGATCCGCATTCTCGGCTACGAGCTGATCCCGATGTCCAAGACGACGTTCTACTTCTCGGTCGTGGTGCTGTTCATCGTCGAGGCGGTGCAGTCGGGCTATTCGCGCAAACTGGCGGCCGAGCGGCTGGCGCGCCGGCAAAGCCGGGTCAGCGCGCCCGGCCCGCACTGAACGCCGCGTCAAGGGCGCTGGTCCCGGTCCGGCAAATGCCCTAGCATTGCGGGACGAGCAAAAACGAAGGTGCCTTTGTGGCAAGACTGGTCCTGGCCGTCATTTTCACGCTGATCCTGCTGATCGGCGTCGCGATCGTGGTCCGCGGGCTGCGCGCGGCGCTGGCCGGCGACGCGCGGGGCGGCACGGCGGACATGGCGGGCGCCGGCACCCTGCCCCGCATCGCCTATGCGCTGCTGCTGGCGCTGATTGTCTATGTCACGATCTGGGGGGGCGCCTGAGCATGGCCGAACGGTACGGCGGCAGGTTCAGCCCCGAGAAGGACGGCAAGACCGCCCCCCGGCCCGGACCCGCCGGACAGCCGGGGCGCGTGGCCGCGCGTGCCAACCTCTTGTTCATCGCGCCGCTGCCCCTTGTGGTCACCGCGTTCTTTCGCGATCCGGCCGGGCTGGCGCAGAACCTCGTCTCGTTCGGCATCCTGATGCTGGCCGCCTGGCTGACCCGCGAGGGGTTGCGCGCCGAGGCCGCCTATGACGCGCGCCGCGTCGCGCGCCGGCCGGGCATTCCGCGCAAGATGTTCGGCTCTGCCGCGACCGCGCTGGGACTGGCGGCGGCGGGCTATGCGCCGGATGGCAGTCTGCTGAACCCCGCGATCTTTGCCGGGCTGGGGCTGGTGCTGCATTTCCTGGCCTTCGGGCCCGACCCGCTGAAGGACAAGGGCACCGAGGGGATCGACAAGTTCCAGTCCGACCGCGCCGCGCGCGCCGTGGGCGAGGCGGAAAAGCACCTGGCGGCGATGCAGGATGCGATCCTGCGGGCCGGCAACCGGGCGCTGGAACGGCGGGTGGACCGCTTTGCCGGCACCGTGCGCGAGATGTTCCGCACCGTCGAGGAGGATCCGCGCGATCTGACCGGCGCGCGCAAATATCTCAGCGTCTACTTGCTGGGCGCCCGCGACGCGACGGTGAAATTCGCCGATCTTTACGCGCGCACCCGCGACGACGAGGCCCGCGCCGGCTACGAATCGCTGCTGGACGACCTGGAGGCGAATTTCAGCGCACAGACCGACAAGCTCTTGACCGACAACCGCACGGATCTGGATATCGAGATCGAGGTGCTGCGCGACAGGCTGGCCCGCGAGGGTGTGCGGACCGAGTGATTTATTGGAACCATTCAGGGATTTGAACGATGGCAGAGAATGTGCGCCTGCGGGCGGAGCAGAGCTTGAAGGATGTCGAGGAGGTCACGGCGGTGCTGCTGCCTGAACCCAGGGGCGATCTGGTGCCGCTGAAACAGGCCGATGCCCCCACCGCCGAGGAAATCCGCAAGCGCATGGCCGAGATCGACATCTCCGATTCCAACTCGATCATCGCGTTCGGATCCGCGGCCCAGGCCGAACTGCAGCAGATCAGCCAGTCGATGCTGGCCGATGTGCGCAACAAGGATGTCGGCCCGGCGGGCGACAGCCTGCGCGACATCGTCGTGACGATCCGCGGCTTTTCGGTGTCCGAGCTGGACGTGCGCCGCAAGCGCAGCTGGTGGGAAAAGCTGACCGGCAAGGTGGCGCCGATGGCGAAATTCGTCGCCCGCTACGAGAATGTGCAGGAGCAGATCGACAAGATAACGGACAACCTGCTGGGCCACGAGCACAAGCTGCTCAAGGACATCAAATCGCTCGATCTGCTGTATGAGAAGACGCTGGATTTCTACGACGAGCTGGCGCTTTACATCGCGGCGGGCGAGGAAAAGCTGGAGGAGCTGGACGGCACCACCATCCCGGCCAAGCAGAAAGAGGTCGACGCCGCGCCAGAGGACAAGGGCGTGATGATGGCGCAGGAGCTGCGCGACCTGCGCGCCGCGCGCGACGACCTGGAACGCCGGGTGCACGACCTGAAGCTGACCCGCCAGGTCACGATGCAGTCGCTGCCGTCGATCCGGCTGGTGCAGGAAAACGACAAGAGCCTGGTGACCAAGATCAACTCGACCCTGGTGAACACCGTGCCGCTTTGGGAAACGCAGCTGGCCCAGGCGGTCACGATCCAGCGCTCGTCCGAGGCGGCGGCGGCGGTGCGCGAGGCGAACGACCTGACCAACGAATTGCTGACCTCGAACGCGAAGAACCTGCGCGAGGCGAATGCCGCGATCCGCACCGAGATCGAACGCGGCGTGTTCGACATCGAGGCGGTGAAGGCGGCCAATGCCGACCTGATCGCCACGATCGAGGAAAGCCTTCAGATCGCCGACGAGGGCAAGGCGAAACGTGCCGCTGCCGAAGAGGATCTGAAGACGATGGAAACCGAGTTGCGCGAAACGCTGGCCTCGGCCAGGGCGCGCGGCGACAAGGTCGGCGATACGGCGGGCGGCGCCGTGCCGCCGGGGGCCTGAGCAGGGCTTGGCGGGGCGGCGGTGGATATCGGGGCGGGGGCGCGTAACGGCGCTGGTCGCGGCGGCGCTGGTCGCGCTGTCGGCCTGCGACGATGCGGTGCGCACATCGCCGCCGCCCTCGGCCCGGCCCGACCGCCCCGAGCCGCCCGCGATCGCCGAGCGGTCGCCCGAAAGCCAGGAACTTTCGGCCTATTACGCCCGCGTCCAGGCCAATCTCAAGGCGCAGGGCCTGCTGCGGGTCGATGGCGGCGGGCCGGATACGCCGTTCACCCGGCGGCAACTGGTCGAGAATTTCATCCGCATCGCCCTCTACGAGGAATTCGCCAATATCGGCGGCAAGCTGGTGGCGCAGCAGACCGAAAGCCGCCTGCACCGCTGGGAAACCCCGGTGCGCATGCGCGTGGCCTTCGGCGACAGCGTCCCCGAGGCGCAGCGCGACAAGGATCGCGCCGACATCGAGGCCTATGCGGCCCGCCTGTCGCGGCTGACCGGGCTGCCGATCACCCAGACCGAAGGCGGGCGCGCCAATTTCCACGTCTTCGTGGTGAACGAGGACGAGCGACGCGAGATCGGTAGCGAATTGCGCGGCATCATCCCCGGCATCAGCCAGGGCGCCATCGACACCGTGCAGGACATGCGCCGCTCGACCTTCTGCCTGGTCTTCGCGCGCGATCCGCAGGATGACGGGACATATACCCAGGCCGTGGCGGTGATCCGGGGCGAGCATCCCGACCTGCTGCGCCTGTCCTGCATCCACGAGGAACTGGCGCAGGGGCTGGGCCTGTCCAACGACAGCCCGACCGCGCGCCCCTCGGTGTTCAACGACGACGAGGAATTCGGCCTGCTGACCAGCCATGACGAGTTGCTGCTGCAGATGCTGTACGATCCCCGCATGCGCCCCGGCATGACGGCCCAGGAGGCCCGCCCGGTGGCCGAGGAGATCGCGGCCGAGCTGATGGGCGGCGAGAGCTGACGGCATCCAGGCCGCCGCACGGTTTCGCTAGTGCGCCCCCCTGCGATTTGCTAAACCCGGCGGGCACCGGGACCGGAGGATTTGATGGGCATTTTCGATTTTCTCAGCGGCGAATTCATCGACGTCATTCACTGGGTGGACGACACCCGCGACACCATGGTCTGGCGGTTCGAGCGGCACGGCCATGAAATCAAGTACGGCGCCAAGCTGACGGTGCGCGAGGGTCAGGCGGCGGTGTTCGTCCACGAGGGGCAATTGGCCGACGTGTTCACCCCCGGTCTCTACATGCTCGAGACCAACAACATGCCGATCATGACGACGCTGCAGCACTGGGATCACGGGTTCCAGAGCCCGTTCAAGTCCGAGATCTACTTCGTCAACACCACCCGGTTCACCGATCTGAAATGGGGCACCAAGAACCCGATCATGCTGCGCGATCCGGAATTCGGGCCGACGCGCATTCGCGCCTTCGGCACCTATACCGTGCGCGTGGGCGACCCGGCGCGGTTCATGTCGGAAATCGTCGGCACCGACGGCGAATTCACCATGGACGAGATCAGCTTCCAGGTGCGCAACATCATCGTGCAGGAGTTTTCCCGCGTGATCGCCGGCTCGGGGATTCCGGTTCTGGACATGGCCGCGAACACCGCCGATCTGGGCAAGATGATCGCCGCCGAAATAACGCCCATCGTCGCGGAATACGGCCTGACGATCCCGGAATTCTACATCGAGAACGTCTCGCTTCCCGCCGCGGTGGAGGCCGTGCTGGACAAGCGCACCTCGATGGGCGTGGTGGGCGATCTGGGCAAGTACACGCAGTTCTCGGCCGCCGAGGCGATGACGGCGGCGGCGCAAAACCCGGCCGGCGGCGGCATGGCCGCCGGGATGGGCGCGGGCATGGGGCTGGCGATGGCGCAGGGCATGGCCCAGGGGATGGGCCCTTGGGGCGCGCGCCCTGTCGCCGCCCCGGCCCATGCTGCGGCGGCGGTGCCGCCCCCTCCTCCGCCGCCGGAAAAGGTCTGGCACATCGCCGAGAACGGCGAGACGAAAGGCCCCTATTCGCGCGCCGCAATGGGCCGGATGGCGGCGAGCGGCGAGCTGACGCGCGGCAGCCATGTCTGGACCGCGGGACAGGACGGCTGGAAACCGGCGGAAGACGTGGCGGAGCTTGCGCAGCTTTTCACCGTGCTGCCGCCGCCCCCGCCGCCGGGGGTCTGACGGCGGCGCCCGCGCGCTCTGCCGCCCCGGCGGCAGCCGCGGCGCCGGCCGGGGCCCGCCCCCGCCCTATTTCGCCGGCAGCAAATGGCCCATCAGCACCTCGCCCCGGCAGGCATCGCCCGGAAAGCTGAAACCGTCGTCGCGCATGGCCGGGAACGGCCGGGCCGGGTCGACCTGGCTGTCCCGCAGCAACTCGCCGTCAAGACACAGATCCTGCGCCGCATTGCCGATGTTGAAGCCGAAGCCGCCCGCGCCGCAATCATAGCCGGCGCCGTCCATGTTCCAGGCCTGCGGCATCGGCGCACCGTCGCCCCAGACCACGAAACCGGACGCGGCGGGCGAAAAGGTCAGCCGCCAGGTGGTCTCTTCGGTCAGCATTCCCAGGGCCCAGCGGCCGATCACCTTGCCGCCTTTCAGCCCCTCGATGGCAAAGCAGCGCACGTCGTCCTCCAGCACCAGCTTCGCGTCCAGCCGGGCAGCGGGAAAGGACAGCGCGCCGCGCATCGCATAGCCGCCCCCGCCGGACCACTCGAAGCGGAAGGTGGCGTCCTGGGCACCGGCGGGCGCGGCGGCCAGGGCGGCCAGAACGGCAAGAAGGCGGCGAAGGGGCATGGGGCGGCTCCGGTCATTGTGCGGGGGCACAATAGACGCTGCGCCGCGCGTTTCAACGGCCCCCTTTCGGGATGGCACATCCCCGTCGGGTCTGGGATTCCCGCGCCCGAGGGTTCATGCTAGGGCAAGCAACGCGCCCTGCAAGAACGGAACACCCGGCAACATGGACGACGAGATCGCGGCCCCGGCGGCCCCAAGCGAAGAACACCGCTTTCCCTGCGACCGCTGCGGCGCCGACATGCGCTTTGCGCCCGAGGGCGGCAAGCTGATCTGCGACCATTGCGGCAACGAGCGGCTGTTGGAGCATGGCTATGGCGCTGGCGCGATCCGCGAGCTGGATTTTCGCGCCGCGCTGGACAAGCGTCTGCCCGAGGCCGAAATCGAGGAAACGCGCGTCCTGAACTGCGCCAATTGCGGCGCGCAGGTCGAATTCGACGGTGCGGTGCATTCGCGCGAATGCCCGTTCTGCGCCACGCCCATCGTCACCGATACCGGCACCCACCGGCATATCAAGCCGCGCGGCCTGCTGCCCTTCGCGCTGGACGAGCGCAGCGCGCGCGGGGCCATGACCGACTGGCTGGGCCGGCTGTGGTTCGCGCCGAACGGGCTGCGCGACTATGCCCGCAAGGGCCGGCGGATGCAGGGCATCTACGTGCCCTACTGGACCTTCGACGCCGACACCAAATCGCGCTATTCCGGTGAACGGGGCACGGTCTATTACGTCACCCGCACGGTCACGCGGAACGGCAAGACGCAGCAGGTGCGCGAGGCGAAGGTGCGCTGGACCCCGGCCGCCGGGCGGGTGGCGCGGTTCTTCGACGATGTGCTGGTGCTGGCGTCGAAATCGCTGCCCAAGCGGTACACGGACGGGCTGGCGCCATGGGATCTGGCCGGGCTGAAACCCTACAGCCCGGAATATCTGGCCGGGTTCCGCGCCGAGGGCTACCAGGTGGAGCTTGACGAGGGCTTTCACGAGGCGCGCGCGCATATGGACCGGGTGATCGAGCGCGACGTGCGGTTCGACATCGGCGGCGACCGGCAACGGATCCACGGCATCGACACCGACATCGCCGATGTCACGTTCAAGCATATCCTGCTGCCGGTCTGGCTGGCGGCGTACAGGTATCGCGGCAAGAGCTACCGCTTCGTGGTCAACGGCACCACCGGACGGGTGCAGGGCGAACGGCCGTGGTCGGGCTGGAAGATCGCGTTCGCCGTGGTACTGGGGCTGATCGTGGCGGGAGCGGTCGGCTATTTCGCGGCCCAGTCGCAATGAGCCGCCCTGCGGATCTGCGGCCTTGAGCGACCGGATCACCGGCGCGGTGATGGCCGCCCTGACGCTCAGCGTCATCGGCCGGGAATGGGCGGCCTCGCAGCTTGCCGCCGATGCCGCCGCGATCCTCGCGCTGCTGGCGATCGTTCTGATCGCACCGCGGGCGCGGCGGACGGGCAAGATCTTTGTCGCCGTGGGCGCGGTGCTGGCGGCGGCGCTGATCGCGGTGGACGACGCCTGGCGGCCGGCAATCGGCACGGCCTTGCAGACATCGGCCTTCATCGGCGCGTTCTTTACCGCGCTGACCTCGCTGCGGTTCGCCGCCGACACCTCGCCGGCGATCATCCGCTGCGGGCAGTTCCTGGCCGAACAGCCGCCGGGCCGCCGCTATCTGGCGCTGACCGCGGGCGGGCACCTGTTCGCGCTGCCGCTCAATTACGGGGCGATCGCGCTGCTCGGCTCGCTCGCCATGACCAGCGCCGAGGCGGAGCCGGACCCGGAAATACGCGGCCACCGCCGGCGCCGGATGCTGCTGGCGATCCAGCGCGGCTTCGTCTCGTCGCTGCCCTGGTCGCCGCTGGCCTTCGCCATGGCGATTTCCGTATCGCTGATCCCCGGCGCCTCCTGGGCGGGCGCGGTCCTTCCTGCGCTGGGAACGACGCTGATCATGGTGGTGCTGGGCTGGGCGCTCGACACGATCTTCAAGCCGCGGCTGGCGCGTCCCCGCCCGCCGCGCCACACCCCCGAGGGCGGCTGGGCGCTGATGCTGCCGCTGGTGCTGCTGCTGGGGCTGCTGGCGGTGCTGGTCGGCGGGCTGCACCTGGCGACCGGCATCCGGTCGGTCGGGGTGGTGATCGTCGTCGTGCCGCTGATCGCCGCCGGCTGGACCGCCATCCAGGCGCCCGAGCGGCGGCTGACCGCCATGGGACGCCGGATGCTGATCTATCTGGGCACGCAATTGCCGGGCTACCGGGGCGAGTTGATCCTGCTGATGATGGCGGGGTTCATCGGCACGGTCGGCGGCCGGCTGCTGACGCCGGTGATCGACGCCTCGGGGCTGGATCTGTCCGCCCTGCCCGCCTGGGCGGTGCTGCTGGGCCTGCTCTATGCGATTCCGCTGGCCGGGCAGATCGGTGCCAACCCGATCCTTGCCGTGTCGCTGATCGCGCCGATCCTGCCGGCCCCGGCCGCGCTGGGGCTGGAGCCGTCCGACATGATCGTGGCCATCACCGCCGGCTGGGCGATCAGCGGCGCCTGCTCGCCGTTCACCGCGACGACGCTGCTGGTCGGATCCTTCGGCGGTATCTCGGCGCGCGATGTGGGCTGGAAATGGAACCGCCTTTACGTGCCGCTCTCGCTGCTGCTGGTCTCGGGCTGGGTTCTGCTGGTGGCGGCTCTATGATGCGGCCCGCCGGCGTTGCCCTGCCGGGGGCGCGGGGTTAGATCAGGGGCATGACACCGGGAAAAGGACGCGCGGTATGATCCTGAATTGCGGCGAAGCCCTGATCGACATGCTGCCCCGCACCAGCACCGGGGGCGAGGAGGCATTCGCCCCCTATCCGGGCGGCGCGGTGTTCAACACCGCCATCGCGCTGGGCCGGTTGGGGGCGCCGTCGGCGTTCTACTGCGCGCTGGCCGGCGACATGTTCGGAGAGATGTTGCAGGAGGCGCTGAAGGACAGCCGCGTGTCGACCGATTACGCCCCGGTCGTCGACCGCCCGTCGACGCTGGCCTTCGTCAAGCTGACGGACGGGCAGGCCAGCTATGCCTTCTACGACGAGGGCACGGCGCTTCGCATGATGACGCCGGACGCCCTGCCCGAGCTGGACGATGCCGTGTCGGCGCTGTTCTTCGGGGGCATCAGCCTGGTGGGCGAGCCCTGCGGATCGGCGTTCGAGGCGCTGGCCACGCGCGAGGCGGGGCGGCGGACCATCATGATCGACCCGAATATCCGCACCTCCTTCATCACCGACGAGGACGCCTATCGCGGCCGGGTGGACCGGATGCTTGCACTGGCGGACATCGTGAAGGTGTCGGACGAGGATTTGCGCTGGATCATGGGGGACGGCGATCTTTCGGAACTGGCGGGCAAGGTTCTGCAAATGGGCCCGCGCGCCGTCTGCCTGACAGAGGGCGACAAGGGCGCCCGCGCCTTCACGAACGCGGCCGAGGTGCAGGTCGCCGCGTCCAGGGTCGAGGTGGCCGATACGGTGGGCGCGGGCGACACGTTCAATGCCGGCGTGCTGGCGGCGCTGCACCGGGCCGGCATGCTGGACAAGACGGCGCTGGACACCCTGACCGAGGATCACCTGCGGGGCGCGCTGTCGCTGGGCGTGCGCGCCGCCGCCGTCACGGTCAGCCGCAAGGGCGCGAACCCGCCCTGGGACCGGGAGCTTTAGGGATGCGCGCCCTGGTCCAACGGGTGAGCGGCGCGTCGGTGCGCATCGAGGGCGCCGTTGTCGGAGAGATCGGCCCCGGCGCGCTGGTGCTGGTCTGCGCGATGCGCGGCGACACCGAGGCCGAGGCGGACCGGCTGGCCGCAAAGATCGCCCGGCTGCGCATCTTCGCCGATGCCGAAGGCCGGATGAACCGCGCGCTGCTGGACACCGGCGGCGCGGCGCTGGTAGTCAGCCAGTTCACGCTGGCCGCCGACACCTCGCGCGGCAACCGCCCCGGCTTTTCCACCGCCGCCGCGCCCGAGGACGGCGAGCGGCTGTACGAACATTTCGCGGGCGCGGTGCAGGCGCAGGGCGTTCCGGTCGCCATGGGCCGCTTCGGCGCGGACATGCAGGTGGCGCTGGTCAATGACGGGCCGGTGACGATCTGGATCGACACTGCCGGCTAGCCGCGGGCAGACGAAACCGAAAAACCGGGGAACCTTTCCGCGCGCCGCGCATCCAATGATGCAGACATGGCGCGAAGGTCGCGCCTTGCGATCATGGAAAGGATCAAGAGATGAAAACGCTTTTCGCCGCCGCCGCAATCGGTGCCCTCGCCGCCGCGCCCGCCCTTGCGCAGGACGCCTCGGTTGCCGGCAGCCCGCCCGACGCGCCCTATCAGAAGGTCAGCGATCTGGTGCCGCTGCCCGATTTCCTGCCCGGCATGGGCCAGCTTTTCGTGGATCCGGCGACGCTGCCGGCCGGGCCGTTCATGGCCTATGACCGCGACGGGCAGCTTGTCAGCACGATCTACATGATCCCGCTTTCGGCGATGAACGCCGATACCGCGTTCGACAACCTGGCCGCGCCGGGCGGCAATGTCGATCACGTCGACATCTACTTCAATGCCGGCCATCCGGGGGTTGAAGAGCCGCACGAGCACATCGTCCTGTGGCACGTTTCCGTCGGCGACGAATCGCGCGTGGCCGAGTAGGATGCGGCGCAGGGAGTTTCTGTGGGGGGGCGGCAGCATCGCTGCCGCGCTCCCGCTTCTGCCGGGGCTGGCGAGCGCGGCCCCGGCGGCGGAGATCACGATGACCGGGCGGCGCGACGGCTCGAGGGTGTGGTTCGACCCGTATGGCGTGCTGATCCGGCCGGGCCAGACGATCCGCTGGATCAACCGCGACCCGGCCAACGCACACACGGCCACGGCCTATGCCCCGGCGAATTTCGATCACCCGCGCCGGATACCGGGCGGCGCGGCGGCGTTCGACAGCGGCTATCTGTTGACGGACGAGGCATTCGAGGTGACGCTGGAGGTGCCGGGCGTCTACGACTATTATTGCATCCCGCACGAGCTGTCCGGAATGGTGGGACGCATCGTCGTGGCGCCGCCCGGCGCAGACGGGTTCGCGGATTATCCCGCCGGCGATCTGGACCCGGTCATCCTGAACGGGTTCCCGCCGGTCGCGGACATCCTGCAAGCCGGCAAGGTCCGCCATGAGGAGGGCTGACATGGTTCCGCAACAGGCCGCCGCCCCGCCGCCCGCCCCGCGCGATACCCGTCCCGAGGCGGATCTGGTGGCGCTGGCCCGGCGCGGGAACGAACCGGCGATCCGCGAGCTGATCCGGCGCTGCAACCGGCAGCTATTCCGCGTGGCGCGCGGCATCCTGCACGACGATGCCGAGGCAGAAGACGTGGTGCAGGCGGCCTATGTCGCCGGCTTCACCGGGCTGGACGGCTTTCGCGGCGAGGCCGGCATCGCCACATGGCTGACCCGGATCGCCATGAACGAGGCTTACGCGCGGCTGCGGCGGCGTGCCCGCATCGTGGACATCGCCGAGTATCGCAAGGACATCGAAGGAAGCGCCGCCGACATGACCCGTCCCCCGCCGACCACACCGGAGGCAGAGCTTGGCCGGGCAGAGATTCGCGCCTTTCTCGAACGCGCGATCGACACCCTGCCCGAGCCGCTGCGCCTGACCTACATCCTGCGCGAGGTGCAGGAGATGTCGACGCGCGAGGTGGCCGTGCTGCTCGGCCTCAATGCGGTGACGGTCAAGACCCGCGTCTACCGCGCCCGCCGGCGGCTGCGCGACGCGTTCCGCGAGGGGCTGGACGCAGAGTTCTCGTCCGTGTTCCCGTTCGACGGCGCACGCTGTGCGGGCATGGCCGACCGGGTGATCGCGGCGCTGCGCCGGGACGGGCCGGTCTAGCTGGCCGGGCTTTCGCCGGCGGGTGCGAGGCCCCGGATCAGCTCCGGGGCGCGTGACGCCTCGGGCGGCGCCCCTGGCGCGCTGCCAGCACGCCGCGCTTCGTGCGCCGGAGGGTGCGAGGCCCCGGATCGGGTCCGGGGCGCGTGGTGCTTCGGGCGGCGCCGCTGGCGCGCGGCCGGCACGCCGTGCTTCGTGCCGGCCGGCACGTCCGCGGTGACGAAGGCCGCGCGGTCGGGTCAGGCCCGGCCCGCCGCTTCGAACCGGGGGAACAGCACGTTGTTTTCCAGGTGGATATGCTCCATCAGGTCGTTGCGCAGCGCCTCTGCCCCGGCGATCAGCGCCTGCCACGACCGGCACGCGCCCTCTGGCGCGGCATAGCCGCCGGTCAGCGCCTCGATCCGGGCAAGCGCCTGTGCGTGGTCGTCGTGGTCGTGGCGCATCTGGCCGATCGGCGTGTTCAGGGCGCCCCCCGCCTGCCGCCGCATGACGGGGAACAGCATCAGCTCTTCCTTCTTCATGTGCACCTCCAGCTCGCCGATCATCCGCTCCAGCAGGTCGGCAAGGCCGGCGGGCACGGCCGGATGCGCGGCATGGACCGTCTCGACCTTGCGCGACAGCGTGGCAAGCTCGGGCAGCTGGCGGCGGTGCACCTCGTGGTAGCGGGTCATGATGTGGTCGATCAGCGCGCCGGTTTCCTGCGGCGCGGCCGGCACGGCGTCCGGGTCGAGCGCGGCAAGCGCCGCCTCCAGGTCGGCGGGGTCCAGCGCGCGGCCGTTCGCCGCCTCTGTCAGCGACCTCTCGCCGTGGCAGCAGAAGTCGATTCCGAACAGGCGGAATACGGCGCTGGCCCCCGGCAGGGTCGCGGCGATCTCGCCGACGGGACGGTCATGGAACGTCTTGGCTTCGGGCTGCATCTCTGGTCTCCTGGGGCGTGGCGGGTGCGGGTTTCCTGCGGTGGGACCGCGCCGTGAACGGCCATAACAGGTATTTGCAATACCGATTATTCTGCTCTATATCGAAACCTGTCAAGACGCGCCGCGAACCGGCCATCCGTGCCACTGTGACGCATCGGCCCAGAAGGACGTGCAGCCATGCTGGTCGAGAAAACACTGTCCGATTTCCGCCGGCGGGCCCTGCCCGTGGACCCCGCGGTACCGCCGATGCAAGCGGCGCCGCTGCGCGGGACCGTGCCGGATCGCGGCGGCGCGGCGCCGGGTTTCCCGAGCGCAGGCGCCCCGGCCGCTGCTGAACGATTCGGAAAGGACCGACCATGACGGACCCGCTTTACCCGACGCAGACCGGCCCGCTGGCCAAGCGCCGCAAGGCCCTGACCCCCGAGGCGGACGCGGCGTTCACCGCCTTCAGCCAGGCCGTCTTTGCCGATGGCGCACTGGACAAGAAGACCAAGCAGTTGATCGCCGTGGCCGTCGCCCATGTCACCCAGTGCCCCTATTGCATCAAGGGCCACACCAAGGCCGCCCTGCGCCACGAGGCGAGCGAGGCCGAGATCATGGAAGCGATCTGGGTCGCCGCCGAGATGCGCGCGGGCGGCGCCTATGCCCATTCCGCGCTGGCGCTGGACGAGATGGAAAACGCGGCTAAGTCGGAATGAGCGGCGGAGTTGCACATGCGGGGGACTGGACGATGATCTATGCGGCGCATCCGGGCACGGCTCCGGCCGCGCGGCGGGCCTTTCGGCGGCCTGGCGAAACCGCCCCAATGGAGGCCGGCCGATGATCACCAGGTTCACGATTGCCGAGCGGCAGGCATCGCTTGTGCTGCTGCTTCTCATGACGCTGGCGGGCCTTGCGATGGCGGCGGCAGGCGCCGGCGACGCGATGGGCGTGCACGGGTTCATCGTGCTGTTCGCCAGCCTCGGGCTGATCTTCGTGGTCGGCGGCGCGCTTTACGATCCCGCACCGACCGAGGACCGCAGCCGCGCCTATTACGACGACCCGATCAAGGTCGGCATCGTGCTGGCGATGATCTGGGCGGTGATCGCGATGGGCGTCGGCGACTGGGTGGCCTGGATGCTGGCCTTTCCCGACCTGCGCTTCGACGGTGCCTGGTCCGGTTTCGGGCGGATGCGGCCGGTGCATACCACGGGGATCATCTTCGGCTTCGGCGGCAACGCGCTGATCGCCACCTCGTTCCATGTCATGCAGCGCACCTGCCGGGCGCGGCTGGCCGGGCAGATCGCGCCGTGGTTCGTGATCCTGGGCTACAACCTGTTCGTGGTCATGGCCGTGACCGGCTACATGATGGGCGTCACCCAGTCCAAGGAATACGCCGAGGCGGAATGGTACGCCGATATCTGGCTGGTCATCGTCTGGGTTGTCTATTTCGTGCTGTACCTGCGCACCCTCGCGCGCCGCAACGAGCCGCATATCTACGTCGCGAACTGGTACTACATGGCCTTCATCCTGGTGGTGGCGGTGCTGCATATCGTCAACAACCTGGCGGTGCCCGCATCCTTCACCGCCGCCAAAAGCTATTCGCTGTTCTCGGGCGTGCAGGATGCGATGACGCAATGGTGGTACGGGCATAACGCGGTCGCGTTCTTCCTGACCTCGGGCTTCCTGGGGATGCTGTACTACTACCTGCCGAAACGCGCGAACCGGCCGATATATTCCTACCGGCTGTCGATCCTGTCGTTCTGGGGGATCACGTTCTTCTATATCTGGGTCGGCTCGCACCACCTGCATTACACGGCGCTGCCGCATTGGGTGCAGACGCTGGGGATGACGTTCTCGGTGATGTTGCTGGTGCCAAGCTGGGCCAGCGCGGGCAATGCGCTGATGACGCTGAACGGCGCCTGGCACAAGGTGCGCGACGACGCGACGCTGCGCTTCATGTTCGTGGCCGCGGTGTTCTACGGGCTGTCCACCTTCGAGGGGTCTTTCCTGGCGATCCGGCCGGTCAATTCGCTGTCGCATTACACCGACTGGACGGTGGCGCATGTGCATGCCGGCGCGATGGGCTGGGTGGCGCTGATCACCTTCGGGGCGATCTATGCCGCGGTGCCGATGATCTGGCGGCGCGAGACGATGTATTCGTGGAAGATGGTGGAATGGCACTTCTGGCTCGCGCTGGCGGGCACGCTGATCTACGTCTTCGCGATGTGGAATTCGGGCATCGTGCAGGGCCTGATGTGGCGCACCTATACCGAGGGCGGCACGCTGCGCTATTCCTTCCTGGACACGATGATCGCCATGCATCCCTACTATATCGCCCGCGGCATCGGCGGCCTGCTGTTCCTGGCCGGGGCGGTGATCGGCTTCATCAACATCTGGATGACGATCCGCGCCGTGGGCTCGGACAGCAAGGTACTGGACGTGCCCACCGAATCCGAGGCCGGAGAGCCGGCCGTGCCGGTGGCGGAGTGATGCGATGATCGGCTGGCTCAAGAAACTCTATTATCCGATCCAGGCGGGGCATTACCGGCTGGAAAAGCACTCCATCGGGCTGACGATCGGCATCATCTGCGCCGCGATGATCGGCGGCTTCGTCGAGATCGCGCCACTGTTCACCATCGACGAGACGGTCGAGGACGCGCCCGACATGCGCCTTTACACGCCGCTGGAACAGGCCGGGCGCGACATCTATGTGCGCGAGGGCTGCTATGCCTGCCACAGCCAGATGATCCGCACCCTGGCCGACGAGGTGGACCGCTACGGGCCCTATTCGCTGGCGGTGGAATCGAAATACGACCACCCGATGCTGTGGGGGTCGAAACGCACCGGGCCGGATTTGGCGCGGCTGGGCGGCAAGTATTCGGACGACTGGCATGTCGCGCATCTGATCGACCCGCGCGCCGTGGTGCCCGAATCGGTGATGCCGCATTACGCGTTTCTGGCGGATGCGCCGCTGGACACCGCCAGCCTGCCGGCGCGGCTGACGGCGCTGCGCCGGGTCGGGGTGCCCTATAGCGACGCGATGATCGCCAATGCGGACCGCGACGCCGCGGGACAGGCACAGCCGGACAGTGACGGCGCGGACGGCGTGTTCGACCGCTATGGCGACGCCACGCAGGTGCGCCGCTTCGACGGCAAGGCGGGGCGCGTCACCGAAATGGACGCGCTGGTGGCCTATCTGCAGATCCTCGGCAAGCTGACCGACGCGGCCCACCAGATGGAGACCGCCGGGATGACACCGGAGACGGAGGCGGCACAATGATGGGCCTGTCGCATGACACCGTGGTCGGCTTTGCCAAGTCCTTTGGCCTGTTCTACCTGATCGCCCTGTCGATCGGCATCTGCGTCTATGTCTTCTGGCCGCGCAACCGGGACCGGTTCCGCCGCGCCAAGCATTCGATCATGGATGACGAGGACGGCCCGCTGACCGGGGAGGACCGGCAATGAGTGTCAAGGAACGCGATCCGCTGACCGGGCACCAGACCACCGGCCACGAATGGAACGGCATCACCGAGTTGAACACGCCGGTGCCGACAGCGATCTGGTGGTTCATCCTGGTCAGCCATGTCTATGCGGTGATCGCCTGGATCCTGCTGCCCGCCTGGCCGGGCATCAACGATTACACCAAGGGCATCCTGGGCGTGGATCAGCGCGCCCAGGTCGAACGGCAGGTGACCGATCTGCGCCAGTCGCGCGCGGAATGGCGGGGCCGGATCGCCGCGCTCCCGGTGGCCGAGATCCGCGCCGATCCCGACCTTGCGGGCATGGTGGCAGAGGCCGGCCCGGCCCTTTTCGGCGACAATTGCGCCGCCTGCCACGGCATTTCGGGGCGCGGCGGGCCGGGCTATCCCAGCCTGGTGGACGATGCCTGGCTCTGGGGCGGCGACCCCGAGGCGGTGATGGAAACCCTGCGCGTCGGGATCAACAGCGATCACCCCGATACCCGCTATGCCGAGATGCTGGCCTTCGACGGGCTGCTGTCCCGCGACGAGATCCGCATCGTCGCCGATTACGTGCAATCGCTCTCCGGGCTGGACACGGCGGCCGCTCCGGACCGGCTGGCCGAGGGCGAAGAGATGTTTCTCGACAATTGCTCGTCCTGTCATGGCGAGGATGCGACCGGCAATATCGACCTCGGCGCCCCGAACCTGACCGACGATCACTGGATCTATGGCGGCGACGACAAGGCGATCTTCACCACCATCCTGAACGGCCGGCAGGGCTGGATGCCCGCCTGGGAAGACCGGCTCGATACGGCCGACCGCAAGCTGCTGACCGCCTATCTGGAGCAGTTGAAGGAGGCGGCGCAGTGACACAGGCGCAGCCCCGCCCCCGGTTCCTGACGCGCGGCCGCGCGCTTGGCGCGGCTTTGGCCTGCGCGGTCGTGGGCGTCTTTGCCGCCGCGAACATCCACCTTCTTGCGGTCTCGATCGCCAGCCAGCCCGATTGCGCCCCGCATCTGAAAACCCCCAACGAAGGCGCCGCCACCTTTCGCGCGGCGAAACCGTCATGCTGAGCGACACGCCGCCGCCCCCCGATCCGCTGCCGGATGGCCCCGAGGGCCTGCCGCGCGTGGTCCCGCCCCTGCCCCGCGAGCGCAGCCATGCGCGCGGTCTGCCGCCCGGCGCGGCGCTTGACTGGCTGCGCGCGGGCTGGCGCGATCTGTGGACCAACCCGGCGCCCAGCCTGATCTACGGCGCGGTGATCTGCGCGCTGTCATGGGCGATCATCGCCGGGATGTTCCGCGCCGAGCTGGATCATTTCCTGTTCCCGGCGCTGGCCGGGTTCATGGTGATCGCGCCGGTCTTTGCCAACGGGCTGTACGCCAAGAGCGACCGGCTGGCGCGCGGCAGGAAGACCCGCTTCTGGCAGATGGTCCTGCTGCGCCCGCGGTCGCGCTATCAGGGGCTGTTCCTGGGTCTTGTCCTGCTGATGCTGTTCACCCTGTGGATCCGCGCCGCCGTGCTGATCTACGCGCTGTTCTTCGGGGTCCAGCCCTTTCCGGGCACCGAAGACCTGCTGCCGATGCTGTTCCTGACCCCGACCGGCTGGACGATCCTGCTGGTGGGCAGCGCCGTGGGCGCGCTCTTCGCGGCCTTCGCCTTCGCGATCTCGGTATTTTCCGTGCCGATGCTGGTGTCGGAAAATGTCGATGCGCTGTCGGCAATGGGGATCAGCATGGCGATGGTGTGGAACAACCTGCCGGTGATGCTGGCCTGGGGCGCGCTGGTGCTGGCATTCTTCGCGCTGTCGGCAGTGACAGGGCTGATCGGCCTGATCGTGATCTTCCCGCTTCTGGGCCATGCGACATGGCATGCCTACCGCGCCATCCGTCAGGTGCCGGACGCGCAGGAGCGCGTGTTCCTCACCCCCGCCTAACGCCCCTGGCGGCGCGCGCGATCCGCGTCGTCGCCGGGTCGGGATCGTGCCGCCAGTGCCGGACGTCCGCCCGAACGCGGTGTCAGCCGGCGTCGTCCCCGTCCTTGCCCGCCTCCTCGGTTCCCTCGTCCGGATCGGTCCAGACGACGAAGAACTGATAGGCCGCCCAGGCGCCGATCGCGCCGAACAGCAGCGCCCATCCGGTGGAGCCCGAGGACAGCTCGAACAGGGCCCAGCCGGCGCAGACCGCAACGATGGCGATGCGCAGCCAGAGCGGGCGGTAAAAGGCGTCCTGCAGCTTGAACATGCCGCGTTCCTTGCCCGGTTCGGCGCCCCCCGTCAATCATGTCGCGGACGCCGGGCAGCGAACCGGCGGAACCGGCCTGCCCCGGCGCGCGTTCGGTCTGCACGGCCACGCGCCGCCACGACCCGACCACGCCCGACAGGAAAGGCCGCCCCTTGCAGGTTCCGCGCGCCGAGACGCTTCGGTCCAGAACGCTCGCCATCGTGAACCCCGGCTCGGGGCGCGGCGACACGGCGCGCATTCTGAGCGCGCTCAAGGACTGGCTGGCCGATCCCGCCCATCCCGGCGACATCCACGAGGTCCGCGCCGGGGACGATCTGGCCGATGCCGCGCGGCGGGCGGCGGCGTCGGGCTGCGGCACCGTGATCGCGGTGGGCGGCGACGGCACGATCTCGACCGTGGCAGAGGCGCTGGCCGGCACCCCCGCCGTGCTGGGGGTGATCCCGGCGGGCACGTTCAACTATTTCGCCCGCTCGCTGGACATCCCCGAGGAAACGGACGCCGCGCTGGAGGTGATCGCGCAGGGCCGCGCCAAGGCGCTGGATCTCGGCACGATCAACGGGCGGGTGTTCCTGAACAATGCCAGTGTCGGGATCTATTCGCGCATCCGCCGCCAGCGAGAGGAAACCTACCGCCGGTTCGGGCGCAGCCGGATTGCCGCCTACTGGTCGGTGCTGCGCGCGATCCTGCGGATCTACCGGCCGATGCGCCTTATGCTGACGGTGGACGGCGCGTCGCGGCAGATGCGCTCGTCGCTGGTCTTCGTATGCGCCAGCGCCTACCAGGTCGAACAATTCGGCATGGACGGCGCCGATGCGATCCGGGACGGAAAGCTGGCGGTCTATGTCTCGCGCGACCGCGGCCGCTGGCAGCTGATCCGCCACGCGGTGCGGCTGGCGCTGCGCGGGGTCGAGCGGGGGCGCGACTTCGAGCTGGTGACGGGCCGCGACATCACGCTGGACACGCGGCGCGGCGCGCAGCATGTCGTCCGCGACGGCGAGGTGGAACGGATGCGCGGCCCCTACCGCATCGCCCGGTCGGGCGTCCGGCTGCGCGTGCTGTGCCCGGACGGGGACATGCCCTGATGCGCCGCATCGTGCACCTGTCGGACCTGCATTTCGGCCGTGCGCGCCCGGAACTGCTGATCCCGCTTCAGGCGGCGGTGACGCAGGCGGCGCCCGACCTCGTGGTGATCTCCGGCGATCTGACGCAGCGCGCCCGCAGCCGCGAATTCCGGCAGGCGCGCGGGTTTCTCGACGCGCTGCCCGCGCCGTGGATGGCGGTGCCGGGCAATCACGACGTGCCGCTCTACAACCTGGGCGCGCGGCTGTTCCGCCCGTTCCGCAAGTACCGCAAGTGGATCGCGGCAGAGCTTGAGCCGGTCCATGCCGACGACGACATCGCGGTGGTCGGCGTCAACACCGTCGATCCGCGCCGCCATCAGCGCGGCCGCATCGGCGCGCGCGCCACGCGGCGGATCTGCGCGCTGTTCGAGGGCGGCCCGCCCCGGCGGCTGAACATCGTGCTGGGCCATCACCCGTTCGAACAGGCGGCCGATGCGCGCAAGACGCCGATGCGCGGGGCGCCGCGCGCGCTGGACGCGCTGATGAAATGCAACGCGCATGTGGTGCTTTCGGGGCATCTGCACCGCTGGCGGGCCGGCCGCTTCCTGACCGGGATCCGCGCCGAGGGGCCGATCCAGATCCATTCGGGCACGTCGCTGTCCTCGCGCTTGCGCGGCGCGGTCAACGATTTCGCGGTACTTGACGTCGAGGACGCGCGCGTGACCGTGCGGCGCATGATGGTGGACGATACCGACCTGTCCTTCGCCGAGGCGGAATGCACCCGGTTCCGGCGCGGCCCCGGCGGGCTGTCGCTGCTCGAGCGCGGCGCGGCGGAAAGCCCCGCGTCAGGCTGAGGCCGCGTCCCCGCCCTGCCGCAGCGCGCGCGCCCCCCCTTTTCAGTCGCGCAAGGCGCATTTTCTTTCAGGCGCGCAGGGCGCACCATGCATCGTATTGCGACAGGAACACCCGGCCCGTCATCGCATCAAGGAAATGCGTGCTTTGCAGCCGGTCCATCACCGGGCCCTTCACCTCGGACAGGTGCAGCCCGATCCCCAGATCGCTCAGCCGCCGGTTCAGCGCCTCGAGGCTTTCGAGCGCGGAAAAGTCGATCTCGTTGATGGCCGAGCACATCAGCACCACGTCGCGGATCGCCGTATCCCCCGCGATCCGGTCCGTCACCAGGTCTTCGAGGAACCGCGCATTGACGAAATAAAGGCTCTCGTCGGGCCGCAGCGTCAGCAGGCCGGGGTCGGTCTCCACCCTGTGGCGGTCGATGTTGCGGAAATGCTGGGTGCCGGGAACCAGCCCGACCTCGGCGACATGCGGCTTCGACGTCTTGTAAAGGTGCAGCAGCACCGACAGCCCCACGCCCGAGGCAACGCCGATCTCGACCCCCAGTACGAGGGTCAGCACGATGGTCGCGGCGACGGCGGCGAAGTCGGACCGCGAATAGGCCCAGGTGCGGCGCAGGATGGAGAAGTCCACGAGGCTCAGCACCGCGACCACGATCGTTGCCGCCAGTGTCGCCTTGGGCAGGAAATAGACCAGCGGCGTCAGCGCCATGGCGGCCAGCGCCAGCCCCAGCGCCGTAAAGGCGCCGGCGGCGGGCGTCGCCGCGCCCGCGTCGAAATTCACCACCGAGCGCGCGAAACCGCCCGTCACCGGGTAGCCGCCGGTAAAGGCCGCGCCCAGATTCGCCGCGCCCAGCCCGATCAGCTCCTGATCCGGGTCGATGCGCTGGCGTTTCTTGGCCGCCAGGGTCTGGCCCACCGACACCGATTCCACGAACCCGATGATCGAGATCAGCACCGCCGGCACCGCCAGCTGCGCGATCAGATCGGGCGACAGGCCCGGCATCGTCAGCGGCGGCAGGCCCTGCGGCACTTCGCCGACGATCGCCACGCCGCGCCCGTCCAGCCCGAAGGCCCAGACCGCCGCCGTGGTGACGACCACCGCCAGCACCGGCCCCGCCTTGGTGGCCACGTCGGCCAGCCGGGGCGGCAGGCCGAGCCGCAGCAGCGCGGGTTTCATCCCCTTGCGCACCCAGAACAGGAACGCCGTGGCCCCCACGCCGATCACCGCGGTGATCCAGCTCGTCTGCCCGAGGCTGCCCAGCAGCCCGCGCGCCATCTCGATCAGCGTGCGGCCCGACGCCTCGATCCCCAGGATGTGTTTCAGCTGGCTGGTGGCGATCAGGATGCCCGACGCGGTGATGAACCCGGCGATCACCGGATGGCTCAGGAAATTGGCAAGAAACCCCAGCCGGAACACCCCCAGCAGCAGCAGGAACCCGCCCGAGAGCAGCGCCAGCGTCAGCGCGGCCACGGCATAGCCGGCCGTGCCCTGATCGGCCACCTGCCCCACCGCCGAGGCGGTCAGCAGCGACACCACCGCCACCGGCCCCACCGCCAGCGCGCGGCTGGTGCCGAACACCGCGTATAGCAGGATCGGCACGATCGAGGCGTAGATCCCCGCCTCGGGCGGCAGGCCGGCCAGCAGCGCATAGGCCAGCGATTGCGGGATCAGCATGATCGTGACGATCAGCGCCGCGATCAGGTCGCTGGAAAAGTCGCCGCCATCATAGCGGCGGCCCCAGTCGAGGATCGGCAGGTAACGGGACAGGCGCGACAGCATCGGGTTACAGCCGGTTCACCGGAACCTTCAGCACCGGCACGCCACCATCGTCGCGCGGCACCTCGCCGGCGCGCATGTTCACCTGAAGCGACGGGATGATCAGCCGCGGCATGTCGAGGCTGGCATCGCGCGCGGTGCGAAAGGCGATGAACTCTTCGCGGGTCTTGCCGCCGCCGACATGGATGTTGTGCGCGCGCTGTTCGGCAACGGTCGTCTCCCACCGGATCTCGCGGCCGCCGGGGGCGTAGTCGTGGCACATGAACAGGCGCATCTCGTCCGGCAATTGCAGCAGCTTCTGGATCGAATCGTACAGCGTCCCCGCATCGCCGCCCGGAAAATCCGCGCGCGCGGATCCGCCATCGGGCATGAACAGCGTGTCGCCCACGAAGGCCGCGTCACCGATCACATGGGTCATGCAGGCCGGCGTGTGGCCGGGCGTGCCGATCGTGTGCGCCTCGAGCGTGCCGATCCGGTAGCTGTCCCCATCCTCGAACAGGCGGTCGAACTGGCTGCCGTCGCGCTGAAACTCGGTGCCCTCGTTGAACACCTTTCCGAACGTCTCCTGCACCACCAGGATCTGCGCGCCGATGCCGATCCTGCCGCCCAGTTTCTGCTGGATATAGGGCGCGGCGGACAGGTGATCGGCATGAACGTGGGTTTCGATGATCCAGTCCAGCGTCAGGCCGCGCTCCTCGATCCAGGCAATCATCCGGTCGGCATGCTCATAGGTGATCCGCCCGGCGGCATAGTCGATGTCCATCACCGAATCGATCACCGCGCAGGCTGTGCTGTCCGGATCGCGCACAACATAGCTGATCGTGTTGGTTGCCAGATCGAAGAACGCCTCGACTTCGGGCGTCTGCTGCATATGCGCGGGAAGATCGGTCATTCTGTGCCCCTTCAGGCGAAAGCGGCGGCCGATGCCGATCCCTTCGGATCAGCCATTCGGCCGCCGTCATTGAAACTCCATCGGCAGCGCCGCGCTCAGCGGCGGCAGGTCTTGATGCCGAAGATCGAATAGAGCGGACAGGTGCTCATCGCCGCCGTGCCCAGCATCACCACCCCGACCAGCGCGGCAAGCCATTTCAGCACACCGGCCTCCAATGCCGGGATCCCGCTGAAGAACGCCAGATACAGCAGCACCAGCCCCAGCAGCGCCCGTATCACGCGGTCCACCTGACCCATATTGACCGACATCGCCTGTCTCCTTGCATGACCGTGGTTGCGGCGTACAGGTTGCACGCCCCTCACATTCCTTGATATGCATATGAAAGCCCCGCGCTTCAAGGGCCGATCCGCCGGCGCGCGCGCCGCGGCGGGAAAAAATGGACATGCTGCCGCAGGGGCGGCGTTCGGGTTGGACATGTGCGGGGGTCTGCCTAGCTCCTGCTGCAAAGGTGGCGCCGCGCGCCGGTCCGCCGGACAGGACAAGAAAGAGGGACACCCATGTTGGCCAGTGTCACCGCCGAGCTTCTGGCGCGCATCCAGTTCGCCTTCACCATCTCGTTCCACATCATCTTTCCCGCCTTTTCCATCGGGCTGGCCAGCTACCTTGCGGTTCTCAACGCGCTGTGGCTGCGCACCGGCGAGCGCACCTATCTCACGCTCTTCGACTACTGGAAGAAGATCTTCGCCGTCGCCTTCGGCATGGGCGTCGTGTCGGGGATCGTGATGTCCTACCAGTTCGGCACCAACTGGGCGGTGTTTTCCGACCGGACGGGCCCGATCCTCGGCCCGCTCATGGCCTACGAGGTCCTGTCGGCCTTCTTCCTCGAGGCGGGGTTCCTTGGCATCATGCTGTTCGGACGCGAGCGGGTGGGCGACGGGCTGCACATGTTCGCCACCGCGATGGTGGCGGTCGGCACGCTGGGCTCGGCGTTCTGGATCCTGTCGGTCAATTCGTGGATGCAGACCCCGGTCGGCTATGCCATCGCCGAAAACGGCCAGTTCGTCCCCGAGGATTGGTGGGCGATCGTGTTCAACCCGTCCTTCCCCTACCGGCTGGTGCACATGGTGCTGGCCGCCTACCTGACCACCGCCTTCGTGGTCGGCGGCGTCGGCGCGCTGCACCTGCTGCGCGACCGGACCGCCCAGGAGGCGCGGCGCATGTTCTCCATGGCGATGTGGATGGCGGTGCTGGTCACGCCGCTGCAAATCCTGGCCGGCGACTTTCACGGGCTGAACACGCTTGAACACCAGCCGGTCAAGGTCATGGCGATGGAGGGGCATTTCGAAAGCCATCCGGACGGCGCACCGTTGATCCTGTTCGGCATCCCCAATGCGGCCGAGCAGCGCGTCGATTACGCGTTGGAAATCCCGAAACTGTCCTCGCTGATCCTGAAACACGACCTGAACGCGCCGCTGAACGGGCTGGACACCGTGCCGCCCGAGGATCATCCGCCGGTCGGCATCGTCTTCTGGTCGTTCCGCATCATGGTCGGGCTGGGCTTTGCCATGCTGGGCGTCGGCGGCTGGAGCCTGCTGCAACGCCTGCGCGGGCGGCTATACGAGGATGGCGCGCTGCACCGGGTGGCGGTGGCGATGGCGCCGGCGGGCTTTGTCGCGGTGCTGGCCGGCTGGATCACCACCGAGGTCGGCCGCCAGCCCTGGACGGTGCAGGGCCTGCTGCGCACCGCGCATTCGCTGTCGCCGATCGACACGCCGGCCGTCGCGGTGTCGCTGATCGCCTTTGTCGTGGTCTATTTCCTGATCTTCGGCGCCGGCACCGTATACATCCTGCGGATGATGAACAGACCCGCCGCCACGCCCGGCACCGAACTGCGCGAAGGCCCGCTGCGCAGCGCCGGCCACGCCCCCGCCGCGCATCCCGGCGACAGCCCGGCAGAATGACCGCCATGCGACGCCGCCCCGCCCGCCGCATGCAAGCAGACGACTGACAGGAGCCGACGATGCCATTCGATCTTTCCTTCATCTGGGCCGGGCTGATCGCCTTCGCCGTGCTGACCTACGTGATCCTCGACGGGTTCGACCTCGGCATCGGCATCCTGTTCCCGTTCGCCGCCTCGGACAGCCAGCGCGACCAGATGATGAACTCCGTCGCGCCGGTCTGGGACGGCAACGAAACCTGGCTGATCCTGGGCGGCGGCGGGCTGTTCGCGGTGTTCCCGCTGGCCTATGCCGTGGTGATGCCGGCGCTTTACATGCCGATCATCCTGATGCTTCTGGCGCTGATCTTCCGCGGCGTGTCGTTCGAATACCGCTGGCGGTCGACCCACAAGCCGCTTTGGGATGCCGCGTTCTTCGGCGGCTCGGCGGTGGCGGCGATCTGCCAGGGCATCGCGCTGGGCGCGCTGGTCCAGGGGATCGAGATCGAGAACCGCGCCTATGTCGGCGGCTGGTTCGACTGGCTCACCCCGTTCTCGCTGACCACGGGCGCGGCGCTCGCGGTGGGCTATGCGCTTCTGGGTGCGACATGGCTGATCGCCAAGACCGAGGGCAGCCTTCAGGCTCGGATGCGCCGCTATGCCTTCGGCCTCGGGATCGCCACGCTGGTGCTGATCGGCGCGGTCAGCCTGTGGACCCCGTTCCAGGACGCGGTCTATTTCGAGCGGTGGTTCAGCTTTCCCGGCAGCCTGTGGACGATGCTGGTTCCGGCGGTGATGCTGCTTCTGACGCTGTCCTTCTTCAGCGGCCTGCGCAACCACCACGATTTCCAGCCGTTCCTGTCGGCGCTGGGAATGTTCGTGGCGTCCTTCATCGGCATCGGCATCAGCTTCTACCCGATGATGGTGCCCCCCGCCCTGACCATCGAAGAGGCCGCGGCCCCCGACAGCAGCCTTGCCTTCACGCTGGTCGGCGCGGCGGTGCTGGTGCCCCTGATCCTGGCCTACACCGCCTATGCCTACTGGGTGTTCCGCGGCAAGGTGAACCCCGACGAGGGCTATCACTGATGCGCCCGTTGCTGCGCCCGCGCGCGCTGCGCCGGCTGGCCTGGTTCGCCGGCCTCTGGCTGGCCTCGGTGGCCGCGCTCACGCTCGTCGCGCTGCTGATCCGCGCCGCGCTGCCGGGCTGAGCCGTCGGCGTGGCAGCGACGCCACGCCCAGGATTCACACATCCTTGATGAATGCCGCGCAATATCGCCCTATATGCACGCGAAGCGGCGCTAAACCTTGCCTTTTACGCAGATTTCGCGTTAGATGTTCGATTACTGCTACCCGGCGGTGCAGAAAAAAGAAAAAGAGCAGACCCGATGGGCAAACCCACACCGCAAATCGCGGCCCTACCGATCCAGTATGACAAGAATGGCGGCCTGCGCGTCCTGATGGTCACCTCGCGCGACACGGGCCGCTGGGTGATGCCCAAGGGCTGGACCATGGACGGCAAGAAGCCCTGGGCCGCCGCCGAGATCGAGGCGCTGGAAGAAGCGGGCGCGCGTGGCCACATGTCGCGCAAGAAGATCGGCACCTACGATTACGACAAGACGCTGGACGATGGCAGCAAGCTGCGCTGCCGGGTCTCGCTGTATCCGATGATCGTGCAGAAGCTGAAACGCAACTGGAAGGAAAAGGGCCAGCGCCGGCGCCACTGGTTCAGCCCCAAATCCGCCGCCAAGCGGGTGAAAGAGCCGGAACTGGCCGAACTGCTTCTTCGGCTTGCCGACAAGCCCAAGAAGGAACCTGTGCTGCGCGAGCTTCTTCGCGCCGCCTGACCCCCCGCGCCCGTCCCGAACTGTCCCCCCGTAGGGGTACGCCCGCACCGGCCCCTCAGGCCCGGCAGCCATCCGCGCCAAAGGTCATCTCGACCGTATCGTCCCAGTCCACCCCGATTTCCGCGGCCTCGGCGGGGATGTCGTCCGCGCCCTCCTGGCGGATCGTCACCAGCGTTCCATCGGCCACGCGCAGATGCACCAGCGTTTCCGCCCCCAGCGGTTCGGTGTCGATCACCCGGCCGCGCATCCGCCCTCCCGCCCCGGTCACGCGCATGTGTTCGGGCCGCACACCCAGCTGCGCCCCTTCCGGCGCGGTCCGGTCCAGCAGGCCGGGCGCCAGGAAATTCGTCGGCGGTGATCCGATGAACCCCGCCACGAAGGATGTCTGCGGATCGCGGTACACCTCCAGCGGCGCGCCGATCTGGTCCGCGCGGCCTTCATTCATCACGATCATCCGGTCGGCCAGCGTCATCGCCTCGACCTGGTCGTGGGTGACGTAAAGCGACGTGACCCCAAGGCTGCGCTGAAGCTCCTTGATCTCAAGCCGCATCTGCACCCGCAGCTTGGCATCGAGGTTCGACAAGGGCTCGTCGAACAGGAAGACCGAGGGGCGCCGCACGATGGCGCGGCCCATCGCCACGCGCTGGCGCTGCCCGCCCGACAATTCGCGCGGGCGCCGTTTCAGATAGGGCTCCAGCTGCAGCATGCGCGCGGCCTCGTCCACCCGCTCGGCGATCTCGGGCTTCGGTGTGCCGGCGATCTTCAGCCCGTAGGCCATGTTCTCGAAGACCGACATATGCGGGTAGAGCGCATAGTTCTGGAACACCATGGCGATGTCGCGGTCCATCGGCTCCTTCTCGTTGACGCGCTTGCCGCCGATCCGCACCTCGCCCTCGGTCACGCCCTCCAGCCCCGCGACCATGCGCAGAAGCGTGGACTTGCCGCAGCCCGAGGGGCCGACGATCACGATGAACTCGCCATCCTGGATGTCGATGTCCACGCCGTGGATCACCTCGGTCGCGCCGAAGCTTTTCTTAAGGTTTTCAAGGGTAACGGAAGCCACGTCTATTTCTCGCTTTCCACTAGTCCGCGGATGAACAACCGCTGCATCGAGATCACCACGACGATGGGCGGCACCATCGCCAGGATCGAGGTCGCCATGATCACCGGCCAGTCGGCGATGTCGTCGCCCGACGGGAACATCTGCTTGATGCCCATGACGATGGTGTTCATCGACGGGTCGGTGGTGATCAGCAGCGGCCACAGATACTGGTTCCAGCCATAGATGAACAGGATCACGAACAGCGCGGCCATGTTCGTGCGGCTCATCGGCAAAAGGATGTCCCAGAAGAACCGCATGGGCCGCGCCCCGTCGACGCGCGCCGCCTCGGCCAACTCGTCCGGGACGGTCATGAAGAACTGGCGGAACAGGAAGGTCGCGGTGGCGCTGGCGATCAACGGAAAGATCAGCCCCGAATAGCTGTTGAGCATGCCGAAATTCGCCGCCACCTCGTAGGTCGGCACGATGCGCACCTCGACCGGCAGCATCAGCGTCAGGAAGATCAGCCAGAAGAACAGCTTGCGGCCCGGAAACCGGAAATACACGATGGCAAAGGCCGACAGGATCGAGATCACGATCTTGCCCACCGCGATGCCCACCGCCATGATCCCCGAATTCAGCAGCATCCGCGCCACCGGCGCGTTGACGCCCGACACCAGCGCGTCGCGGTAATTGACGAAGAACTGGTCGCCCGGCCAGAGCGGCATCGGCGGGCGCACGATTTCGGGCTGCGTCACGGTCGAGGCGACAAAGGCCAGCCAGATCGGAAAGAAGATGAACAGAACGCCGATGATCAGCCCGGCATGGGTCAGCCACAGGCCGAAGCCGCGCCGTTCCACCATGCCGTCGGGTTGCGGTTTCGGGCCCTTGGGCGGCACCGTGCGGGCCAGCGGTTCAGGGTTGGCGGTCAATAATGCACCCTCCGCTCGATGAACTTGAACTGGATGACGGTCAGCAGCCCCACCACCAGCAGCAGGATCACCGACTGCGCCGCGCTCGATCCCAGATCCTGCCCGACAAAGCCGTCGGCATAGACCTTGTAGACCAGGATCGTGGTCGATTGCTGCGGCCCGCCCGAGGTGATGGTGTGGATCACGCCGAAGGTCTCGAAGAACGCATAGACGATGTTGACCACCAGCAGAAAGAACGTGGTGGGCGACAGCAGCGGGAAGACGATGGTGCGGAACCGGGTCCAGAAATGCGCGCCGTCGATCGCCGCGGCCTCGATCACGCTGCGCGGAATCGCCTGGAGCCCGGCAAGGAAGAACAGGAAGTTGTAGCTGATCCGCCCCCAGGCGGACGCGATGACGACAAGCCCCATCGCCTCGGACCCGTTCAGAACGTGGTTCCAGTCATAGCCCAGAAGGCCCAGATACCATGTCACCACGCCGACGCGGGTGTTGAACATGAACAGCCACAGCACCCCGGCGACGGCCGGCGCGACGGCATAGGGCCAGATGAGGAGCGTCCGGTAAGTGCCTGATCCCTTTATCAGACGGTCGGCCAGCACCGCCAGGTACAGCGCCACGCCCATCGACAGGACCGTGACCAGGATCGAGAAGACCGCCGTGGTCACGAACGACGCGCGGTAATAGGGGTCGGACAGCAGGAACTCGAAATTCCCGAGGCCCACATATTGCATCGACAGGCCGAACGGGTCGGGGATGAACAGCGATTGCCAGATCGCCTGCCCCGCCGGGTAGAAGAAGAAGATGGCCGTCACCAGCATCTGCGGTGTCACCAGCAGCAGCGGCAGCAGAACGCCCTTGAACGTCACCCGTTTTTCCATCAGCGCGCATCCTTGATCGCGGTGCTACCGGGTAGTACCGTTCGGGAAAGGAGACCAGTCATGACCGTGAAAACCTCGATATCCCTGACCGACCAGCAGGCGGAATTCGCGCGGCGACTGGTCGCCGAGGGCCGCTATTCGAGCGTGAGCGCCGTGATCCAGCAGGGGTTGGAGGTGTTGCGCCGGCAGGACGTGGCGGATGATGCCGAGATGGCGGCATTCCGCGAGATGCTGACGCGGCGTGCGAACGGCTCGTTCGTTCCGGCAGAGCGGTTCGACGAGATGATGGAGGAAATGCTGGCGGAGGAAAGCAGGAAGCTCGGCCTTGAGGGTTGAGTTTTCCCCCGCGGCCAATCGCGATCTGCAGCGCATATTCCGTCATCTTCTGGACACGCACCTGGCTTTCGGTCGACCCACGCGAGAGGCGCGCGACCTCGCAGCGGGCCGCGTTCGCGCCATTCGGCATGCGGCCGACCGGATCGCCAAGGCGCCGCAGATCGGAACCCTGCATCCCGAGATCGGCAACGGTATTCGTCATGTCACCCTCGATCGTGCGATCTTCTGGTTCATATCGCCTAGGCCCGAGCATCCGGTCCGGATCATCGCCGTCTATTTCACCGGCCAGGACCATGTTGCCCGCGTGATGCGGCGGCTGGGTCGGGAAGGCTTCGGCGCGGATTGACCCGCGCCGAAGCCCCTATCTTCAGCGGTTGGCCTGCTCGAAGCGGCGCAGCAACCCGTTGCCGCGCTCGACCGCGCTGTTCAGGGCCTCTTCGGCGGTCTTGTCGCCGGCCCACACGGCTTCCAGCTCTTCGTCGATGATGCCGCGGATCTGGTCGAAATTGCCCAGCCGGATCCCCTTGGAATTGGCCGTCGGCTCATTCGCGGTCATCTGCGTCACGGCGATGTCGGTGCCGGGGTTTTCCTCGTAGAAGCCCTGCTCGCGAGTCAGTTCCCCGGCCTCGGCGGTGATCGGCAGATAGCCGGTATCCTGGTGCCATTTCGCCTGGATTTCGGGCGAGGACAGGAAGTTGAGATACTCGGCAACGCCCTTGTATTCCTCTTCCGACTGGCCGGCCATCACCCACAGCGACGCGCCGCCGATGATGGTGTTCTGCGGCGCGCCCTCGACGCCTTCCCAATAGGGCAGCGGGCGCACGTCGAAGTCGAATTCGGCCTCGTCCTTGATGCCCGCATAGCCGGCCGAGCTTTCGGTGAACAGCGCGCATTCGCCGCCGCGGAAATTGGCCCCGCCCTCGTTGCGGCGGCCGGCATAGATGAACTTGCCTTCGTCGGCCCATTCGCCCATCTGCGCGATATGCTGGATCTGCACCGGGCCGTTGAAGGCCAGCTCGGTGTCCAGTCCGGCAAAGCCGTTATCCTTCGTGGCGAAAGGCACGTCGTGATAGGCCGACAGGTTTTCCAGGTGAATCCAGCTTTGCCATGCCGTGGTCAGCGGGCATTCGGCGCCGGCCTCTTTCAGCTCGTCCAGGACGGCATCGACCTTCTGCCAGGTCGTCAGGTCCACGTCCGGGTCGATCCCCGCCGCTTCCAGCGCGTCGCGGTTCACCCACAGAACGGGCGTCGAGGCGTTGAACGGCAGCGACAGCATGTCGCCGTCCGTATTGGTGTAATAGCCGTTGACCGAGCTGATGAAGTTGTCCGGGTTCCAGTCGACGCCGGCATCGTTGAGCACCTTGTACACCGGCTCCACCGCGCCCTCGGCGGCCATCATCGTGGCCGTGCCGACCTCGAACACCATCAGGATGTCGGGCTGCTCGCCGGCGCGGAAGGCGGCGATGCCCGCGTTCAACGTTTCCGAATAGTTGCCCTTGTGGGTGGCGATGACCTTGTAGTCGTCCTGCATGGCATTGAAGGTCTCGACCTGCTCTGCCACCAGCTCGCCAAGGCGGCCGGTGAAGGCATGCCAGAATTCGACCTCGGTCTGCGCCGAGGCCGCCTGCGCGGCCAGCAGCACAGAGGCGGCCGCCATGGTTGTAAATCCGAACTTCATCGTAAGCTCCCTGTTTTCGCGGGGGGCGGACGCATCCGCGCGCCGCGCCGGTGCTGAAATGCCCCCGGCACGAACGCTGTCTCCCCGATCCTTGCGACGGGTCCGCAGCGGACCCTGCGTCGGACTGTGCCGCCTATCGGCCCGCGTCTCAAGGGGGTTTCCCGCTTTCCGCGACGTCTGCCGCGCCATGGCCGGGCATTGCGGCCCGCATGCCGGGATGCGCGCCGCGACGCCGCGTCTCATATCATGTTACTTGAATACATGGCGCGAAGGCTCATATCATGCCCGTGCCCGGCCGGCCCCGCGCAGAGCGCTGCGACAGGGCTTTCACGCAAAGCCGGGACACCGTATGATCGGGAACGCGAAAGATGACCATGCCACGGGGCGACCTCTTGGACCGAGCGAACGAGACCGCGCAAAGCGCGGATGACGACACCGACCTGCCCGTCTTTTCCGGCGATGTCAGCCCCGAGCACATGGACCGGATGACGCAGAACGCGCAGCGCGCCTCGGAGTTTCTCAAGGCGATCAGCCACGAGGGCCGGCTGATGATCCTGTGCCATCTGGCCAGCGGCGAGAAATCGGTGACAGAGCTTGAAGACCTGCTGTCGGCCCGCCAGGCGGCGGTGTCGCAGCAATTGTCGCGGCTGCGGCTCGAAGGGCTGGTGACGCCGCGCCGCGAGGGCAAGACGATCTATTACAGCCTGGCCGACGACCGTTCCACCCGGATCATGGAAGTGGTCTACGACATGTTCTGCCGCACGGCGGACTGAGCGGAAGACTGCGCCGGGGTTTGGGCCGGGGATTGGGCCGGAGGCTGGGCGGGCGCATCCGCCGCACCGCCGCCCGCGGGCAGGGCCGCGCCGTGATTGCGCCGGTTCCAGCGTAGCGACGACACCAGCGCCAGCGCGATCAGGCCCGCGCCGATCAGCCCGGTCAGCGCCTCGGGGATGTGCAGTTTCGATTGCGCGAACATGATCAGCGACAGCGCCAGGATCGAATAGAACGCCCCGTGTTCGAGATAGCGGAACTGCGCCAGCGTCTGCCGCTCGACCAGCATGATCGTCATCGAGCGGACATACATCGCGCCCACGCCCAGCCCGATGGCGATCAGGAACAGGTTCTGGGTCAGCGCGAAGGCGCCGATCACCCCGTCGAAGCTGAACGAGGCGTCCAGAACCTCAAGGTACAGGAACGCACCCAGCCCGCCGGTCGCGGCCGTGCTTGCCGCACGCTCCTTGCGGTCCAGCACCTGGCCCGCGATCTCGACACAGGTGAAGACGACCAGCCCGAACAGCCCGGCGAACAGGAAGGTCGCGACCTCCTCGCCCTCCAGCAGCAGCGCAAAGCCCAGCAGTACCGCCAGCACGACGGAAATCTGCATCCCCCGGATCGGGGCCAGCCGGCGCAGGTTGCGCTCCAGCGTGCCGATCCAGTCCACGTCCTTGCCCTCGTCGATGAAATAGGTCAGCGCGACCATCATCAGGAACGCGCCGCCGAAGGCCGCGATGCCCAGATGCGCCTCTTCCATGATCACCGCGTATTCCGCCGGCTGCGTCGCCGCCAGCTTGATCGCCGCCCATGGCCCGATCTTGGCGGCGACCACCACCACCGCCAGCGGGAACACGATGCGCATCCCGAACACGGCGATCACGATGCCCCAGGTCAGGAACCGCCGCTGCCATTTCGGGGTCATGTATTTCAGCTTGTTGGCGTTGACGATGGCGTTGTCGAAGCTCAGCGAGATTTCGAGGATCGCCAGCACCGTGCCGATCATCAGAAAGGTCAGCGCCCCGCTCAGCCGGTCCGTCGCCGCCCAGCCCAGCCAGAACGACAGCACGAGCCCCAGCGCGGTGACCGCAAAGGCCCAGCGAAAGTAGTGCAAAGCGGTGCGTGTCATCGGGTCGGGTTCGTCCTTTCCGGGGGCCGGGATGCGCGCTGCATCAGCCCTCTGCCTCGGCCTTTTCCGCCAGCGCCAGCCAGTCATCCTCGGCCCGTGCCAGCGCGCCCTGCCGTTCCGCCAGCGCCTGCGTGGCCTTGTCGAACTTCATCGGCTCTTTCGCATATAGGTCCGGATCCGACAGATACCCGGCAAGTTTTTCGATTTCCGCCTCCAGCCGTGCGATTTCCTCCGGCAACGCCTCCAGCCGGTGGCGCTCGGTAAAGCTCAGGCCGGGGCGCGGCGGCTTCTGGCGGGCGGGCGGCGCGTTTTCGGGGGCCGCGCGGGCGGGCTTGCGCGGCTTCGCGGCGGCGGGGGGCGGCGCGGTCTCGCCGCGCTGGGCGCGGTAGTCGGACCAGCCGCCGGCATAGACCGTCGCCGCGCCGCCGCCTTCCATGGCGATCGTGGTGGTCGCCACCCGGTCAAGGAAATCGCGGTCGTGACTGACCAGCAGCACGGTGCCGTCATATTCCCCGATCAGTTCCTGAAGCAGATCCAGCGTCTCGATGTCCAGATCGTTCGTCGGCTCGTCCAGCACCAGCAGGTTCGATTGCCGCGCCATGATCCGCGCCAGCAGCAGCCGCGCCTTTTCCCCGCCCGACAGCGAGCGGACGGGCGCGCGCGCCTGCGCCTCGGAGAACAGGAAATCCTTGAGATAGCCGATGACATGCCGCGGCACCCCGCGCACCATCACCTGATCGGACTGGCCGGAAACGCCCAGCCCGGGATCCTGCGTCAGGCTGTCCCACAGCGTCGCGCCGGGGTCGATCCCGTCGCGGTTCTGGTCGAACACCGCGATCTCGAGGTTGGTGCCGTGCACGACGCTGCCGCTGTCCGGCTCGACCTCGCCGGTCAGCATCTTCAGCAGCGTGGTCTTGCCGGTCCCGTTCGGGCCGACCAGCGCCACCCGGTCGCCGCGCAGGATGCGAAGGCTGAAATCGCGCAGGATCGTGCGCCCGTCATACGCCTTGGAGATGCCGCGCGCCTCGATCACGCGCTTGCCCGATTGCGGCCCGGCATCCAGCGCCATGTCGGCCGCGCCCTGCCGGCGGATCATCGCCGCACGCTCGGCGCGCATCGCCTGAAGGCCGCGCAGCCGCCCCTGGTTGCGCTTGCGCCGCGCGCTGATCCCCTCGACGGCCCAGCGCGCCTCTGCCCGGATGCGGCGGTCCAGCTTGTGGCGCTGCATGTCCTCGTCCTGCCAGACCTTGTCGCGCCAGGCCTCGAAATCCTCGAACCCCCGTTCCTGCCGGCGCAGCGTGCCGCGGTCCAGCCACAGCGTCGCGCGGGTCAGTGCCCTGAGGAAGGCCCGGTCGTGCGAGATCAGGACATAGGCCGCGCGGGCGGCGCGAAGCTGCTCTTCCAGCCACAGCACCGCCGCGATGTCCAGATGGTTGGTCGGCTCGTCCAGCAGCATCAGGTCGGGCGCCTCGGCCATCAGCTTGGCCAGCGCCGCGCGCCGCCGCTCGCCGCCCGAGGCGGCGCCGACCGTGGTGGCCGGATCGAACTGCAACCCCTCGGCGGCCATCTCCACGCGATATGCCTCGTCCGGTGGCAGCGCGCTGGCGGCAAAGTCGCCCAGCGTCGCATGACCCGACATGTCGGGATGCTGTTCCATGTAGCCGACCGAATCGCCCGGCGACAGCACGCGCGCGCCGCTGTCCGGCTCCACCAGCCCGGCCATCACCTTCATCAGCGTCGATTTTCCCGACCCGTTGCGCCCGACCAGCGCGATGCGCTCGCCCGGCTGCACGGTCAGGTCCAGCCCGTCCAGAAGCGGGTCACCGCCGAAATTCAGCGTGATGCCGGAAAGTTGCAAGAGAGGAGCACGGGCCATGCCGCGCAGCTAGTGGCCCGCCGCCGAAAGGTCAATCTCCCGCGCAGCCCGGCACCTTGCCTCGCGGGCTTAATCCGGGCGCAAATACTTCCGCCAGAGGCTTGAAAGGCCCCCGCCTAGCCCGCCACCGCGCGCAGCGCACGGGCCCGCGCCGGCGGCACGGCCGCGATCTCCAGCCCGGTGAAGACATGCAGCGTGTTCAGATCGCGGTCCACCACCGCATGATCGCTGACCCAGCCGCCCATCGCCAGATAGGTGCGCAGCAGCGGCGGCATGGTGCGCAAGCCCGCCGCGCTGCCGCACCTGGTGCGCGGCGCGTCAAGCCGGATCACCTCCGGCGCCTTGACGCGCGGCCGCCACCGGTCCGGCGCGGCATGGCGCGCGCCCAGAAGCGCGAAGGCATCGCGATAGGCACCGGCATCGGTGCCGCGGAACGACGAACAGCCGAACAGCATCTCGATCCCGCGCGCATCCACGAAGCGGGTCATCGCGCCCCAGGCAACGCGCAGGATATCCGGGTCGGACGCGCAGGCCGGGTCGATGCAGAACCGCCCCAGCTCGGCCATCGGGCCGCGAAACCTCGCCAGCGCGGACAGGTCGTAGAACTGCGCGGCATAGCTGCGGGCGATCTCCTGGCCGCTCTGCAGGGGAAGCAGGCGAAAGCAGCAGACCGGGCGGCCGCGCGCCACATCCTCGACCAGAACGTGCCGGCAGATCGTGTCGAACCCGTCCACGTCGCGCCCGCCGCCGCGCGGCGCGGCGCCCGTCCCGGCGATGAAGCAGCGGTGGCGCAGGGCTTGCGCGGCGGCGATGTCGCCCCCGTCCCGCGCCATCCGTGCCCGGTATGCCCCCCTGCGCAGCATGTCGGCCCTCGCATCGCGGCGGCTTGGAATGCCGCCCATCCGGGTTATCTATGGGGCGCAAGCGGCCGGCGCACAAGATGCCGCCCCCGCACCACCAGACAGGAGCGCGCGATGACCGACACCGCCAAGGACAAGACCACCGACGCCGGCACCCGCATCGAAAAGACCGATGCCGAATGGCGCGAGGAACTGGGCGATCTGGCCTACAAGGTCACCCGCAAGCACGGCACCGAACGCGCGTTCAGCCATGACGATTTTCCGAAAGCGCCGGGCATGTTCCACTGCGTCTGCTGCGGCGCGCCGCTGTTCGACCAGGCCGACAAGTTCGACAGCGGCACCGGCTGGCCGTCCTTCACCCGCCCGGCCAATCCCGAGCTGGTGGGCGAGAGCGAGGATCGCAAGCTGTTCATGCGCCGCACCGAGGTGCATTGCGCCCGCTGCGCCGCGCATCTGGGCCATGTCTTTCCCGACGGGCCGGCGCCGACCGGCCTGCGCTATTGCCTGAACGGCGTCGCGCTGGACTTTCGCCCCGAGGACTGAAGACCGGAGCCCCGCGCCGCCGTACCATGCGCGGCGCGGGTAATTTACAGGTCGGGCCTCAGTTCAGAAGCTGGTCGGCGGTGAAGTTGCCGAAGCTGCCGAACAGCTGGCGCAGGAACGACACGCCCTTGATGTTGCTGTCGGTGACGCGCCGCGAAATGGTGATGACGCGGCCATCCTCCAGCCCGAAGCGTTCGATGTTCTCGACCACGCCGTTTCCGTCGAAGCTGACCGCGACCACCTCGCGGCTGATCTCGCGGCGCGCGCGGAAGCCGTAGGCGCGGAATTTCGATTTCACGTAATACCACCCGCCCGCGTCGAGGATGCCGGCGGCAGAGGGGCGGCCGATCACCTCGGCCACGGTCTCGCGCGTATCGACCCCGATCACCAGCTGGTTGAGGTCGCTGTCGGGCGGCACATAGCCATGCGTGCGGTCGATATTGGAACAGCCGGCGGCAAGGGCCACCAGCCCCGCGGCGCAGACCAGCCGGAGAATTGCCGCGATCCTGCTCATGTCACCCCTCTTGCCATGGACTGGCCAAGCTTTTATCCGGCTTAGCAGATGCAATGCAAAGGGTTCAAGCGAATGGACAGCCCGGATCGCCCTGCCATCTATTCCCACCGCCTGCGCCTGGCCGGTCTGCGCGGGAGCGGCGTGCGGGATGTGCGGCTGGAGCCGGATGCCGAGGCGCGCACGGCCATCGCCGGCGCGCTCGATCTGCTGGCGCTGCGCAAGCTGCGGCTGGAGGGGCGGCTGATTCCCGAGGGGCGCGCCGACTGGCGGCTGGAGGCGCGGCTGGGCGCGACCGTGGTGCAGCCCTGCGTGGCCACGCTGGCGCCGGTCACGACGCGGATCGAGGCGGACATCCTGCGCCGATACCTCGCCGATCCGCCGCCTCCCCCCACCGAGGAGGAGGTGGAGATGCCCGAGGATGACAGCATCGAGCCGCTTCCCGCCACGCTCGATCTGGGCGCGCTGCTGGTCGAGGAACTGGCGCTGAACCTGCCGCTCTATCCGCATGCCGACGGCACACAACCGGTCGAGGAAACCTTTGCCGAGCCGGGCGTGGAGCCGATGACCGAGGAAGACACCAAGCCCTTCGCCGGGCTGGCGGCCCTGCGCGGCAAGCTGGACAAGGGCGAAGACTAGGCACTGGCCGGTACCGGGGCCGTTGCCGGCGCTCACCGGCGAACACAAGCGCGTCATGGCGCAAGGCCGGATTTTCCACGAAAAAGGTGCCGCAACAGGCGCTTGCGCCCCACTCGCGGCAGGGCACCCATATCCGCCGAAGATCGCTTTCGCTTGCCAGAACGCCGGGTCTGCCCGCATCATTGCCGCCAAGGAGGAGACCCCATGCGCCTGATCCCCGCCCTTGCCGCCGCAATCGTGCTCGCCCTGCCCGCCCAGGCGCGGGCCGATCCCGACTTCTGGGTCCATGAATGGCCGGACACCGATTTCGCCACGAACGCGGTCGATAGCTGGGCCGAAATCCTGTCGGGCGGCCCGCCGCGCGACGGCATCCCGGCCCTCACCGATCCCGACTTCGTCGCCGCGTCCGAGGAAACGGCGCTTGCCCCGCGCGAGCCGGTCATCACCGTCGAGATCGCCGGCGCGCCGCCGCGCGCCTACCCGATCCGCTATCTGATGTGGCACGAGATCGTGAACGACACCATCGCCGGCACACCGCTGGCCATCACCTTCTGCCCGCTGTGCAATTCCGCGCTGGTCTTCGACCGCCGCGCCGCCGGGCGCACGCTGAGCTTCGGCGTGACCGGCAAGCTGCGCAATTCCGGCATGGTGATGTATGACCGCGAAACCGAAAGCTGGTGGCAGCAGGCGCTTGGCCGCGCCATCGTGGGCGAGCTGACGGGCACGGCGCTGACGCAGGTGCCGTCCTGGATGGAAAGCTGGGCCGCGTACCGCGCCCGCCGGCCCGCCGGGCTGGTCATGGCGGAACCGGACCACGCCCGCCGCTACGGCACCAACCCCTATGCGGGATATGACAGTTCCGCGCGGCCGTTCCTCTATAACGGAGAGATGCCGCCCCACGGCATCCCGCCGCTGGTGCGGGTGGTGCGCGTGGGCAGCCGCGCCTGGCCCCTGCCCCGGCTGGCCGAGGCCGAAAGCATCGCCGAGGCCGGTGTGATCCTGAGCTGGGCCGAGGGGCAGGCCTCCGCGCTCGACACCGCGCGGATCGGCGAGGGGCGCGAGGTCGGCACGATCCGGGTGCGCGATGCTGCCGGTGCCGACCTGCCGCACGACCTGATGTTCGCCTTCGCCTTTCACGCCTTCTTTCCGGACGGCACATGGATGCTGGGCGACTGAGGCGGGACGAACGCGGGGGCCCGCAGGCCGCGCGCCCGTTTCTTCTCGTTCAAAATACGCAAAATCCCGACCCCGCCGCCCTTTGCAGACGCCGGAAGCGGCGCTACCCGCCCTGCCCCGGCCCGTCCAGCACGGCGCGCGCGGCGCGCAGGCCCGGCGGCTCCGCCCCGCGGCCCAGAAGGCGCATCGTCTCGTCCATCGCCGCGCGCTGCGCCCCGGCCGCCGCCGGATCCTCCAGAAGCGCCGACAGCGCCGCCGCGATCAGCGCCGGCTTGCAGGCGGGGCCAAGGAATTCCGGCACCGCCTTGCGCCCGGTGACGAGGTTGACCAGCGTCACCGTGTCCACGCGGACCATGCGGCTGACGATCTGCCAGGTCATCCAGTTCATGTCGTAGGCGATCACCATCGGCGTTCCCGCCGCCGCCAGTTCCAGCGACACCGTCCCCGAAGCCGCCAGCGCGACACCCGCCGCGCGGAACGCCGCGCGCTTTTCGGCCGCCGCCGGCTCCAGCACCAGGGGCGCACCGGGCCAGCGCGCCGCCGCCTGGCGCAGCGTGTCCGCCATGCCCGGCGCGGCCGGCAGCACCACGCGCGCCTCGGGGCGGCGCGCCAGGACCGGGCGCAGTGCCTCGCCGAAGACGGGGGCGAGCCGCGCCACCTCTGCCCGGCGCGATCCGGGCAGCACCAGCACCAGCGGCGCGTCGCCCAGCCCCTGCTCCGCGCGGAACGCCGCCAGTTCGGCATCGGTCGCCACCGGCTCCGCCGCGACGGGATGGCCGACGAAATCGCAGCGCAGACCGACCGCTTCCATGAAGGGCGGCTCGAACGGCAGCAGCGCCAGCACCTGGTCAAGACTGCGCGCCATCTTCTGCGCCCGCCCCGCGCGCCAGGCCCAGACGGACGGCACGACGTAATGCACACAGCGGATATCGCTGCGCTCCTTGACCTGCGCCGCGACGCGCAGGCAGAAATCGGGGCTGTCGATGGTCAGCAGAACGTCCGGCGCGGTTTCGACGACCCAGCCTGCGGTTTCGGCGATGCGGCGTTTCAGATGCCGGTATTTCGGCAGCACCTCGGCCAGGCCCATCACGCTCAGCTCATCCATGGCAAAGCGCGAGACCAGCCCTTCGGCCTGCATCGCGGTGCCGCCGATCCCGTCGAACGCGGCCCCCGGCGCCAGATCGCGCAGCCCGGCCATCAGCGACGCGCCAAGCCGGTCGCCCGATGCCTCGCCCGCGACCAGGAACACCCGCATCAGAGGTCTTTCGCCAGCACGAACAGCCCCGCCTCGGCCGCCGCGGCGCAGGTCGCCTCGCGCTCGGCGATCACCACGCCGCCCGCCGCGATGGCGATGCCCGACAGGCCCGCCGCCGCCGCCAGCGCCACGGTGCGCGGCCCGATCGCGGGCATGTCCACGCGCAGATCCTGCCCCGGTTTCGGCGCCTTCAGCAGCACACCGCCGCGGCGCAGATGCGCCGGGGCGTCGGCGGCGAATTGCAGCATCGCGTCGGTGCCCTGCACGGTTTCCACCCCCAGGCACAGCCCGCGCGACACGACGGCCCCCTGCCCCACGTCCAGCGGTCCCAGCGCCGCGAGGATTTCCGACGCGCGGTCGAGATCGGCCAGATCGCGCGCGCCCGGCTCCGGCCCGGCCAGCAACCCCGCCGCCGCCGTCAGCCCCGGCAGCAGCTCATGCGCGCCGCGCACGGCAAAGCCCTCGGCCTCGAACGCGGCGATCACCGCGCGCAAAAGCGCGTCGTCCCCGCCCTGCATCGCAGCCGCCAGCCTGGGGGCCAGCGTCATCGTCACCGCGTCGAACCGCGCCGGATCAAGGGCCGGGCGCACCAGCGCGCCGGCCAGCACCACCTCGGTCACACCGGCCGTGCGCAGCGTGCCGAACAGCGCGCCGAACCGTTCGTAGGAGGCGCGCGCCGTCTCGATCCCGCCCCCCGGCAGGTCCGCACCCACCCCGTCCAGCGCCAGGAACAGCGCGCCGGGATGCGCCGCCGCGATCTGCCCCGGCAGCGCGCCAGTCCCCGCGATGATGCCTAGCCGCGCCATCAGCGGGGGGTCAGGAAATGCCGGTCGGTGGCGGACAGGATGAACTCGGCCACCTGCGCCACCAGTGCGCTGTCCGTGTCTTCCTGCAACCGCCGGGCGCGGTCCTGGAACGAGCCGTCCCCCGAGGCCAGCGCGTCATAGGCCGCCCGCAGCGCCGCGATCTCGGCCCGGTCCACGCCCTTGCGCCGCAATCCGACAAGGTTCAGCCCCTTCAGCTCGCCGGCCTGCGCGTCGACCATGCCGTAGGGGATCACGTCCTTGCCCACCTTGGTCAGCCCGCCGATGATCGCGCCGCGCCCGATCCGCACCCATTGGTGGACGCCCGAGATACCGCCGATGATGACATCGTCGCCGATGGTGCAGTGCCCGGCGATACCCGACTGGTTGACCACGATCACCCGGCTGCCGATCCGGCAATCATGCGCCACATGCGCGCCCGCCATGAACAGGCAATCGTCGCCGATCACCGTCTCGCCGCCGCCATGGGCGGTGCCGGGGTTGATCGTCACATGCTCGCGGATCGTGTTGCGCGCGCCGATAATCAGGCGTGTATCCTCGCCCGCGAATTTCAGATCCTGCGGGATGTCGCCCACCGAGCAGAACGGAAACACCTCGGTGTCCTGGCCGATCTCGGTGGTGCCGGTGACGACGACATGGCTCTTGATCCGCACGCCCGGCCCGAGCCGCACCTGCGGCCCGATGACCGAGAACGCGCCAACCTCGGCCCCCGCGCCGATATGCGCGCCGTCCTCGACGATGGCGGCGGGATGGATCCGGGCGGTCGGGTCGAGTCCCATGCGTCAGGCGCCGGGCGTGAAATCGACCATGGCGGCAAATTCCGCTTCGGCCGCACGCTCGCCATCCACCTCTGCGAGGCCATGGAATTTCAGCACCTTGCCGCCGGTCCTGAGCCCGGTGATATGCAGCTTGAGCTGGTCGCCCGGCACCACCTTGCGGCGGAACTTGGCCTTGTCCACGCTCATCAGATAGATCAGCAGGCTGGTATCGGTGATGTCGTTGGCCACGCCGATCATGATGCCGGCGGTCTGCGCCATTGCCTCGATGATGGTGACGCCGGGCATGATCGGGGTGCCGGGGAAATGGCCCTGAAAATGCGGCTCGTTGAAGGTGACGTTCTTGACGCCGGTGGCCGAATTGGTGCCGTCGATATCCACCACCCGGTCGATCAGCAGGAACGGATAGCGGTGCGGCAGGATCCGCTGGATCGTGTGAATATCGGCTGTCTTCTTGTTGTCATCGGCCATGAAACGCCGTCCTTGTGTCAGCTCGCGAAGCCCGCGTGTCGTATCAAGAGGCCGTCGGCGAAACAAGCGGCCATGCACCGCGATTGAGGCTCCGCAGGCGCGGCGAGGCGCGTCATTGCGCGCCATCCGCCTCCGGCATGTCGGGGGCTGGCGGGGCGGGGGTTTCCTCGGACGGGGACTCCTCGGATGGGGTCTCCTCGGGCGGGGCCTCTTCGGCAAGCGCCTCATCCACCCGCGCGATGGCCTCGTCGGTCGCGTCAACAGCCCCCGCCGACAGGACGACCGTGCGCCGGTCGAGGATCACCAGCGCGCCGCGTTCGCGGGCGATCTCGGTCAGGACCGGGGTGACGCTGCGCAGAAAATCCTGCCGCCCCGCTTCGCGCAGGCTTTGCAGGTCACGCTCCTTGGCGTCCTGTTCGTCGCGGATCCGCTGCACCTTGGCGTCGAAGGCATCGGCCAGCGCGCGAAATTCCTCGACCGGCAGGGTCGGGCGTTTCTCGGTCAGCTCCAGCTCCTCGGCGGACAGTTCCGCCTCGATATGCCGGTTCTCGGCGGCGAGCGCGGCGGCCTGCGCCTCGATCTCGTCGCCGATCCGTTTGGCCACCTCGGACTCGGCGAACAGCCGTTCCTGGTCGATGGTCAGAACCGGCGGCGGGGCATCCGCGCCGTCCTGCGCGTCCGCCGGCGCCGGCATCGAGGCGGCAGCCAGCAGCACGGCCAAGACTACAGGCAGCAGACAGGCGCGCAGACGCCCCATCGCCTAGAACTTGGTCGAGATCGTCAGGTCGAACGTGCGCTCGACATCATAGGTCTCTTTCTTGATCGCCTTGGAGAAGTTGAAGCGAAGCGGCCCGATCGGCGTGTCCCAGAACAACGACACACCAGCGGCGGAGCGCAGGTTGAAGCCGTCGTCAACAGTACCGAAGGAGCCGGCCGTGTTGTCCAGCCCCCAGAGCGAGCCGACATCGACGAACACCCCGCCATGGATGCCGTATTCCTCGGGCAGGCCCAGCGGGAATTCCGCCTCGAACTTGGCCACGGCATAGTAATTGCCGCCGAGGAAGTCTTCATTTCCGGCGGTCCTGTCGCGTGGCCCGATGCCCGAATAGTCGAAGCCGCGCATCTTGCCGTTCAGGTTGAAGCGGTCGACGACCCGGCTGGGCGTGCTGTCGAGCGTGTTGAACGCGCCGCCCTGGAAGATCGCGCGCAGCGTGACATCGCCGTTCATGATCTTCGTCTCGCCGACAAGAAAGGCCTCGGACTTGACGTAAGACACATCGCCCGCGATGCCGCCGAAATCCTGGCCCCAGCGGAACAGGATGCCGGCATCGGGGTCCAGCCCCTTGCGCAGCGTGCGGTAGGTCACGTCATAGCCCGCGCCGATGGTCCATTCCTGACCGCGCGCCTCTTCAGTGTTCAGAATTGCCGAGGAACCAGTGGGATTTGCCGCGGTTCCACCACTGTTCGGCACATCAAAGACATCGGTCAACTGCCCGAACGCATTCACGCTCAGCCGGGTGAATTCGTTCAGCGGGAATTCGAACCCTGTCTTGATCTCGCCCAGCGAGCTTGAATAGCTGGTGTTGTTCGCGCTGTCGCTGGTCGCATACGACACGTTGAAGAAATAGGCCACGTCGCGGCCCAGGAAGGCCGGCTCGCGGAAGCCGAAGCCGTACTTGCCGGTGCCCTCGCCCGCCGACACGTCGAAGCTCAGGGCCTGGCCGCGGCCAAGGAAGTTGCGCTCCGAGAAGTTGAAGGTCAGCCCGAAGCCGCCCGCCGCGCTGTAGGTCGCGCCGAAGCCCAGCGAGCCGGTCGGCTGTTCCTCGACATCCACGTCGATGATCACCTGGTCGGGGCCGGACCCCTCGCGCGGGTTGACCTCGGCCGACGAGAAATAGCCCAGCGCCTTGATCCGTTCCGACGCCTCGCGGATCTCGCGCGGGTTGAAGGGATCGCCCTCGACCGCGGTGAACTGGCGGCGGACCACCCGGTCAAGCGTGGTGGCGTTGCCCTCGATGTCGATCCGTTCCACGAAGATGCGCGGCCCGCGCACCAGCGCGAAGTCGATGTTCAGCCGCAGATTGCGGTCATCGCGGTTCACCCGCGGTTCGACCCGGACAAAATCGAGATCCTGCTGCACCGCCAGCCGTTCCAGCCGCGCGATGGTCATGTCGATATCGCTGGGGCTGTAGGTCTGGCCCGGCCGCAGCTTGATCGCCGACTGATAGGCGGCAACGTCGATCTCGGGCAGGTTGGACGAAGCGGTGATGTTGCCGTAGCTGTATTTCTGCCCTTCCTGCACCTTGAAGGTGATGAAGAACGCATTGCGCTCGCGGCTGAATTCCGACGAGACCGAGAGGATCTCGAAATCGACATAGCCGCGCGAGCGGTAGAAATCGGTCAGCACCTGCCGGTCGAATTGCAGCCGGTCACCGATGAAGGTGTCGCGCTGGACCAGCTGACGGAACAGGCCGGCCTGCTTGGATTCCAGCACCCGGCGCAGCCGCCGGCTGGTGAAGTTGCGGTTGCCGACGAAGCTGATGCGCTCGACCTCGACGACGCGGCCTTCGTTGACCTCGAACACCAGGTCGACGCGGTTGTTGGTGCGCTTGATGATCACCGGCGACACGGTCGCGGCCAGTCGCCCGGCTTCCTCGTAGGCGCCCACGATGGCGGCGGCGTCGGCCTCGGCGGTGCTGGGCGAATAGACGCGCCGGGGCTGCGATTGCAGCAGCGCCAGCAGGATCTCGTCCTTGAGGCGCGAATTGCCCTCGATGTTGATGCGGTTGATCGTCGGAAATTCCTGCACCGCGATCACAAGAGTGCCGCCGCGTGGCTCGATTGCAACAGATTGGAACAGCCCGGAGTTCAGCACGTTCTGATATGCGCTGTTCAGCTGCGCCGCGCTGACCGCCTCGCCCGGCTCGATTCCCGCGTAGGTGACGATGGTCGCGGACTCGATCCGCGTGTTTCCCTCGACCTCGATTCTCGAAAAGCGATAGTTCTGCGCGTCGGCCGTCGTCACCGATGCCGCGTAGAGCGTTGTAATCGCGATGAGTGTTGCAGCAGTTGCCCGGCAGAGCCCCCAAAGGGTGGTTCGGCCTGCCCGCCGCGCGGCGTTGAGTGCCCGCTTCATGTGTCCCCCATCCCACCGAATGTTATTTTCAGTGTGAGTAGCGCGAATGATGGGCCGAGTCAAAACGGGAAAACGGCCCACCGATATGAATCGGAAGGCCGGTGCGCCACCAGATATGGTGGCCGGAAGGCTGGATTGATGCTGTCAGAGAGAGACGACGAAACCCGCCGCGAACAGCGCCGCTGCGGCCCCGCCTGCGAACAGGATGCGATCCCAGTTCAGGTTCGCCAGAAGCGACAGACCGTGATACCCGGAGCGAAGCGTTTGCATTGTCCCTATCCTTTGCCAGATCGGATCGTGGATCAAAGGGTAAGGACGAATTCAGGCGGAAATGCGGCCATTCGGGGCCAGTTCAGGGACCGGCCCCGGCGCATTGTGTCTTTCGGATCACAGCCGGATACTCACGGACAGAACAGGTCATTCGACAGCGCGAACACCATCAGCGTCAACAGCAGCGCCAGTCCCACCGTCATCAGGATCCGCAGGGCGCGGTCGCTGGGCGGGCGGCCCGTCACCGCCTCGTAGACGTGGAACACCAGGTGGCCGCCATCCAGCACCGGGATCGGGAACAGGTTGAGCAGGCCGACCGCCGTGGACAGCACCGCGATGAACCAGATGAAGCTGTCCAGCCCCTGGCTGGCCGCCGCGCCGCTGGTCTGCGCGATGCCGATCGGGCCGCGCAGGTTGCAGCTGTCGATCGCGCCGATGGTCATGTTGTAGAGGCCCGACAGCGAGGTGCGCACGATGTACCATGTCTGCTGCACCCCGTAGGACGCCGCCGCGCCCAGCCCCGGCGTTTCGGTCTCCGGCGCAAAGATCAGCCCGCCGGTGATGCCGATCAGCCAGCGCGTCTCGAACCCGCCATCGGGCAGCGGCAGGTCCATGCGCTTGGGCGTCAGCACGACCTCGCGGGTGGCGCCGTCATGCCAGACGTCCAGCGTCAGTTCGGCGCCGTCCGACGCGCCGACGATGCGGCGCAATTCCTCGAACGAGGCGATCGGCTCTTCGTTGACCGCGGTGATCACGTCGCCCTGCTCTAGCCCGGCCGCCATCGCCGCCGATCCGGGCGTCAGCGAGGCAACCAGCGGCGGGAACGGATAGGGCGCGCGCGTCGTCACCTCGTCCCCGTCCCGGCGCAGGGTATAGGCCAGTTCCGGCTCCACCGGCAGCGTGTCGACGAAGGTGCGGAACTCCTCGACCCCCGGCGCGTCCTGCCCCTCGACGGCCAGGATCTCGTCGCCGGGCTGCAACTGATCCTCCAGCCCCGGCACCTGGCGCAGCTCGCCCACGCGCAGCGGATCGCTGGCGACGCCGGTGACGAGGATCACCGCCGAGAAAATCAGGATCGACATGATGAAATTGAATGCGGGGCCCGCCGCGACGGTCAGCATCCGCGCCCAGAGCGGCGCGCCGTGCATCGTATGGCGCCGGGTTTCGGCGTCCATCGCCTCGAATTCATCGCTGGCCTTGTCGCTGGCCGCGCCTGCATCGCCCAGGAACTTGACATACCCGCCGAACGGTAGCGCGGCGACCTGCCATTTCGTGCCGCGCCTGTCCATCCGGCTCCAGAGAACGGGACCGAAGCCCAGCGAGAACACCTCTGCCTTGATCCCGCACCAGCGCCCGACGATGTAATGGCCGTATTCGTGGACCGCGACGATCACGCTCAGCGCGATGATGAAGGCCCCGACGGTATAGATCGTGTTGCCGAAGGTCGGAATAAGCTCGGTAAGTTCCAAATTGCCTGCCTCTTTGCTGCCCCTGGCGGATCGGTTCTGCCCCGCGCAGGCCGTGCGGTCATGTGCCTCGCGCGTCTGTGCCCGCGATGACTTCCCACGCCCGGACCCGTGCGAGATGATCCATTTGCGCCACGTTATCAAGATCGAATGGGGCGATACCAAGGCCCCCGTCCGCTGACAATCGCGTCAGCACCTCCTCGACCACGCCGGCCATCCGCTGGAACCCGATGCGCCGCGCGATGAACCCGTCAAGCGCGATCTCCTTGGCCGCGTTGAAGGCGGCGCCGGCAAGGCCGCCGGTCTGCATCACCTCGCGCGCGAGGCGCAGCGCGGGCCAGCGCACCTCGTCGGGGGGGCGGAATGTCAGGCTGCCGATGCGCGCCAGATCCAGCCGCTCCACCGGGACATCGCCGCGTTCGGGCCAGTTCAGCGCATAGCCGATCGCGTGGCGCATGTCGGGCGGGCCCAGATGCGCCATGAGCCCGCCATCGCGGTAGCCGACCAGCGCGTGCACCAGGCTTTCGGGATGCACCAGCACCTCTATCCGGTCGGGCGAAATGCCGAAGAATTCCTTTGTTTCAATGAGTTCAAGCGACTTGTTGAACATCGACGCGCTGTCGATGGTGATCCGCTGGCCCATGTCCCAGTTCGGGTGGCAGGCCGCCTGTTCGGGCGTGGCACCCGCCAGCGCCTCCAGCGGCCAGTCGCGGAACGCCCCGCCCGAGGCGGTGATGATCACCCGCTCGACCGCGCCCGGATCCTCGCCCGTCAGCGCCTGGAACACCGCCGAATGCTCGCTGTCCACCGGCAGGACCGTGGCGCCATGCGCGCGCGCCGTGTCCATCAGCAGCGGGCCGGCCGTCACCAGGCTTTCCTTGTTGGCCAGCGCCAGCGTCGTGCCCTGGCGCAGCGCCGCCAGCCCCGGCGCCAGCCCCGCCGCGCCGACGATGGCCGACATGATCCAGTCCGCCGGCCGCTCTGCCGCCTCCAGCAAGGCCGCCGGCCCCGCCGCCGCCGCGATGCCCGAGCCGGCCAGCGCATCGCGCAGCTCGTCCAGCCGGTCCTCCTGCGCGGTCACCGCGATCTCGGCGCGGGTCCGGCGCGCATCGGCCGCCAGCCGCGCGACGTTCGCGCCTCCGGTCAGCGCCACGACGCGGTAGCGGTCCGGCGCGCGGCCGATCAGGTCCAGCGTGCTTTGCCCGATGGACCCGGTGGCCCCGAAGATCGTGACGCGGCGCACCATTTCAGACCGCGATATCCGGCACGCCCAGAAGCCATGCCGCCGCCAGCATGAACAGCGCGCCGCCCAGCAGCCCGTCGAAGCGGTCCATCAGCCCGCCATGGCCGGGCAGCAGGGTCGAGCTGTCCTTGACGCCGGCCAGCCGCTTGATCGCGCTTTCGGCGATGTCGCCCATCTGCGAGGCAAAGCTCAGCAGCACCGAGATCCAGACCAGTTGCACCCCCGCGCCGGTGATCGCCGCAAAGATCGCGCCCAGCGCCGCCGCCGCCGCCCAGCCGCACAGGATGCCGGCCCAGGTCTTTTTCGGGCTGACGCGCGGCCAGAATTTCAGCCCGCCGATCGACCGGCCGCCGAAATAGCCCGCCACATCCGTCGCCACCACGGTAAAGACCAGCCAAAGCAGCCAGTCGACCCCGTGCACGTTGCGCGCCTGAAGCATGCCGTAGCCGAAGGCCAGGATCGCCGCGCAATAGGCCGCGAACACTACCGGGTGCCGCCGCAACAGGCTGGCCCCGACCAGCGCCGGCGCGATCAGCAGCGGCAGGGTGAACAGGCCCGGCAGCCATTGCGCCAGCAGCAGCGCCGCGGCGGCCAGCAGCGCGATCTGCACCGCTTCGGCCCGACGGGCGGGCGCCAGCATCGTGGCCAGTTCCCAGGACATCACCGCGACCACCAGCGCCGCGCTCAGCAGGTACGGCCAGCCGCCCAGCCAGATCACCAGCGTGCCCAGGACCGTCAGGACGGCCCCGGTCAGAACCCGAGGGCGCAGATCGTCCCAGCTGCGCCCGCGCCATTTCATGTCAGGACGGCACCGAACCGGCGCTCGCGCCCGGCATAGTCGCGCACGATGCCGGCGAACACGTCGCGCGTGAAATCGGGCCACAGCGTGTCGATGAATTCGTATTCGGCATAGGCCGATTGCCACAGCAGGAAGTTGGAAATCCGCGCCTCGCCCGAGGTGCGCACGACAAGGTCGGGATCGGGCAGCAGGCAGGTGTCCAGATAGCGCGTCAGCGTCTCGTCATTCACCGTTTCGGGGTCGAGCCGTCCGGCCTTGACGTCGCGGGCCAGCCGTTTGGTGGCGCGCGCCACCTCGTCGCGGCCGCCGTAATTCAGCGCGATGGTCAGGTGCACCTTGTCGTTCTTCGACGTCAGAAGCTCCAGCTCGTCCATCAGCCTTTGCAACTTGGCGTCCAGACGCACCCGGTCGCCGATGAAGCGCACGCGCACGCCTTCGGCCAGCAGATCGCGCGCCTCGCGCTGGATGTAGCGCCGGAACAGGCTCATCAACCCGGCCACCTCGGATTGGGTCCGCTTCCAGTTTTCGGTGGAAAAGGCGAATATCGTCAGGTACTTGACCCCGTGATCCGGGCAGGCGCGCACGATCTCCCGGACGCGCTTGGCGCCGGCATGATGCCCGAACAGCCGCGGCTTGCCGCGCGACTGCGCCCAGCGGCCGTTGCCGTCCATGATGATGGCGACATGTTCGGGCCCGGATCTTGGGGACTTGGTCACGGCACTGCTCCTCGGATCGGTTATGTTCTTTGAGATGTCTTTAACACAGATGCGGATGGTTCAAAAATAGCGGAGGAAAAGTTCCCGGCGGATCGGCAAATGCGCCATGCGGGGCCGCCGCGGCCCGAGGCACGGTGCGGAGGTGTGCGCGCCGCGGCCTGTGGCCGGCCCGGAACGGATGGCGGCGCCCCTGCCCCGCCGGCAGGCAGCGCGCCCGGCGCGGCCGCTCAGACCTGCATGATCTCGGCTTGCTTGATCTCCAGCGCCTCGTCCACCGCCTTGATCTGGCTGTCGGTCATGTTCTGGATCTCGTCGTGCCACAGCTTGTTCTCGTCCTCGGACATGCCGGCCGCCTTGGCCTTCTTGAGCTGCTCCATCCCGTCGCGCCGCACGTTGCGGATCGCCACGCGGGCGCCTTCGGCATATTGGCCGGCCACCTTGGTCAGCTCGCGGCGGCGTTCCTCGTTCAATTCGGGGATCGGCAGCATGATGATCGTGCCGTTCATCTGCGGATTGATCCCCAGCCCCGACTCGCGGATCGCCTTTTCCACCTTGTTCACAAGGCCCTTGTCCCAGACGTTGATCGTCACCATCCGCGGCTCGGGCACGTTGACGGTGCCGACCTGGTTGATCGGGGTCTGCGCGCCGTAGGCATCCACCGTGATCGGCTCCACCATAGAGGCGCTGGCCCGCCCAGTCCTGAGCGATGCGAATTCGGCCCTGAGGGCCGTCATCGCGCCATCCATCCGCCGTTTCAGATCGTCCGTGTCGATTTCGATCTCGTCTGACATCGCCGCACTCTTTTCATTGCCCAAGTGGTTGACCAATCCGGTGCCGCGCCCCGCATCCGAAGGCCGGCCCGCGCGCTGTATAGCCCTAGCCGTGCACGGTTGTATAGGTGCCGCGCCCGGCCAGGATACCGCGAAAGCCGCCCGGCTCGTCCAGCGAGAACACGATGATCGGCAGGTTGTTGTCCCGCGCCAAAGCGATCGCCGAGGCATCCATGACGTTCAGGTGCTTTTGCAGCACCTCGTCATAGGTCACCCGGTCATAGCGCACCGCGTCGGGGAATTTCTCGGGGTCGCGGTCATAGACGCCGTCGACCTTGGTGCCCTTGAAGATCGCCTCGCAGGACATCTCGTTGGCGCGCAGCGTCGCGGCGGTGTCGGTGGTGAAATAGGGGTTGCCGGTGCCGGCGGCAAAGATGCAGACCCGCGCCTTTTCGAGGTGCCGCACCGCGCGGCGGCGGATGTAGGGCTCTGCCACCTCGTCCATGCGAATCGCGCTGATCACCCGGGTGAAGACGCCCAAGCCTTCCAGCGCCGACTGCATCGCCAGCGCGTTCATCACCGTGGCCAGCATGCCCATGTAGTCGGCGGTGGTGCGTTCCATCCCCTGCGCGCTGCCGGCCAGCCCGCGAAAGATGTTGCCGCCGCCGATCACCATGCAGATCTCGACGCCCATGTCGTGCACCGACTTCACCTCGGCGGCGATGCGCTCGACCGTGGGCGGGTGCAGCCCGTAGCCCTGGTCGCCCATCAGCGCCTCGCCGGAAATCTTCAGCAGGACGCGCTTGTATTTCGTCTCGGGGATATCCGTGGCCGTGTCCCCCGCGGTCTTTGCCGTTTCGTCGTTCATCGCCTTGCCCCCGGTCGCCCCTTTGCTCGCGGCGCAAAATGTCGCAAAAGCGCCCCGTACACAATGACGAATGGGGCGCGGCGCGGCGGATGCGGGGCGATTGGCTGAAACAGATGGACGCGGAGCGGCCGGTGCTGATCGCCGGGCCGACCGCCAGCGGAAAATCCGCCGTCGCGCTGGAGATCGCGGCGCGGCGCGGCGGCGTCATCGTCAATGCCGACGCGATCCAGGTCTTCGCCAACTGGCGCGTTCTGACGGCGCGGCCCACCCGCGACGAGGAAGCGGTCGCGCCGCACCGCCTGTATGGCCATATCGCGGGGGATGCGCCCTATTCGGTCGGCCAATGGCTGCGCGAGGTGGCGCCGCTGCTGATGCAGGGCGCGCGGCCGATCATCGTCGGGGGAACGGGCCTGTATTTCAGCGCCCTGACCGGCGGGCTGGCCGAGATTCCGCCGACCCTGCCGGAGGTGCGGCAACTGGCCGACAGCCGCATCGCCGCCGAGGGCGCGGAGGCGCTGCTGGGCGAGCTGGACGCGGCCAGCGCGGCACGGATCGACCCGTGGAACCCGGCGCGGGTGCAGCGCGCCTGGGAGGTGCTGCACGGCACCGGGCGCGGCATCGCCGACTGGCAGGACGCCACGCCGCCGCCGCTTCTGCGGCTGGAGGACGCGCAGACCGTTCTGCTCGACGCGGACCGCGACTGGCTGAACGCGCGGATCGAGCGGCGGTTCGACGCGATGATCGCCAACGGCGCGCTGGAAGAGGCGCGGCGCAACCTCGACTCCGGCTGGGATCCGGCCTGGCCCTCGGCCAAGGCGATCGGCGCGCGCGCCCTGATCGACCACCTGCGCGGCAACCGTAGCCTGAAAGACGCAGTCGCCGAGGGAAAAACCGCAACGCGGCAATTCGCCAAGAGACAGCGTACCTGGTTTCGGTCAAGGATGAGGCAGTGGATGACCGTCCAGATGCCCTGAATGCCGGGCGGCCCTCCTGCCAGGGGGCCGACACAGACACCGGGAATGACAAGGGTGCTTGGCGGAGAACCTGGGACAGTATCATCGAACGCCATGCGGATATTCAGCGAGACCCGACCTGACATCAATCAGGCGCTAAAGACGCGCCGGTTCCGAGTGGAAAGCCTGCCACGCGTCACCGCCGAAACCCGGTGGCGGACAGAGGCGATGCGATCCTACGCACAGCCCCTGCTCATGTGGTTCACCCGCGGCCAGGGGCGGATCACCGTCGCCGGGGTGACCCAGGGCTTCGGCGCGCATCACGCGGTGTTCCTGCCGGCCAACACGATGCACGGCTACGAGATGTCGGGACAGGTCTTCGGCACTTCGGTATTCCTGCCGCCCGACCGGTCGCTGAACCTGCCCGAGGAACCGGTGCATCTGCGGTTCCGCGACGCGGCGCAGCAGGCCGAATTGTCGAAGATGGTCGAGAATATCCAGAACGAGCTGAAATCCGACCGCCCCGGCAAGGAACGCGCGATGCTCGCCCATGCCGGGCTACTCGCCGTCTGGCTGGACCGCGAGGTCGAGGAAGGCAACCGGCAGGACATGCACCCCGACGCCGCACGCCGCCTTGCCGCCGCCTATTCGGCGATGGTCGAGCGTGATTTCAGAACCGGGCGGACGATCAACTATTTCGCCGCGCAGCTTGGCGTCACGCCGACCCATCTGACACGCTGCTGCAAGATCGCCTGCGGACGGTCCGCCTCGGCGCTGCTGGCCGACCGCATCCATTTCGAGGCCCGGCGCCTGCTGTCGGAAACCCGGCGCCCGGTCAAGGATATCGCCGAGGATCTGGGCTTCAACTCGCCGGCCTATTTCACCCGCGCGTTCCAGAAGCATACCGGCGAAACCCCCACGGCCTTCCGCAAGCACGGCTGAGGGGTGTCGACGCCCCGAGGCAGGCGCTTCGGGACAGGGCGCAGTGCCGCCGCCCGCGCAGCGGCCAAGGCGCCCGCTGTGCAACATTCCGGTTGCAATGAACCGGAAATGTCGCTTTCATTCCAAAATCATGTCGCTTTCGGCCAGTCCGGCGGAAATGGCGCGCGCCGACAGCCCGCCGTGGAAACCGGGGACGCGGCCGCTATCTGATGAACGCCGCCGGCCGCACGGCCGCAGGCTTCGGCACGGGCCGCACGAACCAACAATGACGAACAGGGAGACGACCATGACAGACACCCCCGGCAGCAAGCGAATTCACCCCGCCGCACGGATGCACGCGGACGAATACCGCGCCGGCAGGATGGACCGCCGCGAATTCCTGACCCGCGCCACCGCGCTTGGCGTCGCGGCGCCGGCCGCCTATGGCATGATCGGGCTGGCCAGCCCGGCCCGCGCCCAGGCCGGGATCCAGCCCGGCGGTACGCTGCGCATCCAGCAATCGGTCAAGGGCATGAAGGATCCGCGCGCCTATGACTGGTCCGAGATCGGCAACCAGTCGCGCGGTTTTCTGGAATACCTGGTGGAATACAACGCCGATGGCAGCTTTCGCGGGATGCTGCTGGAAGACTGGGAGGTGAACGACGACGCCACCGAATACACGCTGAATGTGCGCCAGGGGGCCAAGTGGAACAACGGCGATCCGTTCACCGCCGACGACGTGGTGCGCAACATCACCGGCTGGTGCGACAAGGGCATGGAGGCCAATTCCATGGCCAGCCGCATGGGCGGGCTGATCGACCCCGAAACCGGCCAGGCCCGCGACGGCGCGATCGAAAAGGTGGACGAGACCACCGTGAAGCTGAACCTGTCCGCGCCCGACATCTCGGTCATCGCCAACATGTCGGACTACCCCGCCGCGATCACCCATGCCAGCTATGACGGCGGCAACCCGTTCGACAACGGCATCGGCACCGGCCCGTTCCGGCCCGTCAGCCTGGAGGTCGGAATCAACTGCGTGCTGGAGCGCATCACAGACCACGAATGGTGGGGCACCGAGGTTTACGGCGGCCCCTATGTCGACCGGGTCGAGTTCATCGACTACGGCACCGATCCCTCCGCCTGGGTCGCAGCGGCCGAATCCGAAGAGGTCGACCTGCTCTATGAAACCGTGGGCGATTTCATCGACGTGATGGACGCGATCGGCTGGACCCGAACCGAGACCGTGACCGCCGCAACCATCGTCTTCCGCGGCAACCAGGAGGCCGAGGTGGACGGCCAGAAACCCTATTCGGACGCGCGCGTGCGCCGCGCGCTGGCGATGGCGGCCGACAATGCCGTGCTGCTGGAGCTGGGCTATTCGGGCCGCGGCGAGGTGGCGGCGAACCACCATGTCTGCCCGATCCATCCGGCCTATGCCGATATCGGCCCGGCCGAGCACGACCCCGCCGGCGCCAAGGCGCTGATGGAAGAGGCCGGGATGGCCGATTTCGAGCACGAGCTGATCACCGTCGACGACGACTGGCAGCGCAACACGGGCGATGCGGTGGCCGCGCAGCTGCGCGATGCCGGGATCCCGGTCAAGCGCACGATCCTGCCGGGCAACACCTTCTGGAACAAGTGGACCGAATACCCGTTCAGCGCCACCCAGTGGAACCACCGCCCGCTCGACGTGCAGATCCTGACGCTGGCCTACCGCTCGGGCGAGGCCTGGAACGAGGCGGCCTATTCGAACCCCGATTTCGACGCCCTGATCGGCCAGGCCAACGCCATCGCCGATGCCGACAAGCGCCGCACGGTCGTGGCCGAGATCGAGCAGACGCTGCGCGATGACGGCGTGATCATCCAGCCCTACTGGCGGTCGCTCTACAACCACCATAACGGCACCCTCGTGAACGCGGAAAAGCACCCGTCGCACGAGATCCATCTCTACAAGATCGGCTTCGCCGCCTGAGCGCGGCGGGGTAACGATACCGGACCGGGCGCCGCGCGCGCCCGGCCGCTTGGGCCCGATCCGGCGGGCGCCGCGCAGGGGCAGGACGGCATATGGGTCTTTTCATTCTCAGACGGGTCTGGGTGATGATCCTGACCGCGCTCTGCCTGACCTTCATCGTCTTTTTCCTGACCAACCTCTATCCGAACCTCGAAAAGCTGGCCAAGACCCAGGGCAACATGCGCATGAGCGATGCCGAGGTGTCGCGCTGGCTGGCCGATCGCGGCTACGACCGCAACCTGTTCGTGAAATACGGCGAATGGCTGGGCGTGGTGCCCGGCTATGTCGTCGAGGATGACGGCGGCACGGTGCGCGGCCGCTGCATCGGCGAAGGCACTCGGCCGGAGGCCGCGCCGCGCTTTTGCGGCGTGCTGCAGGGCGACTGGGGCTGGTCCACCCGGTTCCGCGCCCCCGTGGCCGAGATCGTTGCCACCCGGCTGGGCCTGACCGCGTGGCTGATGCTGGCGGTGATGTGCGTGATGGTGCCGGGCGCGCTGCTGATCGGGGTGCTGGCCGGGATGCGCGAGGGATCGAAGCTCGACCGCACGCTGTCCACCGCCTCGATCATGACCACGGCAACGCCGGAATATGTCTCGGGCGTGATCTTCATCGCGGTCTTCGCGTCGTCGGCGGTGGGGCTGAAATGGTTCAAGGGCACCGCGACCAGCGCCATGGAGAACATCACATGGGAGAATTTCACCCTGCCGGTGCTGACCATCGCGCTGTACGGAATGGGCTATATCGCGCGGATGACGCGGGCGAGCATGGCCGAGGTGATGACGGCGCAATATATCCGCACCGCACGGCTGAAGGGCGCGCGGTTCCGCACCATCGTGCTGCGCCACGCGCTCAGGAACGCGCTGATCGCACCGTTCACGGTGATCATGCTGCAGTTTCCCTGGCTGCTGAACGGCGTGGTGATCGTCGAGACGCTGTTCAACTACAAGGGCTTCGGCTGGACGCTGGTGGAGGCGGCGGGCAACAACGACATCGAGCTGCTGCTGGGCGTGTCGGTGGTGTCGGTCTTCGTGGTGCTGGTCACGCAGCTGATCTCGGATATCGGCTATGTCTACCTGAACCCGCGGATCCGGGTGACGTGATGGGCGGCGCGGCACGGATCCTTCGCGGCCCGCCCGGCGGCCGGCGTGGAGGGGGCTCTGCCCCCGCCCTGCGGGCCCCCCGGGATATTTCGGAACCGAAGAAGCCGGCAGGGAGCAACGCATGGAGCCGCTGACCTGGACCGGGGCGATGGGGCCCGTTCTGATCCCTGTCCTCGTGGCGGCGGCGGCGCTGTTGGCGGCGGGCCTGCTGGGCCAGATGGTGCTGTCGCTGGGCGGCATGCGCATCGTGCAGGGGCCGGCGGACGCGCCGGCGCGCCCGGCGCCGTGGGCGGGGCGCGCGGCAATGGCCGGCGCCGCGCTGATCGCGGCGGCGGTCCTGGCCTTTCTGGTCGGCGGCCTGGTGTTGCCCGGATATGCCGCCAAGGGGATCATCGGGGCGATCTCTCTGCGGCTCCTGCCGGTCTGGATCGCGCTTGCCGCGACCTTCGCGCTGTCCATCGCGTTCAAGCGGCGGCTGGGCCTTTACGGCAAGCTGTTCGATTCGACGATCGGCATGATCGGCTTTGCGCTGGTGATGTTCTGGGTCTTCACCGGAATCTTCGGCGCGCTCGACATGGTCGTCACCCACGACGCGCTGGCGCAGGTGTCGGGGATGAAGAACAAGGTGCCGGGCACGCCGCTGCGCGGCACCGAGCCGGGCGAGTATCCCTATTACCTGCTGGGCGGCGACAACCTGGCGCGCGACGTGTTCAGCCGCGTGGTCAAGGGCGCCTGGGAGGTGATCAAGATCGCCCCCTTCGCCACGCTCTTCGCCTTCATGGTGGGGATCACGCTGGGCCTGCCGGCGGCCTATTACGGCGGGCGGCTGGACACGTTCCTGTCGTTCCTGGCCAACCTGATCCTGGCCTTCCCGGTTATCCTGCTGTTCTACCTGCTGGTCACGCCCGAGATCGTGGAAACCGGCATCCCGGTCTACATGGCCGCGGTGTTGTTCGTCTTTCCGATCATCTTCTTCGCGGTGCTGTTCAATTCGCGCTTCCACACCCAGCCGGGCAAGCGCGCGGTCTATATCGGCATCACGCTGGTGATCGGGCTGTGGCTGTATTCCGGCATCGCGTGGAACGCCGATCCGCTGGGGCTGATCGCGTTTCCGCCGAACCTGCTGGTGGTGTTCGTGTCGGTGGTGTTCGTGAACTCGCCCACCGTGTTCCGCATCGTGCGCGGCCTGGCGATGGACATCAAGACGCGCGATTACGTGGCCGCCGCACAGACCCGCGGCGAGGGGCCGTGGTACATCATGCTGTGGGAGATCCTGCCGAATGCGCGCGGGCCGCTGATCGTCGATTTCTGCCTGCGCATCGGCTATACCACCATCCTTCTGGGCACGCTGGGGTTCTTCGGGCTGGGGCTCAGCCCGGAAAGCCCCGACTGGGGGTCGACCATCAACGAGGGGCGCAAGCTGCTGACGATCTACCTGCACCCTGCCCTGCCGCCGGCACTGGCACTGCTGAGCCTGGTGCTGGGTCTGAACCTGCTGGCGGATGGGCTGCGCGAGGAAAGCTTGCGGGATTGAGGCGGCACCCGCCCCGGGTCAGGCCCGGGGCCTCTGGTCGCGAGGTCCCGGGTCAGGCCCGGGACGGATCCCGGGTCAGGCCCGGGACAGGAGAAAAGGGACGCGGAGATGGCGAAACGCGATTATGACGGCCCGGTGCTGGAGATCGACAATCTGTCGATCAGTTTCTTCACCCGGCTGCGCGAGATCCCCGCGGTGATGGATTTCTCCTGCACCGTCCGGCCCGGCGAGGCGATGGGGCTGGTGGGCGAATCGGGCTGCGGCAAGTCCACCGTGGCGCTGGGCGTGATGCGCGATCTGGGCGTGAACGGGCGCATCACCGGCGGCGCGATCCGCTTCAAGGGGCGCGACCTGGCCACGATGTCGCCCGAGGAGCTGCGCACCCTGCGCGGCAACGAGATCGCCATGATCTACCAGGAGCCGATGGCCAGCCTCAACCCGGCGATGCGGATCGGCAAGCAGCTGGTCGAGGTGCCGATGATCCACGAGGGGCTGTCCGAGCACGAGGCGCGCGCCCGCGCGCTGGACGTCGTGCACGACGTCAAGCTGCCCGATCCCGAGCGGATCCTGCGCAGCTATCCGCACCAGCTTTCGGGCGGCCAGCAGCAGCGCATCGTGATCGCCATGGCGCTGATGTCGCGGCCCAGCCTGCTGATCCTGGACGAGCCGACCACCGCGCTCGACGTGACGGTGGAGGCCGCGGTAGTCGATCTCGTCAAGGATCTGGGCCGCAAATACGGCACCTCGATGCTGTTCATCAGCCACAACCTGGGCCTGATCCTGGAAACCTGCGACCGGATCTGCGTGATGTATTCCGGCGAGGCGGTGGAGACGGGGTCGATCGAGGACGTGTTCGACCGGATGCGCCATCCCTACACGCAGGCGCTGTTCCGCTCGATCCCGCTGCCGGGCGCGGACAAGAATGCCCGGCCGCTGGTGGCGATCCCCGGCAACTTCCCGTTGCCGCACGAACGCCCGCCGGGCTGCAATTTCGGGCCGCGCTGCGATTATTTCGAGGTCGGCACATGCGATGCGGGCAGCGTGCCGATGGTGCCGAGTTCCGGCGACGACCGACACCGCTCGCGCTGCCGGCGGGTGCACGAGATCGACTGGGCCGCGCCGCCCGAGGACGGCATCGCGCAGGACGGCACAAGCGTCGGGCGCACCGTGCTCAGGATGGAGGGGCTGAAGAAATACTACGAGGTCGCGGCCAGCGCCCTGTTCGGCGGCGGCGACAGGAAGGTGATCAAGGCCAACGAATCGATCAGCTTCGAGGCGCGCGAATCCGAGACGCTCGCCATCGTCGGCGAATCGGGCTGCGGCAAGTCCACCTTCGCCAAGGTGCTGATGGGGCTTGAGACGGCGACCGAGGGGCAGATCCTGCTGGACGACAAGCCGATCGGCGACATCCCCATCGAAAAGCGCGGCGCGGCGCTGGTCTCTGCCGTGCAGATGGTGTTCCAGAACCCGTTCGACACGCTGAACCCGTCGATGAGCGTCGGCCGCCAGATCATGCGCGCGCTCGAGGTGTTCGGCATCGGCCGGACCGAGGCCGAGCGGCGCACCCGGATGCTGGAGCTGCTGGATCTCGTGAAGCTGCCGCGCGAATTCGCGGGGCGGATGCCGCGCCAGCTTTCGGGCGGGCAGAAACAGCGCGTCGGCATCGCCCGCGCCTTTTCCGGCGGCGCGCGCATCGTCGTGGCCGACGAGCCGGTTTCCGCGCTGGATGTCAGCGTGCAGGCCGCCGTCACCGACCTGCTGATGGAAATCCAGCGCGAGCAGAAGACGACGCTTCTGTTCATCAGCCACGACCTGTCGATCGTGCGCTACCTCGCCGACCGGGTGGTGGTGATGTATCTGGGCCATATCGTCGAGACCGGCAGCACGCAGCAGATCTTCGCGCCGCCCTATCACCCCTATACCGAGGCGCTGCTGTCCGCCGTGCCCATCGCCGACACGCGGGTGCGCAAGAAGAGCATCGTGCTGGAAGGCGACGTGCCCTCGGCGATGAACCCGCCGCCGGGCTGCCCGTTCCAGACCCGCTGCCGGTGGAAGGACAGGGTGCCGGAGAACAGGTGCGAGACCGAGCTGCCGCCCTACCGCGACATCGGCGGCGGCCACCGGATGCTGTGCTGGCTGGACGAGGACGAGCTGGCGGGGATGGAGCCGGTGATCGAGATCGCCGCCGAATAGCGCGCGCGGATCCGCTTTCCGGCCCCGGACCGGGGATCCCCGCCGCGCCGCGATCATGCCCCTTGCGCGGCGGTCCCGCCGCGGCGATCCTGCGCGCATCAGGTACCGACAGAAGGCCGCAGACCCGTGACCATTGCCGCCCCGCTCCTCGCCGCCGCGCTCTGCCTTGCGCCCCTTGCCGCCAGCGCGCAGGGCGCGATCACAGAAACCCGCTTTGCCAGCGCCGGCGGCTGGAGCGTCGTGCGCGGCGTGATCGGCGGGCGCATCGACTATTGCGCCGCGACCCGCAGCTTCGGCGCGCGCGCCATGCGCCTGTCCTGGGACGGCAGCGCCTGGATCCTCGCCGTGAACGACGCGCGCGCACCCGGCGATTTCAGCGCCGAAATGGAGATCGGCGACGAGGCGTTCACCCTGACCGGCGCGTCGGACGGCATGTGGTCGCATGTCACGCTGCCGCCGCCGGCGCTGGCCGCCATCCGCGCCGGGCGCACGGCGCTGCTCGAAAAGGGCGAGGCGCAGGTGGAACTGCCGCTGGACGGCACGGCCGCCGCCATTGCCAGCATCCGCAGCTGCGCCGCCCGCTGACAGCAAGGCGCCCGGCCCTGTTCCTCATCTTGCCTCAAGTACCTTGGGGAGCGCGAGGGGCAACGCCCCTCGCACGGATCGGATCGCCGAAGGCGATCCGAAACCGGACGCATCGGCCCGGGTTCAGCTGCCCCAGATCACCTTCACGTAATTCGTGGTCTCGGCATAGGGCGGCACGCCCTTGTATTTCTGCACTGCCTCGGGTCCGGCATTATACGCCGCCAGCGCCAGCCGCCACGAGCCGAACCGGTCATACTGCATCCGCAGGTAACGGGCGCCGCCGTCGAGGTTCTGCACCGGGTCGGTGTGATCCACCCCCAGCGTCTTCGCCGTCTCGGGCATCAGCTGTGCCAGCCCGTAGGCACCCTTGTGCGACTCGATATGCGGCTTCCAGCCCGATTCCTGCTGCACCAGCCGCAGGAACAGATCCTCGGGGATGCTGTGCTTGCGGGCCGCCGCGCGCGCCAGCGCCAGAAACGGGCCGGCATATGCCCCGCCATAGGCCGGCGATGTCGCGCTTTCGAGATCGAATCGCTTCGGCTGATACTTGACCGAAGCCGCGTATTGCGTCTTTGCCCGGTCATCCAGAACCTTGGTCTGCGAATTGAAAAGCAACGTCCGGTTTTTCGACGAGAATTTCAGCCCGTCGGCCGATGCCGCTCCCGCGCCCAGAGAGGTGGCCACTCCCATGGCCACGCAGACGCACCCCCAGAGAATACGCATCTGTCCACTGCCTTCTTTGTTCCGTGCCCGGCATCATAAGGATTTTCGCCGCCGGTTCGAGTCCTTTTGCCGCGCAAGCGGCGGCGGCCGCGCGCGCCCCGGCCCCGCCCGCCGGCAATAAGGATTTGTTCACCCCGATCTGGTGGTCTAACAAGACGCGACAGCCACGGATTCGATGAAAAGGACAGCGTATGGCCGGTTCGGTGAACAAGGTGATCCTGGTGGGCAATCTCGGCCGCGACCCCGAGGTGCGCACCTTCCAGAACGGCGGCAAGGTCTGTAACCTGCGCGTCGCCACCTCGGAAAACTGGAAGGATCGCAATACCGGCGAGCGGCGCGAGCGGACGGAATGGCACTCTGTCGCCATCTTTTCCGAACCGCTGGCCCGGATCGCCGAGCAATACCTGCGGAAAGGCTCCAAGGTCTATCTGGAGGGGCAGCTGGAAACCCGCAAATGGCAGGACCAGTCCGGCAATGACCGCTACAGCACCGAGGTTGTGCTGCGCCCCTACAAGGGAGAGCTGACGATGCTGGACGGCCGCGGCGAAGGCGGCGGCGGCGGCGGTGGCAACGCCGATTACGGCGATCGCGGCGGCTATGGCGGCGGCAGCGGCGGCGGCCAGGGCGATTATGGCGGGCCGGCACCGGCGGGCGGCGACATCGACGACGAAATCCCGTTCTAGGGCGTGCCGCGGTCATTCGGAATCGCGCATTCGGCCGCCGGGGCGACGCCGCGTTTTCGCAGAACAACGCGGCCTCACCGGCGGGTGAATTCGATTGAGAGCGACATGCTCTAGCGGGGCTTTCGCCGGAAGGCGCGAGGCCCCGGATCAGGTCCGGGGCGCGTGGTGACACGGGCGCCGGCGGGCCGCGATATCGACGGTGGGATCCCGTTCTGGCGAGGTCTTCACGGGACGGCGCGAGGCCCCGGATCGGGTCCGGGGCGCGTGGTGCCTCGGGCGGCGCTCTACCGCGCGGCCAGCGCGTCGGCCAGCACGCCGCGCACCGTATCGGCCGGCACGTCCGCGGTGACGAAGGCCGCGCCGATGCCGCGGGCCAGGACATAGTGGATCTGCCCGTCCAGCACCTTCTTGTCCTGCGCCATCAGGCCCAGCAGACCGTCCGCATCCGGCAGCGGGCCGGAAATGTCGGCAAGGTCGGTCTTCATCCCCATGGCCCGCAGATGCGCGCGCACACGGCTCGGCTCCTCCTGCGAGCAGAGGCCAAGGCGCGCCGACAGCTCGAAGGCCAGCGCGCAGCCCACCGCCACCCCCTCGCCATGCAGGAGCCGGTCCGAATAGCCTGTCGCCGCCTCCAGGGCATGGCAGAAGGTGTGCCCGAGGTTCAGAAGCGCGCGGTCGCCCGCCTCGGTCTCGTCGCGTGCGACGATGTCGGCCTTCATCTGCACCGACCGGCGCACCGCCTCGGCCCGCAAGTCCGCATCGCCGGCCGCCAGCGCGGGGCCGTGCGTTTCCAGCCATTCGAAGAAGGCGGTATCGCCCAGCAGCCCGTATTTCACCACCTCGCCGTAGCCGGCCAGGAAATCGCGGCCGGGCAGCGTGCCCAGCGTGCCGGTATCGGCCAGCACCAGCGATGGCTGGTGGAATGCGCCGACCAGGTTCTTGCCCTGCGGCGCGTTGATCCCGGTCTTGCCGCCGACGGACGAATCCACCTGTGCCAGCAGCGTCGTCGGCACCTGCACGAAGCGCACGCCGCGGCGCAGGATGGCGGCGGCAAAGCCGGCCAGGTCACCGATCACCCCGCCGCCCAGCGCCAGCACCACGTCGCGCCGTTCCACCTTCTGCTCCAGCAGCCATTCGGTGCAGCGGCCAAGCGCGTCCCAGCCCTTGGTCGCCTCGCCCGGCGGCAGCGTCAGCGCCACGCTGTCGATCCCGCCGCCGCGCAGCGCGGCGCGCAGGGCGTCCAGGTGCAGCGGCGCGACATGCGCGTCGGTGACGATGGCCACGCGCGGGCGCGCCAGCAGCGGCGCGACATGGCCCGCGGCGCCCGCGATCAGCCCCGGACCGATGCGCACGTCATAGGACCGCGCGCCCAGAACCACCCGTACTGTTTCGGTCATTCTATCTCCTCCAGAACGTCGGGCCGGGCGCGCAGCACCCGGACCACGCGGCGCGCCATGTCGTCGATGGCATAATCGGCGCGCGCATCGGCCGCCAGATCGGCCTGCGCATAGACCGGATCGCGCTCGGCGCACAGCGCCCTGAGCGTGCCGAACGGGTCTTCGGTTCGCAGCAGCGGGCGCGTCGACTTGTGGCGCACCCGGCTCCAGAGCAGATCGACATCGGCGCGCAGCCACACCGCCACGCCCATCCGCGAGATCAGCGCGCGGTTGCGCTCGGCCATGTAGGCACCGCCCCCCGTCGACAGCACGCCCGGCGCCCCCGCCAGCAGGCGGGTGATCACCTGGGTTTCCTTTTCGCGGAAGAACGGCTCGCCGTAGCGGTCGAAAATCTCGGCGATGGACAGGTTGGAGGCGGCCACGATCTCGGCGTCCGAATCAAGGAACGGCACCCCCAGCAGCCGCGCCAGCGCCTGCCCCACGGCGGTCTTGCCCGACCCCATCATGCCGACAAGGACCACGGTCTTCTTCAGGCGGTATCTCAAGGCGGCCTTCACCTGCGCAAAAATTCGCTCGGCCGATGAATGGCGTGTCGCGCCCGGAAATGCCATATATAATTCGGGCGGAAACCCGCGCGGCGCGATGCGCGCGGCGCTACCGGCACGAGGCAGGCGGGAGAGCCATGAAGACCATACTGAAGCTGATCCTGATCCTGGCGGTTCTGACGGCGCTTGGCGTGATCGGCTATGCCTATCTTGGCGACATGTCGCCGGACCAGGCGGATGTGAGCGAACCGGTGATCCTGGATGGCAGCTAGGGCGCTTCTTCTCGGGCTGGCGCTTGGCACGGCGGCCGGGGCGGGTGCGGCGCTGGCGCAGGGCGGACCGATGTCGGCCATCGACTGGCTTTCGGACACGCTGAGCACGGTCCCCGACGAGGCGCATCCGCCCGAGCCGGGCACCAGCGACGGCGCCGGGATCGAGACCATCGACGTGACCCCCCTGGGCGCGGTGTCGAGCGATGCGGTCGGGCTGCTGCCGGCCTCGGTCACCGGGCTGCCGGTCGACCTGTGGGGCAACAGCGCCAGCGCCGAGCTTGCCACGCTGATGGACGACCTGCATGACGGGCTGCTGCCGGCGGCGCGCGATCTGCTGCATACGCTGCTTCTGGCAGAGCTGGATCCGCCTGCCGACAGCGACCCGAACCACCGGTTGTTCCTGGCGCGCGTCGACACGCTGATCGCGATGGGCGCGGTCGACCAGGCGCATGCGCTGCTGGACCGCGCCGGGCCGGGCGACGCGGACAGCTTCGCGCGCTATTTCGACGCCAGCCTGCTGCTGGGCACAGAGGATGCCGCCTGCCGCAAGCTGGCGGCCGCGCCCGATCTCGCGCCCTCGCTGGCCGCGCGCATCTTCTGCCTGGCGCGAAACGGCGATTGGGCCACCGCGGCGCTGACGCTGGAAACCGGGCGCGCGCTGGGCGATCTGAGCGGCGCCGAGGACGCGATCCTGGCGCGCTATCTCGACCCCGAAACCTTCGAGGGCGTACCGCAACTCGCCCCGCCCAAGCGCCCCTCACCGCTGGTCTTCCGGCTTTACGAGGCGATTGCAGAGCCGATCCCGACCGGCCTTCTGCCGCTGCCCTTCGCGCAGGCGGATCTGCAGCTGAACACCGGCTGGAAGGCACAGATCGAGGCCGCCGAGCGGCTGGCCCGGTCCGGCGCGATCGACGCCAACCAGTTGCTGGGCCTTTACACCGAACGCGCACCGGCGGCCTCGGGCGGGGTCTGGGACCGGGTCGCGGCGGTGCAACGGTTCGATGCCGCGCTGAATGCCGGATCGGACGAAGCGGCGCGGACGCTGGCCCCGGCCTGGGCGGCGCTGAAGGATGCGGACCTGCACCCGGTCTTCGCCGAGCTTTACGGCAAGCGCCTGCAGGGCCTGACGCTCGAGGGGGACGCGGCCCGGCTCGCCTTCGAGATCGGGCTGCTGTCGGATGCCTACGAGACCGCGGCCATCGCCCGGCAGCCGGAAGATCCGCGCGAGCGGTTCCTCAAGGCGGTGGCGCGCGGCGATGTGGCGGACACCGCGCCCCCCGGCCCGGCCGCCGCCGCCATCGCGGACGGGTTCGGCGCCGGCGGCGCACCCGAACGCCTTGCCCCGCTGGTCCAGCGCGGCAACCTGGGCGAGGCGATCCTGCGCGCGCTGATCCTGTCACGCGGCGGCGGGCACGGCGACACGTCGAAACTGCGCGACGCCATCGCGCTGCTGCGCGCGGCCGGGCTGGAAGACACGGCACGGCAGATCGCGCTGCAGACGCTGATCCTGGTCGAGGACGCATGAGCGAGCGGTGGATCCAGACCTTCATCGAGGCGCAGGCGGCCGAACTGGACGCGGCCACCAACACCCAGCTTGCCTATGCCCGCGACCTGAAGGATTTCGCCGCCTGGCTGGCGCGGCGCGGCACCGATTTCGCCGCTGCCGGCCAGCCCGAGATCGAGGCGTATCTTGTCCATTGCGACGCCCAGGGCCTGGCCCGCGCCACCCGCGCGCGGCGCCTGTCGGCGATCCGCCAGCTGTACCGGTTCGCGTTCGACGAGGGCTGGCGCAAGGACAACCCGGCACTGCGGATCAAGGGGCCGGGCCGCGATGCGCGGCTGCCGAAAACCCTGTCGGTTCCCGAGATCGACGCGCTGCTGGGCGCGGCGCAGACCCATGGGCGCGCCGCCTCCGACCGGCTGCGCAACACCTGCCTGCTGGAATTGCTTTATGCCACGGGCATGCGCGTGACCGAACTGGTGTCGCTGCCCGCCGCCGCGGCGCGGGGCGATCCGCGGATGCTGCTGGTCGCCGGCAAGGGCGGCCGCGAGCGCATGGTGCCGCTGTCGCCGCCGGCCCGCACCGCCCTGCGCGCCTGGCTGGCCGAGCGCGATGCGCAGGACGCGGCGGCCCGCAAACGTGGCGCGCCGGCCTCGCGCTTCCTGTTTCCGTCGCGCGGCAAGGCGGGCCACCTGACGCGCCACCGCTTCTACGTGCTGATCAAGGAACTGGCGGTGGCCGGGGGCGTGCCGCCCGGCAAGGTCACGCCGCACACCCTGCGCCATGCCTTCGCCACGCATCTTCTGGCCAATGGCGCCGATCTGATGTCGATCCAGACGCTTCTGGGCCATGCCGATGTGTCCACCACGGAGATTTACACCCACGTCCTCGACGAGCGGCTTCGGGACCTGGTGCTCGACCATCATCCGCTGGCGCGCACGCCAAAGCCGTGACCGGGGCGGCGGCCCGCGGTGCCTCTTGCCAGCCGCCCCCGCCTGCCCCTAGAACCCCCGCGCAGCCACCCAAGGACACCTGACCATGGCCCTCGATGCCGCCTTCTGGATCACCGCCGCCGCGATACTCGGGCTGCTGGTGCTGTCCGCCTTCTTTTCCGGCTCCGAAACCGCGCTGACCGCCGCCTCGCGCGGCAAGCTGCGCACCCAGGCCGACAAGGGCTCGCGCGCCGCCGGGACCGCGCTGAAGATCACCGAGGACAGCGAACGGCTGATCGGGTCGGTGCTGCTGGGCAACAACCTGGTGAACATCCTCGCCACCTCGCTGGCGACGGCGCTGTTCACCCGGATGCTGGGCGATTCCGGCGTCGCCATCGCCACGCTGGTGATGACGCTGCTGGTGCTGATCTTCGCCGAGGTTCTGCCCAAGACCTACGCCATCACCAATGCCGAAACCGCCGCCAGTTTCGTGGCGCCCGCGATCCGGCTGGTGATCCTGGTGCTCAGCCCGGTGGTCGGCGCGGTGCGCGCGCTGGTGCGGGGCATCCTGCGGCTGTTCGGTGTGCAGACCGACCCGGCCAGCCAGATCCTCGCCGTGCGCGAAGAGATCGTCGGCGCCATCACGCTGGGCCATTCCGAGGGCGCGGTGGAAAAGGAGGACCGCGACCGCCTGCTCGGCGCGCTCGACCTTGCCGACCGCACGGTCGAGGAAATCATGCTCCACCGCAGCCAGATCGAGATGGTCGACGCCGCCCGCCCGCCGCTCGAGGTGCTCGAGCAATGCATCAAGTCCTCGCATACCCGCCTGCCCGTTTTCCAGGGAGAGCCCGAGAACATCGTCGGCGTGATCCACGCCAAGGATCTGCTGCGCACGATGTATGCCGTGATCGGCGCGGCCGAGACGGACACCGACGCGCTGGCCGACTTCAACGTGCTCGATGCAGCGATGCCGCCCTATTTCGTTCCCGAAACCACCACGCTGGACGACCAGATGCGCCAGTTTCTGGCCCTGCGCACCCATTTCGCGCTGGTGGTCGACGAATACGGCTCGCTCGAAGGGCTGATCACCCTCGAGGATATCCTCGAGGAGATCGTGGGCGAGATCACCGACGAATTCGACCTCGACGAGGATAACCCCCTGCGCCGCACCGATGACGGCGATTATGTCATCGACGGCGCCACCACGATCCGCGATCTGAACCGCGCGACCGACTGGAACCTGCCGGACGACGAGGCGAACACCATCGCCGGGCTGGTCATCCACGAGGCGCAGATGATCCCGTCGCAGGGCCAGGTATTCAGCTTCCACGGCTTCCGCTTCGAGGTGCTGGCGCGCAAGGACAACCGCATCACCCGGCTGAAGATCCGCCCCCAGAGCTGAGCCTGCGCCGATCGGACGGGGCCCGGCCATTGGTCGGAACGGGGGTGGGGTCCCGAACCCTCCTTGGACCATACAATGTTCGATATGTGATATTTTGATCGCAAAATATGCGCAAAATATCTCTACATTGCGCGATACGTACTTCTCAGAAGGCTTCCGGCCGCGCCTCTCGCGCCATGTGATCGAGAACCGCATTGACGAATTTCGGCTCCCGCCCCTCCGGAAAAAACGCCTTGGCCACGTCCACGAATTCGGTGATCACCACCCTCGGCGGCGTGGCGTCCAGGATCAGCTCGGCCCCCGCCGCGCGGAACAGCGCCCGGAGCGTCGGGTCGATCCGCGCGATGGGCCACTTGGCCACCAGCGCCCGGTCGGTCATCTGGTCGATCCGGGCCTGCGCGTTCACCGCCTCTTCGGTCAGGGCGCGGAAATGGTCGACATCGCCCTCGACCATCGCGCCGCCCTCGACCTCGGCGCCAAAGCGGAAATCCTCGAACTCGCGGCGCACCGCGTCGACGCTCGTGCCCGCCGCCTCCATCTGGAACAGCGCCTGCACCGCGTAGAGCCGCGCCGCGGACCGCATCTGCCGCTTGCTGACCTTCTGGCTCATGCCAGGTCCGGCCCTTCGCCGCCCGCCACCTGGTAGCTGCCCTGCGGCAGGAAGCCGAGCCCGCCCTTGGGCTGGCCCCAGCGCCGCGCCAGCGCGATCAGGTGCAGCGCGGCCGCCGCCGCGCCGCCGCCCTTGTCCTGCCCGCCCGGATCGGCCCGCACCTCTGCCTGGGCGCGGTTTTCCACCGTGAGGATGCCGTTGCCGATGGCACAGCCCTGCAAGCCCAGCAGCATCAACCCGCGCGAGCTGTCGTTGCACACGGTGTCGTAATGCGTCGTCTCGCCTCGGATCACGCAGCCCAGCCCGACATAGCCGTCGAAATTCGACAGTCGGTGCGCCGCCGCAACCGCGCTCGGGATCTCCAGCGCGCCGGGCACATGCACCTCCTCGCTGGTTGCGCCCACGCTTTCCAGCACCGCGCGCGCGCCGGTCACCAGGTTGCCCGCGATGTCGCCGTAATAGGGCGCCACCACCAGCAGCACCTTCACCGGATCGTCGAATTGCGGCAGCGGCAGCGCGTCCTGGGTCTCGTGGCCAGCCATCTTCACACCTCCGGGATCGGGCGGGTGCCGGCGATGGACAGCCCGTAGCCTTCCAGCCCCACCACCCTTGGCAGCGGAGAGTTGGTCAGCAGGATCAGTTCGGTTACGCCCAGCGCCGTCAGGATCTGCGCGCCCAGCCCGTATTGGCGCAGGATCTGCGGGCTGACCTGGCCGCCGGTGACCAGCTTCATCGCCGGATCGCGCAGCATCACCAGCAGGCCGCGCCCCTCGCGGGCGATCTCCAGCATGGCATTGCGCAATTCGTTCGCCGGGTGCGGACCCAGCCCCAGCGCATCCTCCAGCGGGTTCAGCGCATGCATCCGCGTCAGCACCGGCGCACCGTCGGCAATGTCGCCTTTGGACAGCACGATATGCTCGGCGCCCTGGGTGTCGTCAGTGAAGACCCGCAGCATCCATTCGCCGCCGAATTCGCTGGTCACCGCCTTGACCGCGCTTTCGTTCACCAAGTTGTCGTGCCGGTGGCGATAGGCGATCAGATCGGAAATCGTGCCGATCTTCAGCCCGTGCAATTGCGCGAACCCGATCAGGTCGGGCAGCCGCGCCATGTTGCCGTCTTCCTTCATGATCTCGCAGATCACGCCGGCGGGATTGAGGCCCGCAAGCCGCGCGATGTCCACCGCCGCCTCGGTATGGCCCGCGCGCACCAGCACCCCGCCCTCGCGCGCGCGCAGCGGAAAGACGTGGCCCGGCGTGGCGATGTCGGCGGCGCCCCTGGTCGGGTCGATGGCCACCGACACGGTTCGCGCCCGGTCATGCGCCGAGATGCCGGTGGTGACGCCCTCGCGCGCCTCGATCGACACGGTGAACGCTGTCTCGTGCCGCGACGAGTTCTGCGACGCCATCAGGGGCAGGCCCAGCGCGTCGATGCGTTCGGTCGGCAACGCCAGGCAGATCAGCCCGCGGCCGTGCATCGCCATGAAGTTGATCGCCTCGGGCGTGGCCATCTGCGCCGGAATCACCAGGTCGCCCTCGTTCTCGCGGTCCTCGTGGTCCACCAGGATGAACATCCGCCCGTTGCGCGCGTCGTCGATGATCTCCTCGACAGAGGAAATCGCGTCCGACCAGTCGCGCTCAACCGGACCTGCGGTGTCGTATTTCTCGCTCATCGGTCGTCCCCGGAACCCTTGCGCGCGCCAGATAGCCGATGCGCCCGGCCTTGGCCAGAGCGACGCGGCGCTTTCGCCGCATTCGGGCGCGAGATCTCCGGCCGGCGCCTGGCGTCAGCCGTCCCGGCCCCTTGCGCCCGCACAGATTCGCCGAAGCGCGCCTCAGCCCGCTTCCTGAAGCCGCGCGACATAGCGCGCCATGGTGTCGATCTCGATATTCACCGCGTCGCCCGCGCGCACGGCGCTCCAGGTCGTCGCCTCGGTCGTATGCGGGATCAGGTTCACGCCGAATTCGGCGCCCGACACCTCGTTCACGGTCAGCGACGTGCCGTTCAGCGCCACCGACCCCTTGGGCGCGACGAAACGCGCAAGATCCGCGGGCGCGCGAAACCGGATGCGAGTCGAATCCCCTTCGGGCGCGACCGTCAGCACCTCGGCCACGCCGTCGACATGGCCCGACACGATATGCCCGCCCAGCTCGTCCCCGACCTTCAGCGCCCGCTCCAGGTTCAGCCGGGTGCCGGGCGCCCAGGCGGTGCGCCCGATGGTGGTGCGCGCCACCGTCTCGGCGCTGATCTCCACGTCGAACCAGGCGCGCGGTTCGGTGCCGGTGGCGATCACCGTCAGGCACACCCCGTCGCAGGCGATCGACGCGCCGATCGCGATCCCGGCCACGTCATAGCCGGTGGCGATGCGCGCGCGCAGATCGCCGCGCCGCTCCACCTCCAGCACCTCGCCGATATCGGTGACGATCCCCGTGAACATGCCATCCCCCTTGCGCGGTTCCGCGCCAACCTGCCCGCCGGGGCCGCGAAGGACAACCCCCGCGCGGCACCCTGTGCGCGCCGCCCCTGTGCCGCGGGGCGGACAGGCTTGCCATCCGAAATCTTCATCCAAGACATAACTTTGCCCGAAATCCGCGGGATGCTAGGACAATCCGCAAATGCCCGGCCATGCAGGCCCGGCCCGAAAGGTATCCGCATGACTTCCGGCACGCCCCGGACATTCCTGTTCCTGCAAGGCCCGCACGGCCCGTTCTTCGCCCAGCTTGGCAAGATGCTGCGCGCGGCGGGGGCCGGGGTCTGGCGCGTCGGCTTCAATGCGGGCGACCGCGTCTTCTGGCCGGACCGGGCCAGCTTCGTTCCCTATCGCGGCCCCGCCGCCGACTGGCCCGCCACCTTTCGCGCCATCGCCGCGGACAAGGGCGCCACCGACATCGTGCTTTACGGCGACACCCGCCGCATCCACGCCGAGGCGATCGCCGCCGCGCGCGAGCTCGGGCTGGCCATCCACGTCTTCGAAGAAGGCTACCTGCGGCCCTACTGGGTCACCTACGAGCGTGGCGGCTCGAACGGCAATTCGGCGCTGATGCGGCTGGGCATCGCCGAGATGCAGGAAACGCTGGCGCAGGCGGAACTCGACATCCCCGAGCCGCCGGCGCATTGGGGCGACATGCGCCAGCACGTGTTCTACGGCGCGGCCTATCACGGCTTTCTGCTGCTGGCGAACCGCGGCTATACCGGTTTCGAGCCGCACCGCGAGCTGACGGTGCTGCAGGAATTCCGCCTGTATCTCAAGCGCCTGCTGCTGATGCCGATGCTCTGGGCCGACCGGGTTCAGGCGACGTGGCGCGTCAAGTATGGCGGCTTTCCCTACTACCTGACGCTGCTGCAACTGGCGCATGATTCGAGCTTCCGCGAGCACAGCCAGTTCGCCACGATGCGCGAGTTCCTTGAAACGGTGATCGAGGGCTTTGCCGCAGGCGCGCCGGGCCACCACCACATGGTGTTCAAGGCCCACCCGCTGGAGGACGGGCGCGCGCCGATCCGCCGCGACATCCGCGAGATCGCGGCGCGCTGCGGGGTGGCGGGGCGCGTCCATTACGTGCGCGGCGGCAAGCTGGCGCAACTGCTGGACCATGCGCGCGGCGCCGTGACCGTCAATTCCACCGCGGCGCAGCAGGTGCTCTGGCGCGGTCTGCCGCTGCGGGTGTTCGGCAATGCGGTCTATGCGAAGCCCGAATTCGTCTCGACCCAGGCATTGCCGGACTTCTTCGCGCAGCCCACCCGCCCCGACAACCGCGCCTACCGCGATTACCGCCACTTCCTGCTGGAAACCAGCCAGGTACCGGGCGGCTTCTACTCGGCCCGCGGGCGGCGCCAGCTCCTGCGGCAGGTGGTCGACATGATGCTGTCCCCCCACGATCCCTACGAGGCGTTCCGGCGCGGGACAGCGGCACCAAGGCAACAGTTGCGCCTCATCAAGTGACCCGCCCCCCCACTGCACGCTGGTTTCGGGCCGCTGTTTCCGCTAGCTTGGCCAAAAAAGCCGAGGCAGAACAATAAAGGTCGAGGAGACCGAGCAGTGAAAATCCAGTCATCGCGCATCGCGCGCATGGCCGCGCTCCTGGCGCTTGTCGGTTTCGCCGCAAGCTGCGGGTTGCCGCGCGCCGGCCCCACCAAACGTGAAATCTATGCCGGATCGGTTCAACGGCAGGGCGATGCCTTCATCGTGTCGGTCAACGACCGGGTGACGCGCGCCACCGCCGTGGTGCCCGCCCTGGGCTTCTCGACCGCGTTCCAGAATGCCGGCCAGGTCGGGTCGGACACGATCCGCCCCGGCGACACGCTGGGCCTGACGATCTACGAAAACGTCGATGACGGTCTGCTGGCCGCGACCGGCACCAATGCCACCATGCTCGAAGAGGTCCAGGTGGACGGCGCCGGCTTTGTCTATGTGCCCTATGCCGGGCGCATCCGCGCCGCCGGCAACACCCCCGAGGCGATTCGCCGGCTGATCACCGAAAAGCTGGCCGACCAGACGCCCGACCCGCAGGTCATGGTGCGCCGCGTCGCGGGCGACGGCGCGACGGTCTCGGTCACCGGCGCCGTCACCAGCCAGGGCGTGTTCGCCATCGAGCGGCCGACGCGCACCCTGTCGGCGATGCTGGCCCGTGCCGGCGGTGTCACCGTCGAGCCGGAAATCGCCCGCGTCCGGGTGATCCGCGGCAGCGAGACCGGCGAGGTCTGGTTCAGCGACCTGTTCGAGGATCCGCGCGCCGACATCGCGCTGCGCGGCAACGACCGCATCCTGGTCGAGGCCGATACCCGCTCGTTCACCGCGCTGGGCGCGACCGGCTCGCAAAGCCGGGTGCGGTTCGACACCCAGACCATCTCCGCGATCGAGGCGATCGCCCAGGTCGGCGGCTTGTCGACCACCTCGGCCGATCCGACCGGCGTGTTCGTCCTGCGCAACGAGCCGGTGGAGATCGCCAGCCAGGTGCTGGGCCGGACCGACCTGCTGGGCACCCAGCGCATGGTCTACGTGCTGGACCTGACCGAACCCAACGGGCTGTTCATGGCGCGCGACTTCGTGATCCGCGACGGCGACACCGTCTATGTCACCGAGGCGCCCTTCGCCCAGTGGAGCAAGGTTCTGTCGGCGCTTACCGGATCGGTCAGCGCGGTCGGCGGCATCGCCGGCGCGGTCGATACCTTCTCGGGCAGCGACTGACGCGCCGGCCATGTGCCGCGCCGACACTTCAATGGACGCCGCCGGGAACATCCCCCGGCGGCGTCTTTACGTCTATAACGGCGGGTTCCTGACGGGGCGCCGGCTGCGCCGCATCCTGGCGCTTGCCGGCTGGGACATCCGGCTTGGCCGGCCTGGCCCGGACGACTGGGTCGGCACCTGGGGCAAAAGCCCGACCGCCCCGCGCGGCGAGACAATGGCAAAGCGCACCGGCAGCCAGGTGTTGCGCGTCGAGGATGCGCTTTTGCGCTCGGTCCATCCGGGGCGCGCGGGCAGCCCGCCGCTGGGGCTTCAACTCGACCGGACGGGGGTTCATTTCGACAGCAGCGCGCCAAGCGATCTGGAGACGCTGCTGGCGACCCATCCGCTTGACGACACCGCGCTTCTGGACCGCGCCCGCGCCGCGTCGGACTGGATCCGCGCGGCGCACCTGTCGAAATACAACGCCTTCGATCCCGATGCGCCGGTGCCGGACGCGCCCTATGTGCTGGTCATCGACCAGACGCGCGGCGATGCGTCCATCGCCCACGGTGCGGCCGGCCCCGGCACCTTCCGCGAGATGCTGGTCTTCGCGCAGGAGGAAAACCCCGGCGCGCGGATCGTCATCAAGGCGCATCCCGAAACGCTTTCGGGTCACCGCGCCGGGCATTTCGGGCCGGAAGATCGCGCGCCGCACATCACGCTGCTGACGGACCCGGTCAGCCCCTGGCGGCTGCTGGAGGGGGCGACGGCCGTCTATACCGTGTCTTCCGGCCTCGGGTTCGAGGCGATCTTTGCCGGCCACCGCCCCCGCGTCTTCGGCCAGCCGTTCTATGCCGGTTGGGGCCTGACGCAGGATCAGAACCCGGTCGCCCGCCGCACCCGCCGCCTGACCCGCGCGCAGCTATTCGCCGCCGCGATGATCCTTTACCCGGCATGGTACGACCCGCACCGCGACCGGCTTTGCCCGCTGGAAGACGCCATTGCCGCGCTGGAGGCGCAGGCGAACGCCTGGCGCGCCGACCGGCACGGCTATGTCGCCGCCGGGATGCGCCTGTGGAAGCGCCGGCCGCTGCAACGGGTCTTCCGCGCCGAACGGCGGCTGCGGTTCCAGGACGATCCGGCGCGCGCCGCCCGCACCGCGCAGCGCGAGGGGCGGCGCCTGATGGTCTGGGCCGGCCGCGAAACGCCCGCGCTGACCCGCGCGGCGGCCAGCGCGGGCGGCCTCGTGCGGGTCGAGGACGGGTTCCTGCGCTCGCGCGGGCTGGGCGCGGCGCTGGTGCCGCCGCTGTCGCTGGTGACGGACGATCTGGGCATCTACTACGACCCGACGCGCCCCAGCCGGCTGGAGGCGCTGATCGCCGAGGCCGCGGCGCTGCCGCCCGCGCGCCTTGCCCGCGCCGAGCGGCTGGTGGTGTTGCTGACGCGGGCGCGGCTGTCGAAATACAACCTTGCCGCCGTGCCGCTGCCGGACCTGCCACCGGGCCGCCGCATCCTGGTGCCCGGCCAGGTCGAGGATGACGCCTCGATCCGCACCGGAACCGGGGCGGTGGGCACCAATGCCGCCCTTCTGCGCACCGCGCGCGCCGCCAACCCCGACGCCGTGCTGATCTACAAGCCGCACCCCGATGTCGAGGCGGGGCTGCGCACCGGCGCGCTGCCGCCCGGCGACGCGGCCGCCGCCGATCTGGTGGCAAGCGGCGCCGATCCCGCGGCGCTGATCGGCGAGGTCGCGGAGGTGTGGACGATGACTTCGCTGCTGGGTTTCGAGGCGCTGCTGCGCGGGGTGCCCGTCACCTGCCTGGGCACGCCGTTCTATGCGGGATGGGGCCTGACCCGCGACCTGGGCGCGGTCCCGGCGCGGCGGCAGGCGCGGCCCTCGGTCGCCGCGCTGGCCCATGCGGTCCTGATCGCCTATCCGCGCTATCACGACCCGGTCACGAACAGCCCCTGCCCGGCCGAGGTGGTCGCCGAACGCCTTGCCGCCGGCACCCTGCCCCGCCCCGGCCCGGCCAACCGCGCGCTGGCGAAACTTCAGGGCCTGCTGGCCAGCTACGCCTTTCTCTGGCGGTAGGGCGCACGCGGGCGCGGCAGCGATGCCATCAGACGTAGGGAACCCCCTGCACCGCGACATGCAGCGCATAGAGCGACCGGCTGGCCGCCATGAACAGCCGTGTGCGGTGGCGCCCGCCGAAGCAAAGGTTGGCGCAGCGTTCCGGCAGGTGGACATGGCCGATCGCGGTGCCGTCGGGGGCGAAGACGCGCACCCCGTCCAACCCCTCGCCCAGCCCCCAGCCGGCCCAGAGATTGCCCCGCGCGTCGCAGCGGAACCCGTCCGGCGTGCCGGCCTCGCCCGCCTCGACGAATACGCGCCCCTCGGTCACGCCGCGCCCGTCCGCGGCCATCTCGAAGACGTGGATGCATTTGGGCGCGCCCGATTGCACCAGGTAAAGCCGCGATTCGTCGGGTGAAAAGCACAGCCCGTTGGGCTGGTCGATCCCCTCGATCACCGGCGCGACCTCGCCGCTGTCCGGGTCGATCCGGTAGACGTTTGTGGGCAGCTCCGGGGTGGCGATGCCGCCCTCGTAATGCGACAGGATGCCGAAGGTCGGGTCGGTGAACCAGATCGACCCGTCGGAATGCGCCACCACGTCATTGGGCGAATTGAGCCGCCTGCCGTCGAAGCTGTCCGCCAGAACGGTCAGCGTGCCGTCAAGCTCGGTGCGCACCACCGCGCGGGCGCCGTGCTGGCAGGAGATCAGCCGCCCCTGCCGGTCGCGGGTATTGCCGTTGGCATGGCCGCCGCGGCGGAATTCCTGCACCCCGCCGGTTTCCTCGTCCCAGCGCATCAGCCGGTCGTTCGGGATGTCCGACCAGATCAGGCAGCGGTGATCGCCGAACCAGACCGGCCCCTCGGACCAGCGAAAACCGGTCGCAAGCCGTTCGACCGCCGCGTGCCACAGCACCAGACCGGCGAACCGGTCGTCCAGAATCTCGATCGCGGGGTCGGGGTAACGCTCTGCCGGGGACCACATGAGGGCGCCTTTCCTGTATCATCTTCGCGCCAAGCCTAGGCCGCAAGCGCGGCGGTTGAAAGCGGCTCGGGCCCCGCGCGGCGCATGGGAAGGGTTCGGTCCGCCCGCCTGCGTCTTTTCCGGGACAGGCCGGGCCGAATGACGTATGCAACCGCCATGAATGCCATTGCTTCCCTTGCCGCCCAGCTTGAGCGGCGCGGCCGCACCGGCCGCCATGTCACCGCCATCGCCGGGCCGCCCGGCGCGGGCAAATCGACCATTGCCGAGACGCTGGCCGACCATCTGAACGCCGCCGACCCCGGCAGCGCCGCGATCCTGCCGATGGACGGCTACCATTTCGACGACATCCTGCTGAAGGCGCGCGGCTGGCTGTCACGCAAGGGCGCGCCGCATACCTTCGACGTGGCGGGCTATGGCCACATGCTGGCCCGCCTGCGCGCCAATGCAGAGCCGGAGATCGCGGTGCCGGTCTTCGACCGCGAGATCGAGATCGCCCGCGCCGGGGCACGGATGATCCCGCAAACCGTCCGCCACCTGCTGACCGAGGGCAATTACCTGCTGCTGGACGAACCGCCCTGGACGGATCTCGCGCCGCTGCTGGACACGACGATCTATCTCGACGTGCCGATGGATGTGCTGACCCGGCGGCTCGCCGCGCGATGGCAGCACCTCGACCCGGAAACCTGCGCCCGCAAACTCGAAAGCAACGATCTGCCGAACGTCCGAAAGGTGCGTTCCGGCAGCCGCCCCGCCGACATCGTCCTGCGCGACGGGGACGCCTGAGCGCGCGTCACGCCCCCTGCCGCCGCGCCACCACCGACAATGTACGCCAGATCAGCCAGGCCTCCAGCCGCAGCGACGAGTGGCGGATGTAGTAGAGATCGGCCAGCACCTTGCGCCGCGTGGCGTGCGAGCCGGCGACATAGCCGATCTCGGTCTGCGCCAGCCCGCTGATCCCCGGCCGCACGGCATGGCGCGCGCGGTAGCCGGGCACCGTGCGCAGGAAGTGCCGCGCATGGTCAAGACAATCGGGCCGCGGGCCGATCAGGCTCATCTGGCCGGCCAGCACGTTCAGGATCTGCGGCAGCTCGTCCAGCCGCGCGCGCCGCATCGCCCGGCCAAGCCGGGTTATCCGCGCCACCTCCAGCGGGCCTTCGGGCAGGCGGCGCGCGCCGTTTCCGGGGCGCATGGTACGGAACTTGACCGCGGCGAACGGCACGCAGCCGCGCCCCATCCGCGCCTGCACGAAGAAAACCGGGCCGGGGTTTACCGCCGGGTTGAGCAGCGCCACGATCAGCGCGGCCAGGGCCAACATCGGCAGCAGCGCAAGACAGACGGCGATGTCGAAGCCGCGCTTTGCGGCGCTGCGGTGGAAAGCGCGCCGCGCCGGTTTCGCCGCCGGCCCCGCCGGCCAAAGGCGCCGCGCCGCGCGGCCGGCCGGAACAGATATGTCGGCCATCGCATCCCCCCGAAATCGCTGGAAAAAGGCCAGTCCGGGGTCTTGTGTAGCGAGAACAGGCTTAACGCGGGGTTAACGGAACCGTTAAAATCCGGTGCAGTTTCCACGCCGCTGCGCGCCATGGCTGACGCCGCGCCGCTGACGGCATTAGCCGCCGATCGTCTGAAAGCAAGGGAGAAGAGTTGGTGCGGTCGAGAAGACTCGAACTTCCACGGGTGTTACCCCACAGCGACCTCAACGCTGCGCGTCTACCAATTCCGCCACGACCGCACTCTTGAATCGGTGCGCGGGGTGTACCCGAGCGCCCCGGCGATGTGAAGCCCGATTTTCACCGCGTCCGAAGAAAGCGCAAAAGAAAACCGGGCCGCAGGTGCAGCCCGGTTTCGCGCGCAGTCGCGGCCCGCTCAGTTGGCGGTGCCGGCCGTGGGCAGACGCCCCTTGGAGGCGGCGTTCTTGGACGGACCCGGCGCCGGTGCGGCGCCGCCATTCAGCCGGTACACGGCCTCGTCCACCAGGTCGGCGCGGCCGCTGTCGCCGCTGCCGAAGACCGGCATCGCCCCGGCCCGCAGCTCGTCCGTCGTCCAGACCAGCCAGTCCAGCGCCCGGTTCTCGTTCGCGGCGACGCCGAAGCCGTGGTGCAGGTGATGGCCCATCAGCTCGCCATAGGCCGGCTGGCCGAGCGCCACCAGCAGCAGGCCGGAGCCGATCGCGGCATCCAAGTCGCCGGTGCGATAGCCGGTGCCAAGGCAGATCCGCGCGGTCGAGGCCAGCTGCGCCGCATCCGCGCCGCTGTCATCGACGAAATCGCGCACCTCGTCGATCACGCCGGCACGCGGCATGCCGGGCAGGTTCGCCACGTAGGGCTTCATCACCGGGCCAAGCTGGTCGCATTGCGCCTCGATGCCGGCCATGCTGACGCCCTCGACGGCGGCGGCGAGGGTGGCGGCGGTGTCGATCGCCTCGGCCCGCGCGGCACAGAACGCCTGGTTCAGCGCCGGCTCCGGCTCGCCCATCGCGGCCAGCGTCACCCGCGGGCCGGTCACCGCGTCGGTGCCGCAGAAATCGGCGAGGTTGCCCTTGCCCGTCGGCACCGGGATCAGCGGCAGCCCCGTCAGGGTGCCGGTGTCGTTTTCCGCGATGGTCGGGCCGCCGTCGCTGGTCGAGGTGACGGGAACGGTCGTGCCGGGGTTCGAGGCGACACGGCCCAGCATCGCATCGCGCTGCGCGACCAGCAGGGCACGCGGACCCAGCGGGCTGGAATTGACCAGCGTGACGGTCGCGTAATCGCCCGCCTGGCCGCGGTTGTAGGCACCCATCAGGATGTCATGCTCAACCGCCGCCAGCTTGCCGGTCTGCGGAAAGTCGAGGAACCCCTGGTAGGCGCGCACCCCCGTCGCGGTCTGCGGGCCGAACAGCCCGTCCGCATAGCCGGCATTGAAGCTGAAATAGTTGAGCGCGGTCTGGGTCAGCCGGTTGGCCTTGCGCTGCGGGCTTTCGGGCGCGGGGCGGACCACGACCCGGCGCTTGGGCGGCTTGTTCTTGTTCGCCTCGTTGATGGCGATGCCTGTGATCACGCCGCCGACGATGGCACCGAGGATGGCGTCGCCCGAATCGGCACTGGCACGCGGTACCGGGACAAGCAGCAGCGCCGCGGCAGCGGCGAGGGCGATCAGTTTGACTCTCAACATGGTTTCCCCTCCCGAGGGACATGATTTGGCGCGTATGCCCGCAAGTTTATCACGTATATGTCGCATGGCGACGGGTTTCGGTTCAATTGCGGATATCCATACTGTTTCCGGCCCCCAATTCCGCATCGGTGGCGCTTTTGTCGCGGCGGCGCTATCAGAACGGCGAGCGGGCGAGAAAGGGAACGGACGCGATGGTGGACTGGATCGTCTCGGACGGGCTGACCGGCTACGAGGACGCGCTGGCCGAGATGGAGGCGCGCGCCGCCGCTATCGCCGCCGGCACCGCGCCCGAGGCGGTGTGGCTTCTCGAACATCCGCCGCTCTACACTGCCGGCACCTCGGCCCGGCCCGCCGATCTGACCGATCCGCACCGCTTTCCGGTGTTCAAGGCGCGGCGCGGCGGGCAGTACACCTATCACGGTCCCGGTCAGCGCGTGATCTACGTCATGCTCGACCTGAACCGGCGCGGCCGCGACATCCGCGTCTTCGTGCAGCGGCTGGAGGCCTGGGTGATCGCCACGCTGGACCGCTTCAACGTCACCGGCGAGATAAGGGACGGCCGCGTCGGCGTCTGGGTCGCGCGGCCCGAAAAGCCCCCCCTGCCGGACGGCACCCCGCGCGAGGACAAGATCGCCGCGATCGGTATCCGCTTGCGCAAATGGGTGTCGTTCCATGGAATTTCGATCAACGTGGAGCCCGATCTGGGCCATTTCGACGGCATCGTGCCCTGCGGCATCACCGGCCACGGGATCACGTCGCTGGTGGATCTTGGCCTGCCGGTGACGATGGCCGACCTCGACATGGCCCTGAAGGCGACCTTCGCCGAGGCGTTCGGCGACAGCCCCGAAGCCTCTGCCGCTACTCGACCACGGGCCGGATGATCGGGGGCGGCCCGTCGCTTTTTTCGGGAAGACAGGAATTCTCGAACCCCGGCCGCGCGGCGATGCAATCGCAGATTCTCCTAGGAAACCATGATTAATGAAAGCACTCCATATGTATGCGTCCGGTCTGACCGCTCTGATGTGGGGAGACCGCGGCTGATAGTGTCCATTCTCGATAATGGACATTTTGA
>CANNFA010000005.1 GCA_947503765.1 uncultured Paracoccaceae bacterium | reverse complement strand
CGGCCAGCGCGGCAAGCCGCTCGCCCGCGTCCAGATCGGTGACAAAGGGCTTCTGGCTGAGCACATGCTTGCCGGCAAGCAGCGCGCGCTCGATCAGCGGCAGCCGCTGGTCGGGATGCGGCGTGAGGTCCAGCACGGTGATGTCGCCGCGGGCCAGCAGCGCGTCGAAATCGGTCAGCACCTCGGCCTCGGGAAAGAACTCGTCGGCCCGCGCTTGCGCCTTGGCCGCGTCGCGCGACAGGATCGCGGCAACGTCGAAGCCGTGGGCGCGATAGGCGTCCAGATGCGCGGCCGAAATGCCGCCCGCGCCCACCAGCCCGATGCGGTGCCGGCCCTCGGGGCGGGGCGGGCGCCAGTCAAGCGCGGGGGCCTCTGTCTCCGGCTCGGCGGCGGCGGTCAGCGCGTAATCGTCGCGGTCAGCCATGATGCGCCCCCCGCCCGCTCATGTCCCCGGCTCCGCATGGACCGCGCCCGAGGCCAGCAGCGAAGCGATGCGTGCCGCGTCATAGCCCATCTCGGCCAGCACCTCGCGCGTATGCTCGCCGTTGAGCGGCGCGCCCCGGCGCACCTCGTTGGGGGTGGCGGAAAACCGGATCGGAAAGCCGGGCGCCTTCACCTCGCCCTCGGTGGGGTGGTCGTAGGTGACGAAGCTGCCATTATGGGCGACTTGCGGGTCGTTCACCAGATCCTCGTAGCCATAGACCGGCCCGGCCCAGATGCCGGCCTCGGCGAACACGTCCAGCCATTCCGCCGAGGGCCGCGTCACCAGCGCGTCGCGGGTGATGCGGTAGATCTCGTCGCGGCGGGAAAATCCGTGCTCTTCCTCGTCCATGCCGCGCAGGGTATCGTTGTCCAGGATGTCGCCCAGCAGTTTCAGCGGCGGGAAGGCGACGATGATGTAGCCGTCCGAGGTCTGAAACGCGCCATAGGGTGCGCGGATATAGACATGCGCATGCGGTTCTTCGCTGCGCACCTGCGGCACGCCGCCCTTGGTGAAGACGGTCAGTTCCTGCATCTGCAGCGCCGTGATCACGTCCAGCATGTTCACCTCGACCTTCTGCCCCTCGCCGGTGCGTTCGCGGTGGAACAGCGCCCCCAGCGCCCCCTCGAAGGCGCAATAGGCGGTGACGGCATCGACCAGGTATTGCCCGGCGGGGGTCGGCGGCTCTCCGGCGCGGCCGGCCGATTTCATCGCCCCCGACATGCCTTGCAGGATCAGGTCCTGGCCGGGGCGGTCCTTGTAGGGGCCATCCTCGCCATAGCCGGACATCGACACGTAGATCAGCCGGGGGTTGAGCGCGCTGAGCGTGTCGTAATCCACCCCCAGCCGCGACGCCACGCCGGGGCGGTAGTTCTGCAGGAACACGTCCGCCGACTTCACCGCGTCGTACAGCACCGCGCGGCCTTCCTCCGACTTGAGGTTCACGGACAGCGACCGCTTGTTGCGGTTCAGCGACAGGAAGGACACGTTGATGCGGTTGCCCGTCGCGCCGCCGGCCGAGGTGTGGCGCTGCCACTCGCCGGTGACGGGTTCGACCTTGATCACGTCGGCGCCCATGTCGCCCAGCCGCTGCGCTGCAAACGGGCCGGCCATGGCGATGGAACAGTCCAGCACGCGGATACCTTCGAGGATGCTCATGTCACGTCTCTTGCTCGTTGCGGGCGCGGCCGGGGATGGCCGGGAACGCGCCGGAAATGTCGGGATAGTCGTCGGTCGGCTGGTTGGCGGCGCCTGTGCGCGCCTCGGCGGCGGCGATCGCGTCCGTATCCGTCAGGATGCGGAACACGGTGTCGTAGTTCCGCGTGTCGCCATGGCCGAGCCAGATCATCTCGCCCCGGTCGCGGGCCGCCCGGTTGCCGGTGACGTGGTGCGTCGACGGCTCGATGCCGAAGGCGTAATGCCCGGCCTGAAGGTTCTGCCATTCGTACATGCAGGGGAACTGGTCCTTGCGCGTCACCACCTCGAAGCCGAAGCCGAGCGCGTCGTTGACCAGCGCGGCCGAGACCATCCCGTCCGCATCCGCCGCCATGTCATGTTCCCAGACCTGTTCGTGAAAGCCGGCCCGTGGCCCCGGCATGGTGCGATAGCCGACACCCTGATCGCGGTAGCTGCCCGCATGGCCGGCCCAGATCACGTCGCGGATCGGCGCGAGATAGCGCGCACCCTCGGCCAGAACCGGGTGGCCGACATTGATATGGTACAGGAACATGTGCGGCGTTTCGCTGAAGCCGCGGTTGCGCACCCGGTCGTGAAGGCGGATCTCGTTGCTGCCCACGGCAATCTCGATCCGGCGCACCATTTCCAGATCCTCGCCGAACACGGCGGCCTGGCGCACCACGCCCTCGGCCCAGAGGATGCAGTCGTCGCCCTCCCACCTCTCGCCATAGCCGGTCAGCCGTGCGGGGATCGTGCCCACGCGGCCGTGGATCGAGTGCGCGGCCGTGGGGCGGGGGCCGTAATTGTAGCTGCCTGTCTCGACCTCTTCCATGAACAGGATGTGATCGAGCCCGCAGGTCACCATCAGCCCCGAGAAGGACCGCAGGAAGCCAAGCCCGCCTTCGCCCTCGTAGTCGTGCAGGGCCGGATTGCGAAAGCCCGCGGGCGAATGCCAGCCGACGGCCATGCCGTTATATTCGCAATCCGCGATGTCCATCGCGCGGTCGACCAGCACGGTGAACCGCAGCCCGGTGCCCGACCGGAATTCCAGCAGCCGCACGCCGCGCTCCGCCCCGTCGCCAAGGGTCATCAGCCGGACCCCGCCGAATTGCGACAGATCGCCCGACAACGCGGCCACCTCGGTGCGGCTCAGGCTTTTGCCATAAAGGTTCATCGCGGTCTTCCTTTCTGCCGGCGGGGCGCCGCCTAGCGGCGCCTGAACACCGGCGCGCGCTTTTCGGCAAAGGCGGCGCGGCCCTCCGCGGCGTCCTCGGTGGCGAAGGCCACGGTTTGCAGGTCCAGTTCATACTGTACCGCCTGCGCGGGGGGCATGCTGGCCGAGGCGGCGAGGTTCAGCTTGGCGTGTTCGGCGGCGATCGGCGCGCGGGCGGCGATGGTATCCGCGATCTCGCGGGCACGGGCCATCAGCGCATCGGGCGCGCAGACCTCGCTGACCAGCCCCCAGCGCAGCGCCGTTCCGGCATCCACCGGGTCGCCCGTCAGCAGCATCAGCGCGGCATTCGAGGTGCCGGCGGACCGCGACAGGTGCATCGCCATGCCGCCGCCGCCGATCCAGCCGAGCTTGATCTCCGGCGCCCCAATCCGCGCGGTGTCGCTGGCGAGGCGGATATCGGCGCCCATCGCCATTTCCAGCCCGCCGCCAAGCGCATAGCCGTTGATCGCGCAGATCACCGGCCGGGTGATCCGGCGGATTGCGCCGCAGTAATCCTCGCGGTTGCGGATGTCCCAGAGGGTTTCGTATTCGTCGAGCTGGCGCACGTCGGTCCCGGCGCAGAAGGCACGCTCGCCCGCGCCGGTCACGATCACGGCGCGGATATCCTCGGTGTTGCAGCACGCGACGGCGTCTTCCATCTGGTGCGCCATCTGCCGGGTGATCGCGTTCAGCTTGTCCGGCCTGTTGAGCGTTATCGTCGCGACATGGCCATCCAGCGCGAAATCCACCTGTCCCGTCATTGCATCGTCCATCCGCCATCCACCGTGATGTTCTGTCCCGTGATCATGCCGCTGTCGCGGTCGAGCAGGAAGGCGACCAGATGCGCGAATTCCGCCGGCTGGCCGCGCCGCTTGATCGCCTGCCGGTCGATCACGAACCGGCTGTAGCCCTCGGGGTCGTCGTGGATCGCCTCGGCGTCGGTCTGGAACGCGCCGGGCGAGACCGCGTTCACGGTGATCCCGTCGGGGCCAAGCTCTCGCGCCCAGACCCGCGCCATGCCGATCAGCGCCCCCTTGGAGGCGACATAGGCCGCAAGCTCCGCGAACCCCAGCGCGAAGGTGATCGAGGCGATGTTGACGATCCGCCCGAACCCCGCCGCGCGCATCCCCGGCGCCACCGCCTGCATCAGCGCGGCGGCGGCCACGGCGTTGACGTCCAGCACCGCGCGCAGCTCGTCGAGGGGCAGCGCGGCGGCGGCGGATTTGGGGTAGATCGCGGCGTTGTTGACCAGCGAATCCACCGGGCCATGCGCGTCGATCAGCGCGGCGACCGCCTCGCGTGCCGCCTCGGGGCGGGACTGGTCGATCACCTCGGCGCGCAGCCCGGCGGTATCGGCCAGCCCCCGCTCCAGCGTGTCGAGCTTGTCGCGCGCCACGTCGGTCGCGATCACCTCGGCGCCGTCGGCCAGAAGCCGCGCCACCAGCGCGCTGCCCAGCCCGCCGGCCGCGCCGGTCACCAATATCCGCCTGCCTTGCAATCTCATCGCACCGGACCTTTCGCTGCCTGCGCTGCGATCCTGTCACGGCGGGGGGCGGCGGCCCAAACCGGACAGGCATCAGATCGCATCATTGCACCGCCCCTTTTCTTGCGCGCGGCCGCCGCCTAGGCTCGCGCCGAAAGGGGACGCGATGCGCAAGGCCACGATCCGCACCATCGCCGAGGCTTGCGGGCTGTCGACCGCCACGGTGGACCGGGTGCTGAATTCCCGTCCCGGTGTCAGCGCCGCGGCGCGGCACCGGGTTCTGAGCTGCGCGCGCACCCTCGGCTACCTGCCCGAGGAAGGCGCGGTGCCGCTGCCGGCGCATCCCGTCCACCTGGAATTCCTGCTGCCGATCGGCACCAATGCCTTCCTGCAGGCGCTGGCCGCGCAGATCACCGCGTTCAGCCGCAGCCTGCCGCTGGTGGCGTCCTGCCGCATCCACCCGATGGAGGGGCTGGCGCCCGGACACCTGCTGGCCGCGGCCGAGAACCTGTCGCCCGAGACCCGCGCCGTCGGCGTCGTCGCCACCGACCATCCCGTGATCCGCGAGGCGCTCAAGGATCTGGTGGAGGCGGGCACCCGCGTCGTCACCATCGCCTCGGACATCCCGTCGATCCCGCGCGCCGCCTATGTCGGTGTGGACAACGTCGCCGCCGGCCGGGTCGGCGGGCTGCTGATGGGGCGGCTCATGGCGGGGTCGGGGCGGGTCTGCGTGTTCCTGGGCTCGCGCCGGTATCGCGGCCACGAGGAGCGCAGCCTCGGCTTCTCCTCGATCCTGGACGAGGATTTTCCCGACCTGCGCATCGTGCATGCCCACGAGGTGTTCGACGCGCGCAGCGCCAGCCGCGACCTTGCCCGCCGGGTGCTGGCCGAAACGCCCGACCTGGCCGGAATCTACTGTGTCGGCGGCGGCCGGTCGGGCATCGCCGAGGCGCTGCGCGAGGCCGGGCGCCAGCGCGAGGTAGTGTTCGTCTGCCACGACTACATCACCGAGATCCGCGCGGCGCTGCTGGACGGGACAATCGACGCGGTGATCGACCAGAACGTGCGGCTGCTGGCCGAACAGGCGGTGATCGCGCTGCTCGGCTCGGTCGCCACGGCGGTGCCCAGCCTGACCCGCAAGTTCATCGAGCCGCGCATCATCTTCCGCGAGAACATTCCCACCCTGTCGGGCCGCCCCGCCCCGCCCTGAGGGCGGCCGTCAGCGGTGGCGGGCGAGGAACCGGCGCGTCTCGGCCGCGCTGGGGGCCCTTCCGGTGAACACCTCGACATAGCCGGGCATCCGCGCGAGCCGCTGGTCCGGCGTCTCGGAGAGCTGCATCGAGATATAGCCGATCTGCGTGTAGATCATCGTCAGCGCCCGGTTCTCGGCATCCTCGCCGTCATAGCCGAAGCGCCGGAACATCGCCGTCATCGCCCGCGTGCGGCGCCTGTCGGCGCGGGTCAGCCGGACCTGGAGATCCCCGTCGTTGCGCGCCCAGTTGCGAATCGCCAGATCAAGCCGCGAATCGAACAGCTCATCGTCGAGCCAGCAATCGAACAGGTTGAACACGGCCTCGCAGATGGTTGTGGCATAGGCGTCGCAGCGGGCGACGAGATTGCCGGTATTGCGGTCTTCCCAATGGCGGATCATCGCCTCCAGCAGGGCGTCGCGGTCCTTGAAATGCCAGTAGAATCCGCTGCGGGTCAGGTCCAGCCGCTTGGCCAGCGGCATGATCTTGACGGCCTCGACGCCGCTTTCGGTCAGCACCTCGTAGGCGGCCTTGAGCCAGGCGTCCTCGGTGCTGCGCGGCTCTGCCTGATCGATCTTGTTCATCCGCCCGTGATCAAGGCTCTTGACAGGTATGTCAATCGGGTTGACACCTGTGTCAGTTGGCGGCGCATCTGGGAGGAGTGTTGCAATGACGGGCTGGGACGAACAGGCGCAGGCACAGACGCACATACCGGCACAGGCCCCGGCGGCACGGCGCGCCGGGCGCAAGAACAGGGCGCGCGGCCGCGGCGCCCCCGGCGCGGACCGCAGCGGCGCCCCCGGCCTGAACCCGCACCTGGAGGTGCCGTTCATCACCCGCGGCATTCCCGCCTACGACATCGCCACCGATGACGGCCTTGCCCGGATCGAGGCGGCGGCAGACCGTATCCTGGCCGAGATCGGCATCACCTTCCGCGAGGATCCCGAGACGGTGCGCCTGTTCCGCGCGGCGGGGGGCGAGGTCACGGACCATGGCGGCGAAAGCTGGACGATCCGCTTTGCGCCGGGCCTGATCCGGAGCATCCTGAAGACCGCGCCGGCACGCTTTACCCAGCATGCGCGCAACCCCGCGCGCTCGGTCGAGATCGGCGGCGACGCGGTGGTGTTCGCGCCGGCCTACGGCTCGCCCTTCGTGATGGATCTCGACCGCGGCCGCCGCTACGGCACGATCGAGGATTTCCGCAACTTCATCAAGCTCGGCCAGTCCAGCCCGTGGCTGCACCATTCGGGCGGCACGATCTGCGAGCCGACGGACATCGCCGTCAACAAGCGGCATCTGGACATGGTCTACAGCCATATCCGCTATTCCGACCGGGCGTTCCTGGGCTCGATCACCGCGCCGGAACGGGCCGAGGACAGCATCGAGATGTGCCGCATCCTGTTCGGCGCGGGGTTCGTCGAGCAGCATTGCGTGATCATGGGCAATTTCAACACCACCTCGCCGCTGGTCCTCGACGGGACGACCACGCGCGGCATCCGCGCCTATGCGGCGGCGGGGCAGGGGTCGATCCACCTGCCGTTCCTGCTGGGCGGTGCGGTGGCGCCGCTGACCATGGCGGGCGCGGTGGCGCAATGCCTGGCCGAAAGCATGGTGTCCTGCGCGCTGACGCAGCTGGTACGGCCGGGCGCGCCGGCGATCCTGGGCTCGTTCCTGTCGTCGATGTCGCTGCGTTCCGGCTCGCCGACCTTCGGCACGCCCGAGCCGGCGCTGGGGTCGCTGGTGATGGGGCAGCTGGCACGGCGGCTGAACCTGCCGCTGCGCTGCGCGGGCAATTTCAGCACCTCGAAACTGCCCGACGCGCAGGCGATGCAGCAGGCGGTGATGTCGATGCTGTCGGCAGTGCAGTGCGGCGCGAACTACATCCTGCATTCCGCGGGCTTTCTCGACGGGCTGCTGAGCATGTCCTACGAGAAATTCGTGATGGACACCGACATGTGCGGCGCGCTGCACGCCTATCTGAACGGGCTGGAGATCGACGACGAGACGCTGGGCGTCGACGCCCTGGCCGAGAACGGGCCGGGCGAGCATCTGTTCGGGTCCGCCCACACCCTGCGCCATTACAAGACCGCCTATTACGACAGCGCGCTGGATGACACCCGCCCCTGGGAAACCTGGGACGAGGCCGGTGCCCCGGATGCCGCCAGCCGCGCCAATGCCCGCTGGAAGGCGCTGCTGGCTGCCTACGAGCCGCCGCCGCTGGACGCCGCCATCGACGAGGCGCTGCAGGATTTCATGGCACGAAAGAAGGCGTCGATGCCCGACGCGTGGTACTGACCGACCATCGGAGGGACGATGACGACCGATCCGCTGCTGCAGCCCTACCGGCTGAAACACCTGGTGCTGAAGAACCGGGTGATGACCACCGCGCATGAACCGGCCTATCCCGAGGACGGGATGCCCAAGGACCGCTACCGCGCCTATCACGAGGAACGCGCCCGCGCCGGCGTGGCGCTGGCGATGACGGCGGGATCGGCCGCCGTGTCGCGCGACAGCCCGCCGGTGTTCAACAACGTGCTGGCCTACAGCGACGACGTGGTGCCGTGGATCCGGCGGCTGACGGATGCCTGCCACGAGCATGGCTGTGCGGTGATGATCCAGCTGACGCATCTGGGCCGGCGCACCGGCTGGGACAAGGGCGACTGGCTGCCCTCGGTCTCCTCGACGCCGCACCGCGAACCGGCGCACCGCGCCTTTCCCAAGCTGCTGGAGGATTGGGACATCGACCGCATCATCGCCGATTTCGCCGATGCGGCCGAACGGATGCAGGCCGGCGGCATGGACGGGATCGAGCTTCAGGCCTACGGCCACCTGATCGACCAGATGTGGTCGCCGCTGACCAACGACCTGACCGGACCCTACGGCGCGGATACGCTGGACAACCGGCTGCGTTTCGCGCTGGACGTGCTGGACGCGGTGCGCGCGCGGGTCGGCGAGGAATTCATCGTCGGCTTCCGTTACACCGCCGACGAGGCGCAGGCCGGCGGCATCACCGCCGAAGAGGGGATCGAGATCTCGAAACGCCTCGCCGCGACCGGCAAGGTCGATTTCCTGAACGTGATCCGCGGGCGTATCCATACCGACCCGGCGCTGACCGACGTGATCCCGGTGCAGGGCATGCAGACCGCGCCGCATCTCGACTTTGCCGGCGCGGTGCGCCGTGCCACCGGGATGCCCACCTTTCACGCCGCGCGCATCCCCGACGTGGCGACCGCGCGCCATGCGATCGCGGACGGGCTTCTGGACATGGTCGGCATGACCCGCGCGCACATGGCCGACCCGCATATCGTGCAGAAGATCGCCGAGGGGCGCGAGGACGACATCCGCCCCTGCGTCGGCGCCACCTATTGTCTCGACCGGATCTATCAGGCGGGCGACGCGCTGTGCATCCACAATGCGGCCACGGGGCGCGAGCTGTCGATGCCGCACCGCATCGCCCCCGCGCCCGAACGCCGCAAGGTGGTGATCGTCGGCGCCGGTCCCGCCGGGCTGGAGGCGGCGCGGGTCGCCGCCGAGCGCGGCCATGTCGTGACCGTGTTCGAGGCGGCGGCGGATCCCGGCGGACAGGTGCGGCTGTGCGCGCAAAGCCCGCGCCGGCGCGAGATGATCGGCATCGTCGACTGGCGCATGGCGCAATGCGCGGCGCGGGACGTGGCGTTCCGGTTCAACACCTGGGCCGAGGCCGGGGACGTGGCCGCGCTGGACCCGGAGGTGGTGATCGTCGCCACCGGCGGGATGCCGAATGCCGCCCTGTTCGAAACCTCGACCGAGCAGACCGAGGCCGTGACCGCGTGGGACATCATATCGGGCGACGTGAAGCCGGCGGGCCGGGTGCTGATCTACGACGAAAGCGGCGACCATCCGGCCCTTCAGGCGGCCGAGATCGCGGCCGAGGCGGGCGCGAGCGTCGAGGTGATGACCCCCGACCGGGTCTTTGCGCCCGGCATCATGGCGATGAACCTGGTGCCCTACATGCGCAACCTGCAGGCGCGCGACGTGACCTTCACCGTCACAAGGCGGCTGCTGGACGTGCGGCGGGACGGCAACATGCTGACCGCCGTGATCGGCACCGATTACAGCGACCACCGCCAAGAGGCGCAGTATGACCAGATCGTGGTGAACTACGGCACGATGCCGCTGGACGATCTGTATTTCGACCTGAAGCCGCTGTCCTCCAATGGCGGCGCGGTGGATCAGGCCGCGCTGATCGAGGGGCGCGCGCAGACCCTGCGCCCCAACCCCGAGGGCCGGTTCCAGCTGTTCCGCATCGGCGACGCGGTCTCGGCGCGCAACACCCATGCGGCGATCTACGACGCGCTGCGGCTGGTCAAGGACATCTGACGCCGCCGGGCGTCGAAATATCCTCGCACCGCGCGCGCATCGGTGCCAGAACCGGGCCGAAGATTGCGAACAGGCCGTTCTGAAAGGATATGACGATGCAGCCAGTCTCGGACCGCGCCGCGAGCGCGATCAAGGACATCTTCGGGCGCGACAAGGCGCTGATCGGCATGGTGCATTGCCCGCCACTTCCGGGTGCGCCGCGCTACCGGGGCGAAAGCCGCGAGCGGATCCTCGATGCCTGCCTGCGCGATGCAGAGCGGCTGATCGAGGGCGGGCTGGACGGGCTGATCGTCGAGAATCACGGCGATGTCCCGTTCTCCAAGCCCGAGGATATCGGCCCGGAAACCGCGGCCTTCATGGCGGTCATCGCGGACCGGATCCGGCAGACCGTGGACGTGCCGATGGGGATCAACGTGCTGGCCAACGCGCCGGTGCCGGCGCTGGCGGCCGCGGCGGCCAGCGGCGCGGAGTTCATTCGCGTGAACCAGTGGGCCAACGCCTATGTCGCCAACGAGGGCTTCATGGAGGGCCGCGCCGCCGAGGCGCTGCGCTATCGCGCGCAACTGCGGGCCGAACGGATCCGGGTATTCACCGACGCCCATGTGAAGCACGGCGCGCATGCCATCGTCGCCGACCGGTCGATCCCAGAGCTGACGCGCGATCTGGCGTTCTTCGACAGCGACGCGATCATCGCCACCGGGCAGCGCACCGGCCACAGCGCCAGCGAGGACGAGATCCGAGAGATCGGCGATGCGACGCATCTGCCGCTGCTGGTCGGCTCCGGCGTGACCGAGGACAACGTGGCCGCGATCCTGGGCCTGACGGACGGGGTGATCGTGGCGTCGTCGCTGAAAGAGGGCGGCGTGTGGTGGAACCCGGTCGATCCGGCCCGCGTGGCGCGTTTCGTGTCCCGCGCCGGCGCGGCACGCTGAAGCCGCGGGTGCAGGGCCGCAACGCGGGGAACCGCGCGCGCCGGCGCCAGGCGGAACCCGCGCCCCGGACCCGATCCGGGGCCTCGTCCCGAAGACAGGAGGCCCCGGATCAAGTCCGGGGCGTGGGCCGCCTTATCCTTCCAGCAGCGCCCGCAGGCGCGCGATCGCGTCGCCCATCTTCGCGCCCTCGCGCAGCAGGCTGCCGCCCAGCAGGAACGCGGCGTCGTCGCCGTACATCGCACGCATGTCCGCCGCGCGTTCCAGGCTCATGCCGCCGCCGGGGCTGGGCAGGATCGGCCGGCCGATGCCGTCCGGCGCCCGGCAGGCGGCGGCGATTTCGCGGCATTCCGCCTCGGTGAAGCCGAACCGCCCGCCGACATTGGGAAAGACCGAGATGTCGGCGCCGGCCAGCCGTTGCAGGGTGCCGAACATCATGCCGTGGCTGAACCCGGTATCGGGCGACAGGACGTAAGGCCCCAGGAAGCTGGGATGCGTCATCACCGGGCGCGGCCGCACGCGCCGCGTCAGGCGCCGCACCAGGTCGAACCCGAACAGGCCCGGCATGACGAGGAACCCGTCGGCGCCGGCGCCCTCGGCGAAGTCGGCCATCGCCTCCAGATCCTCGGAATGCCCGGCAAGGCAGGGGAAGTAGAGTGTCCTCAGCCCGGTTTCCGCATTGGCGCGGGCCACCGCCTCGGCGATGCGGGGCACGCGCTCGCGGAACGGGGCGGCGGGCTGGTTGGTCAGGCCGTGGTCTTCCTTGACGATATGCGCGCCGCCCCGCGCGCAAAGGCCCGCGATTTCCGCCAGCCGTTCGGGGCTGGACCCCTGCGGCTTGATGACCGGCACGATCAGCGGGCCGTTGGCGCCCGACATCTCGCGCAGGCCCTCGATGCCGAAATTCGCCCCGGGATGCGCGGCGGCGAGCGGGCCGGGATCGAAGCCCGTCACCTTCAGCCCTCGCTGGATCGACGAATTGCCGAACATCACGTTCAGAAGCTGCGGCAGCTCGTCGCCGCAGCTTTCCGGGCTGTAGCTGATCTGCGCGGTGAAGGCGCCGTCTTCCAGCGCGACATCCTCCACCCGGCCCATCACCACGTCCTCGATGAAGCCGTGGGGCACCACCTCGCGCGGGATCTCGACGGTCTGTTCCAGCGCGATCGCCTCGGCGCGGGTTCGGGCCTCCGCCTCGGTGGGGGCGAGGATGCGGTAGGTGACGGTGAAGCGCCCGGTCACAGCCCTTCGGCCTTCACGTTCGAATGCACCGCCTCGACGCGCGCGGCGTCGAGATCGGCCTCGGAGATGCCGAAATCGGTGCCGATCAGCCCCTCGATGCCGCGCACCAGCGCCAGCGCATCCAGCCCGTAATACCGCATCAGGTAGGCGCGCGAGCCGCCATGCGCATAGGTGTCGCGCAGGCCCAGCCGCACCAGCCGCTTGCCCACGCCGGCATCGGCCATGGTTTCGGCCACGAGCGAGCCGATCCCGCCCTCGGTGACATGGTTTTCCAGCGTCACGACGCCGTGTTTGACCGAGCCGATATGGTCGAGCAGCGCGGCGGCGTCGAACGGCTTGATCGTGTTGAGGTGCAGGTGCCGCACCGACAGGCCGGCGCGGTCCAGCGCGGCGCGGGCGCGCATCGCCTCCTCGGTGGTGATGCCGGCGGTCACCACCAGCACATCGGTGCCTTCCGACAGAACGCGCATCTCGCCCACCTTGATCGGCGTGTCGAACAGGCGCGGGACCGACCCGCGCAGCACGCGGCAATAGACCGGGCCGTCGATGCTGTCGGCGGCGGCGCAGATCGATTCGACCTCGGTCGCGTCGCCGGTTTCCAGCACCGTCATGTTCGGGATCGAACGCATGACCGAGATATCCTCGATCGCCTGGTGGGTCATGCCGCCCGGCGTGGTCACACCGGGCAGGAACCCCATCAGCCGGACCTTGCGGCGCGGATAGGCGACGGAGGCCATCAGCTGGTCATAGGGCCGCCGGTAGAGGAACACGCCGAAGGTGTGGATGAAGGGACGAAAGCCCGCCAGCCCCAGCCCGCCGGCAAAGCTGAGCATGTTCTGCTCGGCCATGCCCAGCGACAGGAACTGATCGGGATGATTGTCGCGGAACTTGTCGATCTCGCACGACGATGTCAGGTCGGCGGACAGGCACAGCACGTCCGGGTTGGCCAGCGCATGCGCCTCGAACGCACGCTCATAGGGGCGGTTCACCATTTCGGGCATCAGTGATCCTCCAGCTTCACGGGGTCCACCCCCAGCGCGCCTGCTATGTCGGTGTTCATCTGCGCGCGTTCCTCTTCCGACTTGAAGCGGACGTAGTGCAGTCGCGGAAAGCGGGCCATCAGCGGCGCCATGCCCTTGGTCGGGTCGGTGCGCGCCAGGATGATCAGCGGCTTGCCTTCGTGCGGGGTCTTCAGCGCGGCGCGCATCGCATCGGGGTCGTGCCCGTCGATCCAGACGGCCACGCCGCCGAACGCCTCGATCTTGGCCTGGATGTCGCGCACCTCCATGACCGAGGACATGGCGCCGTCGCATTGCTGGTCGTTCACGTCCATGATTGCGTAAAGGTTGTCGATGCGGTGATGCGCGGCGGCCTGGATCGCCTCCCATGTCTGGCCTTCCTGCACCTCGCCGTCGGACATGAAGACCCAGGTGCGCCCGGTCTCGCCGCGCCGGGCGCGGCCCCAGGCAAGGCCCGCGGCGGTGGACAGCCCGATACCCAGCGTGCCGTTATGCACCTCCATCCCCGGCGAGTGTTCGGCGCCGATCATCTCGACCGATGAGCCGTCCTTGTTGAACATCTCCAGCCCCTCGGGGGCCATGCGGCCGGTCTCGATCAGCGTGGCATAGGCGACCAGCGCGTAATGCGCGGGCGCGATGAACAGCCGGTCGTATTCCGGCGCGGCCGGCCCGTTATAGCCGGCCCCGGTGTGGTAGTCGGGATTGTCCGCCGAGGGCACGCCGCCGAACGGCGCGGGGATCATCGGCAGGGTGGGCGCGCCGAGATGCAGTTCCTCCTGGTACAGCCAGGCAAGCTGTTCGGCGGCCGAACAGGCCTGCGACAGGTAGCCGCCATTGTTGCGGATCGTGTGTTCGAAGACGCGGCGGCGGATGCCGTCCGCGACCTCCTCGACACTCTTTTCGTTGCGAAGCTGGGTCATCGTCGTTCCTTGGGACGGGCCGGGGCCCCGCGATGCGGGATCCCGGCGTTGCGTGGGGCCGCGATCAGTCGCGCGCGGGCAGCGGCATCCAGTCCGGCACCGCCACGTCGGCATGGGCGAATTGCGGCATCGCCGCCGACAGCGCGTCCATGTTGGCGATGTCATTGTCGTTCAGGAAGTCCTGCGTGATCAGCGTCGGCGGCACGATCACGCTGGCGCCCGGATCCTCGCCCGCCAGCATCATCGCCAGCGCGCGCACCGACACCTCGCCCACCACGGCGGGGTTGGTGGCCACGGTGGCGACCCAGGCGCTGCCCGGCTCGCGCATCGCGGCGATGTCGGCGGTCGAGATGTCGGCCGAGTAGATGTCGATATCCTCGCCCAGCCCGGCCTCGTCCACCGCGATCTTGACGCCCTTGGCGAACTCGTCATAGGGGGCGAACATCACGGTGATGTCCGGGTTGGCCTGAAGCACCGAACGCGCCTGGTTGGCGACCGAGTTGGCGATCGGGTTGTCCAGCGTGCCGAACTGCGCGACCTCCTCGATGCCGGGATTGGCCTCCTTCACCTCCTGCCAGGCGACGTCGCGCCGGTCGAGCGGGGCGATGCCGGGCACATAGACGTAGCCGGCCTTGAAGGCGTCGCCGTTATCCGCGATCGCCTGTTCGAGGGCCAGCTTGCCCAGCAGGTAGTCGGATTGCTCGATCTGCGGGATCGCCGCGTTTTCCACGTTCACGTCGAAGGCGACGACCTTGATCCCGGCATCCACCGCGCGCTGCGCGGCGGCCATCATCGATTCGGTCAGCCCGTGCTGGATGATGATCCCGTCCACGCCAAGCGAAATGGCCTGATCGACCATGTCCGATTGCAGCGCCGCGTCCTGGCGGCTGTCGAGCACGCGCAGATCGACGCCAAGCGCCTCTGCCTGGCGTTCGACACCGCCCAGATACGCCTGGAAGAAATCGCCGGTGGACAGGTAGCGCACCAGCGCGATCTGCACCTCGCCGGGATTGTCCAGCGGCGCGGGCATGTCCTGCGCCATCGCGCCGGTGCCGGCCAGTATCGTGCCGGCGCTCAGCGCCAGAAAGCTTCTCTTGGTCAGTTTCATCGCATTTCCTCCCTTGCGATTTCGGGTCAATGCCCGCCCTTGCGCACGCGCTCGGACAGGGCGAAGGTGAACATGAGCGCGAGGACAAGCACGGCGCCCTTGACGAAATCCTGCGTGTAGTAGGGCGCGTTCATCATCGTCAGCCCCTGTAGCAGGATGCCGACGAACAGCGCGCCGACAGCGGTGCCGAAGGCGTTCGGCTTGCCCGCGCCCAGCACGGCAAAGCCGATCAGCGCGGCGGCGACCGCATCGAGCAGCAGGTTGGTGCCGCCCGCGATGTCGCCGCGCCCCAGCCGCGCCGCCAGCAGGATGCCCCCGATCGACGCCATGACGCCGGAAATCATGTAGGCCGCGATCTTGTAGCGGTTGACGTTGGCCCCCGCGAGGCTGGCGGCCCGCGCGTTCGAGCCGATGGCGTACATCAGCCGGCCATGCTTGGTCATTTCCAGGAACACCCAGATGCCCAGCCCCACGGCCAGGAACATCACCACCGGCACCGGCACCAGCTTTTCCAGCACCAGGTCGAAACGGTGCCGACCCAGCCACAGGAAGCCCGCGCTGAACGTGCCCTCGGCGGTCGATCCGTCGGGCAGGGTCATGCCGGTCGAGATGCTGCGCCCCTCGGTCGGGATGCGTTGCAGGCCCACCAGCAGGAACATCATGCCCAGCGTCGCCAGAAGGTCGGGCACCTTGAACTTGACGATCAGCAGCCCGTTCACCAGCCCCACCAGCGCGCCCATCACCAGGCAGGCGAGGACGGCGGCGAAGGCCGACATTTCCAGCACCACCATGACATAGGCCGACAGCATCAGCGCCGAGGTCGCCACCGCGCCGATCGACAGGTCGAACCCGCCCACCACCAGCGTGCAGGTCACCCCCAGCGCCAGGATGCCGGTGATCGCCACCGACTGGAACACGAACACCGCCGAACGCGGCCCGGCGAAACCGGGTGCGGCGACCGAAAAGAAGATCACCAGCCCCACCAGCAGGACGATGAAGCCGTAGCGGATCGCAAGGTCGGTCAGGCGGGCAGTGTCGGTCATGGGGCGGCGCTGTCCTGAAGGCTGCGGCCCGACACGGCGGCCATCACGGCGCCGGTGTCGAGATCCTGGTTGCGGTGTTCGGACACGACGCTGCCGTCGTGCAGAACGAGGATGCGGTCGGCGATCTCCACCGCCTCGTCAAGCTCGGCCACCATCACGAGTGTCGCGCGCGCGGCGGCGGTGTCGCGGATGTGGCGGCCGATGTCGCGGCGCGCGCGGATGTCGACGCCCTGGAACGGCTCGTCCAGGATCAAGAGGTCGCAGGGCTGCGACAGCCAGCGGCCGATCATCACCTTCTGCTGGTTGCCGCCCGACAGCGACAGCACCGACTGGCGCGGCCCCTCGCAGACGATGCCCAGCCGCTCGATCATGCCTTGCGCGGTGCTTCGCTCTGCCCGGCGGCGCAGGAACGGGCCGGTGCTGTGCCGCCCGAGAAACGGCAGCGTCAGGTTCTGCGCGATGTCGAATTCCGGCACGATGCCGTTATTGCCCCGGTCGCGCGGGCACAGGAAGGCACCGGCGCGGATCGCGCCCGCCGCGCTTTGCGGCGCATAGGCGGCGGCGTCCAGCGACAGGGTGCCGCCATGGGGCGGGGCGATGCCGAACAGCGCGCCGGAAAGCTGCGCCTTGCCCGAGCCGACCAGCCCGACCACGGCCACCACCTCGCCGCGCCGCACGGTCAGATCGAAGGGCACGGCGTCGGGCCATAGGCGCAGCCCCTCGGCGCGCAGCAGCGGCGCGCCCGGTTCGGGGATGGTCAGGCCGGTATCGGTCATCGCGTGGCCCAGCATCGCGGTCACCGCGCCTTCGGTGTCCAGCGGCTTGTCGGTGAAGACGCCTGTCACGCGCCCGTCGCGCATCGACACGATCCGGTCGGCGATGCGGCGGATGTCGGACATGCGGTGCGAGATATACAGGACCGCGACCCCCTGCTCGCGCACCTTGTCCAGCAGCGCGAACAGCCGGCTCGCCTCGGCCGCGGACAGCGACGATGTCGGCTCGTCCAGGATCAGCACGCGCGGCTCGCGGGTCATGGCGCGGGCGATGGCGATCAGCTGGCGGTCGGCCAGGTCCAGATCGCGCACCGGGCGCCGCACGTCGAGCTTCAGATCCATCGCCTCGGCGATGCGCCGCGCCTCTTCGCGCATCCGCCGGCCGCGCAGCCACAGCCGCGCGCCGGGCTCGGCCAGCCGGTCGAGCAGCAGGTTCGAGGCCACGTCGAGATCGGGGATCACCCCGTCATTGATCGTCTGGTGCACGGTGGAGACGCCCGCCCGCATCGCCGCGGCCGGGGAGGCGGGGGCGAAGGGCCGGCCGTCCAGCGTGACGGTGCCGCCATCCGCGCGGTGCACGCCGCACAGGATCTTGACCAGCGTCGACTTGCCCGCGCCGTTCGCGCCCATCAGCACCGTCACCTCGCCGGGATGCAGATCGAGGTCGATCCCGCGCAGCACCGAGGTCGGCCCGAACGCCTTGGTCAGGTCTTTCACGCTGCAGACGGGCTGGCGCATCGGGGGCGGTCCTCCTTGCCGGCGATCCTGCGCGGGGTCGTTGTCTTTTGTCAACTGCCTTGACTTCTGACGAGGATGCGGGAACGCTGATCCCGACCGAGGCAGGCGCGGGGGAGGTGCCGATGACGACGCAATACGAGGCGCTGGACGTGGGCACGCTGCCCGCGCGGCTGGGCGGGCTTGATGCCCTGCGCAGGCGGATCGGCCCGCCGGAAAGCTGGCAGGTCGAGGAGGTGGGCGACGGCAACCTCAACCTCGTGTTCATCCTGCGCGGCGCGGATGGCGCGGCGGTGGTCAAGCAGGCGCTGCCCTATGTGCGGCTGGTGGGCGATTCCTGGCCCCTGCCGCTGACCCGTGCCTTTTTCGAGCACGAGGCCCTGACCCGGCAGGCGGCGCGCGATCCGGGGTTGGTGCCCGAGATCTACCATTTCGACCGCGATCAGGCGCTGATCGTGATGGAATACCTGACGCCGCATGTCATCCTGCGCGGCAAGCTGATCAAGGGCGAACGGGTGCAGGACATGGGCGCGGTGCTGGGCCGGTTCTGTGCGCGCACCGCTTTTCACGGATCCGACCTGGCGATGGACGCGGCCGACAAGAAAGCCGATCATGCGCTGTTTCTGGGCAATGTCGCGCTGTGCGACATCACCGAGCAGCTGATCTTCACCGATCCCTATTTCGACGCCGAGCGCAACCACCACACGCCCGAACTGGCCGCCGTGGTGGCCGACCTGCGCGCCGACCAGGCGGTGCGGGATGCGGCGCAGGCGATGCTGCTGCGCTTTACCGCCGGCGGAGAGACGCTGTGCCACGGCGACCTGCATACCGGCTCGGTGATGTGCACCGAGACCGACATCAAGGTGATCGACCCCGAATTCGGCTATTACGGCCCGATGGGGTTCGATCTGGGGATGCTGCTGGCCAATTTCCTGATGGCCTATTTCAGCCAGCCCGCGCACCGGGACGATCCCGCGCCGATGCAGGACTGGCTGCTGGAGGAGATCGCGGCCTGCTGCGCCGCTTTCACCAAGGAATTCGCGCATCTGTGGCGGACCGGGCGGCGCGGTATCCTGTACCCGGAAAGCCTGGATCACGGGGATCTTGCGCTGGCGGGGCTGGAACGCCACATCTGGGACGACGCCATGGGGTTCTGCGGTGTCGAGATGCACCGCCGCTGCCTGTCGCTGGCGCATAACGCGGATTTCGAGGCGATCGCGGACACCGCCCTGCGCGCCCGGCTGGAGGCGCGCAACATCGCCATGGGCCGCGAATTGCTGGTGGCGCGGGACAATGCGGCGGATGCCGCCGCGCTGATCGCCATGGCGCGGGATTTCAACGGAAAGGACATCACATGAAGGTGGACGGCAAACCCTTCCGCTCGATCTGGGACAAGGACGGCGCTGTCGAGATAATCGACCAGCGCTGGCTGCCGCACGATTTCCGCATCGCGGGCATCGACACGCTGGACGAATTCGCGGTGGCGATCCGCGACATGTGGGTGCGCGGCGCGCCGCTGATCGGGGCGACGGCGGCCTACGGCATTGCCCGGCAGATGGCGCGCGATCCCTCCGACGCGGCGCTGTCGACGGCCTATGACGTGCTGCATGACACAAGGCCCACGGCGATCAACCTGAAATGGGCGCTGGACCGCTGCCGCGCCGATCTGGCCGTTCTGGCGCCCGAGGCGCGGGCGGCCGCGGCGCTGGATCTCGCGCGGCGCGTCGCCGACGAGGATGTGGAATGCAACCGCATGATCGGCGTGCACGGGCTGGAGATCATCCGCGAGATCGCGGCGAAGAAGCCGGCCGGAGAGCCGGTGCGCCTGCTGACCCATTGCAACGCCGGCTGGCTGGCCACCGTCGACTGGGGCACCGCCACCAGCCCGATGTACCACGCCGCGAACGAGGGCATCCCGATCCACGTCTGGGTCGACGAGACGCGCCCGCGCAACCAGGGCGCGCTGACCGCGTGGGAGCTGGGCGCGCACGGCATTTCGCACAGCTATGTCGTCGACAATGCCGGCGGCCATCTGATGCAGAAGGGGCTGGTCGACATGGTGATCGTCGGCACCGACCGCACCACCGCGCGCGGCGATGTGTGCAACAAGATCGGCACCTACCTCAAGGCGCTGGCGGCGCAGGATAACGGCGTGCCGTTCTATGTCGGGCTGCCGTCATCCACCATCGACTGGACGGTATCGGACGGGCTGCGCGAGATCCCGATCGAGGATCGCGATGCGCGCGAGGTGACGCATGTGCAGGGCACGCTGGACGATGGCACGATCGGCCAGGTCCGGGTCACGCCCGAAGGGTCGGACGGCGCCAACCCCGCCTTCGACGTGACACCGGCGCGACTGGTGACCGGGCTGATTACCGAACGCGGGGTCTGCGACGCCTCGGCCGAGGGGCTGGCCGGCCTGTTCCCCGAGCGCGCGGCGTGATGCTCTGATGGCCGGGCAGGGCGGCGCGTCCACGGTTCCGGCCGCCACGCTGGCGCATGTCGCCATGCTGTATTATCGCGACGGGCTGACCCAGGGGCAGGTCGCGGCGCGGGTCGGGCTGTCGCGCGCGACGGTGGTCAATTACCTGCGGCTGGCGCGGGAAACCGGCGTGGTGGACATCCGCATCGACGGCGACAGCTTTGCCACCTCGACCCTGTCGCGCGAGGTGGCGGCGCGCTGGGGGCTGGACGCGGTCTATGTCGCGCATCCCGATGCCGGCGGCGATGACAGCGCCGGGGCGACCGCCGCGCGGCTGGCAGAGATGGCGGCGCTGGCGGTGCACGACCTGCTGTCGCCGGGTGACCGGCTGGGCCTGGCCTGGGGCGCGACCGTGCAGGCCATTGCCGAGGCGTTCCCGAAGCGCGCGATCCCCGGCCTGTCGGTGCACCAGATCGTCGGCTCCATGTACGACCACCACCTGTTCGCCGCCGAGACCAGCACCGTCGAGATCGCCCGCAAATGCGGCGCCGCCTGCCGCACGCTGCACGCCCCCGCGATCCTGAGCAGCGCCGATCTTGCCGCCGCGCTGCGCCGCGAGCCGATCATCCGCCAGCAGCTGGGCCGGTTCGCCGCGCTCAGCCACGCGCTGTTTTCGGTCGGCGACACGCGGCCGGGGACCACGCTGGTCACGTCCGGCATCGCGGAGGCGGACGAGCTTGCGCGCTATGCGGCGGCGGGCGCCTGCGCCGTGCTGTGCGGCCACTTCATCGACGCGGGCGGCCGGCCGATGGACACGCCGCTGAGCGACCGGATGATCGGCATCACCCCGGCGCAGCTGGCCCGCGTGCCGGTGCGCATCCTCGTCGCCGCCGGCCCGGACAAGCAGGACGCCATGCGCGCGCTGCTGCGCGGCGGCTATGTCAGCCACCTGATGACCGACGCCGCCAGCGCCGAGGCGCTGCTGGGCTGAGGCGGATCAAAGATACTGTCCGACATCCATTCGCTGATACAGGATCCGGATCACCTCGATCCCCGCATGCCGGTGCCGGAAAAACACGAAGTGCCGCCCGACCGAATATTTCAGATAGCCTTCGCGAATATTGACCGCGCGGCCCTGCCTGTCGCCGCTTGCGAGGCGGTTGCAGGCATCCTGTATGCCGTCGATGTATCGGTCGGCCTGATCGGCGCCCCAGGTTCGGGCGGTGTGGGTCCAGATTTCATCGAGATCCGCAATCGCCGCCGGGGAAAAGGCGCATCGCCTCATCCGGCGGCCTTGCCCCGTTCCGACCGTTTGCGGGCCTTGAACGCCTCGAAATCGAAGGGTTCCGGTTCGCCCGATTGTTCGCCCTCGATCAAGGCATCCTGAAGCGCCCGGACTTTTGCCTCGTGCTCTTCCAGCAGGCGCAGCCCCGCGCGCACGACATCGCTGGCCGATCCGTAGCGGCCGGATTCTACCTGCGTGTCGATGAAGCTTGCGAAGTGATTGCCGAGCGATACGGACGTGTTCTTTGCCATGACCGGCCTCCTGAAATGAAAGTATACCAAGAATTGGTATATTTCAACGATCCTCGTTTGCTCTGTCCGGGCCGAACGGGCGGTCGTGTGGCGTGCCGGGCGGGTGCAGTACCACGCGCCCGAACAGCGCCGCCTATGCCGCCGCCATCCGCCGGCCGCGCAGCCAGTTCACCGCGATCACCGCCAGCAGCACCGCGGCGCCGGCGCTTTCCACCGTCATGGCGGGGTGAAAGACGGCGATGGTCGCCGGGATCACCACGAGGCGCGAGGCGATGTCCATCGGCGCGAACAGCCAGCCTTCCAGCGCGGCGGCGAAACAGACCAGCGCAAGTATGGCGATGAGCCCCGTGAACAGCACATAGGGGATCGGCCCGCCGAGGATGATGACCGGGTTGTAGACCATGAAAAGCGGGATCAGATACAGCCCCTTGGCGAATTTCCACGCCTGGAACGATGTTTCCATCGGTTTCGATCCGGCAATCGCCGCGCCCGCGAACCCGGCCAGCGCGATGGGGGGCGTCACGTTGCTGTCCTGACTGTACCAGAACACCACCAGATGCGCGATCAGCAGCGGCACGCCGAACTCGTTCGACAGGGCCGGGCCGACCAGCACGATCAGCACGATATACGATGCCGTGACCGGTAGGCCCATGCCCAGCACCAGGCTGGCGATCAGCACCAGGATCAGCGCCAGCACCAGGTTGCCGCCCGAGAAAGCCACCATCATCGACGAGAATTTCAGCCCCAGCCCGGTCAGTCCCACGACCCCCACGATGATCCCCGCCACGGCGCAGGCCATCGACACCGCGACCGCGTTGCGCGCGCCGAGGCTCAGCGCCTGTGCCAGAAGCGTGAGGCCGCGCAGCACCGCCGCGCGCAGCCGTTCGAGCGTCAGCCTGATGCCGCGCTTCGGCTCCAGCCAGAAAAGCTCGACCGCGGCGCGCAGCACGGCGACGCCGACCACCGACAGGATCGCCCAGAACCCGACGCGCATCGGCGACAGGTTGTTGACCAGCAGCCAGACCAGCACCACCAGCGGCACGATGAATTGCCAGCCCTGCGCCAGCACCTGCCCGATCTGCGGCAGCTCGGCGCGGGGCATGCCCGTCATCCCCGCCTTCATCGCCACCAGGTGCACGAACAGATAGACTGTGCCCAGATACAGCACCGCCGGAAAGATCGAGATCAGGACGATCTCGATATAGGGAATGCGGGTATATTCCGAGATCAGGAAGGCGCCGGCGCCCATCAGCGGCGGCGTGATCTGCCCGCCGGTGGAAGCCGCGGCCTCGATCCCGCCGGCCTGTGCGGGGCGATAGCCCAGTTTCTTCATCAGCGGGATGGTGAAGGCGCCGGTCGTGACCACGTTGGCGATGGCGCTGCCGCTGATCGAGCCCATGCCGGCGCTGGCCAGCACCGCCGCCTTGGCCGGCCCGCCCGCCTTGCGCCCGGTGGCGGCATAGGCGAGGTCGATGAAGAACTTGCCAGCGCCGGTGACTTCCAGAAAGGCGCCGAACAGAACGAAGACGAAGATATAGGTCGCCGCCACCCCCAGCGGCAGGCCGAAGATGCCTTCCTGCCCGAGGTAGAGCTGTCCGATCAGCCGGTCCACCGAATTGCCCCGATGTTCCAGGATACCAGGCAGCCAGTCGCCCAGCCAGGGCAGCGCGCCGCGCGATCCGGCCAGCCCGTACAGGATCGCGGCCAGCCCGATCAGCGTCATGCCCAGGCCGATGGCGCGGCGGCTCGCCTCCAGCACCGTGACGGTGGCGAGGATGCCCATCCAGATGTCGGTCTGGCTCCAGAAGCCGGCGCGGTTGATGATGGCGTCGAGGTTCCAGGCGATATAGCCGCCCGACAGCACCGCGGCGACGAGGAACACCGCGTCCACCGCCCAGCCGACGGGGCCGCGCGGGCCGGGGCCGGTGACGGGGAACATCAGAAAGGCCAGCGCCATGATGAAGGACAGGTGGATCGTGCGCTGGTAGAACAGGCCCAGCGGCTCGATCCCCGCGCCGTATAGCTGGAACAGCGACAGCGCGATGCCCACGATGGCGATGGCCAGCATCGTCGCACGGCGCTGGCGCGGCGCGCCCGAGGGGTCGGCGAAGGCGGGGGGCGGCGTGTCGGTCATCGGTGTCCTTCGGGTTCGGGGCCGTGATCTACGGGGCGAGGCGCAGCGTCACGCGCTGGCCGGCGGCGATGTCCGACAGGTGATGGATCGTCTGGTGGACGCGCAGCCGGTGATCCACCGCCGGCGCGCCCACCCGCAGCGGCAGCGCATCGCCGGGGATCCGCTCGTTCATGTCCACGATCCAGTAGCCGCCGTCCGGCGCGGAAACCAGCCGCCCGCGCCCCTGGACCGTGCCCAGCCCGGCGGCGAAATCGTGCAGGTAGGAGCGGCCCAGCACCATGTGTCCGCCGCGCAGCACGAAGCAATCGGCCACGTCGCCCCCGGTGACGGAATGCTGCCAGCTCAGGCACCATTCATCGCCCTCGGCCACGCTTTCGCGGACCAGCGCGGTACCGTCCGGCCCCGTCACCAGAAGCGTCGCGGCATCCGATTGCGCGCCGAGCACGGCGATGCAGACGAAAAGGGCGGCCCCCGCGGGCCGCCCCCATGCGCCGCGATTCACGGGCGCAGCTTGTCCGGCACGGTATGGCCCGCCTCTTCGTACCAGCGGATCGCGCCGGGATGCAGCGGGATCGGCGTGGAGTTCAGGGCGAATTCCGGCGTCGTGTCATTCGCCGCCGGATGCACCGCGATCAGCTCGTCCACATGTTCGAACATCGCCTTGGTGATCTGGTAGGCCATTTCCTCGTCCATCGCCGCGTTGACGACCAGCACGTTCGGGATCGAGATCGTGGACACTTCGGCGTCCATGCCTTCATAGAGACCGGCGCGCAGGGTGTAGGCGGCAAAGACCGGCTCTGCCTCCTTGGCCTTGGCAACCTCGTCATCGGACAGCGGCACCATGGCGATGTCGCGGGTCGCGGCAAGGTTCATGATCGACGAGGTCGGCGGCCCGACGCTCCAGAAGCCGGCATCGATATCGCCGTCGCGCAGCGCATCGGCGGTTTCGTTGAAGTTCAGCCGCTGTTCGTCGATATCGTCATAGGTCAGCCCGTTGGCATTCAGGATCGCCTGGGCGTTCACCTCGGTCCCCGATCCGGGGGCGCCGACCGACACGCGCTTGCCCGCAAGATCGGCAAGCGAGGCGATGCCGCTATCCGCCAGCGTGACGATCTGCACCGCGTTGGGATAGATCGAGGCCAGCGCGCGCGCATCCTCGACCGCGCGGCCGTCGAACTTGCCCTGGCCTTTCCAGGCGTCATAGACGGTGTCGGCCAGCGCGATCGCCAGGTCGCTGTCCATGCGCGAGATCAGGGCCATGTTCTCGACCGAGGCGCCGGTGACCTCGGCAGTGGCCTGTGCGCCGTCGACATATTTGCCGATCAGTTCCGCCAGCCCGCCGCCGTAAGGGTAATAGGTGCCCCCGGTGCCGCCCGTCGCGATGGACAGATCCTGTGCGGTGGCGGCGCCGGCCGTTCCCAGCCCGACCGCCGCGGCGATGGCGTAGATCAATCGTGTCATGTGCAACTCTCCCCTTGAACCGGACCGCGCGGGCGCGGCCCCTTTATCACGCGCGCCGGCACCAAAGGTGCCCCGGCCCGCGCCTTGCGTCTGGCATGGTGTGCGCGTTCGCCGCGCGGGTCAAGCGGCGCGAACCCGACGTTATCCGGTCTTGCCGGGCGCCGGCGCACCAGCCGCGCAGTTCCGGCGCGCGGCGACAGGAGGCGCAAGACGGGTGCGCGTCAGGGCCCGCCGCCGTCCCGGTCGCCCAGCACATCCTCGACATAGAGCATCCGCACCAGGATGATCCCCACCAGCATCAGCGGCGTCGCCAGAAGCGCGCCGAGCAGGCCGAACAGGCTGCCCAGCCCGACCACGGCGAGGATCGTCAGGACCGGGGGCAGCGATGTCGCGCGTTTCTGGATCACCGGCATCAGCAGGTTCCCCTCGACCTGCTGCACCGCAAGGAACAGAAGCGCGGTGTAAAGCGCGACGGTCGGGCTTTGCGAAAAGCCGATCAGCGTGGCGGGAATGCCGCTGAGGAAGGGGCCGACATAGGGGATGAAATTCGTCAGCCCCGCGATCAGGCCAAGTGCGACCGGCGCCGGCACCCCGATCAGCCACAGGCCCAGCCCGGTCATCAGCGCCACCGCCACCATGTCGAGCGACTGGCCCAGCAGCCAGCGCCACAGCGCGCCGCCCAGCGTATCGAGCACCTCTGCCGCCCGGTCGCGGCTGGGCTTCGGCACCAGATGCAGAACGCCGCGCCGGTACAGGCCCGGATCGACGGCCAGAAAGATCGCCGTGGCCAGCACCACGACGATGTTGGCGACCACGGCAAGCAGGCTGGTCACGGTGCCGCCAAGCATGCCGGCGATGTTCCAGCCGGTCTGGCCCTCGGCATCCGGCAGCGCGCGCAGCACGTAATCGCCCCATCGGGTGCCCTTGATCCAGGTTTCGACATCCTGGATCGCACCTGGCAGGCTTTCGGCGACCTCGGTCAGTTCCGCGGCGATGCGCGGGCCGGCGGCGACGACGAACAGCGCCGCGATCCCCGCGAAGGTCGCCAGAATGATCGCCATCGCCGCGCCGACCGGCATCGGCGTCCGGCTGCTGAGCGCGCGGGCGGCGTGGCGCACGAGCACCGACAGCAGAAGACCCGCGAAGGCCAGCAGCAGCACGGTCGCGAATTGCCAGGCGAAGGCGGCCAGCCCGATGACCGAGAGCAGCGCAAGGCCGGTGACGAAGGCGGTTCTGTTCACGCGGCTTTCTCCCGACCCATGTCGCTGGTGGCGGTGCGGTTCACGATGCGGCGGTCCCGCCCAGGTTGTCGGCCTTCTCGGCGCCGCGCTCGCCCATCGGGGCGTCGGGCCCGGTGGTGGTGTCGGACGATATCTGCTCCTCCATCTCGGCATTCAGCTCTGCCCCCAGCAGCACGATGAAGGCCGAGATCCACAGCCACATCAGCAGGACGATCACCCCCGCCATGCTGCCGAAGGTCTCGTTGTAGCTACCGAAATTGCCGACATAGATCGAAAAGCCGACCGAGGCGGCGAGCCAGAGCAGGCAGGCCGCGATCGCGCCGGGCGAAAGCCAGGCCCATTGCGCGTTCTCGCGCGACGGGCCGAACCGGTACAGCACCGCCAGCCCGAAGACGGTCAGCACCGCCAGGATCAGCCAGCGCGACAGCGATACTGCCGTTTCCAGCCAGCCGGGCAGTGCCAGCAGGCTGAGCGCCGGCGGAATCGCCAGCGCCGCCACCAGCCCGGCCAGAAGCCCGAAGATCAGGAACAGCGTCAGCGCCAGCGTCACCAGCATCCGTTTCACGAAACCGCGCTTTTCGTCCTCGTCATAGGCGACGTTGAACCCTTCCATCAGGCTGCCCATGCCTTTCGACGACGAATAGATCGCCAGCCCGAGACTGGCGGCGAAGGCCAGGCTCAGCCCGCCTTGCTGAGATCCGGTCACCGCGACGGCCTGGTCGAGGATGATCTGCGCCGCCTGTTCGGGAATAATCTGCGCCACATCCCGAAGCTGCGCCGTGACCTGCGACGGCTCCAGCAGCAGGCCGGCCAGCGCCATCAGCGCGGTGATCGTGGGAAAGATCGCCAAAAGCGCATAGAACGCCACCCCCGCCGCGATCAGAGCGACATGATCGGCGGCGATCTCGGCCTTGAGACGCAGCGCGATGTCCTTCCAGCCCTTGGGCGGAATCGCGGTCGGGGTCTGTGCGTTGCGACCTCGGGGCAAGGCGGCTCTCCGGTGCTGGGTGCGGGGCGGCGGATCGGCCGGCCCGGTAGGGGCGTGGACGGGGCGGAAAATCCCGCAGGTTCGGCTTGCCTTGGGCGGCCGAACTTTCCGGTCTTCAAAACCGGCCAGTCCGAAGGGTAACCCGCCTGTGGCGCGAATGTTCCGACATGGCCGGGGGCGATGCGCGCACTCTCGACCTTGCCGGGAGTGCCGGTTAGGCTGGCCGCGTTTTTGCCTTGCAACAACCCGATCGGAAAACCGTGTCCTCCCCGCAGGAGCCTCAGCGCCGCGCCACGCCCGGCGATCCCGGAACGGATCCCGCCGCCACCCCCGACCCGGTGCGCTGGCGGGTGCTGATCGTGCTGCTCACGGTCATCTTCATGTCGCTTGTCGGGGTCAGCATCGTCAATGTCGCGCTGCCCTCGATCCAGCGCGACCTGGGCGCGGACCAGTCCGACCTGCAATGGGTGCTGTCGGGCTATGCGCTGACCTTCGGCGTCGTGCTGGTTGCGGCGGGGCGTGCCGGCGATATCGTGGGGCGCGGCGGGATCTTCCTGGTCGGCGTCGGCATCTTCACCGCGGCGTCGGTGGCGGCGGGGCTGGCGCCGGACGCGATGTCGCTCAACGTGGCGCGGTTCGTGCAGGGTGTCGGGTCGGGGCTGCTGAACCCGCAGGGCATCGGCATGATCCAGCAGTATTTCCGCGGCGAGGAGCGCGGCCGCGCCTTCGGCTATTTCGGCACCGCCGTCGGCTTTTCGGTGGCCATCGGCCCGGTTCTGGGCGGCGCGCTGATCGAGCTTGGCGGCGCCGGGCTGGGCTGGCGGCTGACCTTCCTCGTGAACGTGCCGATCGGCATCGCCGCGATCGTGCTGGGTCTGATGTGGTTCCCGCGCCCGCTGCTGAGCCGCCCGGCGCCGGCCAAGGCGGGCGGGCGCGGGCACGGCTTGCGCTCGCTCGACCCGGTGGGCGCGGTGCTTCTGGGGCTGGCGGTGCTGGCCGTGCTGTATCCGTTCATGGAATCGCGCGGCTCGGCGCTGTCCTGGGCGCTGTTGCCGGTGGGGATCGCGCTGGTCTGGATCTGGCTGTGGTGGGAACGGCGCTATGTCCGGCTTGGCTTCAGCCCGATGGTCGATCTGAACATCTTCCGCACCAGAAGCTTCACCAACGGCGCGGCGATCATGACGCTGTATTTCACCGGGATGACAAGCATCTGGGTGCTGGTCGCGCTGTACGTGCAGGATGGCAAGGGCAAGACGGCCCTCGAATCGGGGTTGTTCGGCGTGCCGGCGGCGCTTCTGGCGGCGTGGGCGGCGAACTGGGCCGGCCGGCGGGTGATGCGCCACGGCCGCAGGATCGTTGTCGGCGGGCTGATGCTGGCGCTGTTCGGGCTCGCGACCAGCATCGGGGTCGTGCTGCTGCACGAATGGGCCGGGCAGAGCGTGTGGTGGCTGGTGGTGACGCTGTCCTTCGTGGGGCTTGCGCAGGGCTCGGTCATCAGCCCGAACCAGACGCTGACGCTGGCCGAGGTGCCGCTATCCTATGCCGGCAGTTCGGGCGCGATCATGCAGACCGGCCAGCGGATCGGCGCGTCGGTCGGCATCGCGGTGATCACGGCGGCGGTCTTTGCGGTGCTGGGCGCGTCGTCATGGTCTGTCGCGGTGGTGGCGGGGTTCGCGCTGATCAGCTTCGTGATCCTGCTGGCGCTGGCGGTGGCGATCAAGGACCTGCGCGAGCGTATCGCCCGGCAGGGCAGGGAAGGCGGGACCGGCCCGGCGGAGCGCGCCCGCCCGGTGCCCGATCCCGGCGACACGCCCTACTGACCGTCCGGCGACAGGCTGGCCGTGCCCATGCCGCGCACCGTGTCGCGCAGGATCAGCGTGCCGGGGAACAGGCGCGTGTGGGGCGGCTCGCCGGGGGCTTCCATGGCTTCGGCCAGGATCGACACCGCCTCGCGGATCATCCGGCGAATGGGCTGGCGGATCGTCGTCAGCTGGTGGCCGGGCCACGCGGCGGCGGGAATGTCGTCGAACCCGATCAGCGAGAAATCCAGCGGCACCCGCAGCCCCAGATCGAAGCGCGCCGCATGCAGGATGCCAAGCGCCATCACGTCGCTGGCGCAGAACACCGCATCGGGCCGGCCATGGCGGGCGAACAGGCGCAGCCCCGCCTCGCGGCCGCTGACAAAGGTGTAATCGCCGCTTTCGCGCTGGAACGGGGTCAGCCCCGCTTCGGCCAGACGCTGGACAAAGCCGGCCTCGCGTTCGCGCGAGGTCTCGTCGCCCGCATCGCCGCCGACAAAGGCGATCCGTTCGTGCCCGGCCTCCAGCAGGATATCGGCGGCCAGCCGCCCCCCCTCGTGGTTGGCGATGCCGACCGCGCTCACCTCCAGCCCCTTTGTGTCGCGGTTGTAAAGCATGACCGGCGTGCCTTGCGCGCGGCAGACCTGGGCCATGTGATCGCTGAGGATCGCCGACAGGATGATCACGCCGTCGATCCGGTATTGCATCAGCGAATTCAACGCCTCGTCCACCTCGGCGGAACTGTCGACCGTGAACAGCAGCATGTGCCAGCCGCGCGCCTGAAGGTGGCGGCTGAAATTGGCGATGGCATGGGCGAAGAACGGATCCTCCAGCCTTGTGACGACGATGCCGACCATGCCGGATTTCTGGCTCGGCTCCTGCCGGGCGGTGGACATGGAGCGGGCGATGGCATTGGGCTGGTAGCCCAGCTCGCGCGCGGCATCGAGCACACGTTGCCGGGTCTTCTCAGCGATTGATGCACCGGGCGAAAAGGCCCGCGACACCGCCGATTGCGAGACGCCGGCCGCCTTTGCGACGTCGTAGGACGTGACCGATGTCTTGCGCATTCAATCGTTTTCCCGCCTTCACACAGCGTTTATCCTTACTGCGGCGCGGCGGGTTTGAAAAGCCGCGCCTGCGGGTTGCCGGTCCGTGCGGGTTGCAGGGGCGCCTGCCACCAGCGTTGACGCAGGTATTTCATTCATGCTAATGAATGCGCATTCATATACAGAATCGCCCCCTTTTGACACGCCACAGAACCGGACCCGAAGGCCATGCTGACCGAAGACGACAAGGACGCGCTGTTCGAAGCCATATGCGACGGCGACCGCGAGACGGTGGTCGCGCTGGTGACGCGGGCGCGCGACGAGGGCCCCGATCTGGCGGTGCTGCTGAACGACACGATGATCCCGGCGATGAGCGAGGTCGGCGACCAGTTCTCGGCCGGCGAGATCTTCGTGCCCGAGATGCTGGTGGCCGCCCGCGCGATGCAGGGCGGGATCGACATCATCGAACCGGTTCTCGCCGCCACCGATCACGAGCCGCTCGCACGGGTGGCGATCGGCAGCGTCAAGGGCGATCTGCACGATATCGGCAAGAACCTCGTGGTCATGATGCTCAAGGGTGCCGGGTTCGAGGTCGAGGATCTGGGCGTCGATGTCCCGATCGAGGAATTCGAGAACGCGGTGAAGCGCGGCAACCAGGTGGTCTGTCTCAGCGCGCTGCTGACCACCACCAAGCCGCAGATGATCACCGTTGTCGATCACCTGCGGCAGGCCTGCAACCATGCCAAGGTGGTGATCGGCGGCGCCGTCATCACCCAGGATTACGCCGACAAGATCGGCGCCGATGCCTTTGGCGAGGATGCGCCGGGTGCCGTCAAGGCGGTCAAGCGCGCGCTGGGGCTGGCGGCCTGAGGGCGCGGGCATGACCTTTCATTCTTCCGCTGCCACCATGCTGCCGCGCCATGACGTGCCGCTTGCCGGTCTGCTGGACGTGGCGCTGCCGCGGCTGCGGCGGCAGGCGCAATATGCGCGCCCGCTGGCCCGGGGCGGTGCGGCGGCGGCCGGATTGCAGGATTTGCTGGGCCGGGCAGGGGCGTGCGTCGCGGCGCTCGCGCGCCCCGTGGCGTTTTTCGCGCCGGTGGCGGCGCGGCCCGTGCCGGGCGGCGTCTGCATTGCGGGCCGCGTCATGCTGGATGCGCCGGATCTGGCGCGCGACGTCGCGGCGGGCGGCGCGGTGACGGCCTATCTGCTGACGCTGGGCTATGGGCAGGGCACGGCCTTCGACCGGCTGGGGGGCGATTACGGCGCGCATCATGTCCAGTCCGACCTGGCCGGCGACGTTCTGTTCGCGCTTGGCCGCCACGCGCACCGGATGCTTCAGGCGCAGAACCCCGGCATCAGGCTGCGCCGCGTGCCGGTCCAGGCGAGTGATCTGTGCGGCGCGCGCCGCGTCTGGGATCCCGCGCGTGTGCAGGCGCTGCTGGGCGTGTTCGATGCGGCCGGTCCCGGCGTGAGCGTCACCGATACCGGCTGTTTCCAGCCGCTGCATTCGCTGCTGGGGCTGACGGTTTCGCGCGAAGGCGCGCGCGATCAGACCCCGCGCTGAAAGTCAGGGCTTCTGCCCGCGCTCGTCCAGCATCCTCCCGAACCGGCGCTTGTTGAACGGATGGTCGGGGTGGCTACCATAGACCGACATGTAGGTGTCGTGGTGGTGTCCGCGTCCCTGCAGCACCACCGCCAGCACCAGGCTGCCGGCCACGATCAACCCCAGCGCGATGGCGATGCCCGGCATCCAGTATTGCGACAGGCCCGTCGCGACGGCCCCCAGCGCCAGGACCAGCGTGAAATAGCCAGCCGTCTTGTGATAGGCCTCGAACCACCAGCGTTGCGGGCGCATGTCGAAATGATCGCCGCCCCAGGTGGCGCGGTCCTCGGGGTCGGCGGCGGGATCCTTGCGGCCGCCATGGCTGCCGCGGAACCAGGCCGACACCGCCTGCATCACGCCAAGGAAGATCGTCCCCAGCCCGAACCACGCATGCAGCGAGCCGGAAAACCCGCCGCTGAGCAACATGGCGAATCCCGCCCCCGCCACGGCCAGAACCACGGCGGTGTAGAGCGTGCGCTTGTGCAGGGTCCAGCAAAGTTCCGGCCAGGCCCATTTCGACGTGCCGCGCGGAATGCCGTAGGTGGCGGGCGGCACCTTGCCGAAGCGCAGGAGCATCACCGCCGCGGGCACGAGCACGAACCAGATGCCGAACATCAGGATCGCGTGATTGTCCCAGTGGATCGGGATGGTGATGTCGAGGAGCGGGATCCGCCCCTCGGTCGGGATCTCATGGCGCATGGCCCGCCTCTTTCAGCGCGGCAAGGTTGAAGATCAGCTCGGGCCGCAGGCGGCCGTTCAGCCCGTCCACCACGTTCTGCGCGGCGACCGTTCCCATGCCGCGGATCGCCTCGGCGCTGAGCGCGGCGGAATGCGGGCTGAACACCACGTTGGGCAGGGTCAGGAGCGGCAGATCGGCGGGGGGCGGTTCGGAGGCGAGGCAATCGAGCCCCGCGCCGCCCTCTGCCATCGGGCCGGCCAGAGCCTCGGCCAGCGCATCCTCGTCCACCAGCCCGCCGCGGGCGGCGTTGATCAGGATGGCGGTGGGTTTCATCCGCGCCAGTTCGCCCGCGCCGATCAGCCCCATCGTGTCCGGCGTGGCCGGCAGGTGCAGGCTCAGGTAATCGGCGGCGGGCAGCTCGGCCTTCCAGTCCGCGACCGGGCGATACCCGGCGCGGGCTATGTCATCCGCAGGCACGAAGGGGTCGAACACCGCCACCTGCATGTCGAAGGCGGCGGCACGGCGCGCCACTTCGCGCCCGATACGGCCGAAGCCAAGCAGCAGCAGTGTCTTGCCCGCGAGTTCCCCCATCACCAGCCCGTTGCGCCAGTTCCAGTCGCCCGCGCGCACCGCCGCATCGCCGGGCACGATCCGGTGCGACAGGGCCAGCATCATCGCCAGTACCTGTTCGGCCACCGACACCGCGTTGACCGGCCCGACGATGGTGACGGGCACGCCGCGCGCCGCAAGCTCTGCCGCCGGCAGGTTGTCGCAGCCGACGCCGTGACGCGACACGACGCGCAGGTTCGGCATTTGAGCCGCCTGATCCGCCGTCAGAACACCGTAGCGGATCAGCAGCGCATCGGCCCCCGCCAGGCTTTCCATTGGAACCGGCGAGCCGGGATCGTCGAAAAGCTCGATCTCCAGCCCCGGTTCCGCTTGCAGGATCGCCATCCCGTCCGGGTGGATTTTCCCCGATACGACAACCTTTGCCATCAGATCCCGTCCATTTCCATGATCGTCAGCCCCGCATTCATGTCGGTGGTGTAGATCAACCCTTGCTTGTCCACGTAGACATCGGTCGTGTCCACCACCACGGGGCGGTTGGGGCGGTAATCCATCAGTTTCGCGGGGGCGGGGGGCACGCAGGCCGCCACCTCTTCTGGGCGGAAGGGGTTCGAGATGTCGTAGACCCGAAGCCCCGCATTCTGGTAGCTGACGAAGATCAGATCCTCGCTGACGAAGCCTTCGGACCGGTTCTCGTGGCAGTTATGCGGGCCGAACTGGCCGCCCTTGGCCTTGTAATCCTCCTCGTCCGGGGGCATCGTCGTGGCGATGGAGACCGGGTTTTCCGGCACGCTGATGTCATAGACCCAGTTGCGCTTGATCCCGTCCTCGCAATTGTCGGCCTGGCTTTCCTCGACCACGAACATCAGCCCGCGCCCCGGCAGCGGCAGGGTGTTGTGGGTGTGTCCGGCGAAGGGCGGGCAGGGGTTGTCGTGGCTCAGGAAGCGCGGATTGTGCCGGTCCGACAGGTCGATCAGCGACAGCCCGCCATCGCGCCAGGCGGCGGCGCCCAGATCGCCCTTCACGATCGCGTGGTGCAGCGCGTAGCGGTATTTGGGATCCCACCACGGCGTTTCGCCGCCGGCGACATGCATCCCCTCGCGCCAGAGCTTGCTGATCACCTCGGGCTTTTCGGGATTGCGGAAATCCACCACCATGAAGATGTCGTCGGAAAAGCCCGGCGGCAGGGCCGAGATATAGGCCCAGTCGCCGCCATCCCAGAAGGTGCGGTGCACGCCGAGGCCGGGCACTTCCATGAACGCGATCTCGCGCGGGTCGGCACGGTTCGAGATGTCGTAGACGCGCATGCCGGCGGAATAGGGCCGCTCGCCCCCGGTGATGTCCACCTTGTCGGCAACCGAGCCCATGTAGTAGTCGCCCGGATCGAAGGCGCCCGAGGTCTCGACCCGCAGCATGTCGCACATGTTGTTGACGATCATGATGTCGCCGAAGGTCTGGATATGCTGGCTCCATGTGCCTTCGGGCTGCGGGATGTGGCGCACGAAGCGCGGGTTCTTCGGATCGCGCACGTCGATCACGGAAAACCCATTGTTGAACACGTGCCCCACATAGGCATAGCCGTTCGAGACCATGATCTGGATGCCGTCGGCGCGCCCGCCCTGGTCGGAATGGCCGATGATGCGGATGTTGCGGGCAAGGTCGGGGGTGGGAAGATCGGATGCCATCTCTGTCTCCTCAGCTTTCGGTGTCGCGGCGTGCCGCCTCTGCCAGGGCCTTCGCCCCCTGCGCCATGAACGAATGGTCCGAGCCGGCGATGACGAAGCTCGCGCCGCGTTGCCGCCAGGGGCGCGTATCCTCGCCCGGCGCGCAGAACAGGCCGGTGGCCGCGCCCTTGGCGCCCAGCACGTCGCCGCAGATCGCGGCGATTTCGGGGGCAAAGAAATCGTCCATCCCGTAGGACACGGCCAGGTCGGCGCGCCCGACGAACAGCGCGTCCACGTCCGGGGTGGCGGCGATATCCTCGAAGCAGTCCACGCCTTCGCGGTCCTCGATCTGGCAGATCAGCGACACCTCGTCCTGCGCGGCGGCGCGGTGCTCGGCCAGGGCGCGCGCGCCGTAGCCGCCGGCGCGGGTGGTGCCGGCGATGCCGCGCCCGCCGGGGACGTAGTGCATCGCGCGGGCCAGATCGCGGGCCTGCGCGGCGCTGGTCACATGCGGGACGACAACGCCCGCCGCGCCGCAATCGAGCACGCCGAGGATGGTCGAGGCCGACCCGTCCGGCACCCGCACCAGCAGCGCGGCCTCCACGGCGCGCGCCGCCAGAACGCACAGGTCGATCGCCGCGCGGTCGAACGGCGAGTGTTCCGCGTCGAGCACCAGGAAATCCAGCGGCGAGGCGCCCAGCACCTCGATCACGGACGGTTGCGGCGTCTTGATGAAGCAGCCGACCATCGGGTCGCGCGCGGTCAGCCGCGCCTTGAAACGGGCGTTCGGGGTCATGCCGCACCCTCGCGGTTCAGCCGCTCGAAGAAGGAGGCGTTGGTGGCCAGCGCCTCGTCCAGCGCCAGCGGATAGCGGCCCATCTTTTGCACCATGTCGAAGAAGGCCAGCGTGGTTTCCGGCGCGATGTCATGGCCGATATTGTGGCACGGCGCGATGATGTAGCCGCCATTCGCGCCCAGATCGGTCATCCGCCGCGCGATTTCCCAGCGCAGTTCCGCCATGGTGGCGCCCGGCATCATCTGCTGCACGTCCATCGCCCCGTGAAAGCCGATGTGGCCGCCGAACTTCGCGTTCAGCGCGGCGGTGTCGTCCATTCCGGCGGTCGAGGTCTGCACCGGGTTCAGGATGTCCGCCCCGGTCTCGACCAGGTCCTCGATCAGCGGCAGAACGGCGCCGTCCGTGTGCATCATCAGCTTGACGTCCGCGCAGGACTTTATGTGCTGGTGCAGCTGCGTGTGGAACGGCTTGATCCGCTTGCGGTACAGCTTCGGCGACAGCAGCAGCGAGGTCTGCGTGCCCAGATCGTCGGTGACATAGGCGATCTGCACATAGGGGCCGACCTCGTCCATGAACCGCGTCCACATGCGGCACAGAAGGTCGGTGATCTTCGTCAGCAGCGCGTCGGACAGGTCGGGATTGATGACCATGTCCATGAAATACTGCTCATAGCCCCGCATCTGCAGCGCCGACATCAGCGGGCCGGCCTTGATCGCGTCGGCGCCCAGCACGTAGCCCGTCGTCTCGTAAAGCTCGCGCGCGCGTTCCCCCAGCCCGGCAAATTGCGCGGGATCGTCCGGGTCGGGCCAGTCATAGGCGTCGATATCGGCGGGCGTCTCGGCATCCGCGAGCGGCGCCTTCGTCTGGCTGTCTACGGCGTAATGGTCGCCGTCCGCGCCCTTGTAGGGCACGCCCCACATGTCGAAATAGCCGTCCAGGCCCTCGCGTTCCGTGACCTGCACCCAGTTCGGCACCAGCCAGCGGAAATCGACGTTGAAATGCCGCAGCAGCGCCTCGTCCGGGACCAGGGTCTGCGCCATGCGGTCAAGGATCACGTCGCCGTTCTTCAGATCCAGCTCGGGCAGCAGCGCGGCAAGGCGCGCGTAATGCTTTTTGTGGATCGAGCCGATATGCTTGCCCATGTCCAGCGGCACCCATTCGGGGGCTCCGCCGTTCATCGCGGCCTTGAAATTCTCTCTCGGTGTCGTCGCCATTGCGGCATTCCCCCCGTTCAATACGTGACTGCGCATTCAATACTGCCGATAGCGTATGGATTCCACCGAGTCGAGTTTATTGTTGAAATAGCTGCAATCAGCGTCAAAACGCCGCGACTTGGATTGCCATAATATGAATGCGCATGCAAAACTGCTATCCGACATGTGAGGAGACCGCGCCGCGATTCCGCCGGCGCACCGGATATTCATCATTGGGGGAGGCGTTGATGGCGCTTTTGCAATTCAGGAAATCACCCGCGCATGACGGCGCCGCGCCCGAGATCGCGGCGCTGCTGGACGGCTATTCGATAGAGGTGATGCCGCGCACCGCCGACAAGGTCGAGGATTTCCGCGACCTGCTGCCGGACGGCACCCGCTTCTACATCGCGCATATCGACGGCACCCCGATCGGGGACATGGTGGCGACCGCGGCGCGGCTCGCGAAGGGCGGCTTTGCCGCCATGCCGCATTTCCCGGCGCGGATGATCGCGGACAAGGCGATGCTGGCCGACTGGATCGCCCGCTATCAGGGCGAGGCGGGCGTGACGCAGGCGCTGCTGCTGGCCGGCGGGCTGGACACGCCGCGCGGCGAGTTCGCCGATTCGATGCAATTGCTTGGGACGGGGCTTTTCGACCGCGCCGGGTTCACCCGGCTGCATGTCGCCGGCCACCCCGAGGGCAGCCGCGACATCGACCCGGACGGGTCAGACCGCGCGGTGATGCAGGCGCTGCGCTGGAAACAGGCATTCAGCGAGCGGACCGACGCCCAGATGGCGCTGGCCACCCAGTTCTGTTTCGAGGCGGCGCCGGTGATCGCCTGGGCCGAAAGGCTGCGCACCGAGGGCATCACGCTGCCGATCCATGTGGGCATCGCCGGGCCGGCGAAGCTTCAGACGCTGATCCGCTTTTCAGTGGCCTGCGGGGTGGGCGCGTCGCTGCGGGTGCTGCAAAAACGCGCCCGCGACGTCACCAAGCTGCTGCTGCCCTTCACGCCCGACCGCATCGTTGCCGACCTTGCCGCCTACACGGCCGCGCATCCGGGCACGAATATCGCGGGGCTGCATGTCTTTCCGCTGGGCGGGATCAAGACCGCCGCCGGCTGGGCCACCCAGAATGGCGGCGCGGGCGCCATTCCCGCAAACCATGTCGAGGCCGTTCAATGACCCGCACCATCGTCGAAAGCAAAAGCCGCACCGCGATCATCGGCTTCGATCAGCCGTTCTGCGTGATCGGAGAGCGGATCAACCCCACCGGCCGCAAGAAGCTGGCCGCCGAGCTTGAGGCGGGCGATTTTTCCACCGTCGAGACGGATGCGCGGGCCCAGGTCGCCGCCGGTGCGACGATGCTGGATGTGAATGCCGGCGTCGTCTATGCCTCGAACCCCGATCCGACCCAGACCGAACCCGCGCTGATGACGCGCATGATCGAACTGGTGCAGGGGCTGGTGGACGTGCCCTTGTGCATCGATTCGTCGGTGCCCGCCGCGCTGGAGGCCGGGCTTGCCGCCTGCGAGGGGCGCCCGCTGCTCAATTCCGTCACCGGCGAGGACGAGCGGCTGGAAATGGTCCTGCCGCTGGTGCGCAAGTACAACGTGCCCGTGGTGGCCATCGCCAACGACGATTCGGGGATCAGCGAGGACCCGGATGTGCGCTTTGACGTGGCGCGCAAGATCGTCGAACGCGCTGCCGATCACGGCATTCCGGCGCATGACATCGTGGTCGATCCGCTGGTGATGCCGGTCGGCGCGGTGCCAAGCGCGGGCGTGCAGGTTTTCGCGCTGGTGCGGCGGCTGCGCGAGGAGCTGGGCGTCAACACCACCTGCGGCGCGTCGAACGTGTCCTTCGGGCTGCCGAACCGACACGGGGTCAACAACGCCTTCCTGCCGATGGCGATCGCCGCCGGCATGACCAGCGCGATCATGAACCCGGTCGCGCTGCCGGTTGGCCCGAAAAAGCTGGCGGCGAAGCGCGCGGAACTGGCGGCGGCGGGAATCATCGTGCCCGAGGATATCGACCCCGAGGTGCTGGCGACCTTGACCGGCATGGGCTCCACCCGGCCGCGCGCCGGCGCCGAGATGGAGGCGGTGCTGGCCGCCAACCTGCTGACCGGCAATGACGAGAATGGCAGCGCCTGGATCCGGTTCAACAAGCCTGCGCCGAACCCGGCAGCGGGCGGGGCGGGCGAAAGCCGGCGCCGGTCGCGGCGCGCGCGGGCCGGTAGCGCCGCCTGACATTCCGGGGGCGGTGCCCGGCGCATCGCCGGAGGCCGCCCCCTTGATTCATCGACATAAAAGACCGTTGCGCAAATCGAGAACATCCACTAGCGTTGCTGCATACGATTGCAAAAAGACGCCCCTGCGCAGGCGTCCCGCAGCGCACATACCGGACGCGGCAAGCACCGCGCATCACGCATATGGTTCGATACGGAGGAGAAACCATGAAGCTTACCCCCATCCTGGCAGCCGGGTTCGGCCTTGCCCTGGCGCTGCCCGCCGCGGCGGACACCACGATTCGGATCGGTCACGCCACGCCGGAAATCTCGCCGATCCACAAGGCGCTGCTGCATTTCGAGGAACAGCTCGAAAGCCGCTCCGACGGCGCCATCCAGGTAGAGCTGTTCCCCGGCGGGCAACTTGGCAGCGTTCAGGAAATGACCGAGCTTGTTCAATCGGGCAACATCACCATGACCACCGGCGCCTCGGTGCACCTGTCGAACACGGTGGGCGAGCTGGCGGTGCTGGACCAGTTCCTGCTGTTCGAGGACGAAGACCACGCGCGCTCGGTTCTTGACGGGCCGGCGGGCGATGCCCTGGGCGAGGCGATGAAAACGCGCGGGCTGAAATCCATGGGCTTCATGGAACTGGGCTTCCGCAGCTTCACCAATTCCCGCGCGCCGCTGGACAGCTACGAGGCCTTCGAGGGACTACGTATGCGGTCGGCCGACAACCCGATCCAGATCAAGGCCTGGCGCTCCATCGGCGCCGTGCCGGTGCCGCTGGCCTGGGGAGAGATCTATTCGTCGCTGCAGCAGAACCTGATCGACGGCCAGGAAAGCGCGCTGTCCTCGATGATCATCGAGCGTTTCTTCGAGGTGCAGGACTACGTCTCGCTGACCGGGCACATCTACTGGCCGGAACTCTGGATCGCCGATCTCGACTGGTACGAGGGGCTGAGCGACGAGGACCGCGCGCTGATCGACGAGGTCGCGGCCGAGACCGTCGCGCTGCAGCGCGAGCTGACCGCCGAGGCGAACGCCGCCACCCTCGCCGAGCTTGAGGAAAAGGGCCTTGCCGTCAACGAATTGCCCGCCGAGGACCGCGCCCGCATGGGCGAGACGATGAATGCCGCCATCGAAAGCGACATCCGCGCCAAGGTGAGCGATGCGTTCTACGACACGTTCATGTCCGCCCTGTCGAACTGATCCGGGCTGAACGGGGGAGGGGGCGAAGATGTTCCGCACGGTCGAAAAATACTTCGAGCCGGCGGTGATCGTGACCACGCTGGGGGCGATCATCGTGCTGGTCTTCGCCGACGTGATCGCGCGCTTCGCCTTCTCCACCTCGATCTCGGTCGCCAACGAACTGGCGCGGCTGAGCTTTGTCTACATGATCTATTTCGGCGTCAGCTATGCGATCCGCGAACGCCGGCACATGCGCGTGACCATCGTGCTGGACGCCGCGCCCTACGGGCTGCGCCGCTGGCTGCTGCTGACGGCCGAACTGGTATTCCTGACCTATTCGGTCACCGTCTGCTGGCTGGGCGTGGTCATCACCGGGCAGGCCATCGAACGCGGCAAGATCCTGTCGGCAACGCAATGGCCGACCTCGGTGCTTTATGCGGCGATCATCTTTTCCGGCGCGATCAGCGCGGCAAGGCTGTTGCATTCGGTCTACCGCGTCGGCGTGAAGGGCGACACCGAGCTTGCCCCGCAACTGGATGTTTAGGCCATGACCTCGGCAATCCTCTTCGGCAGTTTCTTCGTGCTTCTGATCATCGGGGTGCCCATCGGCATCGCGCTGGGGTCGGCGTCGCTGCTGGCCATCGCCTATATCCCGTTCCTGAAATTCGACTTCTACGCGCTGGGTCTGATCAGCGGCATCGACAGTTTCACGCTGATCGCGGTGGTGCTGTTCACCATGGCCGGCAACATCATGAGCCAGGGCGGAATCTCGCGCCGGCTGGTGGCGGTGGCGGACCAGCTGTTCGGGCGCGCGCCGGGCGATCTGGGCACGGTCACGATCATGGCCTGCCTGTTCTTCGCCGCGATCTCGGGCACCGGGTCGGCGACGGTCGCGGCGATCGGGCTGGCGATGATCCCGGCGCTGGTCGAACGCGGCTATGACCGGGCCTATTCGGCGGCGATGGTCGCCAGCGCAGGCGGGCTGGGCGTGATGATCCCGCCCTCGGTGGTGATGATCGTCTATGCGGTCGCCGCCGGCGTGTCGGTGACGGCGCTGTTCATGGCCGGCATCCTGCCCGGTTTCGTGATCGCGCTGACGCTGATCGTCTACAACGTGATCCAGCGCCGCCGCGCCGATGTGCCCGCCGCGCCGCTTCCCGCCCATCACTGGCGCGAGAAACTGCGCGCGGTGAACCAGGCGAAACTGGCGCTGCTGATGCCGGTGGTGGTGCTGGGCGGCATCTATGGCGGCATCGTCACGCCCACCGAATCCTCGGCCGTGGCGGTGGTCTATGCGCTGATCGTCAGCGTCTTCGTCTACCGCGAGCTGCCGCTGCGGCGGATCCCGGCGATGATGCTGGAATCGGCTCTGCTGGTCTCGGCGGTGCTGGTCATCATCGGCGCCTCTGTCGCCTTCGGCCGGATCATCGCGCTGGAGCGTATCCCGCTGGAGCTGTCGCAATTCGTGCTCGAGATGACGCAGAGCAAGTCGCTCGTCCTGCTGGCCGCCATCGCGCTGCTGCTGGTCGTGGGCACCTTCCTGGAAACGCTTGCCGCGATCGTGATCCTGACGCCCGTGCTGCTGCCGGTGCTGACCAGCCTCGGGGTCGATCCGGTGCATTTCGGCATCGTGATGATCGTCGCGCTGGCCATCGGCTTCGTCACGCCGCCGCTGGGGGCGAACCTGTTCATGGCCGCGCAGGTCGGACAGATCTCGTTCGACCGGATCGCGCGGCGCATCCTGCCCTGGGTGCTGACAATGATCGTCGCGCTGCTGATCATCGCCTTCGTCCCGTGGATATCGCTTGGCCTGCCGCGCCTGTTCCTGGGCTATGGCCAGTGACGCGCAGGCCGCCACAACATTGCCCGCCGGGCCGGGGCCGGGCTGACACGAAAGGAAATTGACATGGCAATCGAGTATCTCAAGCGCGGCAAGCCCGAAACCGACCGGGCCGAGGATGACGCCAGGACCCGCGCCGTGGTCGAGGCGACGCTGGCGGATATCGAGACGCGCGGCGATGCCGCCGTGCGCGAATTGAGCGAGAAGTTCGACAGCTACAGCCCGCCTGCCTTCCGCCTGTCGGATGCCGAGATCGAGGCGATCATGGCCAAGGTCTCGGACCGCGACATGGCCGATATCCGCTTTGCCCACGAACAGGTGCGCAATTTCGCCCAGGCACAGCGCGATTCGATGCTCGATATCGAGGTCGAAACGCTGCCCGGCGTGATCCTCGGGCACAAGAACATCCCCGTGCAATCGGTCGGTTGCTACGTGCCCGGCGGCAAGTTTCCCATGGTCGCCTCGGCGCATATGTCGGTCGCCACCGCCTCGGTCGCGGGCGTGCCGCGCATCATCGCCGCGACGCCGCCCTTCAACGGCGAGCCGAACCCGGCCGTGATCGCGGCGATGCACATGGGCGGCGCGCATGAGATCTATGTTCTGGGCGGCATCCAGGCGATTGGCGCCATGGCGCTGGGGACAGAGACCATCGACCCGGTGCATCTGCTGGTCGGGCCGGGCAACGTCTTTGTCGCCGAGGCCAAGCGCCAGCTGTTCGGCCGCGTCGGCATCGACCTGTTCGCCGGCCCGACCGAGACCATGGTGATCGCCGACGAGACCGTCGACGCCGAAATGTGCGCGACCGATCTGCTGGGCCAGGCCGAACACGGCTACAACTCTCCCGCCGTGCTGCTGACCAACAGCCGCAAGCTGGCCGAGGCGACGCTGGCCGAGATCGACCGCCTGCTGGAGATCCTGCCCACCGCCGGCACCGCCCGCGTCAGCTGGAAGGATTACGGCGAGGTGATCGTCTGCGATACCCATGACGAGATGCTGGCCGTCGCCAACGACATCGCGTCCGAACATGTGCAGGTGATGACCGACCGCGACGACTGGTATCTGGAGAACATGACCTGCTATGGCGCGCTGTTCCTCGGCCCGCGCACCAATGTGGCGAATGGCGACAAGGTGATCGGCACCAACCACACCCTGCCGACCCGCAAGGCCGGGCGCTATACCGGCGGGCTCTGGGTGGGCAAGTACCTGAAGACCCACAGCTACCAGCGCGTGACCACCGACGAGGCCGCGGCGATGATCGGCGCCTACGGCTCGCGCCTGTGCCTTCTGGAAGGGTTCGTCGGCCATGCCGAGCAATGCAACCTGCGCGTGCGCCGTTACGGCGGGATCAACGTGCCCTATGGCGGCCCCGCGCCCTACCGCGATACGGCCGAGTGATCCGGCGCGCGCGCCCCGAAAAAGGAGACCGACATGATACCGCAAGAAATGGAAAAGCGCATCGTCCGCTACGGCGAGTTGCAGCCCTGCAAGACAGCGTTCATCGACGCGCACACGCCCGGCAGCAACCAGAAGGAAAACTTCACCATCATCGGCGGCGGGGTCAGCGAAAGCCCCGACCAGCATGTGCACATCTCCCTGTCGCACGGCTTCAACATCGGCGCGGCCGGCCAGCCGCCGCATTGCCGCAACAGCCTGCACAACCACCGCACCGCCGAGGTGTTCTACGTGCTGAAAGGCCGCTGGCGGTTCTTCTGGGGCCGCTGGGGCGATGCCGGCGAGGTGGTGCTGGAAGAGGGCGACATCTTCAACATTCCGACCAACATCTTCCGGGGCTTCGAGAATATCGGCACCGATTACGGGATGATCATGGCGATCCTGGGCGGCGACGATGCCGGCGGTGGCGTGATCTGGGCGCCGCAGGTGATCGAGGATGCCAAGGATCACGGGCTGGTCCTGGGCGAGAACGGCAAGCTTTACGACACCAAGAAGGGCGAGGAACTGCCCGAGGGCGTCGGCCCGATGCCGGTGCTGAGCGAGGAAGAACTGGCGAAGGTGGACGAGCCGTCGCCCGCCGAGGTGGTGGGCGGCTACGTGCGCCGTTACCTCGACATGGTGGCGCTGGCCGGCAAGGCGCCCGTCACCGTGATCGGCGAGGAGGGGCTGATCCGCGACAAGCCCGGCTTCGAGGTCGATTTCATCACCCGCGCCTCCGCGCCCGAGGCACGCCACAGCCATCAGCGCCCGGCCGTGCTGATGCCGGTGACGGGCCATTGGCGGGTGGAATGGGACGGCGGCAGCGCCACACTGGCGCCCGGCGACACGATGAGCATGCCCGAAGGGCTGGCGCATTCCGCCGCGCCGTCGATGACCGGCGAGGCGGCGATGTACCGGGTGATCGCCACCGGCGAGGCGGCCGGGGCGACCTGGAAGAGCTGAGCGCCCTAGACGCGGCGCGGCGCCCGTGGAGGGGCCGCGCCGTGCGTATTTTTGCCGAGAAGAAGCGGGAAGGGTGCGCCCCGGCTCAGGTGCGCGCTTTCTCGAACGCCTCCCAGGCGGATTTGAAGGCGGGGAAGTCGAAGCCGGGCGCGCGGGCCGGGTCAAGTACCAGCCGTTCCGTATCCTGCATCCTCTTCAACGCGCCGGCCAGATCGCCGACCACCTCGGGCGGGATCACCACCGCGCCGTGCCGGTCGGCATGGACCAGATCGCCCGGCCGCACCGTCAGCCCGAACACCGTCACCGGCACGTCCAGCGCGGTGACATGGACAAAGCCGTGGCTCGGCCCGACCGATCCGGCCACCACGGGAAAGCCGGGCGCCAGATCGCCCAGATCGCGCATCACCCCGTTGGTCAGCGCGCCCGACATGCCGAAGCCCTTGTGGATGGTGGTGTTCACCTCGCCCCAATAGGCGCCGATGCAATCCGGGTAATCCTCGTCCTCGATGACGGCGACGGAGGGTTTCGGTGCCTCGGCCATCGCCTGGTAATAGGCCATGCGCCGGGCGCGGATGGTGCCTGGATCCTCGGCCGGTGGGGCGAGGGCGCGGATGCGCGCGGTCACCGCATGGCCCACCATCACCTCGCCGGGGGCGGAGCACAGCATCGTGCCGCGGGTGAAGGCGTCGAAGCCGCGCTTGCCCTGCGCCACCTCGATCGCGTTGCAGATGCTGGGCGTGTCGACGCTGCGCAGCAGGGTCAGAAGGGTTTCGTCCATGGTTGTCTCCGTCATTCAGGCGTCCAGCCACCGGGCCAGCGCCGTGTTGGTTGCCGCGGGGTTTTCCAGCACCGGCAGGTGGCCGGCGCCCTCGACGATCTCCAGCTTTGAGTCGGGGATCAGCACGTGCATCAGCTCGTGCCGCTCGACGGGGCAAAGCCGGTCCTCGCGCCCGCACAGGATCAGCGTGGGCACCCGCACGCCGCGCAGTGTCTCCTGCCGGTCGGGGCGATCGCGCAGGGCGAGGGATTGGCGGGCGAACACGTCCGGGCCGAGATCCAGCGCCATGTCCATGCACAGGTCCAGCACCGCCTGCCGGCCGGGGCCGTCGGCGAGGTAGTTCGGCTTCATCTCGTCGCGCATCACTTCGCGCAATTCGCCGGCGGCGACACGGGCCATCTGCGGCGCGCGGCGGGCCTGCATCTCGGGCAGTTCGGCGCGCGGATTGGTGTCGAGCAGGGCCAGCCTTTCGACGCGCTCGGGCGCCGTCGCCATGATCTCCATCGCGACGATGCCGCCCATCGACAGGCCGGCCAGCGCGAAACGCGGCGGGGCATGGGCCAGCACCGCATCCGCCAGCGCCGCCATGCTGTCATGCCCGCCGATGGGCGCGCAATGCACGGTGCGGGTGCCGGAAAAGGCGGCGATCTGCGGCGCGTAGAGCCGCGCGTCGCACATCATGCCGGGCAGCAGGACCAGCGGTGTCATGTCGCCAGCGCCGCGCCTTCGGCCAGCGCGGCGAGCTTGGCATAGGCGATGTCGGGATCGACCGCGCCGAAGCCGGCAAAGGTGCCGAAGCCGCAATCGGATCCGGCGATCACCCTTTCGGCTCCGACGATGGCGGTGAACCGCTCGATCCGCTGGCGCACCAGTTCGGGATGCTCGACGAAATTGGTGGTGGTGTCGACCACGCCGGGGACCAGCACCTTGTTTTCCGGGATGTCGGCGGCGCGGTCGCGGAACACTTCCCATTCGTGGCCGTGGCGGGGATTGGACGTCTCGAACAGCAGGTAGCGCGCCTTCGTGCCCATCAGCGTGTCGAACATCCGCGCCATGGGGATGTCGCAGACATGCGGGCCTTCGTAATTTCCCCAGCAGATATGCACGCGCACCTTGTCCTCGGGCACGCCGGACAGCGCGTGGTTCAGCGCCTCGACATTCGCCTCGGCGACCTTGACGAATTCGGAATCGTCGAGATCGGCAAACAGCATGTGCCGCGACAGCGCGAGATCGGGGCAGTCGAGTTGCAGGTCAAGCCCGGCGGCGACGATCGTCTCGTATTCCGCCTTCATCGCATCGGCCAGCGCGGCAAGATAGGCCTCGCGCGTCTTGTAGTAATCGTTCTGCAGGAACAGAGAGATCACGCCCGGCGAGGCGGCGTTCATGAAGCCGCGCGCGGCGCCGTGTTCCGCCATCGCCGCCTTGAGGTTGGCGATGTCCTTTTCCAGCTCTCCCTGGCCCTTCGAGCGGACCTCGCCCACGCACATCGGGCGGGCATATTGCGGCGTGCCGCCTTCCTGCGCGATGCGTTCGAGGAAGCCGGGGAACAGTGTGAGATCGGCGGGCGCGTTGCGCGGGCTGTCGCCGTCGAACCCGGTATAGCGGTCCTTGACATAGGTGGCGTAGCTGATCTTCGACGTCTCGCCGTCGGACACGATGTCGATCCCGGCGTCCACCTGCCGGGCGACGGTGCGCGAGACGGCGCGGGTCATGCAGGCGTCGAAGGCGGCGGGGTCGTAATCCTCGCCCCGCTCGCGGGCGAAGATGAAATCGACGACATCCTGCGTGCGCGGCAGGCTGCCGACATGGGTGGTCAAGACGGGGGGCATGGGGTAACTCCTTTCGTCGGTCGCGTGGGGCAGGGGGTCAGATCTCGCCGGTATGCAGCAGGATCTGCTTCCAGATCGCCACTTCGTCATACAGCACGTATTCGCGGCGCAGCCCGATCCCGCCCGGCCCGTAGGGGCCGTACTCGGCGTGGCTGATCCCCATCACATGCACCGGCGCGCCGGTCGGGCGGCCGAACGCGCCCCAGCCGTCATGCACCCCGTCCAGCGACCAGCGGATCGCGGCGCGCGCGGGCATGGCGCCGGCCTCCATGCCGATCCGGTGATGCACGCGGAAGGTGGCGGACGGAAAGGCGGCGCGCAGGCGCAGCCAGCTTTCGGCGATGGCGTCGCGGCCGATGAGGGTCTGCGCGCCCGGAAATTCACCGATGGCGGCGCGGTCATAGGCGGACAGGACATGTGCGAAATCGGTGTGCATGATGCGGATCAGCGTCTCCTCGTAGCGCGCACCCCATTCATTGGCGTTGCCGGTGCCCGTGTAGTCGCCTTTCACGTCGCGTGCGGGAGCGAAGGGTTTCGCCGCAGATTCCGGCCCGCCCTCGGCCGCGATCAGGCTTTGTGCATAGGCGCGCGGCTCCATCCCCAGTTGCCGCACGATGCCGCCGTAATCGCGCACCAGCCATTCGTCGAAGATGGTATCCTCGCGCGCCGCGCAATCGGCGATCACCCGGATCGCGAAACGCTTGCCGGTGGCCGGCCCGAAGGCGCCGTCATGGCGGTGGGTGCCGGTGCTGAGGATGCGGTGCGAGGACAGGTAGCCTCCCTCCGGATCGCCCGACCAGATCACATCCTCGCCCAGAAGCTGGCGGTCGGGAAACTCGGCCAGCGTCGCCATGGTCGCGGCGATGGTGCCCTGGTTGCCGCGCGTCACGCCCATCGGGGTGCGCACCGGGATATCGTCCGCGTAATAATGGTTCAGCGTGGCGATGCCGCGCCCTTCCCAGATTTCGCGCGTGATGCCTAGGATGTAATCCGGAAAGTCGGCCCAGTTCTCCGAAAAGCCCTTCATTCGTGTTGCCCCGTCTGCAGCAGGATCTGTTTCCAGATCGCGGTTTCGTCGATCAGCGTGTACTCGGCCCGGATCGCGGGTTTGCCGGTTTCCCCGTTCGGGCCGAATTCGGCATGGGTGATGCCCATGACATGGACCTGCGCGCCGGTGGGCCGGCCGTACCGGCCCCAGCCGTCATGCCGCCCCCAAAGCGACCAGCGAATCGCGGCGCGCGGCGGGTGCATCGGGTCATCCCGCCCGATAACGTGGTCGATCGTGAAATCCGCATGGGGGAGCGCAGCGCGCAGGCCCATCCAGAACCTGTCGGCCTCGGCCCGGCCGTGGGCGTCCTGCCCGCCGGGATAGTGCAGCCGCGCCGCGCGGTCGTAATGGCGCGGGATCGCGTCCATCTCGGCGGCCATGATGCCGCGCAGGATCCCGGCCAGAAGCGTGCCCCATTCCTCTTCATTGCCGCGCCCGGCATAGGGGCCGGGAATGTCGGTTTCCGGCGTCAGGGGTTTGACGCAGGCCTCGGGCCCACCCTCGCGCGCGATCAGATCGCGGGTCCAGTCCACCACGTCCAGCCCCATCTGCCGCAGGATGGCCGCCTGGTCGCGCACCAGCCATTCGTCGTAGATGGCATTGTCGCGGATCGCGCAATCGGCGAGGATGCGGTAGATCACGCGCCGCCCGGTCGGCGCGCCGTACATGCCCGCGCCCGCATGGGTGGCCCAGCAGATCAGCCGATGCGAGGACAGAAAGGCATCCGAGGTGTCGGTTGCGCCGGCGGGATCGGCGCACCAGATGACATCCTCGCCCGGCAATTCGCGGTCGGGAAATTCGGCCAGCGTGGCCATGGTGGCGGCGATGACGTTGGTGTTGTCCACCACCACGCCGGCCGGCGAGCGCACGATCAGCCCCGGCGCGTAAAGCTGCCGAAGGCTGCCGATCTGCCGATCCTCCCAGATGCGGCGGGTCACGCCGTTGATGAAATGCGGCACGTCCCGCCATTCGGGGTCGAACCCTCTCATGGTGCGAACCCCTTGGGCTTGCGGGCAGAGCCGCGGATTACCAGCGGGCCGGGAATGCGGATATGGCGCGGTGCGTGGTCGCCCTCGATCCGGCCAAGTAGAAGATCGACGGTCTCTGCCACCATGCGGCCCACCGGCTGGCGCACCGTGGTCAGGTCGTAGGCCGGCCAGCCGGCGATCGGAACGTCGTCATAGCCGACCACCGACACGTCGCCGGGCACCGACAGGCCCAGCTCGAACCGCAGCACGTCCATCACGGCAAAGGCCATGTGGTCGTTGCCCACGAACACCGCGTCGGGCCGGCCCGCGGTGCCGAACATCTCGCGCGTCAGGGCGGCGGCGGTGTCGCGGTCATATTCGCCGTCGACCACCGCGACGGGCTCCATCCCGTGCGCGTCCAGTCCTTCGGCCAGGCCGATTGCGCGGTCGCGCCCCGTGGTGGTGTCCTGCCAGCCGGCGATATGGGCGATGCGGTCATGCCCGCCGGCCACCAGGAAATTCGCCACCGCGCGCGCCCCCGCGATATTGTCCGAGGTGACGGCCGAAAGCCGCGTGTCGTCCTGCGCGCGATTGAACATGACCACCGGGATCCCCGCCGCCTCGCAAAGGCCGGTCAGGACATCCGACATCTCGACCGAGGCGGTGACGATCCCGTCCACCTGGTAATCCAGCAGTTCCTGCACGATCCTGTCGATGCCGTCCTGCCGCTGCGACACCATGAAGACGAGGATGTGATAGCCGCGTTCCTGCAGCACCCGGCTGAGGCGGTCGACCGCCACCGGGTAGAACTGGTTGTCGAGATAGGCGACCACCAGCCCGATGATCCGGCTCTTGCCGGTGATCATCGCGCGGGCGATGGCGTTGGGGCGATAGCCAAGCTCTGCCGCCGCCTTGCGCACCTTGTCGATGGTCGCCTTCGACGCCGAGGCGCCGGGCGTGAAGACCCGGCTCACCGCCGACTGGCTGACCCCGGCGCGGCGGGCGACATCGACCGATGTGACCTTGTCCCGCGTCATTCCGCCGTCCAGCCGCCATCGACCAGCAGCGACGTGCCGGTGATCAGCGCCGCCGCGTCCGAGGCGAGGAACACCACCGCACCCATGATATCCTCGACCTCGCCGGCGCGGCCGAGCTTGATCTTGTCCTCGATCCAGCGGCGCTTGTTGGGGTCGGCGAAGGTCGCCTCGGTCAGGGCGGTGCGGATGAAGGTCGGGCAGATCGTGTTGACGCGCACCCGGTGCGGCCCCCATTCGATCGCCATCGCCTTGGTGAAGCCCTCGACCGCGTGTTTCGTGGCGCAATACACCGCGCGCTCGATGCCTCCGACATGCGCCATCTGGCTGGAGATGTTGATCAGGCTGCCGGGCTTGCCGGCGGCGATCAGCCCGGCCGCGACCGCGCGGGTCAGGAAATACGCGCCCTTGACATTCAGATCGGCGGTGACGTCGAAATCCGCCTCGGCCGTGTCGAGGGCCGGGCCGTGCCGCGCCATCCCGGCGGAGTTCACGAGGATGTCGAACGGGCCGTTGTCCCGCACCGCCGCCTCCGTCGCGGTCACGTCGGCGGCGTCGAGCGGCAGGACATGCGCTTTCATGCCCGCATCGGCCATCTCGGCCGCCAGCGCATCGAGCTTGTCCTGGCTGCGGGCGGCGAGCGTGACCTCGGCCCCGGCCTCTGCCAATGCCACGGCGCAGGCCGCGCCGATGCCCGAGGAGGCGCCGGTCACCAGCGCGCGGCGGCCGTCCAGACGGAAAGAGGGGGTGCGTGGCAGGCTCATGACAGGGTTCTCCCGGTTTCAGAATCGAAGCCGGGGCGCGCCTTGTTGAACATGCGCATCCGGCCGAACACATCGACGCCGATCTGGGCATACATGTCCAGCAGGTCCACCAGCACCCAGTTCTCGCGGATCAGCCCGTCCTCCAACCGCCAGAAATCGAGGCTGCGCATGGTGATGCGCCCGCCCACCGGCGGGATGCCGAGCCAGCCGTCATGAGTGATCGTCTGGATCATGTCGGGCCAGCCGGTGACGCCGGCATACTCGCCGTCGCCGAAGAAGTGGTATTCGATCTCGTCCACATAGGCGCCCCGGTCGGGCATCCCTTGCAGGAACGGGATCTGGTGCCAGTTGCGGAAGCCCTCGATACCGCGGCCGGTGCCGATGCCGGCGGGGCCGTACCACATCATCTTCGGGTGCCAGAAACGCGGCATCTCCATGACCTCGGGGCCACCCTGCGCGGGGTGGCGTTTCATATGCTCCAGCATGTCGATGATATGCCGGCAGGTGGCCATGCCACGCGCCTCGTCCCACGGGCCGGGCACCAGTCCGTCCTGCGTGGCCGGCCCCGGCACATGCCATTCGCGCCCCAGCGAGGGGACCATGGGCCAGGCGTCGGCCTGCATCATCACCTCGGGGATGTCCCAGAGCGCCTGCATCTCGGTCACGCGGCCATCCTCGAAGCGGTAGAATTCGTGGAACCGCATGTGGACGACATGGCCGGTGGCCGGAATGTCCAGCCAGGGCGCGGCGAAGGTGCCGGTGTAATAGCCGCCGCAACCGACCCAGTCGGCGCCCTCGGGCGTGGGACCGGCCATGACGATGTGATCGCGCCGTTCCAGATCGGGAATGGCGGCGAAAAGCGGGGCGAGCGCATTGTCGTAGAACGCATCCGGCCCGGCCATGTCGCCGAACGGGAAGGCAAGGCGGAACATGGCGTCCGGCGCGGCGAGATCGGCCAGGGCGGCGCGCACGCCGCTTTCAGTGAAATCGTACATCGCCGCGCGCAGGGGGGCGATGCGGTGCTTGTGAATACTGTGCCTGTCGCGCGCGCTCATGCCGTGGCCCCTTCGGTGGCGGGGCGCGGCGGGGTCTTTTCGCCGCGGTCGAAGGCTTCCCAGCCCTCGCCGCCGAACACGTCGACGCCAAGCTGCGCCAGGACATGCGGGAAATCCACCATCACCCAGTTGTCGGTGATCTTGCCGTCCACGACCTTCCAGAAATCCATGTACCGGATCTCCACCCGCTTGCCGGTAGGGGCCACGCCCATGAAGGGGCCGGAATGCACCGCCTCCTGCCGGCCGAAGGCGGCGGCCCATTCGCCCATGAAAAGCCGCGCCTCGTCGATGCAGACCTTGTCCGAGAACGCCGCCTGGAACGGGCGCTGCCAGTTATCCTGAAACTCCTTCAGACCGGTCTTGGTGCCGCAGCCGGTATTGCCCATCCAGCGGAACCCCTCGGCGAAGAACGCGCCGATATCGGCGATGCGGTGGTCGTTGAGACCGTCCACCATGCCCTCGATCACGCCGCGGGTTTCATCGGTCTTCGTCATGTCGGTGTCGCGGCTGAGCACCGCTTGTTCAGGCCTTGTGCCTTTCATCTCGGTATCCTTGGGTATTGCTCGATTTCTGTCCCGGCCCGGCCCGGCCATGGCGGCGGGCCCTTGCGTCATCCCTTCACCGCGCCGGCGGTCAGGCCCGACACGATCTGCCGCTGGAAGACCATCACCAGCAGGAACAGCGGCGCGGTGATCGACACGGCGGCGGCGATCGCCTCGACCTGGTCGGTGGTCGTCGTCTCGCGGTTGAAATAGCTGGCGATCGCCGGAACCATGGTCTGGTTCTGCGCATCCAGCAGCAGCGACGTCACCAGAAAGTCGTTGTAGCCCAGCAGGAAGCTGAACAGCCCGGTGGTGATGACGCCGGGCCACATCACCGGCATGATGACCCGCCGGAAGGCCTGGAAATGGCTGCACCCGTCGACGCGCGCGGCTTCGTCCAGCTCGGTCGGGATGTTGTGGAAGAACGACCGCAGCATCCAGATCGTAAAGGGCTGGTTGATCGCCACCAGCACCGCGATCACCGCATAGGGCTGGCCGTAAAGCGTGGGCGCCGCGTCGCCGAAGACCGGGCGCAGGATCTCGGACGAGTTGATGAAGACCGGCAGATATCCCGCCACCAGCACCGAATGCGGCAGGGCGCGAAAGATCAGCGCCAGGATCAGCAGCCAGAACGCCAGGTTGGACCCGGACCGCGCCAGGCCGTATCCCGCCAGCGTGCCCACGGTCAGCGACACGGTGACGACGCCGGTTGTCACGATCAGCGAGTTGACGAAGTTGCGGTAGAAGGCGTTTTCGACCCAGACCGCCTGGTAGTGTTCGGTGGTCAGGCCCAGAACCGGATTGCCCAGCGGGCCGGCGATGGCGTTCAGCCCCGACAGGATCACCGGCAGCACCGCGAAGAACAGCACGATGAACAGGACGGCAAAGCCGAGCGTGGCGATGACCCAGCCCAGCAGGACCGTGCCCGGCTGGGTGAAGCGTGCCACCATCTGCGGCAGGTTGCGCATCGCGAACCGGCCCGACATGTACAGCACCGCCAGCCCCAGCACGATGCCGATCACCGACAGCCCGTTGCCGCCGGCGCGGGTGACCGGACCCATGATCACGTCCAGCGGGTTGGAGGCGAAGGCATCGACCGGGGACTTGACGCTCATCACCCCGATCCAGACGATCGGGAAGGCCGCGACGATGCACCAGAAGGTCAGGAACCCCGCGGAGCCGAGCCTGAGTGCCAGCGATTGACGCATTGCCCTGGGTGTCGACATGTCAGTGCGCCCCCTTGTGGTCGCGCCAGGTGCGGCGCAGCGGCAGGATCAGCAGCAGCACGATCCCGATCATCGTCAGCATGGCGCTGGCCGAGGCGCGGGAAATCGCGCGGTTGCCCGCGTCGTCCGGCGTCAGGAAATCGTAGGTCAGCCATTGCAGCGAAATCACATGCGCCTGGCTGGAAAAGCCGACGATCTCTTCGAACACGCGGTAGCAATCCATCAGGTGGATCAGTGCAATGAAGATGATCAGCGGCATCAGGTGCGGCACGATGACATAGCGCAGCCGCTGCCAGCGGTTGGCGCCGTCGATGATCGCGCTTTCCAGCGTGTCCTGGTTCACCGTCTGTAGCCCGGCATAGAAGATCACGAACGCGAAGGGCGCGACATGCCACACCCGGTAGAGCAGCATCATCACCTCGATGGTCCAGCCCTGCGCGAACATGGCGATGTCGCGCGCCAGCCACCATTCGAGGAACGCCGTCAGGATCCCGTCGCCGATGAACAGCCAGCGGATCGACAGCGCACCGATCACCGGCGTGATGATGAACGGCAGAAGCGAGATGAAGATCACCGGCCCGCGCAGCGAACGGACCGCGTTGTTGACCGCCAGCGCAATGGCCAGACCGACGCCGATCACCAGCGGCAGGGTCAGCAGCGTGAAGGTCAGGGTAAAGCGCAGCGCCTTCCAGAAGTCGATGGTCATCAGCTGCGACCAGCTGCCTGCGCGAACGGCGGCACCGGCGCGGTCCAGTTCCAGCACGTCGCGATAGGCCTGAAGGCCGACGAATTCGGTGGTGGTGCGCACATTGCCGTTCTCGTCCAGCACGGGGCGGCTTTTCACCTCTGTCACGCAGGTCTGGGTCGGAAAGCCGGGGGTGCAGGTTTCGACCTCCACCCGCTCGAATTCCTGGCTTTTGTTGTAGAAGCTCTGGGTAAAGACGCTGACCAGCGGAAAGGCGATGAACAGCACCATCATGAACAGCGACGGGCCGACGAAGGCGATGAAGGTCTTGAATTTCATGTCTCTCGCCCCCTGTTCGGCGCCCCTGAAGGATCCTGTGCGCCGGGCCGGGCGGAAAGGCGGACCCGCCGCCTTTCCGCGTCTTGCGTCAGTCGGTGATCAGACCGGCTTCCTTCGCGGCGGTGGTATAGGCCGCCTCGATATCGGTCAGCGTCGTGGCGGCATCCTTGGCACCGGTCAGGTAATCGGTCACGCCGTTGCCGATGGCGGTATGCATCAGCCCCATCGCCGAGGTCGACGGATAGGCCGGCGCGGGCGGGTTGGACTGCATCGTGGCAATCGCGCCCTCGGCCAGCCGGCCGGGCTCGTAGCCGGGGATCAGCCAGATCGCGGCCTCGTTGTTGGCCTTGACCATCTCCTCGTCCATGCCCTCGACGATCAGGCGGAATGCGGCCTCGGCCTCTGCGTCGGTGATGTTGCGGGCGATCACGGCGCCGTCCCACCAGATCGTCGTCGCCGGCGCGCCGCCCTCGGCCACGGCAGGCGCGGCGGCGGTGTTCACCAGCCCGACGACCTGGCTTTCGCCCTCGATATCGGCGGCGCCGGCGCGGCTGGCCCACAGGTTCGCCATGGCGATCTTGCCCTGCTGGAACTGCTGCTGGACATAGGTGGAATCCGACACCAGGTATTCGGGGTCGAGATACTCGGTCATCGCCTTCATCGTTTCCAGCGCCTTGACCCCGGCCTCGTTGTTCAGCGTCGGCTTGTTGGCGTCATCGACCAGCTGGCCGCCATGGGCGAGGTAGAGGTTGATGAAATCCAGCCCGATATTCCAGCCCGACGCCATGGTCGCGCCCAGCGGATAATCGACGACACCGGCCTCCTTGATGGCGGCGGCGGCCTTCAGCACCTCGTCCCAGGTGGTCGGCACGTCCAGGCCCAGATCCTCGAAGATGTCGGCGCGGTATTGCAGGTGCTGGGTGTTCACCATCATGGCAATGGCCATGATCTTGCCGTCGACGCGGATCATCTGGTTGGGCGACAGGCCTTCGCCGTACTTTTCCACCAGATCGTCCAGCGGCCGGATCGTCCCCTCGTTCAGCAGCGGAGTGACGGTGCCGTTCGATACCCCGCCCAGGGCGTAAAGCGACGGGTTGGCAGCAAAGGCCGCGGGCTGCTTGGTGCGGAATTCCTGGTCAAGCTCCGCCTCGAAATTCCCGCATTCGGCCATGGCGTCGGACACGGCCTTCCAGGCCTCGAACCCGGCGGACAGCATGCTGACGGGTGTGTCGTTTTCAAAGGCGCAATCGGCCAAGGCGCCGGACCCGGCGCCGATCGCGGCGAATGCGGCCGTTCCCGCCAGCGCCATTTTCCTCAAGTTCATCTGTCGTCTCCCTGTTGACTGGGGGCGCCGGTTCGTGCCGGTACCCGATCTGCCCCGTATCCGCCGGGGCGGTGTGCGGAGGCGTCAGCCCGCCGCGATCCTTTCGCCGGTGCCTGCGTGGAACAGGTGGCAGATGCCGGCGGGAACGCTGAACGACACGCCGTCGCCGATTTCGGCGCGCACATCCTTGTGCGCCTTGACCGATACCAGCTCGCCCCCCGCGCGGATGGTCAGCATCGTCGCGTCGCCCAGAAGCTCGATCGTGTAAAGCGGCGCGCTCACCTCGCCGCCGCTTTCGGCCAGCGCCGCATCCTCTGCCCGGAAGCCCAGCGTCACCGGCCCGTCCGGCGCGTCCAGCCCCGCGATCCGCGCATTCTTGCCGGTGAACACGCCGCCGCTGATCTCGCCATTCATCAGGTTCATCGCGGGCGAGCCGATGAAGCCGGCGACAAAGGTGTTCTCGGGGCGGTCGTAGATCTCTGTCGGGGTGCCGACCTGCTGCACCACGCCCTGTTTCATCACCACCACGCGGTCGGCCAGGGTCATCGCCTCGATCTGGTCGTGGGTGACGTAGACGGTCGTGACCTTCAATTCGTGGCTGAGATTCTTGATCTGCGCCCGTGTCGACACGCGCAGCTTGGCGTCGAGGTTCGACAGCGGCTCGTCCATCAGGAAGACCGAGGGCTTGCGCACGATGGCACGGGCGAGGGCGACGCGCTGGCGCTGGCCGCCCGACAATTCGGCCGGCTTGCGGTGCAGGAAGTCGGTGAGCTCGACCATCTCGGCCGCGCGGCGCACCCGCTCGTCATGGGTGGCCGGGTCGACCTTGCGCACCTTGAGCGGGAAGCGGATATTCTCGTAGACGTTGATATGCGGGTACAAACCGTAGGACTGGAACACCATCGCCACGTCGCGGTCCTTGGGGTCCAGATCGTTGACCTTGCGATCGCCGATCCAGATTTCGCCCTCGGACGCATCCTCCAGCCCGGCGATCATCCGCATCGTGGTGGTTTTGCCGCAACCGGACGGGCCCAGCAGCACGAGAAATTCGCGGTCGGCAATGGTCAGGTCGAAATTGTCGACACCCACGAACGCGCCCCAGCGCTTGGAGATGTTGCGAAGCTGAATTTCTGCCATCTGCCGTCCTGTTGTCGTTCGACATAATATTATGCATTCGTATTCATCTTTACGGAGCAACCGATTCGTGACAAGAGTTTTTTTGACGAATGTTGCGCGAAAAATCCGAAAACAAAGACAATGAACGACTTTCGAAGTGAATCGCACGGGTTTCTGAACCGGCTGACAAGGCTGAGCGAACCGGATATGACGCAGGCCCTGCAAGACGGGCTTACAGACGATTGCAAGTGGCACATGTCGCATCCGATCGGCACGCTGACCGGGCCGGAAGAGGTTCTGCACGGGTTCTTCGAGCCGCTGCGCCGGGCGCTGGCCCATGTCCGGCGGCGCGACGAGATCTTCATCGGCGCGCGCAACCGCCGTGCCGAACGTGGCGTCTGGACCGCCAGCGTCACGCATTACCTTGGCAATTTTCAGCGGCCGTTCCTGGGCATCCGGCCGTCCGGCAACCTTGCCTTCCTGCGCGCCGGCGAATTCTACCGGATCGAGGGCGGGCGCATCGCCGAGGCCAGGATCATCCTCGATCTGCCGGACCTGATGCGGCAGGCCGGGCGGCTGCCGTTCCCCGGATCCTACGGGCTGGAGACGCTGTTCCCCGGCCCCGCGACCCATGACGGCGTGCTGCCAAGCGAGGGCGACGGCGAGGCCAGCCTCGACCTGGTCGAGCGGATGCTGGGCGCGCTGCACGCCTTCGATCCGGCCACGTTCGGCTCGGAAGAGCAGACCGGGCAGGGCGGCACCTGGGACGCGGACATGCTGTGGTACGGGCCGGCCGGGGTCGGGTCGAACTATCGCTGGGACGGGTTCGTCAAGGACCACCGCGAGCCGTTCCTGCGCGCGTTCCCGGACCGCAAGGGCGGCGATCACTACTGCCGGATCGGCGACGGCAATTATGCCGCCGTTTCGGGCTGGCCGTCGATGACCATGACGTTCCAGGGCGATTACCTGGGCATTCCCGCCGATGGCCGCGCCCTGACGCTGAAAGTGATGGATTTCTACCGCTGCGCCGGCGGGCGCATCGCCGAGAACTGGGTGATGCTGGATTACACGGGCCTGTGCGCGCAGATGGGCGTCGACCTGATCGCGCGGTCCAACGCAATGGCCTGACCCGCGCGGCCGCGCCATTGCAAAGGCCGCCGATCCTTTCTAATGGCTGGCTCGAACCCGGAACCCCCGAGAGGTGGCCGTATGGCGGACCCCGCGCGCATCGCTGTCGGCGGCGAGAACCTGATCGACCATGTCACCCGGGACGGCGCGGTGTCGGCGCATCCGGGCGGCTCGCCCTTCAATGTGGCGCTGGCGCTCGGGCGGCTGGGCGCGCCGGTTGCCTATGTCTCGCCGATCTCGACCGACCGCTGGGGCGCCATGCTGGCCGATGTGCTGATGCAGGCGGGCGTGGCGCTGACCGGCGGGCGGTGCGATGCGCCGACCACCATGTCGCGGGTGCGTGTCGTGGAGGGCAGCCCCGATTACCGCTTTGAACGCAGCGGCACCGCCGAGCGGCAGGTTACCCGGGACGGGCTGATCGCCGCGCTGCCGGAGGGTGCGGGGGCCATCCATACCGGATCGCTGACCCTGACCGACGGCCCGGACGCGGAAATCTGGGAGTCGGTCTGCGCCGAATGCGCGCGGCGCGGCATGGCCGTGTCGCTCGACCCCAATGTGCGGCTGTCGGTGATCGCCGATCCAGACGGCTATCGCGCGCGCATCCTGCGCATGGCCGGCACCGCCGATCTGCTCAAGCTCAGTGACGAGGATCTGTCCGGCCTGTTTCCCGGCATGGCCGAGGCGGGCGCGATTGCCCGCCTGCGCGCCGCCGCGCCCGGTGCGCTGCTGGTGCTGACCCGCGGTGCGGACGGGGCCAGCGCATGGTGCGGCGCGGACCGGCTGGACGTGCCGGCGCCGCGCGTGGACACGCTGGCCGATACGGTGGGCGCGGGCGATACCTTTACCGCCGCGCTGCTGGACGGGCTGAACGCCGCCGGCGCGCTGGCCCCCGGCGCACCTGGCCGGCTGGCACGGGACGCGCTGGCCCCGCTGCTGGCGCGCGCCGCGGCCGCCGCCGCACTGACCTGCACGCGCGAGGGCTGCGATCCGCCGTCCCGCGCCGAACTCGACGCCGCCCTGACAAAGGACACAGCCCCATGAGCCTCGATCTTTATCTCGACACCGCCGACACCGCTGCCTGGGACGCGCTGATGCCCACGGGCCTGTTCACCGGGATCACGACCAACCCGCTGCTGGCGCAGAAGGCGGGGCTGTCCTACGGCGCCATCGACTGGGCCGAGATGGCGCGGCGCGCGGCGGATCACGGCGCGCGCGAGCTGCATGTCCAGGTCGCCGGTGCACCCGAGGGATACGCCGATTTCGCCGCGCGCCTGCGCCAGATCGGCGCGGATGCGGGGCTGACAATCGTGATGAAGGTGCCGCTGACAGAGGCCGGCATCCGCGCCGCCCCCGCGCTGCTGCAGGGCGGGCCGGTGCTGATGACCGCCTGCTACGACGCGCGGCAGATGTTCGTGGCGGCCGGGCTGGGCGCGCAGTTTATCGCGCCCTATTTCGGCCGGATGCTGGAGGCCGGGCTCGATGCCGACGACGCGCTGGCGCGGATGCGCGCCATCGGGCAGGCGGCGGGCGGGGGCACGCGTATCCTCATCGCCTCGATCCGCGACACAGAGCAGATGACGCGCCTTGTCGCCGCCGGGCAGGATTGCTTTGCCATCGCGCCGCATGTCGCAAGCGCGCTTCTGTCCGACGACCGCACCATCGCCGCCGCCGAAGAGTTCGAGCGCGCGGCCGCCTCCTAGACCCCGGTCAGGTCAGCCAGCCGGGCAGGGCACCCGGCGCGCGGCCCGACGCGGCGGCATCGGCACAATCGGCAAGGCTGCCGAACCGCACCGCGCGCCCGCTGAGCCCCGGCGCGTAATGGGCGTATTTGCCCGAATTGGTCATCAGCGCCTGCGTCTTTGGTGGGAAAACAGGCTCTGATATGGAGCACCAGCACAGATCCGGCACGATCTGCACCCCCGACGCTTCCAGCCTTGCGACCGTCCCGTCGGCGCGCGCCGCGTCAAGGCTGGCGCGGCCGATGGTGACGATGGCATGCACACCCTCGGCGCAGCGCCGCCCGTCCAGCGCATCGACCAGCGCGCGGCATTCGGCATGCGAGAAATGCGGGCTGCCGAAGGCGACAAGCTCGATCTCCGCCGGTCCGGTGTTCAGTTGCCGCCAGGTCCGCGCCAGGTCGTCCCGCCCGATTTCCGTGCGGTCCGCGTCTGGCACGATGTTTCCCGCCTCGGGGGTGATACCCGCGATATGCAGCATCGGTGCGGCCGAAGTCGTCCCGAACGCGGCGCATAGAGCCTTCAGATCGCCGGGCGAAGGCGCGGTATCCTCAAGCCCGGTCAGCAGCGGGATGCGGCCCGGCGCGAGTTCCCCTGCCAGATGCCCCAACATCGGCCACAGCGCATCGTCATGGCCCGCCGGCAATTCGACATGGATCACGATCCGCGCCGCGCGCATCGCATCCAGGTAGACGCCGGATCGCGGCGCGCGCCCGGTCAGCGCGATGCACAGGTCGAGGAAATCGGGATGTTTCACGGTGCGCGCGCCCAGCACCGAATTGGCATAGACCACCGCGTTGGATTCCGCCCAGGCGATGATTTCCCCGGCCTTGGGCGTGCTGTCCAGCAGGTAGGGCGCGCAGGTGAAGCTGGGCCGCGCGCCCATCGCCACATAGGCATCGGCAAGCCGGCTGGCGGGCAGACCGAAATCGGGCGGCACGCCCTGATCGCGCCAGTTCGCATGATCGACGGAAATCGCGTTCATCGTGGTGGGCACCCGCACCTGCGCGCCCATATCCGCGAAAGCTTCGGCAAAGCGAAGATTGGCCGGGCTGGCATAGATGCAGCCGTCGATATGCACCTGGGTCACGTCCAGAAGGTCGGGCGCGCCCTGGATCCTTGCGATATCCGCCAGGATACGCATCGCCATCTGCGGGGCAGGGCCTTCGGCGCCGTCCAGCATGGCGCGGTCGGCGGGGGTCAGGGCGGGGCCGTTTTCCGTCTCTGATTGCAGGCTCAGGGACAGGTTCGGCGCCTCCAACCGGTCCTTTGAAATCGTGGCGTGATCCGCACGGGACAGCGCGGCGAAATCGTCCGCGCCCAGCCGCAGCACCGGCAGCGACAGGCCGAACAGGTGATGGGCCACCAGCGCGCCCAGGGTCAGCACGTCCTCTTCCTCGCGGAAGACCAGCGCGGCGGGGGCATGACCGTTCTGGATCAGCTCCAGCAACACGCCGCTGCCGGTGCAGGACCCGCGCGAGGTGGGCAGGATCAGCACCGTCCCGGCGACCGATTGCCCATGCAGCGGGTGATGCGCGTCGATCACGCGGCCGGTGGTCTCGTCGATGCCGCCCCAGAAACTGAGCCCTTCATCGGCGGCCAGGACCGGGCCGCTGGCGGTGCCGGGGATCAGGAGACGGGCCATCGGGTTTCCTTTCGGTTCGCGGTCAGTCGGAGACGCCCCATGTGTCGCTCAGCCGATAGCCGCGCGGCCAGGGATCGTCCGGGTCCAGCATGTGCTGATGAATGCCGGTGATCCAGCCCCGGCCGCTGATTTCCGGGCGGATCGCGGGGCTTGTGCCGACCTGCGCGGTGCCGAGGATGCGCCCGTCGAAGCGCGAGCCGATGATGGACCGGGCGGTCAGGGTCTCGCCGACCTTCATCCGTCCCTGTTCATGCAGGATCGCCATGCGCGCCGACAAGGCCGTGCCGGTGGGCGAGCGGTCGATCTTGCCCGGCTGGATCGCCACGGCGGCCCTGGTTTCCAGCCCCTCCGAGGCCTGCGTCAGCGGCCCGGCGAACAGGCAGAACGAGATATGGTCCCAATCGGGCCGCTCGGGGTGATCGAAGCCAAGCTGGGCATTGGCGGCATCGGTGATGCGCACGCCCAGCCGCGCGAGATCCCGCGCCTCGGATTCGACCAGCGCGAGATCCAGCGCGGCGGCATCGACCACCACGAAACTGTCGCCGCCATAGGCGGTGTGGACGGAAAGGGTGCCCAGCCCCGGCACCTCCAGCGCGGCATCGAGACGGCTGGCAAAGGCGGGCACGTTTTCCACATGGATGCGCTGCGCCTTGCCGTCCGAACATTCGGCGCGCACATGGACCAGCCCGCCCGGCGCCTCCAGCACCAGCCTCGTTTCAGGCTCTGTCATTGGGATCAGTCCCGCATCCAGCAGGACCGTGGCCACGCAGATCGAGTTCGATCCGGACATCGGCGGGGTATCTTCCGGCTCCATGATGATGAAACCGGCATCGGCGGCGGGATTCTTTGGCGGCACCAGCAGGTTGACGTGGCGGAACACGCCGCCGCGCGGCTCGTTCAGGACGAAATCGCGCAAGGTGCCGTCCTCGGCGATATGCCGGCGCTGGTCCCACAACGTCTCGCCCGGCGGGGGCAGCACGCCGCCGACGATGACATCGCCCACCTCGCCCTCGGCATGGGCGGAGATGACATGGATGGTCGTGGTGCTGCGCATGTGGTCGTCCCGTGGATGTTAGTGTTTACTTCCCGGGGCTTCAGCCCCGGATCGCGCCCGACCCGCCCCCCAGGGCGGGCGCGATGCGCCCACCCTCGGGCCGGGCGCGATCCTCTGTTCTGGAGCGGTATCGTTTTCCGCCTGGTCCCCGTCTCGTCCCTATTGCACCACGAATCCATGCGCGAAGGGGTCGCGCTCGTCGATGAAGATCGTGTTGTACCCCGTGACCCTTGCCCAGCCGGCGATGGAGGGGATGATCGCGTCGGTCTCGCCGACCTTGGCGCGCCCCTCGATCCGGCCGTTGAACAGCGAGCCGATGATGCTCTCATGCACGAAATTCGTGCCTTCGGACAATTGCCCCCTGGCCGCCCATTGGGCCATGCGCGCCGAGGTGCCGGTGCCGCAGGGCGAGCGGTCGATGGCCTTGTCGCCGTAGAACACCGCGTTGCGCGCCGTGGCGCCTGCCTGCGTCGGCGCGCCGGTCCACAGGATATGGCTGAGCCCGCGAATCTGCGCGTGTTCGGGATGGGTGAAGTCGTATTTCTCGTTCAGCGCGGCGCGCAGCCGGGGTGACCAGCGGATCAGATCGCCCGCCGAATGATCGGCGATGTCGCGGAACGCGTCCTGCGGATCGACGATGGCGTAGAAATTGCCGCCATAGGCGACATCCACCGTGACCTCGCCCAGCCCGTCCACATGCGCACTCAGGCCGGTGGAATGCAGGAAGGCGGGCACGTTGGTCAGGCGCACCTCCTCGACGAATCGCCCCTCTTGCCGGTAGCGGGCGACGACGCGGCCGGCGGGGGTGTCGAGGTTCAGAACGCCCGGATTCTTCGGGCGCACCAAGCCGTTCTCGATCGCCGTGGTGACGGTGCCGATCGTGCCGTGCCCGCACATCGGCAGGCAGCCCGAGGTTTCGATGAACAGCACGCCCACGTCGCAATCGTCGCGCGTCGGCGGGTACAGGATCGAGCCCGACATCATGTCATGGCCGCGCGGCTCGAACATCAGGCCGGTGCGGATCCAGTCATATTCGGCCAGGAAATGCGCGCGGCGGTCCAGCATCGTCGCGCCCTCCAGCCGCGGCGCCCCGCCAGAGACGACGCGCACCGGGTTGCCGCAAGTATGTCCGTCGATGCATTGAAAGGTGTGTTGGCTCATGTTCTCTCCTCGAACCGGGTCGGGCGAAAGGGGGTCAGGTCGATTTCCGGCGCCGCACCGGTGACGAGGTCGGCCACCAACTCTCCGGTGCCGGCCGATTGGGTCAGGCCCAGATGCCCGTGCCCGAAGGCAAGCGTGACATGCGGCAGTTTCGGATGCGCGCCGATCACCGGCAGGCTGTCGGGCATCGAGGGGCGAAAACCCATCCATTCCACGCCGCCTGTCGCGTTCAGGCCGGGCATGAACGCCTGCGCCCGGGCCAGCAGCGCGCGCGAACGGGCGTAATTGGGCGGCGCGTCCAGCCCGCCCAGTTCCACCGCGCCGCCGACGCGCAAACCGTCCCGCACCCGGCTGACGACGAAGGCGTGATCGTTGAACGTCACCTGCAGGCGCAGGTCGAAATCCGGGCGGGGCAGGGTGGTGTTGTAACCGCGTTCCGTCTCGAGCGGCATGCGGATGCCGGCGGGCGCCAGCAGCCGCTGGGAAAATGCCCCCGCCGCCAGCACCGCGTGATCGGCCCGCACTTCGCCCGCGTTCGTGGCGATCCGCACGCCGTCTTCGGTGGCGTTCAGCGCAGTGACGTCAAGCGTCTCTATCCGTCCGCCCAGAGCCTGAAATCGCTCGGCCAGTGCGGTGCACCAATCGGCCGGATCGGTGACGTTGCGCCAGTCGGGGGTAAAGGTCGCGTGGGCGAAGCGGGGCGCAAGGCCCGGCTGCAATTCCGCGATCTCGGCGGCCGAGGACAGGTGGCGAAACGCGATGCCGTGGCGCGCGCGTTCCTCCCAGCCGGGCAGGCTGGCGCGCCAGGAGCGTTCGCTGTCGTAAAGCTGCAACTGCCCGTCATGGCGGATCAGGTTTGAAAGCCCGCTTTTCTGCACCCGCCGGTCCAGCGCGGCGCGCGACAGGTCCATCAGCCCCGCCTGCGCCGCGACCGAGGCTGCGTAGCGGCCCGGCTGGCTGGCGCGCCAGAATTTCCACAGCCAGGGCGCGATGTGCAGGGCATAGCGCGGCGGCACGCTGAGCGGGCCGGTCGGGTCGATCAGCCAGCGCGGCGCGCGGCGCATGATGCCGGGCGTGGCCAGCGGGATGATGTCGGGAAAGGCAAAGGCGCCGGCATTGCCCGAGGACGCGCCCGCCGCCACGCCCTCGCGGTCGAGAACGCGCACGGCATGGCCGCGCTCGGCCGAGACCAGCGCCGTGCTCAGCCCGACGACGCCGGCGCCGATCACCACGATCTCGCGTCGCGCGGTCATCGCCCCGCGCCCGGAACGGGACCGGCCCGCGCCCTTTCGGGGCGGACCGGGCGGAACGCAAGGCTGCTTACCTTCATCCGCGTTTCGGCCTCAGGCAGCTTCGGAAACGGTGCCGGGCTCTTTGCTCCAGTCCGCGTACCAGGCCTTGAACAGGTTGAATTGCTGGGTGGCATAGTTGCGCTGCGCATCGCTCAGGGCGTCCGACTCGTTGAAGTGCAGCTCGTACTCGGTGTCGCCGTTCAGAACCAGCAGGTGCTTGTAGTACAGCACCAGGTCCGGCCCTTCGTCGAAGCTGGACAGGACGTGCAGCGCGCGGTCCAGTTCCTCGGCCCGGCGGCGGGCCTCGGCGTCGCCCTGGGCAGCCTTCTGCGACAGGGCCACCAGGTGCAGCACCTCGCGCGGCAGGGCGTTGCCGATGCCGGTGATCGCGCCGCCGGCGCCGCAATTGACAAAGCCGTGCACCACGGTGGTATCGACGCCGACCATCAGGATCAGGTCGTCATCGCGCGAGGTGATGTTCTCGGCCGCGTAGCTGAGCGCCTCGTTGCCGCCGAATTCCTTGAAGCCCACCAGGTTGGCATGCTGCGCGCGCAGCTCGAAGAACAGGTCGGCGCGGGTGGCATAGCCGTAATAGGGGCTGTTGTAGATCACCGCCGGCAGATCGGGCGCGGCCGACAGGACGGCGGCGAAATGGGCGCGCTGCGCCGGAACGGAAGAGCCGCGCGACAGAAGGCGCGGGATCAGCATCAGGCCCTTGGCCCCGACCTTGGCGGCATGTTCGGCATGGGCCACGGCCGAGCGGGTATTGACCGCGCCCGTGCCGACGATGACCGGCACGCCGGCCTCTGTCAGGCGCGCGACGCCTTCCATGCGCTGCTCGTCCGTCAGCAGCGGCCAGTCACCCATCGAGCCGCAATAGACCACCGCCGACATGCCGGCGTCGATCAGTTCGCGGCCCTTCTTCACCAGCGCGTCGAAATCGGGGCTGCGATCGGGCTTGCAGGGTGTCATCAGCGCGGGCATCGTGCCGGTAAAGGTATTCTGCGACATGGAATCTGGTCCTTTTCTGTCAGTCTGTACTGTCTGGCGGGGGCCGGGTTTCCGCGGGAAACCGGGCCGGGAAGAAGGCTTATTGCGCGGCATGACGGGACGCATGTTACGGGCGAGTCGGGCAGGCGGCGCGGCAGATGAGCGTCCTTTACCCGTTTTGGATCCAATATTCAATATATGACCCACTTTATTCGCCGCCGCATTGCGAATATGCATGAGCGTCGACCAGCCCGGAACGAAAGACCGCAGAATGCCGCTGAAAGCCGTGGATATCTCGCAGACCGCATCGGCCTCGACCATCATCTTCGAGGCGGTGCGCAAGGCGATCATCACCGGCGAGCTGAAGGACGGCGAGGCGCTGCGCCAGGACGATCTGGCGCGGATGTTCCGCACCAGCCGCATCCCCGTGCGCGAGGCGCTGACCCGGCTGGAGCATTTGGGCCTGATCACCGCGCAGCGCTATCGCGGCGCCGTTGTGGCCGGCCTGTCACCGGGCGAGGCGCGAGAGATCTTCGATTTCCGCGGGCTGGTGGAGCCGGAGGTCGTGCGCCATGCCGTGCCCCGGATGACCGAGGCGGACATCGAACAGGCCCGCCGCTATTGCCGCGCATTCTCGGACAGCACCGATCCGATGGAATGGGGCGATCTGAACCGCAAGTTCCACGAGACGATCTATCGCGCCAGCGGGATGCCCTATCACATGACGGTCATCGACAACGCGATGGACCGGGTCGACAGGTACCTGCGCGCGCAGCTTCTGATGTCGGACGGGATGGGCCGCGCCGACGAGGAACACCGCGGCATCCTTGCCGCCTGCGAAGCGGGCGATGCGGACCATGCCGCGCGCCTGACCGCGGCGCATATCGCCGGGGCACGGGATTCGCTGCTGGCGCATCTGGAAACCGCGGAGGGCGGCGCGCCGGAGGAGGCGCAAGGCTGACGGGGCAGGGGGCATTGCCCGGCTGATCGTGGCGTTCCGTCTGTATCGGCGGCCCTGTCTGCTTGCCGAACGCGGCGTGTTGGCCAGCAGGGGCCACGTCTCGAACCCGGCGAGCCGGTCTGCCCTCCATTCCCCCGGTCAGCCACAACCCGGCAGGCCATTTCTGGCCGGTTCCTCACCGTTTCGCCGGGGCGCGGCGATTTGTCCTGCGCGGTTTTCGGGGTCAGATCAAGGAAAGTGATGCACGTGCCTGCGCCAGCTTGGCGCAGGGGCCGTCGCGGAAACCGCGCAACTGACCTGTTGCATGGAAAGATGTAAATCGGTACTGTTATGCAAGTTTAGTGGGAATCCTAGGGAAAGCGCATGGACATGGACCTTAAAGCCGGTATCACCGACAGCCGCACGATCGCGGTCGACCGCGACAGCACCATCGGTTTCATGGGCGAGGATTGCCGCGTCTATGCGACGCCCTCGCTGGTGCGCGACATCGAACATACCTGCCGCGACCTGATCCTGGCGCATATCCCCGAAGGGCAGGATTCGGTCGGCACCAAGGTCGATATCGCGCATCTGTCGCCGACCCTTCTGGGGATGGACGCGACGATCACCGTCACCGTGCGCGAGGTGGACGGGCGCCGCGTGGTTCTGGACGTAAGCGCGACCGACACTGTCGAGCCGATCTGCAAGGGCAGCCACGAACGATTCGTCGTCGATGTGGCCAAGACCGCCGAGCGGCTGCGCCAGAAGGCCGCGAAAGCCAGCGCGACATGAAAGGCTGACGCGATGCGATCCAACGGCAAGTCCGTCACCAAGACCGTTTCCTCTTATTGCTACCAATGCGTGGCCGGGCCCGACCTGATGAAGATCGACATCCAGGACGGCGTGCCGGTGCAGGTGCGCCCGAACGGCGCGGCGGCTGCGGTGCATCCGGCGCATGGCAAGGTCTGCGTCAAGGCCTTCGGCCTGATCCAGAAGACAAACAACCCGCATCGCGTCCAGACACCGATGATCCGCACCAACCCGAAAAAGGGCAGGGGCGAGGATCCCGGTTTCCGCCCCGCGACCTGGGACGAGGCGCTGGAATTGATCTGCGGCAAGCTGAACGAGGCGCAGGCCAAGGGGAAGATGGATGAAAGCGGCTTTCCCCGCATCGCGGCCAGTTTCGGCGGCGGCGGCACGCCGACCGTCTATATGGGGACCTTTCCGGCCTTCCTGAAAGCCTGGGGCGCGGTCGACATGAGTTTCGGCAGCGGCCAGGGCGTCAAGTGCTACCATTCGGAGCATCTGTACGGCGAATTGTGGCACCGCGCCTTTACCGTGTCGCCCGACACGCCGCTGGTCGAGATGATCATCTCGCTTGGTGCCAATGTCGAGGCGTCGGGCGGGGTCTGCGGGGTGCGCCGCCATGCCGATGCGCGCGACCGGGGCGTCAAGCGCGTTCAGGTCGAACCGCACCTGTCGATCACCGGCGCCTGTTCGGCCGAATGGGTGCCGATCCGGCCAAAGACCGACCCGGCCTTCATGTTCGCGCTGGTCCATGTGCTGCTGCACGAGGCAGGGCGCGAAAGGCTGGACCTGCCCTTCCTCAAGGCGATGACATCCTCGCCCTACCTGGTGGCGCCGAACGGGTTCTTCCTGCGCGATCCGGACACGCAAAAGCCGCTGATCTGGGATCTGAACAGCGGCCGCGCGGTGCCGTTCGATACCGAGGGCACCGATCCCGCGCTGGAGGGGGACTTCACCGTTTCGGGGCTGGAGGTCGGGCCGGATGACGTGGAATGGCGCCATGACGGTGCGGTCTGCCAGCCGTCATTCGCCCATCTGGTCGCGCATGTGAAGGAGTACAGCCCGGAATGGGCGGCGGATATCTGCGACGTGAAGGCCCAGGTGATCCGCAAGACCGCGCTGGATTTCCTCGATCACGCGCATGTCGGCGAGACGATGGTCGTCGATGGCCGCGAGATGCCGTTCCGCCCGGTGGCGATCAGCCTGGGCAAGACGGTCTGCAACGGCTGGGGCGGGTTCGAATGCGTCTGGGCGCGCACGGTCATGGCGGTGCTGATCGGCGGGCTTGAGGTTCCGGGCGGCACGCTGGGCACCACGGTGCGGCTGAACCGGCCGGCCGACAATCGCTGGTCCAGCGTGGTGCCGGGGCCGGACGGGTTCATGAACTATCCGATGAACCCGACGAAAAAGGGCGACTGGAAAGAGACGCCGACCTCGCGCCATTCGCACCAGACGCTGATCCCGCTGGCCGCCAATTCCCCCTGGAGCCAGGCTTTGGGCCCGACCCATCTGGCCTGGATGGCGCAGAAGAAGGGGTTCGAGCATCTGCCCAAGCCGACCCAGCCCGATGTCTGGTTCGTCTATCGCACCAATCCGGTGATTTCCTTCTGGGAAACCGGCGCGGTCGAGGAGGCGATCGCCAATTTCCCATTCACCGTCTGTTTCGCCTATACCCATGACGAAACCAACCACATGGCCGACGTGCTGCTGCCCGAATGCACCGATCTGGAAGGGCTGCAACTGATCCGCATCGGCGGGTCCAAATATGTGGAGCAATTCTGGGACCACCAGGGATTCGCGCTGCGCGACCCGGCGGCAGAGCCGATGGGCGAGGCGCGCGATTTCACCTGGATCGCCACCCAGCTTGCCAAGGGCACCGGCCTGCTGGCCGAATACAACACCGCCATCAACAAGGGCGCTGCCGGGATACGGCTGTTCGGCGAGAAATACGATTTCTCGCTGGAGCCGGAGACCGAACATTCGGTCGAGGAGATCTGGGATGCCTCCTGCCGGGCGGGATCGGCGGAACTGACCGATGGCGCGGAAAGCCAGGGGCTGGACTATTTCCGCGAACACGGGTTCCGCACCGCCCCCTTCTCGCGCGAGCGCTGGTATCTGTACCCGGCGATGATCGAACAGGGGCTGCGGTTCGAACTGCCCTATCAGGAACGTCTGCTGCGCATCGGCCAGGAACTGGGCGCGCGGCTGCATGAAAAGGGCATCACCTGGTGGGACCGGCAGCTAGGCGAATACGAGGCGCTGCCGCATTACCAGGACCTGCCCGGCCTGTGGGAACACGCGCAGGAAGAAGCCTATGACGTCAAGATCGCCGATTATCCGTTCTGGCTGCTGACCGCGCGGTCGATGCAATATTCCTGGGGCGGCAATGCCGGGATCCAGATGATCCACGAGGTCGCCTCGAACGTGGCCGGCCATGGCGGCATGCTGATGAACCCGGCCGCGGCGCGAAAGCTGGGCCTGGCCGAAGGCGACCGGGTCGAGATCGCCTCGCCCACGGGCACCACGAAAGGCGCGGTGATCCTGCGCCAGGGGATCCGGCCCGACACGGTGCTGATGATCGGCCAGTTCGACCATTGGAAGACGCCCTTTGCCAAGGATCTGAAGACCCCCAGCATGAACGCGCTGACGCCGATGTCGCTGGAACTGACCGACGCCACGGGATCGGGGGCCGACCTGGTCCGCGTCTCGGTCCGCAAACTGGAGGCCGGCGCATGACCCGGTACGCGATCGTCGCCGACCTGAATCGCTGCGTCGGCTGCCAGACCTGCACGGCGGCGTGCAAACACGCCAATGCCACCGCGCCCGGCGTGCAATGGCGCAAGGTGCTGGATTTCGAAACGGGCGAATTTCCCGATGTCAGCCGCGCCTTCGTGCCGGTCGGCTGCATGCATTGCGACGAGCCGTCCTGCATGGAGGTCTGCCCCTCGACCGCGACCGGCAAGCGCGACGACGGAATCGTCACCATCGACTACGACATCTGCATCGGCTGTGCCTATTGCGCCGTGGCCTGCCCCTACCAGGCGCGCTACCGCGTCGACGAGCCGTCCGCCGCCTATGGGGGCGGCAAGAAGATGCGCCACGAGACCGCGCGCGAGGATCCCGCGCGGCTTGGCGTGGCGCAGAAATGCACTTTGTGTTTCGACGTGATCGATGACGGGCTGGAAAAGGGGCTGGTGCCGGGCAAGGACATGGCCGCGACGCCGGTCTGCGTCGCCTCCTGCATCGCCGGCGCGCTGCATATGGGCGATCTGGACGATCCGGACAGCAACGTGTCGCAATTGCTGAACGAAAAGCGCCATTTCCGGATGCACGAGGAATTGGGCAACGGGCCGAACATCGTCTACCTCTATGACGGCCAGATCGAGGACACCTCCGTGCAGGACAAGGCGCCGATGGTGGCCGATCCGGTGGGGCTGGCGGCGGTGTCGCCCAAGCCGCAGACAAGCTGGGACTGGCGCGCGGCGGCGAATTTCATGGCCGGCGGCGCGGGCACCGGGCTGTTCATGATGACCATGCTCGCCAGCCTGTTCGCGCCGGTGATCTGGGGCGCGGTCTTTGCCGCGCTGGTGCTGGTCGGCGGCGGGCTTTTCTGCGTGCTGCTGGAGATCGGGCGCCGCTGGCGGTCGATGAACGTGTTCCGCAATGCGCGCACCAGCTGGATGACGCGCGAGGCGATGATGGCGGCGCCGTATTTTGCCTTTGGCGGGCTGGCCTGGCTGACCGGCTGGACCGCTCTGGGCTGGCTGGCGGCGATATTCGCGCTGGCCTTCCTTTACTGCCAGGCACGGATCCTGCGCGCGGCCAAGGGCATCCCTGCCTGGCGCCAGCCGCAGATCGTGCCGCTGATCCTTGCCACCGGATTTGCCGAGGGCGCCGGGCTGCTGGCCAGCGCGGTCGGGATCGCGCTGCTTGCGGGCTGGACGCAAACGACGCTGGGGATGGCGCTTGGCGGCACACTGGCGGTGCTGGTCGCGGTTCGGTTCGGCGCGTGGAAACAATATCGCCGGGCGCTGGGGGTTACCGGCGCGCCGGTGCAGACCTTCGAGGTTCTGGACGGGCCGCGTTCCGGGCTGGCGCTGGCCGGGCAGGCGGCGATTGCCGTGCTGGCAATCTATGGCGCGCTTGGCCTGCCGCTTGCCGGGCTGGCGCTGGCGCTGGCCGGGCTGGCGGCGGCGGGCACCGGCTGGCTGTTCAAATACACGCTGATTACCGGCGCGGCCTATAACCAGGGCTTTGCCGTCGAAAGAATGCCCGCCCGCGGCGCAGGGGAGAGTGCGCCGGGGATCAAGCCGGGCTGGAAAACGGCCTGAACGGGGCCGCCCGGTCCCGGACCGGCGCCTTTCGTTCGAGACATGTCCGTTCGGGCCAATTTGTTCGGGCCAGAAATGTTCGAGGAGGAACACGAATGCTGGATCGCAGCCGCAAGACACCCGATTTCATGTTCGACCGCGAGGCAGAGACGATGCCGCGCGCCGACATCGCCGACCTGCAGGCAGAGCGTCTGCGATGGTCGCTGGCCCGCGCCTATGAAAACGTGCCGCATTACAAGCGCGCCTTCGATGCGGCGGGGGTGACGCCGGACCGGCTGAAATCGGTCGCCGATCTGAAACATTTCCCGTTCACGGTAAAGACCGATCTGCGCGACAATTACCCGTTCGACATCTTCGCCATGCCCCGCGAACAGCTGGCGCGGGTGCATGCCTCGTCCGGCACCACCGGCAAGCCGACCGTGGTGGGCTATTCGCAGGGCGATCTGGACCGCTGGGCGGGGCTGATGGCGCGGTCGATGGCCTCGGCGGGGTTTCGGCCCGGCGATCTGGTGCACAACGCCTATGGCTACGGGCTGTTCACCGGCGGGCTGGGCGCGCATTACGGGGCCGAACGGCTGGGCTGCACGGTGGTGCCGGTCTCGGGCGGGGGGACGGAACGGCAGGTGACGCTGCTGCGCGATTTCGGCGCGGTCGATCTGTGCTGCACGCCCTCCTATGCGCTGAACATCGTCGAGATCGCGGCGCGGATGGGGATCGATATCGCCACGCTGCCGGTGCGGCGCGGGCTGTTCGGGGCAGAGCCCTGGTCGAACGAGATGCGCGCCGAGCTTGACCGGCGGCTGGGGCTGAAGGCGGTCGATATCTACGGGCTGTCCGAGATCATGGGGCCGGGCGTCGCCTGCGAATGCGACGAGGCGCGCGACGGGCTGCATGGCTGGGAGGATCATTTCCTGTTCGAGGTGATCGACCCCGAAACGCTGGAACCGCTGCCGATGGGAGAGCAGGGCGAGCTGGTCATCACCACGCTGACCAAGGAAGCGATGCCGATGATCCGCTACCGCACCCGCGACATCACCCGCCTGACCGACGCGCCCTGCGCCTGCGGGCGCAGCCATGTGCGCATCCTGCGCGTGACCGGGCGCGACGACGACATGATGATCATCCGCGGCGTCAACGTCTATCCCAGCCAGGTCGAGGCGGTGCTTGTCGGGCTGGCGGGGCTGGCGCCGCATTACCGGATCCGGCTGTTCAAGGAAGGCCCGCTCGACGCGATCGCGGTCGAGGTCGAGGTGCTGCCCGAGTGCGATTGCTGCGAGGCCGCGCTGATCGCCAAGGCGCGCGAGGTGTGCCATCACATCAAGTCGATCATCGGCGTGACCTGCACCGTGAACGCCCGCCTGCCCGGCGAGATCCCGCGGTCGGAGGGCAAGGCCGTTCGGGTGCTGGACGAACGCGGATAGGGGCGTGAGGCCCCGGATCAGGTCCGGGGCGGGCTCCCGGGTCAAGTCAGGGCCGGGGGTAGACAGGCGGCCGGGAGGCCCCGGGTCAAGCCCGGGGCGGGGTGTGCGGGGTGTCATCCGCCAGCGGCAGGGAGCAGAAACCCTGCGCGGGGATGTCGAGGGAGGCGTTATAGCTGCTCGACATGTTCTGAAAGGCGATCAGCCCGCAGAGTTCGGCCAGCGAATCGTCGTCGAAATGCGCCTTCAGGCGGTCCATCAGCCCGGCCTCGACCCGCCGGTCGGTGCGGATCATCGCCTCGGCCAGTTCCAGCGCCAGGCGTTCGACCTCGGTGAAGGCCTCGGCCTTCTGCCAATGGGCCAGTTGCGCCACCTTGTCCGGCGACACGCCGCGCTTCATCAGCGTCGCGGCGTTGATGTCGACGCAGAATTCGCAATGGTTGATCTGGCTGACCCGCACCGTCACCAGCGACCGAAGCGCCGGATCGAGCCGCCCGCGCCGCCGGTTCAGCGCGCCGTAAAGCAGCGCGACGCCGACAAAGACGCTGGGCGAGCGGGCCCAGAGCATCCCCGGTTCCAGCACCTTGCCGTAGCTGCGTTTCTGTTTCCAGAAGAACAGCCGGATATACCAGGGATAGTCCCGGATCGGTTTGGGCGCGATGAACATGCCGGAGGCCTTTTCAGATCAGACCCCGATGTCTTTGCGGCCGGGCGCGGGGCCGTCAACCCACGATGGGGTGACGGCCCGCGCCCCATGCCGGGGGTCAGACCTCGAAGGCGCGCTCCAGCGGTTCGATATCGCCGAAGCTGTCCTTCACCGAGGCAAAATAAGGCTTGCGCTTGCCGCGATAGAGGATGCCGGTATTCATCCCGTCATCGGTCATGATCCGCCGGGCCGCCCGCGCCGGATCGTCGGTTTCCGGCACACTGGCCGGGTGAACCTGGCCTTTCCATTCGCGCTCATCGGGGCGGAAGGTCACGCAGGGGCTGAGGATCTCGACGAAGGAGAAACCGGGATGGTTCACCGCCTCGACGATGGTCCGGGTGCAGGCCTTGATATTGCCGGAGAACTCGCGCGCGACGAAATTGGCGCCCGAGGCCAGCGCGATCACCAGCGGATGGAACGGCGACAGCCCGGTGCCGCCCGGCGACAGCGCGCTGTCCCAGTCGGGTTCGGTGGTGGGCGAGGGCTGGCCCTTGGTCATGCCGTAGACGCGGTTGTCCATCACCACATAGGTCATGTCGACATTGCGCCGGCAGGCATGCAGGAAATGGTTGCCGCCGATGGAAAAGCCGTCGCCATCGCCGCTCATCGCCATGACGGTCAGATCGGGGCGCGCCACTTTCAGGCCGGCGGCCAGGGCCAGCGACCGGCCATGCACGCCGTGGAAACCGTAGCAATTGGTATAGGCCGGGATCCGCGAGGAGCAGCCGATGCCCGAGACCACGGCGATATCCTCGGGCGGGCGGCCCAGCTGCGCCAGCGCCCGGGTGATCGACATCAGGACATGGAAATCGCCGCAGCCGGGGCACCAGACGGGCGTGACATCGGAGGTGAAATCGGTGGCTTTGAGTGTCGGAGCGTTCATTGGCTTTTCCAGTCGCGGATGCTTGAGGCGATTTCGTCGGGGCCGATCACGGTGGGCCCTTCGCGGTTCAGGCGGTTGATGTCGTAGGGCAGGTCGATCTGCGAGCGCACGTAGCGATAGAACTGGCCGGAATGGCTTTGCTCGACGACCAGCACGCGGCGCGCGCCCTGCAGCGCCTCCTGCAGCGCCCTGGCCGGGAACGGAGAGATCTGGCGCAGCGCGATCAGCCGCGCGTCGATGCCGTCCTCGTGCAATTCGTCGATCGCCTCGCGGGCGGCGCCGGTCAGCGAGCCCCAGGTCAGGATCACGGTGTCGCCGCTGCCCTCGCACGCGCCCCAGTGATCGCCGAAATCGAAGGATTCGATCTTGTGCAGGCGCTTGTCCATCTGTTCGCGCTGCGCCTTGGCGGTGCTGGACGGGGTGCCGCGTTCGGTATGGGTCAGCCCGTCGGCGGTGTATTGCCCGCCGGCCTGGCCGGGGATCGACATGGGCGAGACGCCATCGGCCGTCACCGCATAGCGCAGATAGGTCTCGGCCGAGGGCTCGTAGGTCTTGCGCCGGGTCAGAAAGGTCACGTCGGCGGGCCGGTCGATCAGCACATGCGCCTGGCCGATCGACTGGTCCGACAGCACGATCACCGGACTTTGCAGCGTCTCGGCGATATGCACCGACCATTGCGCGGTGAACAGGCAATCGGCGACCGAAAGCGGTGCGATGACCACATGCGGCGCATCGCCGTGAAAGCCGTGAACGGCGATGTTCAGATCCGATTGCTCGGACTTGGTGGCGATGCCGGTGGACGGGCCGGCGCGCATCACGTCGATCACGACGATCGGCACTTCGGCCGCGGCGGCCAGGCCCAGGCTTTCCATCATCAGCGACAGGCCCGGCCCCGAGGTTGCGGTGATCGACGGGCGCCCGCCATAAGAGGCGCCGATGATCATGTTGATCGAGGCAAGTTCATCCTCTGCCTGGACCAGCGCGCCGCCGATCCCGGCCAGGGCCGGGGCGAGGTATTCCAGCACCTCGGTGGCCGGGGTGATCGGATAGGCTGCGGCGAATTGCACGCCGCCGCGCATCGCGCCAAGGCCCACCGCCTCGTTTCCGGTGATCAGCCAGCGGGTCTTGTCCGAGGCCTCCGGCGCGCCCAGATGGAACGTGGCGCCGAACCCGGCGGCGGCCGCCACCCCCGCCTCGATACAGGCATCGCTGGCCGCGATGGCATCGGCGCCCTTGCTTAGCAGCTTGGAAGCGACGACCTGCATCACGGTATCGACCGGCAGGCCGGTCAGCTGGGCGACCAGCCCGACGCAGATCATGTTCGGGCGCCCGCCCTTGATGGATTTGGCCAGCTCGCCGATCGGGCATTCGACGATGGTGCAATCGCCCTCGCGCAGGGCGGCCGGCGGCTCGCCTGCGGCCGGATCGGCGATCACCAGCCCGCCCGGCGCCACCGGCATCGAGCCGATGAAACGGTCGGCATTCTTCCAGTCGATCGCCACGAGGATGTGGAATTCGCGCGACATGCAAAAGGCCGGCCTGGTCGACAGCCGCACCAGCGCCGCCGCCTCGCCGCCGCGTATCTGCGGGCCGACCGAGCGATTCAGAAGCCCGTGCCAGCCGGATTTTCCCGCCGCCTCCAGCAGGATCGAGCCTGCGGTGATCGCCCCGGCGCCGCCGCTACCGACCACGGCGAAAGAGACGTTCTTAGCTGATTTCGCTGATTTTGGTGAAAGGTTCATGTCAGATCCGTTCCGCGTTCGGGCAGTGCTGTGAGGTTGCAGGAATTCTTTGTCGGTTTCCGGTTGACCCTAAATAAGTATTAGAGTACCACTTTACGGTAATAGAGATTGCAAACCCTGTCAACAGGGGGCGCGCGCAGCGACCGGAGTGACGAGATGGCAAGACGCTGGATGATGTCTTCAGGTGAAAAACCACTGGAAATGGCGGAGTTCGAACCTGATGCGCCGGGTCCGGGAGAGGTCATCGTCCAGATCGCCGGCTGCGGTGTCTGTCATACCGACCTGGGATTCTATTATGACGGCGTGCGCACCAACAGCGACCTGCCGCTTTGCCTTGGCCACGAGATCAGCGGCACCGTGACGCAGGCCGGCGAGGGGGCCGAAGACTGGCTTGGCCGCGCGGTCATCGTGCCCGCCGTGATGCCCTGCGGAACCTGCGATCTGTGCCTGCGCGGCAAGGGCACGATCTGCCGCAACCAGAAGATGCCCGGCAACGACATCCAGGGCGGTTTCGCCAGCCATATCACGGTGCCGGCGCGGGGGCTGTGCCCGGTCGATCTGGACCGGCTGGCGGCGATCGGGCTGGAACTGGCCGATGTCTCGGTCGTGGCCGACGCGCTGACCACGCCATACCAGGCGGCTGTGCAGGCCGGCATATCAAAGGGCGACCTGGTGATCGTCAACGGCGTCGGCGGGGTGGGCGGCTATGCGGTGCAGGTCGCCGCCGCGATGGGTGCGACTGTGGTCGCCATCGACGTGTCGCCGGCCAAGCTGGAGGCGGTGCGCGATCATGGCGCGGCGCTGACGCTGAACGCGCGCGATTTCGATCCGCGCGCGCTGAAAAAGGAAATCATCGGTTTCGCCAAGGCGAACGATCTGCGGACAACCGAATGGATCATCATGGAATGTTCCGGCACCGCCGCCGGGCAAACCGCCGCTTTCGGTCTGCTGAACCACGGCGCCACGATGTGCGTGGTCGGCTTCACCATGGACAAGGTCGAGGTGCGCCTGTCGAACCTGATGGCCTTTCACGCCCGGCTTCTGGGCAATTGGGGCTGCCCGCCCGACCTGTATCCCGGCGCCCTGGACCTGGTCCTGTCGGGCAAGGTCAAGCTGGCGCCCTTCATCGAACAGCGTCCCCTGGACGACATCAACACGGTGTTCCGGGACGTGCATGACGGCAACAAGGTGCGCCGCCAGATCCTGGTGCCGGCACAATGAGGGACAACATCATGAACTTTGCCAAATTCGATTTCGTGTCGCACGATCTGATTGCCGACGTCGCGCGCGAGGAAATCTCCGACAAGGTGCTGTTCGAGCGGCGCCCGGCGCGCCTGCCCGACGGGTCCGAGGCCGAGGGACTCTACAACGTCTGGATCACGCTCAACAATCCGGCGCAGTACAATTCCTACACGACCGACATGGTGAAATCGCTGATCCTGTCGTTCCGCGCCGCGTCGAACATGCGCGACGTGAACGCGGTGGTATTCACCGCGGCGGGCGACAAGGCGTTCTGCACCGGCGGCAATACCAAGGAATACGCCGAGTATTATGCCGGGCGGCCGCATGAATACCGCCAGTACATGCGCCTGTTCAACGACATGGTTTCGGCCATCCTGGGCTGCGACAAGCCGGTAGTCTGCCGGGTCAACGGGATGCGGATCGGCGGCGGCCAGGAAATCGGCATGGCCTGCGATTTCTCGATCGCGCAGGACATGGCGCGGTTCGGACAGGCGGGGCCGAAACACGGATCGGCGGCGGTCGGCGGATCGACCGATTTCCTGCCGGTGATGATCGGCTGCGAACAGGCGATGAATTCAGGCGTGCTCTGCGAGAGCTTCACCGCGCAGAAGGCGCTGCGGCTGGGCATCCTGACCGATATCGTGCCGGGGCTGAAGGTGGATGGGGAATATGTCGCCAACCCGCTGGTCGAGACCCGCTATGTCACCGACGAGATGGGCCGCCTGCTGCATGGCGAGGTCAAGACCGGCGAGGCGCTGGCCGAGGGCAAGGCGCTGATGAAGCGCGGCGAGATGGACCTGAGCGCGCTGGATGCCAAGGTCGAGGAGCTTTGCGCCAAGCTGCTTCAGACCTTCCCCGACTGCACCACCAAATCGGTTGAGGAACTGCGCAAGCCCAAGCTCGAAGCCTGGAACTGCAACAAGGAAAACAGCCGCGCCTGGCTGGCCGGCAACATGATGACCGAGGCCAATATGGGCTTTCGCGCCTTCAACGAGGGCAACCGCGAGGTCGGGCGCGAGGTCGATTTCGCGCAGCTTCGCCGGGAATTGGCGGCGGGCACGAAATGGACCCCCGAATTCGTCGACAGCATGATGCCGGGCGTCCGCAAATGAACCAACCGCTGGCCATATCGCATGATCTGGACGGCGCGCTGCTGCGGCTCCGGCTGAACCGGCCCAAGGCGAATATCGTCGATGCGACGATGATCGAGGCGCTGGACGGCGCGCTGGCACGCCACGCGGACGAGCGCGACCTGCTGGCCGTCCTGATAGAGGCCGAGGGACCGCATTTCAGTTTCGGCGCCTCGGTCGAGGAACATCTGCCCGAAAGCTGCGCCGCGATGCTGCAATCGCTGCATGCGCTGGTGCGCCGGATGCTGGACTACCCGGTGCCGGTGCTGGTGGCCGTGCGCGGCCAGTGCCTGGGCGGCGGGCTGGAGGTCGCGATGGCCGGCCACATGATATTCGCCGCGCCCGATGCCCGGCTGGGCCAGCCCGAAATGATGCTGGGCGTCTTTGCCCCGGCCGCCTCCTGCCTGATGCCCGAACGCATGGGCCAGGCGCGGGCCGAGGATCTGCTGTATTCGGGCCGCTCGGTGACGGCGGACGAGGCGCTGGCAAGCGGACTGGTCGACATGCTGGCGGGCGATCCGTCGGCCGCCGCCCTGACCTGGGTGAAAACCCATCTGGCACCCAAAAGCGCGTCGTCCTTGCGCCTTGCGGTGCGCGCCGCGCGTGGCGCTTTCGTGCGCCGCATGACCGCCCGGCTGGACGAGGTCGAGGCGCTTTATCTGAACGATCTGATGGCAACCGGTGACGCGGTGGAGGGGCTGAACGCCTTTCTCGAAAAGCGTCCGGCAAAGTGGGGAAACCGATGACCAAGCAACCCGTATCCGACATCGTCGCCCGCTGCGAGGCGCTTTACGACGATCTCAGCTTTAGCGCCGCGCGCGAATGGAAAGAGGCAGAGCCCGGCCGCAAGGTCATCGCCTACATGCCGGTCTATGTCCCGCGCGAGCTGATCCACGCGGCCGGGATGATGCCGCTGGGCATCATGGGCGGCGGCGACAACCTGGAGGTGATCCACGGCGACGCCTATTATCAAAGCTATATCTGCCGCATCCCGCGCTCCACGATCGAGCTGGGCGTGTCCGGCCGGCTGGATTTCGTGGATGGCATGCTGTTCCCGTCGATCTGCGACGTGATCCGCAACCTGTCGGGCATGTGGAAGATGCTGTTCCCCGATACTTACGTCAAATATTTCGACGTGCCCCAGACCTATGTCGATGAGATCGGCGGCACTTTCTATACCGGCGAGATGCGCGAATTGCTGCACGATCTGGAAAAGATCGCCGGCCGCGAGATCACCGATGACGACATCCGCGCCTCGATCGAGGTCTATAACGAGAACCGCCGCGCGGTGAACGAACTCTACGCCCTGCGCGCCCGCGAGCCCTGGAAGGCGCCGGGATCGGAGGCCTATCTGGTGCTGCGCGCCGGGCTGCTGCTGCCGGTCGAGGAGCATACCAGGCTGGTGCGCGAATACGTCGCCGCCGCCTCGGCAGAGGATCGGCCGATCAAGGATAACAGCCGGGTGATCCTGACCGGCATGTTCTGCGAACAGCCTCCCCTGAACCTGATCAAGTCGCTGGAATTGTCGGGCTGCTACATCGTCGATGACGATTTCGTGCTGGTCAGCCGCTGGCTCTTGGGCGACGTGCCCACCGATGGCGACCCGGTGCACAACCTGTCGCAGGCCTTCCTGCACCGCTCGATGTCGACGGCCGCCAAATACGAGCCGGATCAAGAAGAAAAGGGCCAGTTCCTGGTGCGCGCGGTGCGCGATACCGGCGCCGAGGGGGTGATCTTCGCCTCGACCAGCTTCTGCGACCCGGCGCTGCTGGACCGGCCGATCCTGCAGAACGTGCTCAAGCGGGCCGACATCCCGTTCATCGCGTTCAAATACGCCGAGAATTCCGGCCAGATGCAGCCGATCCGCGAACAGGCCGGCACCTTTGTCGATTCAATCAAACTCTGGAGCGCAGCATGAACACCCGTCTTGTGAAGGCCCAGCCCGCCGACGTCCTCAAGGACGCCTCGATGATCAAGCAGAAGGAGATGATGGCCAAGCATTACGACCGTCTGACCGATGCACCGCAGACCGGGGCCAAGGTCGCCTCGACCTTCGTGCCGGGTAATCTGAACGAGTTGATCATGTGCTTCGACCTGGTCAACAACCTGCCCGAGGTCAACGCGATCCAGTCCGGCCTGCGCCGCCAATCGGGCGCCTATATCATGGAGGCAGAGCGCGCCGGCCATTCCGAGGATGTCTGCACCTACGTCAAATCCGACATCGGCATGATGCTGAAGGGCAATATCGGGCCCAACGGCAAGGAGCTGCCGAAACCCGACGTGCTGCTGCTGTCCTATACCGGCTGCTTCACCTTCCTCAAATGGTTCGAGCTGCTGCGCGAGCAGTACAAATGCCCGACCATCTTCCTGCAGACCCCGTACATGGCCGACGGCAAGGTCACGCCGAACATGGTGCAGTACATGGTCAAGCAGCTGAAGGAGACGGTGATCCCGACTCTGGAGGAAGTGTCCGGCGTCAAGTTCGATATCGACCGGCTGCGCGAATACCTCAAGAAATCGGCCCAGGCCGAGGATGATCTGGTGCACATCCTGGCGACCGGCAAGAACAAGCCCAGCCCGATCGACGCCTATTTCGGCGGCATCTACTATATCGGCCCGATCTTCGGCGCGTTCCGCGGCACCGACGACGCGATCGACTATTACCGGTTCCTGCGCGAAGAGGTCGAGGCGCGGATGGCCAAGGGGCTGGGCCCGGTCACCCCCGACGGACAGATGACCGAGGAGAAATACCGCCTCGTCGTCGAGGGGCCGCCGAACTACACCAGTTTCCGCCAGTTCTGGAAGATGTTCTATGACGAGGGCGCGACCGTCGTGGCGTCGTCCTACACCAAGGTCGGCGGCACCTACGATTACGGCTTCCGCCACGATCCCGACAGGCCGCTGGAATCGCTCGCTGAATATTGCCTTGGCGTCTACACCAACCGGTCGCTGCCGATGCGGATCGACATGCTGAGCGACTACATCAACGAATACGAGGCCGACGGGCTGCTGATCAACTCGATCAAGAGCTGCAACAGCTTCTCCGCCGGGCAATTGCTGATCATGCGCGAGGTCGAGAAGCGCACCGGCAAGCCGGCGGCCTTCATCGAAACCGACCTGGTCGATCCGCGCTACTTCTCGGCGGCCAACGTCAAGAACCGTCTGGAGAGCTATTTCCAGATGGTCGAACAGAAACGCAGCGGCAAGGGGGCGGCGGCATGAAGACCTTTGTAGGCATCGACCTGGGATCGACCACCACCAAGGCGGTCATGATGGACGAGGATGAAAAGGTGCTGGGACGCGGCATCACCAATTCGCGCTCCAATTACGAAACCGCCTGCAAGGTGGCCACCGAAGAGGCCAAGATCGACGCGCGGTTCACCCTGTTCCGCCGCGAATTCGGCGCCGCCGGCACGCTGACCGACCAGGTCGAGGAATTCCTGGGCGCGCTTGAACGCTCGTTCAGGCTGGAGCAGTTCCTCGAACAGCTGGGCGATCTGGAGGAGACCTGCATAAAGCTGGTGCGCGGCGAGCGGTTCGAGAAGACCGGCGACGCCATCAAGGCGGCGCTGCGCGAGGTGTTCCGCCGGCTGCGGGACGAGGCGACGGCCATGTTCGCCCCCGGCGCCGACCGCAAGTCGGACTTCTTCCGCGACATCGCCGGGTCGCGCTACCTGGCGCTGGCCGAAGAGGTCGGGCGCGAGGCCGGCGTTTCCTATGACGCGCTGCTGAACGTCTATGACAAGTCGATCATCGCGGTGGAAAACCGTCCGCCCTCGGGCAGCCTGAACGCCAAGTTCAAGGCCGCGCTGGGACGGGTGGCCAAGGAAGGCGACGGGACCGCTGCCGTCCTGGGTGAAAAGGCCGAGAACGCCCTGGGGATCGAGCTGGAGGAAACCTACCTGGTCGGCACCGGCTATGGTCGGGTGACGCTGCCGTTTTCCAAGGAACATATCCGCTCGGAAATCCTGTGCCACGGTCTGGGCGCGCACATGATGTATCCCAAGACCCGCACGGTTCTGGATATCGGCGGACAGGACACCAAGGGCATCCAGGTCAATGCCGAGGGCATCGTCGAGAATTTCCAGATGAACGACCGCTGTGCCGCCGGCACGGGCCGCTACCTGGGCTATATCGCCGACGAGATGAACATGGGCCTGCACGAGCTTGGCCCGATGGCGTTGAAGTCGAAAAAGCCGGCCCGCATCAACTCCACCTGCACGGTTTTCGCCGGCGCCGAGTTGCGGGACCGACTGGCCCTGGGCGAGGCGCGCGAGGATATCCTGGCCGGTCTGCACCGGGCGATCGTGCTGCGCTCGATGTCGATCCTGTCGCGGTCGGGCGGGGTGGCGGACGAGTTCACCTTTACCGGCGGCGTCGCCAAGAACGAGGCGGCGGTGCGCGAATTGAAAAAACTGATCGCGGAAAACTACGGCGAGGTGAAGATCAATATCGGCGCCGAGTCGATCTATACCGGCGCATTGGGCGCGTCGGAATTTGCCCGCCGGGCCGCGCATGGACGCATTGAAGGAGTGGAAGAATGACACTGACAGCAGGCATCGACGTCGGCACCGGGGTCGTCAAGGCGGTGATCTTCCGGGTCGAGGACGGAAACGAGGAATGGCTGGCGAAATGCAGCCTGCGCATCCGCCAGCGCGATCCGATGCAGCTGGCGCGAGAGGCATTCGACCAGGCGCTGGAGGATGCCGGCCTCAAGGAAGAGGATATCGACTACGTCGCCACGACCGGCGAGGGCGAGGCGATCCCGTTCCATACCGGGCATTTCTACTCGATGACCAGCCATGCGCGCGGCGCGCGGTATCTCAACCCCGAAACGGGCGCGATCCTCGACAGCGGCGCGCTGCACGGCCGGGCGATGATCACCGACGACAAGGGCAAGGTCACGAATTACAAGATGACCAGCCAATGCGCGTCCGGTTCCGGCCAGTTCCTGGAAAACATCGCCCGCTATCTGGGCATCGCCCAGGACGAGATCGGCACCCTGTCGATCCAGGGCGACGATCCCGAAGAGGTCTCGTCGATCTGCGCCGTTCTGGCGGAAACCGATGTCATCAACATGGTCTCGCGCGGGATCACGGCGCCGAACATCCTCAAGGGCATCCACCTGTCGATGGCCAGCCGGCTGGCGCGCCTGCTCAAATCCATCGGCGTCAAGGACGATGTCATCATGATGACCGGCGGCATGGGGCTTGACGAGGGCCTGTGCGAGGCGCTGCGCGAAAGCTTGGCCAAGATGAAGGGCATGGACGGCGCACGCGTGGTCAATCACCCCGATTCGATCTTTGCCGGGGCGATCGGCGCCGCTCTCTGGGGCGCGTTCCGGTCCGAAAAGCTGGCCTCCAGCGGACAGATGCTGAAGGCGTCGTGAAAGTTTGAAACAGGAGGAATGACAAATGGCCCTGATGATCGTTGATGCCTGCACGGCCTGCGATGCCTGCGAACCGGTCTGCCCGAACGAGGCGATCACGGCGGGCGATCCGATGTATATCATCGACCCGATGAAATGCACCGAATGCGTCGGCGAGGAAGACGAGCCGCAATGCATGCTGGTCTGCCCCGAAGCCTGCATCCTGCCCAATCCCGACTGGGAAGAGAGCAAGGAAGAGCTGCAGGCGAAATACGAGGCCCTGCATTAGAGCCTTTTGGCTCTACCGGATTCAGAGCATTCATCCGATTGTCCGGGGGTTGGGCAATCGGGTGAATGCGGCGGAACGCGGTAGGCGACAGCGCGTGCACTGATCGGGTGGTATCGGATCCGCGACGCCTTCGACGGGGTGGGCACGCAGTCTCGAACACGCCCGGTTTCGCGAAATCTCCCGACCATGAATGAGAATGCTGGCGCGGATCGCCGATCCGCGCCGCGCTGATGGTCCGGTTGCGTCAGGCCCTGCTACAGGGTCTTGGTCAGCGCGATCCGCTGCGCCGGGGCAAAGCCGACCCCGGCGAAATAATCAGTCAGCCGCGTGTCGGTCCAGGCCACCTCGGTGCGCACCGTTTCCACCCGCAGGCTTCCCAGGTTGCCCATCAGTCGTGCCATCAGCGCGCGCCCGATTCCCTTGCCGTGAAAACCCGGATCGACGCCGATGGAATCCATCACCGCCTCCGTGCCGGCGCGGCCGAATTCGCCGAAATCCACCCGCGCCATGATGAAGCCGACGGGATAGCCGTCTTCCTCGGCAACCAGCGATACCTGGACGCCGCTCTGCTCCAGCGTCTCGTATTGCTTGCGGGTGTAGTAATCGCGCCGCTTCGTGCCGGTATTGGCCGCGTCGATAGAGACGATCTTGGCCAGATCCTCTGCCTTCATCGACCGGACCGGGATCCTGTCGCGCGACAGCGCATTGCCCGGATCGCCGACCGGAGAGCTGTAATCCAGCTCTGCCGGTTCTTCCTCCTCCTCCAGTTCGGGCGGGATCTCGGCGGTGCTGCGCACCAGGATCAGCCGCGGTGCCAGCGCGAAACCGGCATGGGCCATGAAGCCGAGGACCGGCTGCTGCGGCCAGTCGATCTGGCTGGCCAGGGTTGTCACGCCCTTGCGCTTCAGCACCGCTTCGACCTCTGCCAGCAACTTGTGACCATAGCCCTGCATCGCGTGATCCGGGCTGACGCCGATCGCATCCAGCGAGGCGCTGGCCCCCGACTGGCCGAACGCGCCACTGACCACCCCGGCAAAGGCAAAGCCGACCAGGGTGCCGCCCACCGACAGCCCGACAAAGACGTAATCCTGCGGCCGTTCCGTCGCGGCCACCAGGCGCTTTTCGAAATAGCCGCGCCGCGAGGTGCCCGAGGACGCCGAATCGATCGCGATGACCGCTTCCAGATCGTCGGGGGTCAGCGGATTCAGCTGGATATCGGCGGGCTTCGATGTCATCGCGGGCCTCGTTGGCTGATGCGTTACAGGATGATGATGCGACGCAGGCTGCGCGGCCCGCCCCATGCCGCGTCACATATGGGCGGCCTCGTAGGCGCCGGACAATTCCATGTCGGTTTCGGCATCCAGCAGATCGTCCAGCGCCGGCAGCAGCGCCATTTCCTCTTTCTGGATATGCGAGAACATCCGTTCGATCAGCTCGCCCGCAGCATCACGAAAGGTTGCCCAGCTTTGATCGGTGAACCCGTTCGCCAGCGCGTCGCGCGCGCCGTCGGCCACCGTCTTGCCCAGCGGCAGCAGGGCGGCATGTTCGGCGCGCAGGTGCTCGCCGATGCCGACATCGCCCATTTCCTCGAGCCGGGTGAACAGCTCGTCCTCCTCGAAGGCGAAATGCTCGCTGATTTCCTCTTCGATCGCGGTCGAGGCGCTTTGCAGCACCTTGTTCACCGCCGGATCGCTGGTATCGGGCGCCTTCTTGCGCGATTTGGCGATCAGGTCGTCCAGCGCCTCGATGACCTGGATCGTGGCCTGGTGGTCTTCGTGCAAAAGCTGTGCGGTACGGCGGGAAAAGGTCATGTCCGGTTCCTTGCTTCTTGTGGGGCTTCTTGCGGGCCGCCTGATAATCCTATTTAAGTACTATAATACCGAAATAGGGAAAGCAAGTCTGTTGAAAGGCGCCCGAGGCCGCGTCATGCGCCGGCCCGGATCGCCTTGAGCTGCCACAACACGTTGAGCGCGAACCCGGCAAAGGCCAGCGCGCCCAGCACGCCAAGCCCGGCGCCCAGCCGCACCAGTAGCGTTTGGTCCAGCACGATTCCCGCCGAACAGACAGCCAGCGCGCCGAAATGGCAGAAGGCATGGATTTTCAGCGGCATCTCGGCGGTCAGGCTGGAGGGCGAGGCCGGCAGGCCCGACGCGCCGGCGGCATGCATCGAGGCCAGGAACGGCATGATCCGTTGCAGGATGCCGGTCAGGAAGGTCAGCAGCCAGCCCGCCAGCAGAACAAAGCCGAACAGGGCCGGGGCGTTGGGAATGGGCAGGCCCGTCACCACCGCCGCGCCCAGGATCAGGCTGAACGCCAGCAAGGCCCAGGAGGCGCGGATCAGCACGAAGGACAGGCCCAGCCGCTTGCGCATCCGCCGCGCCATGGCCGTGCGCATCAGCCACAGATAGGCGCCGATAGCCCCCGCGCCGGCCACCAGCGCCGCCCATGTCAGCGCCGGGATGCCGGTCAGCCAGCCCAGGCCAAAGCCGGTCAGCGCCAGGCCGGCCAGCACCAGCTGCGTCTGGCCGGGCCGCTGCGGCAGGCTGCGCGACAGGGCGAACATCGGCACCAGCACCAGGCTGAACCCCAGCGCCAGCAGCCCCATGAACCCGTAAGCGGCCAGCACCATATGCACCGCCGCCAATCCACTGTGATCGTCCAGGAACCCGGCCCCGAAATCCCAGACCAGCAGCAGGCCCGGCACCGCGAAGGCGATGAGCGCGGCCAGCGCCCCCCAGCCATGCGAGGCGACCAGCGCCACGCTGCCGGCCCGCCGCAAGTTGTCGGCCGTCAGGACCGCGAAGACCACGAGCCCGGCGCAGACCAGCACGGCGCCGGTCTGCATCGCCGCAATCTCTGCCGCGTACATGCCCCAGGTCAGAATGCAGATGCCCGGCGCCAGCAGCCAGAAGCTGACCTTTGTCGGCCAGTCGCGCGCCAGCGGGCGCCGCGTGGCCACGGGCAAAAGCTGATAGCTGGCGCCGATCGCGGTCATCGCGAACACGCCCAGCGTCGCCAGATGGATCGCTGCCAGGATCGGCCCCGGCCCGCCGACATGGCCGGCCAGCCAGTCGGCCGCGCCGAACAGAACCGCCCAGGCGGCAAGATGGAACAGCACCGCGCCCAGGAAGAACCGGAACGGGACAGAGACGGGCAGCAGCCGGTCCTTTGCACCGCCCAGAAAGCCGGTACTGCTCACGCCGGATCCTTCGGCGCGGGCAGAAGGGTCAGCGTCAGCGCGCCTTCGGCCTCGGGCGTGACCCGGTAAAGCCAGCCGCGCTCGACCAGTTCGGGAAACAGATGCACCGGGTTGCGGTCGAGATGGACGATCACCGGCCCGTTCTGGCCGGGCTGTTCCAGATGCCACAGCACCGCGACCATCGGATCGGGCGGCTCCAGTCCGCGGGTATCCACATGCAGCCCGTCGCCCGCCAGCCAGTGACGCCCCGGAACAACGTCGCTCATGGTTCGGGCCGCTGCGAATCTTCGGGCGCGAAGCCGGCCGTCTGCCGAGCCAGCCGCGCCGCCAGTGCCGAGACCGACAAGCGGCGGTAATGCGGCGCCAGCGTGCTTGTGCGCTGCGGCGAGACGGCTTTCTGCACCTGCTTTTCCAGCGCCGCGAAGTAGGCATCCGCATCGGCCCCTTCGGCCAGCGCATCCGCGATATCGACCAGCATCGGCGCCGAATTGGTGCCGGTGATCGCCAGGGTGAACCGGGCGCCCTCGCGCGCCTGTGTGCAGGCCACAGCGATTCCGGCCAGCGGATAATCGACCGCGGCGCGTACCCGCACCTTGGCATAGTCCGAGACCGGGCCGGGCGGCGGAAGCAGGACGGCGACGACGATCTCGCCGGGATTAAGGCCCAGATGGGCGGCGCCGTCCTCGTGGTAGAACTCGGCCAGCGGCAGATGCCTTGTGCCGTCGGGGCCGGCGATTTCCAGGCTCGCGCCATGCACCATCAGCGCCGGGGCGATATCGCCGCTGAACGCCGCGCGGCAGCGATTGCCCTTGGGCGCGACATGGCAGATCTCGCCGCGATATTTCAGGCAGAACCCGTTCGATTGCCGCCACCAATGGCTTTGGTTGTAATAGACGCAGCGGGTGTCCTGGCACAGGTTTCCGCCCAGCGTCGCGACCTCTCGGTGGGTGGGGCCGGCGACCGTCGCTACCGCCCTGGGGATGGCCGGATATTCGGCCAGCGGGGCGGATTTTGCCAGCGCGGCCAGCGTCACGCCGGCGCCGATCCGCAACCCGCCACCGGCGCCCGGCGTGATGTCGTTCAGCGCGGCGATGCCGCCCAGATCGACCAGCGTTCCGGTTTCCGACAGCCCCTTGCGCAGCCGCACGATCAGATCGGTGCCGCCCGCGCTTGCCAGCGCGCCGGGATTGGCGCCAAGGGCGGCAACCGCCTCGTCCACCGATGCGGGGGCGAGCAATTGGAATTCGGGCAGGGCTTCGCTCATTCCGCGGCCTCCTTGCGGCGGTTGGCCCGCCGGAATTTCGTCAGCGCCTCAAGCACCCGGTCGGGCGTCACGGGCAGGAAATCCACATCCATCCCCAGCGCATCGGCCAGCGCGTTGACCAGCGCGGGCGGAAAGCCCGACAGCGCGCCTTCGCCGGCCTCCTTGGCGCCGAACGGGCCCAAGGGGTCGATGCTTTCGACGATATGCACCTCTATGGGCGGCGAATCGGCGATGGTGGGAAAGCGGTAATCGGTCAGGTTGGCATGGGCCGGCAGCCCGTCGATGTAATGGGTTTCCTCGGACAGGCCCTGGCCCATCCCCATCCAGACAGAGCCTTCGATCTGCCCCTCGACCGCCAGCGGGTTGATGGCAAAGCCGCAATCGAGCGCAACCCAGACCTTTTCGACGCTGATCGCGCAGGTATCGGGATCGATTTCGACCTCGACCACCTGGGCGCCGTAGGAAAACCCCATGGTAGAGCCGACTGCGCCGCCGCGATGCTTGCCACCCTGAGCCTCGACCGGGGTGGAAAAGGTGCCCTTGACGGTGATCGTGCCCTCTTCGGCCAGCGCCGCGATGACCACGTCCTGGAATGGCAGGACCGATTGCGACGCGCCGTGGACAAAGAACGTCTCGCCCTCGCATTCGATATCGTCCGGATCGACTTCCAGCTTTTTCGCCGCCGCCGCGACCAGCTTGGCGCGCATCGCTTTCGCCGCCTCGATCGCCGCATTGCCGACCATGAAGGTCACGCGGCTGGAATAGGATCCGTTATCCTTGGGGGTGATGACGCTGTCATTGGTGACGGTACGGATCCGGTTCAGCCCGATGCCCAGGATTTCCGACGCCGCCAGCGCCACGATGGTGGTCGAGCCCTGGCCGATATCGGAGGCCCCGGTCAGCACCGTCACCGATCCGTCGAAATCGAGCTTCATCGACACCACGGCATGCGGCTCTCCGGTCCAGTGGACCGGCTTGGCAGCGCCGCTGACGTAATGCGAACAGGCCATGCCCAGGCCGCGTCCCGGCGGCAGGTTGCCCTTGCGCGCCGCCCACCCGCTGGCCTGTTCTACCTTGTCCAGGCATTCGTCCAGCCCGTAGGAATTCACCATCAGCCCGTTGGCGGTGAACATCGGCGCGCTCAGCAGGTTGGCGCGGCGTACCGTGAAGGGATCGAGCCCCAATTCGCGCGCCATCCGGTCCAGCAGGCATTCGAAGGCGTGGCGCACATCGACCGTGCCATGCCCGCGCATCGCCCCGCAGGGCGGCGCATTGGTATAGACGCGGTAGCCGTCATACTTGACGTTGGGCACGTCATAGATGCCATGCAGCAGGGCGCCGGCATAAAGGATCGTCACCAGACCGTAGCCGGCATAGCCGCCGCCGGCCATCACCGCCTCGCATTCGACGGCGGTGATCTTGCCGCTCCGGGTCATGCCGATCTTGAGGTCCACCTGCGTCGCGGGGCGGCCGCGATGGGTCAGGAAGGTTTCCTCGCGCGTCAGGCGCATCATCACCTTGCCCCCGACCTTGCGGGCCAGCAGCGCGACGATGATCTCGAAATTCAGCGTCTCGGTCCGGGCGCCGAAGCCACCGCCGACAAAGGGCTTGACCACGCGGATTTGCGAGCTGTCCATTTCCAGGCAGCGGGCCAGCATCAGATGCACGTAGAACGGCACCTGGCTGACCGAATGCAGCGTCAGCCGGTCGCGGGTGCTGTCATATTCGGCCAGGGCGGCATGCGGCTCCATCTGGGCATGGTTGATCTCGGCGCAGTCGAAGCTGTCCTCGCGCACCAGGTCGGCCTCGGCGAACCCGGCAGAGACATCGCCAAAGACGTGATGCACGTCGCGTTCCAGGTTGCCCGGCTTGTCGTCATGCAAGAGCGTGGCGCCCGGCGCGCGGGATTCGGCCGGGGTATAGCAGGCGGGCAATTCCTCTATCTCGACCTCGATCAGGTCCAGCGCGCGGGCGGCGATGGCCGCATCCTCGGCCGCGACGGCGGCGATCGGTTCGCCGCGATAGCGCACCTTGCCGCGCGCCATGGGATATTCGTTCATCGCGATCGGGATGACGCCGAAGGTCAGCGCGCAATCGTCGCCGGTGATGACGGCCGTGACGCCCGGCAGCGCCTCTGCCTTCGCGGTGTCGATGCGCAGGATCCGCCCGTGGCTGACCGGGGATCGCAGGATCCGCCCGACCAGCGCGTCGCGGCTGTCCAGATCGGCGGTATATTGCGCGCGGCCGGTGACCTTTTCGATCCCGTCGACCAGCGGAACGCGCTGTCCGATGGCGCCGCTCATGACCGCATCTCCGCCGCGGCGACCTGCACCGATTCGATGATCTTCACATAGCCGGTGCAGCGGCACAGGTTGCCGCCGAGCGCGACCCGGATCTCATCCTCGTCGGGGGCGGGGTTGTCGCGCAGCAGGCCTTCGGCGGCCAGGATCATCCCCGGCGTGCAGAACCCGCATTGCGCGCCCAGGTTTTCGTGAAAGGCGCGTTGCAGCGCCGACAGATGGCCGCCCTTCGCCTGTCCTTCGATCGTCTCGATCCGCTTGCCGTCGCAGCCTGCCACAAGGGCGATGCAGGACAGCCGGGGCCGCCCGTCGACCAGCACCGTGCAGGCGCCGCATTCGCCGCCGTCACAACCTTGCTTGGTCCCGGTCAGGCCCTGCCGGTCGCGCAGCAGATCGACCAGCAGCATGTTGTCCGGCACGATCTCCTCGACCGTGCGACCATTGATTTCCAGACTGACGATCCGCTTCATTCCATGGGCCTTTTCGCATTCCGGCTTGTAAAACGCTATTCCAGTACTATTATACCTAAAATGAATTCGGCGTATAGGGAATAGATTGCCGGACGGTGAAAATCGCGCACCCCTGACCAGGATCCGCCTCGAACGGGCTAGGCACGGGGCCGGGTACGGGCCGGGTCTGCGCTTGCCACCATGCCGGGGGGTTCAGTTGCAAATCGCGCCGCGCGCGGGCTAAAGGGTCGCACCCCCGCCAGGCATATCGGCCGGTCCGGGTGCCATCGAATGAGAGGAGCGCACATGAACGTCAACGTCACGGACCCGTCCCTGGCCCCGACGCTTCGCATCCGGCGGGCGACGGCGGAGGATCTGGACCAGGTCGTCGATCTGGATGCGCGTGTCACCGGACAGGCCAAGCCCGAATACTGGCACGACATCTATGAACGCTACGGATCGCGGCGTCTGGACGAACGGTTCTTCCTGATCGCCGAACATGCCGACACGCCGGACAGCTCGCGGATCCTCGGCCTGATCGCCGGCGAGGTGCGGGTCTGGGAATTCGGCTCGGAACCCTGCGGCTGGATCTTCGCCGTCTCGGTCGATCCCGATCACCGCCAGCAGCATATCGGCGAGCGGTTGTTCCAGGCGATGTGCAACGAGTTCCGGCAGGTCGGCATCACCAAGGTCCGCACCATGGTGCCGCGCCAGAACCCGCTGCACATGTCGTTCTTTCGCGGCGAAGGCATGACCGCCGGCCCCTACATTCAACTGGAAATGACCCTGGAAGACTGAAAGCGCCGCGGCCCATCGCCTGGCGCGTCCCGCCTGATCGCAAAGGAAACATCGTGCAACAATCCAGCCGCCTTGCCATCTACGCCCTGATGGAACTGGCCTCGAACCCCGAGCGCCAGATTTCCGCCGCCGAGATCGGCGCGAAATACCGCGTTTCGGCGCATCACCTTGCCAAGGTGCTGCTGACGCTTGGCCGCGCCGGTCTGGTCCAGTCGATCCGCGGCGTCGGCGGCGGCTACAGCTTTTCCGGCAATGCCCGGCGCACGACGCTGTTCGATATCGTCAGCCTGTTCGAGGATACCTCCACCACCTGCAAGCTGTCCGATCCGTCAAAGGCGACGGCCGAGGAATGGGTGCTATTCGAGGTGTCGAAAGAGATCAACGATATCGTCATGTCGACCTACAGCTCGATCACGCTGGCCACGATGCTCAAACAGGTCGAGCGGCACGGCCGCGCCATGGCCCGCAAGGAAGAGGTCGCGGCCGCCGCCGGCGCTTGATGCCACATAGATGAGATAACATAATTCTGCTTACCGGGGCGAATTTACGGCCCCGTACAAGCTATGCCCGCTGCTCTGCTGGATTGCCGAAGCCTTGCGCGGTGGCGATTTCAGCCTTCGGCGCCCGCATCAGACCGCCTCCAGCGATATCGCGATGCCCTGCCCCACGCCGATGCACATCGTCGCCAGCGCGCGGCGGCCCCCGCCGGCGGCAAGCCGCCGCGCGGCGGTTCCGGTGATCCGCGCGCCCGACATGCCCAGCGGATGACCAAAGGCGATGGCGCCGCCATCGGGGTTCACATGGCCTGCATCGTCCGGCAGGCCAAGCTGGCGCAGTACCGCAAGCGCCTGGGCGGCGAAGGCCTCGTTCAATTCGACCACGTCGAAATCGCCCGGTGCCAGGCCCTGCGCCGCGCACAGCTTTTGCGTCGCCGGGACCGGCCCGATCCCCATGATGCGCGGCGGCGCGCCCGCCGTGGCGCCGCCGGTGATCCGCGCCAGCGGGGTCAGCCCGTGCCGCCGCGCCCCCGCCTCGGTCGCCAGGATCAGCGCCGCCGCCCCGTCATTGACGCCCGACGCATTGCCGGCCGTCACGCTTCCGCCCTTGCGGAACGGCGCGGGCAGCGCGGCTAGCTTCTCGGCCGTGGTGGCGCGCGGATGTTCGTCGGTGTCGAAGATCACCGGATCGCCGCGCCGCTGCGGGATGGGCACGGGCATGATCTCGCCCCTCAGGGTGCCCGAAGCGATCGCCGCCGCCGCCCGCTGTTGCGAGCGCAGGGCAAAGGCATCCTGGTCTTCGCGCGAGATGGCGAAATCCTCGGCCAGGTTCTCGGCCGTCTCGGGCATCGATTCGGTGCCGTATTTCTGCTGCATCAGCGGATTGACGAAGCGCCAGCCGATCGTCGTGTCCTCGATGCTGGTCTGGCGCGAAAAGGCGACGCCGGCCTTGGGCATGACGAAGGGCGCGCGGCTCATGCTTTCCGAACCGCCGGCGATGGCAAGATCGCCCTCGCCCACCGCAAGCCTTCGCCAGGCGGTCAGCACCGCATCCATCCCCGACCCGCAAAGCCGGTTGATCGTGGTGCCCGACAGCGTTTCGGGCAGGTCCGCCAACAGCAGCGCCATGCGCGCGACGCAGCGGTTGTCCTCGCCCGCCTGGTTGCTGCAGCCATAGATCACGTCGACCACCGCTTCCCAGTCGAGGCCGGAATGCCGGTCCTTCAGCGCGCGCAGCGGCAGCGCGGCCAGATCGTCGCTGCGGATGCCCGACAGGGCGCCGCCATAGCGGCCGATCGGCGTGCGGATGTAATCGCAGATGAACACGGATTGCATGGCTCAGCCCTCTTTGCGGGTTTGAAAATCGTTCAGGATGGCATCGACCGGCCCGGTGCGGTGGCCCGGCCCCATCGCCTGCGCCAGCGCATCCAGATCGGCAAGCAATGCGCCGCGATCCTGCCCCGACGCCCAGTAAAGCGGCCCGCCGCGCCAGCGCGGAAAGCCATAGCCATTGGCCAGCGTCACATCCACGTCCGAGGCGCGCTGCGCGATACCGTCGGCCATCACACAGGCAGCCTCGTTCACCATGGCGGCCAGAAGCTGGCGCTGGATGCTACGCGGATCGAATTCCTGCTTGGTGATCCCGGCCTCCTCGCGGGCACGGTCGATCAGCGCGGCAACATCCGGATCGGGGCGCGGCGCGGGTCTGCCGCCCTTTTCGGCGCCCGAATAATCGTACCAGCCCTTGCCGGTCTTGCGCCCCAGCCGTCCGGCCTCGCAGAGCAGATCGGCGACGAGCGGATCGCGCGGCGCGGCGGCCTGCCCCGCCTGTTCGCGCTCCTGGGCAAGCCGTTTGCGCCGCGCCCAGGCGATGTCCAGCCCCGACAGGTCGGACACGGCGAGAGGCCCCATCGCGAAGCCGAAATCCTCGATGGCGCGGTCCACCGCCTCGGGCGCGGCGCCGTCCAGCACCAGCAATTCGGCGCGGTGGCGATAGGCGGCGTAGATCCGGTTGCCGATGAAGCCCTCGGCGACGCCGGCCACGACCGGCTGTTTGCCCAGCCTGCGCGCCAGTTTCAGCCCGGTGGCCAGCGCGGTGTCCGAGGTCCGCGCGGCACGCACCAGTTCCAGCAGGGGCATGATATCGGCAGGGCTGAAGAAATGCAGGCCGATCACGCGGCCGGGATCGTCCAGATGCGCCGCCATCGTGTCGATATCCAGGTAAGAGGTGTTGGTGGCGATGATCGCGCCGGCGGGCAGCGCCGCCTCCAGCCGGGCCAGCAAGTCCTGCTTGAGCTTCATGTCCTCGAACACCGCCTCGATCGCCAGATCGCAGCCGGCAAGCGCGTCATACTCGATGGTTCCGGTCAGCAGCGCGGCCCGTTCGGCGCGCGCATCGGCGCCCAGGCGGCCCTTTCTGACTTGCGCGTCAAGGCTGGCGGCAATGCCGCCAAGCGCCCTTTCCAGCGCGGCCGCGTCCTGTTCGACCAGCGTCACGGACAGGCCGGCGGCCAGAAAGGCGCGGGCGATACCCTGCCCCATCGTGCCGCCGCCGATCACCGCGACGCTGTCGATGCGGCGCGCAAGCCCCATGTCCAGCCCCTCGACCCGCCCGGCGCGGCGTTCGGCAAAGAACAGGTAACGCAGCGCCTTCGCATCCGCGCCGACGCGCAGTCTCTGGAACACCGCGCGTTCATCGGCAAGCGCGGCGGATGTGCCCGCATCCCCGGAAATGGCGGCGCGGATCAGGCGGATCGCCTCGGTGACGTTGGGCCGGCCCTTGCCGCGCCGCAGCGCCCTTTGTTCGGCCGCGTCGAGTGTCCCCGGCACCTCGCCCGGCGGGGGCAGGTCCAGCGTGCGCCGCTTGGGCCGGGGCGTTTCGGCAAGAAAGGCAAGCGCGGCTTCCAGCAGCGGTCCATCGGCACGCACATCGACCAGCCCCAGCTCCAGCGCCTCGGCCCCGCTAATCCGCGCGCCGCCGCAGATCACCTCGATGGCGCGGGCGCCGCCGATCAGGCGCGGCAGACGCTGGGTGCCGCCGGCGCCGGGGATGATGCCCAGCGATATCTCGGGCAGGCCCAGTTCCACCGCCGGATCGGCCAACCGGTAATCGCAGCCCAGGGCAAGCTCCAGCCCGCCGCCAAGCGCCACGCCATGCAGCGCGGCGACGACCGGGAACGGCGCCGCCTCGATCAGGGCGATCACCTGCGGCAGGTCCGGCGGTGCCAGCTTCTGCCCGAATTCGCGCAGATCGGCCCCGGCCACGAAACACCGCCCGGCGCCCAGCAGTACCGCCCCCTCGGCGCGGTTTTCGGTGGCGCGGGCGATGCCCTCGGCGATGCCGGTGCGCACCGCATGCGATCCGGCATTGACCGGCGGATTGTCGATTTCAAGGATTGCGATCCGGCCGTGCATCTCGAATGCGACCCTGCCTTGCGCTTTGCCCTGCCTTTGTCTGTTCACGGATGGAAACCTCGTAGAATGGGGAAAATGCCGGCCCGTAATGCCTTGCTCAGGCCAGGAAATGCTGCGTTTCGATCAGCGCCAGCAACTCGTCCAGCGATTGCTCCACGCTTTTTCCGGCCGTGTCCAGCCGGGCCTGGGCGCGGTCATAGATCGCCTCGCGGCTGGTCAGGATCGAGCGGAGCTGCGCCATCGCTTCGGGATTGCCTGTCATCGGGCGCTCGTCGCCCTGGGCGCGGACGCGGGCCATGTGATCCTCGGGGGCGGCGCGCAGCCAGATCGTGTGAAAATCGTTCAGCAGGCTGCCGAAGATCACCGGATCGCTGACGACCCCGCCGGCCACCTCCAAGATCAGCCGGTCCTGCGTGGCCACGACATGGCGCAGCGCCTGGGCCTCCAGCTTGCGATAGCCTTCGGGGCCGTAGAGCGCCATGACCTCGGCCACGGGGATGCCGCTTTGATCCTCGATCTGGTGGTTGAGCTGCACGAACGGCATGTCCAGCGCCTTGCCGGCCAGCGCGCCCAGCGTCGATTTGCCGGCCCCGCGCAGCCCCAGCAGACAGATCCGCCGGGCGCGCCGCGCCTGCGGCTGGTGCGAGCCGAGCAATTCCAGCACCTGGTCCTGCACCTGCGCGTCGGCGCGGTGGTACAGATCGGCGATGCGCATCGTCTCCGAGGTCCAGGCATCGGCCTCGCCGACGAACCATTCGATCCGGTGATCCAGCGCAGCCGCCACGCGCTGCAAGAGCCCGATGGAGATGTTGCCCGCCCCGGTTTCAAGCTGCGCCAGATAGCGCGGCGAGACGCCGGACCGTTCCGACAGCACCCGGCGCGGCATGCCCTTCGCCTCGCGCGCGCGGCGCACCCTTTCGCCCACCCGCACGATCAGATCGGCGGGGTCGGGCACCGGATCCGGGTCCGGCGCAGGGGCCGCGATGCCGCCTTTGCGGTCCATCACGAAGCGGCGCCGGGCAATAGCGGCTCGACCATGGCGCGGATGTCCTGCGGCGCCGGGATCGACACGCCGTGCCGGTCAGAGATCACGAAGACGCAGACGAACCGGCCGATGAAACATTGCCTGCCGTCCTGCCGGCCGATCACCCGGAACTCGATGGATTTGGTGCCCAGCCGCATCGGTGCCACTTCGCAGATCAGCATGTGACGCGGCGTGATCGGCGCGCTGAAATCGAAGCTCAGATGCACGAAGGGCGTGCCGACATTGCGGTCCATGTTGATCTCGAACCAGCCGTCGCCGCCCAGATGCGCCTGCCACCAGGCGTCGATCGCCTCCAGCGCGAAGCCGGGAATATGGCCGGTATAGGCGATGCGCGCCGGGTCGCAATGGCCCCAGCCGACGCGGACCTCGTGGATGAAGGGCGCGGGCGCGCTGCCGGTCCCGGTTTCGGTATCGGTCTGGCTTTCGGGCCGTGCATCCATGGTCAGTAGGTCTCCACATGATAGCGGCCCTCGCCGCGCATTTCGTCGCGCAATGTCGTCCAGTCGCGGCCGATCCCTTCGGCGATGCCGGTCAGGGCGGCTTCGACGCCCTCCTCCATCCCGCGCAGACCGCAGATATAGATATGAGTGTTCGGATCGGCCAGCAGATCGGCCACCGCCCCGGACTGGGCGCGCATCCGGTCCTGCACGTATTCCCTGGCCGCGCCGGGTGTCCGACTGAACACCATGTGCTTGCACAGCAGCGTCTCGGGCACCTTGGCCAGCGGGCCGAAATAGGGCAGGCATTCGGGATTGCGCGCGCCGAAGAACATGGTCATTCCGCCGCTTTTCGCGCCGGTGCTGCGCTGGCGACGCATGGTAAAGGCGCGGAACGCCGCCGAACCGGTGCCGGTGCAGATCATCAGCAGCCGCGCGCGCGCATCCTCGGGCATCAGGAAGGTCGCGCCGAACGGGCCGGTCACCTGCACCTTGTCGCCCTTGGCCAGATCGCAGACATGGTTCGAGCACAGCCCGCCGGGCTCGCGCTTGACGGTCAGCGACAGGTTGTTGAAATTCGGCCGCTCGCCGTCGCGCGGGCTGGACACGGAATAAAGTCGTGGCAGATGCGGCTTGCCCTCGGCATCCTGTCCGGGCGGGATGATGCCGATGCTCTGCCCTTCCAGAACCGGAAAGGGCAGCGTGCCGAAATTCAGGATGATATGGCGCACGTCATGGTCGGGATCCTGGGTCAGGCGGTAATTGCCCTGAACGGTGGCCTCGGCCGGCTTGGCCAGGTTGTACATGTTGATGGTCGGCTTGGCCGCGCTGGCCGGGGCGCGGGCCTTGCCGCCGGCCCCCTTGTGCGCATCGGCCAGCAGGGCCGCGATCGCCTCGTCGAAGGCCTCCAGCCCGGTTTCGGCCTCGCCCGCGCTTTCGCCGATCTCCTGCTGGCCCGGCAATTCCTCCCATCCGAACTGGTCCTCCAGCGAATAGGGGGTTTCGACCACGCGCCATTCGTCGATGGAACCGGTCGGGCAGACCGGAATGCAATCCATGCAGAAGCCGCATTTGTCGGCATCGACCACGACATTGTTGTCGTCATGGCTGATCGCGCCCACGGTGCAGGTCATCTCGCAGGTATAGCAGCGGATGCAGATTTCCGGGTCGATCAGGTGCTGTTTCAGCGGCTTGGTCATTCCTGGCGTCCCTGCCCCGCCCCCAGGACAAGGCCCGGCACGACCAGCGTATCCAGCAATACCTGGCAAACACCCCGGCAATCGGTGCAGCCGACGCATTGACCGTGCAGCCGCGCCACGTCGCGGGCCAGCGCTTCGGTGCGCGGTGTCGGGGCCTGGGCGCGGTCGATCAACATTGCGTCCTCCGGTCTGGGTCTGGGTGGCTGGGGCCTCGGATCGGGCCCGAGATCAGGCCATATGCAACTGAACATATTCGAAGTCGCCCGGCTTGTTGTCGATACCGACCTTGGGCGGCGCGATCCAGCCGGCATATTGACCCGGCTCGGTGACGGGAACCATCAGCGAGGCGATGAAATCGCCATCGGCACGGGTCGGCAGCCATTCGGCCAGACCGGCGTCATAGGCCGCGCCGTCCAGCAGGTTGCCGTTGGGGTCGAAATTATGCCCGGAGAAGACGCCGATCTTGCGGTTGAAGCTTTCATGCGGCAGCTTCAGGCGAAACTCTATCCCGGCCTTCTCGATGATCTTGTTCCAGCGCCCGACCCCGCCGGCCGCGTCGCGGGTGTAATCGTCGCGCAGGCGCATGTTGATCGCGGTCAGCGCCGGCACGTCATGCTGCACCAGCTTGCCATCCACCATGTCCCAGACCCGGTAGGTATCGCCGGCCAGCTGGTGGTCGTCGTCGATCTTCTGTTCCATGTAGCGGCCCTTGATGCCGGCATTGAAGGCATTGGCGGCATTGGTCGACACCTCCTGGCCGAACAGGTCCAGCGACAGGGTGTAATGCAGGTTCAGCTTCTTCTGGATGGTCGGCAGGTCGATCACCCCCAGCGCGCGGATCCGGTCGGTGTCGAAGGGATCGGTGATGCCCGCCTCGTTCATCGCCTCGCAGGTGCGCTGGATGGTGCGGCCGACGCCGGTCTCGCCGACGAACATGTGATGCGCTTCCTCGGTCAGCATGAAACGGCAGGTGCGGCTGAGCGGGTCGAAGCCGGATTGCGCCAGGCTTTCCAGCTGCATCTTGCCGTCGCGGTCGGTGAAATAGGTGAACATGAAGAAGGACAGCCAGTCGGGCGTTTCCTCGTTGAAGGCGCCCAGCATGCGCGGCGCCTCTTCCGAGCCGGACGAGCGGCGCAGCAGATCGTCGGCCTCTTCGCGCCCGTCCTTGCCGAAATATTTCTGCAGCAGGTAGACCATCGCCCACAGGTGCCGCCCCTCCTCGACATTGACCTGGAACAGGTTGCGCATGTCGTAGAGCGAGGGCGCGGTCTGGCCCAGCCAGCGCTGCTGTTCGACGCTGGCCGGTTCCGTATCGCCCTGGATCACGATCAGCCGCTTCAACATGTTGCGGTATTCGCCCGGCACCTCCTGCCAGGCGGGCTGTCCCAGATGCTCGCCGCACGGAATGCGCCGATCCTCGACGGCGGGGGCCAGCAGGATGCCCCAACGATATTCGGGCATCTTCACGTAATCGAACTTGGCCCAGCCCTTGGGATCGACGCTGACGGCGGTGCGCAGGTAGATCAGCGATTCCTGGAATTTTTGCGGGATCAGGTCGTTCCACCAGCTGATATAGCCCGGATGCCATTTTTCCAGCGCCTTCAGCACCTTGCGGTCAGAGCTGAGCCCGACATTGTTGGGGATCCGGGTGTCGTAGCTTACGTTCACAAGGTCGCTCATTGGTCTCTCCGCTGTGATCTGCCGGGTGGCGGGACGGCCCCGCCCCTACACACGTTCCATGTTGTAATCGCCGCGCTTGCCGGTGCCGTAGCGCTGCAGCGCACCGTCCTTGCCCACCGCGTTCGGCCGCTGGAAAATCCAGTTCTGCCAGGCGGTCAGCCGCCCGAAGATCCGGGTTTCCATGGTTTCGGGACCGGCAAAGCGCAGGTTGGCCTCCATCCCGGTCATCGCATCGGGCGAATAGCTGGCGCGCTCTTCCATGAAGATGCGGATCTCGTCGTCCCAGTCGATATCGTCCAGGATCATCGTCACCAGTTCCAGCGCCTCGGCCTCTTCGGCCTCCAGCGGCACGCCGATTTCGGCACGCGCCCTTTCCACCGCGCCCGGCTCTCCGAAAAACCGTGTCTCCAGCCGGGTCAGCCCGTTGCCCATCGGCAGCCGTCCGAAATTGACCCCGGTCAGCGTCACCGCTGCGCCAGGGCGATTGTCGCCGTCGAATTCGCCCTCCATCATGTAGCAGCGATCCACCGCGAACAGGATCTCGGCCAGGATGCCGGCAAAGCACGATCCGTTCTCGACCAGGGCCGCCAGACTGCGCGAGGTCACGTCGAGCCGTTTGAGCACCCGTTTCCAGAGCTGCAGCACCTCGCGCGCCAGCCAGTGGTCGGCATTGTCGGTCAGCAGCGCCTCATGCGCGATCACGCGGCTCGCATCGCCCTGGCTGCGCAGCACCCACAGCCCCGCCTCCATCTCGTTGAAGCGCAGATGCAGGATCGCGTCGTCCAACTCGCGCGCCAGCCGCAGCATCCAGGCGGCACCCTCCTGCGCGGCAAAGGATTCCATGTCGGCGGGCGCGTCCTCTTCGGGGCCGTTGATGGTGATCGTCGCCTTGCGCGCGGCGCGGTCCAGTTCCACCTCCAGCGTGGAATAGCGCACCGATCCGTCCGCGCCGAAGGTCCGGTCCAGCGAGCCGAGCGCGATGCCCTGCACATCCCGCCCCTCGCCGGCGAATTCGCGCGCCCGTTCCTGCACCGTTTCGTCAAAGGTCGAATTCGCCACCACCTCGTCGACCAGGCGCCACTCGGCGGCGCGCTTTCCCTTCACCCCCTCCTCGGTGGAGCAGAAGATATCGGCGCGGTCGCGGCGCACCCGGCGCTTGTCGGTCACCCGCGTCAGCCCGCCGGTTCCCGGCAGCACCGCCAGCAGCGGCACCTCGGGCAGCGACACCGAGGATGTCGCGTCATCGGTCAGCATTATGTGGTTGCAGGCCAGCGCCAGTTCATAGCCGCCACCCGCGCAGGTGCCCTTGATCGCGGCGATGTATTTCTGCCCCGAATCGGCCTCTGCCGCTTCCATCGCGTTGCGGGTTTCATTGGTGAACTTGCAGAAATTGACCTTGTGCCCATGGTTGGCCCCGGCCAGCATCCGGATATTGGCCCCGGCGCAGAACACCCCGGCCTTGCCCGATTGCAGGACCACGACCCGGATCTCGGGATGTTCGAACCGCATCCGCTGCACGATATCGGCCAGTTCGATATCGACGCCCAGATCGTAGGAATTCAGCTTGAGCTGGTAGCCGTCGAACAGCCCGCCATCCTCGTCCACATCCATGAACAGATTGGCGACCGGCCCGTCATATTCGACCCGCCAATGACGATATCGCGACGGATCGGTCTGAAAGTCGATCTTTCCGGCCATGGGCGGCGTCTCCTGTTGCTCGGCACGATACCGCGTTCGGATATCTGCACTATATTGCAGTGTTTTTGCCAGAGGCAACGAAAAAGTGCAGTATGATGCGCATATTTCACCCTTGCCTTGGACAATCTTGCATCTTCATGCCCGCCGATCCCTGCGGCGACGCTCAGGCGGGCGCGACCTTCTCGGCCTCGATTCGCCGCAGCCGGCCGGTGAATTCGGCAATCGCGGCAAGGGTCCTTTCGGGCTGGTCCAGATGCGGCGCGTGGCGGCAATCGTCCAGCATCGTCACGTCCAGCGGGGAATAGATGCGCCCGGCGACCTCGTCGATCTGCGCGCCTGTGCCGTATTGGTCCTGCCGCCCCTGCACCGCCAGCACCGGAATGCGCAGGTAATCTATCACCTCGGCCACGTTCCACGCCTTGAAACCGGGATCGAGCCAGCTGTCGCACCAGCCGCGAAAGGCATTGTCGGGATCGCGATGATGCCGGGCCATCCGTTCTTTCAGATCGCCGCCGGCATAGGCGTCGCGCGCCTCGGCGATGGATTGCAGGCCCATGGCTTCGGTGAAGAAATGCGGCGCCATCAGGATCAGGCCGCGCACCCGGAAATCCTCGATCGAGCCGGCATGGATCGCGGCGATCGTCGCCCCGTCGGAATGCCCCGCCAGGATCACCCGCCGCGCGCCGATCGCGTCCAGTACATGCGGCAGAACCTCCAGCGCCTCGCGCGTCATGTAATCCAGCGGGCGCGGCAGATCCGCCGGATCCGACTGCCCGTATCCGGCGCGGCTGTAGACGAACACGCCGCAGCCGGTCGCCTGCGCCAGATCGCGTGGAAAATCGCGCCACAGCGACACGCAGCCCAACCCTTCATGCAGCAGCACGATGGTGGGTGCGGCGTCGGATTCCGCGTCAGCCGTATCCGGGGCCGGCCCGTGACAGGCATGTTCCAGCCTCTTGCCATCCACGATCAGCGGTGCGTCCGGGGTTTGTGACCAGTCGATCTGCATCATGCCTCCTGCCTCAATCTGAAACGCTGGATCTTGCCGGTGGCGGTTTTCGGCAAATCCTCGACCACCTCGATCCAGCGGGGATATTTCCACATCCCGATCCGGTCCTTCACGAAAGCCTTGAGATCCTCGGCCAGATCGGCGCCAAACTTGGCCTCGCCGCCGGGTTTCAGCACGACATAGGCCTTGGGCTTTTCCAGCCCGTCATCGCCGCGCCACGGCACGACCGCCGCTTCCAGCACGCGCGGATGTTCGACCAGCGTCTGTTCCACCTCGAACGGGGACAGCCAGATGCCCGAGACCTTGAACATGTCGTCCGTGCGCCCGCAATAGACATAGCGGCCATCGGCGCGGCACTCGTACTTGTCGCCGGTGCGGGTCCAATGCCCCTCGAACGTAGTGCGCGACTTGTCGCGGCGGTTCCAGTAGCCGTCGGCAGAGGACGGCCCGCGCACCAGCAATTCGCCGATCTCGCCCAAAGCGGGTTCGGCGCCGTGCTCATCCACCAGCCGCACCTCGTAGCCGGGCACCGCGGTGCCGGATGTGCCGTATTCGATATCGCCGGGCCGGTTCGACAGGAAGATGTGCAGCATCTCGGTAGAGCCGACGCCATCGACGATATCGACCCCCCAAGCGCGGCGCCAGCTTTCGCCGACCTCGCGCGGCAGTGCCTCTCCGGCCGAGGTGCAGATGCGCAGTTTCGAGACAGGTTTGTCGTCCCTTCCCGCCCGCGCCGCGTTCAGCGCGGCAAAAAAGGTGGGCACCCCGCAAAAGACCGTCGGTTCTTCGGTGGCGAAGATGTCGAACACCGCATCCGGCGTCGGGCGCCCGCCCAGCAATACGGTGGTGGCCCCGACCGACATGGGAAAACTGAGCGCGTTGCCCAGCCCGTAGGCAAAGAACATCTTGGCCACCGAAAAGACGGTGTCGTCCTCGCGGATGTCGATCACCTGCCGGCCGAAGGTCTCCGCCGTGGCCTGCATGCTGGAATGGACATGCCGCACGCCCTTGGGCAGCCCCGTCGAGCCCGAAGAATAGAGCCAGAAGGCCAGTTCGTCGCCGCAAACCTCGACCGGGGGGGCAGCGGGGGCATCCCGGACGAAACCGTCCATGTCCAGCATGCCCTTCGGCGCATCGCCGACCACGATGACCTCGCGCACATGGTCGTTTCCGGCCACGGCAGCGGCCACCGCGTCCCACATCTCGGCCGACACGACCACCAGCGCGGGGCGGCAATCGTTCAGGATGTTGCCATAGACCTCGCCCGAGAGCAGCGTGTTCAGCGGCACCGGGACCACGCCGGCCTTCATCGCCCCGAAGAACGCGACCGGAAACTCGATCTGGTCGCGCAGGATCAGCGCGATCCGTTCCTCGCGGTGAATTCCGGCCCGCGCCAGCGCCCCGGCAAAGCGCGCGCTCCGCTCGGACAATTCGCCATATGTCAGGGCGCGCCTTGCGCCGTCGGCCTCGCGGAAGGCGGTCTTGTCCGCCCGCCCCTCTGCCAGGTGCCGGTCGACGAACCAGGCGGCTGCGTTCTGTGACCCGGTCATTGGTTATCCTCCCTGTCCGGCGTGCCTGTCATCACGGTATCAGGAACAGCGTGATCGCCGGGAACAGCACCAGGATGACGACCCGCACGATGTCGGTGGCGACGAAATAGAAGACGGCCTTGTAGGTCTCGACGATGGGTGTCCTGGGATCCATCGTGTTGATGATGAACAGGTTCATCCCCACCGGCGGCGTGATCAGCCCGACCTCGACCACGATCAGCACCAGGATGCCGAACCAGATCGCCAGGTGTTCGGGGCTCATTCCGAAATCCAGCACCGACACGACCGGAAAGAAGATCGGCACGGTCAGCAGGATCATCGACAGGCTGTCCATCAGGCAGCCGAAGATCAGGTAGAAGATCAGGATGATCGACAGCACGAGCCACGGGCTGAACCCCTGGCTGACCACGTATTCCGACATCTGCTGCGGCACCTGGCTGAGCGCCAGAAAGCCGTTGTAGAACGCCGCGCCCAGCACGATGAAGAACACCATCGCCGTCGAGCGCCCGGTGACATAGAAGCTGTCCATCAGCGTCGACCATGTCAGCCCGCCATTGAGCAGCGCGATTACCCCGGTTCCCAGCGCGCCCACCGCCGCGCCTTCGGTCGGGGTGAACCAGCCAAGATAGATGCCGCCCACCACCAGCCCGAAGACCAGCAGCACCGGCCAGACGTCGATCAGCGCGCGGATCCGGTCGGCCATCGGCGCCGGCGGCTTTGTGCCGGCCGAATCGGGATGCACCCGCACATAGATCGAGATGGCGACGAAATAGCCGAAGGTGGCCAGAAGACCCGGAACAAAGGCGGCAAGGAACAGCTTGGCGATGTTCTGTTCGGTCAGGATCGCATAGATCACCAGCACGACCGAGGGCGGGATCAGGATGCCCAGCGTGCCGCCCGCCGCCAGGGTCGCGGTGGAAAACCCGCCCGCATAGCCATAGCGTTTCAGTTCGGGCAGCGCGACCCGGCCCATCGTGGCCGCCGTCGCCAGGCTGGAGCCGCAGATCGCGCCGAACCCGGCACAGGCGCCGATCGCCGCCATGGCCACCCCGCCGCGCCGGTGGCCCAGCATGCCCTCGGCCGCCTTGAACAGCGCCGTGCTCATTCCGCCCAGCGTGGCGAAATAGCCCATCAGCAGGAACATCGGCACGATGCTCAGCGAATAGGACGAGAAGGTGGAGTAGGTCTCGCTCTTGAGGCGGATCAGCGCCATGTTCGGGTTGCCGGTCACGATCGCGACCCCGACAAGTCCGACGATGAACATCGCCAGTCCGATCGGGATGCGCAGAAAGATCAGGACCATCAGCACCGGGAACGACAGCAGGCCGGTCTGGAAATCGCTCATGCTTCGGCTCCGCTGCCGCCGTTGAGAATGCTCTTGCCGGTGGCGAATTCGACACAGCGGACAATGGCGACATAGACCCCGGCCAGCGCGCCGATGGACGCGGCGAACAGGCTGGCCGCATAGGACCACCAGATCGGAAACTGGAGCAGGAAGGTCGTCTCGCCGTATCGGCGTTTCGCCAGCAGCCCGTCATACAGCTTGACCGCGATCAGGATCAGCGCCACCGCAAAGACGATGTCGATCACCATCTGCAGGAACCGGTTGGTACGCGGCCCCAGCATGTTGGTCAGCAGATCGACGCTGGCATGGCCCGCACTGATCTGGCACAGCGGCATGAAGGCGAAGATGGCAAAGGCGACCCCGGCCTCGACCAGTTCGAAATCGCCCAGGATCGGCCCCACGCCCAGGTCGAGCAGCGCCTGCGACGCCCCCGGCGCCAGCGTGCCGATCCAGCCGTGCAGAACGGTGTTCAGGACGCGCCCCAGGACCGACAGGCAGGTCACGATGATCAGAGAAGAAAGCACAAGCCCGCCCAGTGCCGCCATGACGCGGGCCAGCCGTTCCATAAATCGGTGCATGGAGAACCCCGGATTCTGTGCGTTTCGCAAATGGCCGCCGCGCCATGTGTGACGGCGCGGCGGGCCCGCTTATTTACCGTACTCGGCCATCAGGGCTCTGGCCTCGTCGATCAGGGCCTGTCCGTCGATGCCCTTGGCGTCCATCTCTGCGACCCATTGCTCGTAGACCGGCTGCGCGGCCTCGGCCCAGACGTCCGATTGCGCCTCGTCAAGGGTGATGACGTTGTTGCCAAGCGCGATCGCGGCATCGCGGCCCGGCGTATCCTCGCCGGCCTGGGTGGTGCCGGCAAAGACCGAGAATCCCATGGCCGAATTGTCCATGATGACCTTTTGCAGATCCTCGGGCAGGGCATCGAACTTGCCCTGGTTCATCGCCAGCACGAAGGTCACGGTATAGGGCATCTCGCCGGTGAATTCGGTGTGGTTATCCACCAGTTCCGATGTCTTCAGCGCCCGCGTCACTTCCCACGGGACCATGGCCGCGTCGATCACGCCCTTGGACAGCGCCTCCGGCACCGACGGGATCGGCATGCCGACCGGTGTCGCGCCCAGCTCTTCGAGCAGCGCATTGGCAAGCCGCGACGGGCCGCGGATCTTCATGCCGTTCATGTCGGCGATTTCCGTGACCGGCTTGTTGGAATGGATCACACCGGGCCCGTGCACCCAGACGCCCAGAACCTTGAGATCCTGGAATTCCGAATTCTGGAAGTCCTTTTCCATCATCGTCCAGTAGGCGGCCGAGGCGGCGGCGGCATTGGTCACCATGAACGGCAGCTCGAACACCTCGCTGCGCGGGAACCGTCCGGGCGTATAGCCGTTCACGTTCCAGGTGATGTCGAGCATCCCGTCGATCGCCTGGTCGTAAAGCTCGGGCGGCTTGCCGCCAAGCTGCATCGAGGCATGGCGCGTGATCTCGATCCGCCCGTCCGACGCCTCCTCGACCTTGTCGGCCCACACGTCGATGATCATCGCCGGAATGGTCGCCTGCGCCGGAAGAAAGCTTTGCAGGGTATATTCGAATTCGGCCGCCGACGCCGTTCCGGGCAGTCCGGCCGCCATCGCCGCGGCGGCGGCAACTCCAAGCAGGGTTCTTCTATTGGTCATCTTGTCCTCCCTTGACCATTATGTAGATGCATTATAGTGCCGGTAGCTTACGTTCTGTGCACCATATCGCCAGACGCGAATTGTCGCGCGCCAGCGGGATGTGCCGTGGTGCGGGATCCATCGGAGCGGATCCCATCAGACCGGGTCCCATCCGAAGATGTCGGCGGTCCGGTCGAGCGGATAGAAATTCGGCCGCAGCGCGGGAAAGGCATGATCCAGCACGCTTTGCGCGCTCCAGCCCTCGGATCGCTGCATCCCGCGCAGGGGGCGCGATTGCCCCATCAGGAAAATCTCGTTGTTGCGCACCGCGAAAATCTGCCCGGTGACGTCCCGGGCCGCATCCGCGGCCAGTGCTGTCGCCATCACCGCGATCTTGTCGGGCGTCATCTGCCGCATCTTTTCGACCCGCGCGGCCTGTTCGGGCGAATCCTCGGGGATCGAGCCGATCATCCGGCTCCAGGCAAAGGGCGAGATGCAGTTGGACCGCACGTTATAGCGCGCCATGTCCAGCGCGATGGATTTCGACAGCCCGACGATGCCCAGCTTGGCGGCCATGTAATTTGCCTGGCCCAGATTGCCGATCAGCCCCGAGGTCGAGGTCATGTGGATGAAACAGCCCGATTGCTGCGCGCGGAACAGATCGGCGGCGCAGCGGCTGACATTGAACGATCCCTTCAGGTGAACGCCGATCACCAGGTCGAAATCGCGTTCGGTCATCTTGTGAAAGATCGAATCGCGCAGGATCCCGGCATTGTTCACCACGATGTCCAGTCGGCCGAAACTGCCGGTCGCCTGATCGACCATGGCCCGCGCCTGATCGTAATCGGCAACCGATCCGAAATTGACCTCTGCCCGGCCGCCCGCCGCCTCGATCTCGCGGACCACGTCGCGGGCGGGCGCGTCGTCGCTGCCCTCGCCGCCGCCATCGCTGCCCAGATCATTGACGATGATACTGGCGCCATTCGCCGCCATCATCAGCGCGATATCGCGCCCGACACCGCGCCCCGCCCCGGTCACCAGCGCGACCTTGTCCTTCAGCAAGCTCTGTCCCAATCCGTTTCCCCATTTTTTTCGTTTCGCTGCAAACCCCGCACCGGGCCCGCATCAGGATGACGGAACGCCGCGTTCAGAGATTCTCCGATTGCAAGAATACCCAAATACGCATAAGAGTACTACAATACTTATTATCCAAATGGAAGCGTTTTGGGAGAAGGGCGCGATGGGAAAGCCGAGGGAGTACAATGCCGCCGCCGAAATGGTGGACCGCAATGTCTCTTGTGGCTACGGCCACGAGATCGCCTTCGTCGATCCCGCGCGGTCGCTGACCTATGGCCAGCTTCAGGCCGCCACGATGCGCGTCGCCAACCTGCTGACCGGGCTGGGAATCCGCCCCGAGGCGCGGGTTGCCGTGCTGATGCTGGACGATGTCGATTATCCTTCGGTCTTCTGGGGGGCGATTCGGGCCGGGATCGTGCCGGTCTGCCTGAACACCCTGCTGACGGCCGATAATTACCTATACATGCTCAAGGACAGCCGCGCCGAGGCGATCGTCCTGTCCGCGCCGCTGCTGGAGGTGATCGCCCCGCTGCTGGACCAGCTTCCGGCGCTGCGTCATGTCATCGTCGCCGGCGACGATACCGGAGCGATCGAAAACGATCCCTATCCGCGACTTCAGATCCTGATGGCGCGCGCGAGCGACAGGTTCGACACGGCCGCCACCTGTAGCGACGAAACCGCCTTCTGGCTCTATTCCTCGGGCTCGACCGGCGCGCCCAAGGGGGTGCGCCACGTCCATACCAGCCCGCAATACATCGCCGACACCTATGGCCGGCATGTTCTGGGCATCCAGCACGACGATATCTGCTTTTCCGCCGCCAAGATGTTCTTTGCCTACGGGCACGGGGCCAGCATGGCGTTGCCGATGTCGGTCGGCGCCACCACCGTGCTGCTGCCGGACCGCACTTCGCCCGCCACAGTGATGTCGGTGCTGGCGCGCGCGCGTCCGACGCTGTTCTTCGGGGTACCCACGCTTTACGCCGCGATGCTGGCCGATCCCGCCTGCCGCCAAGAGAACGGATCCGACCGTCTGCGCCTTTGTGTCTCGGCCGGAGAGGCGCTGCCCGAAGATGTCGGGCTGGCCTGGGAAAAGCGCATGCGGGTCGGCATCCTGAACGGCATCGGCTCGACCGAGATGCTGCATGCCTTCATCTCCAACCGGCCGGACGATATCCGCTATGGCACTGTGGGGCGCGAATTTCCCGGCTACCGGCTGCGGCTGGTGGACGAAGACGGCCGCGACGTGGCCGATGACGAATTGGGCGAATTGCTGGTCTCGGGCGGCTCTGCCGGCGATGGCTACTGGAACCAGCGCGACAAGTCCCGCGCCACCTTTGCCGGCGACTGGGTGCGCACCGGCGACAAGTATACCCGCGACGCGGAAGGCTATTACCATTATGCCGGGCGCGCCGACGACATGTTCAAGGTCGCCGGCCGCTGGGTCTCTCCGGCCGAGGTGGAACAGGCGCTGGTCTCGCACCCGGCGGTGATCGAGGCGGCGGTGATCGCCGATACCGATGACGAGGGGCTGGTCAAGCCGCGCGCCTTTGTCGTGCTGGCCCCCGGCCAGACGGCCGAGACGCTGTTCGACGAGCTGAAGACCCATGTCAAGAAAACGGCCGGCCTGTGGAAATATCCGCGTTGGATCGTCGCGCTGGACTTGCTTCCGAAAACCGCGACCGGCAAGATCCAGCGGTACCGTCTGCGCGAGATGGCGGGCGGCACGCCCCCCTGCGCGGCCCCCCGAACGGACGCGGCATCCGAACCGGCCTCCGGCACGACTCCGGCGGCCCGCAAGCCGGCCCTGACACTGGCACAGAAAGGCGCATCATGATCGAGATCATCATCCTGGGGCGCGGCGGACAGGGCGCCCAGACGGCCGGCAACCTGCTGGCGCAGGCCTTCTTTGCGATGGGCCGGCAGGTGCAGACCTTCGCGACCTATGGCGGCGCGCGGCGCGGCACGCCGGTCATGTCGTCGCTGCGGGTCGATGACGGCCCGATCCGGCTGCGCTGCAACATCGTGCAGGCCGACGCGCTGCTATGTTTCGACGACAGCCTGCTTGACGCCGATTTCCTGGCGCTTGCCCGCCCCGGCGCGCGGATCGTGGTCAATTCGCCGCGCACGTCGCAGGATCTGACCGGCACCGGCCCGCACCGGATCATCCCGGTCGACGGGCGCGCCATCGCCCGGCGCAACGATATGGGCAAGGTGGTCAATTCCGCGCTTCTGGGCGGTTTCGTCGCTGCATTGGGCCAGCCCGACATCGACACGATGTGCCGCATCATCGAACAATCCGCCCCGGCCCGTAAGGCCGAGAATGTCGCCGCCTGCCGCGAGGCACATGACCTGATGGCCGCGATCGCCGAGGAGGCCTGACACCAATGAACGAACAGCTTTCCCCGCTCTGGACCCACCTGTCGAGCGAGAACCGCCTGACCGGCACCTGGCGCGCGGCGCTGCCGAATTACCAGGATCAGCCGTCGCCCTGCCTGGGCGCCTGCCCCGTCAACGGGCGCATCGCCACCTGGATCGGCCAGGTCAAGAACGGCGATATCCACGGCGCCTTCGTCACGCTGGCCGACAACAACCCCTTCCCAGCCATTGCCGGGCGCATCTGTCATCATCCGTGCGAAACCGCCTGCAACAGGGTCGAACATGACGAGACGGTGGGCATCTGCAGCCTGGAGCGATTCGTCGGTGACGCGGCGCTGGATCAGGGCTGGGCCTTTCCCGCCCCCGAAGAGGAACGCGCGCAATCGGTCGCCATTATCGGCGGCGGGCCGGCCGGGCTGTCGGCCGCCTATCAGCTGCGCCGCCAGGGCTATGCCGTGACCCTGTTCGAGGCCAGCGGGCAGCTTGGCGGGCTGATGCGGCACGGCATCCCCTCCTACCGGCTGGACCGGGCCGTGCTGGACGGCGAGGTGAACCGCATCGCCGCGATGGGCATCGACATCCGCCTCAATGCCGAGGTGATGGACGAAGCGGCGCTGGAACGCCTGCGCGCCGAACATGACGCGGTGTTCCTGGCGACCGGGGCCAGCAGGCCCAAACGCCTGCCCACGCTCGATTACGATCAGGACTGGATCGTCGACAGCGCCGATTTCCTGGCCGCGCCGCAGGACGAACAGATCGCCCGCACCGGCGCGCATGTGGTGGTGATCGGCGGCGGCAGCGCCGCGATGGATGTGGCGCGCACCTGCCGGCGGCTGGGCCGTGCCGTCACCGTGCTGACGCTGGAACCCGAAGGCCGCCTGCCCGCGCAGAAGGTCGAGCTGGACGAGGGCGCCGAGGAAGGCATCGGTTTCGTCAGCGCCGCGATGCTGCATTCGGCCAGCTTCGAGGGAGAAAGCGTCACTGCGCACTGCATCAGGGTCGAATTCCAGCCGGGTGCGCAACGCGGCCAGTTCCGCGCCGATCCCGTCCCCGGCAGCGAATTCACCCTGAATGCCGACACGATCATTCCGGCCATCGGCCAGGATGCCGACCTTGCCCGCTGGGCCGAATTGCTGGACGCGAACGGCCCGGTGATCGCCACCGCGCCGGGCTGGCAGACCAGCGCGCCGGGCCTCTTCGCCGGCGGCGACGTGGCCAGCATGGAACGCTTCGTGACCGAGGCGGTCGGCATGGGCAAGGAGGCCGCCCATGCCATTGCCGGTTTCCTGCAAACGGGCATTGCCGCCCCGGTGCCGGAAATCGCGCCGCAGGTCGGCTATGACCGGATCAACCCCGCCTACCAGGAGGACCACGCCCGCACGCATCAGCCCGTCGCCGATGTGGTGGCAAGGCTGGCCAGCTTCGACGAGGTGCAGGAACCCCTGACCGAGGCGCAGGCCCGCAAGGAAGCGTCGCGCTGCTTCAGTTGCGGCACCTGCATCTTCTGCGACAATTGCTATTTCTACTGCCCCGACATGGCGATCACCAAGCTGGAAGACGGCGGCTACAGCGTGAAAACCGACTATTGCAAGGGCTGCGGGCTGTGCGTCGCCGAATGCCCCACAGGCTCGATCCACATGCAAGAGGATGAGGCACGATGAATGCCCCCGTTCTGAACGAAGACATGCGCCTGATGAACGGCAATCACGCCGTCGCCTGGGGGGTGCGGCTGGCCGTTCCCGATGTCGCCCCGCTCTATCCGATCACGCCGCAGACGCCGATCCTGGAAAAGCTGATCGAATTCCAGAGCCAGGGCCAGTTCAAGGCAGAGCTTCTGACCCCCGAAAGCGAACATTCGGCGATGGCGGGCTGCATCGCCGCCTCGGCGCTGGGGGCGCGGGTCTTCACCGCAACCTCCTCGCAGGGGCTGCTGCTGATGCACGAATTGCTGCATTACGCGGCCGGGGCGCGGATGCCGATCGTGATGTTCAACGTCAACCGCACCCCCGCCGCGCCCTGGGGGTTCTGGCCCGACCAGATCGACAGCCTGTCGCAGCGCGATACCGGCTGGGTGCAGCTTTACACCGAGAACCCGCAGGATTCGCTCGATACCGTGATCCAGGCCTTCCGCATCGCCGAGAGTGCTGGCCTGCCGGTGATGGTCAATCACGATGCCTTCTACGTGTCGCATTCGGTGGAACCGGTCAGCCTGCCTTCGGCCGATCTGGTGCAATCGTACCTGCCGCGCCAGGCACGCGAAATCAAGCTCGATACCACGATCGGCCGGTCGGTCGGGGCGCCGGTCGATCAGGTGCAATGGAACCGCACCCGGCGCGAAATGCAGATCGCGATGGCCGGCATCGCCGATCTGACCGTGCAGGCCGGACAGGACTGGGCCGCGCTGACCGGGCGCAAATCGGCGCCGCTGGAATTCTACAAGACCGAGGGCGCCGAGATCGTCCTTGTCACCATGGGCAGCATGACCGGCACCGCCCGCGACGCGGTGGACCGGCTGCGCGCGGATGGCGTCAAGGCCGGCCTGCTCAAGCTGCGGCTGTTCCGGCCCCTGCCCCTGGCCGATCTGCGCGCCGCGCTGGCGCGGTTCGGCACCGCCCTGGTTCTTGACCGCAACTATTCGCCGGGCACCGGCGGCGTGCTGCATCAGGAAATCAAGGCCGCCCTTTTCGGCATGGATGACGCGCCGGGCCTGCACGGGCTGCTGGCCGGGGTCGGCGGTGTCAGCGTGCCGGTCGAAACCCTCGAAGCCCTGGCGCGCGAGCATCTCGGCGCCCCGACATCGCCAGACCCGATCTGGGTGGAGTAGAGACATGGAAAAGATCGACTATACCGATACCGGCCAGTTCTGTTCGGGCCATGTGGCCTGTGCCGGCTGCGCCGAGGCGCTGGCGATGCGGGTGATTCTGAACGAGGTCGGCACCGATGCGGTCGGCGTCGTGGTGCCGTCCTGCACGGCGGTGATCCTGGGCGGCCATCCGATGAGTTCGGCGAAGATCCCGTTCCTGCACGGCACGCTGGAAAGCGCCGCCGCCTCTGCCGCGGGCGTGAAACGCGCGCTGCGGGCGATGGGGCGCGACGACACCACCGTGCTGTGCCTGGCCGGCGATGGCGGCACCTACGATATCGGCCTGCAATCGCTATCCTCGGCGGCAGAGCGCAACGAGGATATCCTGTATGTCTGTTTCGACAATGAAGGCTACATGAACACCGGCGGGCAGAAGAGCTCCTCCACCCCCAAAAGCGCCACGACCGGCAGCACGCCCCTGGGCAAGACGACCCGGAAGAAGAACCTGATCGAGATCCTGGCCGCGCACCGCATCCCCTATATCGCCACCGTCAGCCCCTCGCATCTGAACGACATGAAGGCCAAGGTGAAAAAGGCCAAGGGGATGCGCGGCATGAAGGTCATCATTGTGCTGATCCCCTGCCTGCCCGGCTGGGGCGTGGCCGACAATGCCGCCGTGAAAACCGCGCGGCTTGCCGTGGAAAGCGGGGTGTTTCCGCTGATCGAGGTCGAGGACGGGCTGACCTACAAGGTCGCGCAGGACGAAAAGAAGCATCCGCTGGACGATTATCTGGCCCAGCAGAAACGCTATCGCCACCTCAAGGACGACGACCGCGCCGAGCTTCAGGCCGATGTCGATGCCAGCTGGTCGCGGCTGATCGGACTGGCGGCGATGTAGGCGCCGAAAGCGGGCCGGCATTGCCAGGTTGATCGCGGCTTGCCGCGGGATGAACCCATCCTGAAAACCGGACCGGCAATACGCGGCTGGCGGGGCTTTGGTTTCCCGCACCGCTATCGCCTCACCGCCGCATCCGGGGTCGCGACCACGATTGCGAGAGCGGATCGGGGATGTTTTCGTGCGATGCGTGTGGCCGGCGCCCGCGCCGTTCGCCTTGCGGGTAAGGGCCGGACCCTGATCCGAACCGTCTGAAGTTTTCCCTTTGACAATTTTGGATAAAATATTCACCGTCGGCGCCAAGGCCCCGCCACGGGCGGCCGGCCGAAATTCGGAGGAGAACGATATGGAATTCAGGATTGCAAGACGGCGCACCCTGCTGGCGCTGGCGGCAATCGGTGCCGGCGCGCTGGCGGCACCGGTCATCGCCCAGGACGGCCCGATCACGATCGGCGTGCAGGTGCCCACGACCGGCCCCGAGGCGACCTATGGCAACGACATGCTGAACGCGGTGAAGGTCGCGGTCGAGGAGATCAACGGCGATGGCGGGCTCTTGGGCCGGCAGGTCGAGCTGGCGGTCGGCGATTCGGCTTGTGATCCGCAGGCATCGGTGAACGCGGCGTCGAAACTGGCCTCGCAGGAAGTCGACGGTGTCGTGGGCGGCTATTGTTCCGGCGCGACGCTGCCGACGCTCAAGGTCTACGGCGACGCGAACATTCCCTTCGTCATCACCGCGTCCAACTCGACCAAGCTGATCCCGGCCAATCCGGGCAATGCCTTCATGATCAACTCCACCGGTGCCGACCAGTCGACCAAGGTGGTCGATTTCCTGTCGGGCAAGGGGGTCGAGACGCTGGCGATCGTCGACCAGGGCGACGCCTATTCGCAGGATCTGGCCAACCTGACCGCCGAGCGCTGGAAAGAAGCCGGGCACGAGGTCGTGGCGACCGAAACCGTGAACAAGGGCGAGCAGGATTATTCCGCGCTGACCACCAAGATCCGCTCGCTGAACCCCGACGCGGTGCTGTGGACGGCCTATTACGCCGATGGCGGCCTGCTGATCCGGCAGCTGCGGCAATCCGGCTATCAGGGCGTGATCGCGGTGGGCGACGGCTCCAACTCTCCCAAGCTGTTCGAGATCGCGGGCCAGGCGGCCGAGGGCGTGTTCGGCTTCTCGAACCCGACGGCCGAATTCCTGCCCGCCGCCGCATCCTTCATCGAAAGCTACAAGGCGGCGAACGACAACGCCCCCGGCCCCTATGCGCCGCTGACCTATGACGGGATGAAGCTGCTGGCATGGGCCATCGACAAGGCCGGCACCACCGACCATGCGGCGGTGATCGAGGCGCTGGCCTCTGCCGATCAGGCCGAATGGCTGTCCGGCCCGATCTCGTTCACCGACGAGAACACGCTGGCGCGGTCCAACTTCATCGTCCTCGAAGGCAAGGACGGCGCCTGGACCCGCGCGGCCGAGTGACATGACAACGGGGCGGGGCGGCGCGATTGCGGCCGCCCCGCCCCCTTTTCCTTCGCCCATTTGCCCAGGGTAATTCATGACCACATTCGATATTCTCGCCCAGCAGCTGGTCAATGGCCTGGTGCTGGGCTCGTTCTACGCACTGGTCGCGCTTGGCTACACGATGATCTTCGGGGTCATAAAACTTCTGAACTTCGCGCATGGCGATGTCTACATGATCGGCGGCTTCGTCGGGTTCGCCGTGCTGTCGCTCGTCGGCGGGCTGGTCGGCACCGGCTGGGGCGGGATCGCGCTGTCGATGTTCGTGTCGATGATCGCGGTCGGGTTCCTGGGGGTGGTGATCGAACGGATCGCCTATCACCCGATGCTGGCCGCGCCGCGCCTGTCGATCCTGATCACCGCGCTGGCCGTGTCGCTGGTTCTGCAGAACAGCGTCCTGGCGCTGACCGGCGGCGAATTCACCGCCTTTCGGACCAATCTGGGCTTTGGCGGCATCGCGCTTGGCGGGGTGTTCATCACCTATAACCAGATGGTCCTTGTCGGCATGGCGGCGATCCTGATGCTGGCGCTGGAAACCTTCGTCACGCGCACCCAATACGGCCGGGCCATGCGGGCGGTGTCGATCGACAAGGACATGTGCCGCCTGATGGGCATCGACGTGACCAAGATCATCGCGGTGACCTTCCTGATCGGATCGGCGCTGGCGGCGGCGGCGGGCACGATGGCGGGGGCCTATTACGGCTCCATCTGGTATTTCATGGGCTTCCTGATCGGGCTCAAGGCCTTCACCGCGGCGGTGATCGGCGGCATCGGTTCGATCCCCGGCGCGATGGCGGGCGGGCTGATCCTGGGCCTGCTGGAGGCGTTCGGCACGCAGATCCCCTTCATCGGCAGTGAATGGAAGGACGTGTTCTCGTTCTCGATCCTGATCCTGGTGCTGGTGTTCAAACCGACCGGACTGTTCGGCAAATCCGAAGTGGAGAGGATGTGATGCTGCCGTTCAAGACTGCCGCCCGCCGCGCCGAGGCGCAGGACAACGACCCCGCCCCCGCGCGTCCGCTGGCCGGGATCACCCAGCTGCAGCAATGGTTCGGACGGCCGGCCACGTTTCGCGGGGCGATGGCGGGCATCGTGCTGCTGCTGATCCTCGGCCCGTTCGTCTTCAGCCAGTACATCACCGTCATCATGACCAATGCGCTGCTTTACGTGGTGCTGTGCCTGGGGCTGAACGTGGTGGTCGGCAAGGCCGGGCTGCTCGATCTGGGCTATGCCGCGTTCTTCGCGGTGGGGGCCTATACGACCGGTATCCTGACGCTGCAATTCGGCTGGAACTTCTGGGCCTCGATCCCCGTCGCGCTGGTCGCGGCGGCGATTTCGGGCGTGATCATCGGCGGGCCGACGCTGCGGCTGCGCTCGGACTACCTGGCGATCGTGACGCTGGGCTTCGGCGAGATCGTGCGCTTCAGCGCCCGCAACCTGGAGATCACCGGCGCGGCCAGCGGGCTGTCCGGCATCCAGCAGCCGCGGCTGTTCGGCTGGACGATCGACAGCGCGGTGGACTTCTATTACGTCTTCGTCGTGCTCGCCATCGGCGCGGTGATCGCCAGTATCCGGCTGTCGGATTCGCGGATCGGGCGGGCCTGGCTTTACGTGCGCCATGACGAGGACGCGGCCGAGGCGATGGGCATCAACCGCGTCGCGGTCAAGCTGGCGGCCTATGTCACCGGCGCGATCTACGGCGCGATCGGCGGCATCTTCTTTGCGGTGAACCTGGGCGCGATCAGCCCGGAAAGCTTCAGCTTCGAGCAATCGGTGCTGATCCTGATGGCGGTGATCCTGGGCGGCATGGGCAAGATACCGGGCGTGATCCTGGGCGCCTTCATCATCGTGCTGGGGCCGGAACTGCTGCGCGATCTGGGCGAGTTGCGGCTCCTGGTCTTTGCCATCGGCCTTCTGCTGATCATGCTGTTCAGGCCAAGCGGCATCTGGCCGGGGCGCACGCAATGAGCGGCGCGCAGAAGATGCTGCTGAACCTCAGCGATGTGCGGCTGTCCTTTGCCGGCAACACGGTGCTGGATCATGTCAGCTTCGGCGTGGCAGGCGGCAGTATCGCCAGCCTGATCGGGCCGAACGGGGCGGGCAAGACCTCGCTGTTCAACTGCATCACCGGGTTCTACCGGCCGCAATCGGGCTCGATCACCTTGGGCGGCGAGGAATTGCTGCGCCGCAAGCCGCACCGGGTCACGCAGATGGGCATTGCGCGCACCTTCCAGAACCTGCGCCTGTTCCGCGAGATGTCGGTGCTGGAAAACGTCATGGCCGGGCAGCATTGCCGCACCCGCGCCGGGGCGATTTCGGCGGTGCTGCGGCTGCCCTCGCAACAGCGCGAGGAACGCGAGATCCGCAAGGCGTCCGAGGAATGCCTCGATTTCGTCGGCATCCTCGACGAGGCGGACCGCATCGCCACGACGCTGGCCTATGGCCATCAGCGCCGGGTCGAGATCGCCCGCGCGCTGGCCACGCAGCCCAAGCTGCTGCTGCTGGACGAGCCGGCGGCGGGGCTGAACGCGGGCGAGAAGGCGACGCTGATCGACCTGATCCGCCGGATCCGCGACGAACGCGGCGTCGCGGTGCTGCTGATCGAACACGATATGGGATTGGTGATGAAGGTATCCGAACGGATCAGCGTGCTGGACCACGGCGCGATGATCTCCGAAGGGCGGCCGGACGAGATTCGCGCCGATCCAAAAGTGATCGAGGCCTATCTGGGCCAGGACGAGGCGGAGGAACTGCTATGAGCGCGGGGTCCGACATCCTGCTCCAGGTCGAGGGGCTGGAGGCCGGCTATGCCGAGATCAAGGCGCTGCTGGGCATCGATATCGAGCTGCGCCGCGGCCAGATCGTCACGCTGCTGGGCGCCAACGGCGCGGGCAAGACCACGACGCTCAAGACGATATCCGGGCTGGTGCGCGCGACCAGGGGCACGATCCGCCTGATGGGCGAGGACATTACCGGCACGCCGGCGCATCAGATCGCGCGGATGGGGCTGGTGCATGTCCCCGAGGGGCGGCACATCCTGCGCGGGCTGACCGTGCAGGAGAACCTTGAACTGGGCGCCTTTGCCGAAAGATCGGCCGAGACGCGCCGCCGCCAGATGGACGAGGTGTTCGACCTGTTCCCGATCCTGAAGGAACGGCGCAAGCAGGACGGATCGCTTCTGTCGGGGGGCGAGCAGCAGATGCTGGCCATGGGCCGCGCGCTGATGCAGAAACCCAAGGTGCTGCTGCTGGACGAGCCGTCGATGGGCCTTGCGCCGAAGCTCGTGACCGAGACGATGAAGATCGTCAAACGGCTGAACGAGGCGGGCACGTCGATCCTGCTGGTCGAACAGAATGCCCGCGTGGCGCTGCGGCTGGCCGATTATGGCTATGTGCTGGAAACCGGGCGCATCCGCATGGAGAACACCGCCGAAAAGCTGCGCGAGGACAGCTCGATCATCGAGGCTTATCTGGGCGAGTAGGGGCGCTGACCCGCCCCAAACGTTCCGACGCGCGCCGCGCGGGCGACTGCCCGTGGGATGGCGCAGCGACGGTGGAACGGCGCACTTTATACCAGCCAAGTCCGTAGATCATTCGAGCGATGCGCAAAGGTGGCCAAAGCGCCAGCCCGCCGGGACGGGCAGGCGCTCGCGCGGCGGCCTCCGGCCTTTGTTCCGCGCGGTATGGACGCCGCTCTCTACCGCCCCAGCGCCCGGTCCAGATGCGTGTACCCGCCATCGGGGAACAACCATTGCCCGGTCGTGTGGCTCGCGCGGTCCGACAGCAGGAAGGCGCAGGTATCGGCGATCTCGCGCGCCTCGGTCATGCGGCGGCCCAGCGGGATCCGCGAGGTGATGCGCGCCAGCGCCTCGTCCCCGTCGGGCAGGGTATCGAGCCAGCGGCGGTAGAGCGGGGTCATCACCTCTGCCACGACGATGGCATTGACGCGCACGCCGTCCTCCAGAAACTCCGCCGCCCATTCGCGCGTCAGCCCAAGCTGCCCGGCCTTGGCCGCGACATAGGCCGAGGTGCCGCCCTGCCCGGTCAGCGCCGTCTTGGACGAGATGTTGACGATCGCGCCTTTGCTGGCGCGCAGGTCATCGGCCAGCAGATGCACCAGCGTGTAGTAATGCACGAGGTTCTGGTTCAGGCTGGCGCGAAAGGCATCCGGGCCCTTGTCCAGCCCGACGCCGTCATTCGCACCGGCATTGTTCACCAGCCCATGGATCGCCCCGTGCCGGGCGCGCACGGCGTCCACCGCGCGGGCGCAGGCGGCATCGTCCGACAGCTCGACCGTCTCGAACTCGGCCCCGGTCTTCGACAGCCAGTCCGCATCCGGGTCGCGCCGGGCAAAGATCACCGGGCGCGCGCCCTCTTCGGCCAGAACCTCGGTGATGGCGGCGCCGATCCCCGACGCACCGCCGGTCACGATCACCACCTTGTCTTTCAGATGCAGGTCCATCACGCGCCTCCCGCGGCCGGATCGAATTCATAGGTTGCCAGGCTCTCCGCCTTCATCTCGATGGAAAAGCCGGGCGCTTCCGGTGGCATGTAGGCGGCGTTCTCGATCACGCAGGGGGCGAGGAAATGCTCATGCAAATGGTCGACATATTCGATCACCCTTCCCTCGCGCGTGCCGGCGATGCACAGGTAGTCGATCATCGACATGTGCTGGACGTATTCGCACAGGCCCACGCCGCCGGCATGGGGACAGACCTTGAGCCCGTATTTCGCCGCCATCAGCATCACCGCCAGCACCTCGTTCAGCCCGCCAAGGCGGCAGGCATCGATCTGCACCACGTCGATCGCGCCCCGCATGATGAACTGCTTGAACAGGATGCGGTTCTGGCACATCTCGCCGGTGGCGACCTCGACCGGGGCGACGCCTTCGCGGATCCTGCGGTGGCCCTCGACATCGTCGGGGCTGGTCGGCTCCTCGATGAACCACGGTTTGGCGAAGGCCAGCTTGCGGGTCCAGTCGATGGCCTCGTCCACCTCCCAGACCTGGTTGGCGTCGATCATCAGGTTCACATCGGGGCCGATCTCGTCGCGGGCGATGGTCAGGCGGCGGATGTCGTCGTCCAGATCGCGGCCGACCTTCATCTTGATATGGTTGAAGCCGGCATCGACCGCCTCGCGGCACAGCCGGCGCAGCTTGTCGTCGCCGTAGCCCAGCCAGCCGGCGCTGGTCGTGTAGCACGGGTAACCCTCGGCACGCAGGGTGGCGATACGGTCTGCCTTGCCTTCGGCCTGCTTCGTCAGGAAATCCAGCGCCCAGTCGGGCGTGATGCAATCGGTGAGATAGCGAAAGTCGATGCAGCGCACCAGCTCGGCGGGCGACATCTCGGCGACCAGCTGCCAGACCGGCTTGCCCTCGGACTTGGCCCACAGATCCCAGGCGGCATTCACCACCGCGCCGGTGGCCAGGTGGATCGCGCCCTTGTCCGGGCCGATCCAGCGCAACTGGCTGTCGCCGGTGACATGGCGCCAGAAACGGCCCATATCGGCGGCGATCCAGTCAAGCTCCAGCCCGACGACCAGCGGGCGCAGCGCCTCGATCGCGGCCACGCAGATCTCGTTGCCGCGCCCGATGGTGAAGGTCAGCCCGTGGCCCTGATGCACGCCGTCGGTTTCCAGGATGACATAGGCCGCGGAATAATCCGGGTCCGGGTTCATCGCGTCCGAGCCGTCAAGCTGGTCGCTGGTGGGAAAGCGCACGTCGATGCTGCGCAGGCCGGTGATCTTCATGGCAGGGGCTTTCGTTCGGACGAGCGGAAGACCGGGGGCGGCACGCGGCCGCCCCCGGAACGTCTGGTGTCAGTCGTAGAGGACCGCGGCGATTTCCGGGTCGTCGATATTGTCGGCGTCATACCAGAAGAAGCCGGTGTCGATATCGCCGGTCACCTCTTCACCCTTGGCGGCGGCCACGGCGGCCTTCACCGTCTCGTAGCCGATGCCGACCGGGTTCTGCGTGATCGCGCCGGCCATCAGGCCCTCGCGGATCGCATCCTTCTGCGCCTTGCCGCTGTCATAGCCGACGATGACCACGCCTTCGGTGCCCGATTCGCGCACGCCGTTGACGACGCCGATCGCACTGCCCTCGTTGGTGCCGAAGATGCCGTCAAGCTCGGGATGGGCGGTCAGGATGGCCTTGGTGATCTCGGTCGATTTCAGGTGATCGCCGCCGCCATATTCGATGGTCACGATCTCGACGCCGGGATGGGCTTCTTCCATCTGGTTGACGAAGCCGTCGCGCCGGTCGATCCCGGTGCGCGAGGTCTGGTCATGCGCCACGACGGCCACCTGGCCCTCGCCGCCCAGCAATTCGGCCATCTTGTCCGCCGCCAGGGCCGCCGCGGCGACGTTGTCGGTGGCGGCGGTGGCCAGCGGGATGTCGCTGTCGACGCCGCTGTCGAAGGCGATGATCGGGATGCCGGCCTCGTCGGCCTGGCGCAGCAGCGGGATCGCCGCCTGGCTGTCCAGCGCGGCAAAGCCGATCGCGTCGGGCTTGTTGGCCAGGGCGGCGGCCAGCATGTCCATCTGCTTGTCGACCTGGGTTTCGTTGTCCGGCCCCTCGAAGGTGACCCGGACGCCCAGCTCCTCGGCCGCCTTGTCGGCGCCGGCTTTCACGGCCTGCCAGAACTGGTGCTGGAAGCCCTTGGAAATCAGCGCGACATACATGTTGTCCTGCGCCATGGCGCCGGATGACATCGCCGTCAGCGACAATGCGGCTGCCGCGCCGATGAGGGTTCTTCTGGTGAACATTGGATACCTCCCTTTGGGTTCACGAAGTTGTCCGCGCCGGGCGTCCTGCCCGGGGCGGGGTCAGGTGCTGGCGCGTCCCCGGCGAAGCTGGTCGCCGTAAACCGCCAGAATGATGATCGCGCCGGTCACGACCGTCTGCCATTCGGGCGCGACCGACAGGACCCGCAGCCCGTTGGTCAGCACCGCCATGATCAGCGCGCCGATCAGCGTGCCCAGCACGGTGCCGCGCCCGCCGGCCAGCGAGGTGCCGCCGATCACCACCGCGGCGATCGCCTCCAGCTCGTAGCCGAGGCCAAGCGCGGGCTGGGCCGAATTCAGCCGGCTGGCGATCAAGAGGCCGGCAATGCCGCAGATCGCGCCGGCCAGCGCGTAGATCGCCATCTTCCAGGCATCGGTATTGACGCCCGACAGGCGCACCGCCTCCTCGTTCGATCCCAGCGCGAAGGTGTAGCGGCCCAGCACGGTGCGCGACAGGATCCACGCCGTCGCCGCCGCCACCAGGAACAGGATCAGCACCCCGTTGGGCAACGGAAAGGCGGGGATCACCTCGCCCACCAGCGAGCCTTGCGAGATCTGCGTGAAGCCGGGCGTGTCGTTGAAATAGATCGGCCGCGTGCCGGTGACGATCAGCGACATCCCCTTGAGCACCAGCATCATCCCCAGCGTGGCGATGAAGGGCGGGATCTTCATCTTGGCGACGAAGGTGCCCGACAGCAGCCCGACCAGCCCGCCGGTGGCCACCGCCGTAAGCACGCCCAGGATCAGCGGCGCGCCCGCCCAGGTCAGCACCACGCCGGTTATCACCGCGCAGAAGGTCATCAGCGTGCCGATCGACAGGTCGATCCCGCCGGTGATGATGATCAGCGTCACGCCCACCGCCAGCACCCCGTTGACCGAGGTGGCCTGCAGGATCGCCATGATGTTCGACACCTGGAAGAAATTCGGACTGGCCAGCGAGAAACCGATGACCAGCACGATCAGGCTGGCGAAGGCCAGCAGCTTTTGCTGGGCGGTGCCGCGCCGTTTTACAGGCGCCTGCGCCGGTTCGGGGCCGGTGGCGGGTTTGGCTGCGGGTGCATCGCTCATGCGGCGTCCTCTTGTGTCATGCTGTCGCGTCTCGTGGCCAGCGCCATGATTTCCTCTTGCGGGGCGCCGCCGGGCAGGATGCCGGTCAGCCGCCCTTCGCACATCACCGCGATGCGGTGCGACAGGCGCAGCACCTCGGGCAATTCGCTGGAAATGACGATGATCGCCTTGCCCTCGGCCGCCAGGTCGTTCAGCAGGCGGTAGATCTCGGCCTTGGCGCCCACGTCGATGCCGCGGGTCGGCTCGTCGAAGATCAGGATGTCGCAATCGCGCAGCAGCCATTTGGCGATGACCACCTTCTGCTGGTTGCCGCCCGAAAGCAGCTGCACCGGCTGGCCGTCATGCGGCGTGCGGATGTCGAGCATGTCGATGTAATCGGCCGCGATCTCGGCCAGCTTGCGCTCGTCGATCCGGCCCAGCCGGTCGGAATAGCGCGGCAGGCTGGCCATGGCGATATTGGCGCGCACATCCATCGGCAGCGCCAGGCCGTAATGCTTGCGGTCCTCGGACAGATAGCCGATGCCGGCGCGCACCGCGTCGGCGGGGCTGGCGATGCGCGCATGATGGCCATGCACGATGATCTCGCCCGCATCGCGCGGATCGGCGCCGAAGATGGCGCGGGCCAGTTCGGTGCGCCCGGCGCCCATCAGCCCGGCAAAGCCCAGGATCTCGCCCTTCTTCAGATCGAAGGTGATGTCCTTCAATTCGCCCCCGCGCGAGATGCCGCGCACCTCCAGCGCCACCTCGGCGCCCTCCAGGTCGGGGATCGTCACCGTCTCGTCGCTCAGCTCGCGGCCCACCATCATCGAGATGATGCGCGAGATCGGCGTGTCCGCGGCATCGACGGTGCCGACATATTCGCCGTCGCGCATCACCGTGACACGGTCGGCGATGCGTTTGATCTCGTCCATCTTGTGGCTGATATAGATGATGCCCACGCCCTCGCCGCGCAGCCGGCGGATGATCGTGAACAATTCCGCGATCTCGGCATCGTTCAGCGCGGCGGTCGGCTCGTCCATGATCAGCACGCGCGGGCGGAAGGACAGGGCCTTGGCGATCTCGACCATCTGCTGGCGCGCGATGGTCAGGCTGGAAACCGGGATGGTCGGGTCCATGCGCACGTTCATCGACGCGAAGATCTCGGCCGCGTCGCGGTTCTGCTTGCCCTCGTCGATGCGGCCGAAGGCGCGGCGCGGCTCGCGCCCGATCCAGATGTTCTGCGCGACGTTCAGATCGCGCATGAGCGCCAGTTCCTGGTGGATGATGCCAATCCCGAGATCCTGCGCGTCCTTCGGCCCGGACAGCCGCACCTCTTTTCCGTCGATCAGGATGCGCCCCGATTCGGGGCGGTAGATGCCCGACAGGCATTTCATCAGGGTGGACTTGCCGGCCCCGTTCTCGCCCATCAGCGCGTGAACCTCGCCCGGTTGCAGGTCGAAATCCACGGATTTGAGCGCGTGAACACCGGGAAAGTGTTTGTCGATACGCTCCATTCGGATCAGATCGCTCATGTCCTCCCCCCAGTTGGACCAACCTGTGGGCCAGCCTGCGCCCTCTGTCCGACTCGGGCAAGGGCTTGCTTTTGTCGGACCGTATATGAATAGTGTATTCACTTGTGAACAGGAATCGCAAGTCCCGATTTCGACGCGGCATGCAGGGGGTGACAGGGGGGATGCCATGAGCCGGACCGAAACTGGCCGCACGGCGGAGGGCGGCGGACGCTACCGCGCGCCGGCGCTCGACAAGGGGCTGGACATCCTCGAGGTGCTGGCCACCCGGTCCGAGGCGCTGACCCGCGCGCAGATCGTCGCCGAGATGGGCCGCTCCCCGTCCGAGATCTACCGCATGCTGGAACGGCTGGTGGCGCGCGGCTACGTGGCGCGGCTGGCGGGCGGCGACCGCTACACGCTGACCATGAAACTGTTCGTGCTGGCGACACGGCACCCGCCGCTGCGCCGGCTGGTGACGCGGGCACAGCCGCTGATGGACACCCTGGCAGAGCGCACGCGGCAATCGTGCCACCTGGTGGTGCCCGAACGCGGCGGCTGCATCGTGATCGCCCATGCCGGACCGGTCGACAACTGGGAATTCCGGGTGCGGGTCGGCGCGGTGCTGGACCCGTTCGAGACCGGATCGGGCCAGACACTGCTGGCCTTTCAGCCGCCGGACCGGCTTGACCAGATGCTGTCGCAGATGGGTCATGCCGGCGGCACCGCCCGGCTGCGCGCGCTGGAGCCGCACCTGGCACGCATCCGCCGCGACGGCCACCGCAAGGCGCCCTCGGGCCAGGTGGTCGGCGTCGTCGACCTGTCGGTGCCGGTGCTCGGCCCCGGCGGCGATGCCATCGCGGCGCTGACCTGCGCCTATATCGAGCACCCCGGCGTCACCGGCCAGATCGGCCACGCCGAGACGCTGGCGGGGCTGCATGCGCTGGCGGCGGACCTGTCCGTGGATGAACGCGCGCCGGCGGACCACTGAGCTTGCCGCCTTGGATCGCCAGGCCGGCCAGACCGGTGCCCCCCATGCCAGCCCGCCGGGCCGCTTTCGGTGCGAACAGCGATCCCTACGGCGTGACGATCCGCGTTCCCCAGTCGCGGCACTTGCGCATCAGCGCATCGGGCAGCGGCGTGTCGGTGAACAGCGCGTCGATGCCCGACAGCGAGGTGATGCGCGCGGGCGCGTGGCGTCTGAATTTCGACCGGTCGGCGACCAGGTAGGTCCGGCGCGCCTGCCCGATGATGGTGCGGCTCACGCCGACCTCCTGCACGTCGAAATCCAGCAGGTCGCCATCCCCGTCCAGCGCCGAACAGCCGATCACCGCGATGTCGAACTTGAACTGCCGGATCGTGTCGATGGTCAGCGCGCCGGTCAGCCCGCCATCCGATTGCCGCAGCGTCCCGGCGGTCAGGATCACCCGGCAATCGGGATTGCCCAGCAGGATGCCGGCGACATTGATGTTGTTGGTCACGACCATCAGGTCGCGGTGATGCAGCAATTCGCGCGCTACCGCCTCTGTCGTGGTGCCGATATTGAGAAAGATCGCCGAGCCCTCGGGGATTTCCTGCGCGCAGAGCCGGGCAATGGCCGCCTTGTGATCCTCGTTCAGGCTGCGCCGTTCGGCATAGGCGATATTGGTCGTGCCCGAGGGCAGGACCGCGCCGCCATGCACCCGTTCAAGCTTGCGCGCATCGGCCAGTTCGGCCAGGTCGCGGCGGATCGTCTGGTGCGTGACGCCGAAATGCGCGGCCAGCCCGTCGACCGTGACCTTCCCCTCGCGCCGGGCGATGTCGAGGATGTCCGGATGCCGGAACGTCTGGGACATGGGCGGTTTCCCCTAAGCTGTTCTTCCGGCGCTGCGGTCCCGCGCCACGATCCATGCGCGATGATGCGCGATCACGCGCGAAACCTCAACAGGAAAGCGGGCGCGGCGGGTGACATCGAGGGCAATGACATTCGGAAATCATCCTTTATAACATTGTTTTTTAGCATAAAAACTCGCTCATTTACTCCTTGCCAACGACCCCACGTCCTGCATGGATCCTGGACGATCAGCGCAAAACGAAAATAAACGAACATTTTCGCTTGCCGCGATGGCGGCGCGCCTGCTAAGCATGTCACGAGTTCGGCATCAGCCTGGGAGGAGCGCATGACCGAGACCCTGCCCGCGACCCCTTCGGACGGCCCGTTCGACCTGTTCGTCATCGGCGGCGGGATCAACGGCTGCGGGATCGCGCGCGATGCGGCGGGGCGGGGGCTGCGCGTCGGGCTGGCAGAGGCGGGCGATCTGGCCCAGGCCACCTCCAGCGCCTCGACCAAGCTGTTCCATGGCGGGCTGCGCTATCTGGAATATTTCGAGATCAACCTTGTCCGCCACGCGCTGGCCGAACGCGAGACATTGCTGCGCGCCATGCCGCATATCAGCTGGCCGATGCGGTTCATCCTGCCCTACCACAAGGACATGCGCTTCGAGGCGGCGACGCCGACCTCGCGCCTGCTGGGCGTGGTCATGCCGTGGATGCGCGGGCGGCGGCCGGCCTGGCTGATCCGGCTGGGGCTGTTCCTGTACGACAATCTGGGCGGGCGAAAGATCCTGCCCGGCACCACCACCCTGCACCTGCCCGGCACGCCCGAGGGCGCGCCGCTTCAGGACAGGTTCGAAAAGGCGTTCGAATATTCCGATTGCTGGGTCGAGGATTCGCGGCTGGTCGTGCTGAATGCCCGCGACGCGGCCGAGCGCGGCGCGGCGATCGCGGTGCGCTCGAAGGTGGTGGCGGCCCATCGCGAGGGCGGGCAGTGGCGCATCACCACCGAAGACGCGCAGACCGGCGCGCGGCAGGACCATTCTGCGCGGATCCTGGTCAATGCCGGCGGCCCCTGGGTCGGCGACATCATCCACGACAAGATCCATGCCCAATCCACCGAAGACGTGCGGCTGGTGCGCGGCAGCCATATCGTGACCCGGCGGCTTTACGACCACGACAAGTGCTATTTCCTGCAAGGCGAGGACGGGCGCATCATCTTCGCCATCCCCTACGAGGGCGATTTCACCCTGATCGGCACCACCGACGCGCCGCACCCGGACCCGGCCACGCCGCCCGAATGCACCCCCGAGGAACGCGCCTATCTGCTGGATTTCGCGAACCGCTATTTCAAGCGGCAGCTGGCCGAGGACGATATCGTCTGGACCTATTCCGGCGTGCGCCCGCTTTACGACGACGGCGCGAAAAGCGCGACGGCGGCGACGCGCGACTACGTTCTGAACGTCGAGGCGGGCGAAGGCGGGGCGGACGCGCCGCTGCTCAACGTGTTCGGCGGCAAGATCACCACCTATCGCCGGCTGGCAGAGGATGCGCTGGACAAGCTGGCGCCGCATCTGCCGGACCTGCCGGGGCGCTGGACGGCCGGCGTGCCGCTGCCCGGCGGCGATTTCCCGGTGGACGGCGTGCCGGTGCTGATCGCCGGGCTGCGCGATGCGCATCCGTTCGTGTCCGACGCCTGGGCGCGCCGGCTGGTGCGCGCCTATGGCACCGAGGCGCTGGACATGCTGGGCGGCGCGAAAACCACCGCCGATCTGGGCCGCGATTTCGGCGCCACTCTGACCGAGCGCGAGGTGATCTGGCTGATGGACCGCGAATTCGCCCGCAGCGCCGCCGATATCGTCTGGCGGCGCGGCAAGCTGGGGCTGCGGATGGATGCGGCACAGATCGCCGCGCTGGACGACTGGATGCAGGCGCGCGCGGGCGCCGATTGCACGCTGAACGAGGGCGCGGCGGCGGGCGCGGCCGCATCGGGGGGAAAACGATGACCTTGCGACTTGACGGGGTGTCCAGAATTGTCGGGGGACAGGTTCATATCCACCCCACGACGCTGGAATTGCAGAACGGCACGATGAACGTGCTGCTGGGGCCGACACTGGCGGGCAAGACCACGCTGATGCGGATCATGGCGGGGCTGGACGTGCCCGATACCGGCCGCATCCTGTGGAACGACAAGGACGTGACGGGGATGCGCGTGCAGGACCGCAAGGTCGCCATGGTCTACCAGCAATTCATCAACTACCCGTCCATGTCGGTCTACGAGAATATCGCCTCGCCGATGAAGCTGATGGGGCAATCGGCCAGCCAGATAAAGACGCGTGTGCATGAAGTGGCCGACATGCTCAAGCTGACGCCGATGCTGGATCGCAAGCCGCTGGAATTGTCGGGCGGGCAGCAGCAGCGTTGCGCCTTGGCCCGTGCGCTGGTCAAGAATGCCGGGCTGGTCCTGCTGGACGAGCCGCTGGCCAATCTCGACTACAAGCTGCGCGAGGAATTGCGCCAGGAGATCCCGCGCATCTTCGAGGAATCGGGCTCCATCTTCGTCTATGCCACGACCGAGCCGGAAGAGGCGCTGCTGCTTGGCGGCAATGTCGCCACGCTGTCCGAGGGGCGCATCACCCAGTTCGGGCCGACGCCGCGCGTCTATCGGCACCCGGTCGACACCATTACCGCGCGGGTGTTTTCCGACCCGCCGATGAATTTCGTCGATCTGCGCAAGGATGCGAACGGGATGAGCTTTGGCGGGGGCGCGGTGGTGGCGGTGCCGGACACGCTGCGCGATCTGCCGGACGGGCGCTATACGGCCGGGTTCCGGCCCAACCACATCACCCTGAACCCGCGTGAAGGCGCACAGCCGCTGGAATTCGACACGAAGCTGGCAGTGACCGAGATCACCGGATCGGAGACGTTCCTGCATCTGGATCATCACGGCGAACGCTGGGTCGGGCTGGTGCACGGGGTGCGCGATCTGAAACAGGGGCAGGGCCTGAAGGTCTATGTCGATCCCGCGCATCTGTACATCTTTGCGCCGGACGGCGCGCTGGTGGCCACGGCCCCCTATGCGGAGGCGGCGTGATGGCCAAGATAACGCTCGACAATCTGGCGCATTCCTACCTGCCGAACCCGCAGACGGAAGACGACTGGGCGCTGAAGGAGCTGAACCACGACTGGCAGGACGGCGAGGCCTATGCGCTGCTGGGCGCGTCGGGCTGCGGCAAGTCCACGCTGCTCAACATCATCTCGGGGCTTTTGCAGCCCAGCCAGGGGCGCATCCTGTTCGACGATGTCGACGTGACGGCGGCGCCCACGGCGGAACGCAACATCGCCCAAGTGTTCCAGTTCCCGGTCGTCTACGACACGATGACGGTGCGCGACAACCTGGCCTTTCCGCTGCGCAACCGCGGCCGCGATGCCGCCTTCGTGGCCGAGCGCGTGCAGGAGATCGCCCGCATGATCGGCATGGAGGACATGCTGGATCGCCGCGCGCGCGGGCTGACGGCCGATGCCAAGCAGAAGATCAGCCTTGGCCGCGGCATGGTCCGCCAGGACGTGAACGCCCTGCTGTTCGACGAGCCGCTGACGGTGATCGACCCGCATATGAAATGGGAATTGCGCACCCAGCTGAAATCGCTGCACCACGAATTCGGCCATACGATGATCTATGTCACCCACGACCAGACAGAGGCGTTGACCTTTGCCGACAAGGTTGTGGTGATGCATGACGGTCGGGTGGTGCAGATCGGCACGCCGCAGGAATTGTTCGAACGCCCGGCGCATACCTTCGTCGGCTATTTCATCGGCTCGCCGGGGATGAACCTGTTCGATGCACGGATCGACGGGCGCACCGCGCAGATCGCCGGTGCCACGGTCGACCTCGGGGCCGGCTACGAGGCGCCATCGGGGCGCGTCCAGGTCGGTATCCGGCCCGAATTCATCCGTCTTGCGACCGGCGGCAACGGCGTTCCGGCGCGCATCAGGCGGATCGAGGATGTCGGCCGGCACCGGATCGTCCGGCTGGATGTGGACGGCACCCGGATCAGCGCCATCGCCGCCGAGGGCGAGAGCATACCGGAAAACGCCGACCGGATCGAGTTCGATCCGCAAGGCATCAACGTCTACGTCGACGACTGGCGTATCGCACCGCACGGGGAGGGCGCGCGATGAACAAGACCGTCAATCAGAAAGCCTGGTTCCTGGTTCTGCCGGTGCTGGTGCTGGTCGCCTTTTCGGCGGTGATCCCGCTGATGACCGTGGTCAATTATTCGGTGCAGGACACGTTCGGCAACAACGTCTTCTTCTGGGCCGGCCTCGACTGGTTCAAGCAGATGCTGCATTCGGACCGGATGTGGAACGCCTTGGGCCGGCAATTGTCCTTTTCCGCGATCATCCTGGCGATCGAGGTGCCGCTGGGCGTGTTCGTCGCGCTGAACATGCCGAAAAAGGGTTTCTGGGCCAGTTTCTGCCTCGTGGTCATGTCGCTGCCGCTGCTGATCCCGTGGAACGTGGTGGGCACGATCTGGCAGATCTTTGGCCGGGTGGATATCGGGCTGCTGGGCTATGCGCTCAACAAGCTGGGCATCTCGTACAATTACACGCAGGATTTCTTTGCCGCCTGGGCGACGGTGATCGTGATGGATGTGTGGCACTGGACCTCGCTGGTGGCGCTGCTGGCCTATGCCGGGCTGCAATCCATCCCCGACGCCTATTACCAGGCCGCCAAGATCGACCAGGCGAGCCGCTGGAAGGTGTTCCGCTATATCGAGCTGCCCAAGATGATGGGCGTCTTGATGATCGCCATCCTGCTGCGGTTCATGGACAGTTTCATGATCTATACCGAACCCTTCGTCGTCACCGGCGGCGGGCCGGGCAACGCCACCACCTTCCTGTCGATCGACCTGGTGAAGATGGCGCTGGGGCAGTTCGACCTTGGCCCCGCGGCGGCGTTCAGCCTGATGTACTTCCTTGTCATCCTGCTGATTTCCTACGTGTTCTACACGGTGATGGTGAATCTCGACAAGCGGGAGGGCAAGTGATGTCCGACACGAGCCTTCAGGCCCCCGGCGCCGGCACGATTCCCGGCAAGGTGACCGCCAGCCGCAAGGGCACCCGCACCCGGCGCCGGTTCCGGCCCAACGGATCGGCATTGGTGATGGGGCTGTACCTGCTGTTCCTGATGCTGCCGATCTACTGGCTGGTCAACATGAGCCTCAAGACCAATGCCGAGATCCTGGGCGCGTTCTCGCTGTGGCCGCGCGAGCTGACTTTTGCCAATTACACCAAGATCCTGACCGACGCGTCCTGGTACATGGGCTATGTCAACTCGCTGATCTACGTGGTGATGAACACGGTCATCAGCCTCGCCGTGGCGCTGCCGGCGGCCTATGCGTTCAGCCGCTACAGCTTCATGGGCGACAAGCACCTGTTCTTCTGGCTGCTGACCAACCGCATGGCGCCGCCCGCCGTCTTCGCGCTGCCGTTCTTCCAGCTTTATTCCAGCGTCGGCCTGTTCGACACGCATATCGCGGTGGCGCTGGCGCATACGCTGTTCAACGTGCCGCTGGCGGTGTGGATCCTCGAAGGCTTCATGCGGGGCGTTCCGCGAGAGATCGACGAGACCGCCTATATCGACGGCTATTCCTTCGGCCGGTTCTTCGTGCGCATCTTCATGCCGCTGGTGGCCAGCGGGATCGGGGTGACGGCGTTCTTCTGCTTCATGTTCTCCTGGGTGGAACTGCTGCTGAGCCGCACCCTGACCTCGGTCGATGCCAAGCCGATCGCGGCGACGATGACGCGCACCGTGTCCGCCTCGGGGCTGGATTGGGGCGTGCTGGCCGCGGCCGGGGTGCTGACCATCGTGCCGGGCGCGTTGGTGATCTATTTCGTGCGCAACTACATCGCCAAGGGCTTTGCCCTGGGGAGGGTGTGATGAAACTTAGCGATTTCATTTCTGAAACAATGAATGAAGTTATAGATGGTGTCCACAAATCGCAAATTTCAAATCCGAGTGCGGTGGCGCCTGGCATAGTCGATGGAAATTTCGTTTTTACAGAAAGATCTGTAAAATTCGATATTGCTGTAACTGTAAACGCTGAAGATGGAGCCGGGTTACAGGTGTTAAACTTGATTGATCTAAAAGCTGGAACATCGAGAGAGGCAATGCACCGGGTTTCATTTGAGATTCCTGTGCATTTAAACGTAAAGAAAGGTGCCTAGGAAATGGCATGGATGGCCTGGACATATCCCACCGCGATCTTCTTTGCGGTCATCGCGCTCTTGCTGATCGTGTTCACGGTGCTGGCGATCCGCTGGCCGGAAACCCCGCGGGTCGGCATCCTGCGGATCGAGACGACGCGCGGCGACCGGCTGTTCCTGACGCTTCTGGGATCGGCCTTCATCAACCTGATCTGGCTGGGCCTGGTGCCCGCCCCGCAGCCCTATGCGCTGCTTGCATGTCTCGTCTACGCGGCGGCGGTGTTCCGCTTCGTCTAGTCGAGCCGTTCGGCGGCGACCGGCGATGACAAGACGCCGGCCGCCAGTTTCGTAACTGTCCAAAGGGAGGATGAAATGACCTTGTCACTCAGAACAACAACGGCACTGGCGCTTGCGCTGGGTCTGACGGGGGGGCCGGCGCTTGCGGATATGGATGCCGCGCTTGCCTTTCTCGATGAACATATCGACCGCTCGGCCCTGACCCGCGAGGAGCAGGAGGCCGAGATGCAGTGGTTCATCGACGCCGCCGAGGCGTTCAAGGGGATGGACATCAACGTGGTGTCCGAAACCATCGCCACGCATGAATACGAGGCCAGCGTGCTGGCCCCGGCCTTCAGCGCGATCACCGGCATCAACATCACCCACGACCTGATCGGCGAGGGCGATGTCGTCGAGAAGCTGCAAACCCAGATGCAGTCGGGCGAGAACATCTATGACGCCTATGTCAATGACAGCGACCTGATCGGCACGCACTGGCGCTATCAGCAGGCGCGCAGCCTGACCGACTGGATGGAGGGCACCGGGGCGGACGTCACGTCGCCGACGCTGAACCTTGACGATTTCATCGGGCTCGATTTCACCACCGCGCCCGATGGCAACCTCTACCAGCTGCCCGACCAGCAATTCGCGAACCTCTACTGGTTCCGCTACGACTGGTTCAACGATCCGGAAATCCAGGCCGAATTCAAGGAGCAGTACGGCTATGATCTGGGCGTGCCGGTCAACTGGTCGGCCTACGAGGATATCGCCGAATTCTTCACCGGCAAGACGATCGACGGTGTCGAGGTTTATGGCAACATGGATTACGGCAAGAAGGATCCCAGCCTTGGCTGGCGCTATACCGATGCCTGGATGTCGATGGCCGGCATGGGATCGAAGGGCGAGCCGAACGGGTTGCCGGTCGATGAATGGGGCATCCGCGTCAACGAGAACAGCCAGCCGGTCGGATCCTGCGTGGCGCGCGGCGGCGCGACCAACAGCCCCGCGGCGGTCTATGCCGTCAACAAGGCGATCGAATGGCTGGAGAAATACGCGCCTCCCGCCGCTGCCGGCATGACCTTCTCCGAGGCCGGGCCGGTTCCGGCGCAGGGCAACATCGCCCAGCAGATGTTCATGTACACCACCTTCGTCGCCTCGCTGGTCGAGCCGGGCCTGCCGGTGATGAACGAGGACGGCACGCCGAAATGGCGCCTCGCCCCCTCGCCGCATGGCGTCTACTGGGAAGAGGGGACCAAGGTCGGCTATCAGGATGTGGGATCCTGGACGATCCTGAAATCCACCCCGGACGAGCGCGCCAAGGCCGCCTGGCTTTACGCGCAATTCGTCACCTCGATGACGGTCGACGTGGAAAAATCCCATGCCGGCCTGACCTTCATCCGCGAGTCGACGATCAACCACGAGAGCTTTAGCGAGCGGGCGCCGAAACTGGGCGGTCTGGTCGAATTCTACCGCTCTCCGGATCGGGTGCGCTGGTCGCCCACCGGCACCAACATCCCCGATTATCCCAAGCTGGCACAGCTGTGGTGGCAGAATATCGGCGACGCGATGTCGGGCGCGAAGACCACGCAAGAGGCGCTTGACGCGCTGTGCGCGGACCAGGAGCAGGTGCTGTCGCGGCTGGAACGCGCCGGTGTCCAGGGCGAGTTCGGCCCCAAGCTGAACGAGGAACGCGACCCCGAATACTGGCTGAGCCAGGACGGATCGCCCAAAGCCAAGCTGGACAACGAGGACGAGGAGCCGGTCACCGTCAGCTATGACGAGCTGATCAAGTCCTGGCAGTAATCCCTGCCGATGCGACAACCGGCCGGGGCCTTCGGGTCCCGGCCGTTCCGTTTCAGCCCATCCGCGTCATGTAGGGCGGCACCAGCCCCGGCGGCGGCACCGGATCGCGCGCCATGTAGGCCAGCGTCGAGGCCAGCCCCTGCGCCAGATGCGCGCGCATGGCGCGTTTCGCGTCCCGCTCGCGCCCCTCGGCCAGGGCGGTCAGGATGGCGTCGTGATCGTCCAGCACGCGGTGCATCTCGGCGGTATCGAGATAGCGGTCAAACGCGGTATGGGTGGCGATCAGCGGCAATTGGCTGCGATGCAGCGTCTCGCGCATCCGCTTGTTGGCGCAGGCCTGCACCAGGTTCACATGCAGATCACGCTCCAGCGCGGTGATGTCGTCGCGGCTTGGCGGCGTGCCCCTGGCGCGCAGCGCGGCGATGCGGCCGCGCGCGGTATCGACCAGCGCCGCGCCGCCCGCGCTTTCGGCCGCGCTCAGCAGGGCGACAGGCTCCAGCAGGCGGCGCATCTGGTAATGGTCGCGGATATCGCCCTCGGTCATCGCGGGCGCGACCCAGCGGCCATTGGCGCGCTGTTCGATCAGCCCGACCCGTTCCAGCCGGCTGAGCATCTCGTGCGAGGTGGTGCGCGAAAAGCCGTAATGCCGGGCCAGCGCGGTGCTGAGCAGCGCGAAGCTGCCGTAACTGGTGCAGACAGCGATTTCGGCCTCGACCGCGGGGTACAGCGTCTCGCGCCAGTTGCGCGCGCCAAGCGCCAGCGCGCCGGGGTCGAGCTGTTCCAGCGGGGTCTGGTCCAGAGCGATCCGCAGCGGTGCGGCATCGGAGGGGCCGACCACATAGCCGCGCCCGGCAAAGCGCGCGATAAGCCCGTCCCCCTCCAGCCGCATCAGCGCATCGGCGGCGGGCGCGCGGCTGACGCCAAAGAACCGGCCGACATTGCTTTGCGTCAGCACCAGACCGTCCGGCAGGGTGCCACCCCGGATCGCCCGCGACAGGGTATCGTGGATCAGCCGGTTGCGGCGCGTCGGCTGGGCTTTCTTGCCGGGAGTTCGTTGCGTCGGCATCTGTGGCTCCGGGATCAGGGTCGCGGCCATGGTCCTACCGGGCGACTTGCGCGCGCTCAAGCAGTCCGCGGGGCTTGGCTCCCTCGATGTTATTGCACATTGCATGCAATATGCGTAGCCTTTCCGTGCGATACGGATCGGAACGGGCCGGAAAGAGGAATACATGAGCAGGATCGAAAAGGTCGACATCCAGATGGTGAACCTGGCGCCGAAAGTGCGGCGCGAGGATGCCATTCAAAGCTTCGTCTGCCAGGAAACCCCGATCGTGACGATCACCGACAGCGACGGCGCGCGGGGCACCGGCTACAGCTATACCATCGGGTCGGGCGGATCGGCCGTGGCGGCGCTGCTGCGCGACCATCTGGCGCCGCTGCTGTGCGGGCGCGATCCGGCGCGGATCGGCGGCATCTGGCACGACCTGCTGATGAGCACGCATTCGACCTCTGTCGGGGCGATCACCTCGCTGGCGCTAGCCGCCATCGACACCGCTTTGTGGGACATGCAGTGCCGCCGCGCCGGGCTGCCGCTGTGGAAGGCCGCGGGCGGCGCGCGGCAAAGCGTGGCCGTCTATTCGACCGAGGGCGGCTGGCTGCATCTGGACACCGAGGCGCTGGTGGATGATGCGCTGGAAAAGCAGGCCGAGGGGTTTGCGGGCGCGAAATACAAGATCGGCCGCCCGCATGTCAGCGAGGATGAAGCACGGCTGTCGGCGATCCGGCAGGCGGTCGGGGCCGGGTTCGAGCTGATGACCGACGCCAACCAGGCCTTCACCCTGTCCGAGGCGTTGCGCCGCGCCGCGATGCTGGAAGATCACGGCATCGCCTGGTTCGAGGAACCGATGCCCGCCGACAATGTCGCCGCCCATGCGCAACTTGCCCGCAGCACATCGGTGCCCATCGCGGTGGGCGAAAGCATGTATTCGCTGGCGCAGTTCAAGGATTACCTGGTGCAGGGTGCCGCCAGCATCGTGCAGGTCGATGTCGCGCGGATCGGCGGCATCACCCCATGGCTGAAGGTCGCGGCGATGGCGGAATCGCATGGCATCATGGTCTGCCCGCATTTCCTGATGGAGCTTCACCTGCCGCTGGTCTGCGGCATCACCAACGCGCATTGGCTGGAATATATCCCGCAGCTCGATTTGATCACGCAGCACGGCATCGACCTGCGCGGCGGGCGAGCCTATCCTTCGGACGCGCCGGGCCTTGGCATCGCCTGGGATTTCGAGGCGATCGCCAAGCAATCGGTTCTGGATGTCACCATCATGGGGGATAGCGCATGAAACGTGTCGGCATGGTGATCGGGATCCGGCCCGAGAAGATCGAGGAATACAAGCGCCTGCATGCCGATGCCTGGCCCGGCGTGCTGAAACAGATCCGCGCCAGCAACATCCGCAATTTCGTGATCTACCTGCGCGAGCCGGAGAACCTGCTGTTCGGCCATTTCGAATATCACGGCGACGATCTGGCCGCCGACATGGCGGCGATGGCCGCCGATCCGGTCACACAGGATTGGTGGACCGAAACCGATCCCTGCCAGGTGCCGCTGGACAGCGCCAAGGCGGGCGAGCACTGGGTCTACATGGAAGAGGTGTTCTTTACCGCCTGAGCGGCGCGCGCGGCATCACGCCACCTCTTCGCCTTCGGCGTGGATGCAGCGCATGATCGCGCCGGATACCTCGCCGCTGGACCCGTCATTGGGCACTTCGCCGGTCACGGTGAATTCGTGCATCACCACGATCCGGTCCGCCAGCGCCAGCATTTCCGGCATGTCGGACGAGATCAGCAGAACCGCGGTGCCCTGTTCGACCAGATCGTGAATCAGCTCGTGCAGATAGGCCTTGGTCTGGATATCGACGCCGACCGTCGGCTCGTCGATGATCAAGAGCCGCGCCTCGGCGGCCAGCCATTTGGCCACGCTGACCTTCTGCTGGTTGCCGCCCGACAGCAGGCCGACCGGCTGATCGACCGAGGGCGCGCGGATCTCCAGCTTTTCCACGAAGGGCAGCACCGCGCGTTTTTCGGTGGCCGGCGTCAGCCAGCCCAGCCGTCCGGCGATGCGCTGCCAGATGGTGACGGCGATATTGGTGCGGATCGAATGCATCAGCACCAGCCCCTCGCCCTTGCGATCCTCGCTGACATAGCCGATGCGGTGCTGCCTCAGCGTATGGCCGATATCGCGCGGGCGCTCTTCCTCGCCGTCTATCCGCAGGCTGCCGCCGGTGATGCGCGCCGCGCCGACGATGGCATGGGCCAGCTCGGTGCGCCCGGCGCCGACCAGCCCGTAGAGGCCCACCGTCTCGCCCGGGCGCAGATCGAAGCTAATGCCGTGATGGCCCAGATCGGTCGAAACATCGTTCAATTCAAGCAGCGGCGCACCCTGCGGCTTGCGCTGCCGCCCGGTGACGAAGGTCTCCTTGCGGCCGATCATGTATTGCACCAGCTCGGCCCGGCCCAGCCCCTGCATCGGCTCGCTGCGGCAGGCATTCTGCCCGTCGCGCAGCACGGTGACGGTATCGCAGAGATCCAGCACCTCTTCGAGCTTGTGACTGACGAACATGATCGCCACGCCCTCATCCCGCAGATCGCGCAGCAGGCGGAACAGCGTGCCGGTCTCGTGCGGGGTGATCGAGGCCGTGGGCTCGTCCAGCAGCAGCACCCGCGCATCGACCGACAGGCCCTTGGCGATCTCGACCAGCTGCATCTGCGCGACCGACAGATCGCGCACCGGGCGGCGCGGGTCGATATCCAGCCCGAGGGTCGCCATGATGCGCGCCGCCTCGCGGTTCAGCGCGGCATAGTCGATCAGGCCGAACCGGGTATGCATCCGCTCCAGCAGGATGTTCTCGGCCACGCTGAGCCGCGGCACGAGGTTGCGTTCCTGGTGGACGGCGGCGATCCCGGCATGGATCGAATCGCGCGGGTTCTGGAACGCGGCAGGCGCGCCGTCCAGCCGCATCTCTCCCTCGTCGGCGCCATGCACGCCGGTGATGATCTTGATCAGCGTCGACTTGCCGGCGCCGTTCTCGCCCAGCAGCGCATGGATCGAACCGGGATGAAGGTCGATCCCCGCATGATCGAGCGCCAGCACGCCGGGAAAGCGCTTGGTCGCGCCGTCGATGGCAAGGACGGGTTCGCGGCCGGAGGATTGCTCGGTCATCGCCCGCTCCTGACCCGGCCAAGCCCGACCGCGAACAGGATCAGGAAGCCCAGCAGCAATTGCACCGCGAAGGGATCGACCCGCAGCAACACCAGCGCGTTGTTGATCAGCGTGATGATCGCCACGCCCAGGCAGGTGCCGATCACCGACACATGCCCGCCCGCCAGCACCGCGCCGCCGATCACCGGGGCGGCGAAGGACACGATCAGCCAGTCGTCGCCGATCGTCGGCTGACCCAGTTGCAGCCGCGCCACCGCCAGCATGCCGGCCATCGCCGCCAGCCCGCCCGAGGCGACATGCGCCAGCACGATGATCCGCCCGACACCCACGCCCGACAGCGCCGCCGCCTGCTGGTTGCCGCCGACCGCCAGCAGGTGCCGCCCGAACATCGTGCGCGCCAGGATCACGCCGGTCAGGATCACCACCGGCCCGCTGACCAGCAGCAGCGCCGGCAGCGCGCCCAACCGGGCATTGCCGAACCACTTGACCGGCTCGGCGATGCCGTAGAAGGGCTGCGCCTCGGTCAGGCCGATATTGACGCCCTTGAAGATCGACAGCGTCGCCAGCGTCACGATGAAGGCGTTCAGCCCGGTGCGCCAGGTGACGATCCCGTTGATCAGCCCGCCCAGCAGCCCGACCGCCAAGCCGGCAAGGATCGCCAGCGGCACCGGCAGGCCCAGCACGTCCATCGCGCCGGCAAAGATCACCGCCGCCAGCCCGCCCAGCCCGCCGACCGACAGGTTCAGCTGGCCGATCGCCAGGATCACCATCTGCGACAGCGCGATCAGCACCGACAGCGAGAAGGCGGTCAGCATGATGTAGATGTTGTAGGTCGACAGGAAGGCCGGCTGCGTCGCCGCCATCGCCACGATGCCAAGGACCAGCACCGCGGCAAGGCCCAGCCATTCGTGCCGGCGCAGCCCGGACAGCACCGCGCGCGGCATGGTCACGCCCTGATCGCTCATCGCACCCGCCTCCGTTCGATCCAGACCGCGCGCAGCCGGTCCAGCGCCACCGCGATCAGCAGGATCGCCCCCAGGAATGCCTGGATCCAGAATTCACCGACCTGCAATTGCAGCAGCCCGTTGGTCAGCACCGTCACCAGCGCCGCGCCCAGGAAGGTGCCCGCCACCGACACCGTGCCGCCGGTCAGCAGCGTGCCGCCCAGGATAGGCGCCAGGAAGGCCGGCAGCAGCCAGTCCATCCCCAATTGCCCCGCCATCGAGGGCAGCGCCGCGCCGTTGCGCGAGGTCAGCATCAGCCCGGCCAGCGCCGCCAGCCCGCCCGACAGCGCGTGGCACACGATCACCGTCAGCCCCGCCGGCACGCCCGACATCGCCGCCGCGCGCGGATTGGCCCCGGCGATCAGGATCTGCCTTCCCAGCGTGGTGCGGTGGAACAACAACCACAGCAGCACGCCGACGATCGCCGTCACCACCAGCAGCCCCGACCAGAAGCCATAGCGCGTCTTGGCCAGTGCCACATAGCCGGGCGGCAGGTCGCTGAAGGCGCGCGCCTCGGTCAGCAGGATCATCGTGCCGAAAAAGATGCTCATGGTGGCCAGCGTCACAACAAAGCTGTGCACGTCCATCCACACCGTCAGCGCGCCGTTCAGCGCGCCCAGCAGCGCGCCCACGCACAAAGCCAGCGGCAGGGCCAGCCAGACCGGCAGCCCCAGCGCCTGCATGAACCAGCCCGCCGCCATCGCGCCGCAGACGCCGATGGCGCCGGCCGCCAGGTTGAGCCCGCCGGTGACCAGCACCACCATCATCGAAAAGCCGATCACCGCGTCGATCGCCAGAACGCGGGTCAGCGCATAGAGGTTGAACAGCGAGGTGAACCCGGCCGTGAGCTGCGAGAACAGCAGCACGAACAGCAGGGTGATCATCAGAAGGCCCGCCTCGTTCGAGGCGAGCCAGCCGAGCGCGGCGCGGCCCGGTTTCGGACCAGCCGCCATACCGGCGCCGCCGCGTTTGCGTTCGCGGTCAGCACCCGTGGCGGCGGGCTGGTCCGTCCGCGTCATTCAGGGCAATCCATGTAGGTGTCCTTGAACCCGTCCATGATCTCGTCGGTCACGGCGATCATGGTGTCCTGATAGGTATCCACCGCCGAGGCGTCGACAAAGGCCGTGCCGCTGTCGATGAACATGTCGGTCTGCGCGGTCGTGTCGAACGGCGCATCGGGCTTCACCGTGCAGCCGCCGCGCACCAGGTCCAGCGCATAGGCGCCGATATAGGCTTGCCCGTAGGGGTTCTGCAGCATCGTGCCGTCGACAAAGCCGTCGCGGATCGCGTCCAGCACCACCTGGTCATGGTCGATCGCCACCATCCTGATGCGCTTGTCGCCAAGGTTGCGCAGCGCCGTCGCCGCCACCACGCTGGGCACCCAGGCGGTCGAGATCATGCCGTCCGCCTCGGCGCCGCGCGCGGCGAGGAAGGCGTTGATCTTCTCGTCGGCGGGTTCGGGCGCGTCGATATCGGCGATCACCTGGATCACCTCGACCCCGTCCACCTCGTCCGCGGCCTTCTGCACCGCGTCGATGCGCAGGCTGGTATTCGGATCGACAAGGAACCCGGTCAGATGCACGATATTGCCGCTGCCGCCCATCGCCTCGATCAGCTCTTTCGTGCCCAGATAGGCCGACTGGTAGACATCCGTGCCAAGGCAGAACTCGGCCGGGGTCGGCGCTTGCAGGCAGCCGCCGATGGCGACCGAGGGGATGCCGAAATCCTTCAGCTCGGACATCGTCGCATTGGTGCCCGACGCATCGCCCGGAAATACCGCGATGGCGTTGAAGCCCTGGCCGACCAGCGATTCGATCATCGCGTTCTGCTGGCTGAGATCCCAGGCGGCGGGAACGTGGTACTCGGCCACCAGGTCAAGCTGCGCGGTCGCGTCCTTCGCGGCATCCTCCCACGCGGCGAAATAGGGGTGCGGGCCGCCGGGCACCACACCGACCCTGGTGTCCTGCGCAGCCAGCGGCGCCGCGGCACCGGCACCGGCCAGCAGCGCGGCCGCGGTCAAAATCCGTTTCATCATCTCCAAGTCCTCTCTCGATGGGCGGCACCGCGGTCCCGGCGCTCGGGCCCGGCCTGCGCGTGCCGTCATGTGGAAGTCCGGCCGAAAAGTGCGACTATTGCATGCACTATGTGTTTTGTTAGCACAGTCACCCGACATGTAAAGACTCGCATCCCCGGGGCGGGCGTGGGCGGCGGCGCACGGCGTTGTTCGTTTCCGCTAACATCGCGGCGCCGGTCCCCTTGCCATTCCGTGAATTGTCGTACACGCTCGCCCGTGTTTCGGAGGAAACGGGGCATTGCGGCGCGTATCCGCGCGCCGAACCGCCACACTCGAGAGGAGACTACCATGTTCGCAAGAACCATCGTCGCCGCTGCGCTGGCCGGGGGCTTTGCCACCGCCGCCATGGCGCAGCAAAGCTACGATCTGACCTTCCAGAGCAGCGATCCGTCCGGATCCGCCGCCTACAAGGTGCAGGAAGCCTGGGCCGAGCATCTGACGGAAATGTCGGACGGCCAGATCAAGGCCAAGATGGTGCCCGCCGGCTCCATCGTCGAATACAACGAGACGCTGGACGCCCTCGGCGCGGGCATCCTCGACGGGCATATCACCGACAGCTCCTATTTCACCGGCAAGGATCCGGCCTTTGCGCTGATCGGCAACCCCGTGGGCGCCTATTCGCGGCCCGAGGAACTGCTTGCCTTCTTCAACGAGGGTGGCGGCACGGAGCTTTATAACGAGATCCTCGAGCCTTATAACGTCCACTTCATCGGCCCCGCGGCGCAGCCGGCCGAAGCCATGGCCTCGAAGATCCCGATCGACGGTGTCGACGACTTCAAGGGCGTCAAGATGCGCGCGCCCGAGGGCATGGTGCAGTCGGCCTTTGCCATGGCCGGTGCCGCGCCGGTGAACCTTCCCCAGTCCGAGGTGTTCACCTCGCTCGACAAGGGCGTGATCGACGCCGCCGACGTGACCACGCTGGCGACCAATGATTCGCTCGGCATCCACGACGTGGCCAAGCATCCGATCTATCCGGGCTTCCACTCGCTGCCGCTCAACGAGGTGTCGATCAACAAGGACACCTGGGAATCGATGACCGACGAGCAGCGCGCGATGATGGAGCAATCGGTGAAGGATTACGCCACCGACCTGATCGCCACGATGCGCGCCAAGGACAGCGAGGTCGCCGAGAAACTGCGTGCCGATCCCGACGTGACCATCCACGACTGGTCCGAGGAAGAGCGCAAGAAGTTCCGCGCCTTCGGTAAGGAGCAGTGGAAGAGCTATGCCGACCAGTCCGGGAACGCCCAGAAGGTGTTCGACACGCTGACCGCGTATCTCGAGTCGCAGGGCCGGCTCTGATCGCGGCGCGACACTGATGCCAACGGGGCCGGGCGACACGTCTCGCCCGGCCCGCCTTTCGGAACCGCGAGGGACGCGCCCGTGAACGACACAGCAAGCATCGAAGACGTCCGCGTCGAGCCGCCCGATATCCCGCAGGACATATTGTCGGCCCGGCTGGCCCGCGTGGGCCGTCCGTTCGGCATCCTGTTCCTGTTCGTCACCGCCTTCACCTTTTACGAGGTGCTGATGCGCTACGTGTTCAACGCGCCGACCGAATGGGTCCACGAGACGACCACCGCGATGACCGCCGTCTGTTTCGCGTTCGGCGGGGTCTATTGCCTGGCGACCGACCGGCATATCCGCGTCGTGCTGATCTATGGCTGGGTCGGCCCGCGCACCCGCCGGGTGCTGGACGTGCTGATCTCGCTGGTGGGCATGGCCGCGACCGGGCTGATGGCCTGGGCGTCCTACCCGCTGGCCTACAAGTCGTTCTTCCGCCCGACGGGCGAGTTTCGGCTGGAAACCACAGGCACCGCCTGGAACCCGCCGACCCCGGCCGTCGTCAAGACGTTCCTGTTCCTGATGCTGTGCGTGATGTGCGTGCAATTCGCGCTGCAGACGATCCGCCACATCCGGCGCGATCCGCTTGCCGATGCGGGCAACGACGACATGGGGACGCAGACCGGCGATGCTTGACCTTCAATCCCTGGGAATTTCCGGCGGCAGCATCGCGATGTTCGGCATGCTGCTGGCGCTTCTGGTCACCGGCATGCCGCTGGCCTTCGTCACGATCCTTGTCGCGCTGATCTTCGCGCTTGGCTGGTTCGGGCCGATGGCGGTGCCCATCGTCACCACCCGGATCTACTCGTTCATCATGCAATACGTGTTCGTGTCGATCCCGATGTTCGTGCTCATGGCCTCGATCCTCGACCGATCCGGCATCGCGCGCGACCTGTTCAACGCGATGCGCATCGTCGCCGGCCGGCTGCGCGGCGGGGTCGGGGTGCAGACGCTGCTGGTCTCGGTCATCCTTGCGGCGATGTCGGGCATCATCGGCGGCGAGATCGTGCTGCTGGGCCTGCTCGCGCTGCCGCAGATGCTGCGGCTGGGCTATGACCGGCGGCTGGCGATCGGCATCGTCTGCGCCGGCGGCGCGCTGGGAACGATGATCCCGCCATCCATCGTGCTGATCATCTTCGGGCTGTCCGCCAACGTGTCGATTGCCGAGCTGTTCACCGCGTCGTTCCTGCCGGGGCTGATGCTGGCCAGTTTCTACGCGGCCTATGTGCTGATCATGGGCAACCTGTTTCCCGACAAGGCGCCGGTCCCGACCGAAGAGGAATCGCATACCAGCCTGAAGGAAAAGCTGATCCCGCTGCGCGGGCTGATCCTGCCGCTGCTGGTGGTGGTGTTCGTGCTCGGCTCGATCTATGGCGGCATCGCCTCGGTCACCGAGGCGTCGGCGATCGGCGTTGTCGGGGTGATCCTGTCGACGCTGGTGCGCGGCGAGCTGACCATGAAGATGCTGATCGACTCGTCCCTGCAGACCTTGCGGACCTGCGGCATGATCGTCTGGATCGGCGTGGGCGCGACGGCGCTGATCGGGGTCTACAACCTGATGGGCGGCATCGACTTCATCGAATCGCTGCTGCTGGGCGTGTCGGAAAAGCCGATCTTCGTGCTGCTGACGATGATGGTGATCCTGGCGGTGCTGGGCATGTTCCTCGACTGGGTGGGGATCGCGCTGCTGACGATCCCGATCTTCGCGCCGATCGTGACCTCGCTGGGCTACGATCCGATCTGGTTCGGGGTGCTGTTCGCGCTGAACATGCAGGTGTCGTTCCTGTCGCCGCCCTTCGGCCCGGCCGCGTTCTACCTGAAAAGCGTGGCCCCGCCCGACATCTCGCTGGGCACGATCTTTGGCTCTCTGCTGCCGTTCATCGGCATGCAGATACTGGCACTGGCCCTGGTGATCGCGTTTCCGCAGATCGCGCTCTGGTACAGGTAGGCGCGGGCAGGCGTTTTACGGCTTGGGGGGCGCGTCGCCGCCCTCCATCGCCGCCCCTCACGGCAAAAGGGCGAGCGTCCGCTTTTCCTTGGCCGAACGGTATGCGGTGTCGACGATCCTCTGCGCGGTCAGGCACAGGTCCGGGGCCAGCGGGCCGGCGATGGCCTCGCCCCCAGCCAGGCAGCCCAGCACGTATTCGACCGGGTTGCGCCGTCCCTCCGGCAGAGGATCCGCCGGCACCGGGGTCGGCTCTGGCCGGGCGCGGGTCTGGACGGTGACGTGATCGGCATAATCGGGGCTGGCGATGGTGCCGTCGCTGCCGACGAAGACAAAGCCGCAGGTCGGCTGCGGCTGGATCGTCCAGGGATCGGTGAAGGTGCCCCAGCGGGTCTCCATCTTCGACAGGCCGCGCGCATAGCGGCAGATGGTGATCGAATGCTGGTCGACCTCGATCCCCGGCGTCTCGTCGACCACGCAGGTCACTTCCAAAGGGGCCGTGCCGTTCATGTACCAGGTGCCCAGCGTCGCGCCATAGCCCAGGTAGTCCAGCAGGCTGCCACCGCCCGCCGCCTTCTTGTACCACCAGCTGTCGGGCTTCTGCCGCTCGACCTCTTCGGGGCTGACCTCGACCTTGTCCGCGAGGTGATAAAGCGGGCCGCGATTGCCGTCGTGGAAATGCACCTCGATCAGGTCGCCGATGGTGCCCTCGTCGATCAGCCGCTTGGCGGTAACATGGCTTTCCACCCAGGCCAGCGGCCAGTTGATCGCGAGGCGCCGGCCGGCCTTGTCAATCGCCGCGATCATCCGCCTTGCATCGGTGACGTTGGCGGCGAAGGGTTTCTCGACAAGGACATCGACGCCATGCGCGGCCAGCCGTTCGGTATAGGCGGCATGATCGGCCGGCGCGGCGCACAGGATCGCCAGATCGGCCTTGGCCGCTGCCATGCAGGCATCGAGATCGGTAAATACCCGATCCTCGGGAATGTCGAAGGCGGCAATCGCATCGGCCATCCGCGAACGGTCCGGATCGAAGATGCCCGCGATCTCGGCCCCCGGATGGTCATGCACCATGCGCAGCAGATCGCCCATATGCATGTGATCGAAACTGATGCCGACGATGCGGTATCCGGCCATTGTCCCCTCCCTCGGTCAGCGTTGGTCCGTCAGGCGGACATAGATGGTGGTCACGACCAGGATGATCGCGCCGAACAGGATGCGGCGCGCGCCCTCGGGCATCTGCAGCAGCGTCAGCAGCGTGCCCAGTACCGTCAGGATCAGCGCCCCTAGGATCGTGCCCGAATAGCCGCCGCGCCCGCCGAAGATCGAGGTGCCGCCGATCACCGCCGCGGCAACCGAGGGCAGCATGAGCGGGTTCACCAGCGACAGCGACGGCGCCCGGATCAGCCCGACATAAAGCAGCCCGGTGATCCCCGCGACCAGCCCCGACAGCGCGTAGAGCGCCAGGTACACCTGCCATGCCCGCACGCCCGAGATGCGCGAGGCCGTCTCGTTCGATCCCAGCGCGTAAAGCAGGCGGCCGAACCCGGTGCGCTTCTGGCCCCAGATCAGCAGCGCGGCGAAGGGCACGAACAGCAGCAGCGAATTGGGCCAGCCCCATGTCCGCCCGGTGCCCAGCCAGGCCAGGCTGTCCGGCACCACCGACCCGGTGGACAGGACGAAGCGCTGATAGACCTGCAGGCAGCCGGTGCCGATCAGCCCGGTGCCCAGCGTCATGATCAGCGGATGCACCCGGCAGAAGGCCACGCCGAACCCGTTCACCAGCCCGATCAGGATCGCCGGTATCAACCCGATGACGATCGCCCAGGGCACGCCGACGATGGGCACCTGCGTGGCCATGACAAAGCCGGTGATCGTCGCCGCCACCGCCGCCGACAGGTCGATGCCGCCGGTCAGCATGGTCATGGTCTGGCAGGCCGCCAGCATCGCCAGCGGAATGGCGAATTTCACCGTGTTGGCGATCCAGCGTTCGTTGACGATGCCGGGGCGCATGAATTCCAACACCCCGACCAGCAGCAGCAGCAGCACGATCAGCGGGATCATCGGGTTGTCGCCCAGGAACCGGGCGATCCGTTTCAGCGCGGGATCGCGGGCCAGGGCGGTGCTTTCAGCCTGGGTCATGCGCGTCTCCTTCGCATCGCGAGTACACCGCCCAGCATCACCACCGCGACCATGATCGTGCCCTCGACGATGGTGGTCACGTTGGGATCGACCGAGGCCAGCGTCAGGTCCATCCGCACCAGCCGCAGCACGAAGACCGCGATCACCGGGCCCAGCAGCGCGCCGCGCCCGCCGCCCAGCACCGCGCCGCCCAGCACCGCCGCCGCCACGCTGGCCAGAAGGTAGGGGCCGGGGATCGGCTCTCCGTTGCCGGTGCTCATGGTCAGGGTCAGCCCGCCGATGGCCGATAGCAGCCCGCACAGCGCATAGGCCGCGATCCGCGTGCGCCCGACCGACACGCCCGAGCGATAGGCGGCCAGTTCGTCGCTGCCGATGGCATAGATCGACAGGCCCAGCTTCGAGCGTTTCAGCGGCACCCATACCGCCGCCAGGCACACGGCAAGGAAGACCAGCGATTTGGGCAGCCAGGCAAAGACCAGCGGCCCCACGATCATCTCGCGCAGCCAGGGCGTCGCCGTGCCGCCGGGCGCCTTGAGGATCAGCAGCGCCACGCCTTCCCAGACGAACAGCATTGCCAGCGTCACCACGATATCGGGCACCCGCGTCACCACGATCAGCGCGCCGTTCAGCGCCCCCATGGCCAGACCGGCCACCAGCACCACGGCGACCGCGAAAAGCGTGCCGCCGGTTCCCGCGCCCTCCATCAGCACCGCCGCCGTAACCCCCGCCACCGCCATCATCGAGGCGACCGACAGGTCGATGCCGCCGGCGATCACGACGATCACCATCGCCGCCGTGGCAAAGGCAAAGGGCAGCGCCGCGCGCGACAGGCTGTCCAGCCCCGAGGCGCCGAAATTCGGCTGGATGATCCGGGTGATGCCGAACAGCAGCACCAGCAGCGCCAGCAGGCCCAGCGTCCAGCCGTGTTTGCCGAGGACCCGGTTCATGCCGGGACATCCGCAGTTTCGGTCAACCCGTAGGCCGCGCGCAGCAGGTTCTCTTCGCTGGCATCCGCCGCCTCTATCGTGTCGACGCTGCGCCCGTTGAAGATCACCACGGCGCGGTCACAGGCCATCGCCACCTCGCCCAGTTCCGAGGTATAATACAGCACCGACGCCCCCTGCCCGGCCAGTTCGCGCACCAGCAGGTAGATCTGCCGCTTGGTGCGCACGTCGATGCCGCGGGTCGGGTCGAACAGCAGCAGCGTCTCGACCCCCTTGGCGACCCAGCGCGCGATGGTCACCTTCTGCTGGTTGCCGCCCGAAAGCCGCTGCACCTCGCCCTGGGCGCGGGTGTCGATCTGAAGCCGCTCGATGGCGCCCGACACGCGCCGCGCCTCGTCCTTCATGCGGATCGCGCCCCATTTGCGCGCCCGCGCGACCAAGGGCAGCGCGATATTCTCGCGCACCGACCGTTCCATCAGCAGCCCGTGCGCCCGGTCGCCGGGCACCAGCACATGGCCTGCCGCGATGGCATCGGCGGGGTGGCGGAACAGGGCGCGGCTGCCGTTCACCTCGATCTCGCCGCTTTCCGGCCGGTCCAGCCCGGCCAGCACGTCGAACAATTCGTCCTGCCCCTGCCCTTCCAGCGCGACGACGCCCAGCACCTCGCCCCTGTGCAAATCGAAGGACACATCCGTCAGCTTGCGCCCGGCGGCAAGGCTGCGCACCCGCAGGCTGGGCGGCCCTTCGGGCACCGGGCGCGCCTGTGCCGCCGGCGCCTCGCCGCTGCCCAGCGACGCGCCCAGCATCAGTTCGACCACCTTGTCCTCGACCCGGTCCTCGATCGGCAGATCGCCCACCGTCGCGCCGTCGCGCAGGATCGAGGCGCGGTCGCAAAGCTCTGAAATCTCGGAAAAGCGGTGCGAGATGTAGATCACCGAGCGGCCGTTATCGGCCTCGGCGCGCACCGTTTTCAGCACCCGTTCGACCAGGTCGGTCGGCAGCGCCGCCGTCATCTCGTCCAGCAGCAGCACGTCCGGCTTGCTGGCCAGCGCCCGCGCCAGATCGAGGATCCGCAAGGTCGCCAGCGGCAATTGCCCGATCATCGCGTCCAGCCGCAAATCCTTGATGCCCAGTTCGGCCACCCAGTGCCGGAAGGGATCCACCGGCGTGCCGCCCAGCCGCAGATTATCGGCCACATCCAGATCGGGGATCAGCGAGGGTTCCTGGTAGACCGGGACCAGCCCGGCCGCGCGCGCCCCGGCGGGCGAGCGGGCGCTGCTTTCCTGCCCTCGAATGCGGATCGTGCCGCCGTCGCGCTGCAGCGCCCCGGTCAGGATCTTGACGAAGGTCGACTTGCCCGCGCCGTTCGCGCCCATCAGCGCAACGATTTCGCCCTTGCGCAGGGTCAGCGACGCATCGCGCAAAGCGACCACCGCGCCAAAGCGCTTGGAGACGCCCCGCGCATCGAGAAGCAGAGAGGTCGCGGCCTCTTGTCCGGTCATGAATACCGCCCGTCGTTACCCCGTAATCGTGACGGCCGGCCGCGACACCCTGGCGCGCGGCCGGCCCGGTCCGTTATTCGCCCGGACCCTTGCAGGCGATGATCTCTTCCATCGTGTAGGTCGTCCAGCCGGGGATCGACACGCTGACCGGCCATTCGGGATCGAGATTGGGGTTCTGCGCCTCCTCGATCAGCTTCTTGCCTTCGGGATCGTTGTTGGCCCAGATCATCGGATCGACCAGCACCGTGTTGCTGTCGGGCGCATCGCCGTCGAGGATCTGCAGCGCCAGCGTCACGCCCGCCCCGCCGATGGAGCCGGGATTGGTCACCGCCGCGCCGGTGAACCCCTCGACAGAGGCAAGCTGTCCGACAAAGCCGGCATTGTCCGCCCCGACGATGGGCACCAGCGGCACATCCGATTCCAGGAAGGCATCGACGATCACATTGTCGATCCCGCTGGTCCAGACCCCGTCGAACGGAATGCCGGTCGCCAGGTAATCCAGGATCTGCTGCTTGCCCTGGTCCTGCTGCCAGCCGGTAAAGACCTCGTGCGCGATTTCCACATCGGGAAATTCGGCCAGGGCGCGCTGAAAGCCCTTGTCGCGGTCATTGTCGGCCCCGGCCCCCGCCGCGCCGCGCATGTAGACGACGCTGCCCGATCCGCCGATCTCCTCGAACAGCCATTTGGCGCCGAGATAGGCGTATTCCTCCTGGTTGTTCGACAGGATATAGGCGCCCGGCGCGGTCACGGCCTGGTCCACGGCGACCACGACGATGCCCGCCTCGATCGCTTCCTCGATGGCGGAATTGACGCCGTCGGCATTCGACGGGTTCAGCACGATGGCATCCACGCCGGCCTGGATCAGGTTGCGGATATCCTCCAGCTGGCCGGAAGCATCGGTGTTGCGATGCGCGATGTTGAGCGAGTCCACCTCGCCCGAGGACAGCGCCTGCGCCTTCATCGCGCAGATCATCTCCTCGCGCCAGCCATTGCCCTGCACGGTGTTGGAAATGCCGATGGTGTAATTCTCGGCAAAGGCGGTGGTGCCGAAGCCTGTGGCAAGAACCGCCGTCGCGGCCACGGTGCCAAGATATCGTTTCATGTCGAAGTCTCCCTGTTTTTTGTTCCGGTCGTGTTCGATGCGGCAACCGGTGTGCCGCGTTCAGTGAATGTACGGGCTGAGAACATCGCGGGCGAGTCGAAAACCCTTCTTGATCTTTTCGTCCGTGCCCTCGAAATCGCGATCCTCGTGCTCGATGATCACCGCGCCGTCATAGCCCACGCGGTAGAGCTGCGAAAAGAAGCCCGGCCAGTCCACGTCCCCCAGCCCGCACAGGCGCGGCACCTGCCAGCCCATGCCCGCCGACAGGATGCCCCGTTCATACAGCCCGTCGCGGTCGATCATCAGATCCTTGGCATGGACATGCGCGAACCGCGCGCCAAATTCGCGGATGAACCGGCCCTGGTCGATCATCTGAAGCACCAGATGCGAGGGGTCGAAATTCATCCCCACCCCGTCCCACGCCTCGAAGATGCGCCGCCAGATACGCGGCGAATAGGCGATGTTGTGCCCGCCCGGCCATTCGTCGTTCGAAAAGATCATCGGGCAGTTTTCGAAGGCCAGCGTCACGCCGCTATCCCTTGCATGGGCGACGATGTCGGGAAAGATCACCTCGGCCCGCGCCCAGTTGTCATCGACATTCAGCGCCCGGTCGCCGCCGACAAAGGTGTTGACCACCTTCACCCCCATCAGCCCCGCCGCCGTGATGACCTTTTTCAGATGGCCGATCACCTCTTCGCGGTGGGCGGCATCGGCATGCAGCGGGTTGGGGTAATAGCCAAGCCCCGAGACCTCGATCCCCTTGCCGGCCAGCGCATCGACGATCTCGCCGGCCTGCGCCTTGCCCAGCCCGTCCACGTCGATATGCGAGGTGCCGGCATAGCGCCGCGCCTCGCCGCCAGAGGCCGGCCAGCAGGCGATTTCCAGCGCCGACATGCCGTTGGCGGCGGTCCAGTCGGCCACTTCCATCAGGTCGGTATCGCCAAAGGGCGCCGTCAGCAGGCCAAGTTTCATTGCGCTTTCTCCATCTATCTAGACATCCGCCCAGGTGCCGCTTCGCGCGCTTTCCAGCACCGCGTCGCAGAACCGCATCTCGTAATGGCCGTCGTCAAATCCCGCATAGGTCGCATCCGCCGACCGTGCGCCGGCGGCGATATCGCCATAGACCTGCCGGAACAGGGCGTAAAAGCTGTCGGCAAAGCCTTCGACATGGCCGCCGGGCAGGCTGGCCGCGGCCGCGCCGGGGCTGTTCATCAGCGCCGCATCGCGCTGTAATATCTCGTTGGGCCGGTCGCGATGGCCGATCCACAGGTGATCGGGCCGCTCGCTGTCCCAGGCCGCCGATGCCTCTGATCCCGCCACGTCCCAATGCAGCGCATTCTTGCGCCCGACATTGATCTGGCTGGTCGACATGACCCCCTTGGCGCCGCCCGCGAACCGCAGCAAGATGGTCGCCGCATCGTCGGTCTCGATCGCCCGCGTCTCTGCGCGCCGCCGCCATGGTCCGCGAAGGTCGCCACCGGCCCCAGCGGTTTCTGCCGCTCGGGGAGGAAGGTGGTCAGATCGGCCAGCACCGATGTCACCTTCAGCCCGGTGACGAAGCTGACCAGATCGACCCAATGCGTGCCGATATCCCCGACCGAGCGCAGCGCGCCGCCCTTTTCCGGCTCTGCCCGCCAGTTCCAGTCGGTCGGCCGCGACATCCAGTCCTGGTGGTAATGGCCGGTGACGAAGCGCACGGCGCCCAGGTTGCCGCCCTTCACCATGCCATGCGCATGCTGGTTCAGCGGATAGAAGCGGATGTTGTAGCAGACCGCGCAGACCTTGCCGCTATCCCGCGCCAGCGCCGCCATCTCCGCCGATTGCGCCGAGGTCATCGCCAGCGGCTTTTCGCAGATCACGTGCTTTCCGGCGGCCAGCACGGCCTTCACATGCGCGTAATGGGCGTGGTTGGGCGAGGTGACGTGAACCGCGTCCAGGCTCGCATCGCCCACCAGCTCCTCCAGCGAGGCATAGGCCCGCGCCACCCCCAGCGCCGCCGCGCCCTCCTGCCCGCGCCCGGGGCTGGACCCCAGCACGCCGGCCACCTCGACCCCCAGCCGCCGCAACGCGCCGACATGGACACCGCCGATGAAGCCCGTGCCGATCACGGCCGCGCGGATGGTTCCGGTTTCAGATCCCGTCATGACGACTCCCTCTCCTGCGGGCACGGTCATACAACCGAATAGCCCCCGTCAACCGCGATGCAGGTGCCGGTGACGAATGCGCTTGCCTCCGACGCGAGAAACAGCGCGGTGCCGGCGATATCCTCGGGCTGGCCCCAGCGGCCCAGCGGCGTGCGCGCCGCGACATTGGCCACATGCGCCGGGTCGGTGCGGCTGCGCGCCGATTGTTCGGTCTCGACAAAGCCCGGCGCGATGGCGTTGACGCGGATCCCGTCATCGGCCCAGGCGATCGCCAGGGATCGGGTCAATTGTTCGACCCCCGCCTTGCTGGCACCGTAGGCCGGGTTCTTGGGGCTGCCGAACCGCGCATACATCGAGGCGATGTTGATCAGCCGCCCGTGGGAAGCCGCCAGATGCGGATGGAACGCCTCGGCCATGCGGAAGCTGCCCATCAGGTTCACATCGACCACCTTGGCGAAGAATTCCGGCGCCATTTCCTCGCCGCGCGCGGTGATCGCGGCGCAGTTGACCAGGATATCCAGCCGCCCGGTCGCCGACGCCAGCGCGCGCACCGCACCGCCATCGGTCACGTCCAGCCGGTGATAGGCAAAGGCGCCGCGATCGGCCTTGGCCGGTGCATCCTCGATCCCGGTGATGGCGACCGCCGCGCCCGCCGCCTTGAACGCCCGCGCGATGGCGGCGCCGATCCCGGCGCGGCTGGCACCGACGACCAGCACCTCGGCCCCGGTAAAGTCGAATGCGACATTCATGCGCTGATCCCCCCCTGTCCCGGCGGCGACCTTGCGACGCGGCGGCCGCTTCGTCCAGTTCTATCTCGGCATCGCAGGCAGCGCTTGAGGCAAGGGGTTGCAACGGCTATGCGTCGGAATGAAAATTGCAGCAACAGAGTGCAGGACATTTCATGGCCGATCCGGCAGACCCGCCTTCCGGCAAGTCCGAACGCGGCACGTTCGTCAGCGCGGGCGATGTCGCGGAACGCGCGGGCGTGTCCCGTTCGGCCGTGTCGCGGACCTTTTCCGGCGCGGGCAGCGTGTCGCCCGGCACGCGGCGCAAGATCCTGCAGGCCGCAGAGGAACTTGGCTATCACGCCAACCACCTTGCCCGCGGCCTGACCGGAGAGCCGAGCAACATCGTCTGCCTGATCGCCGCCGATATCGGCCAGCCCTTTCAAAGCGGACTGATCGAACAGGTGACGCGGCAATTGCAGGCGCATGGCAAGGTGGCCTTCGTCATCAACACCGCCGGTGACGAGGAAAGCGTGTCGCACGCGTTGCGGCAAAGCCTGCACTACCGTGCAGAGGCGTCGGTGGTTCTGTCGGGCACCCCGTCCAGCCGCCTGGTCGAGACCTGCCTTGCCAATGGCCAGCGCGTGCTGCTGGTCAACCGCGACGATGACGCACCCGATGTGGACCGGTTGCAGGTCGACGGCGCACGCGCCGGGGCCGAGGCGCTGGCATTGCTCAAGCGCGCCGGGTGCCGGCGCGTCGCTTGCGTGTCGTCCCTGGCGCGCACCCCCAGCCTGCTGGCCCGCGAGGAAGGCTTCGCCGCGGCGGCAAAGCAGGCGGGCATCGCGCATGGCGTCACCCGCGCCGGGCTGACCTCCTACGACACAGGGGTGGAATCGGCGCGCCTGCTGCTGGGCCGGGCAGAGCCGCCGGACGGCGTGTTCTGCGTGACGGACCTGCTGGCGCTCGGGTTCATGGACACGGCGCGGCACGTCTTTCACCGCGATATCCCGCGCGACCTTTGCATCATCGGTTTCGATGACATTCCGCAGGCAAGATGGGCCTCCTACGGGCTGACCACCTTTCGCCAGCCGATCGAGGAAATCGCCGAACGGATCGCCGCCATCGTTATTTCGGGCGCCGCCGGGCGCACGGAAATGCTCGAAGTCCTGCCGGTCTGGCGAAACTCGGTTCGGATGGAACAGGCATGAGGCCCCGGCAGGTTGCGCGGCGCATATACTGACGCCGCGCCCTAATCCGGCAGCGACCCGCAAAGAATGGCCCGCGCACGCCGCCGGGCGGCATCGGCCCCGAGATGCGCGGCGAGGGTATCAAAGAAGACGGACAGCAGCGCGTCCTCTGGCCCCTGTCCGTTTTTCCGCCGCGCATCGGCAAGCGCCTGGTACAGCAGGCGCCGCTCCTTCGGGACGCCAGCCGCCGCGCCGCCGGTCTCGCGCAGGCGGTACCAATCCACGAAGACCTGCGCAAAGGCCAGATCGCTGCCCGTGCCGCCCGGCAGATCGGCAACCGCCAGGTCGGCGACAAGCGGGGCCATCGCGGCCGGCCAGTCATCGGCGAGCCGCCGCTTCAGGACCAGGTTGCGGAAATGCAGATCGAGGAAATCGTCGTAAGTCGCGGCATCGAGCGCCGGGGCATGGGTGCCGCCGGCCTGCGCCTCGGCGCGGTAGCGCGGGTGAAAGCGGCTCCAGCCGGGCGGATCGCCAAGCGCGCGGTCCTCCACCCGCGCGCCGTCATCGTCAAGGGTCAGCAATTTCCACCCCGCCGGAAAGGCGATGGTCGAGGGCACCGCCTCGTTGATCAGGGCGCCCGACGCATCCGCCGCGCTGGCCGAGATATGCCAATGCCCGCTGAAATGCAGGCCGATCCCGGTGGCGGCGATCGCCTTCACGGTGCCGGCATCGGGCATGCGCCGCCGGTCCGGCCTGGGGTCCAGCGCGTCCAGCGCATCGACACTCCCGCCAAAGACATCGACGGCCGGGAAATGCGACATGGTCACAAGGCGCTTGCCCTGCCGCCGCGCGCGGTCCGCGACATCCTTCATCCAGGGCAGCAGCCAGGGCTTGTGCGCCAGCGTCGCCGGCCAGCCGGTGCTGCCGCAATCGAGAAATCCGCCCCTGCCATCCGGCAGATAGACATTGGCATCCACCGACAGGATCCACAGACCCGCAACAGGCTCGACCAGGTAGGAGGCATCGAAGACCGGCGCGCTGTGCCCATCCGGGCCGGTCATGGTCCGGGTCCGGTCCGCGACCCTGTCCGATGTGCCGAAGGGCGTTTCCCAATGCAGATCGCGCGGATCGCGGACATAGCCAAGCGCGGCGGCATGCGCCATCACCTCGCCATAGCCGGCCATCCGCATCCCGGCGCAGGACACGTCCCCCGCCGCGCTGCCCACCGAAAAGACCTCGCCCGCCTCGGTGACACAGCCCTTGGTCAGCGGTTTGCCCGCCATCGCCCATTGGTCGTGATTGCCCGGACAGGCAAGGAACCGGGTGCCGTACCGGGCCGTGTGGTCGGCCAGAACCCGCGCCACGGCCGCCCAGTTCGCGGGCTGGCCGTCATCGGTCAGATCGCCGGCGACAAGGATCAGATCGACCTCTTCGGCCGCGATCTCGGCCAGGGCGCGGTTCAGGGCGGCGGCGCTTTCGTTGAAGATGCGCGTCGAATGCAGCGTGTCGGTAAGGCTGCGCACCAGCGGCGCCGGGGCGGCATCGCCGAAATCGGTATCGTGCAGATGCGGGTCGGCCAGAACGGCGATACGGATCATTGCGCGCCGCTGGCAGAGGGGGCTTCGGGCGGTTCCTCGGCGCCCATCCGGTCGATCCAGTCGGACGCCTTGCGCGCCGCATCGACCAGCATCGGCTTGGGCGCGGTGTCCCATTCGTCGGGGCGCAGGTCGCGCGCCTTGCGGATATGCGCGAGGGCGGCGTCGATATCGGGATATTTCCCGGGCATCGTCCGGTGCAGCACCAGCGCCACCAGCGCGACCGACCGGCTGCGCCCGCCGCGGCAATTGACCAGCAGGTTACCGCGTTCGCGCATCGGATAGGTGGGCCGGTTGGGCAGCACCTGGTCCAGCGCGCCGCGCACCAGGAAATAGCCGGCAAGCATCATCGTGTCCGCGTTCCCGGCCCCGTCGACCAGCCCCAGCTTGTAATAGCGCACCGCGCCATGCCCCCATGGCAGGCTGTCCGGATCGGCGGCCGGGTCGGGTTCCTGCACCAGATTGAGGTCGAAGTTCACCGCGCAATTGACCACCGTGGTGATGCCCAGATCGCGCAGAAGCGCAAGATTTGCCGTGCCCTCGCGCCCGCCGATGAAAAGCGAGACGCCATAAGGCGCCAGATCGGGCTCGATCAGGCTGATATCGGGCCGCTCGTAGTCCGGGGCCAGTTTTTCGTACTCTTCGGTCAGGTCGGTCACGATGTCATCCTCGTCAATGTCGCGGGATCCGCGCCTTCGGGGCGCAGGGCGATGCCGGTTGCCGCGCCGATCGCATCGGCAAGCGCCGGCACGGCGGCAAGCACCGGCCCGCCCTGCCCCAGCCCGTCAGCCGGCAGCGCGCTTGTCCGGCCGCCCGCCTCCTCGACCAGAAGCAGACCGGCAAGGCAATCCCACGAATTCATGTGCAGTTCGGCATATCCGTCCGAGCGTCCATCGGCCACATAGGCCAGGCCAAGCGCGCCCGACGCGCCGCGCCGCACATTGGCGCCCTGTTCCAGCAGGCGTTCCAGCGCGTCCAGGTAGTCGCGCAAGGGGCGCCGGTTGTTCCAGCCCAACTCAAGGCAGGCCGCGGCGAAGGAGGCGGTGCCGGCGACCCGCAGCGGCACGTCGTTGCAGGTGCCGCCCCGGCCGCGCCGGGCGAACCAGTCCTCGCCGGTGGGCGGGCACAGGATCTCGCCGATTTCGGTGATGCCGCCGCGCACATAGGCCAGCGAGATGCAGAAATGCGGGATGCCGCGCGCGAAATTGGCGGTGCCGTCGATCGGATCGACGACCCAGACCGACCGGCCGGTGACGGCGCCGCCGGTCTCTTCACCCAGAAACTCGTCGCCGGGAAAGGCGTCGGCCAGCCGTTCCTTCACATGCGCCTCCACGGCGGCGTCGGTCTCGGTCAGGAAATCCTGCGCGCCCTTCATCGCGATCTCACCGGCGCCGCGGCGGCGGAACCCTTCAAGGGCAAGGCGCCCGGCGCTTGCCGTCACCTCGCGGCAGAACGCGGCGCGCGCATCGAGCGCGTCGGTCGGGGATAGCGTATCGGGGGCATTCATTCTGAAGGTCTCTCTGAATTCAAAACCATTGCGCCTGTCGTCGAAACTGCCGGGCGGGCATCCTTCATGCGCCGCCGCGCGCCTGCACGGCCGTGGCGGCCGTGGCGGCCGGATTTCCGCCCGAATGTCCGGCACATCGCAGCGACGTGCCGGACATCCGCATGCTAGCGGTCGTAGCTCAGCCGCCAGAGATCCTGCCAGTCCTGCCGGTTGTCCCAATCGTCAAGCGCGGTGCTCATGTCATAGGCAAGCAGTTGATCCCAGGCCGCCTCGATCCCGGACGGCTCGTCTTCCGGCAGGCCCACCTCGGTATTGGAGGACATCTTGCCGTCCTGGGCCTGCGGCGCGATCCCCTCGGCGGTCATCACCCAGCGCAGGAACAGCTTCGCGGCATTCGGGCTGTCGGTGCCGGCGGCCATCAGGCCGACGCCGGAATTGGTAAAGCCAATGAAAGGCTTGATCCCGTCGCACAGGCCCAGACGAAAGCCGCTATCGGCATTCTCGCGGTATTTGGCCGAACTCATCAGGCCCATGAAGCCCGCTTCCTGGCCCGGCGCGCCCACCGCTTCGGCGGCGTTGCTGTCGGAACTGCCCAGCAGCGGCGCGTTGGCCGCCATGGCGCGCACCCATTGCGCCGTGGCCGAGTCCTGGCTGGTATCCAGCGGCTTGCCGAAATGCGCCTCGTAGGCGGCGGCCATGGCATCGTCGTGATGCATCTCCATCTGGTTGAACCAGTCGGTATAGACCGGCTTGCCCAGCGGGTCCTGCATCGCCACGCGGCCGTTCCATTCGGGCTCGGTCAATTCCCAGACATTTCCCACCGGGCAGGTTTCATACAGTTCGGTGTTGTAGGTCCAGACGTTGTTCGAATTGACCACCACCAGCGGGTCCTGGTATTCGGGCACGATCTTGTCGGTCTGATCGGGCGATACCCAGCTTGTGGCAAAGCCGCTGGGCAGCAATTGCGCGATTGCCGCGGGCGCGTCGCCGATGATGAACACGTCGCCCTGCACGTTGCCGGCCATCGCCTCGCGCGAGATCATCTCGAGTTGCTCGGGGGCCTTCACCTTCTGGCCCACCGCCTCCAGCCCGTAGGTCTCGGCAAAGGTCTCGGCCATGCCGACGATCTTGCCGGTGCTGTCGAACACCGTCAACGGCGGCTCGGCGCGCGCCGCCTCGATCAGCGCGTCCAGATCGAAGCTGTCCTGCGCCTGCGCGGCCCCAGCCGCCAGCATCGGTGCGATCAGGATCGGGGCCAGCCCCGACCAAAGCGCCACGCCGTATCTGTATCCGGTCATCTTCATCTTTCCTTCCTCCTCCCTTGGGGGTGCCGCACCATTGGGCCGGTGCGGCACCGTGCTGCCTAGCGTGCGTAATGCACGCGCCAGAAATCCTGCCAGTCCTGGCGCCGGTCGAAATCGTCCGCCGCGGTCGAGGTGTCATAGACCATGAGCTGATCCATCACCGCCCCCACGCCCGACGCTTCCTCGGGATGCGGCGGGAAGGAATTGTTCGCCGACATCTTTCCGTCCACCGACATCGGCGCGATGCCCTCTTCGGTCATCAGGTAGCGGGCGAACAGGCGCGCGGCGTTGGGGCTGTCGGTATCGGCCGCGATCATCGCCAGGCCGGGATAGAGCCAGCCCGAAAACGGCGCCATGTCCTCGCAGATGCCCAGGGCCAGCTCGCCCGACGTGTTGCCGCGATACTTGGCGACAGAGATGATGCCGAAGAACGGGTTTTCCTGGCCCACCGCGCCGATCGCCTCGGCCACCGAGGTGGAATCGCCCAGAAGCGGCGCGTTCTCGGCATAGGCGCGGACCCAGGCAGCGGTCGCGCTGGCCTCGTCGGTTTCCAGCGGATGGCCGAAATGCGCCTCGTAGGCGGCGGCCATGGCATCGTCGTGATGCGTTTCCAGCTGGTTGAACCAGTCGGCGTAAAGCGCCTTGACCAGCGGGTCCATCATGGCGACATGGCCCTGCCATTTCGGCTCTGTCAGTTCCCAGACATTGCTGACTGGGCAGCTGTCATAGGCATCGGTCGAATAGGACCAGACATGCGGGTCGCTGACCACGACCAGCGGATCCTGCTGGCCGGGCGCGATGTCGCCGGTCATGTCGGGCGGCACCCAGCTTGTGGCGATCCCCTGCGGGATCAACTGGCCGAGGATCGCCGCCACATCGCCCGCGACGGCAAGATCGCCCACGATATTGCCCGATTGATGCTCGCGGATCATCAATTCGATCTGGTCCGCCTCGTTCACCTTCTGGCCGGCCGCCTCGATATCGTACAACTCGGAAAACGCCTTGGCGGTCTCGACGATCTTGCCGGTGACGGCATAGACGGTCAGCGGCGGCTCGGCGCGCGCCGCCTCGATCAGCGCGTCCAGATCGAAGGCCTCCTGCGCAAAGGCGCCCCCGGCGGCCAGGGCCAGCGCGGCCGCGCCCGTGGCGGTCCTCAGTGGATATTTCATGTCGTTCCTCCCTTTGGTGATGAATTGACCGCTCAGGCCGCGCTGCGCGAAAGCAGCGCGTCGGCGGTGGCAATGCGGCTTCCGGCCGCGTCGAACACGCTCAGCGCCCTTGGCGGCACCTCCAGCCAGCGCTTGTCGCCGGTCCGCACGGCGGGCGCCACATGGGTATTGATGAACATCGCCTGCCCCTCGGCCTGCACCTCGACGATCCAGCTACCGCCGGTCGGCAGCACCCCGGTCACCTGGACCGGCGCGCCGAAAGCGCCCGGTGCCAGCGCTGCCTCGCCCTCGACCAGCGCGATCGCCTCGGGCCGGATCCCGACAGAGCCGGCGCCGGCGATCTGCGGATGGTGCTGCGCAAGGTAGTCGCGGGCGCGCTGCACGATCCCGCCGCTTTCGCCGCTTTTGCCGAAATCGAGGATGTTGATCGGCGGCGAGCCGACGAATTCGGCCACGAACCGGTTTGCCGGCCGCTCGTAGATATCGTCGGGCGTGCCAAGCTGCTGCAATGTGCCGTCATTCATCACCGCGATCGTGTCGGCCAGCGTCATCGCCTCCCACTGGTCATGGGTGACGAACACGATGGTGGTGCCGAAGGCCGCGTGTATCCGCTTGAGTTCCGCGCGCATTTCCAGCCGCAGCCGCGCATCGAGGTTCGACAGCGGCTCGTCCAGCAGCAGGACATCGGGATTGACCGCCAGCATCCGCGCCAGCGCCACGCGCTGTTGCTGCCCGCCCGAAAGCTGCGAGGGCAGACGGTCGCGGAATTCCTCGATCCCCAGCGCCTCCATCACCTCGGTCGTGCGTTTCTGCCGCTCAGACTTGGTCATCTTGCGCAATTTCAGGCCGAATTCGGTATTCTGCTCGATCGTCAGATGCGGCCACAAAGCATAGCTTTGAAAGACAAGGCCCATGCCGCGTTTCTCGGGCGCGACGAACACGGCCTTGTCGGGGCAATCCATGACGCGCTCACCCACCGACAGCGATCCGCCCGACAGGTTCTCCAGCCCCGCGATCATCCGCAGCGTCGTGGTCTTGCCGCAGCCCGACGGGCCCAGCAGGCACAGGAACTCGCCATCCTTGACCTCCAGATCAAGGTCGGTGACGGCGCGGTAGGCGCCATAGCTCTTTTGTACCTTGGCAAGCGATATGCCCGGCATGTCAGCCTCCCAGCCCTTCGGCAAGATTGGTCTTGGTCAGTTTCTGCGCCGCGAGCGTGCCGAACAGCGCCAGCCCCGCGACCATCAGGACCACCGCATTGGCGGCCTGCGTGTAATTGTAGTCGACCAGCCGCAGCGAATAGGTCGTCAGCACATCGGTCGAGGGCACGGCAAGGATCACGAACAGGCTCAGCCCCTTGATCCCCGAGATGAACGGCAGAAGGATGCCGGTCACCAGCGATCCCTTCTGAATCGGCACCACGATCTGCCGCATGCGCCGCGACCAGCCGGCGCCGGCCACCTGCGCGGCCTCTTCGGGTTCCTTGCCCAATTGCATCATCGCCGAAAGACCGGCGCGCGAGGCATAGGGCATCTGGTCGGCCATCAGCGCGAGGATCAGGATCGCGGTGGTGCCGTAAAGCGCCGGGACCGGCCCGCGCGCCACCGCGAAAAGCGACAGGTAGGCGGCGGCAAAGGCGATGCCGGGCACGAGGTAGGGAAAGAAGGTGACCTGCCGCAGGAAGGCCGCCAGGGGGCGGAACGGTGTGCGCACCACGGCGTAGCCCACCAGCAGGCCCAGGATGCCCGACGCGATCGAGGCGGTGCCGACGATCCAGACGGTGTTCCAGGCGGCGCGCCAGAAATCGGGGGTCAGCAGGATGCCCTGCCGCAGCGCCACGGTATCCAGGTTGCGCCCGATCCAGAAATCGAGGGTGAAGTTGTCCATGGCAAAGCGCGCCGGCACCCGCATGATCGTCGACAGGAACAGCGTCAGCACCGGCAAGGCCACGGCAAAGACGAAGAACAGCCCGGCAAGCCCGGTCGCCGGCAGCCGCCAGCGCCCCAGCCGCGACAGCCGGTTCATCGACCCCTTGGATCCGACGGTGACATAGCGCCGTGCCTCGCGCACCAGCCAGGCATCGACCAGCAGCGTCAGGATCCCCAGGATCATGATCGCGCCGGCAAGAACGCCCGCAACCCCGGTCTGGCGCGATCCGATATTGCGGTAGAGCGAGGTCGCCAGGACATCGAAATTGACCGGCAGGCCCAGCACGTAGGCCACGCCGAATTCGCCCAGGCATTTGGCGAAGATCAGCACCACCGCCGAGATCAGCGCCGGCTTCATCAGCGGCAAGATGATCAGCCATGCGATGCGCCCGCGCCGCGCACCCAGGATGCGCGCCGAATCCTCCAGCTGGCTGTCGAACCGGCGCAGCGCCGATCCGAACAGCAGGATGATGAACGGCGTGTAATGCAGCGCAAGGATGATGGTGATCGGCACCCGTCCATAGGCAAGCCAGTCCGGCGGCGTGATGCCGATCGCCTCGAGCCAGCCCTGCTGGCCGCCGACCGTGCGGTTCTTGAACAGCGTCGTCCAGGCCAGCGCGAAGGTCCAGGCCGGCAGCATGTAGGGCACGATCAGCGCGGTGGCGAACCAGCGCCGCGCGAACATGTCGGTGCGGCTGACCAGCCAGGCCAGCACGCCGCCGACCAGGACGGAAATCACGATGGCGCTGAACGCGACCGACAGCGTATTCCACAGCGGCTTCCAGAACATGATCCCGGCGATCGGCGACGCAAAGGTGCGGATCAGGTAATAGCTGGTCCAGCCGCCGGTTTCGGTGCCGGTCCGCCGCTCGTCGCCGAACTGGGTCTGCACCGAATCGAGCAGGATCGAGATGATCGGCACGATGATGAGATAGGCGAACAGGATCGCCATGACCACGCCGATCAGCGTCGTCGGCTCGCGCATCGCCACGCGGAAGCGATAGCGCATCCGCATGACGCGCCCGCCACCCGAACCCACAGGATCGGCGCCGGATGTCATCTTGGGGTGCGCTGCAACAGGTTGCAGACCCATTTACCGATCATGTCGTCATCTCCCTGCGGCGCCCCCTGCGGATCCCGTGCCGTTGTCTGGCTCAGGTCGCAAAACCAAGTTGAAAATGCCGCCAGAGCATTCGCGCAGCGTCTGTTCCCGAGCGTTCCACATGATCGCCACCCGGTCAAACAATTTTTGCAACTACTTGCAATCGGCATGAACACGGACCGTTTCGGGGCCGGCAACTGGACACTGCAGGATAAGCTGCCCCTCAGGGCAACGCCAATTCGGGATGGTGGATCGGGGCGAAGAATGGACGCGCGCGGCAACGGGGCCGGCCTGCCAGCATCCATTCGCCTGCGTCTGGCGGGTTGCCCTCGACCCCGGCGCGGCAGGCGCCGGGGCGCGCGCTACAGCACCTTGCCGGGGTTCATCAGGTTGTCCGGGTCGATGGCCGCCTTGATCTGCCCCATCAGCTCCACCGCGACCGGATCCTTGTAGCGGCGCAGCTCTGCCCGCTTGACCTTGCCGATGCCGTGCTCGGCGGAAATGGAGCCGCCCATCGCATGGACGATATCGTGCACGATGCGGTTGAAGGCCGGGTATTCCGCCAGAAACGCCGCATCTTCCATGTCCGCCGGGCGCGACAGGTTGAAATGCAGGTTGCCGTCGCCGAAATGGCCGAACGGGCACGGGCGCAGGCCGGGCATGTGATCCAGGCAGGCGGCCTTGGCCGTCTCGATGAAATCGGCCACGCGCGAGACCGGCACCGACACGTCGTGCTTGATCGACGCGCCTTCCGGCTTCTGCGCCTCGGACAGGTTCTCGCGCAGCGCCCAGAGCGCGTCGCGCTGCGCCTCGGATGCGCCGATCACGGCATCGGCGATCTGCCCGGCCTCGAACGCGGCTTCGAGCGCCGATTCCAGCCGCGCGTCAAGCTCGCCCTGCGCGCCGCCGCCGGTCAGTTCGATCAGGCAATAGGCCGGATGCGTCTCGGCCATCGGATCGGTGCAGCCCGGCGCGTGGTCGATCACCATCTGCAGGGCCGGCCGCTCGATATATTCGAAGGCGGACATGGTGTCGGCATCGCTGGCGCGCATCCGCCCGTAAAGCGCCAGCGCGGCGGCCGGCCCGTCACAGGCCACCATCGCCGTGGCGCGGGCGGCGGGTTTCGGAAACAGCTTGAGGACCGCGGCGGTGATGATGCCCAGCGTGCCCTCGGCGCCGATGAACAGGTTGCGCAGATCGTAGCCGGTATTGTTCTTGCGCAGCCCGGTCAGGTCGTTCAGCACGCGGCCGTCCGGCAGGACGACCTCCAGCCCCAGGACAAGATCGCGCGCATTGCCGTAACGCAGAACCGCCGTGCCGCCCGCATTGGTCGACAGGTTGCCGCCGATCTGGCACGACCCTTCCGACGCCAGCGACAGCGGGAACAGAAAGCCCGCCGCATCCGCCGCGCGCTGGATGCTGTCCAGGATGCAGCCGGCCTCGACCACCATGGTGGCATTCGCGGCATCGACCTCGCGGATGCGGTTCAGCCGCCCGGTGGTCAGGATCACGCCGCCCTCCGGCACGCCGCCGCCGACAAGGCCGGTATTGCCGCCCTGCGGCACGACGGCCACGCCCGCCGCACGGCACAGGCGCAGGCATTCCGCGACTTCCCCGGTGCTGCCCGGCCGCAGGATCGCCAGCGCCGTTCCGGCGAAAAGCCCGCGATCCTCGACCAGCCGCGCGGCCATGTCGGCCGGATCGGTCAGCACATGGGCCGCGCCGATGGCGGCCTTAAGCCTGTCGACAAGCCCGGCGGCATCGCCCGCCTGCGCGGATGTGTCCGGGCGCGGGTCGGTCGCGGCCCGCGTCATGCGCGCGCCTTCTGCCGCGCGGCCTCGCGCAGCTTGCCGATGGTGGTGCGGGTGGAGATCTGTTCGGGGTCGGTCACAAGCTCGATCACGGCAGGCCGCCCGGACTGGCGCGCGCGCTCGAACGCGGCGGCGAAATCGGCGGTCTTCGTCACCCGTTCGGCATGCGCGCCCAGACCTTTGGCCAGCGCCGCGAAATCCTGCCCCGCCAGCGTCGTGCCCGAAATCCGCTCGGGGTGGTCACGCTCCTGGTGCATCCGGATGGTGCCGTAGATGCCGTTGTTGAATACCAGCACGATGGGCCGCGCACCGTATTGCGCCGCCGTCGCCAATTCCGCGCCGCTCATCATGAAGCCGCCGTCGCCGACGAAGGCCAGCGTCAGCCGCTCGGGATGCGCGATGGCGGACGCGACGGCGGCGGGCACCGAATAGCCCATTGCGCCGCAGGTCGACCCCACGATGCGCCCCGGCCGCCCGTAGCGCAGGAACCGCTGCGCCCAGCCGGTGTGGTTGCCCGCGTCCAGCGTGACGATCGTGTCCGCCGGCAGGGTACCCCGCAGCTGCGCCAGCGCCACGCCCATGTCCAGATCCCAGTCGCCGCCGTTGGGCGCGTCGCTGTCGGTCAGATAGTCGCGGTGCAGCCGTTCGCACCACCCGTCCCACGCCCCGGCCCGGCCCAGATCGACCCCGTCCAGCGCCGCCGCGACAGAGCCGGGCGCGGCCGCGATCCCCAGATCGGGCGAATAGACCCGGCCGATCTCGTCGGGGTCGGGATAGACATGCACCAGCCGCGTCTGCGGGCTGGGCGGGGTCATCGTGGTGTAGGTCCGCGTCGTCATCTCGCCCAGCCGCGCGCCGATCACGACCAGCAGATCGGCGTCGCGCTGATGCGCGTAAAGCGTGGGCGCCGTGGACGTGCCGAAATCCCCGGCGAAGACCGGCGACAGGTTGTCCACGATGTCCTGGCGGCGGAACGAACAGGCGACCGGAATGCGGTTTTGCTCGGCAAAGCGGGTGATGGCGGCGGCGCTGCCGTCGGTCCAGCCCGAGCCGCCCAGCAGCAGCAGCGGCCGCTCGGCCGCCGCGATCTCGGCCGTCAGCGCGCCCAGATCGGCGGCGGAAAGCTGTGCCTGCGCGGCGCTATAGGGCCGCGCATCGGCCACTTCCACGATGTCGGTCAGCATGTCCTCGGGCAGCGCGATGACCACCGGGCCGGGCCGCCCCGACGTCGCCACGCGAAACGCGCGCGCCATGTATTCGGGGATGCGCCGCGCATCGTCGATCTGCGTCGCCCACTTGGCGATCGGGCCGAACATTGCGCGGTAATCGACCTCCTGGAACGCCTCGCGGTCGGTTGTTTCGCGCGCGATCTGGCCGACCAGCAGGATCATCGGCGTGCTGTCCTGCTGCGCGATATGCACCCCGATCGACGCATGACAGGCGCCGGGGCCGCGGGTGACCATGCAGATCCCCGGCCGGCCCGTCAGCTTGCCATAGGTCTCGGCCATGTTCGCCGCCCCGGCCTCGTGCCGGGCGTTGATCAGCGTGAACCGGTCCGCCACGTCGTGCAGCGCGTCCAGCACCTCGAGATAGCTTTCGCCGGGCACGCAATAGGCGGTGTCGGCCCCGTGGATCAGAAGCTGATCGACCAGTACCTGCCCGCCGCTGCGGGGCCTCGCCTTCATCTGTTGCTGCATGTCGTGTCGCTTTGTCTGGAGTGTCGGATCAGTTGCTTGGCGCGGGGCTGCCGGGCGCGCCGCGATAGCGGGCCTTCTGCACCGCGAAGATCGCGATGGCGATGACGAAGCCCGCCGCCGTCAGCCGCCAGTCGGGATAGATCAGGCAGAGCGATCCGGCGAACAGCACCACCGATTGCCACGCGGAAAGGTTGCCGAAATAGTACCGCTGCAACGCCGCGGCCAGCAGGATCACCCCGACGGCAGCCTGCCCGATGACCAGCGTGTTGTGCAGCGGGGTTCCCTGCATCAGGATCGCCGGCTCGTAGACGAACATGAACGGCACGATGAACCCGGTCGCCCCCAGCTTGATCGCGGCCCAGCTTGCCTCGACGATCTTGGCCTGCGACAGCGTGTTCGCCGCGTAGACCGCCATCGCCACCGGCGGCGTGATCGCCGACAGGATCGCGAAGTAGAACACGAACAGGTGCGCGGATTCGACCTGCACGCCCAGCTTCACCAGCGCAGGCACCAGCAGCGCGACCTGCACGATGTAGGCCGGCGTCGTCGGCATCCCCATGCCCAGGATGATGCCCGCGACCATCGACAGCAGCAGCGCGATGACCAGGGTTTCCTGCGCCGCCTCGATCACGAAGTTGGAAAAGGTCAGCCCGAGCCCGGTGATGTCGATCACCCCGACCACGATGCCGGCACAGGCACAGGCCGCGGCGATGGACAGCACGTTGCGCGCGCCGCCCTCCAGCGCGTCAAGGATGTTGTCGATGGTCACGTAGTGCCGTGTGCTCTTGCGCAGGGCGGCGACGGGGACCACCGACATGATCCCGCACAGCGCCGCGAACGGGGCCGAATAGCCCCGCATCAGCACGACGACGATGATGATCAGCGGCGCGAACAGGTGGCCGCGTTCGAGAATCACCTGCTTGAGCGGCAGCTGGTCCTCGCGCGGGACGGATCCGATGCCCTTGCGCTTTGCCTCGAAATGGACGGCGGCGAACAGCGCGACATAGAACAGCACCGCCGGCGCCAGCGCGTATTTGGCGACCGTCAGGTATCCGACGCCCAGATATTCGGCCATGACGAAGGCCGCGGCGCCCATCACCGGCGGCATGATCTGCCCGCCGGTGGATGCCACGGCCTCGACCGCGCCGGAAAAGGCCGGCTTGAAGCCCATGCGCTTCATCAGCGGGATCGAGAAGGTGCCGGTCGTCATCACGTTCGCCACGGCAGAGCCGGACACGGAGCCGAACAGGCCCGACGTGACGCAGGCGACCTTGGCCGGCCCGCCCGCCTGGCGGCCGGTGATCGCCACGGCGAAATCCATGAACAACTGCCCGACGCCCATCTTCTCGACCAGTGCGCCGAACAGGATGAACAGCACCATGTAGGTCGCGGAAACGGCGATCGGGATGCCGAAGATGCCCTCGGGGGTCATGAACAGCTGCTCCAGGATCACCGATGGCAGCGTGGAGGTCATGGTCAGGCCATAGGCCATGAACAGGATCGCCGTGATCGGCAGCATCGGGCCGAGCATCCGGCGCGTCGCCTCCAGCAGCAGCACGACCAGGGTGATCCCGACAACGATGTCGACGGGCATCAGCGGATCGACATACAGGAACCGCTGCGTGATGTAATTCAGGTTCAGCGACGGATACAGCGCCGTTGCCCCGGCGATCAGGCCGAAAAGAACATCGTACCAGCGCGGCATCTCGGTGCGGATCCCCTTGCGGTCCACCGTCAGGTAGATCAGCAGCAAGGCCAGCGCGACGTGAACACCGCGCATGATGTAGGGGTTCGGCGGCCCGACAAACGCGACATACAGATGCCAGATCGCCATGCCGATCAGCAGCAGCCGCGAGATCCGCGCGATCAGGGGCATCTTTTCCAGAAAAATGGACAGTTTCATGGAACGGTTCCGCGTCAGAAGGTTGGGGATCGGCCTGGTCGTGTCACGGGAATCGGCCCGCGCGCCGGAAGGGATGCAACCGGGCGGGGCACGCGATGGCCCCGCCCGGTCGCCGTGTCATCCGGGGTTTACATGCCCGACACGCCGCGCTCGGCGTAGAACTCCTTGGCGGCGGGGTGGAACGGCACGCCGATATCGGTCGCCATTTCCTCGACCGTCAGACCGGCCATGGAGCGGGTGACGGCGGCGAAGCTCTCGTTGTTGTCCGCGACCGCGCCCAGCACGGCCTTGACCACCTCGCCGTCATAATCGCAGGGCGCGACCATGTGCGTGTCGTAGCTGATCGCGTGCACCGTCTTGTCGAAGCCCGGGTAGGAGCCGGCCGGAACCTCGCGGCGCTGGAACGCGGCGTTGTTGTCCTTGAAGTACTTGAAGGTCTCTTCGTCGACATCGATCAGGACGATGTCGCGCGACGACGACAGGTCCATCACCGAGCCGGTCGGCAGCGACGAGCCGAGCGTGAAGAAATCGGCCTGCCCGTCCTTCATCTGCGACGCGGAATCCGAATAGGACGTGTTCGCCACGCTGGCGAGATCGTCAAAGGTCAGCCCGGCGGTCGACAGCAATTCGCGGGTCAGGAATTCGCCGGTATTGCCCAGCTGCTGGGTCGTCAGGCGCTTGCCTTCCATGTCGGCGACCGAATCGATGCCGGCATCGGCCAGGGCGACGATCTGGAAGTACTGCGGATAGAGGATCCCGAGGTTGCACACGTTGGTCGTCGGCTTGCGGAACGGCTCCTTGCCGGACAGGCTGTCGACGGTGGAGATCGAGTTGGCAAAGGCGATCGCGAAGCGGCCCGCATCCACGCCGACCACGTTCGACACGCCGGCGCCCGGCGTCACCGTGATGTCCATGTCGGGATTCTCGCGCTCGACGATGGCCTTGATCGCGCCGCCGACCGGGTACCACGACCCGCCCTGCTGGCCCGTCGCCATGACGAAACTCTGCGCCTGCGCGCCAAAGCCGGTCGCGGCAAGCAGGATTGTGGCCGCCGTGGTCTGGCGGATCGCTTTGTTGAGCAGTGACATAAAAACTCCCTCCGAGGTCTGATTCGAGCCGGTTCGGCCATGCCGCTGCCGGGCTCCTCCCATCTTGGCGCATCTGCGCCAGCGCCCCGGCAGACTGATCGGGATTGGCCGGGCTGTCAAATATAAATACATATTTGGCAAAATTCCGGGTCTGCTGTAACGTCGCATACCAAAGACACGCGACAGACCGCACCTGTTCCGGCCTTGTTGGCACCTTGTCATACAGGCCGCACCATACACATAGCCGGCTTGCCGCAGAAGGGGGCGCGAAGATGAACGAAGCATTCCGGGCGACCGTGCCGCTCGTTCAGGGCACCACGCTCAGCGATCAGGTGACCGAGGTGCTGCGCCACAACGTGGTCAACGGCGTCTGGCAGGTCGGCGTGATGCTGCCCTCGGAAAGCGCGCTGGCCGACGATCTGGATGTCAGCCGCACCGTCATCCGCGAGGCCGTCTCGAGGCTCAAGGCCGAGGGGCTGCTGGCCAGCCGCCAGGGGCGCGGCGCCTTCGTGGCCAGCGACCGGCCGCGCATGGGCTTCGCCATCGCCGAGCAGGACGTGGAAAGCCTGCGCAAGCTGTCGCAGATCCTCGAACTTCGCATGGGCCTCGAAATCGAGGCGGCGGCGATCGCCGCGACGCGCGGCACCGACGCCGCCCGTGCCGATATCGAAAGCGCGGCCGATGCCTTCGACCGGGCCAGCGGTGGCGGCGCGGCGGGCGTGGCCGAAGGGGTCCGCACCGATCTGCGCTTTCACCGCGCCATCTGCGATGCCACGGGCAACGACTATTACCTGGGCCTGTTCAACTATCTCGGCGCCAGCCTGCGCGAGGCGATCCTGGCCGGGCGGCTTCAGGCGATCCGGCGCGGCAGCGACAGCCGCGATGCCGGGCAGGAACATCACGGCATCGCCGCCGCCATCGCCCGGCGCGACCCGATGCTGGCCCGCGAGCGGATGCGCACGCACCTGGAACTGTCCCACGACCGGCTGATCAAAAGCCTCGGCGCTGCCGGGGGGGCCGCGCCATGACCTTGCCGCAGCCCCTGCACGACGCGCTGACCGCCCCGCCTGTGCCGATGCTGACAATCGCGCTCAGCGGCGGCATCGACAGCCTGACGCTGTCGGCGGCGGCGGCGCAGGCGCGGGGGGCCAACCGCGTCACGCTGTGCCACGCGGTTTCCGCCGCGGTGCCGGCCGAGGCCACGACGCGCGTGCGGCGCTTTGCCGAGGATCGGGGCCTGACGCTTCGGCTGGTGGATGCCGGCGAATTCGCCGACGAGGCATATCGCGCGAACCCGGTGAACCGCTGTTACTTCTGCAAGTCCAACCTTTACCGCACATTGTCGCGGATGGGGCCGGCCGTGGCGGCGGGAACCAATCTCGACGATCTGTCCGACTACCGCCCCGGCCTGGTGGCGGCGAAAGAACACGACGTCCTGCACCCCTTTGTCGACGCGCGGATGAACAAGCGCGACGTGCGCCGGCTGGCCCGGACCCTCGGGCTGGGCGATCTGGCGGATCTGCCGGCGGCGCCCTGCCTTGCCAGCCGGATCGAGACCGGCTTGCGGGTGGAGCCCGAGGATCTGCGCGTGATCGACGCGGTCGAGACGGCCTTGCGGGACATGCTGGGCAACGTCACCCTGCGCTGCCGCCTGCTGCGCGGCGGCTGGGTGGTCGAGCTTGCGGCCGACCGCCATGCGCGGATGACCGAGCCGGAACGCGCCGCGCTGTGCCGTGCCGCCGCGGCCGCGACGCCCGGCGGCCGTCCCGTCAGCCTACGTCCCTACAAAAGGGGAAGCGCCTTTGTCCATGGATAGACCGGCCCCCGACAAACATCGTGGCGAACATCCTGGTGAACATCCCGACGTGACCTTCGACCGCACCCGCGGCGCGCGGATCGGGATCGAGGAGGCGGTGCTGTGCCAGCACAAGTCACCGGACCAGATCGCGGCGATCCTGCGGGGCGCGCTGCACGAAGGCCGCCGTCTGCTGATGACGCGGCTTTGCCCCGACCGCCATGCCGCCCTGCCCGCCGACTTGCGCGCGCCGCTCGACTATTGCGCGCTGTCGCGGACGGCCATCCTCGGCCCCCTGCCCCGGCCCGCCCGCACGCCCCGGATCGCGCTGGTCAGTGCCGGCACCTCCGATTCCGTCCCCATGGCAGAGGCCCGGCGCGTGCTGGCCTATGGCGGCATGGACGCCGCCGAAATCGCGGATGTCGGGGTTGCAGGGCTGTGGCGCCTGCTGGCCCGCGAGCCGGAGCTGCGCGAGATGGACGCGGTGATCGTGTTCGCCGGCATGGACGCGGCGCTTCCGTCGGTGGTGGCCGGGCTGGTGCCGGGGGTGGTGATCGGCGTGCCGACCTCGGTGGGCTACGGCGTGGCCGAGGGCGGGCGCGTCGCGCTCGATTCCATCCTGGCAAGTTGCGCGCCGGGCGTGACCGCCGTCAATATCGACAACGGCTATGGCGCCGCCACATCGGTGCTGCGCATGGTCAACATGATGCGCCGCACGCAGACAGAGGGTTAGAGGGTGGACACACCGAAGCTGAAGATCCGAAAGCGGCAGACGCTGGCCGATCAGCTTTACGGCCAGATCCTCGAACAGATCGTCTCCAACACGCTGCGGCGCGACGAACGCCTGCCGTCCGAGAACCGGATCGCCGCCGCGTTCGGCGTGTCCCGTCCCGTCGTCCGCGAGGCGCTGCGCAAACTGCAGGAGGACGGGCTGGTCGAGGCGCGGCGCGGGGTCGGCACCTTCGTGCGCCGCCGCCCGCCCGAGAAGCTGATCGAATACACCGCCGCCGGGTCGGTCGCCGGGCTGATGCGCGCGATGGAGGCGCGGATCACCGTCGAGAACGCCACCGCGCGGATGGCCGCGCTGCGGGCCAGCGCCCCCGATCTTGCCCGGATAGAGACGACATTGCAGACCCTCGAAGCGTCGATGCAGGCGCGCACCCCCTCTGTCGAGGCGGATTACCAGTTCCACCGTGCCATCGCCGCCGCATCGGGCAACGAGGTGTTCATCCGCATGCTCGACTGCACCCGCGAGGCGATCGAACAGGGCATCGACGTGGCCCAGAAACTGACCCGCGAAGGCTCGCAGGCGCGCATCGATGCGGTGATGTGCGAGCATCGCGCGATTCTCGAGGCGATCCGTGCCGGCGACAGCGAGGCGGCGGGCGTGTCGATGTCCTATCACCTGTTGCAGGCGCGCACCCGCATCACCGACCACGCCCGCGCGGTGTAGCGCGCAGGCCGATATCAGTCCCTGATCCACCCGAAAGGACACAAGATGATCTACGACCACCGCACCTATGTCTGCCGCCCCGGCACGATCAGGAAGCAGCTCGCGCTTTACGCCGAACACGGCTTCGCGGCGCAGCGGCGCATCCTGGGCGAGCCGGTGCTTTATGCCCAGACAGAGACGGGGGATGTGAACGCCTTCGTTCATATCTGGCGCTACGAGGACGCCGCCGACCGCGCGGCGCGGCGCGCAAACCTCGCCGCCGATCCCGAATGGCTGGCCTATCTCGCCCGCAGCGCGGAGGCCGGCTACCTGGTCAGCCAGGTCAACACGCTCCTGACCTCCGCCCCGTTCATGGAGGAGTAGCCGTCGATACGGCCGATTGCCGGACGTAGTGTGAAGTTCTGTGGCGGCGAAGGTCGTGAGAATATAATTCAGCATCAATCATCAGGCCACAATGTGGACGAAGCTGTGATTTAGGCGGAGCGTTCAACGCAACACGCTTATTGTCACACCCTTCCAAAGAGCTTCGGCATTACGCTTGTGCATTTTCTTTGCGCTGTCCCAATCAAATCCAGTGCCGCTTAGGCTGAGATAAAGACGATTGACAGTGGTTATTGTTTTTCCAAGCAATTTTCGCTCATCGCCGTAACGAGGCAGAGGCACTGCAGAATTCTTCTCTCTGCGTGTTTTCTCTAGCTGATGCGCGAGCTTGTCTCGGAAGTTCCGAACGTGCCGAAGCACATCCGATCCCTCTATTTCATGTGATCCACGAATTCCCGTCCGAAGATCACGCCGGGCTTTCGTGCCCAGTTTTTTCGCTATGCCATGCTCGACGCTTTGATAGTGAGAGAGATGATCACAATAAACGCATTCGGAAACACCCGAACAGTCCGCTAAAGCGGCTATTGTGGGAATGCTCCTACTATCAAGGTCTACTGGATCCCAGAAAGTGCAGAGTCGCATAATTTCGTAGTGAAGTACACTTTTTTGAAGCTCAAAATAGGCGTGTGCGGCATACGATCTAGGTATCTGTTCAGTCATAATAGACGAGTATACCAGCCAACGGGTATTCTCGTGAGCGCGAATATGATCGAGCAATGCTGGAACGGCTCCCTCATTTTCGGAGTCACTTAGATTTTCGCGAGCCAGAAGCCACCTATCTTCCGTTGACAGCTTCTCTATCTCTTTTATCGATCTCTCTTTGTTCATTTGCTATGTCGTTGACACTTTGACTTCAACATAGCAGTGCCAACATGCTTTTGCAGCAAATATTGTAACGACGGTAGAAATCCGCTTTGGAATCCGAGTGTTTATAGTTAATTGCGGGTCATTGATCCGCAAGCCGCACCGCCCCCGATGCGCCGCGCCTATGCGCCCTTCAGCGCCCGCAGCACCTGGCGCGTGGCCGTCACCAGCGGCTCGTGGGTGTCTTTCAGGATCGCGATCCGGTCGAACCGTTCCGGATCGCGGTTGACCGCGTCCCGCAATGCCTGGCCGAAGGCCATGCGCAATTCGGTGCCGATGTTGAACTTGCAGATGTTGGAGCCGCGCGCCAGCGCCGTGCGCTGCGCCGCCGGCACGCCCGATCCGCCGTGGATGACCAGCGGCACCTGCGTCGCCGCCTCGATGGCGCGGATGCGCGCCTCGTCCAGCCCGCCCTGCTGCTGCTGTTGCAGATGCACGTTGCCGGCAGAGATCGCCACCGCGTCGACACCCGTTTCGCGCGCGAAGATCGCGGCCTCTTCCGGGTCGGTCCCGGCGGATGTCTCGCCGCCCGCATAGCCGACAAAGCCGATCTCCCCCTCGCAGGACATGCCCGCCGCATGCGCCATCTCGGCGATCGCGGCGGTCTCGTCGATGTTCTGGCGCAGCGGCCTGCGCGAGCCGTCATACATCACCGAGGTGAACCCCGCCTCCAGCGCCTCGCGGCATTCGTGGGCGGTGTAGCCGTGATCGAGATGCGCGACGACCGGGACGGCGGCGCCCTCGGCCAGGGTGCGGAACATCCGGCCCAGCACCGGCAGCGGCGTATGCGCGCGGCAGGCGGGACCGGCCTGCAGGATCACCGGCACGCCCTCGGCCTCGGCGGCCGCCACATAGGCGCGCATGTCCTCCCAGCCGGCCGTGACCAGCCCGGCGACCGCATGGCCCTGCCGCAGCGCCGGCAAGAGCACGTCCGACAGCGTTGCAAGCGTCATTTGAACTTCGCGATCATGTCCTTGATGCCGGGAATGGTCTCTATCTGCGCGGCATGGGTCGGCTGGAAATACTGCACCAGCGACCGCTGGCTCAGCCCGCCGAGGATGGTGAAGTAATACATCTCGTAGCCCGGCAGCACGGCGCAGGGATGATACCCCTTGTCGAGACAGATCGTGGAGCCGTCCATGATGTGATAGGCATCGCCCGGCTCGTTGTCCTCGCGCTGCAGCATCTGCACGCCGGATCCGTAATTCGGCCGGAAGCGGAAATTGTAGGTCTCGTCATGCCGGGTCTCGTCGGGCAGACGGTCGGTATCGTGCTTGTGGCTGGGAAAGCCCGACCAGCCGCCCTGCCCGACCGTGTACAGCTCGCTGACCAGCAACCGGCCGACCTTGTCGTGCTGTTTCTGGCCCAGGATATGCTTGATCTTGCGATGCGTCTTGGTGTCGTCGGAGCCGTATTGCACCAGGTCGATGGCATCGGCGCGCACGTCGAACGGCTCCAGCACCTTGTCGTATTTCGCCCCGGCCACGAAGGTCTCGGTGGCGTCCGAGGTGCACACGATGGTCGCCGTCGCCCCGGCGGGCACGTAAACGCCCTCCGGCTCGCCGTCCCAGACATCGACACCGCGATTGCCGAGCCCGGCAAAGCGCACGCCCTCGATCTCGACATCGACGGTGCCGGTCGCGGGGACGATGCAGGTCTCGTATCCGGGCACCCGGTATTCGAAGGCATCGCCGCGGCTCAGCTTGACGATGTTGAAATAGTTCAGCGGAACCAGCGCGTCGTTCGCATCGACGATCGGCGTGTTGCGGTTGTCATGGGGGGGGATATGCATGTCGTCGTCCTTTTCAGGCTGCTGTCGGGCCGGGATGGGAGGCGAGGAAATCCTCCAGCTCGGCGGGGGTTGGCATGGCGGGGGCACAGCCGACGCGGGACACCACGATCGCCGCGCAGGCCGATCCGCGCAGCACCGCGTCGCGCAGCTTGCGCCCCTCGGCCAGCGCCGCGATCATCCCGCCCAGGAAACTGTCGCCCGCGCCGGTGGGTTTCAGCGCATCGACCGGGTAGATGCCGGTGCGGATTTCGCCGTCGGGCGTCAGGGTGATCGCCCCCTCCTCGCCCATCTTGTAGACCACGATCCGCGCGCTGGTGGCGGCAAGCTCGCGCGCCTTGTCCAGCCCCTTGCCGTAATCGCCGGCCATGAAGCCGAACTCCACGTCGTTGCCGACGATGATGTCGCACAGCGCGGCGGCGCGGGAATAGGTTTCGGCCGCGATGCGTGCCGAAGGCCAGGAATAGGGACGATAATCGACGTCGAAGACAAGCGGCAACCCGGCGGCGCGGGCCAGCTCGAAGGCATGGAATGTGGCGCTGCGCGACGGCTCTGCGGCGAATACCGTGCCGGTGGTGATCAGGGCCGAATACGGCGCGTAATCGACATTCGCCACATCGTCGGCGGTCATCTCGAAATCGGCGGCGCCGTTGCGGTAGATCACCGACTGGTGGTCCTCGATCCGGCTTTCGACGAGGGCGAGCGAATTGCGCGCCTCGCCGCCGACGCTGCGCACATGCGCGCGGTCGATGCCGTAATGATCCAACTGGTTCAGGGCAAACCGGCCGATCGCATCGTCCGACACGCAGGTGACCAGCGCCGCCCGGCTGCCGTGCCGGGTCAGCGCCACGCCGATATTGGCCGACGACCCGCCGAGCGCGGTGGTGAATCCCTGCGCCTCCTCGGTGCGGGTGCCGGGCGGATCGGCGTAAAGGTCCATCCCGGCCCGGCCGATGATGACGAAGTTCCTGCCCCTGATACGCTCGAGATCGGCCATCAGACGCCTTTCCTCTGCCGGACGCGCGCGGATTCCCACGCCTCGTGGCCGGCCCGGACATTCGCGTCGTCCGACACTTGCGGCGTGCCGCATTCCCACCAGGCCTGCCCCTCGGTGGTCCATCCCTCGTAGGCATCCACCTTCATGCAGATGATCGTGGTCCTGTCCGCCGCCTTCGCCCGCTGGAATGCCTCGGCCAGTTCGGCGGGGTTCTGCACCGTCTCGGCGATGGCGCCCTGCGCGCGGGCATGGGCCTCGAAATCCACCGCGAACGGGTCGGGGATCGTCGGGCAATCCGCCAGCAGGTTGTTGAAACTCTGGTTCCCGGTGTTGTTCTGCAGCTTGTTGATGACCGCGAAGCCGCCATTGTCCAGCACCAGCACGATCAGCTTCTTCCGGCTGAGCACCGAGGAATAGACATCCGAATTGTGCATCATGTACGACCCGTCGCCGATGAAGACGATGGTGTCCTGCTCCGGCTCGCGCTCGGCCTGGGCGATCCGCGCGCCCCAGGCGCCGGAGATCTCGTAGCCCATGCAGGAGAACCCGAATTCCACGTCGACGGTGCCCGGATCCAGCGTGCGCCAGTTGGCGGTCACCTCCGCCGGCAGGCCCCCCGCGGCGGCCACCACGCGGTCGCGCCGGTCGCACAGCGCGTTCACCGTGCCGATCGCCATGGCGTAGGAATTGGGCCGGTTTCCGGGCGCCACGTTCTTGGCCACGTAGGCATCCCAGTCGGCGCGGTGCGCCCTGGCGGCCGCGACCCACGCATCGGGCGCCGCATAATCCCCCACCGCCGCGCTCAGCGCGCCCAGCGACAGCCTGGCATCGCCCACGACCGGCAGCGACATGTGCTTGCCCGCGTCATGGCGCGCCGCGTTGATCGAGACGAACCGCGCCGCCTTTGAAAAGGCGGTCCAGGAACCGGTGGTGAAATCCTGAAGCCGCGTGCCCACCGCCAGGATCACGTCCGCCTGTTCCGCAATCGCATTGGCGGAGGTCGAGCCTGTCACCCCGATCGGCCCGGTATTCAGCGGATGGGTGGCCACCATGTTGGCCCGCCCCGCGATGGTTTCGACGACCGGGATGGCGTGGGCCTCGGCAAAGGCGGTCAGTTCGGCCACCGCGCGCGAATACTGCACGCCGCCGCCGGCGATGATCATCGGCTTGCGCGCGGTCTTCAGCAGGGCCGCCGCATCCGCGATTTCGGCGGCATCCGGCGTCTGGCGGCGGATGCGGTGCACCGTCTTCTCGAACCAGATGGCGGGATAGTCATAGGCCCAGCCCTGCACGTCCTGCGGCAGCCCGATGAAGGCCGGCCCGCAATCGGCCGGGTCCAGCATGGTCGCAAGCGCGTTCGGCAGCGATTGCAGGATCTGCGCCGGGTGGCTGATCCGGTCCCAGTAGCGCACGACCGGCTTGAAGGCGTCGTTCACGCCAAAGGTCGGATCGCCGAAATTCTCCATCTGCTGCAATACCGGGTCGGGCAGACGGGTCACGTAGGTATCGCCGCACAGCATCAGCATCGGCAGCCGGTTGGCATGGGCCAGCGCCGCGCTGGTCAGAAGGTTCGACGTGCCCGGCCCGGCGCTTGCGGTGCAGAACATGAACCGCTGCCGCAGCCATTGCTTGGCATAGCCGGCAGCGGCGAATCCCATGGTCTGCTCGTTCTGCCCGCGATACAGCGGCAGCTCTTCGCGCACCCCGTTCAACGCCTCGCCCAGGCAGGTCACGTTGCCATGCCCGAAGATGCCGAAACCGCCGCCGCAGACGCGCAATTCCTTGCCGTCGATCTCGATGAACTGGTTGGAAAGCCAGCGGATAATGGCCTGCGCGGTCGTCAGGCGAAGCGTCTCGTCTACCTTGCTCATCGTTGCTCGCTCCTTCGGGAATCTCCGGCGCCGGGCCGATTGCGGCTTGCACCGCGGCGAATCCCACGATACTGCTTTTGCAACCGGTTGCAAACAGATTACTGCGAGGGAGCGGTCGATGGCGGAAATCGGGATCGGGATTGTCGGCGGCGGCTACATGGGCAAGGCGCATGCGGTGGCGATGTCCGCCGTGGGGGCGGTGTTCGACACCGCGCTGCGCCCGCGTCTGGAAATGGTCTGCGCCAGCAGCGCGGCCAGCGCCGAACGGTATCGCCGCGCCTACGGCTTTGCGCGGGCCACCGATGACTGGCGCGCCCTTGTCGCCGACCCGGGGGTCGAGGCCATCGTCATCGCCGCGCCGCAGGAGACCCACCGCGCCGTGGCCGAGGCGGCGTTCGGGCTGGGCAAGCCGGTCTTCTGCGAAAAACCGCTTGGCGCCTCGCTGGACGACAGCCGCGCCATGGTCGCCGCCGCCGAGGCAAGCGGCGCCGCCAACATGACCGGCTTCAACTATATCCGCACGCCCGCCAGCCAGTTCGCCCGCAAACTTGTGGCCGAGGGCGCGATCGGCCGCATCACCTGGTTCCGCGGCGAGCATACCGAGGATTTCCTCGCCGATCCCGAGGCCCCGGCAAGCTGGCGCACCAGCGGCGCGGGCAACGGCACGATGGGCGATCTGGCGCCGCACATGATCAACGGCGCGCTGGCGCTGGTCGGTCCCATCGCGCGGCTGATCGCCGAGGTCGAGACCGTGCATGCCGACCGGCCCGGCGGCACCGTCACCAACGACGATCACGCGCAGATGATGTGCCGCTTCGAAAACGGGGCGATGGGGCAGATGTATTTCAGCCGCATCTCGACCGGGCGCAAGATGGGCTACAGCTACGAGATCACCGGCACGCGGGGCGCGATCCGCTTCGACCAGGAAGACCAGAACGCGCTCTGGCTCTACCGCATGGACGGCCCCGAGGAAACGCGCGGCTTCACCAAGATCCTGACCGGCCCCGCGCATCCGGATTACCTGCCGTTCTGCCAGGGGCCGGGGCACGGCACCGGCTATCAGGACCAGATCATCATCGAGGCGCGCGATTTCCTGCGCGCCATCGAGACCGGCGCGCCGGTCTGGCCGACCTTCCGCGACGGCATGGAGGTCAACCGCATCGTGGCCGCCACGCTCGCCGCGTCGGAAACGAAAACCTGGCAGGACGTCGCGGCGTTCTGAACAACCGAAAGGGTCCGCAAATGACCATCCGCATCGGCAACGCGCCCTGCTCCTGGGGCATCGAATTTCCCAGCGATCCGTCCTATCCCCCCTGGCAGTCGGTCCTCGATCAATGCGCCGCCGCCGGGTACAAGGGGATCGAGCTTGGCCCGATCGGCTACATGCCCGAGGATCCGGCGGTGCTCGCCCCCGCCCTGGCCGAACGCGGCCTCGAGATCATCGGCGGCGTCGTCTTTCGCCCGTTCCACGATCCCGCGAAATGGGACGAGGTGCTGGATGCCAGCGCGCGCACCTGCAAGGCGCTGGTGGCCCACGGGGCCGAGCATCTGGTGCTGATCGACAGCATCTCGCCGCGCCGCGCCCCGACTGCGGGCCGCCCGGACGAGGCCGAACAGATGGACAGCGCGGAATGGGCCGCCTTCCGCGACCGCATCGCGTCCATCGCGCGGATGGGCACCGAGGATTACGGCCTGACGGTCGGCATCCACGCCCATGCCGCCGGGTTCATGGATTTCGAGCCGGAGCTGGAGCGGCTGCTGGACGAGGTCGACGAGGCGATCCTGAAAATCTGCTTCGACACCGGCCATCACAGCTATGCCGGCTACGATCCCGTGGCCTTCATGGATCGTCACATGGACCGCATTTCCTATATGCATTTCAAGGATATAGATCCTGCGGTCAAGGCCGAGGTGGTGGCGAACCGCACCGATTTCTACACCGCCTGCGGGCAGGGCATCTTCTGCAATCTCGGACAGGGGGATGTCGATTTCCCGGCGGTCCGCCAGCGCCTGCTGGACAGCGGATACGAAGGCTGGTGCACGGTCGAGCAGGATTGCGACCCGTCGATGCCCGGCACGCCGCTGGAAGATGCGCGCGCCAACCGCGCCTACCTGCACTCCATCGGCTTCTGACCGCTGCCGCGCGGGACGCAACATGCAAGACAGGGACGACGACATGGCAAAACTGAAATGGGGCATGATCGGCGGCGGCGAAGGCAGCCAGATCGGGCCGGCGCACCGTCTGGGCGCCCAGGCCGACGGGCTGTTCGACCTTGCCGCCGGCGCGCTGGATCACCGCGCCGAGACCGGGCGCGCCTATGCAAGGCGTCTCGGCATCCCGGCGGACCGCGCCTATGGCGACTGGCAGGAGATGCTGGCCGGCGAACGCGGCCGCCCCGACCGGGTGGACCTGGTCACCGTGGCCACCCCGAACGCGACGCATTTCGAGATCACCAAGGCGTTTCTCGAGGCCGGCTTCAACGTGCTGTGCGAAAAGCCGATGACCATGAACGTGGACGAGGGCGAGGAGATCGTGCGCGTGGCCGAGGCCGCGGGCCGGATCTGCGCCGTGAACTACTGCTATTCCGCCTATCCGATGGTGCGCCAGGCGCGCGCGATGGTTCGGGCCGGCGAAATCGGCAAGGTGCGGCTTGTCGTGACCAATTTCAGCCATGGCCACCACGGCGACGCGGCGGACGCCGACAATCCGCGGGTCCGCTGGCGCTATGACCCGGCGATGGCCGGCGTGTCCGGCCAGTTCGCCGATTGCGGCATCCACGCGCTGCACATGGCCGGTTTCATCTGCGACGACGCGGTGGAAACCCTGTCGGCCGATTTCGCCTCGACCATTCCCAGCCGCGTGCTGGAGGATGACGCGATGGTCAATTTCCGCCTGTCGCGCGGCACGGTCGGACGGCTCTGGACCTCGTCGGTCGCGATCGGCCGGCAGCACGGCTTCGACATTCAGGTGTTCGGGGAAACCGGCGGGCTGCGGTGGATGTCCGAGCAGCCCAACCAGCTGATCCATACGCCGGTCGGCGGCCGCACGCAGATCATCGAAAAGGGCGAGGCCGGTCTGCACGCCGAGGCGCAGCGCCTGTCGCGGGTGTCCATCGCCCATCCCGAGGGGTTTCCGCTGGCCGTGGCCAACATCTATTCCGAACTGGCCGATGCGATCCGCGGCGAGGTGCGCGACGGCCTGCCCGGTGCCGCGGACGGCCTGCGCTCGATGGCGGCGGTGCATACGGCGGTGGCTTCTGCCAGGGCCGGCGGCGCCTGGATGGATGCGCGCCCGCCGATGTTCCGCTGACATGCGCGCCTAGCGCGGCAGCGGGCGCAGCGTTCCGCGCTCGACGATCTCGCACCCGAATATCCGCGCCTCGGGGGCGCGGTCGGGGTTGCGCAGCATCGCCGTCATCAGCTCGATCGACGAGGTCACGATCTCGGCGATCGGCTGGCGGATGGTGGTCAGGTCGATATTCTGCCATCCCGCGATCGCCATGTCGTTCAGCCCGATGATGCCGATGTCGCCCGGTACCGCCAGGCCGCGCTCGCCGATCGCGGACAGCGCGCCGATGGACAGCACGTCGTCGCCGCAGAAATACGCCTCCTGCGGGGTGTCCTCCAGCAGGCGCAGCATCTCCTGGCGGCCCGCCGCGAACGAATAGGCGGCCGCGAAGGAATGGCTGACCGCGATGTCCGGGTGGCCCGAAAGATGCTCCATGAAGCCGCGAAACCGGTCCTGGGTCGAGGTCGCGATTTCCGGCCCGCCAAGAAAGCCGATGCGCCTGTATCCCCGCGCGATCAGGGTCCGCGCCGCCATGCGCCCGCATTCGGCGTTGTCGATCCCGACGACATGCACCTGCAACGTCCCGGCGGACCGGCCGAAGGCGTGCACCACCGGCACGCCGGCATCGCGGAACGCCCGCGCAAAGCCCGGCGCCAGCGTCGACGACGCCACGACCACCCCGTCCACCGAATATTGCCGCAGCATCCGAACCGAGCTTTCGGGGTCGGTCTCGTCCGACAGGTTGACCAGCAGCGGGCGCAGGCCCTGATCCTGAAGCGCGCGGGTGAACAGGTCGAAGACTTCCAGGAAGATCGGGTTCTTGAAGTTGTCCGAGACCAGCCCGATCAGCTTCGTGCGGCCGGTCGTCAGGCTCGAGGCCAGCGCGTTCGGGCTGTAGCCCAGCTCTGCCGCCGCCTTTTCCACCTTGCGCCGCATCCGGGCCGATACCGACGCCCCGTCGGTGAACGTGCGCGACACTGCCGACCGCGAGACCCCCGCGCGCTCTGCCACGTCCTTCAATGTTGGTACCATGGGGCGCCGCTCTCCTTGCAATCGGACCGCCCGTGTAGCCCGGTTTTCCGCCATGGCCATCATGCCGCCGGCCGAATATTTTTGCAACCGGTTGCAATTCATTCCGACCTGTGCTTAGCTGGAATCGGAACGGCAGAACGATGCCGGTTTCACGCAAGATCACTTAAAATCTGGGAGGACCACATGACTTCAACGCTTCGCAAGGTTGCGCTTGCATCGGCCGTCGCGGCCGCGTCGCTGACGGCGGCGACCACGGTGTCGGCCGAGGGCGAGAAATACGTCCTGGTAAGCCACGCACCGGACAGCGACAGCTGGTGGAACACGGTCAAGAACGCCATCGCCCTCGCGGGCGAGCAGATGGATGTCGAGGTCGAGTATCGCAATCCTCCCACCGGCGACGTGGCCGACATGGCGCGGATCATCGAACAGACCGTGGCGGCGGGGCCGGACGGGCTCATCACCACGCTGGCCGATTTCGACGTGCTCAAGGGGCCGATCATGGATGCCGTGGCGTCGGGGATCGACGTGATCATCATGAACACCGGCACCCCCGAACAGGCGCGCGAGCTTGGCGCGCTGATGTATGTGGGCCAGCCCGAATACGATGCCGGCCTCGCCGCGGGGATGCGCGCCAAGGATGACGGCGTGACCTCGTTCCTGTGCGTCAACCACTCGATCCAGCAGCCCACGCTGGGCGACCGCTGCCGCGGCTTTGCCGACGGCCTCGGGGTCGAGCTGGGCGAATCGATGCTCGACAGCGGCACCGACCCGTCGGAGATCAAGAACAAGGTCCAGGCCTATCTGTCGGCCAACCCCGAAACCGACGGCATCCTGACGCTCGGCCCCGTCTCGGCCGGTCCGACCATGCAGGCGCTGAACGACATCGGACTTGCCGGCGACATCTATTTCGGCACCTTCGATCTGGGCGACGAGATCGTGGACGGCATCAAGTCGGGCGTGATCGAATGGGGCATCGACCAGCAGCCGTTCCTGCAGGCCTACATGCCGGTGGTGATCCTGACCAACTATCACCGCTACGGCGTGCTTCCGGGCAACAACATCAACTCCGGCCCCGGCTTCATCACCGCGGACGGCCTCGCCAAGGTCGAGGAATTCGCCGGCGAATACCGCTGAGCCTTGCGGAGGCGCCCCGCGCGGGCGCCTCCCCCGATTTCCCACAGGAACGGAGCACGAGCGATGGCCGAGACCGCGGAAACGACCCCCGCCCCCGATGAACGCGTCAAGCAGATGTCGGCCTTCCGGCGCGCCCTGATCCGCCCCGAGCTTGGCGGCATCTGCGGCACGATCGCGGTCTTCACCTTCTTTCTGTTGTTCGCCTTCGACAGCGGCATGTTCAACAGCCAGGGCATCCTCAACTGGTCGACGGTGTCGGCGCAGTTCATGATCATCGCGGTGGGCGCCTGCCTGCTGATGATCGCCGGCGAATTCGACCTCTCGGTCGGCTCGATGATCGGCTTTTCCGGGATGATGATCGCGATCTTCTCGGTGACGCTGGGCTGGCCCGTCTGGGCGGCGATCCTGGTGACCTTCGCGCTGAGCCTCGCCATCGGCGCGCTGAACGGCTTCATCGTGATCCGCACCGGCCTTCCGAGTTTCATCGTGACACTGGCGGCTCTGTTCATCCTGCGCGGCTTCACGATCTATTTCCCGCAATTGCTGGAAAACAAGACGATCATCGGCGGCATCCGCGAAACCGCAGAGGGCGACTGGCTCGCCCCCGTTTTCGGCGGCAAGATCCTGACCGGCCTGTTCGACTGGCTCGGCCAGACCGGCGTCATCGCCACGTTCGAGCGCGGCACGCGGCAGGGCGATCCGGTCGTCGACGGGATCCCGATGCTGATCGTCTGGGCGATCGCCCTGGTGATCTTCGGCCATGTGCTGCTGACCCGGACCAAGTTCGGCAACTGGATCTTCGCCGCCGGCGGCGACGCGCAGGCCGCGCGCTATGTCGGTGTGCCGGTGAACCGGGTGAAGATCCTGATGTTCATGCTCACCGCGTTCTGCGCCACCGTGTTCGCCACCTGCCAGGTGATGGAATTCGGCTCTGCCGGCGCGGATCGCGGGCTGCTCAAGGAATTCGAGGCGATCATCGCCGTGGTGATCGGCGGCGCGCTGCTGACCGGCGGCTACGGCTCGGTGCTGGGCGCGGCGCTTGGGGCGCTGATCTTCGGCGTGGTGCAGCAGGGGCTGTTCTTCGCCAGTGTCGAAAGCTCGCTGTTCCGGGTCTTCCTCGGGGTGATCCTGCTGCTTGCGGTGATCCTGAACACCTATATCCGCCGCATGATCACAGGGGAGCGGTAACATGAACACCCGAACCACCCACCAGCCGATCATCGAGATGCGCGGCATCGAAAAGCACTTCGGCTCGGTCATCGCGCTGGCCGGCGTGTCGGTCGATGTCTATCCTGGCGAATGCCACTGCCTTCTGGGCGACAACGGCGCCGGCAAGTCCACCTTCATCAAGACCATGAGCGGGGTGCACAAGCCCACCAGGGGCGAGATCCTGTTCGAGGGCCGCCAGATGCATTTCGAGGATCCGCGCGACGCCATCGCCGCCGGCATCGCCACGGTCTACCAGGATCTGGCGATGATCCCGCTCATGTCGGTGTCGCGCAACTTCTTCATGGGGAACGAGCCGACGCGAAAGATCGCCGGCATCCCGTTCTTCGACCGGGCCCTTGCCGACCGGGTCACGATGGAGGAAATGCGCCAGATGGGGATCAACCTGCGCGGCCCGGACCAGGCCGTCGGCACCCTGTCCGGCGGCGAGCGGCAGACCGTCGCCATCGCCCGCGCGGTGCATTTCGGCGCCAAGGTGCTGATCCTTGACGAGCCGACCTCGGCGCTTGGCGTGCGGCAGACCGCGAACGTGCTGTCCACCATCGACAAGGTGCGCAAGCAGGACATCGCCGTCGTCTTCATCACCCACAACGTGCGCCATGCCATGGCGGTCGGCGACCGGTTCACCGTGCTCAATCGCGGCATGACCCTCGGCACCGCCCAGCGGGGCCAGATCCAGCCCGAGGAATTGCAGGACATGATGGCCGGCGGCCAGGAACTGGTCGCCCTCGAAGGCAGCCTGGGCGGCACCGTCTGACGCGCCCTGCCGGCAGGCGCGCGCCGGGTCAGGCCATGCGCGGAATGCTGGCCAGCAGGTTGCGCGTGTAGGAATGCTGCGGCGCGCGCAGGATCGCCGCGGTTTCCCCGGCCTCGACGATGTGGCCGCGATCCAGCACGATCATCCGGTCGCACAGCGCGGCGACGACCCCCATGTCATGCGACACGAAGACCATCGTCACGTCGCTGGCGATCTTCTCGAACAGCTCGACGATGCGAATCCGCGTCGAGAGATCCAGCGCGCTGACCGCCTCGTCCGCCAACAGCAGGTCGGGCCGCGCCACGATGGCCCGCGCGATGGCGATCCGCTGGCGCTGCCCGCCCGAGAACTGGTGCGGGTAGCGGTCAAGCGTGTCCGGCTCCAGCCCGACATCGGCGATCACCTTCTCGGCCATGCGCCGGTGATCGCCGGGCACCTTCAGCGAGCGCAGCGGCTCTGTCACGATGCGCCGGATCCGGTGCGCCGGGTTCAGCGACGAATACGGATCCTGGAACACCGCCTGCACCCGCCGCCGGTAGCCGCGCATGTAGCCGCGATCGCGCGGCACAAGCGGCGCGCCGTCGAACAGGATGCGCCCCTTCTGAGGCACTGCCAGCCCCAGCAACAGGCGCAGCAGCGTGGACTTGCCCGACCCGCTTTCGCCGATCAGCCCGATATTGGCGCCGCGCGGCACGGTGAAGGAGATATCCTCCAGCACCGGGCGTCCGGCGCCATAGGCGAAGCCGACATTCTCGACGTCGAGCAGGGTCATCCGCGTCCCTCCAGCGCCTTGTCGAAACGCCGCGCGGCGGCGACAAGGTCTTGCGTGTACGCCTCGCGCGGGCGGCTCAGCACCTCGGCCGCCGGCCCGGTTTCCACCGCACGCCCGTGGCGGATCACCATCACCCGCTCGGTCAGTTGCCCGACCACCGGCAGATCGTGGCTGATGAACAGCAGCGCGATGTTCTGCTCGGCCACCAGCGCGCGGATCAGCGCCACGATTTCCGCCTGCGTGGTCACGTCCAGCGCGGTCGTCGGCTCGTCCGCGATCAGCAGCTGCGGCCGGCAGGCCAGTGCCATGGCGATCGCCACGCGCTGGCGCTGGCCGCCCGACACCTCGTGCGGATAGGCGTCAAGCAGCCGCTCCGGCTCGGGCAGGCGCACCTGGTCCAGCAGCGCGCGCACCTCTTCCGCCACCGCCGCGCGGGTGGGCGTGCGCCCCTCGCGCCGCAGCCGGCGGCGCACCGGCCCGGCGATCTGCCGGCCCAGCGGCATCAGCGGGTTGAGCGCCGTCAGCGGCTCCTGGAACACGGTGGCGACGGCGGCCCCGCGCAGGCCGGCAAGGCGGCGCTCGGGCGCGCCGATCACCTCGGTCCCGGCCAGCGTGATGCGCCCCTCGGCCGCGATGGCGCGCGGCAAAAGGCCGGTCGCCGCCAGCGCGGTCAGCGATTTCCCGGACCCGCTTTCGCCGATCAGCCCGAACCGCTCGCCCGGCGCGATGGCGAAGGACAGATCGTGGATCAGCCGCGCCCCGGCCGTGGCCAGCGACAGGTTCCGCACATCCAGCAGCGCCGCCATCAGCTGTCCCGCCCCGCCGGATCGAACCGGTCGCGCAGCGCATCGGCCAGCAGGTTCACCCCGATCACCAGCGAAAACAGCGCCAGCCCCGGCAGCAGCGCCCCCCAGGGCGCGGTATAGACGGTGCCCTGCGCCTCCTGCAGCATCCGTCCCCAGGACGCGTTCGGCGGCGGCGTGCCCAGCCCCAGATAGGACAGCGACGCCTCGGCCATCACCGCCAGCCCGAATTGCAGCGCCAGGTTCACGCCGAGGAACGGCGCGATATTGGGCAGGATGTGCCACAGCACGATCGCCGGCCAGCCGGTGCCCGACACCCGCGCGGCGGTGATGTAATCCTTGGACAGCACACGCTTGGTCAGAATCCGCGTGACCCGCCCGACGATGGGCGAAAGCCCGATCCCCAGCGCCAGGATCGCGGTGCCAAGCGACGCCTCCTCGCGCGCGGCGACCACCAGCATGGCGATCAGCAACGTGGGAAAGGCGATCAGGATGTCGAACACCGCCGCCAGCGCATCGTCGGCGAACCGCGTGGCAAAGGCGGCCAGCACGCCGACGGCGATGCCGATGGCGCCCCCGATGGCGACCGCGCCGCAGCCCACGACCAGCGCGATCCGCGCCCCGATCATCAACTGGGTGAACACGTCGCGGCCCAGCCGGTCGGTCCCCGCCCAATGCGCCGCGCTCGGCGGTGCAAGGCGCCCGCCAGCCATGTCCGACAGCGCGTAGGGGGTCCAGACGAAGGACACCAGCCCGGCGGCGACGATCACGCCGACCAGCACCAGGCCCAGCCAGTGCGCCGGCGCGCGGCGGCGGGCGCGCGGCAGGCGGCGCGCCTCGGGCTCCTGCGCGGTCATCGCCGCGCCTCGCGCAATCGCGGGTCCAGCAGCCGCTGGATGATGTCGGCCACGAACCCGACCAGCAGCACCAGCAGGGTCGACACGATCAGCACCCCCTGCACGTTCGGATAATCGCGCTGCTGGATGCCCAGCAGCAGCATCGAGCCGAGCCCCGGCAGCGAGAACACCTGTTCCACCACCACCGCGCCCAGGAATGTCGTCGCCAGCTCGATCCCCAGCACCGACACCACCGGCACCGCGGCGTTGCGGATGCCGTGGCGCACCAGCGCGCCGTTTCGGCTTTCGCCCAGGGCGCGGGCGGTGCGCAGGAAATCGCTGTTCAGCACCTCCAGCATCGCGGCGCGCACATAGCGCATCAGCGAGGCGGACATGATGATGGCGATGGTCAGCACCGGCAGCACCATCGACAGCACCGCGCGGCCCGGATCGGCATAGCCGCGCAGGGGGAACCCGCCCGAAGGCAGCCAGCGCAGCGTCAGCGAGAACTGGTAGACCAGCAGGATCCCCAGCCAGAACACCGGCACCGCGATGCCGATCTGCGACACCACCGACAGGGTCAGCCCGGCCCACCCGTCCGAGCGGACCGCAGCAAGAATGCCCAGCGGCACGGCGATGATCATCGCCAGGAAGAACGCGGCGAAGGTCAGCGGCAGCGTGACGCCCAACCGCTGGCCGATCTCGCCCAGCACCGGCGCGCGCGACACGAAGGACTGCCCCAGGTCGAACCGCGCCAGATCGCCCAGATAGGCGACGAACTGCACCGCCAGCGGCCGGTCCGACCCGATCTGCGCCTGTGCCGCGGCGATCTGCTCGGGGGTGGCGCCGACGCCCACCAGCGCCGCCGCCGGATCGCCCGGCAACAGCCGCAAAAGAACGAACAGGACGACCGCGGCGACGAACAGCGACACAAGCAGGATCAGAAGCCGCCGCAGGATATATGCAAGCATCGGTGCCCCGCTCCCCGCCACGCGCGTTCGGGCATGGCCGCGCCCAGTGCCGGCGCGGCCATGCCGTTTCAGGCTCAGTCGGCCTTCTTGATGTCCGACACGAAGAACTGCGAATTCAGCCCGTTCAGCGGATAGCCCGTGACGTTCGAGGTCGACACCACGATCTGCGGATACAGGTACAGCCACATGCTTGCCGCGTCCTCGGCGATGATGCGGTTCGCCTCGGTCAGCATCTCGGTCTGCTCGGCGATGCTGGCCACGTTCTCGGACTCGGCGATCAGGCGCGTGACCTCGGGATTGTCATAGCCCCAGTAGAAATCGGGGTTGCCATAGAACACGATGTCGCGGTGGTTGACATGTTCCTGCAAGGTCGCCTCGAAATCCTGCGCCTTGTAGATCTTGGTGTACCATTCATTCGCGGTGATGATGTTGATCTTCACATCCACCCCGACATTGGCCAGCTCGTTCTGCACGAACTGCGCGACGATCGGGTGCGGGTCGTAATCGGGCGTGTCCAGCGTGAAGGAAAAGCCGTCCTCGTATCCCGCCTCGGCCAGCATCTGCCGCGCGCTTTCGGGATCGTAGGCGTTCACATCCGTCAGATCGACATACCACGGATCGGTCGGCGGCACGAAAGATCCGATCAGCGTGCCGTAATCGCCCCAGATCGCGTTCAGCAGCTTTTCGTTGTCCACCGCACGGGCCAGGGCCGAGCGCACCATGGGGTCGTCGAACGGCGCGATCCGGTCGTTATAGGCCATGATCTCCTTGGTGGTCGAGGCGCCCTCGGACACGGTGAAATCGGGGTTGTCGGCGAATTGCGACAGCGCGTCGGGGCTTTGCACCGAGGTGATGATGTCCACCGCGCCGGTCAGCAGCGCGTTGTTCTGCGCCGTGGCATCGGTGAAATACTGGAACATCACGCCGCCATTGTCCGGCGCGTCGCCCCAGTACCCCTCGAACGGCACCAGCGCCAGCGCCGAGCCGCGGCGCCATTCGCGCAGCACATAGGGGCCGGTGCCGTCCTCGGAGGCGCTGATATCGCCGGCCGTGTCATTGACGATCCAGACATAGGACAGGTTGTAGGGCAGCGAGATCGACGGCGACTTGAGCGTGACCGTCAAGGTGCGGTCGTCCAGAACCTCGATCGCCTCGATCACCGCCAGCGTGCGCTTGCGCGAAGAGGCGGAGTTTTCGGCGACCACCCGCTCGATCGAGCTTTTGACGTCATCGGCGGTCAGCGGATCGCCCGAATGGAACGTCACGCCGTCCTTCAGGGTGAAGGTATAGACCAGCCCGTCCTCGCTGATCGTGTAATCCTCGGCCAGCCGCGGCTCCACGTCGCCGTCATCGGTCAGCACGAACAGACCCTCGTAGACGTTGCCGTTGAACGCCTCGTTGATGCCCTGGCCGGCGCCGGCGGTGTTGTCGAGGTTCTGCGGCTCGTAGAGCGAGCCGATATTGATCACCGCGTCCGGGTCGTGATCCTGCGCCAGCGCGCCGGCGGCGGAAAGCGCAAGCGCCGAACTCGCAGCAAGGGCGGCGGCAAGCGCGCGGGTGGCGGTCGGCAGGGGGAGGGCCATGAATGTCATCGGAATATCCCTGTTGGTTTGGGCGGTTCGGCGCATCCGCCGAAGGCAAGCTCGGCAAATGCGCGGCGAATGCGCCGGAAGATTCTGGTCGTGTCGTGTCCTCGGTCGGGTGCGAGATGCGTTGAAGCACATAGTACGAAGATCGGTTTTGCCATGCCCCGCGCAGCGCCACAAGGCAAACCGGGCGGCGGCGCGGCGCCGCGAACCGGCGGCCTGCGCCGGATCATTGCGTGCCCGAGGCGAAATAGTCGGGAAAGGCCGCGCGTTTTTCGGTCATCCGGTCGACCGTGCGGTTCAGGTGCCGGCGCAGCGCATCCATCGCGCGGCCCGGCGCGCCGGCGGCGATCCCGTCCAGGATCTCGGTATGGCCGCCGATCACCGCCTTGTTGTTCACCACCCGCCCGGCCGCATCGGTATCGTCCAGATGCAGCCGGCGCAGCCGCTCAAGGTGGCCGCCATGGCTGCGCATCACCCGCTGGCTCTGCACATGCCCGGCGGCGGCGAACAGGGTCTGGTGGAATGCCTCGTCCAGCTCGTGAAAGGCCGCGATGTCGCCCGGCCGGTCGCCGATCTCGGCCTGCCGCGCGACGATGCCGCGCAGCCGCTCCAGATCGCCGGGCGCGATGGCCTGCGCCAGCCGGCGCACCACCTCGGTCTCCAGGGCGATGCGCATGAATTGCGCCTCGCGGATCGCGGCGGTGTCGATCGGCGCGACCAGCGTGCGCGACTGCGGATAAATCCGCACCAGGCCCTCCTTGGCCAGCTGCTGCAACGCATCGCGCAGCGGCGTCAGGCTGACACCGTGGGTTTCGGCCAGCTCGGCGCGCATCAGGGGCGTGCCCGGCGGCAGGTCCAGCCGGACGATCCGGGCGCGCAGGGCGGCATAGACACCGCGCCCGGTCGGCCCGCCCTCGAACAGGTCGAGATCGGCACCCGCGCCGGGAATGTCCGCCGCCCGCTTGTCGCGTTCCGATTCACTCATTGCAGGGGCTCTTCGTTCTTGGTAGATCTGATATATCAGTTTGCGGCCTCGTACCGAAGCCCTTTTTCGACCCGGATGCACCGGCCAGAGCACGAAGGACACCGCTTCCGCAAGCCCGCCACCGCGGGCGCGATCCGACACCGAAGGACACCCGACATGACTCCGAACTACGTCAAACTGGTCGCGGACACGCCGCTGCCGCGCATCGCGCTCTGCCGCCAGTCATTCGCCGCCACCCGGATCGACGACCCCGCCGCCGCCGTGGCCGAGGCGATGCAGGCGCCCTGCGTGGGCAAGATACGGCCGGGGATGTCGATCGCCATCACCGCCGGCAGCCGCGGCCTTGCGGTCTTTCCCGAACTTCTGACCGCCATCGTGGCCGAGGTGCGCGCGCGCGGCGCCGATCCCTTCGTCGTCCCCGCCATGGGCAGCCACGGCGGCGCCACCGCCGAGGGCCAGCGCGCGCTGCTGGCCAAGCTGGGCGTCACCGAGGAGGTCATCGGCTGCGAGATCCGCTCGTCGATGGACACGGTCGAGATCGGAACCCTCGACAACGGCATGCAGGTGCGGATGGACCGGCACGCCGATGCCGCCGACGGCATCATCCTGTTCAACCGGATCAAGCCGCACACCTCGTTCCGCGCCCCCAACGAAAGCGGTCTGGCCAAGATGCTGGCCATCGGGCTGGGCAAGCAGTCGGGCGCCGAAAACTGCCATTCGCGCGGCATCGACAATGTCGGCATCTACGCCAGCCGCATGGCCCGCATGAAGCTGGACCGCTGCAAGGTGCTGTTCGGCGTCGGCACGGTCGAGAACGCCTATGACCAGCTCTCGCGCGTCGTGGTGCTGGACAGCGACGGCCTGCTCGAGGCCGAGGCCCCCCTGCTGCAGGAAGCGATGGCGAACATGCCGCGCCTGCCGGTCGGCCCGCTGGACGCACCCACCGCCTCGGGGCAGCTCGACGTGCTGGTGGTGGACGAGATCGGCAAGGAATTTTCCGGCACCGGCATGGACCCGAACATCACCCACCGCTATTCCAGCCCCAAGATGCCGGCGCATCTGCACATCTCGCGGCTTGCCGCGCTTGGCCTGTCGCCGCTCAGCAACGGCAACGGCAACGGGGCCGCCCGCGCCGATGTCGTCACCGCCCGGCTGGAGGCCGCGTTCGACCGCGAGGCGGTCTATGCCAACGCGCTGACCTCGCAGGTGCTGGTGCAGGCCAAGATCCCGATGGTGATGCCCTGCGACCGCACCGCGATCCAGACGGCCGTCAAGACCTGCGGCGCCGAGGATATCGGCCAGGCCCGCCTGCTGCGCATCGCCAACACGCTCAAGCTCGAATACCTCTATGCGTCCGAGGCGATGCTGCCCGAACTGCGCGACCGCCCCGGCTTCGAGGTGGTCGGCCCCCTCGAGGAGATGCGGTTCACCGATGACGGCCGGCTGGCAAACCCCTGGCCGGACCCCGCCTGATGCGCACCGAGGGGCTGCATCTGCATTTCGACCCGCTGGGCGGCGCGGCGGGCGACATGTTCGTCGCCGCCATGCTGCACGCCCTGCCCGAGCTGACGGGCCGCGTCATGGCGGATGTCGCCGCGGTGCTGCCCGCGGATGTCGGCCATGCCGCGCTGTCCGATCACCTGGCCTCCGGCATCGCCGCGCGGCGCTTCGCGCTGATCCCCGCGCCCGGCGGCGACACGGCGCGGCGCGGCCAGGACACCACCTACCGCGCGATGCGCGCGCTGCTGGCCGCCGCCGACCTGTCGGACGGCACCGCGACCGCCGCCTGCGCGATCCTGCACCGCATCGCCGAGGCCGAGGCCCGCGTGCACGCCATCCCCATCGACCAAGTGCATTTCCACGAGATCGCCGACTGGGACGCGCTGATGGACGTGACCGCCGCCGGCAGCATCTGCGCCGCGCTCGACGGCGCCGGGATCAGCCTTGCGCCGCTGCCGCTGGGCGGCGGGCTGGTGGACACGGCACATGGCAAGCTGCCCGTTCCCGCCCCCGCGACCGCGCTGATCCTCGAAGGCCATGACTGGCACGATGACGGCATCCCCGGCGAGCGTGTGACCCCCACCGGCGCGGCGATCCTCGCGCACCTGACCGGCGGCAGCCACGGCACCCGCCCGCCGGGGCGGCTTCGCGCGACCGGCTCGGGGGCCGGCACCCGGACACTGCCGGGCGTGCCGAACATCCTGCGGGTCATGCTGCTGGACACCGCGCAGCCCGGCATGGCGCAGGACCGGCTGGTGCAGCTGACCTGCGACATCGACGACATGACCGGCGAAGAGCTGGGCAGCGCCCTCGACCGACTGCGCGCCGATCCGGGGGTGGTGGATGCCACCCTGCTGACCGGTCAGGGCAAGAAATCGCGCCCGGTCATGCGGCTCGAAGTGCTGGCGCAGCCGGATGCCGAGGACACCGTGGCCGCGCGCCTGTTCGACCTGACCTCGACACTGGGCCTGCGCCGGATGCCGGTCGACCGGCTGATCCTGCCCCGCACGGCAGAAACGGCCCCGGACGGCACCCGCCGCAAGCGCGCCCGCCGCCCCGGCGGGGATCAGACGCTGAAGGCGGAAAGCGACGATCTGCACGGCGCCGGCACCCTTGCAGACCGCCGCCGCCGTGCCCGCCGCGCGGAAACGGACGGCGCCGCGGCAGATCCCGGCCCCGGGCCGCGCGGTAGCGCATGATCCTAGCCGCGGCGGCGGGCGCCGAAAGATGCCGCCAGCACACCGGCGTCATTGGCGCGATCGGCACCCGTTCCGCGCCGGTCAGGCCGCTTGCCTGACTGCCCCACCAGCTGCCGCCGGATGAGCTCTCCCGCCCTTTGCCAGCTGCCTGCAACAATGCAACCGAACGGCCCCATAACCCGCTGATCCCGGACACTGAGTTTCAAGCCGGACGCAGGCCGCCATGCCTGCGGAGAACAGCCATTGACACTCCCCCATGTTATCGATACCAAGAGCCGAGCTCCGAAACATGTCCGGGGGGGACCATGAAGGCTCTGCATATCCTGTGGCGGATCATCGACGGTGCCATGGCCCTGATCCTGCTGGCGATGATCGTGCTCGTTTTCACAAATGTCGTGCTGCGATACGGGTTTGCCTCGGGCCTGCGGCCGTCGGTCGAACTGTCACGCCTCGGCCTTGTCTGGCTGGTGATGCTGGGCGCGGCGGTGGTTCTGCGCCGGGACGAACATCTGGCCGTGTCCGAAGTCACCGAAAGGCTGATGCCGCGTGCGGTGCCGCTCTTGCGCCGCGCCGGCTATGTGGTCATCACCGTGGCCGTCCTGATGCTGTTCTGGGGCGCCTTCAAGCAGATGAACGCGAACTGGGGCAACATCTCCCAGTTGACGGGATTGCCCTCGGCGCTGTTCTACCTGGCCGGCGTCATTTCGGCCGTGATGATGGCGTTCATCGCGGCGGTCCGCATTTTCAACCCGGACGCGCTGCGCGAGCTGGATGACGACGACCAGACGGCGCCCATTTCATGACACTCGCTCTGTTTCTCGGCGTCCTGATCGGATCCATCCTTCTCGGGCTGCCCGTCGCCTTCGCGCTTCTTCTGGCGGCGATGGCGCTCATGCTTCAGATGGGCCTGTTCTCGGCGGATATTCTCGCGCAGTCGCTCATCAACGGTGTCGACAGCTTCCCGCTTCTGGCGATCCCGTTCTTCCTTGTCGCGGGCGAGGTCATGGCGACGGGCGGGTTGTCGCAACGCATCGTCCGCATGGCCATGGTCATGATCGGGCATCGCCGGGGCGGTCTGGGCTATGTCGCGGTCCTCACCGCGATCCTGATCGCCGGCCTCTCGGGGTCGGCCGTGGCGGACGCGGCCGCCCTGGTCGCGATACTCTACCCGATGATGAAGAAGGCGGGCTATCCCGAAGGCTCGTCGGTGGGTCTTCTGGCGTCGGGCGGGATCATCGCGCCGGTCATCCCTCCATCGCTGCCGCTGATCCTGATCGGCGTGGCGGGCAACATCTCGATCAAGAACCTGTTCTTGGGCGGCATCGCGCCGGGCCTGATGATGGGCGCCGCGCTGATCCTCGTCTGGTGGTGGCTGATGCGCAAGGAAGACCTCGAGACCATCGAGCGGGCCACGGGCGCCGAGCGGCTCGTCGCCTTCCGCGAGGGGATCTGGGCGCTTTTCCTGCCGATCATCATCATTGGCGGGATCCGGTTCGGCATCTTCACCCCCACCGAGGCGGCGGTCGTGGCGGCCGTCTATGCCATCCTGATTTCCGTGGTGGTCTACCGCGAACTGACCATGAAACTGTTTTTCCGGGTTCTCGTGAATGCCGGACGGACCACCGCCATGGTGATGTTCCTCGTGGGCTGCGCCATGGTCGCCGCCTGGCTGATCACGGTCGCGCAGCTGCCGCAGCAACTGGCGCAGATGCTGGGGCCGCTGGTCGAAAGCCCGAGGCTTCTGATGCTGGTGATCATGATCATCGTGCTCGCCGTGGGCATGGTCATGGATCTGGCGCCGACCGTCCTGATCCTCGTGCCGCTTCTGATGCCGGTCATCAAGCTGGCCGGGATCGATCCGGTCTATTTCGGGCTGATGTTCGTGATCAACACGTCCATCGGGCTGATCACGCCCCCGGTGGGCAATGTTCTCAATGTGGTCTGCGGCGTCAGCCGCGTTCCCATGTCGAAGGCCGTGACGGGCGCTTTTCCCTTCATTCTGGCCTATCTCTTGCTCCTGCTCGCATTCATTTTCGTGCCGGAGCTCGTCACCGTCCCGATGAACTGGTTCATCGGATAATCCAGAGGAGAAACACATGACCATCTCGCTTCGCGGCCTTGCACTGGCCGCTATCCTGGGGCTCGGTGCGGCAACGGCCGTCTCGGCGCAGGTTCTGAAATTCGCCCACCCCGTGCCGGAAAGCGATCCGCAGCACGCGATGGCGACCTTCTTTGCCGAAGAGCTTGCAAAGCGCACCGATGGCGCCCTGACCGTGCAGATCTTCCCGAACGGCCAGCTGGGCAACGATCAGCAGATGATCGACGGCGCGCGCTCGGGGATCATCGACCTGGCGATGGTCGGCGTCAACAACCTCACCGGGCTGGTCCCGGATGCGGGGGCGTTCTCGCTGCCCTTCATGTTCCCGACGCGCGATGCGGCCTACAAGGCGCTGGACGGCGAAGTCGGCGACATGATCGGCGCCCAGTTCGAAGAGCATAACCTGAAGGCCCTGGGCTTTCCGGAAAACGGCTATCGCAACATGACCAACAACCGCGGCCCGATCCGGACGCCGGCGGATGTCGAGGGTCTGAGAATGCGGGTCAACAACTCCAAGGCGCTCAACGACATGTTCGCGGCGCTTGGCGCGGCACCGCAGCAATTGCCGGTGGCCGAGCTTTACACCGCGCTTGAAACCGGCGTCGTCGACAGCCAGGATCACCCGATCGCGGTGACCCTGTCCTTCAAGTTCTACGAGGTGCAGGATTATCTGAGCCTGACGCGCCACGCCTATTCCGCGCTCGCGTTCTTCATGAACAAGGACAAGTTCGACAGCCTGTCGCCCGAGCATCAGGAAATCCTTCTTCAGACCGCCGCCGACGCGGTTGCCATGCAGCGCGACCTGTCGATCTCCAAGGAAGAAGAGATGATTGCCGAGCTCAAGGAAAACGGCATGGAAGTGAACACCGATGTCGATGGCGCGGCCTTCCAGGAAGCCACGAAATCGGTCTGGTCCAACTTCATCGACGAGAACGGCGACGAGGTCGTGAACGCGATCCTCGAAGAGTCGAAGTAACGCCCTAGCCCGTCGATTCGCCAATCCGAAGAACCGGCCCGATCTCTATCCTGATCGGGCCGGTTTTTCTTTCCGGATTCTCCAGCAGATCGGCAATCAGAAGACCCACGCGCCGCCCGATCTCGGACGCGTGCGGATCGACGGTCGTGATCGACGGGTAGGCGAAGGTGGCGATGTCGATGGCGCCGAAGCTGGCGATCATGATGTCCTCGGGAACCCGGATGCCGCGGCGCTGGCATTCCGCAAGCGCCCCGAACGAGGCATGATCGAAAACACCCACGACGGCCTCGATGTCCGAATGGGTGTCCAGCAGATGCGCCATCGCGCTTGTCCCGTTCCGAATGGACGACGGCCCGCCGATCGGGATCAGGCAGCCGGGATCAAGGCCGTGTCGCTCCATCGACTGAATGAAACCGCTGCGCCGGTCCGCGCCCCGCGTATCCTGGTTGAAATCGCCGCCGATGAACGCGATGCGCCGCGCGCCTCTTGCGACAACATGATCGACGGCAAGCTGCATCGCGCTGGAATTCGAAAAGCCCACCACATGCCCCAGCGGCTGTTCGGGCAGGTCCCAGGTTTCGATCACCGGGATCCCCGACGCTTCAAGCAGGCGCCGCGACCGGGCGCTGTGCCGCCCGCCGGTCACGACGATCGCCTCCGGTCTGCGGCGCAGCAGTTGCTGAAGCCGCAATTCTTCCTCGGCGGTATCGTACCGGTCATAGCCCAGAAGCACCTGCAACCCGACGCTGGCCAGTTGCAGTGACAGGGCGTCGACGGTCTCGGCGAAATTCGGGTTGTTGATGGTCGGCACGGTGACCGCGACGAAATCGGATTTCCGCGACCGCAGGTTCGAGGCGCGCTCGTCGAACATGTATCCCAGTTTCTCGGCCGCCTCGAGAACGCGCTTTCGCGTCTTTTCCTCGATCGAGGCATCGGCGCGGAACGCGCGCGAGACGGTCATCGGGGAAACCCCCGCCGCCTTTGCCACATCCGTCATCTTCACGGCGCGTGCCCCGGCCCGCACACGCATTCGCTGGGCCTTGCTCGCCCCCTCGATCGGCCCGGCAGCCTCCGTCGCCGCGACCTCATGCGCGGCGGTCACGTGATGGTGCAGGCGGCCCGAAAAAAAGGCCGGCAGCACCCGGCCTTCAAGCGCCTCGCGGCAGGCATCCCGTTCGGGGCTGGCCAGCGCGGCCCCCAGCATGTCGATATCCGCATAGTCGATGGCAACGATCAGCGGAAATTCCGGTGCGGCCTCGTCGCGGCCCTCCGCAAATGCGATCCGGACGGCAAGCGCGCCGGGCAAGGCACGCCATGCCGGCACCACATCGTCGAGAACGGATTGGCGGAACGCCGCTGTGCGATCCTCGGGAACAGAGCCTTCGAGCAGCGCGTAGCGGGTGATCGCCGCAGCTTTCGCCTCGCCGCCATCCGTGCCCGGGCAGCCGCGAAAATGATGCGAATCGGTCACATGGTGGTGGATGCGCCCGTCGAAGAACCGGGGCAGCACCCGCTCGGTCGCGGCGCGGCTCGCCTGCCGTTCCGGGCTGGCAAGCGCATGATCCAGCGCGGCCCTGTCGGGGTAGTCCACGGCAAGGATCATGGGATACTCCGGGGCGTCGTCGTCGCGCTCGACCGCAAACCGCACCCGCACGTCCGCCGCGCCGGGAAACGCGCGCCAGGTGGGCAGCAATTCCTCAAGGACGGCGTCGCGGAATGCCTCGGTCAGGCCCTTGCGAACCGCGCCTTCAAAGAACGCATAGCGGGTGATCACCGAAACCTGCTCCGGTCCGGTCCGCGGAAATACTCCATGAGCGCGGCCTGATCCTCGGCCCCCAGACCGGCGGCGGTCAGCATCCGGTGAATCTCGGCGCAGACAGCCGTCAGCGGCATTGCCGTATGGGTCGCCCGGGCCAGATCCTGGGCGCCGTTCAGATCCTTGACCATGTTGTCGATGCGCCCGGTCCGCCGATAGTCGCGGGCGGCAAAGCGCGGCATGTATTCCTGCAATATGGCGCTGTCCGCCCGGCCGCCGCGCAGCGCCTGCGGGATCTTCGCGGCGTCGACACCGGCATCCTCGGCCAGCGCCGTCGCCTCGGCGACGCCAAGGAACTGGATGCCGCACAGGACCTGGTTGATGAGTTTCGTCGCCTGTCCCGCACCGGCGGGGCCCATGTGGGTGTAATTCGTGGCCACGTCTTTCAGCACCTCGTGCGCGTCGGCCACGTCCGCCGCCTCGCCGCCGGCCATCAGCGTCAGCTCGCCGATCAGCGCCTTCGGCGCGCCGCCCGAAAGCGGGCTGTCGACCCACCGCAAGCCCGCCTCGGCCGCCTTCGCGGCAAGGCTGCGCGTCGCCTCGGGGTCGATGGACGACATGTCGATGATCAGGGTGCCGGGCCTCGCGCCCTCGGCGGCGCCCTTGTCGCCGAACACCGCACGCTCGACGATCTCCGGCGCGTTCAGGCTGGTGATCACGTAATCCGACGCCGCCGCCGCATCGGCCGCCGACGCCATCGCGGCGGCGCCCTTTCGGGCAAGCGCGGCGACCTTCGCATCATCAAGGTCGAAGACATGAAGCCTGTGCCCCATCTCGCAAAGCCGCGTTCCGATGGCACCGCCCATCGCGCCGGCCCCGACAAGAGCTACGTTCTTCCCCATTCCCGCATTCCTTCAAGTTTGCCCGCCGCGTCTTCCACGATCTCCTCGAGCGGCCGGTCGATATCGATGGCAAAGCCCGTTTCGTCATCGCCAAGCGGCTGAAGGTCGGCGAACTGGCTGTCCAGCAGGCGGGTCGGCATGAAGTGACCCTTGCGCTCCGACATCCGCCGCTCGATCAGATCGCGGCTGCCGGCAAGATGCACAAAGACGACCTCGCCCCCGGCTCTGCTGCGGATCAGGTCGCGATAGGCGCGCTTCAACGCCGAGCAGCCGACAATGACCGGCCCCCGCGCGGCATGCAGCGTGTCACCGACCCGCTCGAGCCACGGCGCGCGGTCGCTGTCGCCAAGCGGAATGCCGGCGGACATCTTCTCGATATTGGCTGGCGGATGCAGGTCGTCGCCGTCGAAATACAGCGCGCCGGTCCGCGCGGCGAGCGCAATGCCCACCGAGGATTTCCCCGATCCGGCAACGCCCATGATGACCGCTCTTGCCATGCCTCAGAGCGACGCCGTGATGCCGCCATCGACGAACAGCGTGTGCCCGTTGACGAAGCTCGAGGCATCGGATGCCAGAAAGACCGCCGCGCCCACCAGCTCGTCCACCTGCCCCCAGCGTCCGGCCGGGGTGCGCTTGGCCAGCCAGGCAGAGAATTCGGGGTCGCCGACCAGCGCCGCGTTCAGCGGCGTGTCGAAATATCCCGGCGCGATGGCGTTGCATTGCAGGCCGTGTTTCGCCCAGTCGGTCGCCATGCCCTTGGTCAGGTTGGCGACCGCGCCCTTGGTGGCGGTGTAGGGCGCGATACCGGGCCGGGCCAGCGCGGTCTGGACGCTGGCGATGTTGATGATCTTGCCTGCACCGCGCCCGATCATGTGCCGCGCACAGGCCTGGCCGACGTGAAAGACGCTGGCCACGTTGGTCTGCAACAGCCGCTCGAAGGCGTCGGCGGGAAAATCCTCAAGCGGGGTGCGGTGCTGCATTCCGGCATTGTTGACAAGGATGTCGATCGCGCCGGTTTCCGCCTCGAACCCGTCGATCGCGGCCCGGACCCCGTCGTGATCGGTCGCGTCGAACCTCAGGGTGTGAACCGTACCGCCGCCGGCCAGATCCTCGGCCGCCGCCGCCAGTTTCGCCGCATCGCGGCCGTTCAGAACAACCTCGACCCCCGCGGCCTGCAAGCCGCGCGCCAGCGCAAGCCCGATTCCCTGGCTCGAGCCGGTGATCAGCGCCCTGCGCCCCGAAAGATCGAACAGATCCGGTCCCTGTTTCACTGCAATCCTCCACCATATTGCGCTCGACATTGAGGTCCGCTATTGTATGATATCGATAACAATTGAAGTCAAGTGCAGCGGCATGACCATGGAAAACCGGTGGGGCAAGCTATGAAGAATATCGTCATCCACGCGCCCGGCGATCTTCGGATCGAAGAGCGGGACATGCCAAGTCCCGGCCCCGGACAGGTGCTGGTGCGCATCGCGACCGGCGGCATCTGCGGCTCCGACCTGCACTATTACAATCACGGCGGCTTCGGGGCCGTGCGCCTGAAAGAGCCGATGATCCTGGGGCACGAGGTGTCGGGCCATGTCGAGGCGTTGGGCAAGGGCGTGACCGGGCTTCAGGCGGGCCAGCTCGTCGCCGTGTCGCCGTCGCGGCCCTGTCGTGACTGCCGGTTCTGCGACGAAGGCTATTACAACGAATGTCTGAACATGCGGTTTTACGGCTCTGCCATGCCGTTCCCGCACATTCAGGGCGCCTTCCGCGAATACCTGGTGGCCGATGCGGCGCAATGCGCCGATGCCTCCGGCCTCTCCAGCGGCGAGGCCGCGATGGCAGAGCCGCTTGCGGTGTGCCTGCATGCGACGCGGCGCGCCGGCGAGATGCTGGGCAAGCGGGTGCTGGTCACCGGCTGCGGGCCGATCGGGCTGCTGTGCATTCTGGCCGCCCGCCGTGCCGGTGCGGCCGAGATCGTGGCCACCGACCTGACCGATTTCACACTTCGGGTGGCGGCCCGGAATGGCGCCGACCGGGTGATCAACATGGCCGACGATGCCGGCGCCATGGACGGCTATTCGGCCGACAAGGGCCATTTCGACGTGCTGTTCGAATGCACCGGCGCCGCGCCGGCGCTGGCCGGCGGGATCGCCGCGCTTCGGCCCGGCGGCATCATCGTGCAGCTCGGCCTTGGCGGCGACATGCAGGTGCCGGTACAGACGCTGACCGCGAAGGAGCTTCAGTTGCGGGGGTCGTTCCGGTTCCACGAGGACTTTTTCTCGGGCGTCGAGTTGATGCAGAAAGGTCTGATCGACGTGAAGCCGCTGATCACCCAGACCGTGGCACTCGCGGATGCCGAAGAAGGGTTCCGCGTCGCCTCGGACAGAACCCGCGCAATGAAAGCACAGATCGCCTTCTGACGCAGCCGGCGGCCCCGGCCGGCAACTGCAAACGACCCTGCCCATCCCGCAGGACGAAAGGCCGCGCCATGGCGGGTTGCAGGAATGCACTTGGCGGCCGGTCATATCCCCCTACATTGCCGCGCGGACCGACGCCGCGTGGCGTTCAACACATCATTGCTGGGGGCTGACCCATGAAACCACCTCTGATCCTCGCCGCCGGGCTTTTCGGCGCCTTCGCCGCCGCCGCACAGGCCGACATCACCGTTTCGTCGAAAATCGACACGGAAGGCGGCCTTTTGGGGAACATCATCGCGCTGGCGCTGGAAGATGCCGGTCTGCCGGTCGAACGGCGCCTGCAACTGGGCGGCACGCAGGTCGTGCGCGAGGCGCTGCTGGCGGGCCAGATCGACATCTACCCCGAATATACCGGCAACGCGGCCTTCTTCTTCAACGAGGCCGACAGCGATGTGTGGAAGGACGCGGCGGCGGCCCGCGACCGCGCGGCCGAACTGGACGCCGAGGCGAACGACGTGACCTGGCTGGACAGCGCGCCGGCCAACAACACCTGGGCCATCGCCGTGACCGGCCCGCTGGCCGAGCAGAACGATCTGACCACCATGTCCGATTTCGGGGCCTGGGTCGCGGGCGGGGGCGACGTGAAACTGGCCGCCTCGACCGAATTCGTCTCGTCCCCCGCCGTTCTGCCGGCGATGCAGGACACCTACGGGTTCGAGCTGTCGCAGGATCAGACCGTGATCCTGTCGGGCGGCGACACGGCGGCGACGATCCAGGCGGCCGCGCGCGGCACGTCCGGGGTGAACGCGGCCATGGTCTATGGCACCGATGGCGGCGTCGGCGCCACCGGCCTCGTGGTGATGGAGGACGACAAGGGCGTGCAGCCGGTCTACGAGCCGACGCCGATCGTCCGGGCCGAGGTGCTGGCGGAATATCCGTCGATCCCCGATGTGCTGAACCCGATCTTCGCCGAGCTTGACATGCAGACCCTGCAAAAGCTGAACGCGCGCATCCAGGTCGGCGGCGAGCCGGCCGAAGCCGTGGCGCGCGACTACCTGACCCAGGCCGGAGTCCTGGACTGACCGCCACCGCGATAGGGGCGGGACATACCGGGCAGGGCCTGTCCCCGCCCGGCATTCTCTTCGCGGTTCTCGGGCTGGCGGCGCTGCTGGTCCCGTTCATGTCGATCGCCGCCAACCGCATCGTCGCGGGCGAGGGCGTCATGGCGTGGCACCTGGCCGCGCCGTCGGCCGTCCTGCCCGGCATCGCGGCGGTGGTGGCGGGGCTGCTGCTTGGCCTGCCGCGCGCATGGCCGCGGCTCAGGTTTGCCGGATCGGCCCTCGGGCTGGGCGGCCTTCTGTGGCTGCTGATGCGGGGCGCGCCCGCGCTGCTTGACGGGGCCGGCGATTACGCGCGCGTGTCGCCCGCCATCGGGTTCTGGTGCCTGCTGCTGGTGCTGATGCTGCTGATGGCCGATGCGCTGGTGCAGATGACGCCGGGGCCGCTGGCGCGCGGCGCGCTGCTGGCGGCGGTGCTGGGCGCGCTGGCGCTGATCCTGGGATCGGGCGCCCTGTCGCAATTGTCGGTCCTACAGGAATTTGCCAGCCGCAAGGCTGCCTTCGCCGATGCCACCCTGCGGCATCTGGGGCTGGCCTTCGGCTCGCTCGCGGTGGCGGCGGCTTTCGGCTTTCCGCTGGGGATCGCCTGCCACCGCCGGGCGCGGCTGCGCGGCGCGACATTGCCGGCGCTCAGCCTTCTGCAGACGATCCCGTCGCTGGCCATGTTCGGGCTGATGATCCCGCTGCTTGGCTGGGTGGGCGACAGCGTGCCGGGCGCGCAGGCCATCGGCATCGCCGGTATCGGCTTTGCCCCGGCCTTCCTCGCGCTGGTGCTCTATTCGCTTCTGCCGGTGGTATCCAACACCGTCGCCGGTCTCGCCGCCGCCCCGCCCGAGGCGCTGGAGGCCGCAAGGGGCATGGGCATGACCCCGCGCCAGCGCCTGATACGGGTCGAGTTTCCGCTGGGCCTGCCGGTCATCCTGACGGGGCTGCGGATCGTGCTGGTGCAGAATATCGGGCTGGCCGTCATTGCCGGGCTGATCGGCGGCGGCGGCTATGGCACCTTCGTGTTCCAGGGGCTGAACCAGACCGCCACCGACCTGATCCTGCTGGGCGCCCTGCCGACCGTGGCGCTGGCCCTCGCCTCTGCCATCGTGATGGATATCCTTGTCGACCTGGCCGGCCCGGCCCAACGGAAAAGCGCATGATCGAGATCGAACGGATCACCAAGACCTATGGCGACGTCCACGCCGTGGATGCCGTCACCATGACGGCGCAGACGGGCACGATCACCGTCATCGTCGGCACGTCGGGCTCCGGCAAGACGACGCTGTTGCGCATGATCAACCGGCTGGAGGAGCCGACCTCGGGCGAGGTGCGGATCAAGGGCCAATCCACTCTTGCGACCGAGCCGCATCTTCTGCGCCGCCGGATCGGCTATGCGATCCAGGGGCACGGGCTGTTCCCGCATTACACGGTCGCGCGGAATATCGGCGCGGTGCCCGAGCTTCTGAATTGGCCTAAGGCAAAGATCCGCGCCCGCGTGGATGAATTGCTGAACCTGTTCTCCATGGACCCGGCAGAGTTCCGGCACCGCTATCCGGCCGAGCTTTCGGGCGGGCAGCAGCAGCGCGTGGGCGTGGCGCGGGCGCTGGCCTCGCGCCCCGATCTGATGCTGATGGACGAACCTTTCGGCGCGCTCGACCCGATCATCCGCGCCCGTGCTCAGGACGATCTGCGCCGCATCCATAAGGCGCTCGGCTCGACCATCATGCTGGTCACCCACGACATGGAAGAGGCGATCCGCCTGGGCGACCGCGTGGCGGTGATGGACGAGGGAAAGCTGATCCAGCACGGCACCCCGGCCGAGATCATCGCGCAGCCGGCGAACGGGTTCGTGGCCGACATGGTGGGCGACGTGGAACGCCCCTTGCGGCTGCTGTCGCTGATCCCGCTCTCCGACCTGGTCGAGGACGGGGCCGCGCCGGGCGACGCGCTGCCGGCCGAGGCCAGCCTGCGCGACGCGCTCGCGGCCTGCCTGTGGACCGGGCGGAATGCCGTGCCGGTGGAACATGACGGCGCCGTCGTGGGGCGGGTGACCTTCGACGCGATCCGTGCGCGCGCGCAAATCCACCCATGAGCATCGGCACCATCCTGCGCCCCGGCCTGACGCTGCTGCTGCTGGCGCTGGTCCTGAAACCGGCATGGTTCGCGCCGGTCTTCGCACCGCTCGCGCCGCAGGGCGCGCCGGTCATCTATGAACGCGCGTCGCTCCTGTCCCTGTCGCTCAGCCATCTGGGGCTGGTCGCGGCGGCCACCGCAGCGGCGACATTGGTGTCGGTGACGCTGGCGATCCTGGTGACACGGCAGGCCGGCGCGGCCTTTCGCCCGCTGTCGCGCACGATCGCGAATATGGGCCAGACCTTTCCGCCGGTCGCGGTGCTGGCCCTTGCCGTGCCCGCGCTGGGGTTCGGGGCCGGCCCGACGCTGGTGGCGCTGTTCCTCTACGGTCTGCTGCCGATCTTCGAGAACACGGTCACCGCGCTTCTGACCCTGCCGCCCGCCACGATGGAAGCGGCGCGCGGCATCGGCCTGAACCGCTGGCAAAGGCTGGTGCGGGTAGAGCTGCCGCTTGCCCTGCCGGTGATGCTGACCGGCATCCGCCTGTCGGCCGTGATCGCGCTGGGGACCGCGACGATCGGGTCCACCGTGGCGGCGCGCACGCTGGGCGAGGTGATCATCGCGGGCCTGCTGACCAACAACACGGCCTATGTGCTTCAGGGCGGGCTGATCGTGGGATTGTTCGCGGTCCTGATCTACGACGCGCTCGTGCAGCTGGAGGCGTACCTTGCCCGCCGCACGCGCGGGTAAGGCGCCACTGCCGGCTTTACCTAGCGCTCCAGGATCATGTCGGCGGCCTTCTCGGCGATCATCACGACCGGCGAGGCGGTGTTGCCCGAGACGATTTTCGGCATGATGGACGCATCGACCACCCGAAGCCCGTGCAGCCCGCGAACGCGCAACGCCTGATCGACCACAGCGGCGTCATCATCGCCCATCTTGCAGGTGCCCACCGGGTGAAAGATCGTCGTGCCGATATCGCCCGCCGCGCGCAGCAGATCGGCCTTTTCGGCGCAATCGGGGCCGGGCAGGATTTCCTCGGGGTGATAGGGCTTCAGCGCGCGTGCCGACATGATCTCGCGCGCCTGCCTGATGGAGTGTACGGCAACGCGGCGGTCGGTCTCGGCGCTCAGGTAATTCAGCCGGATCTCGGGCTGAACATCGGCGCCCGGCGCCTGGACATGGCTGGCGCCGATGCTGTCGGGCCGCAGGTTGCAGACCGACACGGTGATCGCGGGGAACGGATGCAGCGGATCGCCCAGCCGGTCTGTCGAAAGCGGCTGCACATGGTATTCGAGATCCGGGGTCGCCCGGGACGGATCGGACTTGGTGAACATGCCGAACTGGCTCGGGGCCATCGACATCGGGCCGGTGCGGGCCAGCCCGTATTCAAGCGCGATCCGCGCCTTGCCCGGAAGGCTGCCGGCCATCGTGTTCAGCGTCCTCGCGTTGCGGATCCTGAAGACCGTTCGGATCTGAAGGTGATCCTGCAGGTTCTCGCCAACGCCGCGGCTTTCATGGCGCAGCGCGATCCCGTGTTTCGCCAGCACCTCGGGCCGGCCGATGCCCGAAAGCTCCAGCAGCTTGGGCGAATTGATGGCCCCCGCCGCCAGCAGAACCTCGGCCCGGGCGCGCGCCTCGAAGACCTGCCCCTTGCGGCGGAACCGGACGCCGCGCACCTGCCGCCCTTCCAGGACAAGGCGGTCGCTATGCGCCCCGGTCAGCACCCGCAGGTTGGGGCGCTTCATCGCCGGGCGCAGGAAACCGCGGGCGGTGTTCCAGCGAAAGCCGTTCTTCTGGTTGACCTCGAAAAAGCCGGACCCCTCGTTGTTGCCATCGTTGAAATCGGCGCGCGGCATGACGCCGAATTCCTTCGCCCCCTCCTGCACCGCTTCCAGGATTTCCCATTTCAGCCGCTGCTTGGCGACCTTCCAGGGCCCGCCGGCACGGTGCATGTCGCTGTCGCCGGCATGGTGATCCTCGGATTTCAGGAAATAGGGCAGCACATCGTCCCAGCCCCAGCCGGTATTGCCAAGCTGGCGCCAGCGGTCGTAATCCGCCGCCTGCCCGCGCATGTAGATCATGCCGTTCACCGACGAACAGCCGCCCAGCAGCTTGCCGCGCGGATAGACCAGGCTGCGCCCGTTCAGGCCCGGCTCGGCCGCGGTCTTCATCATCCAGTCGGTGCGCGGATTGCCGATGCAGTAAAGATACCCCACCGGGATATGCACCCAGTGGTAATTGTCCGATCCGCCCGCCTCCAGCAGGAGCACGCGGGTGCCGGGATCCTTGCTGAGCCTGTTGGCCAGCACGCAGCCGGCAGTGCCCGCACCCACGATGATGTAATCGTATTCGCCCTCAAGCCGGGTCGTGTCTGTCATGGTCGTCCCCGTTTGCTGCGGAAATCATCGCGCGGCAGCGTCTCGGCGCCCCTGCCGGCGCCGGGCGATTGGCAAGCGCGTCATGCCGGCCGGCCCACCCTCTTGGTAACGCGCCACCCGTGCGGGTCAACCGACGGACACGCCGCCGCAGACGAACAGCGTCTGTCCGGTGACAAAGCCGCTGCGCGGATCGGCAAAGAACGACACCGCGTTCGCCACGTCCTCGGGGGTGCCCATGCGGCCCGCCGGAACGCTGCCTGTGATGGCACGCGTGGCGGGCGCGTCCTTCGGGTTGTTGCGCCAGAACGCGCTGGTGGCAATCGGGCCGGGGGCGACGCAGTTCACCGTGATCCCGGCAGGCGCAAGTTCCAGCGCCCAGGTCCGCGCCATCGACTGCATCGCGCCCTTGCTCGCGGAATAGAGCGTCCGGTCCGGCTTGCCCCTGGTCACGCGGCTGGTGTTCATCACGATCCGCCCGCCGCCCGCCGCGCGCATGCCCGGCACCAGCGCCTTCGCCGCGACGATCGCGCTGCGCAGGTTCAGATGCATGACATCGTCGAAATCGCCGACATCCAGCGCATCGAACCCGGCAGGGCGCACGATGCCGACATTAGCCACAAGGCAGGTCACCGGCCCGCCTTCGAGGATCGCCGCCAGCGCCGCCTCGGTCGCCTCCCGGTCGGCAAGGTCCACGATATGCGCATCGGCGGTCAGACGGTCATCGCCGGGCGGCTCCAGATCCAGCACATGCACGCGCCAGCCATCCTCGCACAGCCGCCGCGCGATCCCCAGCCCGATATTCTGCGCGCCTCCGGTCACCACCGCGCGGCGCACGGGCGCCTTGCCCGGGGTCGTCAGGCCCTGATCCTGCATGATTGCGGTTTCCTTATCATCGCGGTTGCGTGATAAGCGACCCGCACCAAAGCGCAAGGGAGCATCCGCATGAAACAGCGCATCGTCATCGTCGGCGGCGGCACGATGGGGCTGGCCATCGCGCGGCTGTTCGGCACCCATGACTGGGCCGTTCACGTTGTCGATCCCGGCGAGGCCGCCCGCGCCGCCGCCACGCGCGAGGTGCCCGGCGCCACCGCCAGCGCCGATCTGACCGGCGCCGGCCACGCCGATGCCGCGCTGGAATGCGTGCCCGAGGATCTGTCCCTGAAACAGGAGATTCTGGCCCGGCTCGAGGCGTGCCTGTCCCCGGACGCACCGATCCTGTCGAACACCTCTGGCCTGATGCTGGCGCAGATGTGCACCCGGATGCAGCATCCCGAACGCACGCTGATCGCCCACTTCTTCAACCCCCCCGACATCATCCCCGCGGTCGAGGTCGTGCCCGCCCCGGATGCGCCCGCCGGGCTGTGCGACCGCGTGATCGACATGCTGCGCGCGCTCGGCAAGCGCCCCGTGCGGCTGGACCATGCGCCCGCCGGCTTCGTCGCCAACCGCATCCAGCACGCGATCATGCGCGAATGCCTGCACCTGGTGGACGAGGGCGTGGCCGATCCCGCCGCCATCGACGAGATCGTGCAATGGTCCATCGGCATCCGCATGGCGCTTGCCGGCCCGTTCCGGCAACGCGACCTGAACGGCCTGGGAACGCATCTGAGCATCGCCGAATACCTCTATCCCGACCTGTGCGACCGGCACACGCCCTCGCCCACGCTGACCGCCACCGTCGCGCGCGGCGACCTGGGACGCCGCAGCGGCAAGGGCTTCTTCGACTGGACACGGGCCGGCAACGGCACCGAAGCCGAAACCGCCGCGCTGAACTGCATCATCGCCATCGCCCGCGACACCGACGCGGCGCCGAAATAGTCCCCAACCATCCGCAACGCCGCGAGGAATCCCATGCAAGACAAACCCGCCATCATCTGCGTGGCCATCACCGGATCCGTGCCGACCAAGGCCGACAACCCCGCCGTGCCGATCACCGTTCCCGAACAGATCGAAAGCGCGCAGGCCGCGTTCGAGGCCGGGGCCACGATCTGCCACGCCCATGTGCGCAACGACGACGGCACGCCCTCGGCCGACCCGGACCGCTTTGCCGCGCTGCAAGAGGGGCTGCGCGCGCATTGTCCGGGGATGATCGTGCAATTCTCCACCGGCGGACGCTCGGGCGCGGGCAAGGCGCGCGGCGGCATGCTGCCGCTCCGGCCCGACATGGCGTCGCTGTCGGTCGGCTCCAACAACTTTCCGAACCGCGTCTACGAAAATCCGCCCGATCTCGTGGATTGGCTCGCCGCCGAGATGAAGACCCGCGCCATCCGCCCCGAGATCGAGGTCTTCGATCTCAGCCACATCCTTCAGGCCAAGGCGATGGCGGATGCGGGCAAGATCCCGGCCGCCCCCTACATCCAGTTCGTCATGGGCGTGAAGAACGCGATGCCCGCCGACCGCGAGGTGTTCGATTTCTACATTGCCACCGTCAAGCGCCTGTTCGGCGACATCCCGTGGTGCGCCGCCGGGATCGGCCGCCACCAGGCAGAGATCAACGAATGGGCGGCGGCGGCGGGCGGCCATCTGCGCACCGGGCTCGAGGACAACATCCGCCTCGACCGGGCCACGCTGGCCCCGTCCAACGCCGCGCTGGTCGCCCGCGCCGCCGCGATATGCGCCGCGCATGACCGGCCCGTCGCAACCGCCACGCAGGCGCGCCAGATGCTCGGACTTCCGGCGGCGTCCTAGACCCGCGGGCACGGCAGGAACAGGCCCTAAACCGCCTGCCAGACCCTGAACCGGCCCTGCCCCGTGACTTCGTGCACCAGGCCGTGCCGCTCGAACCACGCGAGGTTGCGCTGCACGGCGGCGCGGCTGGCGCCGGTCAGCGTCTCGGCCATCGGCGCGGTCAGCAGCGGCCAGTCGCGCAGCGCGTCGATCAGCCTCGGCGGCGTGCGGCCCGACAGCGCCGCCGCCTGCGCCCGCGCGCCCTGCTCCCACGCCGCGATGTCGTCCAGATGCCGCGCCGCCTTGCGCAGCGCCTGATCCATGCCGCGCAGCCACCGGTCCAGCCGCTCGGCCGCGTCGCCGCCGCCGCGCAGGGCCCCTGCCCCGCCCATCGCCAACGGCGCGAACGGCGTGCCGCCCTGCATGCCCGCCGCTGCGACGCGCGCAGCCACAACCGCTCCTTCAAGCATGTCGCCCTCCGGCCCGATCCCGGCCAGCGGCCATAATCGGAATGCAAGGCCCGCGCGCGCCACCGGGTGCAGGCCCTCCGCCTCGGCCAAAAGGCTCTGAACCGCCGCGATCCGGTCTGCCAGCGGCTCGCCGCCCCGCGTCTCGTGCCGCCCGAGGAACCCGGCAAGATCGGCAACCGGCCCCGGCCCGCCCGACAGCCGGCGGAACGCCCAGGCGGCACGTTGCAGCGTGGCGGTGCCCTCGCCCTCCGCGCCGATCCGCATCGCCAGCCACAGGCCCAGCCGGTCGGCCGTCACCCGCTCGCCCGCCCACCAGCTCAGCTCCGCCGCCTCGATCAGCGCCAGCCGGTGCCGCCAGCCTTTCGGCCCGCGCCGCAGCCGCTCGTCCAGCGCGCCAAGCCGTGCGGCGGTGCGCGCCAGTGCCGTCGCCTGCCCCGCCTGCGCCGCCAGCCAGCCGGCAACCTGCGCCCGCTCGTCCGGGCCGGCCCGCGGCAATGGCGGCAGGAAAGCCGCATCGCCCCCGCGCCCTTCACCTGCGAAAACGCCGGTCTCGGCGTCGTCCGGGGGTTCGGCGGGATCATATGGGCTTTCAGAGGGATACGGTTTCATATGTGCAAAATACACGACTTTTGCACATTACCCAAGACAGGTGTTTTTTGCCCTGTTTTTGCTGGACTTGTCGGGTGTCCGGCGCCGGCCCCGCTCAGAACGGATCGACGATGCGCACCCCGGTCGGCGCGAAATCGGTGCCGTTTCCGGTGACGACCTGTGCATCGCGCACCAGCGCCTGCGCGGCGATCATCAGGTCCGCGCCCGGATGCCCGATCCGGGCCGACAGCGCGCCCCAGACCCGCGCATCCTCGGGCGTGAACGGCAGCAGCCGGTCGGCGAACAGCGACATGGTGCGGTCCAGCCAGCCGCGCAGATCGCGGGCGAAACCGGGGTTGCGCGGCTCTTGCAGATGGATGCCCCGCTCGATCTCGCCCAGGGTGATGACGCTCAGGAACAGATCCTCCTCGGCCCGCTCCGCCAACCACGCCGCCACTTTCGGGGCGCGGTCCGGCCTGCGGATCGCCGAGATCACGTTGGTGTCCAGGATGAAGCTCAAAACGCCACGTCGCGCGGGGCGGCTTTCGCGCGCTCGGTTTCATCGTCCTGCGCGCCGCCCGGAAAGGCCAGCAGATGCGCCGCGAAACTCTCGCGCCGCGCGCCCGCCTCCTTCAGCAACCGGCGGTATTCCTCGGCCGAGACGACGACGACCGCCGATTTTCCCCGGCGCGACACTTCCTGCGGGCGCCCTGCAAGGGCGGCATCGACCACCGCGCTGAACCGGTTCTTGGCGTCTTGCAGCGTTATCATGGGCTTTCCTGTCTAGCTATCTGGCTAGATAGGCCCATTCCTCCCTCGCGTCAAGCCGCCATGTATCCCTCAGTCCAGCGCATCCAGGAACCGCTCGATCGCATGTTCCAGCCGCCGCCGGTCCACCGCCGACAGATCGCGGTCGATCTTCAGCATCAACTGCCCGACCCCCGCCGTGCAGCGTACATGCCCGGCGGGATGGGCGATGTCGAACGTGGTCTTCGGGTGCCGCCCCCCCTGCCCTTTCGCGGCCGGCCTCCGCGGCTCCGGCGCCGGCTCCGGCACGTCCCGCTCCGGCTCTAACGCCGCGCGCAGGGCCGCAATCTCCTGCTCCGGCTCCGACCCACGCAGACTGCCCAGCGTGCCGCGCAGCGTGGCCACCGCAGCCGGGTCATCCTCCAGCCGCTTGAGCAGGTCCAGCCCCAGCTTGCGCGGGATCGCCTCGGGAAAGCGCAGGTCCGGCCCAAGATGGTCCAACAGCCGGGCAAAGGCGCGGATATAGCTGCGCTTCTGATACCCCGCCGAGCGGAACAGATCGCGCACCGCCTGGTCGAGATCGGCCGTGTCGGTGCTCGGATCCTCGGCATAGGCCCGGGCGGCTTGGGCCATCTCGGCGAAGGACAGGTCCTTGCGCACCAGGTTCTCGTCCACCATCCGCCGGTACAGCCCCGCCACGCCTTCCCCGCGGGGAAGGATGCCGGCGGGTATCTCGGCCCAGTCGTCCCCGGCCTCCGCCTGCAACTGGCGGTAGGCCGACAGCCGCCGCCAGCCCTGGATCAGCTCGTACCGCCCATCCTCGCGCTCCTCCACCCGGATCGGGTTGGACAGGCCGACCTCGCGGATGGAGGTGACAAGCTCTGCCAGCTCGGGGTCCGGCCCGGCCTTGCGGTCACGCACCAGCGCCCCGGTCTCGACGGCATCGAGCGGCACCATCCGCACCGCCAGCCCCGCCCGTTTAAGGGCGACATATTCATGGGCCAGGGCGTCATTCTCGGCCCGGATGCGCGCCTCGGCCTCGGCGCGGGCGGACAGGGCGCCGGCATTTTCGGAGATGGCGCTGGCCATGGGGCCTCGGCGCAGCGCGGTGTCGGTGTCCGGCGCCTCGGCGCTTGGCACCACGTCCTCGGGGTCGGGCATGTCGATGTCGAAGATGCGTCGCTTGCGGGTCATGTCATACTCCTGCGCGTCCCTTCCCCGCGGGGAAGGTCGGTCACGCCTGCTCTTTCTCAGTCTCTGTTTCGCGGATCAGAGACGTATTCTCTGTCGCCATCGCCTGCCACTCGGGCAGCATCGCGGCATGAAATTCGGCCCAGGCGCGATCGAACGTCGTGCGGGCGCGGCGCCAGGTTTCGCGGGTCATGTCGCGGTAGTCGATCTCGTAGACCGAGCTGAGGAAGCGGTTGGACTGCTCGACCGCGCGGGTCGCCTCGATCGGGTGGTCGGCAAGCTTGTCGCCGAACACCTTGCCGAAGGCTTCGTACATGGCGCGGTGCAGATCGTTGCCCGGCTCGAACCGGGTCAGCAGAAAGCGCACGTCGCGGAACACCTTGGGCAGGTCGACACCCGGCACCTGCGCGCCGCCATACCCGGCATCCAGATCCTCCAGCGCCTCTGCCAGCTGGCCGATGAAGGAGGTGGTGCTGTCATATTCCCAATAGCCGGGACCGGACGGAATGCAGAGCATGTCGGCGGCGAACACCGCGTTCATCGACTGGTACCCGATGGCCGGCGGGCAATCGAAGAACACCAGATCCCATTCGTCCGCCGGCAGTTGATCGAGATAGCGCGAGACGGCGGCGAAGAACGACCATTCGGGATTCAGGTGCCGGTACTGGGCGCTGGCAAACTCGACAAAGGCCGCGTTGGCACAGCTGGGAATGATGTCGATGGTGGGCCAGTTGGTGGGCCGGATGAAGTCGCCGATGCGAAGGTTCTGCAGGCCCAGCTCGCGGATCGAGGCGGGAATGGTGCGGCGGGGCAGGGCGGTCCCGGATTCGGCGGCGACGGGCGCGGCGCTCATCCGGTCGGTCTCGCGCACCAGATCGCGGGCCATGATGCCCCAGACGGTCTGTTCCTCGGACACATCGGTCAGGCCCATGGAATGGGACAGCGTGGCCTGCGGGTCGAAATCGACGACCAGAACCCGGTAGCCGTCCAGCGCGGCGGCATGAGCGAAATGCAGGGCCACGGTGGACTTGCCGGCGCCGCCCTTGAAGTTGGCGATGGCGGTGCGAAAGGCACGGCCGGCCGGGCGCGGCGGGATCAGGGGCTTGCCCTTGACGCGCAGCTTGCGGCGCAACGCGTCGATCTCTTCGAGGCTGAACCAGCGTTGCCGCCCGTCCGGCTCGACCTTGCCGGCCGGCAGGGAGGGATCGGAGGCAAGGCGGCCGCGAAAGGTGGACTGGTTCATGCCGAGGATCAGCTCTGCCACCTCCCACGAGGAGAACCGGCGCAGGGTCTTTCGGCTCTCGGGCGAGAAGGTCTGCTCGCGGATCCAGCCCTGCATCTTGAGCGAGCGCGATTGCAGGCCGCGCAGATCCTGGTGGGTAAACATGACAACTCCCGGACGCTATTTGGCTTGGTTTTCCCAATTACGCCGAATTTGCCATTTCTGTCCAGCCCCGCTATTAGAGAATTACCCCTTCCCCGCGGGGAAGATCGCCCAGGCTATAAAGGGGGCGGTGGCCGCAAGGCCCGGCGAATCGCCGACCGATTCGGACCGGCATAAAGCCGCGGGATCGAGGCGGATTTGGGGGGACATGAAGGCCGCGACCACAACCCGTTGAGGGGACATACAAGGCCGATAGGGTGACACCCTGCATGTCCCCCAATACCCTAATCATACCGAATTTCTTTTCGAGAACGGGTGGGGGAACCCGGCGGGGATCACGAATCCTTGACAGGCGGGACGCTTTCAACGCAAATCGGCGCAGGATCGGGAAAAGCGTTGATTTCGGGTTAACCCACCGCACGCACAGAGCGAAGAACGGCAAGGTCGCGCAACACCCCCCGGTCCCGAGGCAGAATGTCCCGGACGAATCGGGCGGCGAGGCAGTGATGACGCAATTCCAGCCAGCGGGACAGGTCGCCCCGGCGCTGAAATACGATCTTCTGACGGCGATGATGACGCTGGGGCAGCACGATGCCGGGCCGGACGGACGGCTGGCCCAAAGGCTCGCGCTGCTGGTGACGGCACGGTATTCGTGGCGCACCGGCGCCTTTGCCGTGGGCCTGCGCGAGATCGCGCGGCTATGGGGCGTGACCGAGCGGACGGCGAAACGCGAGATGGCGCTGCTGCGCGCGCGCGGCTGGATCGCGGTACGCCGGCCGGCGGCGCGGGGCAGGGTGGCCGAATACCGCATCGATCTTGCGCGCGTGCTGGAGGCGAGCCGGCCGCACTGGGCCGCGGTCGGCCCCGATTTCGTGGCCCGCATGGCGGCCGGCCCGCAGGAGACACCGGCGAACAACGTGGTGCCGCTGCGGCCCGCCGCGGCGGGGCAGGGGGCGCCAGGCGATGACGGCAGCCTGTGGTCGGCGGCGTCGCGCCGCATCCATGCCGCCGATCCGGCGCTGCATGCGGCCTGGTTCGCCGGGCTGGTCGAGATCGGCCGCGAGGGCGCGCGGCTCGACCTTGCCGCCGCCAGCGCCTTTGCCGCCAGTTATATCCGCACCCATTTTGCCGGCCGGCTGCTGGCCGAGGTCTCGGCCTTCGATCCCGCCATCACCGAGGTCCGGGTGCACGCGGACGGATAGGCGGACGGGCGGCCTCGGCGCCGCTTCGCGCAGAAAGCCCGCACGGAAATTATGCATAGGTTGAGTAACCCTGCCCCCTTCGCTACGCTCGGCTGTGAATCGGACGCGAAGCGGGATGAGGCAGATGGCTGATACGGCCAAGGTACCGACCGGAACGCATCCAGAGGGCGCAAGCCGTGCCCTGTGGACTTCGACCGTCGCCTTTACCGCGTGCTTCGCGGTCTGGACGATCTTTTCCATCATAGGACTGGCGATCAAGGACGAGCTCGGGCTGAACGACACGCAGTTCGGCCTGCTGATCGGCACGCCGATCCTGACCGGCTCGGTCTCGCGCATATTCCTGGGGATATGGTCGGACCAGGTCGGCGGGCGGCCGATCTTTGCGGCCGTCATGGTGTTTTCGGCGATTGCAACGGCTCTAAGCACGCTGGCAGAGACGTTTCCGATGATCCTGCTCGCGGCGCTCGGCGTCGGGCTGGCGGGGGGCTCGTTCTCGGTCGGGGTCGCCTATGTGTCGAAGTTCTACCCGCCCGAGAGGCAGGGCCTGGCGCTGGGGATCTTCGGGGCGGGCAATGTCGGCTCGGCGGTGACGACCTTTGTCGCGCCCTTCGTGATGGTCGCCTTCGGCTGGCACATGGTGGCGCTGATCTGGGCGGCGGCGCTGTTCGTGATGGCGGGGGTGTTCCTGGCGCTGACCGAGGACGACCCGGACCAGGCGGAACGGCGCCGGGCAGGGCGCAAGCCGGTCTCGGCCGCGTCGCAGATCGCGGTGCTGACGAACCTGCAGGTCTGGCGTTTCGCGCTGTACTACTTCTTCGTGTTCGGGGCCTTTGTGGCGCTGGCGCTGTGGCTGCCGCGCTATCTTGTCGGGGTCTACGGGCTGGACGTGACGACGGCCGGGGTGCTGACGGCGTTCTATTCGGTCCCCGCCAGCCTGTTCCGCATCTATGGCGGGCGGCTGTCGGACCGCTACGGCGCGCGGGCGGTGCTGTACTGGACGCTGGGCGTGTCCACCTTCTGCTGTTTCATCCTGGCCTATCCGCCGACCACCTACATCATCGAGGGCAGTCACGGCCTGATCACCTTCCGCACGGCGATGGGGCTGGTGCCGTTCGTGGTCACGATCTTCGTGCTGGGCTTCTTCATGTCGCTGGGCAAGGCGGCGGTCTACAAGCATATCCCGACCTATTATCCGCACCATGTCGGCGCGGTCGGAGGGCTGGTCGGGATGGTCGGCGGGCTGGGCGGGTTCATCCTGCCGCTGGGATTCGGGGTGCTGAACGACCTGACGGGCATCTGGACGAGCAGCTTCGCGCTGCTGTTCCTGATCGTCGCGGTGTCGCTGGTCTGGATGATCGTGGCGGTGCGGCAGATGGAAAGCGCGGCGGTGCGCGACGGCACCACCGAGGCGATGCCCGAACTGCCGGAGATGCGCGGGCTGGGCGAGCCGGGGGTGACGGTGCCGCCGCGCGTGGCCGGCGCGCTGGCCGACTGGCGGCCCGAGGATGCGGCGTTCTGGGCCGGGGGCGGGCGCGCCATCGCGCGGCGCAACCTGTGGATCTCCACCTATTGCCTGCTCTTGTCCTTCGCGGTCTGGATGGTCTGGAGCGTGGTGGTCGCGCGGCTGCCGGCGATCGGGTTCGATTTCGACACCAACCAGCTGTTCTGGCTGGCGGCGCTGCCGGGCCTGTCGGGGGCGACCTTGCGCATCTTCTACGCGTTCCTCGTGCCGATCTTCGGCGGGCGGCTTTGGACGACGATTTCCACCGCGTCGCTGCTGATCCCGGCCTTCGGCATCGGATATGCGGTGCAGAACCCGGACACGCCGTTCTTCATCTTCCTGGTGCTGGCGCTGCTGTGCGGGCTGGGCGGCGGCAACTTTGCCTCGTCGATGTCGAACATCAGCTTCTTCTTCCCGAAATCGGAAAAGGGCAACGCGCTGGCGCTCAATGCGGGCCTCGGCAACCTGGGCGTCAGCGTGATGCAGTTCCTGGTGCCGGTCGTCATCACCTTTTCGGTGTTCGGCGCGCTTGGCGGCGAGGCGCAGGTGCTGGCCGACGGCGAGACGCTGTGGATGCAGAATGCCGGCTTCGTCTGGGTGCCGCTGGTGATCGCGGGCACGGTGGCCGCGTGGTTCGGGATGAACGACATCCTGAGCGCCAAGGCGTCCTTCGCCGATCAGGCCGCGATCTTCCGGCGGGCACACACCTGGCTGATGTGCTGGCTCTATACCGGCACGTTCGGCACGTTCATCGGCATGTCCGCGGGCTTTCCGCTGCTGTCGCGGCTGGTCTTTCCCGAGGTGGACGCGCTGAAGCTCGCGTTCCTCGGCCCGCTGATCGGCGCGCTGAGCCGGGCGGGTACCGGCTGGGTCGCGGACCGCTGGGGCGGCGCGCGGGTGACGTTCTGGGTGTTCGTGGCGCAGATCGTGGCGATCATGGGCATGATCTGGTTCCTGAACGCGCATAATTTCTACGGCTTCTTCGGCATGGTGCTGCTGCTGTTCTTCGTCAGCGGGGTCGGCAACGCCTCGACCTTCCAGATGGTGCCGATCATCATGGCGCGCGAGATCGACCGCACCGAGCCGGACATGCCCCAGCCCGAACGCCGCCGCACCGCCGACCGCGAATCGGCGGCGATCATCGGCTTCACCTCGGCCATCGCCGCCTATGGCGCGTTCTACATTCCGCGCGCCTATGGCTCGTCGATCGCGACGACGGGCACGGCGGATGCGGCGCTGTGGGCCTTCGCCATCTTCTACGTCACCTGCGCATTGCTGACCTGGGCCATCTATAGCGGCCCGCGCGGCATCCTGCGCCAGATCGAACGCAACCGGAGCGCCGCGCAGCGCGGGGCCGAGCCGGAGACCACCTGAGCAGAAGGGACATCCCATGAGCCATTTCGTCGACCGCCTGACGTTTTTCCGCGCGAAGCAGGAAAAGTATTCCCAAGGGCACGGGATCGTCACGAACGAAAGCCGCGCATGGGAAGACGCCTATCGGAAACGCTGGTCGGCGGACAAGATCGTGCGGTCCACCCACGGGGTGAACTGCACCGGGTCGTGCAGCTGGAAAATCTACGTCAAGGGCGGGATCGTGACGTGGGAGACGCAGCAGACCGATTACCCGCGCACCCGGCCCGACCTGCCCAACCACGAGCCGCGCGGCTGCCCGCGGGGGGCATCCTATTCGTGGTATCTCTATTCCGGCACGCGGGTGAAATATCCGCTGGTGCGCGCAAGGCTGATCCGGCACTGGCGCGAGGCGCGCAAGACGCTGGCCCCGGTCGCGGCCTGGGCCTCGATCGCGCAGGACGCGGACAAGCGCCAGGACTGGGTGTCGAAGCGCGGGCGCGGCGGGTTCATCCGCGTTTCCTGGGACGAGATCAACGAGCTGATCGCGGCGGCCAACGCGCACACGATCCGCGAATACGGCCCCGACCGGGTGGCCGGATTCTCGCCCATCCCGGCGATGTCGATGATTTCCTATGCCTCCGGCTCGCGCTACCTGTCGATGCTGGGCGGCACGATCCTGTCCTTCTACGACTGGTATTGCGACCTGCCGCCGTCCAGCCCGCAAACCTGGGGCGAGCAGACCGACGTGCCGGAAAGCGCCGACTGGTACAATGCGGGCTTCCTGCTGGTCTGGGGGTCGAACGTGCCGATGACCCGCGCGCCGGATGCGCATTTCTATTCCGAGGTGCGGTATCGGGGCGCGAAATCGGCGGTGATCTCGCCCGACTACAACGAGGCGGCGAAGTTTTCCGACATCTGGATGCACCCGAAACAGGGCACCGACGCGGCGCTGGCGCTGGCCTTCGGGCATGTGGTGCTGCGCGAGTTCCACCTTGACCGGAAGTCGGAGTATTTCACCGACTATACCCGCCGCTATTCGGATTTCCCGCTGCTGGTCACGCTGACCGAGAAAGAGGACGGCACCCTTGTGCCCGACCGGATGCTGCGCGCCGCCGACCTGCCGGACGGCATGGGCGAGAGCAACAATCCCGACTGGAAGGCGGTGGGCATCGACGAAACCAGCGGAGACCTGGTCGCGCCGCAAGGGTCTGTCGGGCACCGCTGGGGCGAGGCGGGCCGCTGGAACCTGGAGCAGAAGGACGGCAAGGGCCGCGAGATCAGCCTGCGGATGACGCTGGCCGAGCATAATGACGGGATCGAGCCGGTGGCCTTTCCCTATTTCGGCGGCAGCGCCGCGCATGACTGGAAGGCGACCGCGCATGACCGCGTGCTGATGCGCAACATCCCCGTCAAGCAGGTGACGAATGCCGCCGGCGAGACGGTGCGCGTGGCCACGGTGTTCGACCTGTATTGCGCCAATTACGGGCTGGACCGGGGTTTCGGCGGCGAGAACGTGGCAAGCGATTACGATGCCGACGTGCCGTTCACCCCCGCCTGGGCCGAGGCCGTGACCGGTGTCAAGCGCGACGCGATCATCCAGGTCGCCCGCGAATTCGCCGAGACCGCCGAGATGACCGAGGGCCGGTCGATGGTGATCCTCGGGGCCGGGCTGAACCACTGGTACCACATGGACATGTCCTATCGCGGCATCATCCAGCTTCTGGTGATGTGCGGCTGCATCGGCAAGTCGGGTGGCGGCTGGGCGCATTACGTGGGGCAGGAAAAGCTGCGCCCGCAGACCGGGTGGCTGCCGCTGGCCTTCGCGCTGGACTGGACGCGGCCGCCGCGGCAGATGAACGGCACCAGCTTCTTCTACGCGCATTCGGGGCAGTGGCGCTACGAATCCATGCAGATGTCGGAGCTGCTGTCGCCCACCGCGCCCGAGGGCGACTGGTCCGGCTCGATGATCGACTACAACGTGCGGGCCGAACGCATGGGCTGGCTGCCGTCCGCGCCGCAGCTGCACCAGAACCCGCTTGAGCTGGGCGCCGAGATCGCCAGGGACGGCGGCGATGCCGGCAAGATCGTGGCCGAGCGGTTGAAATCGGGCAAGCTGCAATTCGCCAATGCCGATCCCGACGATCCCAAGAACTGGCCGCGCAACATGTTCTTCTGGCGGTCCAACGTGCTGGGCGCGTCGGGCAAGGGGCACGAATATTTCCTCAAGCATTTCGTCGGCTCGATGCATGGTGTCATCGGCTCCGACGATGCCGAGGGGCTGGTGCGCCCCGACGAGGTGGCCTGGCACGACGAGGCGCCGGTGGGCAAGCTGGACCTGATGGTGAACATCGATTTCCGCATGTCCACCACCAGCCTGTATTCCGACATCGTGCTGCCGACCGCGACCTGGTACGAAAAGCACGACCTGAACACCACCGACATGCACCCGTTCATCCACCCGCTGACCGCGGCGGTGGACCCGGCCTGGGAAGCGCGCAGCGACTGGGCGATCTTCCGCGGGCTGGCCGAGGCATTCTCGCGCGTGGCGCCCGAGGTTCTGGGGGTGGAGCAGGACGTGGTGCTGACCCCGATCCAGCATGACAGCCCCGGCGAGATCGCGCAGCCCTATGCCCCCAAGGACTGGGGACGCGGCGAGTGCGACCCGGTGCCGGGCGTCACCATGCCGTCGGTCGCGCTGGTCGAGCGGAACTACCCGGACGTGTTCGCGCGCTACACCTCGCTCGGGCCGGCGCTGGAAAAGCTCGGCAACGGGTCCAAGGGCATGAACTGGGACACGGCGCACGAGGTGGAACTGCTGGGCGAGCTGAACGGCGTGCATCTGGACGGGCCGGCCAAGGGACGCCCGAAGATCGACGCCGATATCGACGCCTGCGAGACGATCCTGATGCTGGCGCCCGAGACCAACGGCGAGGTCGCGGTCAAGGCGTGGGAGGCGCTGTCGAAGGCGACGGGGCGCAGCCACAAGCACCTGGCCGAGGGCAAGGAGGAGGAGAAGATCCGCTTTCGCGACGTGGCCGCGCAGCCGCGCAAGATCATCTCCAGCCCGACATGGTCGGGGATCGAGAGCGAGACGGTGTGCTACAATGCGGGTTACACCAACGTGCACGAGCTGATCCCCTGGCGCACGCTGACCGGGCGGCAGCAGACCTACCAGGACCACCACTGGATGCGCGCCTTCGGCGAGGCCTTCGTGACGTGGAAACCGCCCATCGACACCCGCTCGGTCGCGGCGGCGCTTGGCAAGCTGCCGAACGGCAACACGGAGATACAGCTCAATTTCCTGACGCCGCACCAGAAATGGGGGATCCACTCGACCTACACGGAAAACCTCATCATGCTGAGCCTCAATCGCGGCGGACCCGCGGTGTGGATCAGCGAGGATGACGCGAAGGCGGCGGGCATCGTCGACAACGACTGGATCGAGGCGTTCAACGTCAACGGCGCGCTGACCGCGCGCGCCATCGTCAGCCAGCGGATCATGCCCGGATCGTGCATCATGTACCACGCGCAGGAAAAGCTGGTGAACACCGTCGGATCCGAGATGACCGGCCAGCGTGGCGGCATCCACAATTCGGTGACGCGGATCAACATGAAGCCGACGCACATGATCGGCGGCTATGCGCAGCTTGCCTACGGGTTCAACTATTACGGGACCGTCGGGGCCAACCGCGACGAGATCGTGATCCTGCGCAAGATGAGCGAGGTCAACTGGTTCGACAAGGCCGCAGAGGATGCCGAACCAGCCGAACCGGCCGGGCAGAATGACGCGAAGGAGGCGGCAGAATGAAAATCCGTGCACAAATCTCGATGGTGCTCAATCTCGACAAGTGCATCGGGTGTCATACCTGCTCGATCACCTGCAAGAACGTCTGGACCAACCGCGAGGGCGTCGAATACGCCTGGTTCAACAACGTCGAGACCAAGCCCGGCATCGGCTATCCCAAGGACTGGGAGAACCAGGAGCGCTGGCATGGCGGCTGGACGCGCAAGAAGAACGGCCGCATCATCCCGAAACAGGGGTCGAAGTGGCGCATCCTCGCCAAGATCTTCGCCAACCCGCACCTGCCGGAGATCGACGATTTCTACGAGCCGTACACGTTCGAATACGAATGGCTTCAGAAGGCGCCGGAATTGCAGGCGCAGCCCTCGGCCAAGCCGCGATCGCTGCTGACGGGCGACGTGATCAACAAGATCGAGTGGTCCGGCAACTGGGAGGACATGCTGGGCGGCGAGTTTTCGAGCCGCGGGCGGGACTACAACTTCGAAGGCGTGGAAAAGGAAATCTACAGCCAGTTCGAAGAGACCTTCATGATGTACCTGCCGCGCCTGTGCGAGCATTGCCTGAACCCGACCTGCCTGGCGTCCTGCCCCTCCGGCGCGATCTACAAGCGCGAAGAGGACGGGATCGTCCTGATCGACCAGGAAAAGTGCCGCGGCTGGCGGATGTGCGTGTCGGGCTGCCCGTACAAGAAGATCTACTACAACTGGTCCACCGGCAAATCCGAGAAGTGCATCTTCTGCTATCCGCGGATCGAGACCGGCCAGCCCACGGTCTGCTCGGAAACCTGCGTCGGGCGCATCCGCTATCTGGGCGTCGTCCTGTATGACGCCGACAAGATCGAGGAGGCCGCGTCGGTCGAGGACCCGAAGGATCTGTACCCCGCGCAGCTTGGCGTGTTCCTGGACCCGCACGATCCCGAAGTGCAGGCCAAGGCGCGCGAGCAGGGCATCCCCGATGCCTGGCTGGAGGCCGCGCGCCGCTCGCCGATCTGGAAGATGGCGATGGAATGGAAGGTGGCGTTCCCGCTGCACCCCGAATACCGCACCCTGCCGATGGTCTGGTACGTGCCGCCCCTGTCGCCGATCCAGTCGGCGCACGAGGCCGGCAAGATCAGCAGCCTGGACGGGATGCCGGACGTGCGCAGCCTGCGCATTCCGCTGCGGTATCTCGCCAACCTGCTGACCGCGGGCGACGAGGCGCCGGTGGCCACCGCGCTTGAGCGGATGCTGGCGATGCGGTCCTACATGCGCGCCAAGTCGGTCGAGGGGCGGATCGACCCGTCGATCCCCGAACGCGTGGGTCTCAGCCAGGACAAGATCGAGGACATGTACAAGACCATGGCGCTGGCCGCCTACGAGGACCGCTACGTGATCCCGACCACCCACCGCGAGGCGGACGAGGACGCGTACAAGATGCGCGGCTCTGCCGGGTTCGCCTTCGACGCGGATTCGGGCGGCACCACCAAGACCAACCTGTTCGGCGGGCCGAAACGGGCGCCGGACAAGAAATACATGGATGTGCCGACATGAAGCGGACGTTACGCATATTGGCGCGGCTGCTGGCCTATCCGTCGGCGGAACTGCGCGATCACATCCCCGAGCTGCGGGAAGTCCTGGACGAGGAGGGCGCGCTGCCGGGTGCGGCGCGCCGCAAGCTGACGCCGCTTCTGGACCGGCTGGAGGCGTCGGACGTGATGGACGCGCAGGCCGAATATACCGAACTGTTCGACCGCTCGCGCGCGCTGTCGCTGCACCTGTTCGAGCATGTTCACGGCGAAAGCCGCGAGCGCGGGCAGGCGATGATCGACCTGGCCGGGCATTACGCGCAGCACGGTCTGCTGCTCGAGTCGAACGAATTGCCCGACTACCTGCCGATCTTCGTCGAGTTCGCGTCCTGCCTCGAGCCGGGGCAGGCGCGCGAGCTGCTGGAGGAGCCGGCGCATGTGCTGGCCGCGCTGGAGCAGCGCCTGCGCGAGCGCGAGTCGGACTATTCCGCCGTCTTCGCCGCGCTGCTGGCGGCGGCGGGCGCACGCCCCGACCGCGCCGCGTTCGATGCGCTGCAACAGAACGCCCCCTCGGACGATCCGGCGCTGATCGACGAGGAATGGGAAGAACAGGAAGTGACCTTTACCGGCGCGCACGACATGGGCGGGCCGACCGGCATCGTCGCCCGGCTGCGTGCGACGGGCAAGGCGATGACCGCCGCACGCGGCGGCACCAAAGGCTGAGGAGGAGAAGATGAGCGATTTCCTGAACCAACTGGCCTTTGGCTGGTATCCGTACCTGGCGATCACGGTGCTGTTCGTCGGGTCCATCGCGCGGTTCGATGCCAACCAGTATTCCTGGCGCTCGCAATCGAGCCAGTTCCTGCGCCGCAAACAGATGATGATCGGATCGAACCTGTTCCACATGGGGGTTCTGGTGCTGTTCGTGGGCCATTTCATCGGCCTTCTGACGCCGATCTGGGTGATCGACGCGCTGGGGGTGTCGCACCCGTTCAAGCAGCTCACGGCGATGATCGTGGGCGGCATCGCGGGCATCGCCGCGCTGGTCGGCTCGTCGATGCTGCTGCACCGGCGGCTGTTCGACCCGCGCATCCGCCGCTCGTCCTCGTTCGGGGATATCGCGGTGCTGTCGCTTCTGTGGCTGCAGCTGGTGTTCGGGGTGCTGACCATCGTGTGGTCCTCGCAGCAGCTGGACGGGCACGAGATGGTCAAGCTGATGGGCTGGGCCAATGCGCTGGTGGTGTTCGACGCGGCGGCGGCAGAGCAGCTGGCGGGTGTGTCCTGGATCTTCAAGCTGCACATCATCCTGGGGCTGACGTTGTTCCTGATCACGCCGTTCACCCGGCTGGTGCATATCTGGAGCGCGCCGATCTGGTTCCTGTTCCGGCCCGGTTTCCAGATCGTGCGCTCGCGCCACAAGCTGGGCCAGCCGCGCGACGTGGCCGCGGCGCCGCAATTCGCCGGGGGCGGGGCGTCCGCGACGCCGCGCGCGGCCGATAGCGGGGAGACGGGGGCATGAGCAAGCACGAAGTTCCCCGCCTGAAGCCCGAAACGCGCGCCGAGCCGCAGATGATGGAAGCCTGCCAGTCCGGCGGCTGCGGCGGCGGTGCGCCCGCGCCGCGCCGCGCGCCGCCGCCGGTCTTTTCCGATGTCCTGGTGAACGGCGTGACCATCGACCCCGAGGAGATCGCGCAGGAGATCCAGCACCACCCCGCCGCCGATGCCGATGCCGCCTGGCGCGAGGCCGCGCGCGCGCTGGCGGTGCGCGAATTGCTGCTGCAACGCGCCCGCGCGCTGGGGCTGGAAGCCACCCCCGAGCGCGACGAGGCGGGGCGGCAGCAGGTCGACGAGGATGCGCTGGTCTCGGAGCTGCTGGAACTCGAAGTGGTGCCGGACGAGCCGGACAGCGACGAATGCCGCCGCTATTACGACGCCAATACGGGCCGGTTCCGCACCCCCGACCTGTTCGAGGCGTCGCATATCCTGATCGAGCCGGACGGCGATTCGCCCGAGGCGTGGTCCGCCGCCGGGGTCGAGCTGCGCCGCATCTCGGCGGAGATCGGCGACGATGCGGCCGCCTTTGCCGCCGCCGCGCGCGAGTTTTCCGCCTGCCCGTCGGCGCAGCAGGACGGCTCGCTTGGCCAGGTGCGGCGCGGAGAGCTGGTGCCCGAGGTGCAGGCGGCGATCGAGGCGCTGGAGCCGGGATCCGCGTCGCGCCGGCCCGTGCGCTCGCGGCACGGCTGGCACGCGCTGCGGCTGGCGCGGGTGATCGAGGGGCATATCCTGCCGTTCGAGGCGGTCGAGGACAAGATCGCCGACATGCTGGCCGCGCGAAGCTGGACCATGCAGGCGGCGCGCTATGTGTCCGGGCTGGCCGGTGCCGCCGAGGTCGAGGGCATCAACATCGACATCGCGGAGCTTCCGGCATGATGATGCTGGGCGACATCCTGGCGCTGGCGCGGCGGTCGGGGCACGGGCTGGACGGCTGGCTGCGGCCCGCCGATCCGGCGCTGGCGGCCCGCGCCGAGGCGGCGGCGGCGCGCGCCGGCACCGATCTGGCCGGCTATCTGTCGCAGTCGGTTGCCGATTTCACCGAGACCGCCCCCGAGGAAGACTGGGCCACGCTGACCTCGCGGCTGCGAAACGCGGACGATCCGGGGCGGGTCTGCGTGCTGACGATGATCCGCTGGCGGCTGGACCGCGACGGAGAGCCGGCGGTGGATGCGGACGACCCCGTTCATTCCATGGAGAAAACCAGATGAGCGACGATCCGAAGAACGAAGACCGAAAAGGGCTCAACCCCGGTCTGAAATCGCGCACCAACCTGTCGCGCGACACCGAAACGCCGACCAAGCCGCCGGCCGACAGCGCGTCGGTCCAGCACGAGGAAGGGCGCAGCTGGCCGATGATCTGGCTGATCGTCTTCGCCATCTGCGTCGTCCTCGCGATCTGGCTGATCTTTTTCTAGGGCCGGGTTCCAGAGATCGAGAACCGGCATGTTGATCCGGGTCAATGCGCCCGGACGAGACTCGTGCTTGCGTGACGGCACATTGGCGGTGCCATTTCAGTTGCCTTGGGGAGGACCAGTTACATGAAACCGACGAAGGATCAGTTGCTCTGGATGTACGAGAACATGGTGCTCAGCCGCCGGTTCGAGGAAGCCATCGAGAAGGTGTACATGGAGGGCAAGACGCCGGCCTTCAACATGGCGAACGGCCCGATCCCCGGCGAGATGCACCTGTCGAACGGTCAGGAACCCTGCGCCGTCGGCGTCTGCGTGCATCTGACCGACGAGGACATCGTGACCGCGACCCACCGGCCGCATCACCAGGCGATCGCCAAGGGTGTCGATCTGCGCGGGATGACCGCCGAGATCTTCGGCAAGTCCACCGGCCTGTCCGGCGGGCGCGGCGGGCACATGCACATCTTCGACGCGGACGTGAACTTCTCCTGCTCGGGGATCATCGGCGAGAGCTGCGGGCCGGCCTGCGGCGCGGCGCTGTCGCGCAAGATGCAGGGCAAGCCGGGCGTTGCCGTCGCCTTTCTGGGCGAGGGCGCGGCGAACCAGGGCGCGTTCCACGAGGCGCTGAACCTTGCCGGCGTGTGGAAACTGCCGGTGGTGTTCGTGATCGAGGACAATTCCTGGGGCATCTCGGTGCCGAAATCCGAGGCGACGGCGGTCGAGCGCAACGACGTGCGCGCGGCGGGCTACGGCATGCCCGGCCATCATATTCCCGGCAACGACCCCGAGGCGATCTTCGACATCGCGGGGCAGGCGATCGAGCGGGCCCGCGCCGGTGAGGGGCCGACCCTGATCGAGATCGAGACCTACCGCCTTGCGGGGCATTTCATGGGCGATGCCGAGCAATACCGCCCCGAGGGCGAGAAGGACGCGCTGTTCGAAAAGGACCCGATCCCGAAGATGCGCGCGCGGCTGCTCGCGGACGGAACCGCGACCGAGGCCGAGCTGGACAAGATCGAGACGGCCGCCGGGGAAAAGGTGGAGGACGCCATCGGCTATGCCCGCGACAGCGCCCCGGCCAGGGACGAGGACGCGCTGACCGCCGTCTTCGTGTGAGGTTTCGCCCGGCGCCGACCCGGCAGGGCGGCCCGGCAGGAAAGGATTCGAACAATGCTTGACCAACAGACCAACGAACGCCGCCTGACCATCGCCCGCGCCATGGCAGAGGCAATGGCCCAGGAAATGCGGCGCGATCCGTCCGTCTTCGTCATGGGCGAGGATATCGGCCCCTTCGGCGGTATCTTCGGCAATACCCGCGGGCTGATCGACGAATTCGGCAAGGACCGGGTGCGCGACACGCCGATTTCGGAAACCGGCTTCATCAGCGCGGCGGTCGGCGCCGCGATGGACGGGATGCGCCCCGTCGTGGAATTGATGTTCGTCGATTTCTTCGGCGTGTGTTTCGACGCGATCTACAACCAGATGGCCAAGAACACCTATTTCTCGGGCGGCAATTCCAGCGTGCCGATGGTGCTGATGACCTCGACGGGGGGCGGCTATTCCGATGCGGGGCAGCATTCGCAGTGCCTGTACGGCACCTTCGCGCATCTGCCGGGCATGAAGGTCGTGTCGCCCTCGAACGCCTATGACGCCAAGGGGCTGATGACGGCGGCGATCCGCGAGGACAACCCGGTGGTCTACATGTACCACAAGGGGCTTCAGGGCATGGGCTGGCTGGGCACCGAGCCGGGCGCGACGGTCCACACCCCCGAGGAGGATTACGTCGTCGAGATCGGCAAGGCCAAGGTCGTGCGCGAGGGCAGCGACGTGACGCTGGTCGGCCTGGCGATGGGCGTTCACAACGCGCTGAAGGCGGCGGACAAGCTGGCCGAGGACGGGGTCAGCGCCGAGGTGGTGGACCTTGTCTCGCTGGTGCCGCTGGACCGCGAGACGGTGCGCGCCTCGGTGGCCAAGACCGGCCGGCTGATCGTGGTGGACGAGGATTACCACAGCTACGGGGTCACCGGGGAAATCATCGCCACGGTCTGCGAGCACGATATCGGCAAGCTGAAGGCCGCGCCGGCGCGTGTCGCCTTTCCCGATGTGCCGATCCCCTATGCCCGCAACATGGAGCAGTTCTGCCTGCCCAACGCCGACAAGATCGTCGCGGCCTACCGCGCGATGCAGAAGGCGGAAGGGTAGGGCGCCATGGCGACGGATGTGACGGTTCCCACCGATCTGTGGGAGGGCGATCTGGAGGCGGTGATCACCAACTGGCTCGCCTCTGACGGGCAGGCGGTGAAACAGGGTGCGCTGCTGGCCGAGATCATGGTCGAGAAATCGCAGTTCGAGGTCACGGCCCCCGCGGATGGCACATTGACCATCACGCAGGCCGCCGATGCCATCGTCAGGAAGGGCGACACGATCGGGCGCATCGGGTGACATCTGCGCCGCCGCAGGGCGGCCCGGTCCGGGACATGGCCTTGGCCGACGCCCTGGACTGGGAGGCCGCGCGCCTTGCCGACGTGGCATCGGGGCGCGCGGGTTCGGCCGCGCTGCTGTGGCAATGCGAGCGGGCGCTGGCGGTGCCCGCCGCGATGCGCAGCCGGCCCGGTTTCGACGCGGCGTGTGCGCGGGCGGCGGGCGCGGGCTGGCCCGTGCATCTGCGCGCGACGGGCGGCGACGTGGTGCCGCAGGGGCCGGGGGTTCTGAACCTGACGCTGGTCTTCATGCAGCCGAAGACGGACGGGCACATGCTGGACGCGGCCTATCTGCGGCTGACCGCGCCGATCGTCGCGGCGCTGGCCGCGCTGGGACAGGCGGCAAGCCATGCGCCGGTGGACGGCGCGTTCTGCGACGGGCGGTTCAACGTGGCCATCGGCGGGCGCAAGTTCGCCGGCACAGCGCAGCGCTGGCGGCCGATGCCGGGCGGGCACGCGGTGCAGGCCCATGCGCTGATGCTGCTGGACGGGCCGGATGCGGGCGCGGTGGACGCGCTCAACACCTTCTACGCCGATTGCGGCATCGACCGGCGGATCGCGGCGGGCGCGCATGTCGCGCTGGCCGATCTGCGCGCGGGCGCGGCCGAGGATTTCGTGCGCTGCCTGTCGCGGCAGCTGGCCTGACGCTCAGCCGGCGAAGCGCGCGCGCAGGTGGTCCAGATACGCCGCTTCCGGCGCGGGATCGGCGGGCAGGGCGGCCATGATCTCGGCCCGGCTGCGGCTGCGGCCGTGGCGCCAGACGAGGGTTTCCAGCGCGCCGCGCAGGGGGGCGTAATCGCCGCTGTCCAGCCCGGCGCGCACCTCCGGCTCGCCGCGCAGATGCGCGAACAGACGCGCGGCGGTGACGTTGCCGATCGTGTAGGTCGGAAAGCTGCCGAAGTAATTGTGCGACCAGTGTACATCCTGCAAGCAGCCGACCCCGTCATCGGGCACGTCGAGACCCAGATCGTCCTTGATCGCGGCATTCCACGCCTCGGGGATGTCCGCGACCTTGAGCGTCCCGCCCAGAAGCGCCATCTCGATACGCACCCGCAGCATGATGTGCAGATCGTAGGTCAGCTCGTCGGCCTCGATGCGGATGAAGCCGGGGCGCACGCCGTTGATCGCCGCGACCCACTCGGCCTCGGACACGTCGCCAAGCTGATCGGGGAAGGCATCCCGCAGGCTGGCGAAGTGCTGCGCCCAGAATTCGGGGGCGCGGCCGACATGGTTCTCGATCAGGCGCGACTGGCTTTCGTGCATCCCGAAGCTGGTGCCGCCCACGGCGTATAGCCCCTTGAGGTCGGTGGCATGGACGGTGCGGGTCAGCGCGGGGTCCACCCCCATCTCGTACAGCGCGTGGCCGACCTCGTGCAGCGTGCCGAAGATCGCCATCGGCAGGTAGTCGGGCCGCCAGCGGGTGGTGATGCGCACGTCGTTGCGGGTCTGGCTGATCTCGAACGGGTGGGCCGTGGGGTCGAGCCGCCCGCGCGTGAAATCGTAGCCCATGGCGGCGGCGATGCCGCGGCACCACGCCTGCTGCCGGTCCACGGGATAATGCCGGTGCAGGAAGTCGCGGCGCGGGGCGGGCCGGCCGAGGGCGGTGTCGAGGATCGGCTTGATGCCGCCGCGCAGCCGGCCGAACAGCGCCGAGAGCGAGGCCGAGGTTTCGCCCGGCTCGAACACGTCCACCATCGCGTCATAGGGGTGATCCGCGTATCCCAGCGCATCGGCGACCTGCCGCGCCAGATCGACGGCGCGTTCCAGGTGCGGGCGGAACAGCGCGAAATCGGCCGCTTCGCGCGCGGCGGCCCAGGCGGCGTTTGCGGTGGCCGATTGCTCGGCCTGCGCGCGCAGAAGGGCGCCGGGGATGCGCGCGTGATAGGCGCGGGCGTCCAGCATGTCCTGCGCGGCGCGGCGGTCCGCGTCGGTGCGCGCGGCGGCAAGCGCGGCCTCGGCGGCGGCGCCGGCATCGAGGATCATCTCGCGCGCCAGCCCCTTGAGCGTGGCGATCTGCGCGCCGCGGGTTTCGGCGCCGCCCGCGGGCATCATCACGCGGGCATCCCATTGCAGCCCGTTCACCGCGCAAAGCACGTCGTTGATCCGCCCGGCGCGGGCGGCGAAATCGGCAATCGGGTCGGTCATGCGGCGGTCTTTCCAAGCTCGGTTCCGCCGTCGTTGAGGTGGCAGGCCACCACCCCGGTCGGCGCGGGTTTCAGGGCCGGCACCTCGGCGCGGCAGCGCGGGCCGGCGAAGGGACAGCGCGGGTGAAAGGCGCAGCCCGGCGGCGGGTCCAGCGGCGAGGGGATTTCCCCCTCGATCGGCTGGAAGGCGGCGCGGCCGGTGCCCAGCGTCGGGACCGAGGCGAACAGCGCCTTGGTATAGGGGTGCTGCGGCGCGTCGTAGAGATCGGCGGCGCTGGCCAGTTCGACGACGCGGCCCAGATACATGATCGCCACGCGGTCGCAGACATGGCGCACCACGGACAGGTCGTGGCTGATGAACAGCGCCGTCAGGTTCAGCCGCTGGCGCAGTTCCATGAACAGGTTCAGAACCTGCGCCTGGATCGACACGTCGAGGGACGCCACGGCCTCGTCCAGCACCAGAAGCTCCGGCTCCATCGCCAGGGCGCGGGCGATGGCGATGCGCTGCCGCTGGCCGCCCGAGAACTGGTGCGGCAGCCGGTTCGCATAGGCGCCTTCCAGTCCGACCTGTTCCAGCAGGTCGCGCACCTTGCCTTGCGCCTCGGACGCGGACCAGAGCCCGTGCAGGCGCGGCCCTTCGGAAATCGTCTCGCCCACCTTCATGCGCGGATCGAGGCTGGCAAAGGGATCCTGGTGGATCATCTGCACGGCGGTGGTCAGTTTCTGCACGTTGCCGCCGCGCATCCGCGCCACCGGCTTGCCGTTCAGCGTCACGCTGCCGTCCGACGGGGTGTAGATGCCCGACACGATCCGGCCCAGCGTGGATTTCCCGCAGCCCGATTCGCCGACAAGGCCCAGCACCTCGCCGCGCGGCACCGCGATGTCGATGCCCGTCAGGGCGTGGACGGTCTGCGCCGAGCTTTCCCCGGTGATCCGGTCGAGGGCGCGGCCCAGGATGCCGGGCTTGCGCGAGAACCGTTTCGACACGCCGCTTACGCTCAGAAGGGTCATGCGGGCGCCTCCGTCAGGGGGTGGTGGCAGAGCGCCGGGTGATCGGTGCCCGACAGCGGCGGATCGGTCGCGCAGATCTCGGTGGCGCGCGGGCAGCGCGGGCGGAACGGGCAGCCCGAGGGCAGGTTCACCAGCTGCGGCGTCGATCCGGGGATCTGCGGCAGCGGCTGGCCCGGCGGGTGCAGCGAGGGCACGCTGTCGATCAGCCCGCGCGTGTAGGGATGGCGCGGCGCGCCGATCACCTGTTCGGCGGTGCCGCTTTCGACGATGCGCCCGGCATACATCACGCAGATGTCGTCGGCGAGGCTGGACACCACGGCAAGGTCATGCGTGACCCAGACGATGGCGGTGCCGGTCTCGTCGGCAAGGCGGCGCACCTCGGCCAGGATCTGGCCCTGGATCGACACGTCGAGCGCGGTCGTCGGCTCGTCCGCGATGATGACCGAGGGCCGGTGCAGCAGGGCGGTGGCGATCGCAACGCGCTGGCGCATCCCGCCCGAAAGCTGGTGCGGATAGGCGCGCAGACGCTCGGCGGCGGCGGGGATGCCCACCGTGTCGAGCGCGGCGCGCGCCCGGTCCCAGGCGGCGCGTTTGGACACGTTGTCGTGCACCCGCACCGCCATCGCCATCTGGTCGCCGACCCGCAGCACCGGGTTCAGCGTCATCATCGGGTCCTGGAACACCATGGCGACGCGGCGCCCGCGCATCCGGCGCAGCGCGTCGGGCGCCAGCGTTCGCAGGTCGGTGCCGTCGACCAGCACCTGGCCGGCCGAAATCTCTCCGGGCGCGTCGATCAGCCCGAGGATGGAAAAGCCGGTGACGCTTTTGCCCGATCCGCTTTCGCCGACAAGGCCCATGATGCGCCCCGGCTCGACCGCGAAGCTGACATCGTTCACCGCCGTGACCATGCCGCCGCGGGTGTCGAAGCGGGTGGTCAGGCCGCGGACGTCCAGTGCTGCATTCATCGCTGGTTCCTCGGGTCGAGAACGTGGCGCACCCGGTCGCCGACGAGGTTGATGGCCACCACCGTGACCATCAGGAACAGGCCGGGATAGATCGACAGCCAGGTGCGGTCGGTGTGGATGTACTTGAACCCGTTCGAGATCAGCGAGCCGAGCGAGGGTTCGGTCAGCGGCAGGCCGACGCCGAGAAAGGACAGCGTCGCCTCGAGCGCGATGGCCGCGGCGACCTGCACCGTGGCCACGACGATCAGCGGCGGCAGCACGTTGGGCAGCAGGTGGCGCAGCAGCACCCGCCATGTCGGCAGCGGGGTGGAGCGTGCGGCCTCGATATAATCCTTGCCGCGTTCCACCGTGGCGGTGCCGTGGGTGGTGCGCGCGAAATAGGCGTATTGCGCGACGACCAGCGCCAGGATGATCTGCGCCACGCCCTGGCCCAGCATCGCCACCAGCACCAGCGCCAAGAGGATCGCCGGCATCGACAGTTGCAGATCGACGATGCGCATCAGCAGCGCCTCTGTCCGGCCGCCGAAATAGGCCGCCGTCAGGCCGACGGTGATCCCCACCATCAGCGCCAGCGCCCCGGCGCTGAGCCCGATGACGAAGCTGGTGCGCAGCCCGTAGAAGATCGCCGACAGCATGTCGCGCCCGGCATTGTCGGTGCCCAGCCAGTGGGTGTACCCGCCCGAGCCGACGGTGCCGGGCCGCAGGAAGGCGTCCATCCAGTCGAGATTGGCCATGTCGTAGGGATCCTGCGGCGTCACCCAGGGCGCGCCGAAGGACACGAAGGCCAGCACCGCGATCACCGCCAGCGACACGAGGGCGACGGGCGAGCGGCCGAAGTCCGACCAGAAGTCGCGCAGCCGCGACGCGCGGGTGCGGGTCGGCGCGGCCGAGGGCGTGGCGGACGCGGTGCCGCCGGGGGTCAGGGTGTCGGGCATCACGACCCTCCTTTCAGGCGCACGCGCGGGTCGAGCCGGGCATAGATCAGGTCGACGGTCAGGTTGATCAGCACGAACAGGATCACCACCAGCACCAGGTATGTGACCATCACCGGCCGGTCGAGTTGCAGGATCGAATCGATGATCAGCTTGCCGACGCCGGGCCAGGTGAACACGCTTTCGGTCACGACCGCGAAGGCGAGGGTGGAGCCGAGTTCAAGCCCGAAGACGGTGACGATCGGGATCGAGATGTTGCGCAGGACATGGCTGAACACGATCTCGCGCTCGGTCAGGCCCTGGGCGCGGGCGAAGCGGACGTAGTCGGTGCGCATCGCCTCGACCATGCCGGCGCGGGTCAGGCGGATCAGCAGGCCCATCTTGAACAGCGACAGGTTGATCGCCGGCAGGATCACATGGCTCCAGCCGTCGAGCGTGGCGAGCGAGGTGTTGATGCCGAGGAAACTGCCGACATCGCCGCGCCCGCCCGAAGGCAGGATCCCGAGGTTGACCGCGAAGGCCATGATCAGCAGCATCCCGATCCAGAAGGTCGGCACCGAGAAGCCCAGCACCGACAGCGCCATGATCAGTTTCGCCGCGACGCCGTTCGGCCGGTAACCGGCATAGAGCCCGGCGGGAATGCCGATCAGCGTGGCGATGCAGACCGACACGAAGACCAGCTCCAGCGTGGCCGGCAGGCGCGAGAACACGAGGTCCACGACCGGGATGTTGTAGACCATCGAGGTGCCCATGTCGCCCTGCGCGACATTGGCGATGAAGGTGAAATACTGCCGCCACAGCGGTTGATCCAGCCCGTACTGGGCGATCAGCTTTTCGCGGATTTCCTGGGTGGCGCCGGGGTCGATCAGCACGTCGATCGGGTTGCCGATGGCATAGACGCCGACGAAGACGATCACCGACATGGCAAGGACCACGACAGCCGCCTGGGCCAGCCTGCGTATGAGATAGCCGAGCATGTCGTCCCTTTCCGGCAATGGTGTCGAAGGGTGGCGGCGAAAGGGCAGGGGGCCGGTGCGGCCGGCCCCCTGCGGGTTCAGTGGCGCGCGGCGCGGATCACTCGGCGGGGGTGATCGCGTAGGCGCGGGTTTCCTGGTCGACACGCGGGGTGAAGTTGAGCGTGCCGGCATCCGCGGCCCAGACCGATTGCAGGATGACCGTGGGGATCAGCGCGCGGTCTTCCATCGCGATGAACGACGCCTCTTCGTACAGCGCGCGGCGCTTTTCGGCGTCCAGCGTCTGGGTGCCTTCGTCGAACACCTTGTCGAATTCCGGGTTGGAATACAGGGTGCGGTTGAAGTTGCCGAAGCCCTTTTCGGCATCGGCGGTGCGGATCATCGCGCCGTAGGTATAGGCGGCCTCGCCCGTCAGGGTGCCCCAGGCGGACATCGCCATGGAGTATTCCTTGCGCGCGGCGGCGGGGAAGAACACGGTGCCGTTCAGCGCCTGGGCGTTCACCGTCAGTCCCAGCCGGGACCACATCTGCGCCAGCGCCTCGCACACGACCGAATCGCCGGGAACGCGGTTGTTGGTGCAGGTGAAGTCGATCTCGAACCCGTCGGGATAGCCGGCCTCGGCCAGCAGTTCCTTGGCCTGCTCGATGTCGTACTCCTTGGCGCCGATCTTGTCGGTATAGCCGAAGAACCCCTCGGGCATGAGCTGGTTCGCGGGGGTGCCCAGACCTTCGAGGACCACGTTCACCAGCACGTCGCGGTTGATCGCCAGATCCAGCGCCTTGCGCACGCGCACGTCGGCCAGCGGGTTCTCGTCGATCTCCTCGCCGTTCACCTTGACCTTCTGCGGCAGAACCTCGGCCACGCTGGGCTGCACGTTCAGGATGTAGACCGAATCGGACACGAAGGTTTCCAGATCGCTGTCGTTCTTCATCGCCAGGTAGTCGGAGGCGGGAACGTAGTTGATCAGGTCCACCTCGCCCGAGCGCAGGGACGCGACGCGCGCGGCGTCATCGGGGATTTCCTTGCGGGTCACCTTGTCCCAGGCGACATCGCCGCCCCACCAGCCGTCGAACTTTTCCAGCACCAGGTCGCCCTTGGGCTGCCAGGACACGAAGGTGAACGGGCCGGTGCCGATGGCCTTTTCGCCCGAGTTGAATTCCTCGTTGCCGGCCTCCATGCCGGTTTCGGAGGGCACGACGAACAGCCGGGTAAAGTCGTTCGGCAGCGCCGGGGCGATGCCCTTGGTGTTGATCCGCAGGGTGTAGTCGTCGACCACTTCGACGCTGTCGACATACTTGGTGTACAGCGTCATCGACATCGGGCCGGTCACTTCGGGGATGCGCTCGATCGAGAATTTCACGTCCTCGGCGGTGAAATCGGTGCCGTCATGGAATTTCACGCCCTCGCGCAGCTTGAATTCCCAGGTGGTGTCGTCGATCGGCTCCCACGAGACGGCGAGGCCGGGCTTGAGCTGCAGCTTCTCGTCCACGTCCACCAGCGTGTCGTAGATGTGGCGCAGCGCCTCGGCCTGGCTGCCGAGCGTGGACCAGTGCGGGTCGATGGAATCGGGGCCGGCGCGCAGGCCGATCACCAGGTCTTCGGCCGCGGCCGGCAAGGCGGCGACAATGGCCAGCGCGGCCACGGCGCCGCGAAGGGTCTTGGTATTCATGGCGGGTCTCCCTGTGTTACATTGTGCTGAAACACTACGGCTGGAAATTCCCGTCGGTCAAGAGTGTTATGGAACAGTTTCAACCGCAGACCCGATGCAATTCCGGCAATATCCGGTAAAACAGTGAAAATTTCCCTTGGCAGGGGGGATGATTTCGGCAAGTGTTACAGTATGACCAGTACGCAGGAACAGTTGGAACAGGCGCTCGAACGGATCGTCAAGGCGATCGACCGCGCCTCTTCGGTGCCGGTTTCGGTCCAGCTTCGCGGCGCGATAGAGTTCGGAATCGCCAGCGGCGAGCTGCCCGCCGGCGCCCGCCTGCCCTCGGTGCGGGGGATGGCCGCGCGCTGCGGTCTGTCGCCGGTGACGGTCAGCGGCGTCTATGCCGCGCTGCAGGATGCCGGCCATACCGAGGCGCGCGTCGGGTCGGGCAGTTTCGTCAGCGGCGCGGGTCCGGCGCGGATGGCGGGGGCGTCGCGGCTGCGGCTCTTGGACCGCAAGATCGCCGAGCTGGTGCGGCTGGGCCGCGAATGCGGCATCGCCCCGGCGGAGCTGGGCCTGCGCGTGTCGGTGGCGCAGGGCGATGCCGGCCTGCCGATGCGGCTGCTGCTGGTCGGCAATTTCCAGGACGCGACCGAGGCCTATGCCCGCGCGGTGCGCCCGCACCTTGCCGAGGGCGACACGATCCGCGCCACCACCCTGACGGACATCGCCGCGGGGCTGCCCGAGGGCATCGACCTGATCGTGGCGCCCGGCACGCTGCGCCCGCGGGTGCACGCGCTTTATCCGAAGGTGCCGTTCCAGGAACTGACGCTGATCCCGAACGAGGCGACGCGCGTCGCGCTGGCCTCGATCCCGACCGATGCGCGGGTGGTGGGATATACCTATTTCCCCGATTTCCTGACCATCATGAAGGCCGGCATCACCCGCTTTGCCCCGCACGTGTCCGACCTGACCATGGCGGTGCGCGGCGAGGACGGCGCGGCCGGCACGGTCGCCGCCGCCGATGTGCTGGTCTACGCCACCGGGGCGGAATACCTGCTGGCCGATATCGGGCCGGGCCTGACGGCGTTCGAATACCGCCACACCCCCGACACCCAGTCCATCCGGCGCGATCTGCTGCCCGCCATAGAGACGGCGCGCGCCGGGCTGAAACAGAAGGAACCCGCGACGTGAAAATCTCCGAAAGCAACTGGTTCGAGATCGAGAAGTACCTTGAGACCGACGACCGCTGCGTGCTGCCGCTGGGATCGACCGAACAGCATGCCTATCTGTCGCTGTCGGTCGATTCGATCCTGTCCGAAAAGGTCGCGGCAGACGCGGCCGAGCCCCTGGGCGTGCCGGTCTTTCCCGCCGTCGCCTACGGGCTGACGCCCTATTTCATGGCCTTTCCGGGGTCGGTGACGCTGCGGCTGGAGACCTATGCGGCGCTCCTGCGCGACATTCTCGATTCGCTCTACCGCACGGGGTTCCGCCGGGTGCTGATCGTGAACGGGCATGGCGGCAACAGCCCGGTGCAGCCGGTGACGATGGAATGGATGGACGCGCAAGGGGATGCGCGCTGCCGTTTCCACGACTGGTGGAAGGCGCCGAAGACCTGGGCGAAGGTGCAAGAGATCGACCCGGTGGCCAGCCATGCCAGCTGGATGGAGAATTTCCCCTGGACGCGGCTTTCGGGGCGCGCGCTGCCGGATGAACAGAAGCCGTTCGTGCCGTTCGACCGCTTGCGCGACCGCAACGCGGCGGGTGTGCGCGCGCTGATCGGCGACGGCAATTACGGCGGCGTCTACCAGAAACCCGACGAGGTGATGGAGGCGCTGTGGTCCACCGCCGTGGCCGAGACCCGCGCGCTGCTGGAGGGCGACTGGGAATGACCACGCTGATCTGGGGCGCGGGCGCGATCGGCGGCATCCTGGGCGCGTATTGGGCGCGGGCCGGGCACGCGGTTCACATGGTGGACATCGTGGCCGATCACGTCGCGGCGATGCGCACGGACGGCCTGCGCATCGAGGGGCCGGTGGAGGAATTCGTGCAGGTTCTGCCCGCCTCCACCCCCGAGGAGCTGACCGGCACGTTCCATCGCATCGTGCTGGCGGTCAAGGCGCATCATACCGAGGCCGCGCTGGCGCAACTGACCCCGCATCTCGCGCCCGGCGGGCATGTCGTGTCGGCGCAGAACGGGCTGAACGAAAAGGTCATCGCCGCCCGGATCGGGGCGGAGAATACCGTGGGCTGTTTCGTCAATTACGGGGCCGACTGGCTGGAGCCTGGACGCATCCTCTACGGCAACCGCGCCGCCGTGGCGGTGGGCGAGCTGGACGGCGCGGCGCGGGATCGCACGCGCGACATCCACGAGATGCTGCGCATCGTTGAGCCGGAGGCGGTGCTGACCGACAACATCTGGGGCTATCTCTGGGGCAAGATGGGGTATGGCGCGCTGCTGTTCTGTACCGCGCTGACGCCCGACAGCATGTCGGACGCCATGGCCCGCCCCGAACACGGACCCGCCTACCGCGCGCTGGGGGCCGAGGTGATGGCGCTGGCCGCGGCGGAGGGCGTCGCGCCGCTTGGCTTCAACGGGTTCGACCCCGAGGCGTTCCGCACAAGGGACGAGCCCGGCATGGCGGCATCGCTGGCGCGGATGGTCGCGCATAACCGCAAGACCGCCAAGACGCATTCGGGCATCTGGCGCGACCTTGCCGTGCGCAAGCGCAAGACAGAGGTGGACGCGCAGATCGGCATCATGGTGGAGCTTGCAGAGGCGCACGGGCTGAAGGTGCCGGCGCTGGCGCGGATGGTCGAGCTGATCCACGACATCGAGGACGGGCGGCGCGAGCAATCGGCGGCGCTGGTGGACGAGGTGGTGGCAGCATGCGCATAGACCTTTCGGGCCGCGTCGTCGCCGTCACCGGCGCGGCGCAGGGCATCGGCGCGGCGATCTGCCGGCAGGTGCAGGACGCGGGCGCGCACGTCGCCGCCATCGACATCGACGCCGCCGGCATGGCGGCGCTGGAGGGTGTCAGCCGCCACGAAGCCGACCTTGGCAGCCGCGACGCCGCCCATGCGGTCATGGCCGAGGTTCTGGCCGAACACGGGCGCATCGACGCGCTGGTCTGTTCGGCCGGCGGGGTGCGCGGGCAGGTCGGCCGCCCGATCGAGGACATCGCCGAGGACGACTGGCACGCGATCTTCGCCGCGAATGTCGATGCCGCCATGTGGTGCGCGCAGGCCGCCGCGCCGGGGATGAAGGCGCGGGGGCAGGGCCGGATCGTCACAATTTCGTCCGGCGCCGGGCTGCGGCCCAGCCTGACGGGGATACAGGCCTATGCTTCGGCCAAGCACGCGCTGGTCGGGCTGACCCGGCAGCTTGCGCTGGAACTGGGGCCGCACGGGATCACCGTCAATTCGGTCGCGCCGGGTTTCGTCATCTCGAACCCGTCAACCGCGAAGCAGTGGGAGGCGTTCGGCGCGGCACGGCAGAAGGCGGTGCTGGACGGCATCCACATGCGCCGGCTGGGCCGGCCCGAGGATATCGCCGCCGCCGTGTGTTTCCTGGCATCGGATGCGGCGGAATGGATCAGCGGACAGGTCCTGTCCGTGGACGGAGGACATGCATGAGCGAGCCTTGGGAATGGGACGAGCCGACATGGCGCGGCAAGGTGGACGCCGTGCGCGCGGGCCAGTCGCTGCTGCCCGAAAGCTGGCCGGGCGGCGCGCGCTGCGCCGTGGCGATCAGCTTCGACAGCGACCACGAGACGAACGAGCTGCGCGACGGCGGCAAGTCGGTCGCGCGGCTGAGCTGGGGCGAATACGGCACGCGGCGCGGCATTCCGCGCATCCGCAAGGCGCTGGACCGGCACGGGGTGCGCGCCAGCTTTTTCGTGCCCGCGGTCTCGGCGCTGCTGCATCCCGAGGAACAGCAAAGCCTTGCGGGCGATGGCCACGAGATCGGCCTGCACGGCTGGATCCACGAGCGCAACACCGACGTGCCCCCCGAGACCGAGCGCGCGTTGATGCTGCGCGCCGCCGACACGCTTGAGCGGATCGCGGGCACGCGCCCGGTGGGGATGCGCACGCCGTCCTGGGATTATTCGCCGGTAACGCTGAAGATCGCGCGCGAATTGGGGCTGCTCTATGACAGTTCTCTGTTCGCCGATGACGACCCCTACGAGATCCTCGACGGGGGCGAGCCGACCGGCATCGTCGAGCTGCCGGTGGAATGGATCCGCGACGACGCGGTGTATTTCATGATGAACCGGTTCGGGGCGCAGCGGCCCTATACCCCGCCCGAGGCGGTGCTCGACATCTTTCGGCGCGAATTCGACGGCGCCCATGCGGAAGGCGGGCTGTTCCTGCTGACCATGCACCCGCACATCACCGGCTACCGCTCGCGCATCTTCGTGCTGGAGGAATTGCTGGACCATATCGTATCGAAGGGCGATTGCTGGATCGCCACCCACGCGGACATTGCCCGGTACTGCGCCGACGCGGCCGGGCTGAAAGGCTGACAATGACCGACAAGACCTATTCGCTGGCCATCCATGGCGGGGCCGGCACCATCCTGAAATCCAAGATGACCCCCGAGCGCGAGGACGCCTATCTTGCCGGGCTGCGCACCGCGCTTGAGGCGGGCGAGGCCGTGCTGCGGGATGGCGGCAGCGCGATGGACGCGGTGACCGAGGCGGTCTGCGCGCTGGAGGACGAGCCGCTGTTCAATGCCGGGCGCGGCGCCGTCTACACCACCGAGGGCGTGCAGGAAATGGATGCCTGCGTGATGGACGGGCAGGATCGGCGCGCCGGCGCGGTGGCCGGCATCTTCGGGCCGAAGAACCCGGTGCGCGCCGCCCGCGCGGTGATGGAGCGCACGCCGCATGTGTGCCTGATCGGGCCGAACGCGCTGGCGCTGGCGCGCGAGGCGGGGCTGGAATTCGAGGACCGCGACTATTTCTTCACCCAGGCGCGGTGGGATGCCTTGCAGGAGACGCTGGCGATGCGGGCCAAGGGCGAGGAAAGCGACGATCCCGCGCGCCGTCACGGCACGGTCGGCGCGGTGGCGCGGGATCGGAATGGCGATCTTGCCGCCGCCACCTCGACCGGCGGGATGACGGCGAAGCTGCCGGGACGGGTGGGCGACACGCCGATGCCCGGCGCCGGCACCTTTGCCGAGAACGCGACCTGCGCCGTGTCGGGCACCGGCCATGGCGAGATTTTCATCCGCTGGACCGCCGGGGCCGAGGTCGCCGCGCGGATGCGCCACCGGGGCGAGACGCTGGAAGAGGCCGCGCGGCATGTCGTGATGAACGACCTGGGGCCGAATGACGGATCCGGCGGGGTGATCGCGGTGGATCGCGACGGCAACATCGCGCTGCCGTTCAACTGCGAAGGCATGTACCGCGCCTTCGTCCGCGAGGGCGGGGAACGCGGCGCGGCGATCTACGCCTAGGCTCAGAACCCGGCCGCCGTGCCGTCCTTGCGGTGGTCGGACCCGCCCAGATAGCCGCCGCCCGAGCGGCGGATGAGCTGTGCGCCGCCGAAGCCGAACTCCACCCCCGGTGCGTCGCGCACGATGTCGTGGCCCATGGCTTGCAGCGCCTCGGCGGTGGCGTCCGGGAACGCCGCCTCGACCGCGACGCGGCGGCCCGACAGCACCTGCCAGCGCGGCGCGTCGCTGGCGGCCTGCGGATCCTGCCCCCAGAGCATCGTGCGCAGCATCATCTGCAAGTGCCCCTGCGCCTGCATCGGACCGCCCATCACGCCAAAGGCCATCTCGGGCGCGCCGCCGCGCATGACGAAGCCGGGGATGATCGTGTGGAAGGGGCGTTTCGCCGGGCCGGGCGCGTTCGGATGCCCCGCCTCGGGCGTGAAGCCCATCGCGCGGTTCTGCATGTGGATGCCGGTGCCGGGCACCACCACGCCCGCGCCGAATCCCATGTAGTTCGATTGGATGAACGACACCATGCGCCCCGCCGCATCCGCCGCGGCAAGGTACACCGTGCCCCCGGCCCTGGGCGCGCCGGCCCCCGGATCGCCGGCGCGGTCCGGGTCGATCAGGCGCGCGCGGTCGTCCAGGTAACCGGCCGCCAGCAGCGCCTCCGGCCCGTGCAGCATCGCGGCGGGGTCGGCGACATGGGCGGCGGCATCGGCCAGCGCCAGCTTCGTCGCCTCGATCTGAAGGTGCAGCGCGCGCGCGTCGTCCGGGCCGTGCGCGTCGATGCCGGTGCGGTCCACCAGCCCCAGCGCAATCAGCGCGGCGATGCCCTGGCCGTTCGGCGGGATCTCGTGCAGCGCGGCGCCGCGAAAGCCCATGGAGATCGTGCCGCACCAGTCCGGCTGATGCGCGGCCATGTCCGCGGCGCTGAGCGCGGCGCCGTGGTCACTTGCGGCGGCGGCGATCCTTTCGGCCAGCGGGCCGCGATAGAACGCCTCTCCCTCGGTGTCGGCGATCGCCTCCAGCGTGGCGGCAAGGGCGGGGTTGCGGAACGTCTCTCCGGCGCGGGGGGCACGGCCCTCCGGCATGAAGCACTCGGCGAAACCCGGCTGGCCCCCCAGCAGATCGGCGCCCGCCTGCCAGCTGGCGGCGATGACCGGGGTGACGGCAAAGCCATCCCGCGCATAGCCAATCGCGGGGGCGAAGAGATCGGCGAAGGGCAGGCTGCCATGCGCCCGCCACAACGCCGCCCAGGCCGACACCGCGCCGGGCACCGTGACCGAATCCCAGCCGCGTTCGGGAATGTTGCGCCCCGCATCCCAGGCGGCGGGCGACCGTCCCGAGGCGTTCAGCCCGTGCAGCGCCGCGCCATCCCACAGAATCGCGAAGGCGTCGGATCCGAGGCCGTTTCCCGTCGGCTCCACCACCGTCAGGCAGATCGCCGCGGCCAGCGCCGCATCCACCGCGTTGCCGCCCCGGTCCAGCATCCGCAGCCCCGCCTGCGCCGCCAGCGGGTGCGACGTGGCGACCATGTTGCGCGCCATCAGCGGACGGCGCGCGGTGGGATAGGGCGAGGTGTAGGACATGAAAACCGCTCCGGCTATATCGGGTGCGCCTGTCTTTACCGTCTTGCGCCGGGCGGGTCGAGCGGCACCGCTACCCGCCCGCCCGCGACAGCGCCGCGATGACGCCGCGCAACTCGGCCAGCCCCTTCAGCCGGCCGATGGCGGGATAGCCGGGCTGCGCGTGGCGGGTCTTGTCGTCAAGGATGTCCTGCCCGTGATCGGGGCGGAACGGGATCGAATGGTCGGTGCGCCCCGCGTCGCGGCGGCGGCGTTCTTCGGCCAGTACGGCGGCGACGACGGCGACCATGTCGGTATCGCCGCTCAGGTGTTCGTCCTCGAAGAAGGAATTGGGGATGCCGGCGCTTTCGCGCGTGACATTGCGCAGGTGCAGGAAATGGATGCGGCTTCCCAGCCGACGGATCATGCCGGGCAGGTCGTTGTCCTTCCGCGCGCCCAGCGATCCGGTACAGAGCGTAATGCCGTTCGCAGAGACTGGAACCGCGTCCATGATGCGGGCGTAGTCCGGCTCTGTCGACATGACGCGCGGCAGGCCCAGCAGCGGGAAGGGCGGATCGTCGGGATGGCAGCACAGCCGCATCCCCAGCTCCTCGGTCAGCGGGGCGACATCCTCCAGGAAGGCGATCAGGTTGCCGCGCAGGGCGTCCGCGTCGATCCCGTCATAGCGGGCCAGCGCGCCCTTGATATCCGCCAGGTCGAAACTGTCGGCCGAGCCGGGCAGGCCGAACAGGATGTTGCGGGTCAACGCCTCGCGCGCGGCGGTGTCCATCGCGGCAAACCGGCGCTCTGCCTGGGCGGCGGTTTCGGCATCATAGTCGCCCGCCGCGCCGGGACGGTTCAGGATGAACAGATCGAAGGCCGCAAAATCGGCAAGGTCGAATCGCATGCAGGTCGCGCCGCTTGGCGTTTCATGTGCCAGGTCGGTGCGCGTCCAGTCGAGCACGGGCATGAAGTTGTAGCACACAGTCTCTATCCCGGCGGCGGACAGGTTGCGCAGGCTGTCCTGCCATGCCGCGACATGGGCGCGAAAGTCGCCGGTGCGGGTCTTGATATCCTCGGATACGGGGGTGCTTTCGACCACGTCCCAGGCCAGGCCCGAGGGGCGGCCATCGGGGCGGGCGGCGATCTGGCGCTGACGCTTCTCGATCTCGGCCGTGCTCCAGGCGGTGCCGGCGGGGATGTGGTGCAGGGCGGTCACGATGCCTTCGGCCCCGGCCTCGGCCACGTCGCCGATGCTGACCTGATCGGGCGGGCCGAACCATCTCCAGGTTTGTTTCATGTGGTTTTTCCCCTTTTTAGACACCGAACAGGTTGGCCGGAACGCCGGTCACGCCCGGCTCCACCGCCATCACCGCGCCTTCCTCAGGATGCGCCGCCAGGTGGGCGTCGTCCATCCCGAACCGCGCCGACGTGATGTAGAGCGTGGACAGATCCGGCCCGCCGAAGGCGCAGCTTGTGGGCGAGGAACAGGGCAGGTCGATCCTGTCCGAGACGCTGCCATCCGGCGCGATGCGGATCACGCAACCGCCGCCGGCCACGCGGCAGTTCCAGACATGCCCTTCCGCATCCAGGCACGACCCGTCGGGGATGCCGTGCGGATAGTCCGCAAGCAGCGTTTCGCGCCGAATCAGAGACTGATTTTCGATCTGATAGGTATAAACTGTATTGGCCAGCGTGTCGGCCGTCACCAGCCGGTCGGGCGCAGGCCAGGCAAGGGTGTTGGTGATGCCGAACAGGTCTTCGGTCAGGGGGTGCACCTCGCCCGCCGGCGTCACGCGGTACAGCCGCCCGATATGCGCGGTGATCTCCTTCGGGGCGCCGTTTTCGTCGAAATTCTGCTGCATGGTGCCGACCCAGAAATCGCCGTCCGGGGCGGTGACGCCTTCGTTCAGGCGGGTGCCGGGCTGGTCCGGTTCCACCTCTGCCAGCGTCTCGAACCCGCCGCCCCAATCCCAGAGCGCCACGCGTTTCAGCAGCCCGACCACCGCGCGCCCGTCCGCGCACAGCCCGATGGAGGTGACGGGTTCGGGCGTCTGCCAATGCTGCACCGCCCCGGTGGCGGGGTCGAGCGTGGCGATTCGCCGGCCGATGATGTCGACCCTGACAAGGCGTTGCCGCACGGCATCCCAGATGGCGCTTTCGCCGACGATGTCCTTGGCATCGTGGACGATTCTGGCTTCGTGCGGCATGGCGGACCTCGCGGAGCTGAAAAAATGTGGACAATACATGCTTAACCTGTCAGACAGGTTCACGGCAACCTGTAATCTAAAGGAGCGGCTGTGACCGCCGGCGTCGAGAATACCCAAAGCGATCTGGTCTCTGACGCGACGCGCGCCATCACGGCGATGATCCGGGCGCAGGCGCTGGGGCCGGGGGATGTCCTGCCCAGCGAGACCGCGCTCAGCCGCGAGATGAAGGTCAGCCGCACGGTGGTGCGCGAGGCGTTTCGCAGCCTGGCCGCCTTGCGCCTGATCGAGCTGCGCGCGGGGCGGCGCGCGACGGTGGCGGCGCTGGATTACGGGGCGATGTCGCCCCTGATCGAGCATGGCGTGCATATCGAGCAGATCACGATCCAGCAGATCTACGACGTTCGCCGCACGATAGAGACGCGCACCGCCACGCTGGCCGCCTTGCGCCGCACCGATGCGCAGGCCGAGGCGATCATGGGCCATGCCGACGCGATGTGCGCCGCGGCGGACGCCCCAGAGGTGATGTTGAACCACGATATCGCGTTCCATGTCCTGATCGCGCAGGCGGCGGGCAACCCGGTCTTTTCGCTGATCGTCGGCGCCTTCGACGGGATCACGCGGCAGACCTGGCCGATCGGCTGGCGCGCGCGCACCCTTGAGTCGGAAAAGACCGAGATGCTGGACCTGCACCGCGCCATTGCCGAAGCGATTGCCGAGGGCGATCCGAGCCGGGCGCAGGTGCTGATGGCCGAGCATTTCGATGTCAGCGTCAAGGCGCTGATCGCGGCGGGGGTCCAGTGACGATGAAGATCACCGCGCTGGAGACGATCCGCATCGCCGAAAGGCCGAACATCCTTTGGGTGCAGGTGGAGACCGATGAGGGACTGATCGGCCTTGGAGAGACGTTCTTTCACGCCGAAACGGTCGAGGCGTATCTGCACGAACATGTCGCGCCAAAGGTGATCGGGCGCGATCCGCTGCGGATCGACCTGCTTGCGGCCGATCTGGTCGGATACCTGGGGTTCCGGTCGAGCGGGGCGGAAGTGCGCGGCAACTCGGCCTTCGACATCGCGCTGTGGGACATCTTCGGCAAGGCGACAGGCCAGCCGGTGGCGCAGCTTCTGGGTGGGTTCAGCCGCGATGCCATCCGCACCTACAATACCTGCGCCGGGATCGAGTACATCAAGAAGGCCACCGGCCAGCAATCAGGCAATTTCGGGCTGGGCGCGTCGGCGGAATACGACGATCTGAACGCCTTTCTGACCCGCGCGGACGAGTTGGCCGAAAGCCTGCTGTCCGAGGGCATCACCGCGATGAAGATCTGGCCCTTCGACATGGCCGCCGAGAAGACGCGCGGCCAGTACATTTCCCCCGCCGACATGGAGGCCGCGCTGGAGCCGTTCCGCAAGATTCGCGACGCGGTGGGGCGCAAGATCGACATCATGGTCGAGTTCCATTCGATGTGGCAGCTGCTGCCGGCGATGGAGATCGCGCGCGAATTGGCGCAATTCGACACGTTCTGGCACGAGGATCCGATCCGGATGGACAGCCTCGGCTCGCTGCGCCGCTATGCCGAGGCCAGCCGAGCGCCGATCTGCGCGTCGGAAACGCTGGGCAGCCGCTGGGCGTTTCGCGATTTGCTGGAAACCGGCGCGGCGGGGGTGGTGATGCTGGACATCTCGTGGTGCGGCGGGCTGAGCGAGGCGCGCAAGATCGCCGCCATGGCCGAGGCGTGGCACCTGCCGGTGGCGCCGCATGATTGCACCGGGCCGGTGGTGCTGACCGCGTCCACGCATCTGTCGCTGAACGCGCCGAACGCGCTGGTGCAGGAAAGCGTGCGCGCCTTCTATCGCACCTGGTACCGCGATCTGGTCACCAACCTGCCCGAAGTGGCGGATGGCATGATCACCGTTCCGCCGGGGCCGGGCCTGGGAACGGAGCTCAACCCGGAGCTTGACCGCGCGTTCACGACGGCGCGGCGCAGAACGACCAAGCAAGACATCTGAAGGGAGGATGACATGAAGAGACTGCTGACGACGGCCGCCATGGTGGCGGTGCTGGGGGCCGGGGCGACGATGGCCACGGCCCAGAATACCGACCCGATGAATATCGTGTTCACGCACCATTCCAGCGCGTCGAACCCGTTCTGGCAGGCGGTCAAGAAGGGTTTCGACGATGCCTGCGGCAAGATCGGCGCGGATTGCCAGATGATCTTTACCCAGACCGAGGGCGCCATCGACCAGCAGAGCGCGAACATGCTGGCCGCGCTGGCGCAGCAGCCGGATGCGCTGTTGACCAGCATCGTCGACAACACCGCGTTCGACGACATGATCGCGCGGGCGGTGGATCAGGGCATCACCGTGATCGCGGTGAACGTGGATGACAGCGAGGGCGCGGCCGGCAATGCGCGCGCCGCCTTTGTCGGGCAGGGCTTTGTCGCCGCCGGGCAGTCGCTGGCCCGCGCCATGGCCGAGAATTTCCCCGAAGAAGGCCCGATCAAGGCGGTGATCGGCATTTCCGCGCCCGGTCAGAACTGGTCCGAACAGCGCGGGCAGGGCGTGCGCGAGGGGCTGGAGGCCTGGGCCGAAGAGACCGGCCGCGAGCTGGAGATCGTGCGCCTCGACACCGGGACCGACGGCGCGGTCGTGGCCGACCGGGTGGGCGCCTACCTGAACGCCAATCCCGACACCACGGTCTATTTCGATACCGGGCTGTGGCATGCCTATGTCGCGCAGCAGCTGGCCGACCGCGGCGTGGAGCCGGGCAAGGTGCTGATGGGCGGCTTCGATATCGTGTCAGAGGTGCTGACCCAGATGGAGGCCGGCTATATCCAGGTGCAGGTCGACCAGCAGCCTTACATGCAGGGCTTCATGGGGGTGATGGACGCCTATCTTGCCCATGCGGTCGATCTGGCGCCGTCCGACATCGACACCGGGCAGGGCATCGTCCGGCCAGCGGATGTGCCCGCGCTCAAGGAACTGGCCGCGGCCGGCCTGCGCTGAGCCGCCGGGCGGGCAGGGGGCAACCCCGCGCCCGCCCCTTGCCGATCTCCCGCCCGACATTCCCAATGAAAGCCCCCTGATGAAGCGGCTGCTGAAGATTTACCTCGACAAGCCCGAGATGACGGGCATCGTGTTCCTGATCCTGTTGACGGCCGTGTTCGAGATCCGCTCGGACGGCGTGTTCCTGAACGCCTTCAACCTGCAGGGCATGCTGGGCCTGCTGCCCGAAACCGCGCTGGTGGCGATCGGCGTGACGCTCTTGATGATCTGCGGCGAGTTCGACCTGTCGGTCGGTTCGGTCTTTGCGCTGATGCCGATGACGATGGGGGTGATGCTGGCCGATGGCTGGCCCTTCGTGCTGGCCTATCCGGCAGGGATGACGGTGGCGTTGCTGGTGGGGCTGGTCAACGGCATCATCACCGTGCGCTTCGCGATCCCCAGTTTCATCACCACGCTGGGGATGCTGTTCGTGGCGCGGTCCGCCACCATCGTGATATCCGGCGGCTTTCCCCCGGTGATCCCGCCCGATGCGATGCCCAAGGCGCTGTTCACCGCCTTTGTCGGGCCGGGAGACATGTTCCGCATGTCGTTCCTGTGGTTCCTGGCGGTGGCCTTGCTGGTGTCGCTGATGCTGTCGCGCACCAATTTCGGCAACTGGATCCGCGCCACCGGCGGGTTTCTTCCGGCGGCGCAGGCGATGGGCATCCCGACCGCGCGGGTCAAGATCGCCTGTTTCATGCTGTGCTCGCTGCTGGCCGGGTTCGCCGGGTCGATCCAGGTGATGCGGCTCGGCGCGCCGCTTCCGTCCATCGGCGAGGGGCTGGAATTGCAGGCGGTCGCGGCGGCGGTGATCGGCGGAACGGCCCTGACCGGCGGGATAGGGACGATTCTGGGCGGCATCATCGGCGCCACGCTGATCCGGGTGATCGACAACGGCCTGGTGCTTAGCCGGGTCGATGCCAACTGGTTCAAGATGGCGCTTGGCACGCTGACCGTAGGGGCGGTGATCCTGAACGCCTGGCTGCGGCAGAAATCCCGCGCGATCCGGGTGGAGACGGAACGATGACCGATCCGATCATCCAGGTGCAGGGCCTGCACAAGTGGTATTCCGGCGTGCACGCGCTGAACGGCGTGTCGCTGGACATCCAGCCGAACCAGGCGGTCGGCCTTGTCGGGGACAACGGCGCGGGCAAGTCGACGCTGATCAATATCCTGTCGGGGATGCAGATTGCCGACGAGGGCGAGATCCGCTTCGAGGGGCGACCGGTGCAATTCCGCACTCCGCGCGACGCGATGGATGCCGGGATAGAGACGATCTATCAATACAATTCCATGGTGCCGACCATGTCCATCGCGCGCAACATGTTCATCGGGCGCGAGCCGCTGCGCGCCTCGGTTGGCGGCGTCGGCATCCTCGACCGCAAGGCGATGCGCGAGGCCAGCATCGCCGCCCTGCGCGACGTGGATCTGCACCTGCGTTCGCCCGATGCGCTGGTCGGCGAATTGTCGGGCGGGCAGCGGCAGGGCGTGGCAATCGCGCGGGCGATGCATTTCAAGTCGAAGGTGATGATCCTCGACGAGCCGACCAATCACCTGGCAGTCAAGGAAACGCAGAAGGTCCTGGGCTTCATCCAGTCGCTGAGCGAGCTGGGGATCACCGCGATCTTCATCAGCCACAACATCCACCACGTCTTCGAATGCTGCGACCGGATCGTGGCCATGGCGCGGGGCGAGATCGTGCTCGACCGGCCCACATCCGAGACGTCGATGGACGAGTTGCACGAAGTCTTGTGAAGGAGGACGACATGGACGGACTTGACGGCAAGCGGGTTCTGCTGACCGGCGGGCTCGGCTCGCTGGGGCGGGCGCAGGCAGAGGCGCTGGCGGGCGCGGGCGCGGCGGTGACGATCCTTGAGCGGCCCGATATCGAGGATGGCGCGGCGCGGGCCAAGGCGCTTGGCGCGGAGTTCCTGCCCTGCGATCTAAACGACCTGGCGGCGGCGTCGGAAACGGTGCGGGGACAGCCGGGTTTCGACATCCTGATCAACAACGCGGCCCTGATCATCAACCGGCCCTACGACGCGTTCAGCCTGGCGGAATACGAGGACCAGATACGGGTAAATTCCTCGGCCGCCTATGCGCTGTCGAAGGTCTGCGCCGAACACATGAAGGCAAAGGGTTGGGGGCGGATCGTCAATTTCACCTCGGTCACGCTCAAGGGGATGATCGACGGATACGTGCCCTATATCGCGTCCAAGGGCGCGATGCTGGGCCTGACCGTGAGCCTTGCGCGCGAGCTGGGCCGCCACGGGATCACCGTCAACGCGGTCGCGCCCGGCGCGGTGGTGTCCGAGGCCGAGGCGCGGGTCTTTGCCGACAAGGCCGGCGAATATGCCGATTGGGTGATCGAGCAGCAGGCGCTGAAGGAAAGGGTGGAGCCCGAACATGTCGCCGCGCTGGTGCGGTTCCTGGTGTCCGATCACGCCGCGCGGATCACCGGGCAGAATATCGGCATCGACGGCGGCTGGATGGGCGGCCACGCGCCGGGCACATGACAGGCCCTATGCCGCCTCGATCGCGCCGGTGATCAGGCCGGTCACCTCCTCGGGGGAGGTGGCCGATACCGGCTTGTCGGCAACCTTGGTGCCCCGGCGCAGCACGATCACCCGGTCGCAGATCGAGAACACGTCGGGCATCCGGTGGCTGATCAGTACCACGGTATGCCCCGCGCGCGACAGGGTGCGGATCAGCTCCAGCACCTCTGCCACCTGCCGCACGCTGATCGCGGCGGTAGGCTCGTCCATCAGCACGATCTTGGGTTCCGCCAGCCGGGTGCGGGCGATGGCCACGGCCTGCCGCTGACCGCCGGACATGGATTTCACCAGATCGCCGGGGACGGTGTTGGTCTTCAGCTCCGCGAACAGCTCGCGCGCGCGGGCCGCCATCGCGCGCCGGTCGAGGAACCGCAGCGGACCGATGCCGCGGGTCAGCTCGCGCCCGAGGAAGATGTTGAGCGACGCGCTGAGATTGTCGCACAGGGCAAGGTCCTGGTACACGACCTCCACCCCCGCCTCGCGCGCATCGAGCGGGCTGCCAAAGCGCACGGGGCGCCCGCCCAGCCGCATGTCGCCGGCGCTGGGGGCGAAGTTGCCGGCGACGATCTTGACCAGCGTGGACTTGCCCGCGCCGTTATCGCCCATCAGGCCGACGATCTCGCCATGGCCCAGCGTGATGTCGACGCCTGCCAGCGCCTCTATCGCGCCGAAATGCTTGGTGATGCCGGAGAGTTCCAGAAGCGGTGTCATCAGCGGCCCTTTCGTGACATGGCGGCCTGGTCCACCGCGACGGCAAGCACCAGGATCACGCCGATGACGATCTGCTGCACGAACGAGGACACGTTCAGCAGCACCAGACCGTTGCGCAGCACGCCGATCAGCAGCGCGCCGCTGACGGTGCCGAATATCGTCCCTACGCCGCCGAACAGGGACGTTCCGCCGATCACCACGGCGGCAATCACGTCAAGCTCCAGCCCGAGGCCGGCCACCGCCTCGGCGGAGTTGAGGCGCGCCGACAGGATGAACGCGGCCAGCCCGCAGAAGAAGCCGACGATGACGTAAACGGAAAAGACGATGCGGCGCGTGGACACGGTGTTGAGCGTGGCCGCCGCCGCATTGCCGCCCACCGCATAGACATGCAGCCCGAACCGCGTGTAGCGCAGCACGACATGTGCCAGGATCGCGGCCACGGCGAACAGGATCACCGGCACCGGGATGGTCCAGATGCGGCCCTGTCCCCACCAGGTGTAATCGGGGGTGAAGCCGCTGATCGGGCCGCCGTCGCTGAGCAGCAGCGCGGCGCCGCGCCAGGCCGACAGCCCGCCCAGCGTGACCACGAAGGGCGGCACGCGCAGCCGGGTGATCGCCAGCCCCTGCACCGCGCCGGCCCCCATGCCGACCAGGATCGCCACGCCGGTGGCCATCCAGACCGGGTTTCCGGCCTGTTCCGCCGCGCCGATGGCGAACCGGCTGTCCAGCCCGCCCTTGGCGACATAGGCGCCCGCCAGCCCGCACAGCGCCACCAGAGAGCCGACCGACAGGTCGATCCCGGCGGTCAGGATCACGAAGGTCATGCCGATGGCGATCAGCCCCGAGATCGAGACCTGCCGCAGCACGTTCAGAAGGTTGAAAGGATTCAGGAAATTGGGTTGCAGGATGGCAAACCCGATGACCAGCAGGATGAGGAAGATGAAGGCGGCATATTGTGCCGCGAAGTCGACCGCGTCGAAGCGCGGCCGTCCGGGGTTGCTCGACACGTCCGCGCCTCCTTGTTCGCCGCCCGAGGGGGCCGCCGGAGCCTTGCGCCCCGACGGCCGCCGATCAGTTCAGCTCGCCAAGCCGTTCGGCCTTGTCGAGGTTGTCCTGCGTGATCGCGAAGGGCGACAGAAGCGTGAGCTTGTCCGGCTCGGTCCCGTCGCGCAGATAGGCGACCATGGCCTTCATCGCCAGCGCGCTCTGCTCGCCCGGCGCCTGTTCGATGGTGGCCGTCAGACCGCCGTCGCGCACCGCGGCCAGCGCCTCGGGCAGGGCGTCGAAGCCGATGATGGCGATGTCGAGACCCTGTTCCTCGACCACCTGCATGGCCCCCAGCGCCATGTCGTCATTGGCCGCCACGATCACGTCGGGCGGCGTGTCGAGCCCGGCGAGGATCGCCTCGGTCACGCTGGCGCCTTCCTCGCGGGCGAAGTTGGCGGTCTGCTCGGCGACGAATTCGTAATTGTCCATCCCGTCGAACACGTTGTGCAGACCCTGGTTGCGGTCGATGGCGGGGCTGGAGCCGGGCTGCCCCTGAAGGTTGACCATGCGCGCGCCGTCCGGGAACATCTCGATGATGAGGTTCGCCTGCGCCTCGCCGCCCTGGACGTTGTCGGCGCCGAAATGGCCCAGAACCTCGACGCCGTCGACCCGCCGGTCGATGGTGATCACCGGGATGCCCTGCCCGACGGCGGCGCCGACGCCGGGCGCCATGGCCACCGAATCGATCGGCGAGATGACGATGCCGTCCACGGCGTTGACGATCGCCGCCTCGATGTCGGAGGTCTGCTTGGGCGCCGAATTCTGCCCGTCGGAGGCGTTGATGGTGATGCCGCCAAGCTCTTCGGCGGTGTTCTTGAGCGCCTTCTCCATATGGACGAAGAACGGGAATCCGAGCGACGGCACCGAGGTCATGATCGTCAGATCCTGTGCCTTGACGGGGGCTGCGGCGAACGCGGCCGCGGCGATGAGGGGTGCGACAAGCCGCACCTTTGCAAACATGGTCATCCGGGTCTCCTCCCAATTGGAACCTCTGCGCGGGACGGCCGGGGCCAGAGTCCGGGGCCGGAGTCCGGGGCCTGCTTTCCGCTGGGTCACGCGCCGACTATGGGTCGGCGATTTCGGCGCTGTCAAGAACCGGCGCGGGGTCAGTTGATGTCGACCGGGCGCGAGCGCATCAGCCGCACGGTTTCGCGTTCGGCGCGCTTGCAGCGTTGCGGGGGCAGGCCGCGATCCATCAGGGCCATGTCCTCCAGTACCATCTCGCCCATGCGGAAGAACGCGCTGTCCAGCGCGCCGGCGCGGTGGGCCGACCGGATGAAACCGTCGAGCTTGCGCACCGGGTGATCCAGGGGCATCGGTTCGGCGGGGAACACGTCGCTGGCGGCGGTGATGCGGCCCGCGGCGACCTCGGCGATCAGCGCGTCGAAATCGACGATGTCGGCGCGGCTGAGCAGGACCAGACCGGCGCCGTCCGGCATCCGGGCCAGCGCCGCCGCGTCCAGCAGGGCGCGGTTCTCGGCGGTGATGGCGGCGACGACAAAGACGGTCTCGCTACGCTCCAGCACCTCGTCCAGCGTGGCGGGGATCACGTCGTGATCGGCCAGGATCGAGGGCGGCAGCCACGGGTCGAACACCCGGATGCGGGCGCGAAAGCCGCGCAGCACGCCGCGCAGGGCTTTCCCCAGATCGCCGAAGCCGATGATGCCGATATCGCTGCCGTCCAGCAGGCGCGCGCGGGTGTTGCCCTCGCCGCCCCAAAGCTCGCGCCCCTCGCGAAAGGCGTGATCCGCCCCCACGATGCCGCGCGCCAGGTTCAGCGCCATGGCAAGGCCCAGCTCGGCCACCGGCTGGGCGAAGACCGCGCCGGTGGTCAGCGTGTGGATGCCGCGCGCGAACAGCGTGTCGTAGGGCATGTTGTCGAGCAGGTTGGATTCGACGTTGAACACCGCGCGCAGGCTGGACAGCCGGCCCAGCAGGTCGGGCGAAATCGGCGGCTGGCCGAGGATGTAGCGCGCGCGCCCCAGCACCGCGTCATCCAGCCCGGCAAGGCCCTCTGCGTCGGTCTCGATCACCTCGTAGCGGTCGAACAGGTCGCGCCGGCGGGCGCCGTCGAAGATCAGCTCGATGGAGCGCGGATGCGGCGCGCTGAGGATCAGGGGTTTCGGATCGGACATGACATGTTCTTTCGGTTGCCGGGGTCGCGGCGACTATCCGCCGCGCCGCGCGCCCGCGTCAACTCTGCCGCAACTCCGGCCGGCGCGGTGTTGACAGGCGAGACGGCGGAGGTGTAGAGGCGAGGGGGTATCTGGAACGATCCAGATTACGGGGATGACCCGACTGGAACGCTAGCCGGGGCATCCTGACCGCACGGGGGAACGCATGACGTCCAAGATCGCAACGGCGCGGCAGGCGGCGGACCGGATCGCCGACGGGGCCGTCGTCACGGTGTCGTCCTCGTCGGGGCTGGGCTGCCCCGACCTGGTGCTGAAGGCCATCGGCGCGCGCTTCGAGGCCGAGGGTCACCCGCGCGGCATCACCACGCTGCACCCGATTGCCGCCGGCGACATGTACGGCATCAAGGGCGTCGACCATATCGCGCGCGACGGGTTGCTGGCGCGCATCGTCGCCGGGTCGTACCCGTCGGGGGCGTCCTCGTTGCCGATGCCCGAGATCTGGCGGATGCTGACCGAGAACCGCGTCGCCGCCTACAACGTGCCGTCCGGCATCCTGTTCGACATGCACCGCGATGCCGCCGCGCGGCGGCCGGGCGTGCTGACCAGGGTGGGGCTGGACACTTTCGTCGACCCCCAGCTTCAGGGCTGCGCGATGAACGACGCCGCGGCGGCCGCGCCCATCGTGCGCCGCCAGGAGCTGAACGGCGAGACGTGGCTGCATTTTCCCAACATCGTGCCGCAGGTCGCCATCATCCGTGCCACCACCGCGGACGAGCGCGGCAACCTCACCTACGAACACGAAGGCGCCTATCTGGGCGGGCTGGACCAGGCGATCTGCGTGCGCAACCATGGCGGGCTGGTGATCGCGCAGGTCAAGCGCGTCACCGCCGCCGGGTCGCTGCGCCCGCATGACGTGCGCGTGCCGGGCCACCTGGTGGACATGATCGTCATCGACCCCGACCAGCGGCAGACCACCGAAACCGACCACGACCCCGCGATTTCCGGCGAGATCATGCGCCCCTGGGACAGCTTCACCCTTGCCGAACACGGGATCGAAAAGGTCGTGGCCCGCCGCGCCGCGATGGAGCTTCGGTCCGGCATGACGGCCAATCTGGGCTTCGGCATCTCGGCGCTGGTGCCGCGCGTGCTGCTGGAGGCCGGGCATCCCGAGGCGGTGACCTGGGCGATCGAGCAGGGGGCGACCGGGGGGATGCCGCTGACCGGCTTTGCCTTCGGCTGTGCGTCGAACGCCGATGCCTACATGCCGTCGCCGCAGCAATTCACCTATTTCCAGGGCGGCGGGTTCGACCTGTCGTTCCTGTCCTTCCTCGAGATCGACGTTGCCGGCAACGTGAACGTGTCCAAGCTGGGCAAGAAGCCGTACCTGACCGCCGGGTGCGGCGGCTTTGTCGACATCACCGCCCATGCCCGCAAGATCGTCTTTTCCGGCCTGTTCGAGGCGGCGGCGGGGCTGGAGCTGACCGACACCGCGCTGCGGGTGACGCAGCCCGGCAAGTTCACCAAGATGGTGGATGCGGTGGAGCATGTCACCTTTTCCGGCAAGCGCGCCCGCGAGACCGGGCAGGAGGTGCTGTATGTCACCGAACGCTGCGTGATCCGGCTGACGGATGAGGGGCTGGTGGCGACGGAAATCATGCCGGGCATCGAGCCCGAGCGCGACATCGCGGCGGCGTCGCAGGGCCGCGTGCGCGTGGCCGAGAACGCGGCGGCGATGCCCGCCGCGCTGCTGCGCGAGGGCGCGATGGAGTTGCCGCTATGAGCGCGCTGCACCTGATCCGGCACGATGCCGTGGCCGAGCTGCGGCTGGACAACCCGGCCAGGCTGAACGCGCTGACCGTGCCGATGCTGGACGCGCTGGAGCAGCATTGCGCCGCGCTGGAACGGGACGGCACGGTGCGCGCCGTGGTCCTGACGGCAGAGCCGGCGCGCGCCTTTTGCGCGGGGGCCGACATCACCGCATGGGGCGGCATGACGCCCGCCGATTTCGCCCGCCACTGGGTGCGCGAGGGGCACCGCGTGTTCGACCGGCTGGCGCGATTGTCGAAACCGACCGTCGCCGCGCTTGGCGCGCATGCCTTCGGCGGCGGGCTGGAACTGGCGGCCTGCTGCGACGCGCGGGTGATCGCGCCGCGCGCCACCATCGCCCTGCCGGAGGCCGGGATCGGCATCGTGCCGGGCTGGTCGGGCACGCAGCGGCTGTTGCGGCTGATCGGGGAGCCGGCGGTCAAGGAAATGGCGCTGATGGGCCGCCGTCTGCCGGCCGAGCGGGCGCTGGCGCTGGGATTCGCCGCCGAGATCGCCGAGGACGCCGATGCCGCCGCCTTCGCCATCGCGCGCGCGGCGGCCGAGCTGTCGCCCCGTGCCGCCGAGGTTGCCAAGGCGATGATCCACGCCGCCGCCGGCGAGGATCGCGGCGCGATGGTCGAATCGCTGGGCGCGGCGGCGGTGGCCGCATCCGAGGACCGGGACGAGGGGGTCGCCTCTTTCCGCGAGAAACGCGCGCCCCGATTTTCGGGTGTGTGACATGACCGGCCTGCACGGGCAGCCCGAACGGCATGGCGAAGAAATCGTTGTGATCGCTAACATCGCCTTCTACCGTGCCGGGACCGGACCCCGAGTCGGCCCCCGAATCGCCATGGTGCGCACGGCCGAAAGCGTGACTGGACGGTGCCGGAAAAATGCCGTTCCATGGGGCGGAACGGTGCCACGCGCGCCGGCGCAAGGAGCCGCGCCGGCACGAAGAACGGGAGGGATCCGGGGGCGGCGGCCACAGGCGGGCGCCCCGGAACAGGGCCGGCGCGACAGGCGCGGGCCGGACATTCCGAGTAGACGCAAACCGGGAGGATGAAATGCGTAGACTGACGATGACAATGACCGCGACCGCGGCGCTGATGACGGCCGGCATGACCCATGCCGCCGATGTCGAGGTGCTGCACTGGTGGACCGCCGGCGGCGAGGCCGCGGCGCTGAACGTGCTGAAGGAGGACCTGGCCGGGCAGGGCATCGGCTGGGAGGACATGCCGGTCGCCGGGGGCGGCGGCACCCAGGCGATGACCGTGCTGCGCGCGCGCGTCACCTCGGGCAATGCGCCCACCGCCGTGCAGATGCTGGGCTTCGACATCACCGACTGGGCCAAGGAAGGCGCGCTGGCGAACCTGAACGACATCGCGGCCGAGAACGGCTGGGACGAGGTGGTGCCCGCCGCGCTTCAGAAATTCTCGAAGTATGACGGCGAATGGGTCGCCGCGCCGGTCAACGTGCACTCGACCAACTGGGTCTGGGCCGACAAGTCGCTGATGGACGAGCTGGGCATCGACCAGCCGCAGACCTGGGACGATTTCATTGCCGCGCTCGACAAGGCGAAGGAAGCGGGCCTGACCCCGCTGGCCCATGGCGGGCAGGCCTGGCAGGACGGCACCCTGTTCGACGCGGTGCTGCTGGCGACGGGCGGCCCCGATTTCTACCAGAAGACGATGATCGACCTCGATCCCGAGGCGCTGGGATCGGACACGATGAAGCAGGTCTTCGACCGGATGGGCGTTCTGCGCGGCTATGTCGACGACAACTTCTCGGGGCGCGACTGGAACCTCGCCACCGCGATGGTCATCAACGACGAGGCGGTGTTCCAGATGATGGGCGACTGGGCCAAGGGCGAATTCCTGAACGCGGGGCAGACCCCGGGCGAGGATTTCCTGTGCTTCCGGTTCCCCGACACGCAGGAGCAGGTTCTGTTCAACTCGGACCAGTTCGCCATGTTCAGCCAGGGCGACGCCGTGTCGGACGAACAGGCGGCGCTGGCCACGGCGATCATGAGCCCCGGCTTCCAGATCGCCTTCAACAAGGTGAAGGGATCGGTACCGGCGCGGACCGACCTGGATGTCGGCGAGCTGGATGCCTGCGGCCAGCAGGGCTACGAGGAGTTCAAGGCCGCCGCGTCCAGCGGCAACCTGTTCGGCTCGTTCGCGCATGGCCACGCCAACCCGGCCGGGGTGAAGAACGCGATGTACGACGTGATCACCGCGCATTTCAACGGCGAGTATGACAGCGAAACCGCCGTCGAGGAACTGGTCACCGCGGTCGAGATCAACATGTGATCCACCCGAGGAGGGGCCGCGCGCGGCCTCTCCGCCCCTCCTTTCGCAGGAGCGTTTCCATGTCCCGTGCCGAGCCGGCCTTTCGCCGCGGCCCCTTCGACCGTCTGCGCGACTGGCTGCCCAAACTGGTCCTGAGCCCGACGATCGCCATCGTCGCGATCTTCGTCTACGGCTTCATCCTGTTCACGCTGTACCTGTCCTTCACCGACAGCCGCATCCTGCCGTCCTTTGGCTGGGTGGGGATGAAGAACTACGAGAACCTGTTCCGCATCCGCGCCTGGGACACGGCGGTCACGAACCTTGTCATCTTCGGGGTGCTGTACATCGCCGTCTGCTGCGCGCTGGGTCTGTTGCTGGCGATCCTGCTGGACCAGAGGATCCGCGCCGAGGGGTTCATCCGCACGATCTACCTGTACCCGATGGCGCTGAGCTTCATCGTCACGGGGGTCGCGTGGAAATGGTTTCTCGACCCCGGCATCGGGCTGGAGGCGGTGGTGCGCGGCTGGGGCTGGGAGAGTTTCGCCTTCGACTGGATCAAGAACGGCGACATGGCGATCTATACCATCGTGATCGCCGCCGTCTGGCAGACATCCGGCTTCGTGATGGCGATGTTCCTGGCCGGGCTGCGCGGCATCGACGGCGAAATGCTCAAGGCGGCGCAGATCGACGGCGCCTCGACGCTGGCGCTGTACCGGCGGATCGTCATCCCGCAGCTTCGGCCCGCCTTCATGTCGGCCTTCGTCGTGCTGGCGCACATGGCGATCAAGTCCTACGACCTGGTGATCGCGCTGACCGGGGGCGGGCCGGGAACGGCGACCGAACTGCCCGCGACCTTCATGTATTCCTACACCTTCACCCGGAACCAGATGGGCATCGGGGCGGCCTCGGCGGTGATCATGCTGATGACGATCGCCGCGATCATCGTGCCCTACCTGTGGTCCGAATTGCGGGAGAAATCGTGATGCCGACCGATTTCACGTCGCAGGCCGTCACCGCCGGCACAGGCACGCCGGCCCCGATCCGCAAGCGCCGCCGCACGGCCGCCGCCCCCCGCGTGATCCTGTACCTGATCCTGGCGCTGTTCTGCGTCTATTACCTGCTGCCGCTCTGCGTCATGGTGGTCAATTCGCTGAAACCGCTGGGCGAGATCACGGCGGGCGGCATGATGGCCCTGCCCGAGCAATGGACGCTGGCGCCGTGGTCCAGCGCGTGGTCGACGGCGCAGGTCGGGGTCGATGCGACGGGGCTCAGGCCGTATTTCGTCAACTCGATCCTGATGGTGGTGCCGGCGGTGGCGATTTCCACGATCCTCGGCGCGCTGAACGGCTATGTGCTGACCAAATGGACGTTCCGCGGCGCGACGCTGCTGTTCGGGCTGGTGCTGTTCGGCTGTTTCATCCCGTTCCAGATCGTGCTGATCCCGATGGCGCGGATGCTGGGGCTGATGGGCATCGCCGGAACGGTGCCGGGGCTGGTCTTCGTGCACCTGGTCTACGGCATCGGCTTTTCGACCCTGTATTTCCGCAACTACTATGCCGCCTTCCCGACGGAACTGGTGCGCGCGGCGCAGATCGACGGGGCGGGGTTCTTCACGATCTTCCGGCGCATCCTGCTGCCGTCGTCGGGGCCGATCGCGGTGGTCTGCATCATCTGGCAATTCACCAACATCTGGAACGATTTCCTGTTCGGCGCGTCGTTTTCCGATTTCGACAGCCAGCCGATGACGGTGGCGCTGAACAACCTCGTGCAATCCTCGACGGGGGTGAAGGAATACAACGTCCATTTCGCCGGCGCGATCATGGCCGCGCTGCCGACGCTGCTGGTCTATGTCGTCGCCGGCCGGTTCTTTGTCCGCGGCCTGATGGCCGGATCGGTGAAGGGGTAAGCATCATGGGATTTCTCGAAATCGACAGGGCGACCAAGTCCTACGGGGCGGTCAAGGTTCTGCACGAAACCGACATCTCTATCGACGAGGGCGAGTTCCTGGTGCTGGTCGGCCCCTCGGGCTGCGGCAAGTCCACGCTGCTGAACATGATCGCCGGGCTGGAGGAGGTCAGCTCGGGCGACATCCGCATCAAGGGCCGCAGCATGAACGGCGTGAAACCCGCCGACCGCAACATCGCCATGGTGTTTCAAAGCTATGCGCTTTACCCGAACATGACGGTGCGCGGGAACATCTCGTTCGGGATGGAGATGCACAAGGTGCCGAAACCCGAGCGCGAGACCAAGATCGCGCAGGTGGCCGACCTGTTGCAGATCGGCCAGCTGCTGGACCGCAAGCCGGGGCAATTGTCCGGCGGGCAGCGGCAGCGGGTGGCGATGGGCCGCGCCCTGACCCGCGATCCCGACGTGTTCCTGTTCGACGAGCCGCTGTCCAACCTCGACGCCAAGCTGCGCGTGGACATGCGGATGGAGATCAAGAAACTGCACCAGAAGCTGGGCACGACCATCGTCTACGTCACCCACGACCAGATCGAGGCGCTGACCCTCTCGACCCGGATCGCGGTGATGTATGGCGGCTATGTCCAGCAGATGGGCACCCCGCGCGAGATCTACGACAACCCGGCCAACCTGTTCGTCGCCGGGTTCATGGGCTCGCCCTCGATGAACCTGTTTCCGGCCCGCGTGGTCGATGCCGGCGGCGCGCCCGCGGCGGAATTCACGCTGGCCGGCGGCGAGACGGCTTTGCTGCCCTTCGCCGGGGACGCGCTGGCCGCGCAGCAGGGGCGCGACATCGTGCTGGGCATCCGTCCCGAGGCGATCACCGACGAAGGCGGGGCGGACCGCAACTCGCGCGCGGTGCATGTCGTCGAATCGCCGATCGAGATCACCGAGCCCGCAGGCTCCGACACGTTCGTCGTCACCCAGTGGGGCGGCAGGGATGCGGTGGGCCGGTTCCGCGCCGACGTGCCCGCGCGGGCGGGGGATCGGTTCGCCTTTGCGGTCAACATGGAAAAGGCCGTGGTCTTCGATCCCGAGACCGAGACGCGGATCGCCTGACCGTGACGGGGACGCCCGACATCGTGATCATCGGCTCCGGCATGGGCGGGGCGACGCTTGCCGCCGGTCTGGCGGAGACCGGCGCGCGCATCGTGATCCTGGAGCGCGGCCGGCAGATCCCAGACGGCGCGCCGTCGCGCGATCCGCGCCGCATCTATGCCGACAGCGCCTTTCGCGCGCCGGAAACCTGGCTGGACGCGAAGGGGCAGGGCTTCGCGCCGGGCAATTACTACAATGTCGGGGGCAATTCGAAATTCTACGGCGCGGTGCTGATCCGCTACCGGGCCGAGGATTTCGCCGAGATGGCGCATTGGGACGGCGTGTCGCCCGCCTGGCCGGTGCCCTACGAGGACATCGCACCGTTCTACGACCGGGCCGAGGCGTTGTACCGGGTGCGGGGCGACGCCGCGTCGGACGCGACCGAACCGCCGCACGGCACCGCCTATCCGCACCCGCCGGTTCCCGACGAGCCGGCCGTCGCGGCGGTGCGCGCGCGGCTGGAAAAGGCCGGCGTGCGGCCGTTTTCGCTGCCGCTCGGCGTGGATATCGACCGCTGGCTGGCGCACGGGGCGACCGGCTGGGACGGCTATCCCGACCTGCGCGACGGCAAGATGGACGCGGAAACCTGCGGGCTGGCGGCGGCGCTGCGCCATCCGAACGTGACGCTGGAGACCGGGGCCGAGGCCCGGCGGCTGGTGGCCGGTCCGGGCGGGCGCATCGCCCGTGTGGAATACCGGCAGGATGGCGAGGACCGGCACCTGACGCCGGGCAGTGTCGCGCTGTGTGCCGGGGCGGTGCAATCGGCGGCGCTGCTGCTGCGGTCGGAGGTGGCGAATGCTGCCGACCAGGTCGGGCGCTGTTTCATGAATCACAACGCCACCGCGCTGATCGCCATCGACCCGCGGTTCCGCAACGATGCGGTCTATCAAAAGACGTTCGGCATCAACGACTGGTACCTGTCCGACGGCGCGGGCGGCAAGCCGCTGGGCAACCTGCAACTGCTGGGCCGCGTGACGCCGGAGATCCTGAAGATCCAGGCGCCCGCCCTGCCGCGCGCCGCGGCAAGCTGGATCTCGCGCCATGCCATCGACCTTTACGCCATTTCCGAGGATCTGCCGGATCCCGAAAGCCGCGTGATGCTGCGGAACGGGCAGATCCAGCTATGCTGGCGGCGGTCCAACATGACCGCGCACCGCAAGCTGGTGGCGCGCACGAAACGTGCGTTCCGCGCCGCGGGCTTTCCGGCCGTCCTGTCGCGCCTGTTCGACGGGCGCGTGCCGTCCCATCAATGCGGCACCCTGCGGATGGGGGACGATCCGGCGCGCTCGGTGGTCGATCCCGATTGCCGCGCCTGGGACCATCCCAACCTGTTCGTGGCCGATGCCGGGGTTCTGCCGACCTCGGCCGCCGTCAATCCCGCCCTCACCGTGGCCGCGCTGGCCCTGCGCACGGCGCAGACCATGCGCCGCGAGCTTTCCACCTGACCCGATAACGGACCCGACATGAGCGACACCCACGACTTCATCATCATCGGCGGCGGCAGCGCCGGCTCCGTTCTTGCCGCGCGCCTGTCCGAGGATCCCGGCGTGTCCGTCCTGCTGCTCGAGGCCGGGGGCGGCGACCGCAACCCGCTGTTTCACCTGCCCGCGGGCTTTGCCAAGATGACAAGGGGGGTGGCCAGCTGGGGCTGGGAAACCGTGCCGCAGCACCACATGAAGGACCGCGTGTTCAACTACACGCAGGCAAAGGTGATCGGCGGCGGATCCACGATCAACGCGCAGATCTACACGCGCGGCAATCCGCTGGATTACGACGAATGGCGCCAGCGCGGCTGTGCGGGCTGGGGCTATGACGATGTGCTGCCGTATTTCTGCAAGGCCGAGGACAACGACACCTGGGACAATGCCTGGCACGGCACGGGCGGCCCGCTCGGCGTGTCGCAGCCGCGCGCGCCGCTGCCGATCTGCGAGGCCTATTTCGAGGCCGCCGCCGCCCTGGGCATTCCGCGCAACGCGGATGTCAACGGCGCGGCGCAGGACGGCGTAGGCTACTACCAGCTGACCCAGCGCAATGCGCGCCGGTCCTCGGCGGCGATGGCCTATCTGCGCCCGATCCGGGGCCGCGCCAACCTGACCGTTCGCACCGGCGCCGATGTGCGGCGGATCACGACGCGGAACGGGCGCGCGGCGGGGGTCGAGCTGATGGACGGCACCAGCCTGACCGCGACGCGCGAGGTGCTGCTATGTGCCGGGGCCATCGGCTCGCCCCGGCTGCTGATGCTGTCCGGGATCGGACCGGCCGATCACCTGTCGGATCTGGGCATCGGGGTGGTCCACGACCAGCCGCAGGTGGGCGCGAACCTTCAGGATCACCTCGATCTCTATTGCATCTGCGAGGTGTCCGGCCCGCACACCTATGACCGCTATGCCAAACCGCTGATGTCCGCCGTCGCGGGCCTGCAATACCTGCTGACCCGGCGCGGGCCGGTCGCCTCCAGCCTGTTCGAGACCGGGGGCTTCTGGTATGCGGACCCGGACGCCCGCTCTCCCGACATCCAGTTCCACCTGGGCCTCGGCACCGGGATCGAGAAGGGGGTGCAGGCGATGCCGAATGGCGGCGTGACGCTCAATTCGTGCCATTTGCGGCCGCGTTCGCGCGGGACGGTGCGCCTGCAAACCAGCGATCCGCGCGCGATGCCGCTGATCGACCCGAATTACCTGGCCGACCCGCAGGACCGGCGCAATTCGATCCGGGGGCTGAAGCTGACGCAGCAGATCCTTGCGCAGGACGCGCTGAAACCCTTCATCCGGGCAGAACGCCTGCCGGGGCCGGGCGTGACCACCGACGAGGAGTATTTCGATTTCATCTGCGAACATTCCAAGACCTCGCATCATTGCGCCGGCACCTGCCGCATGGGCCCGGACCCGGAGGCGGTGGTGGATATCCGGCTGCGGTTCAACGGGATCGAGGGGCTGCGCGTCGTGGACAACTCGATCATGCCGAATGTCATCTCGTCCAACACCAACGCCGCCGCGATGATGATCGGCGAAAAGGCCGCCGACATGATCCGCGCCGATCATTCCTTGTCGGGCGGCTGAGGGGCGCATGAAACGGCCCACGATCATCGACGTGGCGCGGCATGCGGGGGTGTCGAAATCCACCGTGTCGAACGTGCTGCGCCGATCGCCCGAGGTCAGCGCGTCGACGCGCCGCGAGGTCGAGGCGTCGATGACGGCGCTGAACTATGTCTACAACCGTTCGGCCGCGAAGCTGCGCAATGCGGGCACGGGGCTGATCGGGCTGGTGATCAACGATCTGCGCAACCCGTTCTTCACCGAATTCGCCGCCAGCGCGCAGATGGCCTTCGCGCGCAAGGGGTTCGCCACCGTCATCGCCAATACCGACGAGGATACGGCGATCCAGGCGCAGACCGTCGGCTCGATGATCGAACACGGGGTGTCCGCGCTGCTGATCTCGCCGGCTTACGGCGACACCGGCGTGTTCGACGCGATCGGGCGGGCCGGTATCCCGGCGCTTCAGGTGCTGCGGCAGGTGGAGGCGCGGGTGGACAGGGTTCCTTTCGCCTCGCTCGACTATGCCGGCGGCGGCGCGCTGGCCGCGCGGCACCTGATCGGGCTGGGCTGCCGCAACATCGCCTTTGTCGGCGGGCTGGAGGCCCGGCCGGTCACGCTGGAGCGGATGTCCGGCTATGCGGCAAGGCTGGACGCCGCCGGCCTTCCGGCGCGTCATTTCCCCGGCCGCCCGTCGCGGGCGCTGGGGCGCGAGATGGCGCTGCAGATCCACCGCGACCACCCGGAGTTCGACGCCGCGATCTGTTTCAGCGATCTTGTCGCGCTGGGGATGCATGCCGGGTTCGCCGAGGCGGGGGTGCGCCTTGGCCGCGATTTCCGGCTGGTTGGCTTCGACGACATCGAGGAGGCGTCGCTGGTCTATCCCGCGCTGTCCTCGGTGCGCTGCGACATCGCCCGCTTTGCCGAGGATACCGCCAACGCCATGCTGGCCTGGCTGTCGGACGGGGTGCGCCCGCCCGATCTGCACCGTGTGCCCGTCACCCTTGCCGCGCGCCAGTCCAGCACCGGGCAGCACATGCCGCTTGACGGCGGCGGGCCAGAGGCTTTGTGATGCGATCTGATGGGTTTGCCGTTTGTGGTGCCTGGCGGGATCGGGGATCGTTGGCGAAACCGCCGGCGATTGCCGGTACGGCCGGGACGGCCGGCGGCGCCAGGGGACGACGCGGAAAGAAAACCGCCCGGCAGGCGACGGCCGGGCACCAAAAGGGGAGGAGACCCGACATGCAAAGACGGACATTCATGGGGGCCGCGGCAAGCCTTGCGCTGTGCGCCGGTGCCGGCACCGCGATGGCGCAGGACGCGGACAAGACGTTCTACTGGATTTCGCATGGCAGCCCGGCCGATCCGGTCTGGACCTATTTCCTTGAAGGGGCCGAGCAATGGGCCGAGGCGACCGGGTATACGGTCAACACCTCGTTCCATTCGGGCGACGTGCCCAGCCATCAGGAGGCGATGCGCGCGGCGATCGCGGCGGGCGCGGACGGCATCTGTTCGACCAGCCCCGATCCCGGCTCGCTGGTCGAGGTGGTGGCCGAAGCGCGCGAGGCGGGCATCCCGGCCGTGAACTTCAACACCTCCGACGACGCGCCCGACTGGAACGCCTATGTCGGCGGCGACCTGGTGGCGTTCGGCAAGGCCTGGGCGCAATACCTGGTCGACCACGGCCATGTGAAGGAGGGCGATTTCGTCTGGATGCCGGTCGAGGTGCCCGGCGCCTCCTACGGGGTCGAGGAAGAACGCGGCATCGCCACGGTGTTCGAGCCGATGAACGTCACCTGGGAGGTGACGGATGCCACGCTCGACCAGGCGCAGGTGATCCAGCGGATGACCGACTACGTCATCGCCAACGGCGACCGGATCAGCGCGATGATCGGGCTGGGCGACCTGGTGACGGGATCCGTCGCGCGGGTCTGGGACCAGGCCGGCATCGAGCCGGGCGAGATCCCGGTGGTCGGCTGGGGCAACTCGCTCGATACCACGCAGGAGGTGATGGACGGCTATGTCGAGGCCGCGATGTGGCAGGATCCGCAGGCGACCTCGTTCATGTGCCTGTCGACGCTGCTGATGGAGGCCAACAACATCCCGATCGGCTTCGACATCATCACCGGCGCGCTGTACGAAGCGGATACCGCGCCGCTGTATCACGGGATCATGGGCGGCAACTGATCGTCCTTCGCCGCCGCCCGTGCGCCCCCGCGCGCCGGGCGGCGGCACCACAACCTGCCGGGAAACGCGCATGACCGATACCAGAACGACGGCGAAATCCGCCACGCCGCCGAAGGGCCCGGGTGCCCTCAAACGCCTTGTCGCCATGCCCGAATTCGCACCGATGGTCCTGCTGGCGGTGATGCTGGTCGTGTTCACCGCGATCAACCCGGCCTTCCTGTCGCTGCGCAACATCAGCAACGCGCTGACCTTCACGGTAGAGCTGGGGCTGATCGCGCTGGCGATGACGCTGCTGATGACATCGGGCGAGTTCGACCTGTCGGTCGGCTCGGTCTTCGGGTTCGCGCCGGTGGTGATGTGGGCGCTGTTCAACACGCTTGGGCTGCCGCTGTTTCCGGCCTTCCTGATCGCGCTGGTGGTCGCGCTGTGCATCGGCATGGTCAGCGGCATTTTCGTGACCGCGCTGCGCATACCGTCCTTCCTGGTCACGCTGGGGATGCTGCTGATGGTGCGCGGCAGCGCGCTGTGGCTGACCAGCGGCTTTCCGCAGCGCACCTGGGACGCCGGCGAGCAATGGCTGGCCGCCGTCCTGGTGGGCGACTTCTATATCGGCGGGCTGCGCATCTACATGAGCCTGATCTGGTTCATCCTGATCGCGCTGGCCGCGCATCTGCTGCTGACCCGCACAAGGTTCGGCAACTGGATCCAGGCCACCGGAGGCAACGAGGGCGCGGCGCGCAACCGCGGGGTGCCGACCAAGCGGGTGAAGCTGATATTGTTCATGCTGTCCGCGGCCATGGCGGGGCTGGCGGGCATCATATCGTCGATCCGCGTGTCGGCGGCGAACCCGAATTCGGGCATGGGCTATGAGCTGGAGGTGATCGCCATGGTGGTGATCGGCGGCACCGTGCTGACCGGCGGGCGCGGCACCATCATCGGCACCGTGCTGGGCGTGCTGATCCTGCGGCTGATGCGCAACGGCATCGTGTTGATCGGGGTGCCGGGGCTGGCCTACAACATCTTCATCGGGGCGATCATCCTGGGCATGATGGCGCTGCATGCGGGGCTGGAACGCCGCCACAACGAGGGGACCTGAGATGAACGGCACCGCCACACCGCTTGTCGAGATGCGCAACATCGAGAAGTATTACGGTCGCATCCACGCGCTTCAGGACGTCAACCTGACGATCCGCCCCGGCGAGATCGTGGGCCTTCTGGGCGATAACGGCGCGGGCAAGTCGACCCTGATCAAGGTGCTGTCGGGCGCCGTGCCCTATACCTCGGGCAAGATCCGCATCAAGGGACGCGAGGTGACGCTGCGCAGCACCTCGGACGCGATCGAGGCGGGAATAGAGACGATCTATCAGGATTCGGCGCTGGTGCCGCAGCTTTCCATCGCGCGCAACCTGTTCATGGGCCGCGAATTGCGCAAGGGGCCGCGGTTCTTCGACTGGATGGACCAGGAGCGGATGAACGAGGTTGCCGGGCAGCTTCTGAAGCGGGTCGGCATCTCCAAGGACATTCCCGCCACCACGCCGATCGGCGCGCTGTCGGGCGGCGAGCGGCAGGCGGTGGCGATCGCCCGCGCGATGCATTTCGAGAGCGAGCTGATCATCCTCGACGAGCCGACGAACAACCTTGGCGTGGCGGAAACCCAGGGCGTGCTGCGCTTTGTTCGCGAGGTGCGCAACCAGGGCCATTCGTGCATCTTCATCGCCCACAACATCCACCATGTCTTTCAGGTGGTGGACCGGATGGTGGTGATGCGGCGCGGCAAGGTCGCGGCGGACGATCTGGATCCCGAAACCTCGTCGATCCAGGAGGTCGAGAACATCATCACCGGCGAGCATCTGGCCGCCTGAGTCGATGCCCGGGAGGTGAACCGCCCGGCGGCACCGCCGGGCAGCGCCGACCCGCCCCCTCGGGGCGGCGCTTCACGCCACCCCGCGGGCCGGCGCCCCCCTTGCGCATGACCTTCGACGCAGGTCCAAGCACATCGCCGCCGGGGCGTCACACCTCGCGGCGGCGGACCTCTCCGGGGATGGCGGGCTGGCCGGTGGACGCGGCCCGCAGCGCGGCAAAGCAGTTGGCGAGCGACACCAGATTGCCGCGCGCGCCGTTCTCCGGCGGCGTTCCGCTTTCGATGGCACATAGCAGCGCGCCCATCGCACCGGCGAACCCGTCATTGAACCACTGGCCCGTCAGCACCGGGCGCGCGACCCCCTTTTGCGTATGGAGCGTCACGCTTTGCCGGCCAAGATCCGGCCCGCTGGACACAAGGCTGCCATGGGTGCCGGTCACGCAGGTCCGGTCGGACGCGCCGAAGCGCGTTGCGGCGTCGAACACCAGCGATGCCTGCGCGGTGCCGAAATCCATCAGCGCGCTGGCCAGCAGCGGCGGCGCCAGCCCGGCCTGCGGCGCCGCCAGCGCCTGTGCCATGACGCGCGCGGCCGGCCGCCCGATCAGCGACGTGACGAAATCGAACCAGTGGACGCCGAAATCGAACAGGACGACATCGGGCACGTCCTCGAACGGGGTGCCGCGGATCCAGGTGTGATCCCACAGGATGGTGCAATGCACGCCCGTCACCTCCCCGATCAGCCCGGCACGGACCGCCGCGCGCATCCAGGCCATGTGCGGCGCCCAGCGGCCGTTCTGGTTGACCGCCAGATGCACGCCCTGCGCCTCGGCCAGCGCGGCAAGCCGCTCGCCCGCGTCCAGATCGGTGACAAAGGGCTTCTGGCTGAGCACATGCTTGCCGGCA
>CANNFA010000004.1 GCA_947503765.1 uncultured Paracoccaceae bacterium | reverse complement strand
TCAAAATGTCCATTATCGAGAATGGACACTATCAGCCGCGGTCTCCCCACATCAGAGCGGTCAGACCGGACGCATACCTTCATTCTTTACGCAGGTTGAAGAATGTCAGGACCGGAGCGCCGCGCGCAGGTGGTCGAGAAAGGCCGTGACCTTCGCGTCCATCCCCAGCCGCGAGGCCGTCACGGCGAAGATCTCTGGCGCGGGAAGCTCCCAGTCGGGCAGAACGCGCACCAGCGCGCCCCGCGCCTCGGCCTCGTTCGAGACGAAGTCCGGCAGGGTGCCGATGCCCTGACCCGCGATCAGGAGGTCGCGCAGGACGAGGCTGTTGCCGACACGAACCGGCGGATCGAGGTCGATCGTGACCGTGCCGGAAGGGCCAGTCAGCGCCCATGAGGTCAGGTGGTCCGCAAGCAGGAAGTCGATCACCCGGTGCCGGGCGATGTCCTGCGGGACAATCAGAACGCCAGCCCTTTCGAGATAGGCGGGTGCTGCGAAGATCCGCTGGCGCATCGTCCCGATCCTGCGCGCCACCAGCGCCAAGTCCGGCATCGCGGGTCGAATGCGGATCGAGACATCGAACCCGCCCTCGACCATGTCCACCACCCGGTCGTCCATGGACAGCGTCAGACGCAGGTCGGGATAGGCGTCGAGAAACCCCGGCAGAATCGGCGCGATGACCGTCTGCCCGAAGGAGCTGGAGGCGTTGACCTTCAGGTGACCGCGCACGGCCCCGGCGCCATCGCGGATGCGCGTCTCGACCCCGGCAACGGCGTCGAGGATGCCGGAAGCATCTTCGAAATAGAGCCGCCCGGCATCGGTCAGCGACATGGAGCGAGTCGTGCGCGTCAGCAGCGTGCTCCCGAGGCTCTCCTCGAGCAGCTTGATCTCGCGGCTCAGAAGCGCAGGCGACACGCCAAGATCCTCCGCCGCACGCGCGAAGCTGCCGCGTTCGACGATGCGGCGGAAGGCGTGCATGACGGAAAGTTTGTCTACTTGGCTGAAATCCGGTTGGTTGACGAGCGGTCCACAAAAGAGCGCATACTCATGAGAATAGCATAAATCGCCCAGCGTTGTTAAAGGCTTGGCTGTGTCGCATTCCGCCTAGAGTGCTGCGTCGCGTTCCACCCAGAGTAAAGAGCCAGCAATACGGTGCATCATGTTACCCGAGGATGGCCTGCCGCCCAATGTGTCGGGCGTTCTATTCCCTAGTCGGACAGACACAGCTTGTTGCCATCGAGGTCTCTCACATAGGCCGAGAATTTCGGCCCACGCTGACCCGGCGCACCCTCGCAGGTGCCGCCCAGTTCAAGGGCTAGGCCGTGCATCCTTTCAACGTCTTCCTTTGCCCCGACAGAAAAGCCGACCATCGTCCCATTCCCGTTTGTGGCCTGCGCCCCATCGAAGGGGATCGCGATTGCGAAGGCGAAGTCCTCGCCGAGCCAGTAGGTCATGCGCTCCGAGGGCTGCATGGTCTGAAGTCCCGCGCCCGCGAAAAGTCCGTCGTAGAAGGCTTTCGATGCGCTCATGTCGTTCGTTCCGACGACGAAGTAATTCATTTTCATGGGTTTCTCTCCAGTTGAATTGGTGGTTCGGCTGACTGCGTGGTGCGTCTTTATACTACGACGACATTGCCGCGCTTGTGACCCGTCTCCATGTGGCGGTGCGCTTCGATCAGGTCGGCCAAAGGGTAGACCCGGTCGATGACGGGCTCCAGCTTGCCGTCCTCGACCATCTCGACGAGAGCGGCGAGCATCGGGCGCAGCACGTCTGGCTTGAGCATGCCTGTAGCAGAGAAGCGCGCCTTGCGCGTGCCGGCGATCGTGGTCTGCAGCATCGCGCGCAGCAGGCCGAGGCCCAGTACCGGGCAGACGTAGCGTCCGAAGAGGGTCAGGCTGCCTTTCGCGGCGGCGAAGGACGAGACGCCGAGTGTGTCGTAGATCACGTCGTACCTTTCGGTCCCCTCGGTGAAGTCCTCCTGTGGGTAGTCGATGACCCTTTCGGCCCCTAGCGCTGCTACCATGTCTGCGTTACGGGCGCTACAGGTGCCGGTAACCTCTGCCCCCATCGCGGCGGCGATCTGTACCGCCGCACTGCCGAGGCTGCCCGAGGCGCCGAGGATCAGAACCTTCTCGGCCGCACGCAACTCGGCGACCTCGCGCAGGAAGTTCAGCGAGGTCACCGGTCCGTCACACATCACTGCGGCCTCTTCATGGGACAGGCTTGCGAGTTTGGGCATCAGCACGTCTGGCTCGCTGAGGCATATGTGGCTGGCGTTGGCGCCAAAGTTCAGTCCGGCGAGACCGAAGACATCATCGCCAACGGCGAAGCGGGACACGCCGGGGCCGATTGCGACGATCTCGCCCGACAGGCAGGTGCCAACGAGGTCATGGCGCGGACGGCGCAGGCCCAGGAACAGCCGGGCGAAGCGGGGGGTACCGGCCCGCATCATGCCGTCGGCGCGTGACACCGCAGAGGCGCGGATGCGGATCAGGACCTCACCGGAGCCAGGGTTGGCGATCGGGCGGCTGACAGGGGTGAGCACGTTGGGGGCGCCGTAGTGCGGAATGCTCCATGCGGTGAGAGTGGCAGTCATCGGGGTCGTCCTTCGTTTGAGTTGACGAGGACGGTTTATCGGGTCACATTCAATCCGAATACTGACCAAAACGAACCTTAGTGGTTCGAATGTGAACCGACGTGATGGATTGGAAATCTTTTCCGGCCTTTCTGGCCGTTGCGCGGGCGGGCTCGCTGCGCGGGGCCGCTGATCACACGGGCGGCACGCATGCAACCGTGCGGCGGCAGGTCGAGGGGCTGGAGGCACAACTGGGGGCCCAGCTATTCCGACGCAGCGCGGGGGGGCTGGACTTGTCGGCGGCGGGTCGTAAGCTTCTGCCGCAGGCCCTTGAGGCCGAGGCCTCGTTGCGGCAGGGGTTCAACGCCGTGCGCGGGCTGGACAGCGAGGCGGCGGGTCGCATCCGCCTGTCCGCCGACCCGATGACCGCGCATTTCCTGCTGGCGCCGGTTCTGGGCGAATTCCTGTCGCTCTATCCCGACATCCACATCGACATGAACCTGTCCTACGCCATAGATTCCATCGACAAGCTGGAAACCGACGTCTCGATCCGCCATGTGCGCGCGCCCTCCGGCGATGCCGTGGGGCGCAAGCTGTTTCCGCTGTCGATCGGTGTCTTCGCCTCGCGCAGCTACATCGACAGGCATCTGCACGATGCCGGGCCGCGCGGCGAGGGCCTGACCTGGCTCGGCTACGGCGAGGTGCCGGAATTGCAGGCGATGATCGTCAATTCGCCGTTTCCGCGTGCAACTGTGCGCCATGCCATCCCAGATCCGGCGATGCACATGCACCTTGCCCGCGCCGGGGCTGGCATGACCTTCCTCGCGGCCTGGGTTCAAAGTGCCTTTCCCGAATTGCAACGGGTGCCAGGCACCGACCTCGACCAGAGCCGCTCGACCTGGGTGCTGATGCATGGCGACCTGCGCCGGGTGCAGCGGGTGCGGCTCTTCGTCGATTTCCTCTACGAGAGCCTGCTGGAGCGGCGCACGGATTTCATCGGACGCTGACGAAAAATCGCTGAAACAAGATCGGTACCAGCGTTGCGAAGACGCCGAGTATGGCAACTGACGTCAAAGCGGATTTCAGAATTGTAGCCATGCTTGCTGCGTGTATCAGCGTAGGGTAGGACTCCGCTCCGGCCAATAGCATGAAGACGATTCCGAGGTTTTCGAGATAGTCGAATGCCGCAGCCATGACTGCCAAAGGTTCGCCGATCCGGGTCATCAGTGTCGGCCCGAACCTGACGGCACGCCATCGCAGCGTCGATATCAGGGTCAGCGCCAGCAGTGCCGGGTAGAGCGTATCAAGAGGAATTTGCCGCGTGAGATAGTATTGGCGTCCGGCCTCACCGAGCGCTTCCAGCAGAACCGCGGCGTCGGCCTGTGAATACCCTGCGGGTCGCAGATCGAACGGAAGCACCATTGCGAAATCGGTCAGGTATCTGAGCGTTCCCAGCACCATGACGAGATAAATGATCATGGCGCCCAGCCCGAACAGAATTGCAGCCTTGCCGTTGCTTTCAGTTTTCATGTGAAGAACTCCTCTCGCGTTTGGGATATGTGTGCTTGGTAGGAGCGCTCTGCGTTCGAGGCATTTTCATTTGTTAACGGAAGGTGAGAAATGGCGATCGCAAGCCGCTTCCAACGGGACCGACGAATTTTTGGCGATCTGGCCGCCGCCGATGCGCGTGTCCTGGCCGAGGCGTTCGAGGTGAAAGTACGTCCGAAGGCTGACTTCCTCGCGCGGCAGGGTGAGCCAGATGCGATGGAGTACATCCTTTTTTCCGGCAAGGTGGTCAGTCTGATCGGTGACGCCGATGGGCGCGAAATGTGCGTTGGTTTTTATGTTGGGCCGTGTGTGATCACGCCCAACCTGGCGCGCGCCGCCGACAGCAAATCTCTGGTCAGTCTGAAACTGGAGTCGGACGGGCAGGCCGCTTCGGTATCGGCTGCGGCACTTCTGGAACTGATGCGAGGTTCGTCAGCGATTGAGGCATGGGCCAATGCCGTCCTGCGGGATGAACTTGCACGAAAGACGGCCCGGGAATGGAGTCTCGCCGCACTCAAGGCGAAAGAGCGGCTGGAGTGGTTTCGCAAGCAGTACCCTGATCATGAAACCCTGTTTAATCACAGTCAGATATCGTCTTTCTTGGGAATGACGCCTGTGACGCTGAGTCGACTACGAAATTCGGGAGGTCTATAGAAAATAATGCAATTACAAACACTTAATGGGTAGAGAAGGTTCGACGCGGGTCCCGCTCCCTCCGCCACTTGCCCTTGAGAAACCGTTCTCCCCACCGGCTGCGGCTGGATTTTTCCGTTGTTTTCGAGGGTTATGCGGGCGGGGCTGAGAACTGGCGGAGGCACCGGGAGGCATGGAAGCGGTCTCTCCGGGCCGATATTCTCTGGACCTGTTGACTGCGCTCTTTTGGTACAGTCCAATAAAACTCTGAAAATTATACTCTTTTTCGGCCGCTAGAACTGTACCTTTGCGGCGGACGTTCGGCATCAAACCGCGACAGGTCCAACCCACCTTGCGCAGGTTTGTACATGTCCCATGCCGCCCCGAAGTTCGTTGCCTATGAGCGGGTCTCGACCCTGCGGCAGGGACGCTCGGGGCTCGGCCTGGAGGCGCAGCGCAAAGCGATCGACGATTTTGCTGCATCGCGCGGCGCGGATGTCATCGGCCGGTTCACGGAAGTCGAAAGCGGCGGCAGGGACGCCCGGCCCGATCTTGCCAGGGCGCTGCATCTGGCAAGGCTCACAGGCGCCACGCTGGTGATCGCCAAGCTGGACCGGCTCAGCCGCAACGCCGTGTTCCTGCTGACCTTGCGCGACAGCGGGGTGCGCTTTCTGGCGGTGGACATGCCAGAGGCGAACGATCTGACCGTCGGCATCATGGCGCTGGTCGCCCAGCAGGAGCGCGAGGCGATTTCGCGAGCTATGCTGGAATCTGGGTGACGCGGCCTGATCAAGCAGCGCGGATTTCGGCGTCGGTTTCCGCGACACCGTCGGTGAATGTGACGCCTTCTATGATCATTGGCAACCGGTTCGCTCCCTTCAGACGGTGCCACGTCCTCGAAGCGGCCTGAACCAGCTTGAACACCATCAGCTTCGCGGTCTTCTGCGACAGCGCGCCCTTGGTTCGCACGGTTCTGTGCCGAACGGTGGCGAACACACTTTCAATTGGGTTGCCTGTGCGCAGGTGAACAATGGTCGGCCGGGAAGTCGTAGAAAGCCAGCAGGGCGTCGCGGTCCTTGGTCAGGCAGGTCACGGCCTTCTCGTATTTGACACCGTATTTCTCGGCGAAGATGTCCATCGCGGCTTCTGCTGCAGCGCGGGTCCCGGCCTGCCAAATCTCGCGCAGGTCGGCCTTCACGGTCGGCTGCATGGATTTCGGGAACTTGTTGAGGACGTTGGCTGTCTTGTGATCCGGGGCTCCGCCCGTTCGAGGCTGAATTGGTCCACTGGACCAATTCCGAGACGCCTCTCACCCCAGCATCTTTGATGACGCGTGCCGGGAAAAACCTCGTCGAGGGCCTTCCAGAACCCCATAGCCCCGTCCACTGCCCGGCAGTTGATTGCACAGCAATCAATGAGAGGGGCCCACGGCGACCTCGGGCGGGACCGAGAGGCCGCGTGCCTTGATGTCGACCAGCAGCTCCCGCCAGCTCTGCGCGCTTTCACGGACGCCGACCTGAAAGCCGACGAGTTCCTTCCTGCCTTCGGGCGTGGCGCCGAGAATGACCAGCATACATTCAGCCTGCGGCTCCATCCGGGCCTGGAGATAGACCCCGTCCGCCCAGACATAGACATACCGCCGGGCCGAGAGATCGCGGCGCAGCCAGCGGTCATGTTCCTTCTGCCACTCCCCGGTCAGCCGCGAGATCACACTCGGCGACAGGTTCGGCGCATCCGGGCCGAGGAGCGCGCCCAGGGCTTCCTGAAAGTCGCCGGTGGAAATGCCGCGCAGGTAGAGCACCGGCAGCAGGGCATCGAGGCTCCTTGAGCGCCGTGCCCATTTCGGCAGGATATTCGAGGTAAACCGCACCTTCTCGTCAACGGACCCAGCGGCACGGTCACGCACCTTCGGACGGCGCACATCGAGCGCACCGATCCCGGTCTGGTTGCTGCGCTCCGGCCCATAACCGTGCCGGACGATGCGCTGACGTCCATCCGGCAGGACTTCCTCGGAGTATTGACCGATAAAGGCGTCGGCTTCGGCTCGAAGCGCCGCAGCCAGCATTCGGCGCGCCCCGTCCCGGGCAATCTCGGTCAGCGGATCGTCGAAAGATTCAGGCTGACGCAGGGCGATGATCTCTGTATCGTTCTTCATAGAGGCGTATCGTTCCTTCGGGAAGCTCTGGCAGGCCTCAACACCCGCCACGATACGCCGCCTTCTCAAACCCCGTCACCCATTTCCCGGCATAGCTCCGATTTCGCGGCGCACCAGGGAGGCGCTGGCCGCCGCGAAGGTGCGGGGCGTGACACTCGGCAATCCCAACGGCGCGGCAGCGCTCCGGCGCGCGGGCAAGGGGCGGCGCGGCCTTGCGTGCGGTCGTTTCGGCAAACGCTGACGCCCACGCCGCCGACCTGGCGGAGGTCCTCCTCGATATCCGGGCGCAAGGCCATGCAACGCTGCGCGCCATGGCCGCGGAGCTGAACCGGCGCGGGATTCTCGCGCGGCGCGGCGGGAGATGGCTGTGAACAGGCGTGCAGGGTCGTCACTCTGCAGCGCAGGATGATTTTTCAGCACATGGTCCACGAGCGAGGTCTTGCCAACCCCTGCGCCTTCGACAAGCGCGATGCCATGCGTGTCGCCCGTCGCCGTGAAGGTCACGGGATCCGGCAAGGGATTGCCCTCTGCGTCCCGCCGCAGCAGGCGGTCGATATGTTCACGAAGAATGCTATCGCGCGATGTCTCGATGTAAATGTCACGCAGTGCTTCAAGCGTCACGAAGGGGTCAGACGTGGTTTCGGCCATTGGGATGGTCTCCGGCTTAGAAAGGTTGCTTGCTGCCGGTGCCCCGGGAAGGGAATGAGCACCGGCCTGTTCCCGGAATTTGCATTCAATGTTCTTACCGCGATAACGGGTGCGTCACCCTGCCGCAGGTGTCTGTATCTGCGCACCGGCGTCGCCCCGATGAAACAGCGCCATCATGCCGCCGCCGTAGCGGCAAATTGTTAGCCCTGAGAGCTGCCTTCCGATGCCGCCTCCTTCCTCATCGAGGCAAGTGCGCGGTCACCTTCACGCAATGCAAGCGGCGGGCACTATGGTTGTAGAACCGGCTTCCTGCCGACTCCGTTGATGTGGAGATTGGCCAGTTTGTCAGAGCACGAAGAAAAAATCTCTGGTTGCTCAGCTGAAGCAGCAGCAGTGGATCAAACCGAAAAGGTTGATTTGGCTGCGGCGCGTTGCAGGAGCGAGATCGGCAGAGGCCGGTCTGGCCAGCGAAAAGGGGGCGGAGTGCCGACCTTCGCTGCCCCCGTCACGAAGGGCAGCAGCGCGCAGATAGATGGCGGTCACTGACCGCGCCCAGGACCGGCCGGACGGCATAGGGGTTTGCCGTGCGGGTCCTCCTGGCCCGAACACCGGGTTCGCTGCAGGTGGGGCATATCGTTCGAAAATATCCGGGATATTCCAACATCCCCGATGTCCGGGCCTGGCGCATGAATAGCCTAAGGCCTGTTCTGACCATTCGATCCTGATGGTACTTGGGCGCATTCTTGGAGCGGAGTTGACGGGCCATCTGTTACAGGCACTCACTCACCTTCAAACGAGGAAGATTTTTTATCCAGTGATATCAATCTGATGTGATCGCGCCGATCCAAATGATTATGGAGAGGTCTATTTGATATACTTTTAAGGTTGACTGCAACTTGAGTATATATGTATGTTATTAGCATACTACGGAGGTCGATATGGAACTTACCAAGCATGCAAGGCAGCGCGCAGCGCAGCGTTCAGTACCGGAAACGGTGATCGCCGCGATCTATGCCTATGGCGCCAGCTACACCGCGCGTGGCTGCACTGGCCTGAGGCTGGATCGCGCATCGATCGAGCTGGCGGCGGACGAATTGTCTCCGCAGGAGCTTGCGCGACTTCGTCGGTTCTACGGCGTCTACCTCATCACCTCGGGGGCGACAGTCGTCACTGTCGCACGTGAGACTGCGCGCCGGTTTCACTAATCCAACCACTTCCCAAAGGATACGAACTCTTGGAAAATTCCAATTTCCCGCAGAAATACCTCTCCGTGATCGCAGCCGGCGCCGTTGAGGCGCATATTGCTTCGCCTTCCCTGACCATTGCGCAAGAGGGCGAACTTCGGATCGCCTACGCGCCCTTCGACCGAGTAACGCCGAACGCACGCCTCGTCATCGTCGGTATCACTCCGGGCGCTATCCAAGCCACGGCGGCGATCAAGGCCTGCCGCGCGGCAATCGTCGCCGGCGCTGACGTGCCGGAGGCTCTCGCTCTGGCCAAATCCCAGGCAAGCTTCAGCGGCCCGATGCGTGCCAACCTCGTTGCGATGCTCGATGCGATCGGCGTGGGCGAACATTTCGGTCTTTCGTCCTCGGACCAGTTGTTCGAAGCTGGCAGCGAGCAGGTACATTTCACGTCGGCGCTGCGTTATCCCGTGTTCCGGCGGGGCAAGAACTACAATGGGACGCCGAACATGTTGAAGACCCCGGTGCTGCGACAGATGATCGACACTTACCTGGCCGAGGAGGCGCGGCAGTTGCCTGAGGCGCTTTGGCTGCCGCTGGGACCCAAAGCAGGGGAGGCCCTGCAGCACCTGGTGCGGTGCGGCGACTTGAGGGAGGATCGCGTGCTTGCAGGTATGCCGCACCCCAGCGGAGCGAACGCCGAACGTGTTGCGGTCTTCCTTGGGCGCAAGTCACCACAGGAAGCGTCGCGCCAAACAGACGGTGCCGCTCTCTACGCCGCGTTCAGGCGGCTTGCTAATCAGATATCCAAAATGAAAGGAGGCGCCCAATGAGCCGTCGCACAACTTCTGCCCCGACCGCTGATGAGATCATGGGCGAAGCGCTGAACGAACTGCGTGGCGTGCTTCTCGGCATCGCTTGCCAGATTGTCGTGACCTCCGGGGATGATGAACAAGCCGAAGCCTTCCTTGGCATCTCTCTGGAAGAGTTCTCGTTGGGGTCCATGCCGGGGGATATCGATACCCATCTCCGGCACATCGACCTGAGCCGTTTCTGGATTGCTAGTCAGATCGAGCGGGCCTGTGCCTTTGCCTTGCAGACAGGCTCCGCGGCCGAGCGTGCCGCCTTCGACGAAGACGACTGGAATGACCTGGAGATCTTCCTGGACGGAGCGCCTCGAACCAGCTTCGCTGGAGAGCAGACCGCATTGTCGTATGAGGACAGCGCGCTGCGCCGGACGCTCGAGATGGCCCTGGCCCGAATGAACCTGATGCATGGGTTCGCCCTCACCATTCGGGAGCTCTCGCTGCTTGCCGGGATCGGTGAAACGGCGGTGCGGACATCGCTGAGCGCCGATGGCATCAAGACCGAAGGCAAACCGGCTCGCGTCAGCGCAGAGTTGGCGGAACCCTGGCTGCGGCGTCGCAGGGGGTTTGTCCCGACGCTTCACCTTGAGGGTGCGACGGAAGCCACCTCTCCGCTGGTCTTGGAACTCAGGACCTTGCTGGCTGAGCGTCAGTTAGAGATCGAGGATCTTGTGGCAAAGGCGGAGATCGATGCGACTTGGCTGACAGAGTTGCTATCGGGTAAGCCTGTCGCCTGTGATGTCGAGCGCTTGTATCGACTGGCGTCCGCCTTGGGGATCGACCCTGCTGCTTTCGCGGGACGCGCGGTCGAGGCACTGCTAAGGGAACGCTGAGCAGAGATGGAGGCTTGCCCCGGCTGGAGTCAAGCCTTTGTGCCAGAGCCTCAAGCCCAGGCCGGGAAATGGTGCATTCCACATCGTAGGCCGCGAAACCTCCAGGCATTCCTGAGTGGTGGTCATGAGGAAGAAGGTGGCCAGATAACGAAATCCCGGCTTGAAAGCATGAACCGAGGTCCGTGCTTTCAGGCTGGGCGAGCGGCCGCTATGGGCCGGTCGCGCCAGGCGGAAGGGGCGGAGAGCAGTCGTTCGCTGCGTCCAGGACCACACAATCGCGACGCGCAGGGAGCGGACGGTCGTGGCGCTGCTCAAGTCAGGAATGATAGCGCAAAAAGAAGGTCGATCTTGAGGAGCTCAGGCAACCCTACCTATTTGCGGCATAACTATCTCTCGTATGTCCAGTCAGTCTCCCGCTATATAGGCAGCATGGCAAGAAGACCCGACATAGGCCTCCGACAGGGGCGACGATTGTGTCAGATGAGGCACGAGGACCGGCTGGCGTTGGCCTGAGCCCCATAACTCATCCATTCGGCCTAGTTGTATCCCTTCTGCGCAGCGTCTGGCCCTTTCGCAATGCGCAGGCCCAGCACTTCACATGCGCGGGACGACACATTGAGTTCCAGGCGATCAATCCACCGTTCGCCGCGCTCGAACAGGATGCGGTTGGTGAGATACATCTCAAAAGCGCTGTGGCTCGCTTGCGCCACCGGCTGGTCCAGAATCCAGCCGTGATACTTCCGAAGCTGCGCCGCAAAATCTTTTGCATCCTTGTAGAATTTCTCGGCGGGAAGGCACACGAGCATGCACCCGTGATCCGAACAACTCCTGATCGACGAGAATTTCCATTGAAGGCGGCGTGGCATGCGCCAAGATTCGGTGGCGGCTGGAATCTCGGACCTCACACATTCCGGGCAAACACGAACGCGGGCGCGCTGAAAGCTCTGGAGAGAGGCAAATTCGTCGCGCAAACGAAAATGGCCCTTGCCAAGATGACGGATAGACACCCGCTCCAATGCGGCCGCATCGCACCCAGCCAGTTGCGCCAATTGCTCGATGGCAACCTTTTCACCACGAAAAAGCGGATCGATAGGGAAGGCTATGTCGCCGCAGAACCCCCGATTGGAGCGGGCGCCATTCCTGGCCGCGAGCCGCGACAGCAAGGAAGATCCAGGCTCGAACGTAGCATGTGCCACCGTCAATGGCAGAGGCGGAAAATTCGCTCCGGGCGTGGCTGGGAGGCTCTTGGCCAAATGGGGCTCCGCGATTTGATAAGTCCAGGACTGGCCTGACATTATGATCGCAAGCCCAACCGAGCAACGTCACTTTACCATCGGGGTGATCCGCCTTTTGGGTCAGTTACCTGTCACGAAAGTCGGTTTTGTCTGTCATCTGACAAGGAAGAAGTGGCGCGCTGGGGAGGATTCGAACCCCCGACCCCTTGATTCGTAGTCAAGTACTCTATCCAACTGAGCTACCAGCGCGCGGGGTGTGGCGGATGTAGCGGTCCCGTTTGGGCATTGCAAGGGCGTTTTCGTCATTCCGCCGCGGCGTCCAGTTCCATCACGACTTTCGGCAGGCGGATCGCAAAGGTGGTGCCGTCGGGGCCGCTGCCTTCCAGTTCCAGCCGGCCGCCATGGCCGCGTACCAGTTCGGCCGCGATCGCAAGGCCAAGCCCGAAGCCGCCCTTGCGGCTGCCGCCCTGGAACGGCTGGTACAGGTGATCGCGGGCCTTGGGCGGCAGGCCCGGCCCGGTGTCACGCACCCGGATCGTCCATTCCGTATCGGTCTCGACGGCCTGCACGGCGATCTCGCCCGCCTCGCCCGTGCCGATGATCGCCTGCCGCGCATTGCGCAACAGGTTGCCGATGACACGGTAAAGCTGTTCGGGATCGGCACGCACGACCATGGTGGCCGGCACATCCTCGGAGAAGCTGACATCGTGCTCGCCGCTGGCCAGCCGCTCGGCCTCGACGACATCGCCGACAAGGTTCGCCAGGATCACGCGGTCCAGCACGGGCGGAGGCTCCTCTGCCTTGCCGAAGGCTAGCGTGCTTTCGCACAGGTTCACCGCCCGGCTGATCGAATTGACCAGTTTCGGGGCGGAGCGTTTGACCAGCGGATCCTCGGACGCTTCCAGCCGGTCGCCGAACAGCTGCGCCGTGGTCAGGATGTTGCGCAGATCGTGGCTGATCTTGGCCACCGCACCGCCAAGCTGCGCTAGCCGTTCCTTCTGGCGCAGCGCACCGGACAGCTGGGTCTGCATCGCGGCCAGCGCGGTTTCGGCATCGCGCAGCTCCTGCACGCTGGCGGAGGGCTGGATGATCCGCCGCGCATCCTCGGGGGCCTCGGCATAGGACATCATCGCGCGCACGACCCGCTTGATCGGATGCACGAGGAACCGGCGCACGGCAAGAAACAGCAGCAGCGCCGTCACCGCCGAGATCATCGCCGACAGCACCAGTATCCGCAGGCCGTAGTCGATCATCTCGGCCCGAAGCGGCCCGGATTCCATCGTCACCTCGATCAGCAGACCGGCCTCGCGCACCGGGTTGCCAAGCACGCGGATCACCTGGTTTCCCGGTGTCAGCAGCCGCAGCATCGCGTCGCGGATCAGCACCAACGCGGGCGGATCGCGCAGATCGTAGGTCGCGGAAACCGGCGCCGGGATCTCGGAGGACAGGACAAGCTGCCGCGCTTCGTCGCGGCGCAGAACCACGTTGAACACACCCGCGTTTTCCAGCAATTCGGTCTCCAGTCGGGCGTCGATCATGTCGTTCGCCAGCAGCGCCAGCGACGCGATCTGCGCCTTTTCCAGCCGCAATGCCAGGTAATCCTCGCGGAAACGCGCCACCGACGGCACGAAGATCAGCACTTCGGCCAGCATGACGAACACCGTCGTCAGGATCAGGAACCGCCCGGATAGCGAATTGACCGACATGAACCTCCGCGCCCCGCGTCAGGGAAGCCAGCGCTGAACGAGCCCGACGACGCGCTTGACCGCCGGGCTTTCGAACAGCCTGGGGCCAAAATAGGCCCCCGCGGCGCGCTTGTTAACCTCTCCCAGCGTCGGGTAGGGCGCGACCATGCCGGCCACGGCGCTCATCTTCAACCCCTGGGCGATGGCCAGCGACCAGAGACCCGCCAGATCGCCCGCCCCCGCGCCGACGATCGTCGCGCCCACGGGCCGGCCGCCGGCCACCATCACCTTGACGAAGCCCGTGCCCTGCCGCGTCGCGATGGCGCGGTCGTTCTCGGCGAATTCGGCGCGGGCCAGCTCCAGCCGTCCGCCGTATTCCGCGCGCGCCTGCGCCTCGGTAAGACCGACCTGCGCAAGTTCGGGGTCGGTATAGGTCGCCCAGGGCAGATGCGCCGTGCGCGCCTTGGACGGCAGTCCGAACAGGATCGACCGGATCACGACGCTGGCGTGATACCCGGCCACATGGGTGAACATCATGCCCCCCGCAGCGTCGCCGATGGCATAGACGCGCCGGTTGGAGGTGCGCAGGCCCGCGTCCACCTCGACCGCGCGGCCGGCCTTGACCCCGGCGACCCGCAGGTTCAGCCGGTCAAGATCGACCCGGCGCCCGACCGCGACCAGCAGATGGGAGCCCATGTGCCGACCCCCGCCGGTCTCGACCGCGATCTGCCCGTTTTCGCGCCGCACGCGCGCGGCATTCTGACCCTCGACAATCTCCACCCCCTCGGCGCGCAGCCGGTCCAGCACGATCGCGGCGGCCTCCGGGTCGTCCTTGCCCAGCGCCCTGCCCCCCTCGATCACCGTCACCTTGCACCCAAGCCGGACATGGGCCTGCGCCATCTCGATCCCGATGGGTCCGCCGCCGATGATTACCAGGTGCTCGGGCGCCTCTTTCAGGTCGAACAGCGTTTCATTCGTCAGATAGGGCACATCGTCGAGCCCCGGAATCGGCGGGACAAGCGGCGACGATCCGGTGGCGATCACGAATCGCCGGGCCTCGATCACCGTGCTGCCGGCCTGCAGCTCGGTTTCCGAAATGAACGCGCCCCAGTCGCGGATCACGCGCACGCCCATGCCCTCGAACCGTTCCTGGCTGTCGACCGGCGCGATCGTCTCGATGGTCCGGCGCACATGGTCCATGACGGCCGCGTAATCCACCTGCGCGGGCTGTGGCCGCACGCCAAACGGGGCGCCCTGCCCCATTGCGTGCGCGTGGTGCGCCGCCGCGATCAGCGCCTTGGACGGCACGCACCCGTAATTCAGGCAATCGCCGCCCATCCGGCCGCCTTCCAGCAGCACCACCCGCGCGCCCATCTGCACCGCCCCCGCCGCGACGCTGAGACCCGCCGATCCGGCGCCGATCACGCAGATATCCGTTTCGATCCGCTCCGCCATCAAATTCCTTTCCTGCCGCGCACGGCCTTGAGCACGATGGGCAGCGCCGCCAGCGCGCACAGCCCGAGGATCGGCCACAGGATGTGCGGCTCGAACAGGATACCCATATCGGGGCTTTCGCCGCGGGCGAACACCTCTCCCAGCCCGGCGCCGACCGAGGTATAGACCACCGCGCCCGGAATGATCCCCAGGAACGTCGAGACCGCGAATCGCCATGCCGGCACCTGCACGAAGGCGGGCACGAGGTTGGCGATGAAGAACGGCACCGCCGGCACCAGCCGGATCAGGAACAGCATCGACCACTGGTTTTCGTCGATCCCGTCCTTGATGCGCTTGACCAGTCCGGCGCTGCCTTCCAGCCGCTCTCCCAGCCGCGCGCCCAGCCCCCAGCGCGCCGCGAAGAAGATCAGCGTCGCGCCGGTCGTCGCCGCCATGACGTTGAACAGCGCGCCGGGAAAGACACCGAACAGGAAGCCCCCGGTCAGCGTTGCGACCGTTGCGCCAGGCAGCGAAAAGGCGACGATGCAGATATAGACCGCGATGAAACCCAATGCCGCCAGCAGGTAATGGCTGTCGCGGAATGCCAGCAGCGCGGCGCGGTTGTCTCGCAGCGCGTCAAAGCTCAGGTTGTCGCGCAGCGCGATCGCCCCGATCACCGCCACCGCCGCGATCACGATCAGCGGCAGCCGGCGCAGCCATGTGCCGCGCGCGCCGCCGGTCATCCGCATCCTGTCCCGGCCCCGATCACGCCGCCGATCTCCCGCTTTTTCGAACATCCGGCGACGATGACGCGCGCGGCGCACAAGATACACCCCCCTCACGCCGCGTTGATGCGCCGTGATGCCGCGCCGACGCCGAATTCGCCGCCGTGGGTCCGCCTTTGCGTTTGACAAGCTGCCCGCACGCTTCTAAAGACCGGGCTTCGAACATGACGCGGCTGACGGTTCCGCCCCGGCGGGGATGACGGCCGGCAGCCCGCCAGACGGAGATTTCGCGATGAAGCGCACCTTTCAACCCTCCAACCTGGTCCGCAAGCGGCGCCATGGCTTCCGTGCGCGCATGGCCACCAAGGCCGGCCGCAAGATCCTCAACGCGCGCCGCGCGAAGGGTCGGAAGTCGCTCAGCGCCTGAGCTTCGGACCATCGGTTTCGACATGACATCGCGGGCGGCATCCGATGAAACGGGGCCGCCCGCGGTGCCTTTCGCGCTGTACGTACTGCGCCGGCGCGCCGACTTTCTGCGCGCCGCCCGCGCCAGGCGGCAGGCGATGCCGGGCTTCATTCTTCAGGCACGGCGGCGAGACGCCGATGAAACCGCCCCTGCCGACGCCATCCGCGTCGGGTTCACCTGTTCGAAAAAGGTCGGCAATGCCGTTGCGCGGAACCGCGCCAAGCGGCGGCTGCGCGAGATTGCACGGATCATCCTGCCGGAGCTTGGCCGGCCCGGATGGGATTACGTCCTAATCGGCCGCGCGAATGCGACCGCCGCGCGGCCCTTCGCCGAAATGCTGGACGATCTGCGCCGCGCGCTCGGCAAGGTTCACCGCACATGAGCCCGCTTGCCCATATCGCCGCGTTGCCGGTCCGCGCCTACCGCCTGCTGTTCTCGCCCTGGGTCGGCCATGGCTGCCGGTACACGCCGACCTGTTCGGCCTATGCGCTGGAGGCGCTGGAAAAACACGGCGCCGTCAAGGGAAGCTGGCTGGCGCTGCGCCGCATTTCACGCTGCCATCCCATGGGCGGCTCGGGAATCGACAACGTCCCGGACTGATCCCGCTTCGTCCTGGCCAGAATACTCACGGCCAGGCCGCAGCCGCCTGCGCGCCGCATCGCTATATTCCGGCGATCACCGCGCGCAGGGTCTCGATCCCCGCGCCCGTCTCCGAGGAGGTGGCGACGATGCCGGGAAAGGCCGCGGGATGCTGCGCAAGCCGCGCGCGCACCTGCTCCAGGACGCGGTCGAGTTCACCGGATTTCAGCTTGTCCGTCTTGGTCATCACTACCTGAAAGGTGACCGCGGCGCGGTCCAGCTCTTTCATGATCTCCTCGTCGGGCGTCTTCACGCCGTGCCGCGAGTCGACCAGCACGAAGGCCCGCCGCAGCGTTGCCCGCCCGGTCAGGTAGGCGCGCAGCAGCCGCTGCCATTTCGCCACCACCTTCACCGGCGCCTTGGCATAGCCGTAGCCCGGCAGATCCACGAGATAGAGCCTGTCGCCAGCGGTGAAAAAGTTGATCTCCTGTGTGCGGCCCGGCGTGTTCGAGGTCCGTGCCAGCGCGCGGCGGCCGGTCAGCGCGTTGATCAGCGACGACTTTCCGACATTCGAGCGCCCCGCGAAACACACTTCCAGCCGGTCGGCCGGCGGCAACCCGTCCATCGCGACGACGCCCTTGAGAAAGCCGATCTCATCCTGGAACAGCCGCCGCGCTGCCGCGGCTTCTGCATTGTCCGGCGGCTCGACCAGGGGAAAGACGGGATGCGCCAAGGCTATTTCTTCTTGGCTTTGCCGGTTTCGACCGCCGGTTTCTTGCGCTGAAAGCTCTTCTTGATGTTGCCGAACACGTCCGGCTTATGCCCGTGGCTGCGCATGATGATGTATTGCTGGGTGAAGGTGATCGTGTTGTTCGTGATCCAGTACAGCACCAGCCCGCTGGCGAACCCGCCGAGCATGAACATGAACACCCACGGCATCCAGGCAAAGATCATCTGCTGTGTCGGGTCGGTCGGCGTCGGGTTCAGTTTCTGCTGAAGCCACATCGAGATACCCAGCAGCAGTGGCAAGACCCCGATGAAGACCAGCGCCAGGATCGAGCCCGGCTCTGGCGCGTCGAACGGAAGCAATCCGAACAGGTTGAAGAGCGATGTCGGATCGGGCGCCGACAGGTCTCGGAACGGCCCGAAGAACGGCGCGTGGCGCAACTCGATGGTGACGAAGATCACCTTGTAGAGCGAAAAGAAGATGGGGATCTGGAGCAGGATCGGCAGGCAACCCGAAGCCGGGTTCACCTTTTCCTTCTTGTACAGCTCCATCATGCCCTGCTGAAGTTTCTGACGGTCGTCGCCCGCGCGTTCCTTCAGCTTTTCCATCTCGGGCTGCAATTCCTTCATCTTCGCCATCGAGACGTAGGACTTGTAGGCCAGCGGGAACAGGATCGCCTTGATCATCAGCGTCAGCGCCAGGATCGACCAGCCCATATTGCCGATCAGCCCATGCAGGAAATGCAACGCGCGGAAGATCGGCTTGGTCAGGAAAAAGAACCATCCCCAGTCGATCGAGTCGAGGAAATTGCTGATCCCCAGCCCGTCTTCGTACTGCTTGATCGTCTCCCATTCCTTGGCGCCGGCGAACAGCATCGACGACGAGGATGCGGTGGCGCCCGGCGAGACGGAAACGGTCGGCAGCCGCGACCAGAGCTGGTAGACGTCGGCCCCCGGAACGTAGCGCGCGACCGACTGGAACGGCGTGCCCGGATCGGGGATCAGGGTCGTCATCCAGTACTTGTCGGTAAAGCCCGTCCAGCCGTTCCGCTCGACATCGACGACATCGGCATTCGATCCCCAAAGCGGATCGGCGCCGAAATCGGTCATGTCGTCGTAGTCGATTTCCTCCAGTTCGTCGTCATTCTGGCGCACGATCCCTTCATGAAGGATGAAGAACCCGGTCACATCCGGCTCGCCATGCCGTGCGATCAACCCGTAGGGCGCGAGCCGCACCGCGGCTTCGGTCTGGTTTTCGACCGTTTGACGCACCGTGAACATGTAGTCCTCGTCGATGGACAATTCGCGGTGAAAGACCAGCCCCGCGCCATTGTCCCAGCGCAGCGTCACCGGGCTTTCCGGTGTCAGGGTGGAACTGCCATCGACCTGCCAGAGCGTGTCGGCGCCGGGAACCGCCTCTTGCGCCAGATCGCCCGCCGGCGTCCAGCCATACAGCGCGTAATAGGCGCCCGCGCCGCCGACCGGGGACAGCAGCGTGACGTTCTCGCTGTTCTCGTCCAGGTCCTCGCGGTAATCCTTGAGTTTCAACGCGTCGATGCGGCCGCCCACGAGCGAGATCGACCCCGCCACCTTCGGTGTGTCGATGGTCAGACGCGCGGCTTCCTGTGCCGGGGCCGGGGTGTCGCCCGACGGGGCCGCCGGATCGCCGTCCACGACCGGCGGCGGCGCGGAAAGTTCGCCGGCCGCGGTCTCGACCGCGTCGCCCTCGGGGGTGATCGGCGGGTCTTCGGGCGGGAAGATCAGGAACCAGCCGAGGATCACCGCGAAACTGAGTGCCGTGGCCAGAATGAGATTCTTGTTCTGGTCGTCCATGAACCGGGGCCATTTCTGTGAAGTCAGGTCGCGGCGGTTCAACTATCCATGGCGTCAAAGGTCAAGCGGAATCCCCGCCCCGGTGGCACGTGGCCGCAACGCCGTCGACCATTCCTAGCCCGCCTCCCGCGCGATGCGGGGACGCTCCTCCAGGCGCTGCCGGTGAGCACGCATCCAGGCCTGCGTTTCCGCGAACGGCATCGGACGCGCGATGGTGTAGCCTTGGACATATCCGCAGCCGAGCTGGGCCAAAAGCGCATGTTCGGCCACGTTTTCAACCCCTTCGGCCAGCGTTTCGATTCCCAGCCTTTCGGCCATGTCGAGGATCGCGGTCAGCAGCGACTGCTGTTCGCGGTCGGTGTCGATCCGGGTGACGAAGGAGCGGTCGATCTTGATCCGGCCGACAGAGAACCGGCGAATACTGGCGATCGACGCATGCCCGGTTCCGAAATCATCGAGGTCGATGCCGCAGCCAAGCCGGTGCAGCTGGGTGACGTTGCGTGTCACGGTGTCATCCTCGGAGCGGGAGATCACGGTTTCGAGGATTTCGACCACCAGCCGCTCCGGGGCGAGGTCGAAACGATCCAGCTCCCAGCGGACGCGATCGCACAGGGTCGGGTCGGCCAGCTCCTCGCGGCTGAAATTCACCGCGACGGTCGGCACCTTCGCCCCGGCGGCATCCCAGTCGCGCAGCGCGCCGAGGCTCTGGTACAGGATCACCTCGCCCAGCCGCTGGCTGAGTCCCGAGGCGGAAATCGCCGGCAGGAAGGCCCCCGGCAGGATGACACCGCGTTCCGGGTGTTCCCAGCGTGCCAGCGCCTCCATCCCGGTGACATCGCCGGTATCGGTGCTGATCTGCGGCTGGAACCAGGGGCGCACATGGCCGGCATCGAGCGCCTCTGCAACCTCTTCGGCAAGGCCCGCGCGCCGGATACGCTTGCGCGGGGCCTGGGCCGCGTAGGCCCGGATCGCGCCCGTGCCGCTGGCCTGTGCATCGCGCAAAGCGGTTTCCGCCGCGTCCAGGCAGGCGGCACCGGTACGTTCCGCAGCGCGGCGCGGCAGGCAGAACCCGACCGACGCCGACAGGAACACGCGCATTCCGCCGATCACGACCGGCGCCGCGACAGCCCGCTGGATCCGGGCCGCGATCTGGATCATCGCCTCGAGGTCGAGGCGGCGCACCGGCGCCAGCGCAATGGCGAGCCGGGCCTCGTCAATGCGGGCCGCCACGTCACCGTCGCGCAGCGCCCCGGATACCCGTTCCGCGATCTGCGCCAACACCTTGTCCGCGCTTTCCGCCCCGTAGGTCCGCCGGAACGCATCGAATTCGTCAATCTCCAGCACCAGGCAGGCGGTGCGGATCGCGGTCGCGGGTTCGACGCAGAATGCCGCGTCAAGCGCCGCGGCGACCGCGCTGCCGGGCGGCAGGCCGGTCGCCGTATCCTGGCCCGGCTTGGGCGATGCCCCCCGGCCCGGCGCGGCCAGCCCGACAAGTCCCATGATCGCCGGCACGAACAGCGCCATGAACAGCAGCACCCCCTCGCCCCCGTACCAGTAGCCGCCGAGCGTCAGCGCCGGAACGAAGGCCAGTATCTGCGGGCCCAGAAAGGCCGTTTTCGCGGTGGTCGACAGGTTGCGGCCGATCCGGCCGATGATACGCGCCATCGGATCTGTCCCCTTTCAGCCAGGGCGGCAGCCTGCGCCCTGCAATCGGGATCACATTAGAAACAGCGCGTATCGGCGGAGTTAACGCAGCACCGGAATTTCCGGCGAATTTTCCTCAATCTCGCCGGATCGCACCAGCCCGGCGAAATCGAACAGCGAAGGATCGAGCAGGTGCGACGGCCGCGCATTGGACAGCGCGCGGAACATCTTCTGCCGGCGGCCGGGATGGTTTTTCTCCCACTGGTCGAGAAGCGCCTTGATCTGCTGCCGCTGCAGCCCGTCCTGGCTGCCGCACAGGTCGCAGGGGATGATCGGGTAGTCCATGGCACGCGCGAAGCGGTCGCAATCAGCCTCGGCAACATGGGCGAGAGGGCGGTAGACGAACAGATCGCCCTCTTCGTTCAGCAGCTTGGGCGGCATCGTGGCCAGCCGCGAGCCGTGGAACAGGTTGAGAAAGAACGTCTCGAGGATGTCGTCGCGGTGATGGCCGAGCACAACGGCGGAGCAGCCTTCCTCGCGGGCGACACGGTATAGATGACCGCGCCGCAGCCGCGAGCACAGCGCGCAATAGGTCCGCCCCTCGGGCACCTTGTCGGTGACGACCGAATAGGTGTCGCGATACTCGATCCGGTGCGGCACGCCCATCCGCCGAAGGAAATCCGGCAGCACCGTCGCTGGAAAGCCCGGCTGCCCCTGGTCGAGATTGCAGGCGAGAATGTCGACCGGCAGCAGGCCGCGCCATTGCAGCTCGTGCAGGATGGCCAGCAGCGTATAGCTGTCCTTTCCGCCGGACAGACAGACCAGCCACCGTGCCCCGCGTTCGATCATGCCGTATTGCTGGATCGCCTCGCGGACGTCGCGCACCAGCCGCTTGCGCAGTTTCCGGAACTCCGTGGTCGCCGGGGCGCCCCGGAACAGCGGGTGGATGTCATCGGGTTCATCGAGCATGGCGGCTCTATGCCAAATCGCGGCGACGAGGGGAAGCGCCGCAATCGTCTTGAGCGGCCAGCGGCGAGACAGTAACAGGGAGCGAAACGAGGACCGACAGATGAAGACCCGCCAGATGAATGCCGACTGGATCGTGACCGCCCGCACGCTGAACGAGGCGCTGCCCTACCTGCAACGCTACGCCGGCGCGACCGTCGTCATCAAGTTCGGCGGCAACGCCATGGGCGACGCGGCGGCAATGGCCAGCTTTGCGCGGGACATCGTCCTGATGCAGCAGGTCGGCGTGCATCCCGTGGTGGTGCATGGCGGCGGGCCGATGATCAACGAGCTGCTCGGCCGGCTGGACATCCGCAGCGACTTCGTGCGCGGCAAGCGCGTGACCGATGCCGCCACGGTCGAGGTGGTCGAGATGGTGCTGTCCGGCCGGGTGAACAAGCGCATCGTGCAGGCGATCGGCGGCGAGGGCGGGCGCGCCGTCGGCCTGTCGGGCAAGGATGCCAACATGATCGTCTGCGAGGCCGCGGACGGCGGGGCCCTGGGTTTCGTCGGCGAGCCGTGCAAGATCGACCCGAGCCTGATCCGGCAGCTTCACGCGGCCGGCATCATTCCGGTGATCGCGCCGATCGGCGCGGGCCGCGAGGGCGAGACCTTCAACATCAACGGCGATACCGCCGCCGGAGCGGTAGCCGGCGCGCTGAAGGCCGACCGGCTGCTGCTGCTGACCGACGTGGCCGGCGTGAAGGACGCGGCCGGCGAGGTGCTCACGCAGCTGACCCCCGGCGAGGTGCGGCGGATGACCGATGCGGGCGTGATCGCGGGCGGCATGATTCCGAAGACCGAAACCGCGCTGGCGGCGCTGGAGGCGGGGGTGCGGGCGGTGGTGATCCTCGACGGGCGAGCGCCGAATGCCTGCCTGCTGGAATTGTTCACGGAGCATGGGGCGGGAACGCTGATCCGCCCGTAGGTGGCCGCGGACGCCGATATGGCCCGTGGCATCGCGGCATATCGTCGTCGCACGGGGCTGCGGGCGCCGGGATTTGCGTATTTGGAACGAGAAGAACGGGGCGGATCGCCCGCGATGGCGAGGTGGAATTGACTGCATGACCGGAATTCCCGAACAGCTGGCCGCGGCGCTTGCGGCAGAACGGCTGGCGGTGCTCGGCGGTTTTCATCCCGGCCCGGATGACGGCCTGCCGGCGGGGACGGGCACGCTGCTGATGCTTGGTCCGAACGCCGCGGGGTTCTGGGATCATTTCCGGACGCAGCCGGAATTCGCGGATGACGTGCCGGATCCGCTGGACCGCTGGTCCGCACGTGTCATCGGGCGCATCGCCGAGGAATGCGGCGGCACGGCGCTGTTTCCGTTTGGCGGGCCGCCGTTTCTGCCGTTCATCGGCTGGGCCTTGCGGACGGGACGGGCCTGGCAATCGCCGGTGGGCCTGCTGGTGCATGACGAGGCGGGGTTGATGGTGTCGTGGCGCGGAGCTTTGGCGCTGCCGCGGCGGCTGGAACTGCCGGCGCCGGGCGCGAAGCCCTGCGACAGCTGCGCCGCGCGGCCCTGCATCGGGGCCTGCCCGGCAAATGCCTTGCACGAGGGCGGGTATGACGTACCCTTGTGCCATGCCCATCTGGCGACGCCCGAAGGAGAAAGCTGCATGACCGGCGGATGCCTGGTGCGCCGCGCCTGTCCGGTATCGCGGCGCCATGACCGGCCGGCGGCGCAATCGGCCTTTCACATGCGGGCGTTTCACCGGTGACGATGCGGTTGATCCTGACACGTCATGCAAAGGCGCGTTCCGAGATCGCCGGCGGCGACCGTGCGCGCCCGCTCTCCGAACGCGGCCATGCGTCTGCCGCGGCAATCGGCGCGTGGCTGGCCGGCAAGGGGTATGCGCCGGACCTCGTTTTGTCGTCGGACGCCGTGCGGACGCGGCAGACATGGGCGGGCATGGCGCGACACCTGCCACGGCCGGAGCGGGTGATCTGGCTGCCCGAGCTGTATCTGGCGACCGCGGAAGACATGATGCAGGTGCTGCGCGGCGCCGGGACGGCGCGCTGTGTCCTGCTGCTGGGCCACAATCCGGGCATCGCGATGGTCGCTGCCGACATGGTCGCGCGGCCGCCCGATCATCCCCGTTTCGACGCCTATCCGACCTGCGCCACCCTGGTGGCGGAGATCGGCGTCGAAAGCTGGGACGCGGTGTCACCGGGGACGGCGCGCGTGCTGGATTTCGCGGTGCCGCGCGATCTGACCGGATAGCGCGAAGGCCCATTCAGGGCATTCACGCGCCTGCCCCGAGGCAGCATTTGCAAGGCCAATGCAGTCAGGCGCGCGACGGAATCCGATTGGACGAAACACGCCCTGATTGAAGTGAACGCATCCTAATGCCCGAGGATCTGGCTCAGGAACAGCTGGGTGCGGTCGCTTTGCGGGTTGTTGAAGAACTCTTCAGGCTCGTTCTGTTCGACGATCTGACCCTGATCCATGAAGATCACCCGGTTCGCCACCTGCCGGGCAAAGCCCATCTCGTGCGTGACGCAGATCATCGTCATGCCTTCTTCCGCAAGCTCGATCATGGTGTCGAGCACTTCCTTGATCATCTCGGGGTCGAGCGCCGATGTCGGCTCGTCGAACAGCATGATCCGCGGCTTCATGCACAGGCTGCGGGCGATCGCCACGCGCTGCTGCTGGCCGCCCGAAAGCTGGCCGGGATACTTGTTGGCCTGATCGGGGATCTTGACCTTTTCGAGGTAGTGCATCGCGGTTTCCACCGCCTCGCGGCGCGGGGTCTTGCGCACCCAGATCGGCGCCAGCGTACAATTCTCGAGGATCGTCAGGTGCGGGAACAGGTTGAAATGCTGAAAGCACATCCCGACTTCCGAGCGGATCTTGTCGATGTTCTTCAGATCCGAGGTCAGTTGCGTTCCGTCCACCACGATCTTGCCGGACTGATGCTCTTCCAGGCGGTTGATGCAGCGGATCAGCGTCGACTTGCCGGAGCCGGAGGGCCCGCAGATCACGATCCGCTCGCCGCGATACACGGTCAGGTCGATGTCGCGCAGAACGTGGAACGAGCCGAACCACTTGTTCATGTCGCTGATCTGGATCGCGACCTCGTCGGACACCTGCATGTGCCTGCGGTCGATCCGGCGGTCGGTGCCGCTTGCGGGCCCGCGTTCGGGGGCGGCGGTCTGGGCGGTGTCGGCCATTGCGGGCTCCTTAATGGTTGTCGGTCCTGAGGCGCCGTTCGAGATACATCGAATAGCGCGACATGCCGAAGCAGAAGATGAAGAACAGAAGGGCGATGAAGCCGAAAAGCTCCCAGTAGACACCGTTCCACGCGGTGTCCGCGCGGATCGCGTTGGTCAGGCCCAGCGGGTCCAGAAGGCCGATGATCGACACGAGCGTGGTGTCCTTGAACACCCCGATGAAGGTGGACACGATGCCGGGGATCGAGATCTTGAGCGCCTGCGGCATGATCACCAGCCGCTGCGCCTGCCAGTAGTCGAAGCCAAGCGAATCGGCCCCCTCGTACTGTCCCTTGGGCAACGCCGCGAGGCCGCCGCGCACCACTTCGGCCATGTAGGCGGACGCGAACAGCGTGACCATGATCATCACCCGCAGGATGATGTCGAAATCGGTGCCCGGCGGCATGAAGATGTTCAGCAGCGTGGAGGCCACGAACAGCAGCGTGATCAGCGGCACGCCCCGGATGAACTCGATGAAGCCGACGCACAGCGCCTTGACGATCAGCAGGTCGGATTGCCGGCCCAGCGCCAGGACGATGCCGATCGGCAGGCTGCACCCGATGGCGACCACACCGATCAGGATCGACAGCATGAAGCCGCCGAAATCGCGGCTTTCCACCGGCTCCAGCCCGATCGGGATCAGTCGTGCCAGCTCTCCCGCGACCGGGCCGACGGCGAACAGCCACCAGAGCAGTGCGGCCACCACCGCGACGATCAACGCGCCCAGCGCGCCGATCCGGCCCGACAGAAGCGTGACGCCGAAATACAGGATGGCAAAGCCCGCGGCGACCATCACCGGCCCCCAGATCGACCCGCCCCACAGCAGCCAGGCCAGAAGGAACGGATAGGCGGCGGACACGGCCAGCAGGCGGTTGGACGCCCAGGGAAACAGCACCGGCGCCACCGCCACGATCAGCAGCGCGAAGGCCAGGATCGGACGCCAGTAAAGCTCGGACGGGTAGAACCCGAACAGCAATTGCGGCCAGCGTTCGCGAATCACCGCCCAGCAGGCATGTCCTTCGGACTGGCCCCAGGTGGCGGTGGCGATCTCGCGGCATTCGGACAGCGAATCGGCGCGCCAGACCGATTGGAACATCCAAGGAAGCAGGCCGGCCAGCAGGTAGCCGATCAGAACCAGCGACACGATGGTGACGATGGTATTGAACGGGCCGGTAAACAGGTTGTCGCGGCCCCAGCCCAGCAATCCGACCTGCGATGTCGGCGGCTCGCGCTCGGGCAGCATGGTCTCGCGGACGAAGCGGACGGTTTCGCCATGTGTATCGCTCATCCTACCGCTCCACCAGTTTGACTCGGTTGTTGTAGAAGTTCATCACCGCCGAGATCATCAGGCTGAGGACCAGGTAGACCAGCATCAGCAGCAGCACGCATTCCAGCTCGCGCCCGGTCTGGTTCATGGTGATCCCCCCAAGCGTTCCGGTGATGTCCATGTAGCCCACGGCAATCGCCAGCGACGAGTTCTTGGTCAGGTTCAGATATTGCGAGATCAGCGGCGGAATGATCACCCGCAGCGCCTGCGGCAGCACGACAAGGCTCATGATCCGGCGCGGGCGCAGACCCAGCGCGCCGGCCGCCTCGGTCTGGCCGGTGGAAATGGCCAGGATGCCGCCGCGCACGATTTCCGCGATGAAGGCCGCGGTATAAAGCGACAGGGCCAGCCAAAGCGCGATCAGCGAATTGCGCATGTGGGTGCCGCCCTGGAAGTTGAACCCCTTGAGCGCCGGATAGCCGAGGTGAAAGCCAAGGGCGGCCAGCAGCGCGATGGTCGGCAGGAAGATCACCGCAAGGTTGACATGCCAGGTCCGGGGCCGCACGCCCGTCGCCTCCTGCACCGCGCGGGCACGGGCCGAGATCTTGCGCGCCGCAAAGATCGACAGGCCCAGCACCAGCACGAAGGCGATGAGGTCCAGCGAGATGTCGAAGCGCACCGGCGAGGCGCCGAACAGGTGTATGTCGCCAAGGCTTCGGGTGAACAGCGGCTCGGGGATGTAGACGCCGCGATTGGTGAAAGCGACGCTGTCCATCAGCTTCATGGTCGAGGATGGATCGTCGCCGCGGAACGCGCTTGGCGCCGGCAGGCTTTCGATCAGGATCGCCATTGCCAGCACGATCCAGAGCAGCACCGGCACGTTGCGGAACATCTCGACATAGACGGTCATGATCCGCCCCACCAGCCAGTTCGGCGACAGCCGCAGCACCCCGACCAGCACCCCGACGACCGTTGCGGTCACGCAGCCCAGGGCGGCGACCAGCAGCGTGTTCAGCAGACCGACGAAAGCGGCGCGCAGGTGCGAATCCTGGTTGTTGTACTCGATGAGCTTCTGGTTGATGTCGTAGCTGGCGGTTTCGGTGAAGAACCCGAACTGCACCGGCTTGCCCAGCGTGTTGAGATTGGTGATCGTGTTGCTGATCAGCCAGGCTGCCAACAACATGAACGCGATCAGCGCCACCACCTGGATCGTCATCGACCGATAGCGCGTGTCGTAGATCAGCATGCCGAGGCGGAACGTCTCCTTCGGAGGATCCGTCAGTGTCGTCATGGATTTCCCCTGTCTGCCCCGCGGCCTCTGTATTTGCGGACGCGCTTTTGCGCGCGTTCCCGGACCGGAGTGCGGATTTTTGTTGGCCTTTGATGGCAAAAGGGCGCGGTGTTACCCGCGCCCTTCGCTTAACCGTTTACCGGAACGGCGGCGAGTAGATCAGGCCGCCGTTGGTCCACTGCGCGTTCAGGCCGCGCGCAAGGCCGATCGGGGTCTTCTCGCCGATATATTTCTCGAAGATTTCGCCGTAATTGCCGTTGGCGGCAATCGCCTTCTTGGCCCAGTCGGCGTCAAGGCCGATGATCTCGCCCAGATTGCCCTCGGTGCCCAGAAGACGGTTGATCTCCGGGTTGTTGGTCGGGGCAGAGGCCATGTCCTCGACATTGGCGGAGGTCACGCCCATCTCTTCGGCGGCGATCAGCGCGTTCAGCGTCCAGCGGACGATGTCGCCCCACTCGTCGTCGCCATGACGAACCAGAGGACCCAGCGGCTCTTTCGAGATGATCTCGGGCAGGATCGTGTGCTCGCTCGGGTTCTCGAAGGTGGCGCGCGACGCGGCAAGGCCCGACGCATCGGTGGTGTAGGCGTCACAGGCACCGGCCGAGTATTGTTGCAGCGCCTCGGCGTTGGTTTCGATCGGCACCGGCTCGTAGCTGATGTTGTTGACCCGGAAGAATTCCGCCAGGTTCAGCTCGGTCGTGGTGCCGGTCTGGATGCAGACCGTCGCGCCGTCGAGTTCCTTGGCAGAGGTCACGCCAAGCGCCTTGGGCACGATGAAGCCCTGGCCGTCGTAATAGTTGACGCCGACAAAGGTGAACTTCAGGTCGTTGTCGCGGCTGAAGGTCCAGGTCGTGTTGCGCGACAGCATGTCGATCTCGCCCGAAGACAGGGCGGTGAACCGGGTCTTGCCGGTGGTCGGAACGAATTCGACGGCCGACTGGTCGCCGAGTACGGCGGCGGCGACGGCCCGGCAGACGGCCACGTCGAAGCCTTCCCAATTGCCGTTCGCATCCGGGCTGGAGAACCCGGCAAGCCCCGTGCTGACGCCGCAGTTCAGCGTGCCGCGCGCCTTGACGTCGTCAAGCGTCGCCGCGGCAGCCGCACCGGCCGCAAGGCCAGCCACGGTCAGCGCGCCAAGAAATACGGATTTCCTCATGTTTACCTCTTCCTGATTTGCCGCCCTTTCACGCAGGGCGTGTACCCCGACCCCAAGACCGGGTTTGAAGACATGTGAAGGCATAGTTCCCCCTCAACGGCCTAGAGTGTGGGCGAACTTCCGCCGGAAGGTCAAGGAAGTTGTGGATGAAGGCCGCGTTTACCGCACGGAAACGCCGCGCCGCGAATCGGATGGGCTATGATCGCAGCAGGTGCAGAAGACGCTGCGCCTGTGCGAATCCCTGCCGTTTCGCCTCGGCCATTTCCGCGGCCTCGTCATCCTCGCCCCAGCGTTCCTGCTGCCAGGTCTCGTCGATGCGCGACCGCTGCCACAGATCGTCGAGCGCGAAGGCTTCGCGGCTTGCCGCAAGCCCGATCACCAGCGACCCGGACAGCGCGACGAGGTCATGCAGGCCGGTCAACTCGAATGCGCCGAAGCGGTCCACCTCGGCGCCCAGCCGTGCCAGCGCTCGCGGCGACTGCGGCTGGTGCATCACGCCCACCACCGGGATCAGCCGTGCGCCGAACACGTCCTCGGCCCAGTCGATCAGCGGATCCCATGCCGCCTGCTGACGCGCCACAAGCTCATCCGGCGTATCGGCGCGGTAACAGGTCAGATCGCTGTCCGCATAGCCGGCCAGCATCTCCGCCACCGCCCGGCGCTGCGGCGCGACACGTTCGATCGCGGAATTGGCGGCGCGGGTAAGGGGCATGGTGCGCGGGTCGATCACACCGTCCTGCGCGTCCCATTCGCGCGCGATCTCGCGGGCCAGCGCCTCTGTCGGGACGGCAAGTTCGGCCTTGCCGGGCGTCCTGACCGGCCGGCCGTCCAGCCGGACGCCAAAGCCGGCCCCCACCCGCTCCACATGCGCCGCGGTCCAGAACCGCCGGGCCGCCCATTCGCTCATCGCAGCGTCTCGAAGGGATCGTCGGCCGCCAGATCCTCGGTCCAGCCCAGGGTTTCCCAGCTTTGCGCCATATGCGGCGGCAGCGGCGCGGAGATCGTCAGCGGCCGCCCCGTCGCGGGATGTTCGAAAGTGATCGAGCGCGCATGCAGGTGCAACTTTCGGCTGATCACCCCGCCCAGTTGCGCGCCCCAGCCATCGCCCATGTTTTCCTGCCCCGAGCCGCCATACTTGCCGTCGCCGATCACCGGATGCCCGATTTCGGCCATATGCGCCCGCAACTGGTGCGTGCGCCCGGTCACCGGCTCCATCGCCACCCAGGCGGCGCGGCTCGCGACACGGTAGAGCGTTGCATAAAGCGTATGCGCACGTTTCGCGCCGGGGGTCCGGTCGATTTCGTGCGGATGAACGGCGCGCATCTTCTCGCCCTCGCCGGCGGGGCCATGGCCCCCGGCCTTGACCAGACCGAACTTGATCTCGCCGAGATAGGGGGTCGGAACCCCCGCCACCAGCGCCCAGTAGATCTTGCGCGTCTGCCGGTGCCGCATCGCCCGCGTCAACGCCTGCGCTGCCGCCTGCGTCCGTGCCAGAAGCAGCACGCCCGAAGTGTCCTTGTCCAGCCGATGCACCAGCCGCGGCCGCTCGCCGCCGAAACACAGCGCCTCGCCCATGCCGTCGACATGCCGCGTCTGACCGCTGCCACCCTGCACCGGCAGACCAGCCGGCTTGTTCAGCGCGATGACCTGGTCGTCGCGGTAGATCACGGCGGCGCGGATCATCTCGGCATCGGCATCCGAAACGGTGGGCTGGCGCGGTTCCTCGTCCGGCCCGTCCGGCAGCGGCGGCACCCGGACCTGCATGCCCGGCCCAACCCGGCTCGCGGCCTTCACCCGGCCGCCATCCACCCGGATCTCGCCCTTGCGGCACAGCTTCTCGATTCGGCCCTGCGGCACATGCGGGAAATGCCGGCGGAACCAGCGGTCAAGCCGCTGCTCGCCCTCGTCCTGCGCGACGGTCAGGGTCTGCACGCCGCTCATGCGGCCGCCATGCGCGCCAGCGCGAGCCCGAGAAACAGCGCCCCCAGCGACAGCCCCACCGACGCCGCGACATAGAATGCCGCCGCGCCGACCTGTCCGCGCTCATAAAGCACCGCCGCATCGAGCGAGAACGCCGAGAACGTGGTAAACCCGCCCAGCAGCCCGGTCAGCAGCAACGGCGACAGGCGCGTGCCGCCCAGATGCGCCAGCATCACCACCAGCACGCCCATCAGGAACGAGCCGCCAACATTCACCACGAGCGTTCCCCAGGGAAAACCGTGGCCGAACAGGCGCACCGCGCCCAGCCCGGTCATGTACCGGCCGGTCGCCCCGACCGCGCCGCCCAGCGCCACCATTGCCACATTGCTCATCATGCGCGGTCACTTGGCCCCTGCACGGCCCGGAGTCAATCGGCAGCCGGCCGCGAGCATCCCCGCCGAAGGCATCGCTTGCGGGGCGATACGCACTAACCGCCCCGCTTCGCGCGCAGCCCGGCGAAGTAATCCAGACGCTTTTTCAACTCACGCTCGAATCCACGCTCGACGGGGCTGTAATAGACCCCTCGCTTCATCCCGTCCGGGAAATAGTTCTGTCCCGAAAACGCATCCTCGGCGTCGTGATCATAGGCGTACCCCTGCCCGTAACCCTGTTCCTTCATCAGCCGCGTCGGCGCGTTGCGGATGATCTTCGGCGGTGGCTCGCTGCCGGTCTTCTTGGCGGCCGCCATGGCGTTCTTGTAACCCGCATAGCCCGCGTTCGATTTCGGCGCGAGCGCGAGATAGATCACCGCCTGCGCCAGCGCCAGCTCGCCCTCGGGGCTGCCCAGCCGCTCATAGGTTTCCCACGCATCCAGGCAGACGCGCTGCGCCTGCGGATCGCCCAGCCCGATATCCTCGACCGCCATTCGCGTGACGCGCCGCGCCAGGTAACGCGGATCCTCGCCTCCGGTCAGCATCCGCGCCAGCCAGTACAGCGCCGCATCCGGGTCGGATCCACGCACCGATTTGTGCAGCGCCGAGATCAGATTGTAATGCGCGTCGCCCGACTTGTCGTATTGCGCCGCGCGCCTTTGCAGCCGCGCGGTCAGCGTCGCGGGGTCCAGCGGCGCGTCGGCTTTCCAGGCCGCCACCTGCTCGACCAGGTTCAGCAGCGCGCGGCCATCGCCATCGGCCATCTCCAGCAACTGCTCGCGCGCCTCGCCGGTCAGCGGCAAGGCACGGCCCATCTCCTTTTCGGCACGCTGCGCCAGCCGTTCGAGATCGGCCAGCGGCAGACGTTCCAGCACCAGGACCTGCGCCCGGCTGAGCAGCGCCGCGTTCAGCTCGAAAGACGGATTCTCGGTGGTGGCGCCGACCAGCAGGATCGTCCCGTCCTCCATGTAAGGCAGAAACCCGTCCTGCTGCGCCTTGTTGAACCGGTGGATCTCGTCGACGAACAGCAGCGTGCCCTGCCCCGTCCGGCGCCGCAGCCTGGCGGCCTCGAACACCTTCTTCAGGTCGGCAACCCCGGTGAAGATCGCAGAAACCTGAACGAAATGCAGATCCGTCTCATCCGCCAGAAGCCGCGCGATGGTGGTCTTGCCCACCCCCGGCGGCCCCCAGAAGATCAGCGACGACAGCGCTCTTGCCTCCAGCATCACCCCCAGCGGCGCCTCAGGGCCCAGAACATGCGCCTGGCCGATCACCTCGGCCAGCGTCTTCGGCCGCAGCCGGTCCGCCAGCGGACGCGGCGCATCGCGCACAGGCGTCTCGGGTGTGTTCCCCGGCGAGGTGTCGAACAGATCGGCCATCGCCCCTACCTAAGCCCCTCGCCCCGCCTTGGGAAGATGGCCGCATCCTCCGTCTTCTTCTCGTTCCAAATACGCAAGTTCCGGCTGCGCAAAAAGAAACCCGCCTCGCGGCGGGTTCCGGTCGTTCGGCACGGGCGCGGGGTCTCAGTCCTCCGCGGCCTCCTCGGCAGCAACCCGTTCGCGGTCGGCCTTGCCCTTGGCATCGGCATCGCGATCGACGAACTCGATGATCGCCATCGGCGCCATGTCGCCATAGCGGAAGCCGGCCTTCAGCACGCGGACATAGCCGCCCTGACGGTCGGCATAGCGCGGGCCGAGCACGTCGAACAGCTTGGCGACATAGGCGTCCTGCTTGAGCTGCGAGGCCGCCTGGCGGCGGGCATGCAGATCGCCGCGTTTTCCGAGCGTGACCAGCTTCTCGATCACCCGGCGCAGTTCCTTGGCCTTGGGCAGGGTCGTCTTGATCTGCTCATGCTCGATCAGCGATCCGGCCATGTTGGCCCAAAGGGCCTTGCGGTGTTCATGGGTGCGGTTCAGGCGGCGATAGCCGCGGGCGTGACGCATTTCGTATCTCCATCTCTGCCCTCTACGGGCGGTTTTGCTTTGTCCGGCCGGCGATGCGTGTCACCAGCTCTCCTTGGGGCCCGCCCCGGACGTGATCCGGGGCCTCGACCCGTCTGCTCGCCGCGCCCCGGACTTGATCCGCGGGCCTGCCCCGGACTTGATCCGGGGCCTCGTGCTTTCATGCCCGACCCTTCAGCCCGGCCGGGCGGGGCCCCGGGTCAAGCCCGGGGCTGATCGCTGCGCGATCAGAATTGATCCTCGAACTTCTTCGCCAGATCCTCGATGTTCTCCGGCGGCCATTCCTCGACATCCATGCCCAGGTGCAGCCCCATGCCCGACAGCACTTCCTTGATCTCGTTCAGGGACTTGCGGCCGAAGTTCGGGGTGCGCAGCATCTCCGCCTCGGTCTTCTGGATCAGATCGCCGATATAGACGATGTTGTCGTTCTTCAGGCAGTTGGCCGACCGCACCGAAAGCTCCAGCTCGTCCACCTTCTTGAGCAGCAGCGGGTTGAATTCCAGCCCCTCGTCGTCGTCCTGGCGGCTGGCCGATTCCGGCTCCTCGAAGTTGACGAAGATCGACAGCTGATCCTGCAGGATGCGCGCGGCATAGGCCACGGCGTCATCCGGCGTGATCGAGCCGTCGGTTTCCAGCTTCAGCGTCAGCTTGTCGTAGTCCAGCACCTGCCCTTCGCGGGTCGGCTGCACGTCGTAGCTGACCTTGCGGACGGGCGAGTAGATCGCATCGATCGGGATCATCCCGATCGGGGCATCCTCGGGGCGGTTCTTGTCGGCGGCGACGTAGCCCTTGCCGATGTTCACGGTCAGTTCCATGAACAGGTTCGCGCCCTCGTCGAGGTGGCAAATCACGTGATCCTTGTTCAGAATCTCGATCCCCGCGCTTTCGCTGATGTCGCCGGCGGTGACGACCATCGGCCCCTTGGCGGAGATCGACAGGCGCTTCGGCCCCTCGACTTCCATGCGGATCGCGACGCCCTTGAGGTTCAGAACCACGTCGGTCACGTCCTCGCGGACCCCGGCGATGGAGGAGAATTCATGCAGGACGTTGTCGATCTGGATGCTGGTGATCGCCGCGCCCTGAAGCGACGACAGCAGCACCCGGCGCAGCGCGTTGCCGAGCGTCAGGCCGAAGCCCCGCTCCAGCGGTTCGGCGACGACGGTGGCCTGACGGGCCGGATCGTTGCCCGGCTTGACCTCCAGCTGCGTCGGTTTGATCAGTTCCTGCCAGTTCTTGTGGATCATGCTTTGCGGCCTCCATTCGTGCCATCCGCCCCATTGACCCTTGGCGGACGACTCCCGAGGTAAAAACGGCGATGCGGGCCGCGCGGGGGTCTGCGCAGCCCGTGATTCGTACGACCCCGGATCAGACCCGGCGGCGTTTCGGCGGGCGGCACCCGTTATGGGCGATCGGCGTCACGTCGCGGATGGACGTGATGTTGAAGCCGACGGCCGCCAGCGCGCGCAGGGCGGATTCGCGGCCCGAGCCGGGGCCCTGCACTTCGACTTCCAGCGTCTTGACGCCGTGTTCCTGGGCCTTCTTGCCGACATCCTCGGCGGCCATCTGGGCGGCATAGGGCGTCGACTTGCGCGACCCCTTGAAGCCCATGGTCCCGGCCGACGACCAGGCGATGGCGTTGCCCTGAACGTCCGAGATCAGGATCTTGGTGTTGTTGAAGGACGAATTCACATGCGCCACACCGGCGGCGATGTTCTTCGAGACCTTTTTCTTCGGTGCGCGGCGATCGCGTGCCATGATCTCTGCCCTCCCTTATTTCTTCTTGCCGGCGATCGGCTTCGCCGGGCCCTTGCGGGTGCGGGCGTTGGTGTGGGTGCGCTGGCCGCGCACGGGCAGGTTGCGACGGTGCCGCAGACCGCGATAGGCGCCGAGATCCATCAGGCGCTTGACGTTCATCTGCACCTCGCGGCGCAGGTCACCCTCGACGGTGACGTTCGCGTCGATATGCTCGCGGACCTGCAGGACTTCGCTGTCCGACAGCTCGTTCACACGGCGGGATTCGTCGATGCCGACAGCCTTGCAGATGCTCTGCGCCGTCGACAGGCCGATGCCGTGGATATAGGTCAGCGCGATCGGAACGCGCTTGGCGGTGGGAATGTTCACGCCGGCGATTCGTGCCACGTATTCGTCCTTTTCTGTTGCGGTTCCGTAGTGCCGGAACCTTTTTTCACAACGGAAGCCCGAAGGCTGTGACGCCCACGGGCCGGTTATGTATCGTGATGACAGTAAGCGGGGCGCGACCCCGACTTGCGGCCGATTCTCTTCCGAGACGCTGCCGATTAAGGGCTTGACGCAGGAAGGTCAAGCCCGCGGCGCTGCGGAACTGCGCGCGCGGCCTTCCGAATCGTGCGGCCCGCGCCGGATCACCCCAGAAGCGGCACCCGGTAGATCACCCATTCATCGGTCCGCGTCACCTCTCGCCCGCCCGTCTTGGTCTGAAAGGCGGGGCGCCCCTCGAAGGTGACCGGACAGGCCACGAGATCCTCGTCGCGGGTGATATACGGCTCGGTAAACCGCGACTTTCCGACGCGGCGGCACGGATCGTCGGATCCGCGATAGCCCATGCCGACGGCAATGTCGGATTTCACGGCGGGTTTGAAAATTCCGCGCGACACCATGTCGCCGCAGCCGGCCAGCGGCAGGATCAGGGCGCTCAGCAGGAAAAAGCGTATCATCGGACCCCCCAGAGTCGTGTCTGTTGCGAATTTTCCCGCGAATCGCAGATCCGCGAGATCACCTCGACCGTTCCAGTCTGTTCGCCAGCGCCCGCCAGTCAACAAAAACCTGCGCCGCGCCGCGCGCTTGGCGCACAAGGTGTTGCCCCGCCCCGCACCGCCGCCACCGGATCTGTACCGCCCGGCGAATGGCGCGGCGGCCCCCGATCAACCCTGCCGCGGCAGCGCGCCGGTCAGGACGTAGCGCAGGATTTCCACCACCTGTTCGGGCCGCTCTGCCACGGCGAGCGCGGCCGCGTCGACCTCTTTCAGCGCGTGCTGGTGATCCGGGCCGTGCAGCACGATCAGCGACTTGCCCAGCGCGGCGGCATAGCCCGCATCGAAGGCGGCGTTCCACTGCTTGTACTTGTCGCCGAACCGCACCACCACGACATCGGCATCCTCGATGCCCTTGCGGGTACGGATCGCGTTGATCATCGCGCCCTTGTGGTCGTGCCAGTACTTGTCCGGCTCGGCGCCCAGGATGGCCACGCCGCAATCGTCGCTGGCAGCATGATCGGTCACAGGCGCGTCAAACGCCACGTCCAGCCCTTCGGCCCCCTCGGTGATCCGCTCGCGCCAGTCGGTATGGATTTCCCCCGACAGATAAACCTTCAACGTCATGTCCGTTCCTTTCCTTCATCCCGCAGGAGGTACGCTTGCAAGCGGCGCACCGTTCGGCCGCCCGGGTCAGCCCCGAAGCACGCCGCCCGTGGCCTTGCCCACCTTGTCCACGACCTTCGCGGCAACGGCCTCGATCTCCTTTTCGGTCAATGTCGCGCCGGTCGGCTGCATCCGCACCGTGATGGCCAGGGACTTGCGCCCCTCGCCCAGCGACCCGCCAATGAACTCGTCGAACACCCGGACCTCTTCGATCAGCGTCTTGTCGGCGCCCGCTGCCGCGTTGACCAGTGCCAGCGCCTCGACATCCGAGGCGACGACGAAGGCGAAATCGCGTTCCACCGCCTGAAGATCGCTGCCGACCAGCGCCGCACGGGTGGCGGTGGCACTGCGCGGCATCGGCACCTCTTCGGGCCAGAGCGTGAACGCCATCGCCGGGCCCTTCACGTCCATCTCGCGCAGCACCTTCGGGTGCAGCTCGCCGAACACGCCCAGCACCTTTTTCGGCCCGAGGCAGATCATCCCGTGCCGCCCCGGATGCCACCAATCCGCCGCCCCGCGCAGGATCTGCACCTTGGCGGGCGCGCCGATCGCGGCCAGCACCGCCTCGGCATCGGCCTTGACGTCGAACACGTCCACAAGCCGGCGCGCGCCGTGCACATCGCGCGGTGCGGTATGGCCGACCAGCAGGCCCGCGACCTGAAGATGCTGTTCTTCCGGCTCGCCGCCATGAAAGACCGGGCCGATCTCGAACAGGGCAAGATCGTTGAAGCCGCGCGCCTGGTTGCGCGCCGCGGCCTGAAGCAGGCCGGGCAGGAGCGCGGGGCGCATATGGCTCATCTCCGAGGAGATCGGGTTCTCCAGCCGCGTCGCATCGGTGCCGCCCCCGAACAGCGCCGCCGCGTCCGCGTCGATGAACGAATAGGTCACGCATTCGTTGTAGCCCAGCGCCGCACTGGTGCGCCGCGCCATCGCCTCGCGCCGCTGCATCGGTGTCAGCACCGGCCGCGGAACCCCGGCCTGCGGCCGCGACATCGGCCGGCCTTCCAGCTTCGTCAGCGAGGCAATGCGCGCCACCTCTTCGACCAGGTCGGCCGGATCGGTCACGTCGGGCCGCCAGGACGGCGGATGCGCCATGTCGCCTTCCAGCCGGAAGCCCAGCGCGGTCAGGGTCTGCCGCTGCGTTTCGGCAGGTATGTCCATGCCCACCAGCGACGCGACACGCCCCGTGTCGAGCGGATAGGCGCGGTGCGTGTCCAGCGGCGCGCCGTCCTGCACTACTTCCGACGCCTCGCCACCGCACAGATCGAGGATCATCCGCGTCGCCGCCTCCAGCCCCGGCAGGGTGAATTCGGGATCGACTCCGCGCTCGAACCGATAGCGGGCATCGGAGTTCAGCTTGAGCTGCCGCCCGGTCGCGGCAATCGTCACCGGATCCCACCAGGCGCTTTCGAGAAAGACGTTGACCGTCTCGCCCGTGACGCCGGTCTGCGCCCCACCAAGACAGCCGCCGATGCTTTCCAGCCCCGACGCGTCGAAGATGCCCATCATGCCGGGCTGCACGGTGTAGCTCTTGTCGTCCAGCCCGGTGAACGCGGTCGGCGCGTCGGTGAAACGGATGCTCAGATCGCCCTTGACCAGATCGGCGTCGAAGACGTGCAGCGGCCGGTTCCGGTCATAGGTGAAGAAGTTGGTGATATCGACCAGCGCCGAGATGGAACGCAGCCCGATCGCCCTGAGCCGCGCCTGCAGCCAAGCCGGGCTTGGCCCGTTGGTCACGCCGCGGATCACCCGGCCGGTGAAATGCGCGCAGCCCTTCGCCTTCACGTCCTCCGCGATGGTCACGCCGATCGGGCTGGGGAAGGTGCCCGGTACCGGGACGACTTCCGCGGGCTTCAGCACCCCCAGTCCCCGCGCGGCCAGATCGCGCGCCACGCCCCGCACGCCCAGCGCGTCGGGCCGGTTCGGCGTGATCGCGATGTCTATGACAGGATCGACCTTGCCGGGCGCGTGTTCGGCCATCCAGTCGGTGAACTCGGTACCCACCTCGGGCGCACCCGCCAGCTCGATGATCCCGTCATGCTCGTCCGACAGCAGCATCTCGCGCTCGGAGCACATCATGCCATGGCTTTCCACGCCCCGGATCTTGCCGATCTGGATCGTGGTGTCGATCCCCGGCACATACATACCCGGCTTGGCCACCACCACGCGGATACCGGCCCGCGCGTTCGGCGCGCCGCAGATGATCTGCTTGTCGCCCTCGTCCGTCTCGACCAGGCAGACCCGCAACCGGTCGGCATCGGGGTGTTGCTCGGCCGTCCTGACATGGCCGACGGTGAACCCCTTCAGCGCGGCCAGCGGGTCGATCACCTCTTCGACCTCGAGCCCCAGATCGGTCAGCGTCTCGGCGATCTCGGCCACGCCGGCATCGGTATCGAGATGGTCCTTCAGCCAGGACAGGGTGAACTTCATCGGGCCAGCCTTTCGCGTCGTCTTCGTTCGGTCGTCTGCACTCGGCCGCACGTCTAGCGAATTGCCCCGGCAACCGGAAGGCCCTTCGCCCCGGCCCCGCCCGGTGTCACGGCCGACGGTCCGCCAGGCTGTCGAGCTGGCCCATGCGCAACAGCTTTATCTCCCGCGTCAGCCGCAGCGTCGGCTTGGCGGCGAACAGAAGAGAGCCGACCAGGAACAGCCAGATCGCCGGCGTCTCCAGCGCCTTCCAGAAGAACAGGAGCGAGCCGACGACGAAACACAGCGCTGCCGTGAAATCGACGAAGGTGTAGGCAAGCTCGAAATAGGCGTAGACCCGGCGCGTGGCGTGATTGCGCTCGCGGTTCTCGTGGCGAAACAGGCGCAAGGCGGCCTCCTCTTGCGTGATGGCATATGCGGCCCAGATAGCAGGCATCGCCGATGCCGCAACCCGCAAGGCTCGATGCGTGGCGGCGGTTGCAGCCCCGGGATCACGACCGCTCAATCCGCGCAGCGATAGCCCAAATTGACCGATTGCGGCAGATAGGGATCGTCGAACGCCATGGTCACGCTCAGCCAGCCGGACTCCGAGACGCCCGCGCTCATGCGGAAGGTCTGTCCTCCGTACATCTGGCCCGCCTCGGCGCCCCAGCGCCCGGTTCCCTCGGCATCGGCCGGCCCGCCCTCGTACCATTCCAGAACGGCTGTCCAGCCGTTATTCGATGACAGGTGTGTCTGGCGCGCCGATGCGTCGAGGCGCATGGTCAGGCGGCACGGCAGGCAGGGGATAGCGGTGGTTTCCGTCTGCGCATAGGTCGTGCAGATCGCCGGGCCGCGCGCCGCCGCAGGGTCGGCCCCCAGGCTGAACAGCCCCGCCAGAAAACCGCAAAGGACGACACGCGACATGGCTGCACACCAGATAAAATCCGCGTCCATCCTCGACCGGCCGCCACGATCCGTCAAGCCCCGGCCTCGCCGCCAGCACCGCGCCCCCGCTTCTTCGGTTTGATAAATATCCCCGCCGGAGGCACGGCCCAAGGGGCCGTTCAGCGTCGCCCGCTCAGCGCGACAGACCGCCGGCCAACGTCGGCACGTCCAGCGCCGCAAAGCCGTAATGGCGCAGCCAGCGCAGGTCGCTGTCGAAGAAGGCGCGCAGGTCGGGGATGCCGTATTTCAACATCGCCAGCCGGTCGATCCCGATCCCGAAGGCAAAGCCCTGCCATTCGTCGGGGTCGATATTCCCGGCCCGCAGCACGCGCGGATGCACCATGCCGCTGCCCAGGATCTCCATCCAGTCGTCGCCCTCGCCGACCTTGAGCTGCCCGCCCTGCCACGAACAGCGCAGATCGACCTCTGCCGAGGGCTCGGTGAACGGGAAGTGCGAGGCGCGGAACCGCAGCTCGACGCTGTCCACCTCGAAGAAGGCGCGGCAGAACTCTTCCAGGCACCATTTGAGGTTGGCCATCGAAATGTCGCGGTCCAGCGCCAGCCCCTCGACCTGGTGGAACATCGGGGTATGGGTCTGGTCGTAATCGGCGCGATAGACGCGGCCCGGCGCGATCACCCGGATCGGCGCGCCCTGCGCCTGCATCGCGCGGATCTGCACCGGCGAGGTGTGGGTGCGCAGCACATGCGGCGGGCGGTCGTCGCCCTCGGCCCGCGCCATGTAGAACGTGTCCATCTCGGTCCGGGTCGGATGCTCGGCCGGGATGTTCAGGGCGTCGAAATTGTACCAGTCCGATTCCACCTGCGGCCCCTCGGCCACGGCAAAGCCCATATCGGCGAAGATCGTCGTGACCTCCTCGGTGACCTGGCTGACGGGGTGCACGCTGCCCTGACGCCGCGTGCGGGACGGCAACGTCACGTCAAGCCATTCGGTGCGCAGCCGCTCGTCCAGCGCCGCATCGGCCAGTACGGCCTTGCGGGCGGCCAGCGCGCTGTTGATCTCGTCCTTCAGCGCGTTCAGCTTCGGGCCGACCTGCTGACGCTCCTCGGGCGTCATCTTGCCCAGTTCGCGCATCTTCAGGCTGACCTCGCCCTTCTTGCCGACGGCCCGCAGGCGCAGATCCTCCAGCGCGGATTCGTCCGCCGCATCCGCAATCGCCGCCAGATACTTGCCCCGCAGATCGTCCATCAGGCCCGTCCTTTCCAAACGCCCTGCCGGATACCCACAGCCACGCGCGAATGCAAGGCGCGGCCCGGCGCACAAACGAAAACCGCCGCGGGCCCGATGGCGCCGCGGCGGTCATGGTCGATTCGGTGCAAGACGGCCGCCTACAGAGCGGCCTTCGCCTGATCGACGATGCTGCCGAACGCCGCCGGCTCGTTCACGGCGAGATCGGCCAGCACCTTGCGGTCCACCTCGATCCCGGCTTTCGACAAGCCGTTGATGAACCGCGAATAGGTCAGCCCCTCGTCATGGGAACGGACGGCAGCGTTGATCCGCTGGATCCACAGCGCGCGGAAATTGCGCTTGCGGTTCTTGCGGTCGCGGGTGGCGTACTGGTTCGCCTTGTCGACAGCCTGGGTGGCGGTCTTGAAGTTGGTGGACCGGCGGCCGTAATAGCCCTTGGCGGCCTTGATCACCTTCTTGTGGCGGGCGTGGGCAATCGTGCCCCCTTTTGTGCGCGACATCTCGAAATCTCCCTAGCGGTCGTACGGCATGAATTTCTTGGCGAGCTTCTCGTCCGGGGGGGAGAGAAGCATCGTGCCGCGCGCATCGCGGATGAACTTGTTGCTGCGCTTGATCATGCCGTGGCGCTTGCCCGCCTGTCCGGCCTTGACGCGGCCCGTGGCCGTCATCTTGAAGCGCTTCTTCGCGCTTGATTTCGTCTTCATCTTCGGCATTTCCGTCTCCTTGCGGTTCGAACGCGCGACTCGGCATGCCATCGGCCGGCCACGCAGGCAGTCGAGTTGCGGCGTATAGGCGGCGGCGCGGCCGCTGGCAAGGGGGTCTGCGCCCGGTCAGCGCACGAAATAGGCCACCACCCGCACGAACGCCTCCGGCACATCCTCCAGCGTGTAGGATTGCTGCGACAGGGCCAGCGCGATCAGTGCGCCGCCGATCACGATCACCACCAGCGCGACGCGCGGCGAGCGGCGATCGGCCAGCGCGCCGATGAAGGACGGGATCGAGAAGGCGCAGATCGCGATACCAAGTACCAGGTACAGATCCTGCGCCGACACGCCCCCGGCCTATTCCGGCTCGGCCGAATAGATCTTGCGTTCGTCGCAGGGGGCGACGCGCAGGATGTTGGTGGTGCCGGGGATGTTGAACGGCACGCCGGCCGTCACCACGATGTCATCGTCGCGGGTGGCAAAGCCCTCGTTGGTGGCGGCGCGGACCGCGTTGACCACCGCTTCCTTGAAGCGGCCCATCTCTGCGGTCTGCACGCAATAGGCGCCCCAGGTCAGGCAGAGCCGCCGTGCGGTGTCCACCGTCGCCGCCATGGCGATGATCGGCACGCGCGGCCGTTCGCGGGCGATCAGCGACGCGGTGCGCCCCGACTGGGTGAAACAGGCGATTGCCTTGATGTCGGCGGTCTCCGCGATGCCGCGCGCGGCCGAGACGATGCCATCGGCGATGGTGTTCTTTTCGACTTCGCGGGTGGCCTCGAGAACGGCACGGTAATTGTCGTCGCCCTCGACCTCGATGGCGACGTTGTGCATGGTCTGCACCGCTTCGATCGGATAACGGCCGGCGGCAGATTCCGCGCTGAGCATCACCGCATCCGCACCCTCGTAGATGGCATTCGCCACGTCCGACACCTCAGCACGGGTCGGCATCGGGCTTTCGATCATGGATTCGAGCATCTGCGTGGCCACGATCACCGGCTTTGCCACGGCGCGGCACTTGCGGATCAGGCGCTTCTGGATCGGCGGTACCGCCTGGACCGGCAGTTCCACGCCCAGATCGCCGCGCGCCACCATGATCCCGTCCGAGACTTCCAGGATGTCGTCGAAACACTTCACCGCCGCCGGCTTCTCGATCTTGGCCAGAACCGCGGCGCGGCCCCGGACCAGTTCGCGCGCCTCGATCATGTCCTCGGGCCGCTGCACGAAGGACAGCGCCAGCCAGTCCACGCCCAGCTCGCAGGCGAATTCCAGGTCGTCCCGGTCCTTGTCCGACAGCGCCGCCAGCGGCAGCACCGCGTCGGGCACGTTCACCCCCTTGCGGTTGGAAATGGTGCCGCCCGCGATCACTTCGCAATCGGCGAAATCGGCGCCGCATTCGCTGACCCGAAGCCGGATCTTGCCGTCATTGACCAGCACGCTCGACCCCGGCTTCAGCGCCTCGAAGATTTCCTTGTGGGGCAGGTTGACGCGGCTTGCATCGCCCTCGGCGGGGTCGAGGTCGAGGCGGAACATCTGCCCGTCCTCCAGTTCCTCCTCGCCGTTGGCGAAGGTACCCACCCGCAGCTTCGGCCCCTGAAGGTCGGCGAGAATGGCGATCGGGCGGCCCGTTTCCTGTTCGACACGGCGGATATGCGCATGACGCTGCGCCAGTTCGTCGTGGGTGCCGTGGCTCATGTTCAGCCGGAATACGTCGGCCCCGGTCCTGAACAGATCCCCGATCATGTCGAAATCGTTGCTCGCCGGGCCAAGCGTGGCGACGATCTTGATGTTTCGAAGGCGTCTCATCGGCTACATCGCACTTTCGTTTGTTGCGGTCTTCGGTGTTAGCGGTCACGGCGCGGCTTTCGAACCTATGGCGGAAATCCGTGCAACTGACAACTGGCGCTTCCGGGCGCGGCGGCATATTCAGTCTGCCGAAATGTCTAGCGCCAAACATCCCGAATTCAACGCCGCCGAGATCGTCGGAGAGGACCGGCCCGGCCGCTGGCTGGTGACCTGCGATCATGCCAGCAATGCCGTGCCGCCGATGATCGCCGCCGGCGATCTGGGCCTGCCGGAGCGCGAGATGCGCCGCCACATCGCCTATGACATCGGGGCGGCCGGGGTGGCGCGGCGCCTGGCCGAGCGGCTGGACAGCACCGCGATCCTGTCCACCTTTTCACGGCTGGTGATCGACCCGAACCGGGGCGAGGACGACCCGACCCTGCTGATGCAGCTTTATGACGGCACGGTGATTCCGGGCAACCGCGACATCGACGCACAGGAGCGCGAGCGGCGGCTGGACCTGTGCTACCGGCCTTATCACGAGGCGGTCGAACGGCTGGCCGCACGGCGTCCAGATACGGTCTACGCCGCGATCCACAGTTTCACGCCGCGGCTGAACGGGCGCGCGATGCGGCCCTGGCAGGTCGGCGTTCTCTATGGCTACGACGCGCGGCTGGGCCGGGCGCTGATCGACCGCCTGCGCGAGGAGCCGGACCTGTTTATCGGCGAGAACGAGCCCTATTCCGGCTCGCTCAAGGGCGACAGCGTGGACCGCCACGCGCTGCATCACGGCCGGCCGAACGCGCTGATCGAATTGCGCCACGACCTGATCGAGACGCCCCGCCAGCAGGACGAATGGGCGGACCGCCTGGCGCCGATCCTTGAACAGGCGCTGGCCAGCGCCCAGCTTTGACCGATGGAGGATGACATGGACGACCAGACCCGCACCGAGATCGAGGCCGCCGCGTTCCGCCGCCTGCGCGCCCACCTGATGGACGACCGCCCCGACGTGCAGAACATCGACATGATGAACCTTGCCGGGTTCTGCCGCAACTGCCTGTCGCGCTGGTACCAGGAGGCCGCGGCCGAGCGCGGCATCGACATGACCAAGGAAGCCGGGCGCGAAGCGTTCTACGGGATGCCCTATGCCGAGTGGAAGACGCAGTTCCAGACCGAGGTGGACAGCACCAAGCAGGACGCATTCCAAGCGGCGTTCGCCGCGAATGTCGGCAAGGAACAGGGGTAAGGCGCGAGGCCGGGCCGCCGCGCCGGCGTCTTGTCGCCGCTTTTCACGCCATGCCCGTGAACGTGATTTGCCGCGCCGCGCCCTCGTCCCTATCTTTCAGGGCAGATTGAAGGAACCCGCCCGATGAAGCCCGCGCTGACCGCCCTTGTGATCGCCCTTGCCGCACCCGTCGCCGCGCCGACCCTTGCCGATCCCAGCCCGCAACTCGTCGCGCAGGTCCAAAGCCGGCTGGCGCGCTACAATATCCACGCCGATGTGTCGCGCCTTGACACGATGGCGGTGGCGCAGTTGCACGGCATCCTGAATTCGCGCGACGGCTATCTCAAGAAACGCCTGCGCATCCGCACCGTCCTTCGCAACGCCGCCGCGAAATAGGAGTCTTCCATGATCCGCCCCATCGCCGCCGTTCTCGCCCTTGTCCTTGCCGCAGGCGCGGCGCAGGCCAATGACGGCCGCACCCAACTGATCCGCTCGGTCGAGCAGGAGCTTGACCACTATGTGCAGGGCGTCGATGCCTCGCAATTGTCGACGCAGCAGCTCGCCGCGATCCGGTCGATCATGTACAGCTCGCGCAGCGAAAGCAGCAAGCGCGGGCTGATCCGGTCGGCCGTGGGCGGCAACAACTCTCTGCGGTCGCTGCTGTTCAACTGAGGCCCCGCTGCCGAGACGCGGTCAGATCGCCGCCTTGCGGCTTTCCTCAAGGTAGATCTCGCGCAGCCGGGTCGCCACCGGCCCCGGCACGCCGCCGCCGATCTCGGCGTCGTCGATCGCCACCACCGGCATCACGAAGGTCGAAGCCGAGGTGATGAACGCCTCGTCCGCCGTCTTCGCCTCGTCCAGGGTAAAGGCGCGCTCCTCGACCTCCATCTGCGCCTCGCGGGCAAAGCGCAACACGGCCGCGCGGGTGATCCCGTGCAGGATGTCGTTCGACAGCCCGCGCGTGACGATCTTGCGGCCGGACACGATATAGGCGTTGTTCGACGTGCCCTCGGTGATCGTGCCATCCTCAATCATCCAGGCATCGTCCGCCCCCGCCGCCTTGGCCATCATCTTGCCCATCGACGGATACAGTAGCTGCACGGTCTTGATGTCGCGCCGGCCCCAGCGTTCATCGGGGATGGAAATCACGCGAATCCCCGTCTTCGCCGCCGGGGCATCGGCAAGGCCGGGCTTCGACTGCGTGAACAGCACGATGGTCGGGGCGACGCTTTCGTCGGGATAGGCGAAATCGCGATCCGGCGCGGCGCCGCGCGTGATCTGCAGATAGACCAGCCCGTCGGTGATCTTGTTTCGGTCAACCAGATCGCGGTGGATCGCCAGCAATTCCTCGGTCGTGACCGGCGCGGCCATGTCCAGCTCTGACAGGGACCGTTCAAGCCGCCGCGCATGGCCGTCGAAGTCGATCAGCTTGCCGCCCAGAACGCTTGTGACCTCGTAGACCCCGTCCGCGAACAGAAAGCCGCGATCGAACACCGATACCTTCGCCTCGTCCTCGGGCAGGTACTCTCCGTTGACATAGACGATGCGCATTGGCGGCCTCCCTCATTGCGCCCCCTCTTTGCCCAAGCGCCGCGCAAAGGAAAAGCGGAAAACGCGGCGCACGGCCTTCGCCGCGCCGCGCTCCATAGTTTTGCCGCATCGTCCGGTTAGCCTTGATGCGCCATGCGATCGCACAGGATCATCCCCTTGCGCGGCTGGCATCGCCGCTGCAAGTTGCGCCGCATCCGCCGGCGCCTTGCCGTGGGCCTCGTCTGCGGGATCGCGGTCTTCACCCTTCGCATCGCGGGGGACATCCTGCCCGCGGGCCCGTTAGCCATGGCCGAGTCCCCCGTTCGGATCATTCGCGGCGGCGACGCCTGGGGCGGCTTTTCCGCTGCGCCAGAGAAGCGGAGCATCATCGGCCGCACCGTCTCGGGGCGGGTGACACATGTCCGCGATGGCGACACGATCGAGGTGGCGGGCGTTCCGATCCGGTTCGAACGGCTGGACTGCGCGGAAAGCGGAACCCTGCGCGGCGACCGGGCCACCCGCGCCATGCGCGCGCTGGTCGCGTCCCGGCAGGTGACCTGCCGGCTGACCGGCAAGACATCCTATGACCGAAAGATCGGCTCCTGCACGCTGCCGGGCGGCGAGGATCTCGCCGCCCGCATGGTCCGCTCGGGCTATTGCCGGCGGTAGTGCCGCCCTGGCGTGCCGCGGCCTAGACCTGCCGCACGGCGCCTTTCGCGGCGCTGGTGGTCAGCGCGGCATAGGCCCTGAGCGCGGTGGTGATCTTGCGCTTGCGCGGCTTGGCGGGCTGCCAGCCGGCAGCGTCCTGCGCCTCGCGCCGGGCCGCGATCTCGGCATCGTCCACCGCCAGGTGGATCACCCGGTTCGGGATGTCGATCTCGATCATGTCGCCCTGCCGGACCAGCCCGATCGTGCCGCCCTCGGCCGCCTCGGGCGAGACATGGCCGATCGACAGCCCCGACGTGCCGCCCGAGAACCGCCCGTCGGTCACCAGCGCGCAGGCCTCGCCCAGCCCCTTCGACTTGATGTAGCTGGTCGGGTACAGCATCTCCTGCATGCCCGGCCCGCCGCGCGGGCCCTCGTAGCGGATGATGACCACCTCGCCGGCCTTGACCTTGCCGGTCAGGATGCCGGACACCGCGTCGTCCTGGCTTTCGAAGATATGCGCCGGGCCGCTGAATTTCAGGATGCTCTCGTCGACGCCGGCGGTCTTCACGATGCAGCCTTCCTCGGCAAGGTTGCCGTACAGCACCGCCAGCCCGCCATCCTGGCTGAAGGCATGCGCCCTGTCGCGGATCACCCCGGCCTCGCGGTCCAGGTCGATGCTCTCGAACCGGCGCTCCTGGCTGAACGCCTCCTGGGTGCGCACCCCGCCCGGCGCGGCGGCAAAGAATTCATGCACCGAATTGGCGGTGGTCTGCTTGACGTCCCAGCGTTCCAGCGCGGCGGCCATGGTCGGCATGTGCACCGTCCCGACAGAGGTATCCAGCAGCCCGGCGCGGTCCAGCTCGCCCAGGATGGCCATGATCCCGCCGGCGCGGTGCACATCCTCGACATGCACGTCGTCCTTGGCCGGGGCGACCTTGCACAGACAGGGGACCTTGCGCGACAGCCGGTCGATATCGGCCATGGTGAAATCCACCCCGCCCTCATGCGCGGCGGCCAGCAGGTGCAGCACCGTGTTGGTCGACCCGCCCATCGCGATATCGAGGCTCATCGCATTCTCGAAGGCGGCAAAGGTGGCGATGTTGCGCGGCAGCACGCCGGCATCCTCGCCCTCGTAATAGCGCTTGGCCAGATCGACGATCAGATGCCCCGATTCGACGAACAGGCGCCGGCGGTCGGCATGGGTCGCCAGCGTGGTGCCGTTGCCCGGCAGCGCCAGACCCAGCGCCTCGGTCAGGCAGTTCATCGAATTGGCGGTGAACATGCCCGAACAGGACCCGCAGGTCGGACAGGCCGATTCCTCGATCGCCTGCACCTGCGCGTCGGAATAGCTCTCGTCGGCGGCCGCGACCATCGCATCGACCAGATCGACCGCCTTCTCCTGGCCTTCCCAGACGACCTTCCCGGCCTCCATCGGCCCGCCCGAGACGAACACAACCGGGATGTTCAGCCGCATCGCCGCCATCAGCATGCCCGGCGTGATCTTGTCGCAATTGCTGATGCAGACCATCGCATCGGCGCAATGGGCATTGACCATGTATTCCACCGAATCGGCGATCACCTCGCGGCTGGGCAGCGAATAGAGCATCCCGTCATGGCCCATCGCGATCCCGTCATCGACGGCGATGGTGTTGAATTCCTTGGCAACGCCGCCGGCCGCCTCGACCTCGCGGGCGACCATCTGGCCCAGATCCTTCAGATGCACATGCCCCGGCACGAATTGCGTGAAGGAATTGACGATGGCGATGATCGGCTTGCCGAAATCGTCATCGGTCATCCCCGTGGCACGCCACAGACCGCGCGCGCCGGCCATGTTGCGTCCATGAGTTGTCGTGCGGGAACGGTAATAGGGCATCTGGCATCCTCCTTGGGCGCGGTGTGTCTAGCAGGGGATGTGGGGGAGGGGAATGGGGGGCGCACGCCGAAGGAAGAGCACGCGCAGGCACCGCCGCCCAGGGAGCATTGTCACCCCCACAAATCCGCATCCGGCGGCCACACCCCCGCCGCATCATAGACCAGCGGAACCTCGCGATCCTCAGCCAGCAATAGCGGCCCGTCCAGGTCCACCACCTCGGCGCCCTGCCCCAACAGGACCGCCGGCGCCATCGCCAGGCTGGAGCCGACCATGCAGCCCACCATCACCCCGAATCCGGCGGCCCGCGCCTCTGTCCGCAGGGCCAGCGCCTCGGTCAGACCGCCGGTCTTGTCCAGCTTGATGTTCACCATGTCGTACTTGCCGGCCAGCCCGGCCAGCGTGGCGCGGTCGTGACAGCTTTCATCGGCGCAGACCGGCAGCGGCCGCGCGATCTCGGCCAGCATCGCGTCCTCTCCGGCGGGCAGCGGCTGTTCCACCAGCGCCACGCCCAGCCGCACCAGGTGCGGCGCCAGCTCGGCATAGATATCGGCCGTCCAGCCCTCGTTCGCATCGACGATGATCCGCGCATCGGGCGCACCGGCGCGCACCGCTTCCAGCCGCGCCATGTCTCCCTCGCCGCCCAGCTTGATCTTGAGCAGCGGCCGCGCCGCGTGCCGCGCCGCCGCGGCGCGCATCCGCTCCGGGCTGTCCAGCGACAGGGTGAAGGCGGTGATCAGCGGCCCCGGCGCGGCCAGTTCCGCCAGATCCCACACGCGCCGCCCCGCCTGCTTCGCCTCCAGTTCCCACAGCGCGCAATCCACCGCATTCCGCGCCGCCCCGGCCGGCAAGAGCGATTGCAGCGCGGCGCGATCCACATCCGGCGGCAACGCCTCGATCTGCGCCGCCACGCTGTCCAGCGTCTCGTCATACCGGGCATAGGGCACGCATTCGCCGCGTCCTTCGATCCCGTCCGCCGCCACCCGCACCGTCAGCACCTTCGCCTCGGTCCGCGAGCCGCGCGAAATGGTAAAGGCTTCGGCCAGCCGGAACGTGTCCCGCGAGATGCTCAGTTCCATTCGCTTCCCTGCTTCTTCTCGTCCAAAATACGCCCGCCGGAGGCTTGAAGACTCACTCGAGGACTCACATGGCCGCCAGCGCGTCGACCAGCCGTGCGGCGCCCTGCCGAAACGGGTCCGCCGCCGGCAGGCCCATCCGTGTCTCGATGTCTTCAAGGCAGGCCATCGCCTCGTCCTGCCCCATGGCGGCGGTGTTCACGGCGATGCCGACCACCTGGCAGGCCGGGTTCGCCACCCGCGCCAGCGGCAGCGCTGTATCGCGCAACGCCTCGAGCGACGGCAGCCCATAGCCCGGAAGCCCGCGCATATGGGAGCGCGTCGGCTCGTGCGACAGGATCAGCGCGTCGGGCTGGCCGCCATGGATCAGCGCCATCGTCACCCCGGAATAGGAGACGTGGAACAGGCTGCCCTGCCCCTCGATCAGATCCCAATGGTCGGCATCGTTGTCCGGCGACAGCCATTCCACCGACCCGGCCATGAAGTCCGCCACCACAGCATCCAGCGGCACGCCGTCCCCGGTGATCAGGATGCCGGTCTGGCCGGTGGCCCGGAAGGTCGCCTTCATGCCGCGCGCCTGCATCTCGCGGTCCATCGCCAGCGCGGTGTACATCTTGCCGACCGAGCAATCGGTGCCAACCGCCAGACAGCGTTTCCCTGCCCGTTTTTCGCCATTGGCGATCGGGTATTTCACCGCCGGAATCCGCACATCATGCAGGGACCGGCCGCAGGCTTCGGCCACCGCCACCAGATCGGGCTCGTCGCGCAGCAGGTTGTGCAGCCCGGAGGCCAGATCGAACCCCTCTTCCAGCGCGGCGACAAGCACCTTCTTCCATGCCTTCGAGATCACCCCGCCCCGGTTCGCCACCCCGATCACCAGCGTCTTCGCACCGGCGGCGCGGGCTTCGGCCAGGGTCATGTCGGGCAGGCGCAGATCGGCGCGGCAGCCGTCCATCCGGTATTGCCCGACCGCATGGTCGGGCCGCCAGTCGCGGATACCCTGCGCCACCTTTGCCGCAAGCGGATCGGGCGCATCGCCGAGGAACAACAGGTACGGCGTCTGGATCATCGCGAATCTCCTTCTCCGGGGACAAGTATCGCGCAGGATCGCGGGAAATCATGCGGAAATGCGCCGGGAAAACGCCCGATCACGCGGGAGAAATCGGGTGTATCGCATGTTGCGCGCAAGAAACTCCCTTCTGCAGGCTATTCAGACGTGCAGGCCGCGCCCTCCGGCGCGCTGTCCTGCATGAAGCCGGCCTCGCCCGGCAGCATGATCACCGCCATTCCGACCGACACCTCGCGTTGCGTTCCATCGGGCAGGGTCACCGTTCCCTCCTGCCAGATCGGCATGCGCAGCGCCTGGTCGTAATCCACGGCCAGGTCGGACCCTTCCTGGCCGCCGCTGCTCTGGACGACGCGAAACCGCCGGACCTCGCGTGTCTGGCCCGAATCCAGCTCGCGCACCGCCGGCGAGATCACCTCGACCCGGTAGCCGAACGTCGCCGTGTCGGGGGCGGCATCCGATCCGACCTGCTTCCGGGCGCGCTCCGCCGCGATCTCCAGCACCGCATCCTCGGTCATGAAGGGCGCATCCTGGAAATCGCCCTCCGTCACCGTCAACTCCTGAAGCAGCGCGCCGCGCCGCCAACGGACCATCGACAGCGCATCGTAGGACTGCTCGCCAAGGAACACGCCGTCCTTGTAGACGTCGACCTGCGTTTGGTCTTCGCCCTCGCAATGCAGCACCTGGTACATCTCGCAATTGGGGCGCAGCAAGGTGGCGACCGCCTCGCAGCCGGCGGGAATTCCGACCTCGGCCGCCCCTGCGGGGGCCGCAAGAAACAGCGCACAGGCGCAGGTCATGAAATGTCTCATGGCAACTTCCTTTTTCAATACATGCCGGGCCGCAACAAAGGGCGAACGCCCGAAACCGTCTTGCGGCCAGCCGGGTGTCAGCCTACCACGGCTGGCAATCGAAGCGAACCCAAGGGTGCCCCGCATGTCCTTTCGCCACCAGCCCGCAGCCCCGTCCCGCCCCAATCGCTGCCAGCTTTTCGGCCCCGGCTCACGGCCCGCGATCTTCGAGAAGATGGCGGCCAGCGATGCCGATGTCATCAACCTAGACCTGGAGGACAGCGTCGCCCCGGACGACAAGGCCGAAGCGCGGCGCAATGTCTGCCAGGCGATCGGCGATGTCGACTGGGGCGCCAAGACGCTGTCGGTGCGGATCAACGGGCTGGACACGCCGTGGTGGCACCGCGATGTCGTGGACCTGCTCGCGGCCGCGCCAGACCGGCTCGACCTGATCATGATCCCCAAGGTGGGCTGCGCTGCCGATCTTTATGCCGTGGATGCTCTGGTGACGGCGATGGAGCGCGAGACGGGGCGCGCCCGGCCGCTGAAATTCGAGGTCATCATCGAAAGCGCGGCCGGCATCGCCAATGTGCTGGACATCGCCGGCGGATCGCCTCGGCTGGAGGCGATGAGCCTTGGCGCCGCCGATTTTGCGGCCTCGATGGGCATGGCCACGACCGGGATCGGCGGCACGCAGGAAAACTACTACATGATCCACGAGGGCCAGAAATACTGGCCCGATCCGTGGCACTGGGCACAGGCCGCCATCGTGGCGGCCTGCCGGACCCATGGCGTGCTGCCGGTCGACGGCCCGTTCGGCGACTTTTCCGACGAGGACGGGTTCACCGCGCAGGCGATGCGGTCCGCGACGCTGGGCATGGTCGGCAAATGGGCGATCCACCCGAAGCAGGTGGTGCTGGCCAACGCGGTCTTCACCCCTTCGGAGGCCGCCGTTGCCGAAGCGCGCGAGATCCTCGACGCAATGGAACAGGCGAAAGCCAAGGGCGAGGGTGCCACCGTCTACAAGGGCCGGCTGGTCGACATCGCCTCGATCAAGCAGGCCGAGGGTATCGTGCGCCAGTCCGAGATGATCGCGGCGCGCGGCTGAGCGGCGGGGCCGCGGCCATCCCGCCGCGGCGTTGCAAACCGGAATGACGACGCTCATATAGCGCGCAGCCAAATCAGACCGGGCCAGATCACACAGGGCCAGATCACACAGGGCCAACTCATACAGGGACCGCCGATGACCCATTACCTCGAATTCGAAAAGCCGCTGGCGGAGATCGAAGGCAAGGCCGAGGAACTGCGCGCGCTGGCCCGCACGAACGAGGAGATGGACGTCGAGAAAGAGGCCGCCGCGCTGGACCAGAAAGCGGCGACGATGCTGCGCGATCTGTACAAGGCGCTCAGCCCGTGGCGCAAATGCCAGGTCGCGCGCCATCCCGACCGGCCGCATTGCCGCGACTACATCGACGCGCTGTTCACCGATTACACCCCGCTTGCCGGCGACCGGAACTTTGCCGACGATCACGCCGTGATGGGCGGGCTGGCCCGGTTCGAGGATCGCCCCGTGGTGGTGATCGGCCAGGAGAAGGGCCACGACACCAAGACCCGGATCGAGCGCAATTTCGGCATGGCCCGCCCCGAAGGCTATCGCAAGGCGATCCGGCTGATGGATCTGGCCGACCGGTTCGGCCTGCCGGTGATGACGCTGGTGGACACCCCCGGTGCCTATCCGGGCAAGGGCGCCGAGGAACGCGGCCAGTCAGAGGCGATCGCACGCGCGACGCAGAAATGCCTGCAACTGGGCGTGCCGCTGATCTCTGTCATCATCGGCGAGGGCGGATCGGGCGGCGCGGTGGCCTTTGCCACGGCGAACCGGGTGGCGATGCTGGAACATTCGATCTACTCGGTGATCTCGCCCGAGGGCTGCGCGTCGATCCTGTGGAAAGACGCCGAAAAGATGCGCGAGGCGGCCGAGGCGCTGCATCTGACAGCGCAGGATCTGTCGAAACTGCGGGTGATCGACCGGATCATCCCCGAACCGCTGGGCGGCGCGCATCGCGATCGGACGGCCGTGATGGACAGCGTGCGCAACAACCTGCGCACCATGCTGGCCGAGCTGACGGACATGGAGCGGGCCGCGCTGGTCCGCGACCGGCGCGAGAAGTTCCTGGCGATGGGGTCGCAGGGGCTCGCCGCCTGACGACCCCCGTCAGCGCGGCGCGTAAAGCCGGCGCAACAGGATCGGCGTCAGGAACATGGGCACCTGGTAGCAGCCGATGAACAGCAGCAGCGGATCCGTGACCTCGGGCGGCAGCGCCACGAGGAACAGCGCGATGTTGCGGTTGCCGGCGACGATGCAGGTGCCGACCCGCGCGCCCAGCAGCCGGGCGCCGAATTGCAGGCCGAAATTCACCGCAAAGACCAGCGCCAGCCAGAACAGCAATTGCGCCGGGTCGCTGCGCAGCGCCGGCCCCGCCGCCGCCATCAGGCCGATCACCATCACCCCCAGCGCGATGTTGGCCACACCGTCCATCACCGCGATCGTGTCCGGCGCGGGGTCGGGAAACAGCCAGCGGCGCAGCCCGAACGCCGCTGCCGTGGCCAGCAGGATCGCCCCCGACAGGCGCAGCGCGGCCATCGCCACCTCGGCGAACCCGCCCAGGGCGGGCAACAGCCAGAAGGTCGGCAGCGCCGTCAGCGGCACCAGCGCGGTCCCCAGGATCAGCAGCCGCATCGCCGGGGCCGGATCGCGCCCCAGCATCGCGGTGAAGGCCGGACTGCCGGAAATGGATGGCGCGGACAGCAGCAATGCGATGGTCAGCCCGGCGGGCGTGGCCAGCAGCCCGGCCGCGGCCAGCACGCCGATCCCCGCCAGCGGCAGCGCCAGTTGCAGGATCAGCACCGCGCGCAGGCTGGGCAGGGCCTCGGCCAGGTTGCCGGCGGCGGCGCGCAGCCCGATTCTGAGCGCGCTGACGAAGATCAGCCCGGTCACCAGCCACGGCAGCGCCGGGCGCAGCGCCGCCGCCACGCCGGGCAGCGCAAAGCCCCCCACCAGCCCGAGGATCAGCAGCGCCCGCCCGTTCCGCGCCGCAAGAAGGAAGGGCGCGGCGGGGCTCAGCCCCCCGGCCTCCGCCGGATATTGTCCGGCAGCCAGGTGGCGATTTCGGGAAAGGCGATCAGCACGAACACCATCACCACCATGATCAGGAACATCGGGATCGCCGCGCGCGCGATGAACCCCATCTCGTGCCCGGTCATGCCTTGCAGGACGAACAGGTTGAAGCCGATCGGCGGCGTGATCTGCGCCATCTCGACCACCACGACGATGAAGATGCCGAACCAGATGAAATCTATCCCCGCCTGCCGGATCATCGGCTCGACCACCGCCATGGTCAGCACCACCGACGAGATCCCGTCAAGGAACATGCCCAGCACGATGTAGAATACCAGCAGCGCCATCAGCAGCTGAAAGCGCGACAGATCCCAGCTGGCGATCAGGTCGGCCAGGCCGCGCGGCAACCCGGTGAACCCCATCGACAGCGACAGGAACGCGGCGCCCGCCAGGATCAGCGCGATCATGGCGCTGGTGCGGGTCGCGCCCATCAGGCTGTCGGTGAAGGTACGCCAGGACAGCGAGCCTTGCGTCGCCGCCAGGACCAGCCCGCCGATCACCCCGAAACTCGCGGCCTCGGTCGCGGTGGCAAAGCCCAGATACATCGAGCCGATGACCACCACGATCAGCCCGATCACCGGCAGCAGGAACCGCGAATTCTTGAGTTTCTCGACCAGGCTCATCGCCGGTTCCGGCTTCGGCGAAAAGGATTTGGAGGTCAGCGATGCCACCGCGACATAGGCCATGAACATCGCCGCCAGGATCAGGCCGGGGATCACGCCGGCCATGAACAGCTTGGTGATGCTTTCGTTGATCGTGACGCCATAGACGATCAGCGTCAGCGAGGGCGGGATCATCAGCCCCAGCGTCGCCGCGCCGGCCAGCGTGCCGATCACCATCTTTTCCGGGTAATCGCGGCTGCGCAATTCGGGGATCGACATCTTGCCGACCGTGGTCAGCGTCGCCGCCGACGACCCCGACACCGCCGCGAACACGGTGCAGCCAACGATGTTGGTATGCACCAGCCCCCCCGGTAACCGCGCCATCCAGGGCGACAGCCCGCGGAACATGTCCTGCGACAGGCGCGTCCGGTACAGGATCTCGCCCATCCAGATGAACAGCGGCAGCGCCGTCAACGTCCAGGAGGACGAGGACGACCAGATCTTGGTGATCATCGCATCCCCCGCCGGGCGCGAGGTGAACAGGTCCATCCCGACATAGGCGACGCCGATCAGCGCCAGTCCGACCCAGACGCCGGAGCCGAGCAGCGTGAACAGCACGAACAGGAAGATCGCGATGGGGGCGAGTTGCTCCAAGGGCCTACTCCGCGTGGCTCTGGTCGACGAGGTCGGCGCGGATCCCGTGATCGCCCGTCACGATCAGCCGCAACAGGTGATCCCAGAACGCCAGCGCCAGCAGGATCGTGCCCGCCGCCATCGACAATTGCGGGATCCAGATCGGCGTGGCATCGAGGCCCTGGCTGATTTCCTTGAGCTTCCACGACCAGTAGGTGCCGCGCACCGCGTACCATGCGACCCAGGTGGAAATCACCGCGCCGATGCCAAAGCACCAGAGCTCCGCCCACCAGCGATACCGGCCCAGCGCCACCAGAAGCAGCGACACCCGCACATGCGCGCCGCGATTCAGCGCATAGGCGAAGGCGAAGAACGACGCGCCGGCCATGCAGTAGCCGGCATAGTCGGTCGCGCCCGGAAAGACCTGCCCGGTCCAGCGCGCCAGCATCTGCAGCACGATCAGAACCAGGATCCCGACCATGAAACAGGCCGCGATGATACCACCGGCCAGGTAAATCGAATCGAGTGTCTTGCGCAGGATGCGCATCACGGGCGGTCTCCCGAGAGGACAAGGCTGGGCATGGGAATGTCATAACCGCCCGGCACGGCGAATTCGATCATGCGGGCGTCGAGCGCGGTGCGCAAAGTTTGGCGGATCGGGGGCGTCTGACTGGCCACGATCAGGGGCACGCGCACGCCGAACTCCATGAAGAAGTCGAAAAAGTCGCGACCCCGAATTTCCAGCAGGTTGTCGATGCGGCTGCATTTAATGCCCCCGAATCCCGCAGCTTCGAGCGCCGCGGCGGCGACGGCTGGATCGGACAAGGCAAAGGCATCAGGCGCGGGCTCGGCAAGGCTGAAATCAGCGTGGGCCGCGAGTGTCTGAAAAATCGCCGAATAAAGCGGCGACCGGTCAGGCGCGCACCAGTGGCTAAAGACGAACCGGCCGCCGGGACGCAGTACGCGGAACGCTTCGGCAATGGCCTTGTCCGGGTCGGTGACATGGAACAGCACAATATTGGCAAGAACCGCGTTGAAGCTTTCTCTATCGAAAGGCAGTGACAAGATGTCTCCCTCTTGAAAGTCGATGCCGGGAAATCGCGTCCGCGCCTGTGCAACCATGTTTCCTGCGAAATCGACACCGATCACGTCGCTCCCCAGCGCATCGGCGGCCCCGGCCAGACAACCCGTGCCGCAGCCCAGATCAAGAAGCCGCAGTCCCGGTCGGGGGCGCACGAGATCGAGCATGGCGGGGATGCATTGCACGGTCGCAACGGCCGTCGTCAGGTCGTAGATGCTGGCGCGCGCGTTCCAGCCCGCGCGCTCGCTTTCGCGGAAAGCCTCGTGGCTCATGTCTTTACCCCGGAGGGGGACGGGCCCCTACATCCAGACCCGTCCGCCATGCTCACTGCGCCCGGTATTCCTCGACGATCGCCTTGCCGTCCTCGCCCGCCGTCTCCAGCCATTCGGCGGTCATCGTCTCGCCGATTTCCTTCAGGCCGTTCATCAGCGCGTCGGATGCCGGCTCGACCGTCATGCCGCCTTCTTTCAGCCCGTTCAGCGTGAACTCGGTGTATTCCTTGGACGCGGCCAGCCCGTCCTCGGCCGCCTTGTCGGCGCAATCGTTCAGCGCGGTCCTGGTGCCGTCGGGCAGATCGGCCCAGGCATCCGCGTTCACGAACACCGCGTTGCGGGGCAGCCAGGCATCCACCGGGTAGAAATGGCTGAGCTGTTCCCAGACCTTGCGGTCATAGCCGGTCGCCCCGGACGAGATGAACGCCTCCGCCACGCCGGTCGCCAGTGCCTGGCTCAGTTCCGCCGCCTCGACCTGCACCGGCAGCATCCCGGTCAGTTCTGCCATCCGCGCGGTGGCTGTGGAATAGGACCGGAACTTGATCCCCTCCAGCTCTTCCACCGACTCGATCGGGCGGTCGGAATACAGACCCTGCGGCGGCCACGGCACGGAATAAAGGTAGTGCAGGCTGTCTTCGGCCAGCGCGTCCGAAACGTAGGGTTCGGCGATGTCCCACAGCTTTTCGTGCTCGTCGAAGGAGGACACCAGGAACGGAATCGAATCGACGCCATACAGCGGATTCTCGTTCTGGTGCGCCGACAGCAGGCGCTCGCCGATATTGACCTGGCCGGTCTGCACGGCGCGCTTGATCTCGGCCCCGCCATAAAGCGAGCCGGACGGATGGGTGACGATCTCAAGGTCGCCGCCGGTCGCATCGGTGACGCAGGCGGCGAATTGCGCGCCGATCTCGGAATGGAAATTGGAAGCGGCATAGGCCATCGGCATGTCCCAGGTTTCGGCCTGGGCGGCGGTGCCGGCAACGGCGGTAAGCGCCGTGGCGGACAGAAATGCGCTGAGTTTTTTCATCGGATATCCCCTTGCTGGACATTGAAGCCGTCTTGAGCGGCCGACTGTGTGAACCGTGCCGGAGAAAGGGTCCGAAGGTCAATGACCGGTCGTGTCCGGCGGCGCGGGCGCCTTGGCCTCATCGCGCAGATGCTGGGCCACGCGCTGGCCGGCACGCGGCCGGATCTCGCCGCGCAGGCGCGGGTGTTCCGCCTTGCCCTGCCGGCCGAAGAACAAGAGATTTGCCAATTTCTGCAACAGCATGACCGCCACGGCAAACGGCAAGAGAAGCAGCAGGGCCGACCAGGCGGACAAGGCCACGCAGGCCCCGTCCGCGCCGAAGATCAGCGCGTGAAGGACGCTGACGGTATCGTGGCAGGGATCGGCGGCGGCGAACATACACGGCTCCGCTTGGGGTGAATTGCTTGGCTACCGCGCCGATACGGCGATCGCGCGGCTGCGGCGCGGCCTGGGGTCAATCCTGCGCGTCATCGCCGCTTCCGCCGCGCGCTTCGCGGGGCCAGACCAGCCAGAGGCAGGCCGCGACACAGGTCGCAATCAGAAGGTCGACAAGGGATATTTCCGGCAAGGACAACAGCATGGGCACGGCACCTCCGCCGACCGGCTTAGCCGGAAATTGCGGCGATCGCGCGGCGGGGCGGTGCGGCCCGGTGTTGCAAATCGGCCTTGGCCAAGCGCCCCGCCAGATAGCTGTATTTCAACTTTTCCAGAGGCTTGGCCTGCCCATATAGCCCGGTCGGCGCGGCGGCGCGCGCATCAGATCCCGAAAAACGGCTGCATCACGCGCGGCACCAACCCCTTGAACTGCAGCGGCGCATCGGTTGCGGCAAGGCAGATGCAGGTCTCTCCGAGTTCGGCGACGGGCACATGTTCCAGCGTGTCGTCAGCAATCTCCAGATCGCCCGCGCCGAACCGGCCGGTCTCGTCGGCGAACGCGCCTTGCAGCACCAGCGTCAGCTCCAGCCCGCCATGGCCGTGATCGGGCACCTTCTGCCCGCCGGGGATGGACAGCAGGCGCACGCTGCCGGTCTCGTCCGCCGACAGGATGCTCTGCTTCACGCCGCCGCCGACCCGGCGCCAGCGCGGCGGGCGCCCCTTGAGCGCGGCCATCACAGGGCCGGGATACACGCCCTCGCGCCGATAGACCGGCGGCTCCTGCGCCGGTTCGTCGAGCCGCGCGAGAAGCTCCGCCTTCAGCCCGTCCGACAGCGCGGCCGCCGATTCCTGTTCCAGCAGCGACCCGCCGACCGCGCAATGCGCCTCGAGCGCGGCACGGCACGCCGGGCACAATGACACATGCGCCGCAACGACCAGCGAGAATCCCTGCGGCAGGCTGCCGGCGGCATAGGCCATCAGCAGCGCGTCCGAGACATGATGTTCGATGTGTTTCGTCATTCCTCTCGCAGACCCTTCAACTCGTGACGCAGGCGCTCAAGGCCCAGCCGAATCCGTGATTTGATCGTTCCAAGCGGCAGGCCCGTGATCTGCCCAATGTCCTGATGGGTCATCTCGCCGAAATAGACCTGTTCAATGACCTGCCGCTGCTCCGGCGTTAGCGCGGACAGCGCCTGCCGCAGATGCCCCGCCTCCTGCTCGACCGACAGGACACGGGCGGCGTCCGGCTCGCCTTCGGGCTCGTATCCCAGTTCCTCGGGAACGGGGCGGTTTTCCTTGCGCAGAACGTCGATTTGCCGGTTCCGCGCGATCTGGTAGACCCAGGCCGAGACCTGCGCACGTTCGGGGTCGAATTGCGCCGCCTTGCGCCAGATCGTCAGCATGACGTCCTGCACGATTTCCTCGGCCTGCCCAGAGGATGTGCCCGAGCGCATGATCACAGCTTTCAGGCGCGGCGCGAAATGATCGAACAGGCGCCCGAATGCCGCGCGGTCGCGCCGGTCGCGCACGGCCAGCATCCACACCGTCTGTTCCGAAATATCCGGCGACACGCTCCGCGACTTCCCTCGATGCGCCCGGACGCCGGCGATGCCGGCGAAACCGCCGGGCAGAGCCGCCTTCGATGGCGCGATACTGATCCTGTCGATGAACATATTGCGGTTACGGGGCGGATCCAATCGCGGATCAATAAATGATCCACCCGCATTCAACTTGCGTAGTCAGGGGCAAGAAAAGATAGGAAATCGATGTCACTCGACACCCCATACCCGTTCCAGGGCCAATCTTCGGGCCGCATAGCCATCATCGGCGGCGGCATATCCGGCCTGGCCGCGGCCTACCTTCTGGCACCAGGCCGCCCCGTCACCCTGTTCGAGGCAGAGCCGCGCCTTGGCGGCCACGCCCGCACGGTGCTGGCCGGACTGCGCGGCGATCAGCCGGTCGATACCGGGTTCATCGTGTTCAACTACGCCACCTATCCGCACCTGACGCGGATGTTCCACGATCTGGACGTGCCGGTGACCAAGAGCGACATGAGCTTTGGCGCCACCATAGATGACGGGCGTATCGAATACGCGCTGCGCGGGCTGGGCAACCTGCTGGCGCAGCGGCGCAACGCGGTGCGTCCCGGTTTCCTGCGCATGGTGCGCGACATCCTGCGGTTCAATGCGGGGGCAGAGGCGGATGCAGACTCCCATGGCGGCACCATCGGCGAGCTGATGGACCGGATGCGCCTGGGCGACTGGTTCGCCCGCTATTACCTGACGCCGCTTTGCGGGGCGATCTGGTCGACCCCGCCCGAGACGATCCGCGATTTTCCCGCACGCACTCTGCTTCAGTTCTTTCGCAACCACGCCCTGCTCAGCGCATCGCGGCACCACCAATGGTGGACGGTGGACGGCGGAAGCATCGAGTACGTGCGCCGGCTTGAACGCCACCTGAAATCGCGCGGCGCGGCGATCCGCACCGCAACCCCGGTGCGCGCGGTCGAACGCGACGGTGCGGGATGCACCATCCGCACCGATGCCGGATCGGAGCACTTCGATCATGTCATCTTCGCGTGCCATGCCGACATGGCCCTGCGCCTGCTGGCCCGGCCAGGCGCGGCCGAAACCCGCGCGCTTTCCGCGCTTCGGTTCCAGGACAACGAGATGGTGCTGCACCGCGACGTGCGGCAGATGCCGCGCCGCCGCGCGGCCTGGTCAAGCTGGGTGTACCGGGCCGAAACCGGCACCGAGCAGCCCGCGATCGGCGTGACCTACTGGATGAACCGGTTGCAGAACATCCCCGAAACCGACCCGCTGTTCATCTCGCTGAACCCCGCGCGGGACATCCCCGATCACCTGATCTACGACAGCACGACCTTCCGCCATCCGGTCTTCGACGAGGCGGCCATCGCCGCGCAGAAACAGCTATCCGCGCTACAGGGGACCGCCAATACCTGGTTCGCGGGGGCCTATACGCGGCACGGGTTCCACGAGGACGGGTTCGCCAGCGCCGTCCGCATCGCACGGGCGATGGACCGGGTGCCGGCATGACCGGATCGCAGCATCGCAAGGCACCCGAACTGGTTGCGGCCAGCACCGCCCATGCGCGGCGCGGCAGCATTGCGAACACGTTCCGCTACAGCGTGGATTACGTGCTGATCGACCCCGAAACACAGCATGGCCCGGCCCTGTTCTCCCGCAACGGGATCAACCTTGCCTCGGTGCGCGACCGCGACCATGGCGGGCCGGTCGGCCAGGGACAGGGGGCGGCCTGGGCGCGAGAGGTGTTCGCCGATCACGGCTGGCCGATCACCGCAGGGCGCCAATTGCTGCTGCTGACGCAGCCCGGCATTCTGGGCCGTGTGTTCAACCCGGTCAGTTTCTGGCTGGCGATGGAGGGCGCGGATCTGCATGCGGTCATCGCCGAGGTCAGCACCCCGTTCGGCGACAGGCACAGCTACATCGTGCATCTGCCGGATTTCGCGCCGATCACCCCCGGCGATTGCCTGACCGCCCGCAAATGCCTGCACGTGTCGCCGTTCCAGGACGTGGCCGGCGAATACGCCTTTCATTTCCGCATCGCGCCCGGCCGCATCGCGATCCGCATCCATTACCGCAACGGCGCCGAAGGCGTGGTCGCCACGCTTCAGGGCGACCGCCGCCCGCTGACCAACGGCGCCATCCTGTGGTCCGCCCTGCGCCGCCCGCTGGGGGCGCTGCGCGGGTTGCTGTTGATCTACTGGCAGGCTCTGGTGTTGAAATCGAAAGGTGCGGTCTATCGTTCAAGACCGAAGCCGCCCGCAAAGGAAGTCACCTGAATGCCGTTCATCACCGACCGCGTGAAACGCCAGTTCCTCGAAAGCTGCGAGCGCATCCGCCATGGCAGCCTGACCCTGCGCACCCCCGAAGGCGAGGTGCACCGCTTCGGCGCCGGCGCGCCGGAAGCAGAGCTGCACCTGAATGACTGGGCCGCGATCACCGCCGCCGCGGCGCGGGGCGATGTCGGCTTTGGCGAAGGCTATGTCGAAGGCCACTGGGACAGCCCGTCGATCGTGACGCTCAGCGAGGTCGCGCTGCGCAACCTCGGCGAATTCGAGGACTTCGCCCATGCCGGGTTCTGGAGCAGCCTGAAATTCCGTGTCGTCGACCGGCTGCTGCGCCGCAATTCACCGCTGGGTGCGGCGCGCAACATCAAGGCGCATTACGACGTGGGCAACGAGTTCTACCAGCTCTGGCTGGATCGCTCGATGACCTATTCCTCGGCCCTGTTCGCGGGCGAGGATGACGATCTGGACCGCGCGCAGGTGCGCAAATACGACCGCATCCTCGGCCGGCTGGACGGCGGCGAGCGGATTCTGGAAATCGGCTGCGGCTGGGGCGGTTTTGCCGAACGCGCCGCCGATCACGGCCGGCATGTCACCGGGTTGACCATCTCGCCGGCGCAAAAGGCTTATGCCGACGCGCGGCTCGACGGGCGCGCCGACATCCGGCTGGAGGATTACCGCAAGTCGTCGGGCATCTACGATCACATCGTGTCGATCGAGATGATCGAGGCCGTCGGCGAAGCCTATTGGCCGGCCTATTTCGCCACGCTCCGCGCCCGCCTGTCCGAAGGCGGCAAGGCCGTGGTGCAGGCGATCACCGTGCCCGACGGGCATTTCGACATGTACCGGCGCACCTCGGATTTCATCCGGCACTACACGTTCCCCGGCGGCATGCTGCTGTCGAACGCCAAGATCGCCGAACAGGCACGCGGCGCCGGGCTGGCAGTGCAGAACGTGTTCTCGTTCGGCGGCGATTACGCACGCACCTGCGCTGTATGGCTCGACCGGCTGGAAGAGCAGGCCGGGCGGATCCGCGGCCTCGGCTTCGACGAACGGTTCCTGCGCTCGTGGCGGTACTACCTCGCGATCTGCGCCGCCGCCTTCGCGGTGCGCCAGACAGATGTCGTGCAGGTGGAGCTGGCCCATGCCTGACGATCCGTTTTGCGGCCGCACATGGTGGATCGTCGGCGCATCCGAGGGGCTGGGCCGCGCGCTGGCGCGGGCGCTGGACCGCGAGGGAGCAAGCCTTGTCCTGTCGGCCCGCAGCGAGGACCGGCTGGCGGATCTCGCCGGCACGTTGACGGATGCGCGCGCCGTTCCGCTCGACGTGACCGATCCGGCCTCCGTCGCGGCCGCCGCACGCGAGGCCGGCGATTTTCACGGCATCGTCTACAGCGCCGGCTTCTACGAGCCGATGGCCGCCACCGAATGGAACGCCGAGGCCGCGACGGCGATGGCGCAGGTCAATTTCACCGGCTGCATGAATGTGATGGGCCGCGCCGTACCGCACCTGCTGGACCGCGGCACGGGGCGGATCGTTCTGGTCGGTTCGCTCTCGGGTTTCCGCGGCCTTCCCGGCGCCATCGGCTACGGCGCCAGCAAGGCCGGCGTCATGCACCTGGCCGAGAACCTGCGCGCCGATCTGAAAGGCACCGGCGTCACCGTGCAGCGGGTCAATCCCGGCTTCATCCGCACGCGGCTGACCGACAAGAACGATTTCCGGATGCCGCAGATCATGGAGCCGGAGGACGCTGCGGCGCGTATCATGCAGGCGGTCCGCAAGGGCAGCTTTTCCACCAGCTTCCCCGCGCCCTTCGCCTGGCTGTTCACGGCAGGGCGCTACCTGCCGTTGTCCTGGTTCCAGAAGATTTTCTGACCCCGCATCGGCTCAATACGGGTTCCTCGCCCCGCGATCCGTGGACAGCGATTGCTGGGTGCGCTCCACCAGCAATTCGATCGCGTCGGCCAGATGTTCCTCGGCAATGTTGTAGTCGCCGCGCGCCACGCGGATGCGGTGCGCCTCGATCATCACGTCGGCATGGCGGCAGCCCTCGGGCGGCTCGAAACGGTAGCTCGCCAGTTCGATCAGCAGCCCCAGCGGATCCTTGAAATAGATCGAGTCCATGAAACCGCGATCCTTCGGCCCGGAATGCCCGATGCCGCGCGCCTCCAGCCGCTTTTCCACCTGCCGGAACGTCGCCTGGCTGACGTTGAACGCGAGGTGATGCACACAGCCGGTATCGGTCGGCGTGCGGCGCCGGTCGGGCTTGCGCGCCTCGTTGGTGAAGATGGTGATCAGCCGCCCGTCGCCGGGATCGAAGTAGAGATGCCCCTCGTCCGGGTCGTCGAGGTTCGGCTGATCGAAGACGAAGGGCATTCCCAGCACCCCCTCCCAGAAGTCGATGGAGGTTTGCCGATCCGCCCCCATCAGCGTGATGTGATGCACGCCCTGCACCTGGATTTTCCGAATGTCGCCGTCGCCCATCGCCGTCTCCTTCGCCGAACATGTCCCGCTTTGCGACATATGCCGCGCGGCGGCGAAGGCCAGAGCGCGGGCGCCGCGTCACGCCTCGGCGAAGCGCGCGATGGAAAAGGGCGCGAGCGGCGCGTTGGTGCCACCGGTGGTGATCAGGGCGGCCATGATCTCTCCGACGCCGGGGCCAAGCTGGAAGCCGTGGGCGGAAAACCCGAAGGCGTGGAACAGGGTCTCGTGCCGGGCCGAGCGGCCGATCACCGGGATGTCGTCGGGCATCCGCCCCTCCACCCCGGACCACGACCGCACGATGGTCGCGCCGCGCATGATCGGGAACACCTCTGCCGCCGTCTGCGCCGACAGCCGCAACTCGGGGAACAGCATCTCGGACAGGTTGCTGTCCTTGTCGGCACGCCCGCGCCGGCCGCCGCCCAGGACGACCGTGCCGTTGGGCATCTGCTTGAACGACAGCGGCCGGCCCGCCGCGCCCACCACCGCGTCGCAGAAATGCGGCAGCCGCGAGGTGACGATCATCATCGGCGCGATCGCCTCGACCGGGGCGTGTTCGCCCAGCCGCGCGGCCAGATCGCCCGCCCAGGCCCCGGCGGCATTCAGGAGCTTCGGCGCGCGGAATCGCGCCTCGCCCGCCTCCACCACCCAGTCGCCGCCCTCCTGCCGCACGTCCTGCGCGGCGGTATGTTCGAAGAACCGCACGCCCAGCGTCTCTGCCTTGCGCTGGAAGGCAAAGGTTGTCTGGTAGGGCTGCGCAAAGCCGTCCTTGAGGCTCGCCAGCCCGCCAATGACATGGTCGGCCACCGCCGGAAGATGCGCGCGCAACTCGTCGCGGCTGAGCATCACCTCGTGGCTGAAGCCCATCGCGTTGAGGTCGTCGACACGCGCCTGCTGGCCGGCCAGTTCCGCCTCGGTCTCGGCCACCGAGATCTGCGGCGCGATCTGGAATCCGCAATCGTCATCGAGGAAATCGGCGATGCCGTACCACTTTTCCATCGACATCTGCGACAGCGGCACCTCGGCATAATGCCGGCCCAGCCGCCGCACCCCGCCCGCGTTCACGCCCGAGGCATGGCGGCCGACCGTGTCCTTTTCCAGAACGATCACCGACATCCCGCGCAGCGCCGAATGCAGCGCGGCAGAGCAGCCGTGGATGCCGCCGCCGATGACGATCAGGTCGGCGCCGTGATCGCGCGCGCCGGTCATTCCGCGGCACGGTCCGCGGGGGTGAAGCTGGCAAGTTCCGACAGCGGGATCGGCTTCAGCGGCGGACGGATGCGGTAATACCCGGTCTGCTCCGGGCTTTCGCCGCGCCGCTCGGCGATGATGGCGCTGACCGCAAGGCCGCAGACCCGGCCCTGGCACGGCCCCATCCCCGCCCGCAGGAAGGATTTCACCTGGTTCGGCCCCGGCGCACCCAGATCCACCGCCTCGCGGATCGCGCCGGCGGTCACCTCCTCGCAGCGGCACACGATGGTGTCGTCGGCCGGGCGGGTGACATGCGGCGCAGGGGCGTAAAGCGCCTCCAGGAACGGGCGCACGGCGGCATCGCGCGACAGCGCCGCGCGCACCGCCCCGGACCGCGCCGCATCGCCGCGCCCGGACCGCGCCGCGATGGCAAGCGCCGCCGCCTCGCCGCGCAGAACCGCGCTTTTCGCGCCGCCGATCCCGGCCCCGTCACCGGCGACATAGATGCCCGCGACGCTGCTCAGCCCGTCCGTGTCCAGTACCGGGCGGAAACACATCTGCGACGCATCCCACGCATGATCGCAGCGCAGAAGCCGCGTGATCTGCTGGTTCGGTACCACGCCCTGATGCAGCCCGATGCTGCCCGTCTCGATCCGGTGCGCGCGGCCCTTCACGGTAAACCGTAGCGCGGCGGCGGCATCCTTGCCCTCGACCGCCAGATCTTCGGCCCCGGTATGAACCTTCACCCCGGCGCGGCGCACCTTGCGGATCATCGCAAGCCCCTTGGTCAGGTAGCCGCGCCCGCGCAGCGCGCCGGGCAGGTGGCGCAGCGCGGCGCGGTAATTGGCGCGCGGTGTGGTTTCGACCACGGCGCGAGGCGGCACATCGGCATCGACCATCTGCGCCGCCATCAGCCACAGAAGCGGACCGGACCCGGCAAGCACCGCGTCTTCCTGCACCACGCCCGACGATTTGAGCAGGATTTGCAGCGCGCCGATCGTGGTGACGCCCGGAAGCGTCCACCCCGGCAGCGGCCAGGGGCGTTCCACCGCGCCGGTGGCGACGATGAGCGACCCGGCGGCGATCTGTGTCGAGGCGCCCGCGCGGCTGACATCCAGCATCAGGTCGGTCGAGATGTTCCAGACCAGCGCGCCGTCCATGTAGGTCGCCCCCGAGGCGCGGAACGCCTTGGCCAACTCGCGGCCCCGCGCGTAGTCCGGCCCGAGGATCCGCGCCCGGTCCGCCCCCGCGGTTTCAACCCCGCGATAGATCTGACCGCCCGGCGCCGGTTGCTCGTCCAGCAGCACCGTGGAAAACCCCAGCTTCGCGGCCGTGGTTGCGGCGGCAAGCCCCGCCGGGCCGGCACCGATCACGGCGATGTCGCAGCTTTGCATCACACCGGCACCTCCACGCTGCCGGTCTGGCGGCGCACCACAAGGCCCGCCTCTGCCGCGACCATGCAGGCCTGCCGGTTCGGCACGCCGTCCACCTCGACCAGGCAGTCGAAACAACTGCCCATCATGCAGAACACGCCGCGCGGCGCACCGCTGACCACGCTGTCGCGCAGATCGCGGATGCCCGCCGCCGTCAGCGCCGCCGCGATGCTGTCGCCGGGCTGCGCCGTGACCGGCCTGCCGTCGAAGGTGAACTCCACCGGGGCGCCGCCGCCGGTATCAATCCGTCTGACCATGAAACCTCTCCGGGGAAAACGCGGCCATTTCCGGGGCAAGTTGCCCCTCGGCGATCATCGGGGCAAGCGCCAGCGCATGGGCGCCGGCCAGCGTGACGCCGGAATGGCAATTGACGGAAAAGACGCCGGGATGCGTCTGCGACTGCTGATAGATCGGGGCGCCGTCGGGGGTCAGGATCCGCACCGCCGCCCATGTGCGCACGATCCGCAGCTTTTCCAGCGCCGGAAAGCAGCGCACGGCGTTGCGCGCGATCTGCGCGATCACCGGCGCGGTCGAGCGGGTGGAATAGCCGGTATCCTCGTGGCTGTCGCCCATCATCACCGTTCCCTCATCGGTCTGCCGCAGCAGGTGGGTCGGCATCGGCAGCAGCGGCGCGGCGCGTTCCGTCACCAGAATCTGCCCCTTTTCGGGACGCAGCGGGATGTCGAGGCCAAGCTGCGGCGCCAGCGCTGTGTTGCCGTGCCCCGCCGCCAGCACCACCTTGCCGGCGCGGAACGTGCCCCTGGCCGTGGTCACGCTGTAGCCGTCGCCGTCCCGCTCCACTTTCTCGGCGCGGGCATCGGCGGCATAGCGGCCGCCCCGCGCGGTCAGCGCCGCATGCAGCCCGCGCAGCAGGTAGAGAGGGCTGGCATGACCGTCATGCTTGCCGTAGGAGCCGCCGACCACGTCGGGGCCCAGCCCCTGCACGATCTCGTCAAGCTGCTGCCGGTCCAGCATCTCGGCGCCGTAGCCCAGCGCGTCGTTGACGTTGTGCATCCGCCGGTTCTGGGCGCGCACCCTGTCCAGTTCCTCCTCGGACAGGCAGAAATGCAAGCCCCCCGGCTTGTGATAGCCCGGCGAAATGCCGGTTTCCTCGGTCAGGGTGGCGGCGAAGTCGGGCCACAAGTCAGCCGACCGCCGGGTCCAGCGCGCATAGTCGAACATGTCGCTGCCCTTGGACTGCACCCAGACCAGCCCGAAATTCCCGCGCGAGGCGCGCAGTGCCACGTCGCCCTCGTCGAGGACGATCACCTTCTCGCCCTGCCGCGCCAGCCCCCAGGCCACCGCAGCACCGACCAGCCCCCCGCCGATCACAAGGGTATCGGCGCTTGCCGCGCCGGTCATCGCTTGCCTTCCCCGATCAGCAGCCGGTCCAGCCCGTAAAGGCGGTCGACCAGGACCATCAGGACCACCGTGAAAAGGATCGCCACCGCCGAGACCGATGCGACCAGCGGGTCGGTCGTCTGGGTGATGTGGCTGAACAGGCGCACCGGCAGCGTCGTGGTCGAGGGGTTCACGATGAACACCGTCACCGTCAATTCGTCGAAACTGGTGATGAAGGCCAGCATCCAGCCGCCGATCACGCCGGGCAGGATCGCCGGCAGCGTCACGCGCCGGAACACCGTCAGCGGCCGCGCGCCGAGCGAGATCGCGGCCATTTCCACCGACCGGTCCAGCCCCGCGACCGAGGCCAGCACCAGCCGCAGGATGAACGGCGTGATGATGATCGCGTGGCACAGCATCAGCCCGGTGAAGGTGCCGTTCAGGCCCAGCAGGCTGAGGAACCGCAGGAACGCGATGCCCAGCACCACGGTCGGCACCATCAGCGGCGACAGGAACAGCGCCTGAAGCGCGTCGCGCCCGGCGAACCGCCCGCGCCCGATGGCCAGCGCCGCCGGCACCGCCAGCACCGTCGCCACGCTCGCCGCCGCGACGCCCAGCTTGAGGCTGATCCAGGCAGCGGTGATGAATTCGGGATTGTCGAGGATCGCACGGAACCAGCGAAGCGATATTCCGCTTGGCGGGAATTCGAGGAACCCCTCGGGGGTAAAGGCGACGCCGATCACCACGATGATCGGTCCCAGCATGAACAGCGAGAACACCAGGTTGAAGGCGATCGCGGCGGCGCCGTTGCGTCTCATTGGAACACCTCGCCAAAGCGCCGCTCGACCAGGCGGTTCCAGCTGAGCATGACGACCAGCACTGAGGCCAGCAGCAGCATGGCAATGGCCGCGCCCAGCGGCCAGTTCAGCGTGTTCAGGAATTCGTCGTAGACCGTGGTGGCCACCACCTTGACCCGCCGGCCGCCCAGGATCGCCGGGGTCGCGAAGGCCGAGGCGGACAGCGAGAACACGATCAGCGATCCGGACAGCACGCCGGGGATCGCCTGCGGCAGCACGATGCGGAAAAAGATCGTCGCGGGCCGCGCGCCCAGCGATTCCGCGGCCGATTCCACCGCCGGATCCTGCCGTTGCAGCGCCGCCCAGACCGCCAGGATCATGAACGGCACCATCACATGCACCAGCGCCAGCACGATCCCGCCCGAGGTGTACATCATGCGGATCGGCCGCTCGATCAGGCCGATGTCGATCAGGGCGGTGTTGATGACCCCCTTGTTGCCCAGAAGGATCGCCCAGCCCAGCGTGCGCACCACGACAGAGATCAGCAGCGGCCCGATCACGATCAGCACCGTGATCGACCGCCATAGCGGCGACATCCGGTACAGGATATAGGCCTGCGGCACCCCGATGGCGGCGCAGATCAGGGTGGTGATCAGCGCGATCAGGAAGGTGCGCCCGAAAATCTCGTAGAAATAGCTGTCGCCCAGCACCTCGGCGTAATTGGCAAGGCTCAGGTCGCTGCCGATCCCGCCATAGAAGTCGAAGCTGTTGAAGCTCAGCAGAAAGGTCATCAGCAGCGGGACCAGCAGCAGCACCGCGAACAGGATCAGGGCGGGCGTGCTCAGCAGCCAGGCACGGGTCGCACGCGCGCTCATGCCGGGTTCGTCTCTGCCGGAAGGATGCGGATGTCGGCGGGGTTCCAGTCGAGGCCGACAGTCTCGCCTATATCGGCCTCTCTGCGGCCGGTATTGTAGCGCATCACCAGCATGTCGCCGATTTCCGTCTCGACGCGCAGCAACCACTGGTTGCCCATGAAGACCCGCTCGGCCACCGTGCCGCGCAGCTTGCCGCCGTCCGGGCCTGTCAGCGCGATCCGCTCGGGACGCAGCGCGATCTCCACCGGGCCGGGCGGCAGGTCGGCCTTCGGGCCGTGCAGCACGACGTTCCCGCAATGCAGCGCCGCGCCGTCGGGTCCGCTTTCGCCCAGCCGGGCGGCCAGGTTGTTGCTTTTGCCCAGGAACCGGGACACGAACGAGGATTGCGGCATCTCGTAGACATCGAACGGCGTCGCGTCCTGGCGCAGCCGTCCGCGATCCATCACCACGATGGAATCGCTCATCGCCAGCGCCTCGGACTGGTCATGCGTGACCATGAGGGTCGTGACCCCCGCCTCGCGCTGGATGCGGCGCAGTTCAAGCTGCATCTCCTCGCGCAGCTTCGCGTCGAGGTTCGACAAGGGCTCGTCCAGCAGCAGAAGCTGCGGCTCGATCACCAGCGCCCGCGCCAGCGCCACGCGCTGCCGCTGGCCGCCCGACATCGATCGCGGATAGCGGTCCTCGAGGTGGCTGAGATGTACGAGATCCAGCGCATCGGCGATCCGGCGCGTGCGTTCCGCCTTGGCGACCTTGCGCATCTCCAGCCCGAAGGCGACGTTTTCCGCGACGGTCATGTGCGCGAACAGCGCGTATGTCTGGAACACGATTCCGAGGCCGCGCTCGCGCGCCGGAACGCCCGACAGGTCGCGCCCGTCCAGCACGATGCGCCCGTCGGTCGGGGTCTCGAACCCGGCGACCATCTGCAAGGTCGTGGTCTTGCCGCAGCCGGACGGGCCCAGCAGCGAAACGAAACTGCCGCGCTCGACCGAGAACGTCAGATCCTCGACCGCGGTGATCGCGCCGAACCGTTTCGTGAGAGAATGGAGTTCCAGAAAGGCCATTGTCGGTCCCGTTGCGTATCGGACGAAGGCTGCGGCGGGGCCTTCTTGCGGGCCCCGCCTCGAACGGATTGCGCCGTCCTAGCGTTCGACCTCGCGCGCCCAGCGCTTGGTCCAGTCCTCGCGCGCCGGGTTGATCACGTCCCAGTCCACCGCGACCAGGTCGGCGATCTTGTCGCCGTAGGGCAGCGAATTGGCAAGCGCCTCGGGCAGCTCCGCCGTCTTGTTGGTCGGCCCGGCACCGATCGCATCGGCCAGCAGCGCCTGCACCTCGGGATCGAGCAGGTAGTCGATGAACGCCTGCGCCTCTTCCGGCGCGTCACTGTCCACCACCGAGCAGGCCGCGATCATCAGCGCCACCGCGCCTTCCTCGGGATAGGCGAAGGCCGCAGGGAACCCGGTATCGGCCAGCGATTTGGTGCGGCCCGACCCCCAGATCGACAGCGCGATCTCCTCGGACTGGAACAGCTCGGACATCTTGCCCGAGGACGGCTCGAACACCAGGATGTTCGGCGCCACGTCGTCGACCATCGCGGTAAAGCCGGGGTCGATATCGGTCTCGCCGCCGCCATTCAGCCGCGCCATCATCACCAGCGTGTGCAGCCCATATGTGTTCGAGATCGGCGGAACCGACAGGATGCCCTCGAATTTCGGATCTGTCAGGTCCAGCCAGCTTTTCGGCGGCTCCCAGCCCTCGCGCTCGAACCACGCGGTGTTGTAGGTGAACCCGGTCGCGACGAAGCCGAGCCCGATGGAATTCGGCCCCAGCCGCGCGATGTCGTACACGTCCGCCTTGACCTCGCTGTCGGCGATCGGCGCGCAGAAGCCCAGCGCGTCGGCCTGGTACATTGGCCCGTCATCCAGGATCACCACGTCCAGTTCCTGCGACGCGCGCTGCGCCTGAAGCCGGGCGAGGTTCTCGGTCGAGTTGCCGGACACGAAAGAGATCGTGACGTCGTGCGTCTCCTCGAAGTTCGGGATCACCAGCTCTTTCAGCAGCGTCTCGAATGAGCCGCCGTAACCGCCGACGGTCAGCACCTTGTCCTGGGCGGCGGCGATGCCAGCGCCGGCCACGCTGATCGCGGCCCCCAGGGCGATAGATGAGTATTTCATTGCAGTTCCCCTGTTGGTTGTTTTGTCCCCCAAGCAAAGCCCGCCTTGCCGTAGCGTTCAAATGATTTTAGTTCTGACATCCATTCCGTCAGGTTATGGTGTCTGCATGGTTCGTGCAAATATCCGGCAGATCGAGGCGTTCAACGCCGTGATGAAAAGCGGGTCGGTGACCAAGGCCGCCAGCAGCCTGTTCATCAGCCAGCCCGCCGTCAGCAAGATGATCCGGGCCTTCGAGCGGTCCTGCGGCTTTGCCCTGTTCAACCGAAGCTCCGGCCGGCTGGTGCCCACCCACGAGGCGCGCCGGCTGTTCCTGGAAACCGAAAAGCTGATCACCGGTGTCGCCCGGATCGAGAACACAGCCCGCGCGATCCGCGATCTGGAACGCGGCGAGGTGTCGGTCGTCACCTTTCCGGCGATCAGCCTGCGGGTGCTGCCGCTGCTGGCGGCCCGGTTCCTCGCCGACCGGCCGGACGTGAAGCTGTCGATCATGACACGCACGTCCAACAACGTCTCCGAGGCGATGCTGACCCGCGCCGCCGATTTCGGCATCTCGCTGATCCGCAGCGATCATCCGGGGTTGCGGTGCAGGCTGTTCGGCGAATGCTCGATGGTCTGTGCGTTGCCGCCGGGCCACCCGCTGGCACGCCGGGACGTGATCGACCTGGGCGACCTGTCGGGCGAGCGGCTGATCTCGCTGGGCCGCGACGACCTGTCGAGCGCGGTTGTTCAGGACGCCTTCGACCGCGCCGGGGTGCAGCTGGATGCGTCGATTTCGGTGCAGATGGCGGACACGGCCTGCATGTTCGTGCGCGAGGGTCAGGGCATCAGCCTTGTACCCTCGCTGACCACGGTCGGCTGGGGTGCGGACGAGCTTGTGTTCCGGCCGATCCACCCGCGCGCGACGATGCGCATGTGGCTCTATACCTCGGCCTATGAAAGCATGCCGGCGCTGGCGCGCAAGTTGCTGGACACGCTCGAAAGCGGGATCGACGGGATCGAGACGCAGTTCCGCGTCGACCCCGCGCCGCCGGTGCCCTGAAGGGCTTGAACTTGGGAGGGGTTTCGGCAACGTGGCGGCGGCGCGCGAGCCGCGCGACGGATTTCACGAAAGGACGCGCGATGAACCTTGCAAGACTGGCGGCCGAGGCCGAAGAGCGCGGACAGCCGGTGCGCGCGGGCCTGATCGGCGCGGGCAAGTTCGGCTCGATGTTCCTCAGCCAGGTGCCGACGATCCGCGGGCTGCATGTGACGGCGATTGCCGATCTGGACCCGGACCGCGCCCGCACCGCCTGCCGCGCGACCGGCTGGGACGATGCGCGCATCGCCGCCACCGCCTTTGTCGAGGACGGCGCGGCGCTGGCCGCGCGCGATGACGTGGACGTGGTGATCGAGGCGACGGGCAACCCGCGCGCCGGGATCGTCCATGCGCGCGCCGCGATTGCCGCCGGAAAGCATGTCGTCATGGTCAATGTCGAGGCCGACGTGCTGGTCGGCCCCGTGCTGGCGGCCGAGGCCGAGGCGGCAGGCGTCGTCTATTCGATGGCCTACGGCGATCAGCCCGCGCTGGTCGCCGAGATGGTCGACTGGGCCCGCGCCACCGGCTTCGAGGTCGCCGCAGCCGGCAAGGGCACCAAGTACCTGCCCGGCTATCACGACGTGACCCCGGACGACGTGTGGGCGCATTACGGGCTGACCGCCGAAGAGGCGGCGCGCGCCGGCATGAACCCGCAGATGTTCAACTCGTTCCTCGACGGCACGAAAAGCGCGATAGAGATGGTCGCCATCGCCAATGCCTGCGGCCTGAACGTGCCGAGCGCCGGGTTGGCCTTTCCGCCCTGCGGCGTCGACGATCTGGCGCATGTGCTGCGCCCGCGCGAGGTGGGCGGCCAGTTGGAGGGGCGCGGCATCGCCGAAACCGTCTCGTCGCTGGAACGCGACGGTCGCCCGGTGTTCCGCGATCTGCGCTGGGGCGTCTATGTCGTGATCGAGGCGCCGAACGATTATGCCGCCGCCTGTTTCGCGCAATACGGCCTGCCGACCGACGCGACCGGCCGGTTCGCGTCGATGTACAAGCCGTTCCACCTGATCGGGCTGGAACTGTCGGTATCGGTCCTCAGCGCGGCCTTGCGCCGCGAGTCCACCGGCCGCGCACGCGAGATGCGCGGCACCGTCGCCGCGGTCGCCAAGCGTGATCTGAAGGCGGGCGAGGTTCTGGACGGCGAAGGCGGCTACACCGTCTGGGGCAAGGCGCTGCCCCTGTCGGCCGCACGGAACGCCCTGCCGATCGGCCTTGCCCACGGTGTCGCGCTGACCCGCGATGTCGCCAGGGGCGAGGTGCTGCGCATGGACGACGCCGCGTTCGAGGGCGACGCCGTGGCGGCGATGTATGGCGGACTGGTCGGGGCGTAGCGGGCGCGCCAGAGGCGGATGCGTGATAAGGTTCGAAGGCGGCCCGCGCCACAACAAGTGTTGCGGCCCGCCGCGAATATGGTAGTGACCGTTTACTATCTTCTGGACCAGCCGCGGCACCAATGACCGCCATGCCGGTCCGGGATCCGATGTCAGACCGGCGCCGAAGCGGCGCGGACCGCGCGAAGAAGGAGGCCGGAAGTGAAACGTGCCCGCGTATTGCGCCTGCTCCCGCCCCTTGCATTGGGGGTCGGCGTGGCAGCCTGGCTGATCTCGCAATCCGAGCCGCCCGGCCGGGTGGACGAGACCGAGCGCAGCGTCGTCGCGCGGACTCTCATGGCCGAAACGGCGCCGGTGCGGATGATCGTGCGCGGCTATGGCAACGTGCGCGCCGCGCGCAGCTGGGAAGCGGTTTCCGAGATCGCCGGCACCATCGTCTGGCGCCACCCCGATCTGGACACCGGCAACGTCATCGCCGCCGGCACCAAGGTCCTGCAGATCGACCCGACCGCCTATGAGCTGGCCGTGGCGCAGGCCGAGGCGGATCTTGCCGCGCTCGAGGCGGACGTGGCGCAGCTTGAGGTGGACAAGGCCAATACCGACCGGCTTTTGTCGCTTGAACAGAACCGGCTGGACCTGGCCGAAACCGAACTGGCGCGGATCCGCGATCTGGTCGAACGCGGGATCGCCGCGCAATCGGCGCTCGACAGCCAGGAACGCGCGACCCTTCAGGTGCAGCGCGGTGTCGAAGAGCTGCGCAATGCCCTGGGCCTGTTCCCCAGCCGCCGAATCCGGCTGGATGCGCAGAAGGCCCGCATCCAGGCGGTGCTTGAACGGGCGCGGCGCGATCTGGACAAGACCGACATCATCGTACCGTTCGACCTTCGCATCGCGGCCGTGCATGTCGAACGGCACCAGTTCGTCGGCACGGGGCAGAAGCTGGTGACCGCTGACGATATCGGCCGGGCCGAGATCACCGCGCAGATCCCGCTGCAATCGTTCCTGCGTCTCATGGGCGAGGCCGGCGCGCGGGATGCCGCCTCGCCCGCGCATGCGCTGGAGCACTTCGACAAGGTCGATGTCGAAGTGCGGCTGGTGACCGACATATCGCAGACCTGGACCGGAAAGCTGGTGCGGGTGGAAAGCGCGCTCGACCCGCAGACCCGGTCGGTCCCCGCCATCGTCATCGTCGAAAACCCCTATGCCGGCGCAACGCCGCCGGTCCGGTTGCCGCTGGTGCCGAACATGTATGTCGAACTGGTGCTGACCGGTCCCGAACTGTCCCGCGAGGTCACGCTGCCGGCCAGCGCGATCCACGAGGGCCGCCACGTCTACCTGCGCGGCGAGGATGGCCGCCTTGCCCTGCGCGATGTAAGCGTCGCATGGTGGCAGGCCGACCGCGCCGTGATCGACGGCGGTATCGCGCCGGGCGAGGAGGTGATCCTCGATGACCTGATGCCGGCGATTCCGGGCATGGCCGTGATCCCCGCCGGGGCCGCCGAATGATCCGCTGGTTCGCAGGGCATCCCACTGCCGCCAACCTGCTGCTGGTGCTGATCCTTGCCGCCGGCGTGATGGCCGCCCCGACCCTCAAGCGCGAGACATTTCCCGATTTCCGCCCGGTCGAGGCGCAGATCAGCGTCGCCTATCGCGGCGCCACCGCCGAGCAGGTCGAGGATGCGATCTGCCGGCGCATCTGGGACGCGGTCGAAAGCGTCGAGGGGCTGGACGAGTTGACCTGCACCGCGCAGGGCAACATTGCCCGTGCGGTCGCCACCATGGGGCCGGGCGGCAGTTCCGCCCGCTTCGTCAACGACCTTCGCACCGAGATCACCGCCGTCGACGATTTCCCCTCCGGCGCCGATCCGGCCATCGTGCGCGAGCTGCACCGCACCGATCCCGTCACCTCGGTGGCGGTGGCCGGCGACATCTCTCCGGCGCATCTGGAACGCTACGCCGCGGAATTGCAGGACAAGCTGTCGGCGCTGCCGGACGTGTCCAAGGTCACGATGTCCGGCTTCGGGGTCCGGCAGTTCCGCATCACCGTGCCCCGCGCGATCATGGAACAGCACGGGCTGACCGTCTCGGCGTTGGCCGCGAAGATCGACGCGCAAAGCGTGGACCGCCCGCTGGGCAGTCTCGAGACCGGCGCCCAGGAGATCAGCCTGCGCTTCAGCGACGAGCGCCGCAGTGCCGCCGGGCTGGCCGGGCTTGTCATCCTGTCCGATCCGAACGGCGCGGAGCTGACCCTCGGGCAGATCGCGACCATCACCGAAGGCTATTCGCCCGACGAGGAACGCGCGTTCCTTGACGGCCAGCGGGCCGTTTTCCTGCAGGTCGACAAGGCGCTGGACGCCGATGCGCTGCGGGTATTCGACGACGTGGAGGAACTGGTGGCGGCGGAACGCGCGGCGCTGCCGGACAGTCTTCGGCTTGAGATCATCAAGGACATGACCAGCATCGTGCGCGACCGGCTGCTGATGCTGGTCGAGAACGGCGCGATCGGGCTGATCCTGGTCATCGCGGTGATGAGCCTGTTCTTCCGGCCCGGCTTTGCCATCTGGGCGGCGATGGGCCTGCCGGTCGCGTTTCTTGGCGCCTTCATTGGCATGGCGCTGCTGGGCCTGTCGCTGAACATGATGACGCTGGTCGCGCTGCTGATGGCGATCGGGATCGTGATGGACGATTCCATCGTCATTACCGATTCGATCGCCGAGGCGTCCGCACGCGGCGCCACGCGGATGGAGGCCGCCGTGAACGGCACGCTGGCGGTGATGCCGGGCGTGTTGTCCTCGTTTGCGACGACCATCGCGGTCTTCGGCCCGCTCGCTTTCCTCGCGGGCGAGTTGGGCGCGGTGCTCGAAGTCGTGCCGCTGGTGCTGATCGCCGCGCTGGCCGCCAGCCTGATAGAGGCGTTCTGGGTCTTGCCGCATCACCTGAGCCACGGGCTGAAAGGCGCGGAAAAGCCGCCGTCGCGGTTCCGCGCCGGGTTCGACCGGCGGTTCGACGGCTTCCGCGAGAAGGTCATCGGCCGGATGGCGGATCTGGCGATCTCCTGGCGCTACCTCGTCACCGGCGGAACCATCGCCGCGCTGATCGTCACTGTCGGGCTGCTCGGCGGCGGCTATGTCAAGCGCGAGGCGATTCCGGCGATCGACGGCGACGTGCTGGAAGCGCGCATCCTGATGCCGCAGGGCACCCCGCTGGAGCGCACGGCCGAGGTGGCCGACCGGGTGACCGCGGCGCTTGCCCGCCTCGATGCCGCCTTCACCCCCGATCAGCCGGACGGCGCGGCGCTGGTGAAAAGCGTGCAGCTGCGGTTCAACCACAACGCCACGGCGGGCGAATCCGGCCCGCATGTCGCCACCGTCAGCGCCGATCTGCTGGGCGCGGAAATCCGCACGGTCAAGCTGGACGAAATCGTCGCGACCTGGCGCAAGGAAATCGGGGCAGTGCCCGGCGCGCTGGCGATCCTGCTGACCGAGCCCAGCATCGGGCCGCAGGGCATTGCGGTGGAAATCCGCCTGCTCGCGCCGGATCTCGACGTGCTGGCGACCGCCGCCGATGCGCTGCTGATCGAAACGCAGACCTATGCCGGCGTGTTCAACGCCACCCACGATTTGCGCCCCGGCAAGCCCGAGCTGCAACTGCACCTTGCCCCGCACGCGACTTCGCTGGGCCTGACCGCGCGGGATGTGGCCGACCAGATCGGCGCGGCATTCCTGGGGCGTGTCATCTCGACCGTGCAGACCGGCGACATCGCCCACGAGATCGAGCTGGAGCAATCCGCCGCCGACCGCGATTCGCGGAGCGACCTGAAGGATTTCACCATCACCTTGCCGAACGGCACCGCGGTGCCGTTTTCGACCGTCGCGCGGCTTGACGAGGCGCGCGGCTGGTCCGGCATCACCCATGTGGACGGGCGGCGCACGGTGACGGTGCAGGCCGACGTGGACACAAGGATCGGCAATGCCGACGCCATCGTCGCCGAGCTGGCCGACGGGTTCCTTCCCGATCTGGCCGCTGCCACGCCCGGCCTGTCCTTCGAGATCGGCGGCCAAAGCGCCAATTCGGCGGAAACCGTCGCCTCGATCCTGCGCGGTTTCCTGATCGGGCTGGTCGGCGTCTATGTCGTCCTGTCGTTCCAGTTCCGCAGCTATGTCGAGCCGATCATCGTGATGCTGTCGATCCCGCTTGCCTTTATCGGCGTCGTGCTGGGCCACATGATCATGGGCTATAACATCTCGATGCCATCGCTGATCGGGGCAGCCTCGCTTGCCGGGATCGTGGTGAACAACGCCATCCTTCTGGTGCAGGTGATCAAGCGCCGCGCGGCCGAGGGCATGGATCTCGCCCGCGCCGCCGGGCAGGCCAGCCGCGAACGGTTCCGCCCGATCCTGATGTCGGTGTCCACCACGATGATGGGCCTGATCCCGCTGCTGCTGGAGGGCAGCACCCAGGCGCAGACCCTCAAGCCGCTGGTGATCTCGGTCGTGTTCGGCCTGTTCGTGGCAACGGTTCTGGTGCTGGTGGTGATGCCCGCCTTCTACGCCATCCTTGGCGATCTGGGCCTTGCACGAGCGGGCCGGGACGCGCCCGAGCCTGCCACCGCGGCCTGACGCCGGTCAGCGGCGGCGCGGCGCCACCGGCCCGCCAAGCGCGCGCCAGGCAACCCAGGAAATGCCGGCCCAGACGGCGGCCCGCAGGATCATCGCGCCGACGGTGCGCATCTCGTAGGCGCCGCCGCGCATCACGTGAACGCCGAAGGCCAGCATCACGAGGATAGTCGCGGCAAGGATCGCAACCGACAGGGGCACCGACCAGTGCCGCCGCAGGAACAACCCGATCCCGGCCGCCACATAGGCAAATCCGGCAAGGAAGTTGAACCACAACACAAACGGCACCGCATCGCCCACCGCGGCCTGCGCCTCTGCTCCGCCGAACAGCGCGCGCCCGCCCGACACCACGGTCAGAAAACCGAACAGGACGGCCACGCCCGCCGCGACCACAAATCCCCAACGTCTGCTTTCCATCCGCCGCCTTCCTCTTTCCGGCGCCCGGAACATCATGCTGCCCGGATCGCAGTCAGATAGTAATTGATTACTACTTTAAATCAACTCATGATATGATCGGCCTTGGCAGCACAGGCACTCATGTTTTCATCTGCACGGCACGGGGGGATTTCCATGCTTACCGGCAAAGGCAACATCGCGGCGGGGTTCCTGTTCCTGACGCTGTTCATGCTGTACGGGTTCGCGCTGATCTACCTGCGCGATTTCGCGCCCGGCAAGGAACAGTGGATCGCGGATTACGGGGTCGGCACGCATTTCGAATCCCGCCTCGCCCATGTTCACGGCAACCTGTTCGCGCTGATCAACATCGCGGTCGGCCTCGTCCTGCTGCACCTGCCACTGCCGCGCACGGCCACCCGCTGGACCGCCGGCCTCGCGCTGGCCGGGATGCTGATGCCGCTCGGCATCCTCGCCGAAGTCGTGCTGGGCGTGCCGCCGCTATTCGTCATCCTCGGCGGCGTCTCCATGGTGTTTTCCATGGGATGGCTTACATTCGCGGTCTGGCGATACAAGGAAGTCCGATGAACGCCCCACGCCCCCGCAATCTGCCCGCCGAGGAACGGCGCAACGTCACGGTCGAGGCGGTGATCGACCTTGCCGGAACGATGAACCCCGACACCATCACCACCGCGGCCATTGCCAAGCACATGAACCTGACCCAGGGCGCGCTGTTCCGGCATTTTCCGAACAAGGAAGCGATCTGGAAGGCGGTGATGTCCTGGGTGGCCGACCGCCTGATGACCCGGGTCGAAAAGGCGGCGGCCGGCATCGATTCACCGCTGGAGGCGATGCAGGCCATGTTCATGGCGCACATCGCGTTTGTCGCCGAACATCCCGGCGTGCCCCGGATGCTGTTCGGCGAGCTTCAGGCCGCGAAGGAAACCCCCGCAAAACGCCTCGCACAGGCCATGCTGACGAAATACGCGGCGCGTCTGAATGCGCTGATCGCCGATGGCATGGCGCGCGGCGAGCTGCGCGAAGACCTCGATGCGGGTGCGGCCGGGACGCTATTCATCGGCATGATCCAGGGGCTGGTGATGCAATCGCTGATCGCCGGCGACATGTGCAACATCGCCTCGGACGCGCCCCGCGTCTTCGACCTTTATCGGCGCGGCATCGTGGCGGGCGGGGCATAGCCGCACCGTTGTGGCGACAAGCGAATTTGGCCACTGAACAATCCCGATTGCGCCAATCTCGCCCATACACGGCCCCCGGCAATGGGTCGTGCAACGACCCCCGATATGGCGGGGGCGTGTTACCCGGCCGGGAACACGTCCTGCGCGATCTCGGCATAAACATCCGAAACGCTCGCCCCGGGCGCGCCGCGCAGGATCGCCACCAAGTCGCCGTCGACGCGCACTTCGGCATCCTGCCCGTCGGCGCTGGGCCGGACCTCCATTTCGGGCAGGTCGCCGTCGCCGGCCACGGGCTCAAGCGTCACCCGCAGGAAATCCTCGCCCACCGCAAAGTCAAGGATAACCACAGGGTTGCCGCCCGCATGATAGAGATGGAACAGATCGCTGGCGGCGCCGCCGGAAGCCTGGTCGCCGTCACCGGCGATCAGCGTATCGTCGCCAGCGCCGCCCGACAGAACGTCACGCTCGCCGTCGTCGTCATGCCAGGCGAATGCGCGGTGCTCGGCGATCTCGTTTTCCTCGGCCAGTCCCAGATGGTCGATCACGTCGTTGCCGGCACCGCCCGCCAGGGTGTCGGCCCCCAGCCCGCCGCGTATCGTGTCGTCGCCGGCGCCGCCCGCGATCGTGTCATCGCCGGTCATGCCCGGCAGGTGTTCGCCGCCCTCCAGCACGTCATTCCCGGCGCCGCCGGTCAGGGCATCGTCCCCCCCGCCGCCATCGAGAAACACGGCACCCTCTGCCGCGGTCGCGTCGAGCACGTCCTGACCGCCGCCACCATAAAGCGCGACACCGCCCTCCGCCGCGCTCAGCGTATCGTTGCCGGCACCGCCAAAGACGTAGGCGGCACCGCCGGTTGTGGTCACGATGTCGTCCCCGGCACCGGCATCGACCACCTGGATCGCGCCGCCGCCGTCCAGAACCGGCGTTCCCTCGGACATTGTCAGGGTCGCGCCGCCGGCATTATTCGCGCCCGCCTGCGGCACGGCAAGGCTGTCGTCGCCGCCGGTCAGCACCGTGTCGACCACGCCGGCCGAGGCCGCCGTACCAAGCGCCGCGCCAAGTCCGTGCAGTCCGGCGCCGTCGCGCAGCAGCAATTCGTGCAGGGTCAGGTCGCCTTCGGGACCGAAGCTGTCATCGGGATCCACCGGGTCGAGCACCGGATCGTCGGTGACGGGGCCAGGCTCGTCCGGTTCTTCGGGATCCACCGGTTCCAGCGCCGGGACGGGGTCGACCGGACCGGGCTCGCCCGGCTCCTCGGGATCGACGGGGTCCAGAACACCCTCGAGCGGCTCGTCCAGCAGCAGCGCGGCATCGCTCAGGGCCAGCGTGAACGGCTCGTCCGTGTCGTCGTCGGTCAGGGTCAACGCGATGTCTCCTGACGGTACCTCTGTCAGACCCTCGAAATGCAGTGTCAGTACGCCATCGCCGCCCAATGCGATCGACAGCACCGCACCTTCCGCGCCTTGCGCCATATCATAGGTGATGTCCCCCGCGGCGCCGGTCAGGTCGATATCCACGCTGTCCAGCCCCGGCTCGAACGCGTACAGCGTGGCCTCCTGGGCGTCGGCGGCGAATTGGTAGCTTTCCCCTTCTGGTGCGTCATCTTCCTGCGCCGGCTCCGCGACGTCGTCCAGCAGATCACCCGGCCCGCCGGTATCCGCAGGATCGCCCGGCCCGTCGTCATCGGCAGGCCGTTCCGGCCCATCCGCCAGCGTTCCACCCTCGAAGAACGGCATGGCCGCGAACGGCAACACCCCCAACAGCAACAATGCAGCCAGCATTGCACCACCTCCACTCGTACCCCGCATCGAGCATAGCATCGGGGCGGGGGCCGGGGGCGGGCAAACAAGCTACAATTTTAGATGAACCGCGCGGGGCCCTGCTGGCCGGCGGTTAACCATGGGCGGCCTGTCATTCGGCGGCAAAGACCAACCGCACATCGTCCGCGCCCGGCGCCGCGCCGGCGGCTGCGTGAATGCGGGCGACATCGACCCCGTCGAGCGACAGCACATCGCAATCCGGCTCGCGGCGCATCGTGATGTCGGGATCAGCGTTGGCCGCGGTGCCGAGTTCCACGACGATCACGTCGCGCCCGGGTTCGAACGCATCCACCACCGGCAAACCATCCGCGTCCTTCGCGCCGGTCGTGTCCGTCATGTCCATGATTGCCTCCATCCGCTGTTCCGATCCGCATTGGCAATGGACAGCGTTAATCCGCTGGCCGCCGTTGACCAACAGCCGGCCCCATGCACACGGCGAAATACGGACAATTCGAGGCATTCCGGCCCGAATGGCACCGGGCACGAAACGAAATCGCTGCGGGACCATCCGCATTCCGCCTGCATGGGCCGCGATTCGGGGCTTTCCCCGGCAGGGGTTTTCGCCTATACGCCGCGCTCTGCCCCGGACGCTCCGGGCAGACACATCTCCACGGGCCCTGCTGGACGACATCCCGGCTTGCGCCATCAGACCTGAACATCCATCGAAAAGGAGACCCCGATGTCGATCACTGCCGAAGAGAAACAGCGCCTGATGAAGGAATATGCGACCAAGGACGGCGACACCGGTTCGCCCGAAGTCCAGGTTGCGGTTCTGACCAGCCGCATCTCGACGCTGACCGAACACTTCAAGACCCACAAGAAGGACAACCACTCGCGCCGTGGCCTTCTGAAACTGGTGGCACAGCGCCGCAAGCTGCTGGATTACACCAAGGCCAGGGACGAGGCGCGCTACCGCGACCTCATCAAGCGCCTCGGCATCCGCCGCTGACACGCCGCACATGCAGCAAAGACGCCCGCCATCGCGCGGGCGTTTCGCGTTTCGGCCCTTGATCGACCCGCCTTCTGCGCCGCGAATTTTCGACGAAAATTCACAGCGGTCTTTGTGGATGCGGCCGTTCAGACGATCCGCCGGATCGGGCCCCGGCTGCAGACGATCACGTATTGCCCGCCGCATTCCAGAAGATGGAAGCCGCGCAGTCGCACCTCCCGAATGAACCGATCCTCGCCGATCTCGTTTCGAACCCAGCCCACGGACCGCCGGATCACCCCGCCGCGCTGGGCGGCTTTGGCGGAAAAGACATGCGCAATCCAGTCTTCGGGATGGGTATGTACGGGCAACTTCATGCCTGCATTTCACGCGCTCCCGGTAAATATCCGGTGAATTCGCGTCCTTGCAGGATCATTCGGCCGCTGGCCCCGGCAAATACCCGGTTCCAAAATCCGCCGATCCCGTGTATGGGCGGCAAATCTGAGACGTGGTGCACGGACCCCGGCACTCGAAACAGGATGGAAGGGGTCGGCGGCAATGGGGCCGCCATTCAATCGGGAGCCGCGGGATACGCCCGCGCGCGCTCCCTCACAGGATACGCTAGATGTTCAACATTACGACGAAAACCATGCAGTGGGGCGAAGAAACGCTTACACTGGAAACGGGCAAGGTTGCCCGGCAGGCCGACGGCTCGGTCATCGCCACGCTGGGCGAGACCTCTGTCATGGCCAACGTGACCTTCGCCAAGAAGGCCAAGGAAGGGCAGGATTTCTTTCCGCTCACCGTCCACTACCAGGAAAAATACTATGCCGCGGGCAAGGTGCCCGGCGGTTTCTTCAAGCGCGAGGCGCGGCCGACCGAAAAGGAAACGCTGACCGCCCGCCTGATCGACCGTCCGATCCGCCCGCTCTTCGTGCCCGGCTTCAAGAACGAAGTGCTGGTGATGTGCACCGTGCTGAGCCACGATCTGGTCAACGACCCCGACATCGTGGCGATGATCGCCGCCTCGGCCGCGCTGACCATTTCGGGCGCGCCGTTCATGGGGCCGATCGCCGGCTGCCGCGTCGGCTATGAGGATGGCGAATACATCCTCAATCCTGAAGTCGACGACATGCACAAGCTGCGCGACAACCCCGAACAGCGCCTCGATCTGATCGTTGCCGGCACCAAGGACGCCGTGATGATGGTCGAATCCGAGGCCTACGAGCTGACCGAGGCCGAGATGCTGGGCGCCGTGACCTTCGCGCACGAGCAGATCCAGCCGGTTGTCGACCTGATCATCAGCCTTGCCGAGGAAGCCGCGAAAGAGCCGTTCGACTTCCAACCGCCCGATTACGCCGCGCTTTACGATGCGGTCAAAGCGGCCGGCGAGGACAAGATGCGCGCCGCGTATGCGATCATCGACAAGCAGGAACGCACCGCTGCCGTTTCCGCGGCAAAGGACGACATCATCGCCGCGCTGAACGAAGAGCAGCAGGCCGACGCCAATCTTGGCCCGGCGCTGAAAAAGCTGGAATCCACCGTTCTGCGCGGCGATGTGGTCAAGAATGGCCGGCGTATCGACGGGCGCCGCACCGACGAGGTGCGCGGAATCGTCTGCGAAACCGGGCTTCTGCCGCGCACCCACGGCTCGGCGCTGTTCACCCGCGGCGAGACCCAGGGCCTTGTCGTCACCACGCTGGGCACCGGCGATGACGAGCAGATGATCGACGCGCTGAATGGCACCTACAAGTCGAACTTCCTGCTGCATTACAACTTCCCGCCCTATTCGGTAGGCGAAGCGGGGCGCGTCGGCCCTCCGGGACGGCGCGAGATCGGCCATGGCAAGCTGGCCTGGCGTGCGCTTCAGGCGGTTCTGCCGGCGGCGACCGATTTTCCGTACACGATCCGGCTGGTCTCCGAGATCACCGAATCCAACGGCTCGTCCTCCATGGCCTCGGTCTGCGGCGGCTCGCTGTCGATGATGGATGCGGGTGTGCCGCTGAAATCGGCGGTGGCCGGCGTGGCGATGGGCCTGATTCTGGAAGAGGATGGCAGCTACGCGATCCTGACCGACATCCTGGGCGACGAGGATCACCTCGGCGACATGGACTTCAAGGTGGCGGGCACCCAGAACGGCATCACCTCGCTGCAGATGGACATCAAGGTCGCGGGCATCACCCCCGAGATCATGGAAAAGGCGCTGGCCCAGGCGAAAGAGGGCCGGATGCACATCCTGTCCGAGATGAACAAGGCGATCAGCGGGGCCGCCGAATTCAGCGAACACGCCCCCCGGATCGAGACGATGTCCGTGCCCACCGACAAGATCCGCGAAGTGATCGGGTCGGGCGGCAAGGTCATCCGCGAGATCGTCGAAGTGTCGGGCGCCAAGGTCGACATCAACGACGACGGCGTGATCAAGATCGCCTCGCCCAATGCCGAGGCCATCCAGAAGGCGCATGACATGATCTATTCGATCGTGGCGGAGCCCGAGGAAGGCAAGGTCTACAAGGGCAAGGTCGTGAAGATCGTCGATTTCGGCGCCTTCGTGAACTTCTTTGGCAAGCGCGACGGGCTGGTGCATGTCAGCCAGATCGAGAACCGCCGCCTGAACCATCCCTCGGACGTGCTGAAGGAAGGCCAGGAGGTCTGGGTCAAGCTTCTGGGCTTCGACGACCGCGGCAAGGTGCGCCTGGCGATGAAGATGGTCGACCAGGAAACCGGCGAAGAGTTGACGAAGGAAAAGCAGGACGCGGACGACTGATCCACCGCGATCCCATGAGTTGGAAGGGCCCCGCCAGAAATGCCGGGGCCCTTTCGCGTTCACGAAGCTGTTTTTGAACCCGAACGCCGCCGTAATCGTTGTGGTATCAAGCAGTCAGGCACAGACCGCAGAACAAATCTGGACAAGGCGCCGGGGAAGGCGCCGGAAAGGATGACCATGATTTCACGACGCAGCTTTCTTGGCACGGGGTCGGCCACGCTCGCCGCCCTCGCCGCCGCGCCGGCACTGGCGCAGGGCACCTACACCGTTCCGCAGGAACATATGCCGATGCAGGTCCGGCTTGCCGACGACCTGCCGCCCGGCGAGATCCACGTCGATCCGAACCGTTACTACCTTTACCTGACGCAGGAAAAGAAGCGCGCGATCCGGTACGTGGTCGGTGTCGGCAAGGACGACCTCTACGAGGCGGGCACGTTCAGCGTCGGCCGCAAGGTCGAATGGCCAAGCTGGACGCCGACGAAATCCATGATCGAGCGCGATCCGAGCTATGCCAGGTACGAGGACGGAATGCCCGGCGGTCCGAACAACCCGCTGGGCGCGCGGGCGCTCTATCTGTTCAACGCGAACGGCTATGATACCGCGCTACGGATCCACGGCACGCCGAAGCCCTGGACGGTGGCGCAGTCGATCTCGAACGGTTGCGTGCGGCTGGTCAACAGCCACGCCGTGCATCTTTACGACCGGGTGGAGAAAGGCGCCAAGGTGGTGTTGCACCCGGTGCGGACCCGCGCCTGATAAGGCGCGGGCCTGGGGAAGTGCCACGGCGGATAGGACCGCCGCAGTCGGTCCGATAGCCTGTCAGGCTTTCAGCTTCGTGGTGCGCAGATACGGCAAGACGGTTTCGAATTCGCCGTATTTCGCCTTGGCTTCCTCGTCGCTGACCGATGTCGGGATGATCACGTCCTGGCCCACTTCCCAGTTGGCCGGCGTCGCCACCGATTCGCGGGCGGCGGTCTGAAGCCCGTCCAGCGCGCGCACCACCTCGGCAAAGTTGCGGCCGACGTTCATCGGGTAGGTCATCGACAGTTTCAGCTTCTTGTCGGGCCCGATGATGAACACGGCGCGCACGGTCTGGCTGTCCGCGGGTGTCGGGTTGTCGGGGCGATACGCCTCGGCGGGCAGCATGTCGAATGCCTTGGACACTTCCAGCCCTTCATCGGCCATGATCGGGAACCCGACATCGGCGTTGGCGGTCTTCTCGATATCCTTGATCCAGTCCTTGTGCTCCTCGACCCCGTCGACCGAGATGCCGATCACCTTGGTTCCGCGCTTCTTCCACTCGTCGGCCAGCTGCGCCACGGCGCCGAATTCGGTCGTGCAGACGGGGGTGAAATCCTTCGGGTGCGAGAACAGGATCGCCCAGCTGTCGCCGATCCAGTCATGGAAGGTGATCTCGCCCTCGCTGGTGTCGGCGGTGAAATTGGGAACGGTGTCGTTGATGCGAAGTCCCATGGACAACTCCTCTGTCTGGGCCCGGCAGCGGCGCAGCGCCCCGGCCGGGCCGGTATTCCGGCTGAACGCGGGCAGGCCGCCCGCGCGCCACTACATGCGCGCCGGGGCGGCGCAAGACAAGGGGCGCGGCGGTATTGCCGCTATTTCAGACGCTGACCGCCAGCCGTCACCTGTCCCGTCTCGCCATCGACCACGATCTCGGAGACATAGCTGTCCTCGGCGTCCTGCTTGGCGAACCCGCCCAGCATCATCCGCGGCACCATCGCGTCGTCGGTGGACATCAGGCCCATATCCACAAGCCTGTCCAGCAGCGCCATGACCCCGGCCAGCCGGATTTCGGCGCGCCCGTCCGGGGTGGGAAGGCCGGGGGCGAAGGTGCCGGTATCGTCGTTGTCCACGCTGAAGGCCCCGGTCGCCGTCGTCTCGGTCCCGAGCGCCGTCAGAAGGATGTTGTTCAGCTTGAGGGCGTGAAGTTCGACCGGCATCTCGCCCGTCTCTTCCATGCGCCTCATCGCGGCGAAATCCACCGCGTCGGCGCGCCACAGAACCTGGGCGGTCAGGTCGAGCAACAGGCGCGCCGGATCGCGCGGCAGCGACGCCTCGGGGTCGAACAGCGCCCAGACGGCATCGCCCATCGTCACGCCCGCGAGATCCAGCTTGATACTTGCCAGTTGCGGCGTATCCGACTTCAGGAACGGAAAGGCCATGAGGGCATCGGTCCGCCGGATGGTGAAGTCGATCGCGGTGGGCATCAGGTCCGGCTGCTCGACCTGCACGGAATAGTTCGCCACCACGGCATCCAGCCGAAGCCCGTCCATGCCGACGATCATCGTCCCCTCGGACCGCCCGACATCGAACACCTGCCGCATCACCAGCACGTCATCCAGCATCGTCGTCTGTTCGGACACCTGCCGGTCGACCGAATAGCCGTAGTCCAGCAAGAACCCGTCGCGGAACGCCTGGCCCAGCGCCATCGCCGACACGCCGCCGGCGGGCACCCGCAGATCGGTGGCGCCGGTCATCGCGCCAAGCGTCGCGGTCGACCGGCCGGACATCGTCTCAGCGCCCGGCGCTCCGATCTCATAGCCGTAATCGAGCCGGCCGCCGTCAATGACGCCGTCGCTGCGCAGCCGCAGCAGATCGCCCTCCTGGATGGAATAATTGCCGGACAGTCCGGTCAGCTCCATCCCGCCGTCCATGCGCATCCCGCCCGTGTCGTCCGCGGCCTTGCCGTGCAGGTCAAGGTCGGTGAACTCGACCGCGTAACGGCCGATGTCGTAGCTATAGGTGATGTTGCCCGGATCGCCCGCCGCCGTGGTCGTGTAGTCGGACACAGAGAACCGGCCGGCCAGGGTCACACCGCCCTCTCCGGCGATGTCGGCGGACAGGCTGAACGCCTGCTCGGGCGGGCTGCCGAGCGCCACCGTGCCGTTGCCGTTCGCGGTAAAGGTCATGTCGCCCGACGCCATCTCGATCCGGCCGAAATCCTGCGGCAGCTTGAACAGGATGCGGATATCCGACGCCTCCAGCCGGTCGCCGTCGCCGGACAGATCGGCGCTTATCTCGCCGCCCATGGCGGTCACGGCAGCGCCGATATTGGCCCAGACATCCTTGGGCGTGACATCGGCCAGCGCCGCGCCGGGCGCAAGCAGGCACAGGACGGAAACATGGTTCAGCAGGCGGTGCATCGGACTCTCCCGTGGTCCCTGAATGAAACGTGCCGCCGCGCAGGATGCGCGGCGGCACGACATGTTTCATGCGGAGCCGCGCCTATTGCAGGCGCTGGCCGTTCGCCGAAATCGCGCCGGTCGCGCCGTCCACCTCGATCTCGGAGACAAGCGTATCCTCGCCGTCGCCGGGACGGGCGAACAGGCCCATCATCATCCGCGCACCCATCGCCTGATCCTCGGGTATCAGCCCCATCGCCACCAGCTTGTCGAGCAGCGTGTTGGCGCCCACAAGCATCAGGTTGACCTTGCCGGTCGGCGCGGGCAGCCCGTCGAAGGCGGCCAGGTTGTCCATGTCGAAGGTGAACCCGCCCTCGCCGGTCAGAACCGCACCGGCGATCGCCAGTTTCAGCTCGTTCAGGTCCAGCGCGTGGATCTCGGCCGGCATCTCGCTGTCGGCCATCTCCATAGAGTCGGGGTCGAACAGATCGAACAGGAAGTTCGCCTTGCCGCTCACGTCGAAGATCACGGTCGCCGGGTCATGCGGCAGCTGGCCGCCCTGGTCGATCATGCTCCAGATCATGTCGCTGACCGCAAGATCCACCAGCCGCAGGGCAAAGCTGAAATCCTGCGGCTCTTCGCTCTTGGAAACCGGGGTCGTCAGGCCAAGCCCGAATTCCCCCAGTTGAACCGCCACTTCGGGAAGCGGAATCTCGGAGCCCGTGATCACCATGTCCAGCCCGGTATTGCCGGCATTGTACGACATCGCCTCGGCGCTCAGCGCATATTCCAGAAGACCGCCTTGCGCCGTTCCGTCCAGCGAGAACGTGTCGGATCCGTCGACGAACGCGACCTGGTAGCTCGCATCGCCATGGCTGATCGAGCCTTCGGCCGTTCCGCCCTCGGCAAGTGCGCCCGACAGTTCCTTGACGCCGCCCGCCATGAGCGCCATCGACCCGTCCGACGTGATCGCCACATCGGCATATTCCATCGTCGCGTCCAGCGTGCCGTCGCCGCCATCGGGTTCGTCCATGTGGACGGTGATGGTCATGCTGTCTGAGTCGAACCGCGACGACATCGAATCGTCCGCGCCGGTCGTGTAGTCGCCAGTCACCGCGCGCATCACGATGTCGGCGTCCAGCTCCAGCGTTTCACCCTCGACCACCAGTTCCGTCACCGAGGCGGTCAGGCTGTCGGCCGTATAGTCGTATTTGACCGCGTCGGGATCGCCGGACGCGATCATCCCGAGATTCTCGGAAGTCAGCGTCAGCGTCATGTCGACGCTTTCGTCGTCATCTTCGGGGTCGACGCTGACCTTCACCTCGTAGCTGGGCGAAAGCGTGATCGCGACTGTGCCGTCACCCTGTTCGGTCAGGACCATCTCGGCCACGTTGGCGGTGGCCGACACATCCGTCGTCTGCATCGCAAAGGTGACATCCGACAGGGTCAGCGTGCCGCCATCCTGGCTTTCGCTTCCCACCGTGATCGTCTGTCCGGTTTCGGACACGACCGATTTCCATGCGTCCCAGACCTGTGCACTGGTCACATCCGCCTGCGCGGCACCGCCCGCCGCGATCGCCAGTGCCGCCGTGCCGCCAAGGAGTTTCCAATGTCTCATTTTTTTCCTTCCAGGGTCCGAATTTGCAATGCGCAGCAGCTTCGTTCGGCTTGCGCATCGCGTCAAGCTGCGTCTTTCCTAGGCAGGGTATTCCCGACCCCCTGCGGGGGCAACCCATGGAGGTGTGACAATGGACCTGACGGGCAAGACGGTGCTGATCACCGGCGCCAGCCGCGGGATCGGCGCGGCAGCGGCGCGCGCTTTCGCCGAGGCCGGCGCGAATGTGGCGATTTCCGCCCGAACGGAGGCGGCCCTGTCGGATCTCGCTGGAGAGATCGGCCCCGCCGCGCTGGCCGTTCCGTGCGATGTCAGCCGCTACTGGGAGGTGGAGACGGCGGTGCAGGCCACGCGCGACACGTTCGGCGCGCTCGACGTGCTGGTCAACAATGCCGGCGTGATCGAGCCGATCGCCCATCTTGCCGTCTCCGACCCCGAGGCCTGGGCGCATGGCGTCGATATCAACCTCAAGGGCGTCTATCACGGCATGCGCGCGGCGCTGCCGGTGATGCTGGCGGCAGGGGGCGGCACGATCCTGACGGTGTCGTCGGGCGCGGCCCACAATCCGGTCGAGGCGTGGTCGCAATACTGCGCCTCCAAGGCCGGGGCCGCCATGCTGACCGCCTGCGCAGATGCCGAGAACCGCGAGGCCGGGATCCGCGCGCTCGGCCTGTCGCCGGGCACCGTGGCGACGCAGATGCAGCGCGAGATCAAGGCCAGCGGCGTGAACCCGGTCAGCCGGCTCGACTGGTCCGATCACATCCCGCCCGAATGGCCCGCCAAGGCGCTGCTCTGGATGGCCACGGCGGATGCCGACGATTTCCTCGGGCAGGAAATCTCGCTGCGCGATCCGGCGATCCGCGGCCGGCTCGGCCTGTCCGCATGATCGACGTATCGCGCGAAGATGGCCTGTGGACCGCCACGCTGAACCGGCCGGACAAGGCCAACTCGCTGACCGGCGCCATGCTGGCCGATCTGGCGGACGTGGCCGAGGCCGCCCATGGCAGCGCCCGCGCGCTGATCCTCACCGGCGCGGGCCGGGTGTTCAGCGCCGGCGCCGACCTCGAGGAGGCGCGCGCCGGGCTTGCGGCCGATCCGGTCTGGGACCGGCTGTCGGCCGCGCTGGCCGCACTGCCCTGCCTGACGATCGCCGCGCTGAACGGTACGCTGGCGGGCGGCGCGTTCGGGATGGCGCTGGCCTGCGATCTGCGCATCGCCGTGCCGGGCGCGCAGTTCTTCTACCCGGTGATGAAGCTCGGCTTTCGGCCGCAACCCGCCGATCCCGGCCGGCTGACCGCGCTGGTCGGGCCGGCGCGCGCGCGGCTGCTGCTGATAGGCGGCGCGCGGCTGGATGCGGGCACCGCGCACAGCTACGGTCTGATCGACGAGATCGCCGAGCCGGACACGCTGCTGTCCCGCGCCCGCGCGCTTTGCGCCGATGCGCTTGCCGCCGATCCGGCCCATGCCGCCGCGATCAAGGCGATGCTCTGACAGGCGCGCCCGACACCGCGCTCGTCATCGGCGCCGGGCCCGCCGGGCTGATGGCGGCAGAGGAGCTTTCGCGCGCCGGCCACAAGGTCATCGTGGCAGAGGCGAAACCGTCCGCGGCGCGCAAGTTCCTGATGGCCGGGAAATCCGGCCTGAACCTGACCCGCGCCGAGCCGCTGGAAAGGTTCACCGCACGGTATGCCGAGGCGTCGGACTGGCTGCGCCAGATGCTCGCCGCGTTCGGCCCGAACGAAGTCCAGGACTGGGCGCGCAGCCTCGGGCAGGAGGTGTTCACCGGTTCCACCGGCCGCGTCTTTCCCGCCGCGATGAAGGCATCGCCGCTGGTGCGCGCCTGGCTCGCCCGTCTCGCGGCGCAGGGCGTCTCGCTACGCACCCGCTGGCGCTGGACCGGTCCCGAGGGTGGCGGCCAGGGGTTCGACACGCCGGAAGGCGCCCGAACCCTGCACCCCGCCGCCACGATCCTCGCGCTTGGCGGGGCAAGCTGGCCTCGGCTCGGCTCCGATGGCGGCTGGGCACCGATCCTTGCCGCGCAAGGCGTCGACCTCGCCCCGTTCCGGCCCGCCAATGCCGGGCTCGGGGTGGCCTGGTCCGCCCATATGCACCGGCATTTCGGCAGCCCGGTCAAGGGCACCCGACTAACCGCCGGCGATACCGCGACCCGCGGCGAATTCGTGATCTCCGAACGCGGGCTCGAAGGCGGCGCGATCTATGCGCTGACCCGGCCGCTGCGCGAAGGCGCGCCGCTCAGGCTCGATCTGTTCCCCGACCTGCCGGCTTCGGCGCTCGCGGGCCGCCTTGCCCGGCCGCGCGGCAAGGCCAGCCTGACCACGCATCTGCGCAAGACTCTCGGCCTCGATCCCGCGCGCATGGCCTTGCTGATGGAATTCGGCCAACCGCTGACGGACGCCCCCGGCCTCGCGCACCGTCTTAAATCCCTGACCATCCGCCATACCGGCCCGCGCCCCCTGGCCGAGGCGATCTCGACCGCCGGCGGCATCCGGCGCGGCGCGCTGACCGATGATCTGATGCTCCGCGCCCTGCCCGGCACCTTCGCCGCCGGAGAGATGCTGGATTGGGAGGCGCCGACCGGCGGCTACCTTCTGACCGCCTGCCTTGCCACCGGCCGCCTTGCGGGCCGCGCCGCCGCCGCCCGCATCGCAGCGGCTGGATAACGCGCATCGCCCTCATTCTTCTCGTCAAAAATACGCAAATCCCGACGCGCGCCAGGCGCGCTACCGCCGGCCGGCCAGCATCGACAGCCGGATCAGCGTCCGCTCCACCAGCGCCATGGCCGGGGCGCGCTGCCCGGCAGAGCGCAATTGCAGGTCGGTATCGGTAAGCATCTGCAACGCCTCGGCCAGCCGGGCCGCGCCCCAGCGCTGGGCCTGCCGGACCATCCGGTCGCGGCGCGGGCCGAAGACGGGGGGCCGGGCGCGCGCGATGCCCGCACCGGGTCCGCCCGGATCGCAGGCAGCGGCATAGAGCGTGCGAAAGTGCCGCGCCGCGCCGATGACCAGACCGACTGGCTGCACGCCCTGTCCCTCCAGCTTCTGCATGACCGGGCCGATCTCGGCGGTGCGCGCCTCGGCCACGATGTTCAGCACGTCGTCCAGCGCCGCCTCGGTGGTGGCCGGGGCGCAGGCGGCGACATCCGCGGCAGAGACCGGCGCGGCATCGTCCAGCTTGTACAGCGCCAGCTTCTCGATCGTCTGCCGCAGATCGCCGGGATCGAGCACCTGTGCCAATGCCGTGATGTCCTGCATCGCCTCGGGTGCGACATTGCGCAGACCGGCGCGGGCCAGTTCGGCCTCCAGCTGGTCGCGCGATGGCGGGTCGTTGTAGACCCCCACGGCGAACCCGTTCCGCAGCCCCTCGAACAGCTTGCGCAGCTTGGAACGGGCGTTCAGCGTCCCGGCGGTGACGACCAGATGCGCGTCGCCCTCCTGCCAGCCGTCCAGCGCGGCCTTCACGGTGTCAGTCAGCCCGTCGCCCAGATCCTCGGCCAGCACGGCGCGCGGGCCGGGGAAAAAACCGGTGGCGCGCACCGCGTCGGTCAGCATCGCGGCGTCCTTGCGCAGATCGGCGGCGGCAAGCCGGGTCAGCCGCATCTCTTCCTCGCCGGCAGGTCCGACGATCGCCGCCACCAGATCCTGCCGTTTGAGAGCCACGCGCATCGCGTCGGCGCCGTAGATCAGCGTGGCGGCGCAGGACGGGTCCGGGCGCTGGAAATGCCGGTCGGCATCGCGGGCGGAGAGTTTCATCGCGGTGCGGCCGAGTCCAACCCGGAGTCCGGCCCTGGCCGCCAGTCGGGCGCGGTGGCGATCAGTTCGGTCACCAGCTGGTCGGCGAGGATCACCATCAGCCGCGCCGTCGCGTCCTCGGTCGCCGAGATCGTCCCGACGATCGAGCCGGTAGCCGAGTAGCCGGTGAAATTCTCGACCTTGCCGCGGGTCAGCACCTTACCCGTTCCCGCCGCCTTCAGCACGTAGTCGAGCCGCCCCAGAAGGTTGTAGCGCGTCGTCTCGCCGGCCTTGGTCACGCCGAGACCCTTGCGCGTGGTGGAGATCGTGTATTCCAGCGCGAACGGCGCGCTGCCCGCCGGCAGGCCAAGCCGATCCTCCAGCTGGGCGACGAACACGTAGCCCTCGCGGGTGTCGGGATCGGCGGCACGGATCTGGCCGCGCAGCCCGGTCGCCGCGCCGCCCGGCCCGTAGACGGGGGTAAAGCCGCATCCCGCCAGCGCGGCGGCCGCCGTCAGCAGCAGCGTCCGCCGCGCAACCGGCCCGCCCCGGACCGGGCCGGGGCGGGCCGCCGCGCGGGGCGGGCGGGGCAGTATCGGTCTAGACAACCACATTCACGATCCGGCCGGGCACGACGATCAGCTTTTTCGGTGCGCCGCCCTCCAGCGCCTTTTGAACAGCATTGTCGGCCAGAACCAGCTTTTCAACCTCTTCCTTCGGCAGATCCTTGGCCACCGTGATCTCGGACTTGCGCTTGCCGTTGATCTGGATCGGCAGCGTCACGCTGTCCTCGACCAGCATCGCCTCGTCGGCCCGCGGCCAGGGCGCCCCGGTGACCAGCCCCTCGCCGCCCAGCATCCGCCAGCATTCCTCGGACAGGTGGGGCGTCATCGGCGACATGAGCTGTGCAAGCACGCGGGCGGCCTCGCGTTTCGCGCCGGCGCCGGCCTTGGACTTCTGCAACACGTTGGTGAAGGCATAGAGCTTGGCGATGGCGGCGTTGAAGCCGAACGATTCGATGCCCATCGTCACGTCATGGATGGTGCGGTGCATCGCGCGGGCCAGATCCTCGTCGGCCGCGGGCGCGCCGGCAGCGTCGGACGCCGCGATCTCCACGGCAAGGCGATGCACGCGCGACAGGTGCTTGAACGCACCGTCCGCGCCCGAGGCGGTCCATTCCACGTCCCGTTCGGGGGGCGAATCGGACAGCACGAACCAGCGCGCGGTGTCGGCACCGTAATCGCGGATGATGTTGACCGGATCGACCACGTTGTTCTTGGACTTCGACATCTTGGCCGAGGGCACGATGTCCACCGCCGCGCCGCCATCCTTCAGGAAGGCCCCGCCATCGCGCAATTCGACCTGTTCGGGGAAGTGGTAGACCGGGCGCGCGCCGTCGCGCGTGGTCTGGTAGATCGCATGCGTCACCATGCCCTGCGTGAACAGCGCGTCGAACGGCTCGATCGCGGTTTCGGGCAGGTGGCCGCAGGCATGCATCGCGCGCGCGAAGAACCGCGAATACAGCAGGTGCAGGATCGCGTGCTCGATCCCGCCGATATACTGATCGACGTTCATCCAGTAGGCGGCATCCTCGGCCACTGTCGGCGTGTCGGCGCGAGGGCTGGTGAAACGCGCATAGTACCAGGACGAATCGACGAACGTATCCATCGTGTCGGTCTCGCGCCGGGCCGGACCGCCGCATTCCGGGCAGGCGCTGTCGCGCCAGGTCGGGTGCCGGTCCAGCGGGTTGCCGGGCACGTCGAAGCTGACATCGTCGGGCAGCCGGATCGGCAGGTTAGCCTTCTTCTCGGGCACCACGCCACAGGATTCGCAATGCACCACCGGAATCGGGCAGCCCCAGTACCGCTGGCGACTCAACCCCCAGTCACGCAGGCGGAACACGGTCACGCCCTGGCCGACACCGTTCTGCTCGCAGAAGGTCACTGCGGTGGCGATGCCTTCGTCGCCGGTCTGGACCTCCTCGCCGGCGAAGCCGCGCACATAGCGCACCTTCTGCGTCTTGGGCGGAACGTAGGCGTCACCGCCTTCCTCGGGCAGGACATGCGCCGCGTCCTCGGAAACCGGAACATAGGTCGAGGCGACGGGCAGCTCGTACTTGCGGGCGAAATCGAGGTCGCGCTGGTCATGCGCCGGGCAGCCGAAGATCGCGCCGGTACCGTAATCCATCAGGATGAAATTGGCGATATAGACCGGTAATTCCCACGCCGTATCAAAGGGATGGCGCACCGTCAGGCCGGTGTCGTAGCCCAGCTTCGGCGCGGTCTCCAGGTCTTCCTCGGAGGTGCCCATGCGGCGGCATTCGGCGTTGAACGCGGCGATCTCGGGATTGTCCCGCTCCAGCGTCTTCGCCAGCGGATGATCGGCGGACACGGCGACAAAGCTGGCGCCCATCAGGGTGTCGGGCCGCGTCGTGAACACCTCGATCCGGTCGTGCCCGTGCGGGCCCTCGATCAGCGAGAACGCGAATTGCAGGCCGGTGGACTTGCCGATCCAGTTGCGCTGCATCAGCTTGACCTTTTCGGGCCAGTCGTCGAGCCCGTCCAGCGCGTCCAGCAAATCCTCGGCATGCTCCGAGATCTTGAAGAACCACTGCGTCAGCTCGCGCCGTTCCACCGGCGCCCCGGACCGCCAGCCCTTGCCGTCGATCACCTGTTCGTTGGCAAGCACGGTCATGTCGACCGGATCCCAGTTGACCGTCGCCGCCTTGCGGTAGACCAGCCCCTTGTCCAGGAAATCCAGGAACATGGCCTGCTGCTGGCCATAATATTCCGGGTCGCAGGTGGCGAATTCGCGGGTCCAGTCGATCGACAGGCCCAGCGGTTTCATCTGCGACTTCATCGTCGCGATGTTGCCATAGGTCCAGTCCTTGGGATGCCCGCCCGAGGCCATCGCGGCGTTTTCAGCCGGCATGCCGAATGCGTCCCAGCCCATCGGGTGCAGCACGCTGAACCCGCAGGACGCCTTGTAGCGCGCGATCACGTCGCCCATCGTGTAATTGCGCACATGCCCCATGTGGATCCGCCCCGACGGGTAGGGAAACATCTCGAGCACGTAGTATTTCGGCCGGGCCGGGTCGCGGACCGCCAGGAAACTCCCGGCCTCTTCCCAGGCTGCCTGCCATTTCGGTTCGATTTCGCTGGCGTCGTAGCGGGACATGGGGCGTGCTATTCCTTGGCTGTCAGGACTGTCATACGAAAACGCCGGGCATTCCGGCCCGGCGTTGATACTTGCACCCGCGAGAAGGGTCTAGAGCTTCGAATCGCGGGCCCGCAACTGACGCGCGCGGGTGAGAATCGCATCCTCGATGGCGCGCACGGTGGCAGGGCTGGCCGGCCCGCTCTGGGTGTTGAGCGCCACGGTGAGCGAGCGCGCGTCGAGCGCCGGATCCTGCACGTAGATGGTCGCGCGATAGGCACGCCCGCCGCCGGGCGGACGCCCGTAACCGGTGACGATAACGCCCGAAAACGGATCGGCCGCCTCGATGGGAAGGAATTTCAGCACGTCCAGCGCGGCGTTCCAGATGTACTTGTTGACCTCGACCGTGACATCGGGATCGGCGCCGGAATCGAACAGATCCCAGATCGTTCCCTTCTCGCGACGCTCGCGGGCGCGCGCCTGCGGAGGTGCGTTCTTGCGCTGCTCGATCACGGCATCGCTGGGCGGGCCGGACCGGGCGCCGCCGCCGAACACGCCGTTGCCGATCCCCATGCTTCCGCCGCAGCCCGCAAGGACCACGACCGCACACAGAATTCCGATCGCCTTCAAGGGTTTGGTTTGCGTCATGCTGGATAGCCCCGTGCCCATTCTTGCGCAGGGTGTACCGGACAGGGCAGAATCCGACAAGGCATTTTCATTTCAGGGGCTTCCCGGCCCGGAAATCCCACTGTGACATAGGTGCATCAATCCGTTTCGCTTTGGACAGGGCGGCGTGGCAGTCATTGCATTCAAGGTCGGTTGGGGCGACACACCCATCATACTCAATTCCGAATACCGGGTTGAGGTGCACCTTTTAACGAATGAGGGAAAACCAATGAAAAAGGTTCTCTTCGCGACCACCGCCCTCGTGGCCTCTGCCGGTATCGCGTCCGCTCAGGGCGTCACGCTTTCCGGTATGGCCGAAATGGGTATTGTCGGTGGCGACGTCTACGGCAACGAAACGCAGTTCTGGACGGATGTCGATGTCACCTTCACCTTCGCCGGTGAAACCGACAACGGCCTGACCTTCGGCGGTAGCGTCGATCTGGACGAGACGACTGCCTTTACCTTCAACGGCACCACCCAGGGTGGTGAGACGATCTTCATCTCGGGCGCCTTCGGCACCCTGACCATGGGCGACACCGACGGTGCGCTGGACTGGGCGATGCAGGACGTCGGCATGAACGCCACGATCGACGATACGCACACGACTCATGCGGGTTACAATGGCAACAACGTGCTGGACGGCGTCTATGACGGCCAGATCGCCCGTTACGACTACTCGTTCGGCGACTTTGCCTTTGCCGCGTCGGTCGAACTGGATGATACCGGTGCGAATGATCCGATGTGGAGTGTTGGCGCGAAGTACAGCGCGAACTTCAGCGGCATCGACCTTGGGTTCGGTATTGGTTACCAGACCGCGTCTGTCGGCCCTCTCGATCCTTCCGCGCTCGGTGCCAGCATCGAGGCGAAATTCGGTGGCGGGTTCCATGTCATCGGCAACTACACGTCGTTCGATGATCTTGGCGGTCTTGATGCTCACTACGGCATCGGTCTGGGTTATACCACTGGCCCGATCAGCCTGAGCGTCAACTATGGCCAGTACGAGACCACTGGTGTTGGCGATCCGCGCGGCGTTGGCCTCCAAGCGGCTTATGATCTGGGCGGCGGCGCTGAAATCCAAGCTGGTTATGGTTACTCCGAGGTCGATTTGACCCCGACAACCACTGCCGACGCCAACCAGTTCTCGCTGGGTGTTGCGATGAGCTTCTGATCCTTCCGGATCAATTGCATGGAAAGGCGGGCTTCTGGCCCGCCTTTTCTTTTGCGCGGCCCCGCGATGCCACCAATCGACACCCCACCGGCCCTGTGCTAGGCGAGGCGCGTTCTTCCGAAGGTCCGCCCGCAATGCTGCCGCTCAGCCCCGCCCGCATCCCCAAGCTGTTCAACGAGGCCCGCGCGCTGGAGGCATCGGGAAAGCCCGACCGCGCCCGCAAGATCTATGCGCAGATCGTCGCCGCCGAGCCGAAAATGGCGCCCGCGCTGTTCCAGATCGCGCAGATCGACTTCAAACGCGGCGCGTTCGACAGCGCCGCCGACCATCTGGACCGCGCCGCCGCCTTGCGCCCCGACCAGCAGGCGATTTGGGGCCTGCATGCCCGCGCTCTCGAAAAGCTGGGCGACCGCAGCCGTATCACGGCGTTCCTGGGCAAGGCGAAACGCGCGCCGCTGCCGCCGAAATTCGTGCTGGCCATGCAGGACGCACTGACCGGCACACCGGCGAAATCCCGCACCGATATCGGCACCGCCCCGCCCGAGCGCATCCGCCAGGCCATCGCCCTGCTGCAATCGGGCGACGCCGCCGGTGCAGAGAGCGCGGCGGCCAGGCTGCGCCGCGCCCACCCGGATGTGGCGATCATCGCAGACATCCTCGCCAGCGCGCAATCCAGCCTCGGCAAGCACGGCGCGGCCGAGGAAAATTTCCGCGCTGCCGTCGCGCTCGACCCCGATTATGCAGAGGCGCACGCGAATTTCGGCCGCTTCCTTCTGGCACGCGGCCGGCCCGAAGAGGCGATACCGCAGCTCAAGGACGCACTGCGCATCGCCCCCAAGCTCACCCGTGCCTGGGCCGCACTTGGCACCGCCCATGCCCGCAGCAACACCCGGAACGACGCGGCGGCGGCGGCGTTTCGCAAGGCCCTGACGCTCGACCCCGCGCATCCCGAGGCGCTGTTGGAATATGCGCGCCTGCTGCTTCAGGACCGGCGCCCGGCCGACGCCGCCGATCACGCGCGCCGCGCGCTGAACGCGGGGGCCGATCCGCTCGATTCGCGGCTGTGTCTCGCCCGCGCGCTGGCCGATTCGGGCCGCGAGCCCGATGCGCTGGACGAACTTGCCACGATCCTGGCGGAGCATCCCGATTGCGGCCCCGCCCATGCCTCGCGGGGTGCCGTGCTCCAGACCCTCGGCCGGTTCGACGAGGCGCGCGGCGATTTCCGCGCGGCCCTCGCGCTCATGCCCCATAGCGGGGAAACCTACCGCGCTTTCCTGATGACGGAAAAGCTGACGCCCGGCGATCCCCTGATCGGGCAGATGCAGCACACATTCGACGATCCCGCGCTGGGCGATGCCGACCGTGCCAGCCTCGGTTTCGCGCTGGCCAAGGCACTGGAGGATACCGGCCAGCACGACAAGGTGTTCACCTACCTGCGCCCGGCGAACGAGCTTGTGCGCAAGCTATACCCCTACGACATCGCCGAGCGGCGGGACCGGATCGACGGCATCCGCGCCGCCTGCGCCAATGCCGATTTCGGCGCGCGTGTCATTCCCGGCACCTCCGATGCCGCGCCGATCTTCGTCACCGGCCTGCCCCGGTCGGGCACCACGCTGGTCGAACAGATCGTCGCCAGCCACTCGCGTGTGACCGGCGGCGGCGAGCTGGGATTCGCCGCCGGAGAGCTTGATCATCTCATGCGCGGCGCGGATGGCGCGTTCCGCCACTGGTCCGACCTGCCGGATGCCGAAATCGCCGCCGCCGGGCAGCGCGCCATCGACCGGATGCGCGCCCGGTTCCCGGATGCCGACCTCGTCACCGACAAGAGCGTGCAATCCTACCAGCTGATCGGCCCGATCCTCGCCGCCCTGCCGAAGGCCCGGATCGTCGTGGTCCACCGCGACCCGCGCGACAACCTGCTGTCGATCTACAAGAACATGTTCGCCGCCGGCATGCACCTGTATAGCTACGATCTGCGCGATCTGGCGACCTATTGGCACCTGTTCCGCGAGATCACCGCCTTCTGGCGCGAGACGCTTCCCGGCGCGTTCCACGAGATCCGCTACGAGGATCTGATCGCCGACCCCGAGAAGGAAGCGCGCGCGCTGATCGCCGCCTGCGGGCTGGACTGGGAAGACAGCTGCCTGAATTTCCACCAGAACCGGCGCCGGGTCGACACGCTGTCGGTGCACCAGGTGCGCCAGCCGATCTACCGCAGCTCGATGAAGGCGTGGGAGCGATACGCGGATGACCTGACCGATCTGTTCGACGCGCTTGGCGGCGCATATGCCGCGGACAAGGGGTAAGCCATGGGCCTGACCGATATCGAAAGCCGCATTCGCGCCGAGGAGCAGCGCCAGAGCCGCGCGCCCGGCTCGGTCCGGCTCTGCGCCATTTCCAAGGTGCAGCCGCAGGAGCGGATCGAGGCGGTGCTTGAGCAGGGCCACCGCCTGTTCGGTGAGAACAAGGTGCAGGAAGCCGCGGGCAAATGGCCCGCCTTCCGCGAGCGGTTCGACGGGATCGAGCTGCACCTTGTCGGCCCGCTGCAAACCAACAAGACCCGGCAGGCGATCGAATTGTTCGACGTGATCCAGACGCTGGACCGCGCGAAACTCGCCCGCACCCTCGCCCGGCTTCGGGATGAGACCGGCAGCTGCCCGGACCTCTTCGTGCAGGTCAATACCGGCGAAGAGACGCAGAAAGCCGGTATCCTGCCGGCCGATGCCGACGCCTTCATTGCCGAATGCCAGGGCCTCGACCTGCCGGTGATCGGCCTGATGTGCATTCCCCCCGTGGACGAGGATCCGGCGCAGCATTTCGCCCTGCTCAACAAGATCGCCGGCCGCAACGGCCTGCCGCAGCTGTCGATGGGCATGAGCGCCGATTTCGAGACCGCCATCGCCCAGGGGGCGACGCTGGTGCGCGTCGGCTCGGCCATTTTCGGCGAACGCGATTACGGCTGACGCACGATCAGGCGCGTGCCGCACCGAACCCGCGCCGCCAGCCAGTGCAGATGATCGCGGCGAAACGCGATGCACCCCTCGGTCGGGTATCGGGGCCGGCGCCACTGGTGAACGAAGATCGCCGAGCCGCGCCCCGGCACCGCCTCCGGCCAGTTCCAGTCGGTCAGAAGCACCAGGTCATATAGCGGATCGGCGCGCCGCAACCGTTCGTGGCTGAACGCATAGGGCGCGCGAACCTGCCGGTTGTACTCGGCCGCCGCCGGATCGTCCGACCACAGATCGCGCGGCCCGATCGGCATCGCCCAGTCATTCGGCCGCGCGATCCGGTCGGCGCGGTACAGGCAGCCCGTGATCGCCAGCCCCCCTGCCGGTGTCGCGCCATCGCCCTCGCGCTTGTCGGCGGAAATACCGCCACGCCCCAGCGATACCGGAAACAGCCGCCCCCGGAACCGCGCCGTCCCTCCCGCGACGATCACATCCTCATCTTGCCGAAAGTACCTCGGGGGTCTGGGGGCAGCGCCCCCAGCGGATCGGCGTCCCAGGCGCCGACCGATCACAGGATATGCCCCGATTTCTTCGCCTTCACGTCGAGATATTTCGCGTTCAGCGGGTTCAGCCCGACCTTCAGCGGCACCCGCTCCACCACGTCGATGCCATGCTCGCGCATCATCGCCACCTTGGCCGGGTTGTTGGTCAGAAGCCGCACCCGCGAAAACCCCATCCGCGCCAGGATTTCGGCACCGATGCGGAAATCCCGCTCGTCATCCTCGAAGCCCAGCCGGTGATTCGCTTCCACGGTGTCGAACCCCTGATCCTGCAGGGAATAGGCGCGCATCTTGTTGGCCAGACCGATTCCCCGCCCCTCCTGATTCAGATACAGCAGCACGCCCGCGCCCTCGTCGCCCATCTTCGCGAGCGCCGCGCGCAATTGCGGCCCGCAATCGCATTTCAGCGACCCCAGAAGATCGCCGGTGAAACAGGCCGAATGCAGCCGCGCCAGCACCGGTTTGTCCCGCGCCGGCTGGCCGATTTCCACCGCGTAATGCTCTTCCGCGCCGTCGGAAGGGCGAAAGACGTGCAGCCGTCCGGCCTCGGACACCATCAGCGGCACCCGCGCCGAGATCACCTCGGTCATGTCGCCCGGCGCCTCCAGAACCGCCGCCGCTTCGGCAAGGTCGATGCAGGTCAGGCCGTGTGTCGCCGCGAACCCGGCCCCGTCGGGCACCTCGACCAGCACCGCCGCCGGCAGCAGCCGCGCCGCCTTGGCCAGCCGGATCGCCGCGCGGTGCAGCTCGGCCCCGCCGCCGCGCAGCGACAGGTGCGGCCCTTTCATCGGCACGGCAAGGTCGTCGGCCGGATCGGCCATCGCCAGCACCCAGCCGATTCCCGCCCCGTCCGGCACCGCAATTCGCGCCACGTCGCCGTCATAGGCCCGCGCCTTGAGCGTGCCCGCCCGCCGCGCCGTCAGCGCCAGAACCGGCACGCCCAGCGCCCGCATCTCCGCCAGCCGTTTCGCGCCCAGCGTCTCTGCCGCCGCCGCGACCGCCGCGCCGCCCCCGAAGCGAAGCACCACCGGCAGGCCCATCCGCAGATCGGCGCGCGCCCGTGCAAGGTGTTCTGTGGTCGTCGGCTCTAGCGGCATCGCGCGGCATCCGATTGTTACGAATACCCTCCGATATGAAACATTCGCGCCCCTGTCGACACGAGGGCGTGAAAAGACTGTCGCAAACCTTGCCCGGAACCACGGCCGCTCTCATTTCGTTGACCGTGAACAGGAAAGGCCGGTTATCCATGTCCAACCTCAAGAAAATCCTTCTGGTCGACGATGACGACGATCTGCGCGAAGCGCTCAGCGAGCAGCTTGTGATGACCGAGGATTTCGACGTGTTCGAGGCCGGATCAGGCCATGATGCGATGGAAAAGGTGAAGGCGGGGCTGTTCGACCTGGTGATCCTGGATGTCGGGCTGCCCGACACGGATGGCCGCGAGCTTTGCCGCCTGATGCGCAAGCAGGGGGTCAAGTGCCCGGTGATCATGCTGACCGGGCATGACAGCGACAGCGACACGATCCTGGGGCTCGACGCGGGCGCGAACGATTACGTGACCAAGCCCTTCAAGTTTCCCGTCCTGCTTGCCCGGATCCGCGCCCAGTTGCGCCAGCACGAGCAATCCGAGGATGCGGTGTTCCGGCTTGGCCCCTACACGTTCAAGCCGGCGATGAAGATGCTGATCACCGACGAGGACCGCAAGATCCGACTGACCGAAAAGGAAACCAACATCCTGAAATTCCTCTACCGCTCGGCCGAGGGCGTGGTGGCGCGCGACGTGCTGCTGCACGAGGTCTGGGGGTACAATGCCGGCGTGACGACCCACACGCTTGAAACCCACATCTACCGGCTGCGCCAGAAGATAGAGCCCGACCCTTCGAATGCGCGGCTTCTGGTGACCGAAAGCGGTGGCTACAGGCTGGTGGCGTGAAATAGTTCGACCCATCTGATCCATGTCAAAGCGGCATGGCGCGGTCAGGTAAAAATGAACGAGATCCGTGCATGTCCGGACATAGACATGCAACCCTCCCTGTTGGACTGGCCCCGGCTTCGTGCCGGGGCCTTTTTTGATCGGCCCGCGCGCCTTCCCGGCCCCAATGCGCCAGCGCAAGTTCCTGGCGCTCAATCGTCCTGCGGTGCCGCCAGCAGCACCGCGCCGCACAGATCCGGCACCGCATCCAGTGCCGCATGCGAGCCGCTGAGCGAGATCGGTTCGACCACCGCCTGCAATCCGATCCCGAACACGATGGTGGCCCGGCGTCCGGTCTTCAGCGCCTCGATCAGCGCGGCATCGCGCACCGGGTCGACCGGCGTTCCGTAATCGCCTTCGCCGTCCGGCTCGCGCAGGCGGGTCAGGAACAGGCGCGACACGATCTTCCCGTCCACCCGAACCGATAGCGGTGCCGAGGGTTGCCCGATGGCGCTGCCGGAGAACGTGACCCGGATCATCGGCGCCCCGCCGCCCGGCGGGCAGGCCAGCGCGAAACAGAAGAACCGCCCGCTTTCCGCGTCATCATAGGGGCAGACCGCGGCGCCGTTGCCCATGTCGTGGCTGAACGTCTCCCACCCGTCCGCCTGGGCGGGGGCGCTTGCCAGCAGGATGAAAAGGCCGATCAGGCGCAGCATGACACTCCGCATCGCTCCGCTTCGGGGATCGGTGCATGATGGCATGCCCGCCACACCGGTCAAGTTCATCGGCGCCGCGCCGCCACTTGCACCGCTGCGGGCTTTTTCGGGCACTTCGGGTCGGGTAAACTCTGGCCCGACAGAACGATGGGACACATGACAATGGCACGCTGGGCGCTTCTTGCCGTCTGCCTGATCCTCGCCGCCTGCGGACAGCGCGAGCGCGCCGCGCCCATGCGCGATACCGGCGGGTTGCATGCCGGCGAGACGCGCGAATTGCGCCTGCTGATCAACAAGTACGCGGATCTCTACGACGTGCCGCGCGACCTGGTGCACCGCGTCGTGCAACGCGAAAGCACCTATCGGCCCGGCGCGCGGAACGGCCCGTATATGGGGCTGATGCAGATCCATCCGACCACGGCGCGCACGATGGGCTATCGCGGCCCGCCCGAGGGGCTTCTGGATGCGGAAACCAACCTGAAATACGCGGTGAAATACCTGCGCGGCGCCTGGATGGTGTCTGACGGCAATCGCGACAAGGCCGTGAGCTGGTACGCGCGCGGCTACTATTACGAGGCGAAGCGGCGCGGCTTGCTGGAGGAGACGGGGCTGCGCTGAGGAATTGGTCATGGAGCCGCGCCATCGACTGGCCGGGGACTGTCGATCCGAACTCTCAACCCGGCGCTTTATATGAGCCAAATCCGAAGTACATCAAATCGTTGATCTGGCTTCACCAAATCGACAGGCCGCCGGACGGCCAGTCGATGGCGCGGCGGCCTTCGGCCTTGACCCCGCGCCAGACTGAAACGAAGCGCATTTCGGGTGCATTATACGTTCTCTAAATTAAGTACCGGCCCATCGCCTTGAGACCGCGCGGCATTCCCCCTATCGTCCGCCCGACCCGGAACCGGAGCCGTCATGCCCTTCACCATCGCCACCTGGAACATCAATTCCGTCCGCCTGCGCGAGCCGCTTGTCAGCCGCCTGCTGGCCGAGGAAGCGCCCGACATCCTGTGCCTTCAGGAATGCAAGAGCCCGGTGGAAAAGATGCCGCTCGAGGCGTTCCGCGCCGCCGGCTACGCCCATGTCGCCGCACGCGGCCAGAAGGGGTATAACGGCGTCGCGATCCTGTCGCGCCTGCCGATCGAGGATGTCGGAGACCGCGATTTTGCCGGTCTCGGCCATGCAAGGCACGTGGCCGTGCGGCTGGAAAACGGTGTCACGATCCACAATTTCTATGTCCCCGCCGGCGGCGACAAGCCGGACCGCGCGGTGAACGAGAAATTCGGCCAGAAGCTCGACTACCTGACCGAAATGCGCGACTGGTTCCATGCCGAGCGGCCCGAGCGGGCGATCCTTGTCGGCGATCTGAACATCGCCCCGCGCGAGGATGACGTCTGGTCGCACAAGCAGCTTCTCAAGGTGGTCAGCCATACGCCGATCGAGGTCGAGCATCTGGGCGAGACCCAGGATGCCGGCGGCTGGGTCGATGTCACCCGGCAGGACATCCCGGAGGGTCAGCTTTATTCGTGGTGGTCCTACCGGTCGCCCGACTGGGATGCCGCCGACAAGGGCCGCCGGCTCGATCATGTCTGGGCCACGCCCGACATCGCGAACGCCGCCCATTCCAGCCGCATTCTGCGCGCGGTGCGGGGCTGGCCGCAGCCCTCGGATCATGCGCCGGTCTTCGCCACCTTCGATCTGTAGGGCGTCGCCCTTGCAAGAGCGCGCCGGTTACTCCATCTAATCCAGCAACAGACGCCGTTTAGATGGGACACCCGCCATGCTGGAACTGGGCCAGAATACCGACACCGCCGCAAACACCGCCGACCTGATCAAGGACGTGACCGAAGAGACCTTCGTGGCCGACGTCATGGAAGCCTCCAAGGAGGTTCCGGTCATCGTCGACTTCTGGGCGCCTTGGTGCGGGCCGTGCAAGACGCTTGGCCCTATGCTCGAGACAGCGGTCACCCAGGCGCGCGGCAAGGTCCGCATGGCCAAGCTGAACGTGGACGAGAACCAGCGCCTTGCCGCCACGCTGGCGCAGCAGGGTCTGCCGCTGCAATCCATTCCGACGGTCGTCGCCTTTGTCGACGGCCGGCCGGTGGACATGTTCCAGGGCGCGGTGCCGCAATCCGAGATCGCGGCGTTCATCGACCGCATCGCGGGGATGGGCGGCGATGGCGGTCTGGCCGAGGCGATCGAAGCCGCCGAGCAGATGCTGACCGACGGCGCCGCCACCGATGCCGCGCAGACCTTTGCCGCGATCCTTGGCGAAGAACCCGAAAACGCCGCCGCCTATGGCGGGATGGTCCGCGCCCATGTCGCCATGGGCGAGCTGGAGCAGGCGGAAGCGGTGCTGAACGGCGCCCCCGCCGCGATCAGCGAGACGCCCGAGCTGGAAGCGGCCCACGCCCAGATCCAGCTGGCCCGCCAGGCCGAGAACGCCGGCCCCGTGGACGAGCTTAAGGCCCGGACAGAGGCGGACCCGGACGATCATCAGGCGCGGCTCGACCTGGCCAAGGCGCTGTATGCCAAGGGCGATGTCGAAAGCGCGGTGGACGAGCTGCTGGAGCTGTTCCGCCGCGACCGCGACTGGAACGACGCCGCCGCCAAGACGCAGCTCTTCACCATTTTCGAGGCGCTGAAACCGCAGGATCCGATCGCGCTGAACGGTCGCAGGAAACTGTCGTCGATGATATTTGCCTGACCGGCACCACGGACTACCTTCCGGGAATGTTCCCCGCAGCCGACCTGCCCGACACGATCCCGGTGTTCCCGCTTCCCGGGGCGCTCTTGCTGCCCCGCGCCAAGCTGCCGCTGCACATCTTCGAGCCGCGCTATCTGGCGATGCTGGACGACACGCTGAAGACGCAGCATCGCCTGATCGGCATGGTGCAACCCTATGAGGCACCGGGGGCGGAGGCGGACAGGTTGCACCGGATCGGCTGTGCCGGGCGGCTGACCGGTTTCTCCGAGACCGAGGACGGCCGCTACATGGTCACGCTCACCGGCATCTCCCGCTTTCGCGTCCTGCGGGAGATCGACGGGTTCACCCCGTATCGCCGCTGCGACGTGACATGGGACGGCTTCGCGCGCGATCTCGGCGGGGCCGAGCATGACGACGGGTTCGACAGGGCGAAATTTCTGGACCTGCTCAGCCGGTTCTTCGAGGAGGAAAGCCTCAAGACCGACTGGGAGGCGATGCGTGACGCCGATGACGAGATGCTGATAAACTCGCTGTCGATGCTGTGCCCGTTCGAGCCGGAGGACAAGCAGGCGCTGCTTGAGGCGCCATCGCTGCAAACCCGGCGCGAGACGTTGATTACGCTGATCGAGTTCTCGCTGCGCGGCGGCAATGCCGACGAGGTGATGCAATGAACGACGATGCAAGGCCGACCTATGACCGCAAGATGCTGGAGGCACTGGTTTGCCCGCGCACCCATGCGGTGCTCAGCTACGATTCGGTGAACCAGGAACTCATTTCCAAGGCCGCGCATCTGGCCTTCCCGATCCGCGACGGCATTCCGATCATGCTGATCGACGAGGCACGCGCGCTGGAATGACCGGCGCCTAAAGCGGCCGGCCCTGCAACAGCCGGGGCAGGTCGCCGGTGACGCCCGCCGCCTCGCGCATCATCGCGCGGCGCAGTCCCGGCCAGCCGCTGACCACGCCAAGGCCGATATCGCGTGCCAGGCGCAGGATCGGATTATCATTTGAAAACAGCCGGTTCACGCTGTCCGTCGCCAATGCCAGCGTCGCCACGTCGAAACGGCGCCACCGCTCGAACCGCTCCAGAACGTCAAGCCGCCCGATATCCTCGCCGCGCCGATGCGCCTCTGTCAGAACCTCGGCAAGGGTGCCCACATCCTTCAGCCCGGCATTCAGGCCCTGCCCTGCCAGCGGGTGCACCCGGTGCGCCGCGTCGCCGATCAGCGCGATGCGCGGCGCGGCGAAACGGTGCGCGATGGACAGCGGCACCGGATATTGGAACCGCCCCCCGGCCAGTTCGAACCCGCCCAGGAAATCCCCGATCCGCGGGCCGAGCATGGCCAGGTATTCGGCATCGCTCATCGCGGCGATGCGGCGCGCGGCGCGGTCGGATTCGGTCCAGATGACCGACGAGCGGTTGCCCGGCAGCGGCAGAAGCGCCAGCGGACCGGGCGGCATGAAGAACTGGTGCGCGATGCCGTCATGCGGCTTTTCGTGGGCGATGGCGCAGCTGAACGAGGTTTGCCCGTAGGACCATTCCATCCGGCGAATGCCGGCGCGCTGCGCGGTGCGCGACCGCATGCCATCGGCACCGACCAGCATTCTGGCCGAAATTTTCCTGTCATCGGACAGTGTTACACTTGCGCCGGCATCGGTCACGTCATGCCCGGTCACGTCGAGGCCGGTGATCTGGGTGATGTTTCCGGCAGCGTCCAGCGCGGCCTGCATGGCGCGGCGCAGATAGCGATCCTCGACGATATACCCGACCGGCCATTCTTCGAGTTCGGCACCGTCGAACAGCAACATCAGAGGTGATGCCCCCTCTCCGGCGCGGCCGTCGGTGACCTTGACCTGGTGAATCGGCTGGGCGTGTTCCTCTACCGCGTCCCAGACGCCGATGGCCCGCAGCAGCCGCGCCGAGGCATGGGTCAGCGCATAGCTGCGCCCGTCGAAACCCGCGTCAAGCCGCACCTCGGCGGCCAGCCGCTCGACAATGGTGGCGCGCAGGCCGACGCCTGCAAGCGCCAGCGCGAGTGCGGGACCGTTCAGGCCCCCTCCGATGATGACAACGTCCATGGGGGGAATATGGCCGGGCCGGCGGGATTGTCCATGCGGGATCCTGCCGCTAGCGTGGGCGCGAACGAAAGGGGCGGGAACATGTCCGACGATTGGTTATGGATGACGGCCGCGGATCTGGGCCGCGGGATCGCGCGCGGAGAGGTCGACCCCGCCGCGCTGACCGAGCGGTATCTGCAGGAAATCGACGAACACCCGCTGACCGCGCGGATATTCGCCCGCGCCACACCGGAGCGCGCCCTTGCCGAAGCGCATGCAGCCGCCAAGCGCGCCAGCCTGGGGCTTCTGCGCTCGCCGCTGGACGGGGTGCCGGTGTCCTGGAAGGATCTGTTCGACACCGCCGGAACCGCGACCGAGGCAGGCAGCGCGCTGCTGGCCGGGCGGGTGCCCGATCGGGATGCGCGGGTCGTGCGAAACGCCGCGGCGGCCGGGCTTGTCTGCCTTGGCAAGACGCACATGTCCGAACTGGCCTTTTCCGGGCTGGGCCTGAACCCGGTCACCGGCTCGCCGCCCTGCGTGAATGACGAGGATGCGGTGGCGGGCGGGTCGTCCTCTGGTGCGGCGGCGTCGGTGGCTTACGGCCTCTCGGCCGCGGGCATCGGGTCGGACACTGGCGGTTCTGTACGGGTTCCGGCCGCTTGGAACGATCTTATCGGGCTGAAAACAACCTCGGGCCGCCTGTCGCTTGAGGGGGCCGTGCCGCTTTGCGCCAGTTTCGACACGGTCGGCCCGCTCTGCCGGTCGGTCGAGGATGCCAGCCTGCTGATGGCCGCAATGGAGGGCAAGACACCACCCGACCTGCGCCACGGGACGCTTGCGGGCACGCGGATGATGGTTCTGGAAACCGGCGCGCTCGATTCGCTGCGCGATGCGCCGGCGCGCGGGTTCGAGCAGGCGGTGACGGCGCTGGAAGCCGCCGGCGCCGCAATCGAGTTCCGGAAGGAGCCGTTCATTGCCGACATGCTCGCCCTGTCGCCCATCGTGTTCGGGGCAGAGGCTTACGGAACCTGGCGCGACTCGATCGAGGCGAACCCGAACGCCATGTTCCCGATGATCCTTGAAAGGTTCCGCGGCGGGCGCAATTTTAGCGGGGCGGATTTCGTGGCTGCCTGGCGCAAGCTGGACGAGATGCGCGCACTCTGGCTGCGGCGGACGGCCGGCTATGACGCCGTGCTGGTCCCGACCGCACCCAATCTGCCGCCCGATGCCACCCGGCTGCTGGACGACCACCGCTATTATGTCGAGGAAAACCTGCTGACCCTGTCGAACACGAGGATCGGCAACCTTCTGGGCCTGTGCGGGTTGACCCTGCCGACGGGTATTCCGTCGACCGGCATCCAGATCATGTGCCCGCCGATGGCCGAGGAACGACTGCTGCGCATCGGTATCGCGGCCGAGGCGGCGCTGGCCTAAAAGACACAACTCGCCCGCTCAAGGCTCGAAAAACGCTTAGTTTTCTGGACCGGGTCCGGTGCCGCCGATAGTCTGGGCGCAATCGGGGCGGCAATGACCCCGTCTTTTGAGGCATATAGCGAACCGATGACGTTCCCAGAGCGGTTTTCGAACCTGCCAGAATACGCGTTTCCGCGTTTGCGGACGTTGCTGGACGCTCATGCGCCCGGCGACACGCCGGTGCATATGTCCATCGGCGAGCCGCGGCATCCGTTCCCCGACTGGGTCGGTGCGACCCTTGCGGCGCATATCGACGAATTCGGCCGCTATCCGCCGAATGACGGCACGCCCGAGCTGCTCAATGCCATCGCCGGCTGGATCCTGCGGCGCTACGGCGTTCCGGTGGCGCTCGACCGGCAGATCATGGCGCTGAACGGCACCCGCGAAGGGCTGTTCAACGCCTGCATCGCGCTTTGTCCCGAACAGGGCGCGGGCGGCAAGACACCGGCCGTGCTGATGCCCAACCCGTTCTACCAGGTCTATGCGGCGGCCGCCCTGGCCGCCGGAGCAGAGCCCGTCTATGTGCCCGCAACCCGCGAGTCCGGGTTCCTGCCGGATTTCGGGGCGCTGGATCCGGCGCTTCTGGACCGGACCGAGATCGTCTATCTGTGCTCGCCGTCCAATCCGCAGGGCGTGATGGCCGGGCGCGATTACTGGGCGGCCCTGATCGAGCTGGCCGAGCGGCACGATTTCCGCATCTTCGCCGACGAATGCTATTGCGAGATCTACCGCGACACGGCGCCGATCGGCGCATTGCAGGTGGCGCACAGCATGGGCGCGTCGCCGGAACGCGTGCTTATCTTCCATTCGCTGTCGAAACGGTCCAGCATGCCGGGCCTGAGATCCGGTTTCGTGGCCGGCGGCCCCGAAAGCATCGCGCGAATCAAGACGCTGCGCGCCTATGCCGGCGCACCCTTGCCGCTGCCGCTTCAGCGCGTGGCCGAACGGCTCTGGTCGGACGAGGCGCATGTGGATGCGAACCGCGCGCTCTACCAGGAAAAGTTCCGGCTGGCGGACAGCATCCTTGGCGGCGTGCCCGGATACCTGCCCCCCGAGGCGGGGTTCTTCTTGTGGCTGCCGGTGGAGGACGGTGAACGAGCGGCGTTGACGCTTTGGAAAGAAACCGGCGTGCGGGTCTTGCCGGGGGCCTATCTGGGCCGCGATACCGGGGCGGGCAATCCCGGAGCCGGGTACATTCGGGCCGCGATGGTGGCCCCGATCGAAGACATGCGGAACGCGCTGACCAGGCTGCGCGACTGCATCTACGGGTGAGGACGAGGAGTCACATGGCATCTTATCAGGTCAGACAACGCGAACGTCTTTTCGACAGCAAGACCCAGGCCGTGCTAGAGCGGCGCGGCAAGGAATTGCTGGGCCTCGGCCTGACGGCGGTCGGTCTGCTTTGCGCGATGATCCTGTTTTCCTACGTCCCTGACGACCCGTCCTGGCTATCGGCCACCGACGAGCCGGCGCGCAACCTGCTGGGCCGGTTCGGCGCCTCGATCGCGTCGCCGCTGTTCATCATCGTCGGCTTCGGCGCCTGGGGCTTTCCGGTGGTCTTTCTGGCATGGGGCGCGCGGTTCCTGCTGCATCGCGGGTCGGATCGCGCGCTTGGGCGGCTGATCTTCGCGCCGATCGCGATCGCGCTCGCCTCGGTCTACGCCTCGACCCATGTCCCGTCGGGCGAGTGGACGCATTCCTTCGGGCTGGGCGGCCTGTTCGGCGACACGATCCTGGGCGCGGTGCTGGGCGTGGTGCCGGTGACCGCGACGTTCGGGCTCAAGGTTCTGTCGCTGGTCTTTGCGGCGGCCGCCGTTGGCATGGCGCTGTTCGTGACCGGCTGCACCATGCCCGAACTGCGCGGCGCGGCTCGGTTCCTCGCCGTCAGTTTCGTGCTGGCCTACGCCAGCGCGATGTCGCTGATCGGCCGCAGCCTTGGCGGCGCGGTGCAGGGGGCCGCGAAACTGAACGCCGCACGTGCCTCGCGCGCCGAACGCAGGCGGTCCGCCGCCGCCGAGGCCGCCGAGCAGGAGGCCGCGCTCGCGGCCGAGCTGGAGGTCGCGCCGCGCATGTCGCGCAGTGCCCCCGAACTGGTGGCGCGCCGCCCGGCGGCCGAGATGCCCGAGGCGGCGCCGGTGGACCCCGCGCCGCTGCCAAAGCCCAAGCCCGCCCTGCGCCTGCGGTTGCCGGGACTGAAGCGGCCCGATACCCCGCTGGAGCCGGAGCTGGTGGAAAAGCAGCCCCCCGCGCTGCCGGACGATCCCGGCGCATGCGACGACCGGATCAAGGCCAAGATCGCCGACGTGATCAAAAGCCGCGTGCGCCAGGTGCCGGTGTTGCAGGCGAACCGCGTGCCCGAAGCCGCCCGCAGACGCGGCCCGCGCCCGATGCTTCTGAACAACCCCGACGCGATCCCGCAGGAGCCGCCGCTGACCGCACGCCAGGTGCAGGAGCCCGCCGCGCCGCACATGCCGGAGCCGCCTTTGACCGCAGCAGACGTGGCCGAACCGCCGCGCCCCGAAGCCGCCACCGCGCAGCCCGTGCCGCAACCGGCCGCCCATACCGCGCCGATCCCGGCGGCAGAGCCGGCGCGCCCGGTCGTGCAGCACACCGCGGCCCGCCCGGCACAGCCCTCGCGCCAGGCCCGCGCCGAGGCGCAGCCGCAATTGCAGTTCGAGGAGCCGGCAGAGGCCTACGAGCACCCGCCCCTGTCGCTGCTGACCAGCCCGGCGCAGGTCACGCGTCATCACCTGAGCGACGAGGCGCTGGAGCAGAACGCGCGGATGCTGGAAACCGTTCTGGACGATTACGGCGTCAAGGGCGAGATCGTCAGCGTCCGCCCCGGCCCGGTCGTGACCATGTACGAGCTTGAACCGGCGCCGGGCCTCAAGGCCAGCCGCGTCATCGGGCTGGCGGACGATATCGCGCGGTCCATGTCGGCCCTGTCCGCCCGCGTGTCGACGGTACCGGGCCGCAGCGTGATCGGCATCGAGCTGCCCAACGCGAACCGCGAAAAGGTGGTGCTGCGCGAGATCCTGGCGGCCCGCGATTTCGGCGATTCGAACATGAAGCTGCCGCTGGCGCTGGGCAAGGATATCGGCGGCGATTCGGTGGTGGCGAATCTCGCCAAGATGCCGCACCTGCTGATCGCGGGTACCACCGGCTCGGGCAAGTCGGTGGCGATCAACACGATGATCCTGTCGCTGCTGTACAAGCTGACGCCGGACGAATGCCGGCTGATCATGATCGACCCGAAGATGCTGGAACTCAGCGTCTATGACGGCATCCCGCACCTTCTGTCGCCGGTCGTGACCGACCCGAAAAAGGCGGTCGTCGCCCTGAAATGGGTCGTCGGCGAGATGGAGGAACGGTACCGCAAGATGTCCAAGATGGGCGTGCGCAACATCGAGGGCTTCAATGGCCGCGTCGCCGATGCGCTCAGCCGGGGCGAGATGTTCACGCGCACCGTCCAGACCGGGTTCGACGACGGTACCGGCGATCCGATCTTCGAGACAGAGGAATTCGCGCCCGAAGCCCTGCCCTACATCGTCGTCATCGTCGACGAGATGGCCGACCTGATGATGGTCGCCGGCAAGGAGATCGAGGCCTGCATCCAGCGGCTGGCGCAGATGGCGCGGGCGTCGGGCATCCACCTGATCATGGCCACGCAGCGCCCGTCGGTCGATGTCATCACCGGCACGATCAAGGCGAACTTTCCCACGAGGATCTCGTTCCAGGTCACGTCCAAGATCGATTCGCGCACCATTCTGGGCGAACAGGGGGCAGAGCAGCTTCTGGGTATGGGCGACATGCTTTACATGGCGGGCGGCGCCCGGATCACCCGCGTTCACGGGCCGTTCGTGTCGGATGAAGAGGTCGAGGAAATCGTCAACTACCTCAAGGCCTTCGGTCCGCCCGATTATGTCGGCGGCGTCGTGGACGGGCCGGACGACGACAAGGAAAGCGACATCGACCTGGTGCTTGGGCTGGGCGGCAACACCGATGGCGAGGATGCGCTGTACGATACCGCGGTGCAGGTCGTCATCAAGGACCGCAAATGCTCGACCTCCTACATCCAGCGCAAGCTGGCGATCGGCTACAACAAGGCCGCGCGGCTGGTCGAGCAGATGGAGGACGAGGGCCTGGTGTCCCCGGCCAACCATGTCGGCAAGCGCGAGATCCTGGTGCCCGAGCAGCATTGACGGGAACCTCGCGGCCCGCTCCGGCGTGATCGGGGCGCGCCATGAGCGCCCGCGCCCGTCGGCAAGTCTCCGCAAAGTGATGCGGGGGGCGGTGCAATGCCGCGCGCATGTGGTTACATGAATGCCATGAAACACTTGCGCCTGTTCCTTCTGCCGCTGTTCCTGGCGGCCATGCTGCAACCCGCCCACGCGGACGCGCTGCGGCTTCCGACGATCTCCGCCTATCTCAACAGCCTGAAATCGGCCGAGGGGCGGTTCACCCAGATCAATCAGGATGGCACGATCGCCACCGGCAAGATCTACATCAAGCGGCCGGGCCGCATCCGGTTCGAATACGATCCGCCCGATGCCACGCTGGTCATGGCCGGCGGCGGCCAGGTGGCGATCTTCGATCCGAAATCGAACCAGCCGCCCGAGCAATACCCGCTAGCGCGGACGCCGCTGAACCTGATCCTGCAACGCAACGTGGATCTGAGCCGCGCGAACATGGTCACCGCCTTCGAATACGACGGCACGGCGACGATGGTCGTGGCGCAGGATCCGAAGAACCCGGAATACGGCAATATACGCCTGAAATTCACCGGCCCTCCGGTGGAGCTTCGGCAATGGATCATCACCAGCGGCGACGGCACCAGAACGACGGTGACGCTCAACGACCTGAAGACGGTGAACAGCCTGCAATCCGGCCTATTCAACATCCCGCTGGAGACGCGCCGGCGCGGGCGCTGAGCCCGGCCGGCCCGCGTTACCGGCAGCGGTTGAGCTGCACCTTGTACTTGAGCGACCGCTCGTGCACCCGGTCGGCATAGGCCAGCAGCCACGACTTTCGATTGTGGCTGCCGCGCCGGTACCCGGCCTGCCCCTCGTGGTACGCCAGATACTGGTTGCGCGCGTCGAGCTTGGAAATGCCCAGCCGCTTTTCGGTATTGTTCATGTACCAGCCGATGAAATCGGCCGCGTCCTTGATGTTGTCGCGCCGCGCCCGACGACTGCCCGATTCCGCGACATATTCGTCCCAGGTGCCATCCAGCGCCTGCGAATACCCGAAGGCAGAGCTTTGCCGCCCCATCGGAAGCACGCCCAGAACGAACCTCAGCGGCGTCCGCGCATCGCCCTCGAACTTGGATTCGTGGTAGATCGTCGACATCTGGACGTGAATCGGCACGCCCCAGCGACGCTCGGTCCGCTTGAACGCTCTCTTGAAGTCCGGACGCTCGCGCAGGATCGCGCAGGCATCGTCAAGGTTGCGCGGCGGTTTCACGTTGCTTGCACCGCCGCCGCACGCCGCGACCAGCGCGACGAGTATCAATGTGCGGAGGGTCCTGCCCATTTGCCCCTCATTGTCTTTTTGTTTTGTTGGCGCAACTTACCGGAAAACGCCGTCCGGTTAAACGACTTTTGCCGCGCCTGCGTTCACATTCCCGCATGAAGGTTGCCGGATTGCGCGTTTGCATCACATGGCACTGTCGAAAGCCGCTTCACACACTGTTTCCCCTGAAATCGGGCACTATCCATGGACAAGCCCGGCGGGGATTGGCTAGGAACGTGGGCCAGAGGGGGCCGAAACCATGCTGAGAACGCGCGCGAAATACGCATTGGGTCAGATTGTCCGTCACAAGAAGCACCCGTTCCGGGGTGTGGTCTTTGACGTCGATGCCATGTTTTCGAATACCGAGGAATGGTACAGCGCCATCCCCGAAGACAGCCGGCCCCAGAAGGACCAGCCGTTCTATCACCTGCTGGCCGAGAACGAGAACAGCTATTACGTGGCCTACGTGTCCGAGCAGAACCTCGTGGCCGACTATTCAGGCGAGCCTGTGGACCATCCGGATCTGCCCGATCTGTTCGGCGATTTCGAGGATGGGCATTATCCGCTGCAGGTCCAGCTGAACTGATCGGCAGGCGGTCAGTCCGTTTCGACCGGAAGACCGGCATCGCGCCAGGCGCCGAACCCGCCCGACATCTCGGCGACGGCATCGACGCCGAAATTCTGCAACGCATCCGCGGACAGCGCCGACCGCCACGCACTGGCGCAGAACAGGATCAATGTCCTGTCGGTCGCCAGCGCCGGCTTGTGATAGGGCGATGACGGGTCGATCCAGAATTCCAGCATGCCGCGCGGCGCATGGAACGCCCCCGGCACCCGGCCATCCCGCTTCAGCTCGCGGATGTCGCGGATATCCACCAGCAGCGCCTCGCCTGCATCGGCCTTCGCCTGTGCCTCTTGCGGCGTCAGACTGACGATCCGGGCCTTGGCGTCGGCGACAAGCTCCTTGACGGGTCGAATTGGCATGGTCCGGTCCTCGATGATTGCTGCGGTGCGCACATCGTTGGACGTATCACGCCATTCACCCCGACCGAAAGGGCCGCGATGCAGACCCGGCGCCACACGCTGGGGGGGCTATTGGACGTGGCGCCGGGTGAAGCCATGCAGCTACAAGGCCAAGCTGCCCGGCATTCAAGGCAGCATTTTGGCTTCAGCGCGTCGAAACTCGGGCAGCATCGGGGGACATGGACTTTCCCGCTAATCCCTCGCCGGCAGCGGATCGGCGGCGGCGCGTGTCACGATCCGGACGGAAAGGCAGTTCGTGCTGCCAGCGCGAAAATACCTGACATCGTCCGCCAATTGACGGACGAGAAGCCAGCCGACCCCCCCCTCGGGCAAATCTTCCGGGTTCGGCAGCGCCCCCGCCGGGACAATGCCACCGGGAAGCGGCCGCCCATTGTCACGCACGCGAATCAAGAGGCATCGCTGTCCGTGCCGAAGATCGAGGCCTATCTTGCCGCCCGGCATGTTCGAACAGGCATGTTCCACGATGTTGTTCAGAATCTCGGCGAGAACGAGTTCACCGCGCTCGCGGCAGGCACGCCCGATCCCTTCGCGGGCCCACCAGCCTGTCACAAGGTCGAGCGCGCGCCGCACCTCTGCTGCATCCGGCGGCAATTCAAACCGGAGCGCGGCACATGATCCGCGTTTGCGGTGACAGGCCACGGCCGCCCCGTCAGGGCGCATCCGCCGCCGCGCCCACCGCGTTGTCGCCGCCGGCATGGATCACGAAGACCCTGTCCATATGCGTCAGCCGTAACACACGCTCCACCGCCCCGGACAGCCCCGCCAGTTCCAACCGGCGATCCGGCGCCAGCAGTTTCATCGCGCCGACGATGGCGCCAAGGCCGCTCGAATCCAGAAATCCGACGCCGCCGAGATCGAGAATCACGCGCGGCGGCCCGTCCTCGGCATGGCGGCACAGTTCATCGCGGAACTCGATGGCCACGGCGGCGTCGATCCGCGATTCGCGCACCTCGACCCGCAGGGCATCGCCGATCGTTTCGGAATGGAGGTTCATGCCAATCTCCGTTTTCGTTGTCAAATCCGACCCTATATGCGAAGCGTTACCATCCGGTTTTCACGCGATGTTCGCAGGGATATGACGATGCCCGGACACATCCTGCCTCATGCCGGGAAAAACGGAATGCGGATCGATTACGCTGAAACGGGCAAGACGATTGCCGCTCTGACAGATGGCGAGCGGGACGAGGTTGCGCTCATGGCGACGGTGGCCTGCGAGCTGCACCATGCCGATGACAGGTTCGACTGGACCGGATTCTACCGCGTCACCGACCCGGAAACTCTCAGGATCGGGCCGTATCAGGGGACGCATGGCTGCCTCGTGATCCCGTTCGGCAAGGGTGTGTGCGGCACCGCGGCCCGCGACGGAAGAACGCAGATCGTCCCCGATGTCGCGGAATTTCCGGGGCACATCGCCTGCGCCGCATCGACACGCTCGGAAATCGTGGTTCCGGTCAGGAACCGGGCGGGGCAGCTGATCGGCGTACTGGATATCGACAGCAACCTGCCGGATGCCTTCGACAATACCGATGCGGCCGGATTGGCGGCGATCCTGGCACGGGTCTTTGCCGCCTGAGCTTGCCTATGGCGCGCGGCAACGCTAGGGGCGCGCGATGACCGACTACAACCCGCCCGACACACCGCTGACGATCCTGCATGCCGACCACCAGATCCTGATCGTCGACAAGCCCGCCGGGCTGCTATCCGTGCCCGGCAAGGGGCCCGACCTTTCCGATTGCCTGCTTGCAAGGGTACAGGCCGCGTTTCCAGAGGCGCTGCTGGTGCACCGGCTGGATCGGGACACGTCCGGTGTCATGGTCTTTGCGCTGACCGCCCCGGCGCAGCGCCATCTCGGCCTGCAATTCGAGAAGCGGCAGGTGAAAAAGACCTACACTGCGCGGGTCTGGGGGCATCTTGCGCCCGACAAGGGAACGGTGAGCCTGCCGCTGATCGTGGACTGGCCGAACCGGCCGCGGCAGATGGTCGACCATGCGAACGGAAAGCCCGCCGAAACCGCGTGGCGGGTGACGAAGCGCGAGGAGAACGCAACGCGGGTCCGGCTGTTTCCGAAGACCGGGCGCAGCCACCAGCTGCGGGTCCATATGAAGGAACTGGGCCATCCGATCCTCGGCGATCCGTTCTATGCCGAGGGACCGGCCAGGGAATTCCCGCGCCTGATGCTGCATTCGGAACGGCTCAGGCTTCGGCATCCCGACGGCGGCGCCGGGGTGCAGTTTTCCTCCGCGGCGCCGTTCTGACAGCGCCGGCTAGAAATAACTGCGCACCAGCGCGCCGGTGATCAGGCTCCAGCCGTCCGCGACCACGAAGAAGGCCAGCTTGAACGGCATCGCGACGATAGCGGGCGGGACCATCATCATGCCCATGGACATCAGGATCGCGGCGACCACGAGGTCGATGATCAGGAACGGCAAAAAGACCAGAAATCCGATCTGGAAGGCACGCTCGACCTCGGAGAGCAAGAAGCTCGGAACCAGCAGCGACAAGGGCGCATCATCCATCGGCCCGGCAAGTCCGGCGGTCGCCGGGCGCAGCTCTGCAAGCCGGTCGAACGTGTCGGGATCGAGACGCGCCGCCATGAACCCGCGAAACGGCTCCATCCCGCGCATGAACGCCTCTTCCAGCTCTATCGTCCCTTCGATCAGCGGCTCTGCGCCGGTTGTCCATGCCTCCGTAAAGACCGGCTCCATCACGAAATAGGTTAGGAAAAGGGCGAGGCTGACGATCAGCATGTTTGGCGGTGATTGCTGCAGGCCGATCGCCTGCCGCAGGATCGACAGCACCGTCACGATGAACGGAAAACAGGTGATCATGATGGCGAGACCCGGCACGAGGCTGAGAACCGTGATCAATACGATCAGCTGGATGGAACGGGCCGTGAGCGATCCGCCGTCCCCGCCAAGGTTGATCGAGAATTCCTGGGCCGCGGCCGGGACTGCGACCACCACCAGAACCAGAAACAGGCCTGCCAGGGTGCACCGCGCGCGGAGAGGCACCGTTTCAGAGCCCGTTCGCAAGGTCTGCAACCTCGGTCAGCCGGACCGCAAGCTGGCCGGCATTCTCGCCGTCGAGTTCCTGAAGCTCGCCGCGCGCGATAAGCCTGTCACCGACGAAAAGCTCCACCGGGTCCTCGACCCTCTTGTCCAGCACCAGAACAGCGTCGTCGCCAAGCGCCAGCAGGTCGCGCACCAGCGGATGGGCGCGTCCGACCGACACCATGATCTCGATCGGAACGCGGGTGAAGGGATGGTCGTCCTCAGCCATGTTTCAAAGTCCTTTCATTCAGCTCGTAAAGCGCCGCGATGGCGGCGCGAATCCGGTCGAGCGCGCCGGACAGGTCGACCTGCCGCTCTGCCTTTCCGACCCGCAGATAGGCCTGCCCTTCGGCGAGCGACGGCTCCTCCACCAGTCTGATCGCGGCATTCGCGACCTGGGAAACCTGCGCCTCGAGGAGGCCCTGCCCGCCGGGGCCGACGACCAATTCTATCGGGGCATCGGCGGCATCCGCGATCAGGGGCTGAAGTTCCTCGAGGACGGTCGCGGCCAGCGCCTCTGCCAGCAATCCCGGAAAAACGGTGTCCGTGAGCTGGGTCAGAAGCGGCTCCATCGACTGGATGACGTGGGCGCGCGCCTCGTGGAAGGTAAAGCTCAATTCCTGAAGATTGCGCTCGAATTCGGCGCCGATCCGGGTCTGGTCTTCGGATTGCGCCCGAACCGCGTCATCCCAACCCGCGCGGTATCCCTCCTCGAAGACATCCGTGCGCGCAGCGTCGCCAGCGCCCGTTTCCGGCATTGGTCCGCCGGAATCGACAACGGATTCCGCGGCAATATCGGCCAGGGCGACGTCGAAATCCTCGAGCGCGAGACCGGCCATCACGCCGTTTCCTCGGTGTCTTCCATCCAGCTTCGCAGGATGTCGACGGTTTCATCCCGGCGCTCGTCGATCAACTGACGAAGGCGCTCGACGGGATCACCGTCGCCGATCAGGCCCGCTGCGTGCGCATCTCGCCCCTGTCCGACCAGCGCCATCTGCGGCAAGGGACCGGGCCCGTCGTCGATCTCTCCGGTAAGAACAGGCTCTTGCGAATCCGAAGGGGCGGCCGCCCGGCTGTCCCTATCCGGGCCGGCCAGCGCATCGGCACCCGGTCGTGCAAGGGCTGCGGGCCGGGCAGGCCGCGACAGAATCGGGCGCAGCACGAAAAGGCCCAGCGCCAACGCGACAACGGCCAGCACCCCGATCTGGATCAGGCCCATCGCGTCGATATGAACGCGCGACAGGAATGATGGCGGCTCGGAGAGACCCGCAGGCTCGACAGGCTGCAATTCAAGCGATCTGATGGTGATCGAATCGCCGCGGTCGGCATCGAAACCGATGGCGGACGCCACCAGTTCGCGCAGGGTTTCGATCTCTTCCGCGCCGCGAGGCGTCCACGCTTCCTGTCCGGTCGCAGGGTCGAGCGCGCGGATCCCGTCCACCAGAACGGCAACGGAAATCCGCTTGACCGCGCCGGGTCCGCGAACGACCTCGCGCGTGGTTTCGGACACCTCGTAGTTCACCCGCTCGCGGGTTTCGCTGTCTTCGCTGGTCGATGTGGAATTGCCGCCGGACGCATCGCCCTCGGGCAGATTGCTCGCCACCGTCACGGCGCCCGAATCGCTTCCGTTGGAACTGGTCGAGCGTTCTTCCGTCTCGGTGCTGATGGCAACGCGGCTGTCCGGATCGAACCGCCGCTCGACGATGGCCTCGCTATCGGTGATCGTCTCCACGCTGACCTCGACAACCGCGCCTTCCGGACCGACCCGCGCCGCGAGGATGCGCTGCACGTTGCGGCGCAGCTCGGCCGCGCGGTCGCCGGAGGAGGCGATCAGGTCATCCTCCGCCGCGACCAGGGCACCGTTTCCGTCTATGACCGACACGTCCTCGGCGGAAAGACCCGCCACCGCCGAGGCGACAAGAAACTTGAACGCCTTGGCCTGGGCCGCCGTGACCGTGCCCGTTCCACTGGTCACGGAAACCGACGCGGTCGGTTTCAGATCGCGTTGGAACGGGTTCGAGCTGGGGTTCGAGATATGAACCCTCGCCCCGCGCACGGCGGCACCCGACGTGATCGTTCGCGCCAGCTCTCCTTCCTTCGCGCGCCAGTAGGCGGCGTCGAACATCTGGCTCGTGGTGCCGAATCCCGAAAGCGAATCGAGCAGTTCGTACCCCATCGAGCCGTTGGCCGGCAGACCCTGCGCGGCCAGGGTCATCCGCAGCGAGTCGCGTTGCGATGTATCGACGAAGATCGCGCCGTCGCGCACGTCGAAAGCGACGCCCTGCTGATCCAGCGCCGCAACCACATCGCCAGCCGCGCCCGGCTCCAGCCCGGCATAGAGCAGTGACATCGACGGCTGGCCGGCCATTCGCGACAGGCCGATCACGGCCAGAAACATGATCAGTGTCGCACCAACGACCACGACACGGCGGCGCATATCTAGCGACGACCAGACCGACAGGATCTGCTGCACGGAACGATTCCTCCATTCTGAAAGGACACCCCGTGTTTGATCGATCCGCCTTAACAATCGGTTAGTCAGGACGCGGTAATACGGACCCCGTCACATCAGAAAGCGTCCGAAATGGCCGAAGACACCGAAAAACCGGAAGCCCCGTCGAAAAAACCATCGAAACTGCCGCTTGTCCTGGGCCTTGTTCTGGCAACCCTGCTCGGTGGGGGCGGATTTTTCGCGGTCTATTCCGGGATGATCCTGGGGGGCGATTCGCCCAATGGCGGCGACCATTCCGACGAGACGGCACAATCGGACGAAGTTGCCGCACTGCCCGACGTGGTCTTCGTTCCGATGGAACCGTTGGTCATCAATCTCGGGTCCGGCGGTTCGAATCGATATTTGCGGTTCCGCGCGCACCTGGAAGTCGATCCGAAATACGAATCGGACGTGACCACGCTGCTGCCGAGAGTGATCGACGTACTCAACAGCTACTTGCGCGCGGTCGACATCACCGACCTGGCGGATCCGGCGGCCCTTATGCGGCTGCGTGCGCAAATGCTCCGCCGGGTAAAGATCGTCACCGGCGAAGGCCGCGTTCGCGATCTGTTGATCATGGAATTCGTTCTGAACTGAGGGGAAGACATGGAGTTGATTTCGGACATCCTGCTGATCGCCGGCGCATTGGGCGCCGCATTCTATTGTGTCGTTCTGTCCCGGCGGCTTCGCCGCTTCAACGACCTCGAAAAGGGCGTCGGCGGCGCGATTGCCGTTCTCTCCGGCCAGGTCGACGACATGACCAGAACCCTGAAAAAGGCCCAGGGCGCCGCCACCGGGTCGACGGCCAGCCTCAAGGATCTGACCGGGCGCGCGGAAACCGTGTCGCGCAAGCTCGAACTGCTGGTTGCCGCGATGCACGACCTGCCGGACACGCCGGGCATGCGGAATGCGCCGGAGCCTCGACCCGGCAACGGCCGGCATCCACAGGAACCCGTTGCCGAGGCGGATGAATTTTCGCGCCAAGAGCCGGATCCTTCGTCGCCGGACGCCTTTCGTTCCCGAAGAAACTGAGTGCCGGAGTTTGGCCAAATGACCACAGGAAAGAAACGGGCCATTCGATTGCGCAAGAGCTCGGGGCGCGGCGCGATATGGGTCGTCGTCATTTTGCTGGCGGCATCGGGCGGCCTTCGCCTTGTATCGGGTCCGGGAAAGGTCTTGGCCCAGGAGGTCGCCGATTTGGCTGGCGGCATGGACGCCGCGACCGAAACGGAACCGGCGCCATGCGAGCCGCCGGCGGATGTCGCCGCGGTGCTGGCCGCATTGGACAAGAGAGACGCACGGTTAAGCGCGCGCGAGGCTGCGCTGGAGGACCGTGCAAGTGCCTTGGCGCTCGCGGAGCAGGAGATTTCCAGAAACCTGGCGGCACTGGAGCAGGCCGAGAAGAACCTGGCATCCATGGTCGCGATCTCGGAAACCGCCGCAGAAGAGGATCTGCTGCGCCTGACCGCGGTCTACGAATCCATGAAGCCAAAGGAAGCGGCCGCTCTTTTCGAGACCATGGCGGCGGATTTCGCGGCGGGGTTTCTGGGCCGCATGCGCCCGGATGCGGCGGCCGCGATTCTCGCCGGTCTGCCGCCGGATACCGCCTACGCGATCAGCGTGGTTCTTGCGGGCCGGAACGCGAACGCCCCTGTTCAGTAGCGGCGGATACCCGGTCTTAACCTCCGCGAGCTAAAGATCTGCCTGTGCTGTGAACGCCAGGCCCAACAGACAGGAACGCGTCCGGATGATCGGTTTTCTTGGAATCGCACTGATCTTCGTCATGGTCTTCGGCGGCTATCTGCTGGCCGGCGGCAAGCTTGCGATCATTCTCAAATCGCTTCCGTTCGAGATGATGATCATCGGCGGCGCGGCGGTCGGGGCATTCGCGATCTCGAACGATCTCTCGGGGATCAAGCAAACGCTCAAGGACATCGGAAAGGTGTTCAAGGGTCCCCGATGGAAACACGGGGATTACCGCGATCTGCTGTGTCTCCTGTTCGAGCTGATCCGGCTCGCACGATCGAACGCCGTCGCGCTCGAGGAACATATCGAGAATCCACCCGAATCGGCGATCTTCCAACGCTATCCGCGGATCCTGAAAGACAGCGAAGCCGTCGAACTGATCTGTGACACGCTTCGGTCCGCGTCGATGAACTACGACGATCCGCATCAGGTGGAAGAGGTTCTCGAAAAACGTATGGACGCGAACCTGCATCACGCACTGCATTCAAGCCACGCACTGCAGACGATTGCCGACGGGTTGCCGGCGCTCGGGATCGTCGCGGCGGTTCTGGGCGTGATCAAGACGATGGGTTCGATTGACCAACCGCCAGAAGTTCTCGGCCGCCTCATCGGCGGTGCGCTTGTCGGGACGTTTCTGGGTGTCTTTCTTGCCTACGGCCTGGTCGGGCCTTTTGCGGCCAAGGTCAAGACGGTGGTCGAAGACGATGCGCATTTCTATCAACTTATCCGAGAGGTGCTCGTGGCCAATCTGTACAATCATGCAACAAATATCTGCATCGAAGTCGGACGCCAGAATACGCCCAGCCATTGTCGCCCCAGTTTTTCAGAACTCGAGGATTCGCTGAAAGGCATAAAACAGGACGCCGCATGAGAAGACTCGTTTTCATTCTGGCCTTTTTCCTGGCTCCTTCTACCGGCATTGCACAGGATGTTCGCGTGATCTCCGGTGAGCATGCGGGGTTCTCCCGTATTGTATTGTTGTTCGACGTGATTCCCGAATGGACTCTTGGCAGGGTGCCGGGCGGTTACGAATTCCGGCCAGACGGCGCCCGCGCCGACTACGACCTGCGGACAGTGTTCAACTACATCCCGAGGACACGGATCGCGGCCATCGAAATTCAGCCGGGGGCGAGGATGTTTCTCGATCTCGCCTGCGACTGCCACGCCGATGCCTTCGAGATCCGGCGGGGAATCGTCATCGACACCAAGGACGGACCGCCGGGTGCCGCCGCGTTATTCGAGGACAGGCTTCCCGGAATCGCCGGCACGGATCCACCAGCCCGAGCCGGACCGGAAACGACCCTTCCCAAGTGGAGGGCCGCGTTCGATCCCGACCTGGCGTCGCCGAACGCGTTTACCACGAATTCCCGGCGCATTCCCTTTGACTGGGCCGTAAAGACGCAAAGCGACACGATAGCGAACGAGGCGCCCGATACGGCCGCCGTTCCTGACACGATCCCCGTCGAGCCTCCCCCGCGCTTCAGCTTGCGTGCATTCCAGGATGAGCTTCTCGCTCAGTTGAGCCGAGCGGTGTCCCAGGGCGTCGTGGAGCCGGACAACCCGGCAGGGCCGGACCAAGGCGATCGCACGGGCGCGCCGCCCGAAAGCGAAACAGATGCGGAACTCCGCGAACCGCCCGGAACTTCCCCGATCATATCCGAAAACACCTTGATCGAAACCAGCGTCGACCGAGGTCTCGCCGCGTCCGGCCACAAGTCGGAGGGTTTCAACGGCGATGCCAATTGCATTCCGGACGAGTTGCTCGATCTTCCGAATTGGGGCACTCCACCCGACAACGGCGCCGCACTTGGCCAATTCCGCAACGATCTTGTCGGCGAGTTCGATATCGTGGATTCTGACAAGCTACTCGTTCTGGCCAAGAATTATATATACCTCGGCTTCGGTATCGAAGCCGAAAGGATCCTGGAAGAGATGCGCACGGACTCGGCTCAGGTCGGGATTCTTACCGACATTTCAAAGATCGTGGACGGTTCGCATTCGGAGCTTTACGGCGCATTTTCAGAACAATTGACCTGCCCCGGTCGAACGGCACTCTGGGCAGTTCTTGCCCAGGATGACCTTGGCCCTCTCGACAAAATATCTGAAAAGGCCGTGATCGCCGCTTTCTCGGGACTGCCGGTGCACCTGAGGCGCCATCTCGGGCCACGCCTGGCGGAGCGGTTTCTTAACGGCGGAGACATCGCTACCGCATCGGCTATCCGAAATGCACTCTCCCGGGCTCCTGTCGACGACGGCCAGGAATTGCTGTCGATCGAGGCAGGGATTGCGCTGGAGACCGATAGAGTGGTCGATGCCGCATCTTCGCTTGAGATAATCGTGGAAGCCGACGGGGCGCTCGCGGCAAATGCCCTGATACGTCTTGTCGATTCGCTGATCTCCGAGGATCGAGCCATATCCCCGAAGTTGCGCGAGAACGCAGAGGCGTTGGCGTTCGAGAGCCGGGGAACAGAACTTGGGGCGGACCTGGCACGCGCTCATGTCCGGGCGTTGGCTTATGGTGGCGATCTGCCCGCCGCCTTTGATGCGCTGAAACAGGCAAAAGCCGGGATGCCGGAACATGTCGCCACGGCCTTGCTTCACGAATTGTTCTCTTTGACCGTGGAAACCGCCACGACGACAGAATTCCTTTCGACCGTACTGCCAGGGCCGATCGACCTCGGTGAAACCATGCAGGCGGATACCGTTCGCCGAAAGATCGCCGCCCGTCTTCTTGACCTCGGCCTGACCGAGGAAGCCCGAACGCAGTTGTCGAACGATCCATCCGTCCCGACACCGGAGGACAGAATGCTCTATGCCAGAGCATATCTGGCCGAGCAGCGTCCCGATCTTGTGATCGGGTATCTCGCCGGGTTGGAGGATGCGGCCGCGAAGACGCTCCGTGCAAAAGCGCTCGAAATCTCAGGCGATCACTTGCAAGCTGGCAGAATCTTTGCCGAAATCGGGAACGACGAAGCGCATGCAAGGGCGATCTGGCGCGGCCGGCAATGGGACGATGCGTCGGTTCTTTCCTCCGGAGCGGAGGCCGAAGCGGCAGCACTGGCACGGCCGGACTCGTGGCCGGACAGCGACACCGGCCTACCGACGTCGGAGGCTGCGGTTTCGGTTTCCGACCTTGCCAATCCATCGGATCCTCTTGCCGCGCCTTCACCCCCACGATCACCACTGGCTGTATCGCGATCGCTCCTCGAACGGAGCCAGGACACACGCCGTGTCCTGCGCAACTTGCTTGAGGATGGTCGCACAAACGACTGAAGTCCGCTCGGCGCTTACGATTCGTCAACCTGATCGTGTCAGACCGGGAAGAAGATCCTAGCGTGACAGGAAGTCTGAGCAGAATGCCGGATGGACTTACCATAAAAGCGAATATGGAGCCGCAATCGGCAGGATGGCGCCGGCTTCGGTGCAAAACCGCCATTGCAATTCTGGCCCTGATTCTGGCCAGACCCCTCGGTGCCAACGAGACAGCCGCGGTGTGCGACCGCGCCGCCGTCGCCGCGGCGCAGGAGAGCGGTATTCCGGTCGATGTGCTTCGCGCGATTGCCCTGAATGAGACCGGGCGCAACATTGACGGCGCACTCAGGGCTTGGCCGTGGGCCGTCAACATGGAGGGTGAGGGACACTGGTTCCCGTCCTTCCCCGAGGCCCTGCGATTCTCCGAGACCCGTCTCTCGCAGGGCGCTGTCAGTTTCGACATTGGCTGTTTTCAGATCAACTACCGTTGGCACGGCCAGGCATTCGCCTCGCTCGAAGCCATGTTCGATCCGGCCGAAAACGCCCGATATGCCGCCAGGTTTCTAAGCCAGCTTTACGCGGAAACGGGCGACTGGAGCCTCGCCGCAGGGGCCTACCATTCTCGAACACCGGAACGTGCGGCGCGCTACCGGACCCGTTTCGAGCAAATCCGCGCATCGCTATCCCCGCCACTCGAGCCGGAGAGGGCCACGACACCGACGCGATTGGCGACCTTCGTTCCCTTTCTGTCCGACTCTCCAGCGGGGGCTCCGCAGATGGGCTCCCTCGTTCCGATCGGGAATTCATCGTCCTCAACACGGCTGATTTTCCTGGAATAGAACAATGACCATTCGTCTCTCCCAGTTCTTCCAACCGACGATCCTGCTGGCACTCGCTTTGATGGCCGTGATCGTCATGATGATCCTGCCGATGCCGGCCTGGGTTCTGGATATCGGCCTTGCCGCATCTTTCGCGCTCGCGATCCTGATCTTCACCGTGACGCTGTTCATCGAACGGCCACTGGATTTTTCGGTATTCCCGACGGTCCTTCTGGCCTCGCTGATGTTGCGCCTGTCACTGAACGTCTCTTCGACGAAGCTGATCATCGGTGAGGGCCATACCGGGACGCGGGCGGCAGGAAATGTCATCGAGGGGTTCGCGATGTTCGTGATGGGCGGCAGCGTCTTTCTCGGGCTTGTCGTGTTCGGCGTGTTGCTGATCGTGAATTTTGTCGTGATCAACAAGGGCGCGGCGCGCATGGCGGAAGTCGGCGCGCGCTTTGCCCTGGACGGGATGCCGGGGAAGCAGCTCGCCATCGACAGCGACATGTCCGCCGGGGCGATCGGCCACGAAGAGGCAAAAGCGCGGCGCGAGCGCGAGCAGCAGGAGACGACCTTTTTCGGCTCGCTCGACGGCGCGTCGAAATTCGTGAAAGGCGACGCGGTCGCCGGCCTGCTGATCACGCTCCTGAACCTTGTCATGGGGCTTGTGATCGGGGCCGCCCTGCATGGAATGCCGCTTGGCGAAGCGTTCGAAACCTATGCGATACTCACGGTTGGCGACGGGCTGGTCAGCCAGATTCCGGCCGTCATCATCTCCATCGCTTCCGCCCTTCTGTTGGCCCGGGGCGGCCTGTCGGGGTCGACGGATTCGGCATTGTTCAGCCAGATCGGCCGCTATCCCGCGGCTCTTGTGACGGTGGCGGTGCTGATGGCCCTGTTCGCCCTGGTGCCCGGATTGCCCTTCGTACCCTTCGTTCTGGGATCGGCCGCATTGGGATCGGCAGCGTGGTTCGGACTGAGATTCAACCGCAAACGCGACGCCGCGGAAAAGGCGCAGGCATCCGCCTCGGAGAAGGCGGAAAGACCCGAGGCATCGCTTGGCGATGTGCTCGACCTCGACGACATACACGTCGAATTCGCGCCGGATCTCGTCTCCATGGTTCTGGATCCGGCCATCGGCCTCGATGCGCGGATCTCGAACATGCGCACCCATGTGGCGACGGTTTACGGCCTGATCCTGCCGGAAATCCGGCTGACCGACGAAGCGGCCCTGCCGCCGGGCGAGTATCGGGTCCGGATCCAGGGTGTCGAACAGGCCCGCGACAGGTTGCTGCCGGACATGGTCCTGGCCATCGCCCAGGCCGAAGAGGGCGAAGTGCCACAAGGGACGTCCGTGCGCGAACCCGTCTACGACGCGCCGGCGCGCTGGATCCCGCCGGGCGACCGAGAGCAGGCAACCCTTGCCGGATCGACAATCGTGACCCCGACAGAGGTTCTGGCGACCCATCTGCTCGAGGTGATCAAGCGCAACTTTCCGCGGCTGCTCAGCCACAAGGCGCTTCGGCGTCTTCTGGAAGAGTTCACCAACCTGAGCGATCCGAAACGCGCCCAGGCGAACAAGCGTTTTCTCGACGAGATGGTGCCCGACAAGGTGCCGATGGACCTGCTGTTATCCGTTCTCCGACTGCTCCTGGAAGAGCGGGTGTCGATCCGGAACCTTGCGCTCATCATCGAATCCATCGCCGAGGCGCGCGGCGCCCAAGCGACGCCCGAGTCGATCTGCGAACACGTCCGGCAACGGATCGCGTTCCAGTTCGTGGCGGAATTGAAGCGCGAGGACGGCACAATTCCCCTGGTTCAGCTCGCCCCCGAATGGGAGGAGAAGTTCTTTCACAACCAACTCGACACGGAAAACGGCCGCGCGGATGTCGCCCTGCCGCCCGAAGACTTCAACCGGCTTGCCGGCAACGTGGCCGAGAGGTTGGCCCGGATCGGGGAAGACGGGGTTTACCCGGCGCTCGTGACCTCCCGCAGGCGGCGGCGATTCCTGCGCACGGTTCTGTCCGCAAAGGGCATCACGAACCCGGTCTTCGCGTTCGAAGAGATCGGAACCGACGCAAAACCGGCCGTGGTCGGCATGGTCGCCGCGTGACCTTCCTGCTGGCGCGATTGCTGGAATCGGGCCAGATGTCGCTTGCGGCGGGTTTTGTCGTTTTCCTGCGGATCGGCGCGGTCATGGCCCTGTTGCCGGCATTCGGCGAACAGACGGTCCCGCCGCGCGTGCGCCTTGCCCTTGCCTTGTGCTTCACGATCATTGTTGCGCCGGCGGTCGCGGCCGACATCGTGCCGTCGCTGCGCCGGGCCGACTCTCTGTTGCTTCTGCTCCTGAGCGAAACGGTGATCGGGCTGGTCTTCGGGATCACCCTTCGGCTGTTCGTGATCGTGCTCCAGGTCGCCGGATCGATCGCCGCGCAATCCACCTCGCTCTCGCAGATTCTCGGCACCGCCGGAGTCGAGCCGATGCCCGCGATGGGGCATATCATGGTGATCGCCGGGCTGTGCCTGGCGGTGATGTCCGGCCTGCACGTCCGCGTGTCGGAGGCTCTGATCGGCACTTATATCGCCTTTCCTCCGGGGATCTTCCCGGCACCCGATCTGGTGGCGGAATGGGGCACGTCGCGGATCGCCGCGGCGTTCGAGCTTGCATTCACCCTCGCCGCGCCTTTCGTCATCGCGTCCTTCATCTACAACGTCGCACTCGGCGTCATCAACAAGGCGATGCCGCAACTGATGGTCGCCTTCGTCGGGGCCCCGGCGATCACCGCGGGCGGTCTGATCCTTCTGTTTCTGACCCTTCCGATCATCCTGTCGGTCTGGGGGCGTAGCTTTCTGACCTTCCTGGGAAATCCCTGGGGTGCCGGATGAGCCAGGATCCGGACGAAAGCGGCGAGAAATCCCACGAACCGACGGAAAAGAAGCTTGCGGATGCCCGGAAGCGCGGGGAAATTCCCAAATCGACCGATCTGACCACGGCGGCGGTCTATGCCGGGTTTCTATTGCTGCTGATCCTTTTCGGCGGGACCAGCCTTCTGCAACTCGGCGCGAGCCTTTCGATCATGCTCGAACAGGCGGACAGCCTGTCGACCCTGTGGTTCACAGAAGCCGGCGGGCCGCTGTCATTCGGGCTGGGCCTTGAACTGGCCGCGCCCCTGTCGCTGTGGTTGGGTCTGCCGGCCATGGCCGCGCTGCTTGCAACCGTCGTGCAACGCGCTCTCGTCTTCGCCCCGGACAAGCTTCAGCCGAAACTGAACCGGATTTCTCCGCTTTCGAACGCAAAGAACAAGTTCGGCAGGGGCGGGCTTTTCGAATTCGCCAAGAGCGCGGCCAAGCTCACGATCTACTCGGTCGTTCTGGGTGTCTTCCTGTACAGGCAGATGCCGATCATCGTGGCGACCTCGCAATTCGCGGCATCGACGGCCTTGGCAGAACTCGGGCGCCTGGCGGTCCAGTTTCTTTCGCTGGTCCTGGTGGTGGCGCTGTCTCTCGGCGTGATCGACTTCCTCTGGCAGCACCAGGAGCATCGCCGCAAAAACATGATGTCCCGCAAGGAGTTGATCGACGAGATGAAGCAATCCGAGGGCGATCCGCACGTCAAGCAGCAAAGACGGCAGCGCGCCCAGGAGATCGCGATGAACTCGATGCTGTCCGACATTCCGAAAGCGGATGTCATCATCGTGAACCCGCAGCACTATGCCGTGGCGCTGAGCTGGGCGCGAACGCCGGGATCCGCGCCGACCTGCATCGCGAAGGGCGTCGACGAGATCGCCGCGCGCATCCGGGAGCTGGCGGCGGACGCATCGATCCCGATCCACCGCGATCCCCCGACCGCCCGCGCGCTTTATGCGACGATCCGGATCGGGCAGGAAATTCATCCCGAACACTACCAGGCCGTTGCGGCTGCGATCCGCTTTGCCGAGGCGTTGCGGGCAAAAGCGAGAAGCAAACCCAATGGATGAGGAAATCCGGAAACTGAGCGAACTGGCGGCGATGCTGAAGGAACGCGAGCTTGCGGCTTTGGGCAACCTCGCGCGCAAGCGCGAGATCTGCCGAAAAGCGGTGGACGACTGCCGGGCAGCGCGGGCCGCCGCGCTGGCCCAGGCCGCGCCCGATGCGGCCCATCTTTCCGGCATGGCAGAGCCGTGGCTGCGCGCGAATGCAGACCGGCTTTGCCAGTTGACGGCCGAACTGGCCCAAAACGCGGCGGAAGTGGAGGAACAGGGCATGCGGGCCCGGCGGGCCTTTGGCCGTGCTCAGGCGCTGTCGAAGCTGGAGATGCGCAAAGGGTAGTGCCGCTGCGGGCGGCCCGGTTGTTCAGGTGTCCTGGCGAACGATATCCATGATCAGAATGTCGTGCACGCCCGGTCCGATCAGCTTTTGCGACACTTCCAGAAGTGCGCGCCGCAATGCGTCCATCTGGCTGGTATCGGTAAACGTGCCGTCGAACCCGCCGGCGTTCGCGTGATCGAACATCACCTGCAAAAAGGCGTCGCGGAGTTTCGGCTCCCGCCGGTAGATTGCGTCGCTCGTTCCGACCGGAATTTCGAGGCTGAGCGACAGCACCACGAGCGATGCGACATGGCTTTCCTTGACCACGGGAATGACGAACTGATTGTTCAGCTTGACGTAGTCGAATTCGGTCCCGGCCTCTGTCGCGCCGCCGCCGTGATCGTCGCTCACCGCCTCGGCATGCATCGGATCCGGCGCGGCGGCATCGCCGCACGGGTTGACCGATACCGGTGCCTCGGGACCGGGGCGCAGCACGATACCCGCGCCGACACCGGCGCCCAGACCGATCAGGGCAAGAACGATCGGGAACAGTTTTCGCATGTCGCGCCCTCTCAGAATGGCAGAAGGATGTCGGCGATCTGCTGGCCGTAGCGGGGCTGCTGGACATCCGTGATCTGCCCGCGCCCGCCATAGGAGATGCGGGCCGAGGCGATCTTGTCATAGGTGATCTCGTTCTGCCGCGAGATGTCCTGCGCCCGCGCATAGCCGGTCACCAGCAATTCACGCAGCTCGAAATTCACCCGAACCTCCTGCCGGCCGACGATCTGGAGCACACCGTTCGGCAAGACGCCCGTCACCGTCGCGGCGACCCGCAATTCAAGCTTTTCGTTGCGGCGCACGGATCCGTCTCCGGCCGAAGAGCTGTTGCTGTCGGTCGAAACGGCATTGTCGAGCGATGCGCCGCTCGGCAGTTCCGGCGCGATCCGCTGCGGAATTCCGAAGAGCTGCGGGATCGAAAGGCTTTCCGACCCGCTTCGTGTCCGTTCGGTGGAATTGGAGATTTCGGCGCTGTCGTCGATCTCGATGACCACGGTCAGGATATCGCCTTGCTGCATGGCGCGCCGATCGCCCAGAAGCGACTCGCGCCCGCCATTCCACAGCGAGGCGGGACCGAGCGGTGTTTCGTCTTCCAAGGATACCGGAAACGGCCGGCTCATCATCGCGAAATATTCATCCGTTTCGCGGATCGGCGAGAAGTCCGGCGCGCGGCCGACATCTTCGAGCCGTCCGCAGGCGGACAGCAGGCCAAGACCAGCCAGGCAGAAAAGGATCAGGCGCATCCGAAGCTCCTATCGGGTTGCCAGGTTGGGCGGAGAGCCGACGGTGACCGACCCGTCCGGCCGCACAACGCCGCTGACCGTGTTGCGCGAGGCAAGGTTCATGACACGCACCATGTCGCCCACGCCGGCGCGGCCCAGCGCACGCGCTTCGGCAAGGATCGTCAGGGGTCCACTCTGAAAGACGAGTGTTACGATCTGGTTTCTTTCGACGATCGCCGGCGGCCCGATATCACCGGGCCGGATCGGGTGGCCGGCATAGAGAACGACGCGGGATTCGAGGCCCAGCGCCTCGTCGGGTGTGGCAAGTGCGCCGGGTATGTCCTGCCCGATCACGCTCAGATCCGCCGGCGCGATGATCGCCCGCGCGCGGATCGTGCGCGCCGCAACCAGTGTGTCGGCGATGGCCGGAACCGGCACGATCAAGGCGAGAACCAGGGCGAATCGCAGGCGCATCAGCGAACCTGTGTCGTCGAGGCCAGCATCTGGTCCGCCGCGGTGATGACCTTCGCGTTCAGCTCGTAGCCGCGCTGCGCCTCGATCAGTTCGGTCACCTCGCGTACCGCGTCGACCGTGCTTTCCTCCAGATAGCCCTGACGCAGCGTCCCCAGCCCGTCCTCGCCCGGCAGCGCGACAAGCGCGGGGCCCGATGCAGCGGTCTCGACGAACAGGTTGCCGCCGATCGCCTCCAGCCCCTTGGCGTTGGAGAACCCGGACAGCGTGAACTGGCCAAGGCTTTCAGGTTGCACCTGGTCGGTGAAATAGGCCCAGATTTCGCCCTGCGCGTTGACCGACACCGACCGCGCGTCATCCGGGATGACGATATCCGGCACGACGGGAAAGCCGTCCGATGTCACGATAAGCCCGTCCGCCGTTCGCTTCAGCCCGCCGTCGCGGGTAAAGGCGCTGCGCCCGTCGGGCAGGGTAACTTCGAGATAGCCGTTGCCCTCGATGGCGACATCCAGATCGCCCCCGGTCATCGACAACGTGCCCTGCGACAGGTTCAGCGAGACCGTGGCCGGCCGGACACCCAGGCCCAGTTGCACCCCGGTGGGCAGAACCGTTCCGTCGGTGGCGTTGATCGTTCCCGGCCGCGTCACCTGCTGGTAATGCAGGTCGGAGAACTCCGCCCGGCGCGGATTGTAGCCGGTGGTGCTCATGTTCGCGAGGTTGTTGGACACCACCTCGACCCGCATCTGCTGGGCGCTCATTCCGGTTGCTGCGATCTGAAGGGCGCGCATTGCTCTGCTCCTTTATGCTCCCAGAGTGCGGATGACGGCACGAACCCGTTCATCTTCGCGCTCGAGAAATTTCTGTCCCTGCTCGTAGGCGTGTTGCACCTCGATCATCCTGGCGATTTCCGAGACCGCCTCCACGTTGGAGCCTTCGAGAAAACCCTGAAGGATCCGTCCGTCCTCTGACGGCTGCACACCGCCCTCGGGAAAGAACCGGCTGCCGGCGCGCCGGCCAAGATCGTTCGGATCGGCAGCGTTCCACAGGCCGATCTGCGCGAACGGCTCACCGTCGACGGACAGCGTTCCGTCGGCCGCGACCGACACCGCGCGCGCATCGGGCGGAATGAAGATCGGCGCACCGCCCCCGTCGAGAAGCCGCGCACCGTCCGGCGCCACCAGCTCGCCCCCCGCATCGGGGGTGAATGCGCCGGCGCGGGTCAGCATCTGTCCCTCCGGCGCCTCGATCAGAAAGAACCCGTCGCCCTCGATGGCAAGATCGAACGTGCCGTTGGTCTGGGTCATCGGCCCCTGGCTCAGCCCGATATTGCGCGCATCCGCATTGGCCATGGACAGCGAATCGCTGCCCGGACCGGTAGAGCGGACATGTTCCGAGAAGATCAGCCCCTCGCGCCGGTACCCGGTGGTCGAGACATTCGCGATGTTGTGCGCGATCGCATCCATCTCGCGCCTGAGCCCGGATTGCCGGGTCAGTGCGATGTAGCCGGAATTGTCCAATATCCTATCCTCCTGCGATCAGCGGAACGATGTAGCGCGTGAAGAAACCTGTAAGCGTCTCGGTCATGAACCCCATCGTCGCCCAGAACACGACCACGATGGCGAGCAGCTTGGGAACGAAGGTCAGGGTCATTTCCTGCACCGAGGTCAGCGCCTGGAACAGCCCCACGGCAAGCCCGGACACAAGCGCCACGGCCAGGATCGGCGTCGAGATCAGCACGCCGATCCACAGACCCTGACGCAGCGTGTCGTAGAACATCGCCTCGTCCATCATCGGCTAGACCGGCATCCGCAGAATTTCCTGGTACGCCTCGACGACCTTGTCGCGCACCGTCACGGCGGTTTCGACCGCCAGTTCCGTCTGGGCCAGCGCCGCCACAAGCGCATGCGGGTCGGCATCGCCCATCATGGCCGCCTTGGCAGTCTCCTCCCCGTTGCGGAGCGTTTCCACAAAATCCCGTGCGAGGGTTCCGAACGCATCGGGAGATGCGGCGCCGTCCGGCGCGGGTGCCGGCTCTGTTGCCGGGCGGGTTGCGGCATAGGTGTGGGTTGCAAGAAACGAACGGATGTCCATCCCGGTATCTCCTATCTTCTGAGCATTTCGAGCAGGCGCGATGACATTTTCCGCGCCTGGTCGAACATCTTGAGGTTCGCCTCGTAGCTGCGCTGCGCTTCGCGCGCGTCAGCGATCTCGACCACCAGATCGACATTCGATCCATCGTAATGGCCGGTTTCGTCGGCAAGGGGGTGCGAGGGGTCGTGTACTTTCGGCAAATCCGACTGGTCGAGCCGAACGCGGCCGGCGGCCACCGGGCCTTCCGTGCCTCCCGCGGTCTTGACCTCGTTGAACGCCACGATCTTGCGCCGATAGCCCGGCGTGTCGGAATTGGCGATATTTTCGGAGACATGGCGCAGGCGCGTGGCCTGGGCCTGCATGCCGCTGGCCGACGCGGCGAGCGTTTTCAACAGATCGTTTCCCATCTGCGCCCCCTATCGCCCGCGGCCAAGCGAGGTGCGCAGGATGTTCCGCGCCGTCTCGTAGACCGAAAGCGCGGTCTCGTGCCGATGCTGAACCTCGACGGATTTCATCATCTCCGCCTCCAAAGAGACGGTGTTGCCGTTCGGCGAGCCGGGGCCCTCGCTGTCAATCGCCCGCAGATCCATCGCCCCGGGCGCGCCGCCACCCAGATGCTGCTCCCGGGTGGCGCGAAGTGCGGCGCCGTGCCCCGGCTCATAAACCTGCGAAAAGGGCGCCACATCGCGGGCGCGGTAACCGGGCGTGTCGGCATTGGCGACATTTCCGGCAATCCCGGCCTGCCGCGCGCTCGAATGCCGCGCCAGCGCTTGGGCCATCTGAAAAACGTCCAACTTGTCGAACATCGGGGCTTCTCCCTCGAAAACTCAACCCGGATTTAACCCTGATTCCTTTAAAAACCGTTTCAGGATTGAAAGAGGATTCGAAATGACTGCAATCGGACTGGACGCGCTCACGTCGGAAATCGCCGCAATCAGGCCGGTGCGCCCCGTTGGCCGGATCAGCACGCTCGGCGGCGGGATCGTCACCGTTACCGGGATGTCGGACAGCGCGGCGCTGGGCGACCTGGTGGCATTTCCGGAAGGGCATGGGACATCCATGCTGGGCGAGGTTCTGACATTGTCGCAAACGACCGTGACGATCCTGCCCGACGGCAGCGCCGAAGGATTGCAGGTCGGCGACCATGTCACATTGCTCGGACAGAATTCGATCGCGCCGCATGAAAGCTGGATCGGGCGGGTCATCGACCCGTTCGGTCGCTCGCTGGATGGTGGCCCGCTGCTGCGCGGCGACACGAAGAAGCCGTTGCGGGGGCAGCCGATCAACCCGACGGCACGGCGCGCGCTTGGCCCGCGACTCGAAACCGGAATGGCCGTGTTCAATACTCTGCTGCCGATCGTCCGGGGCCAGCGAATCGGCTTGTTCGCCGGATCCGGCGTCGGGAAGTCGACGCTTCTGGCCCGGCTGGCGCTGGGATTGCAGGCGGATATCGTGGTGATCGCCATGATCGGCGAGCGCGGGCGCGAGGTGCGCGATTTCGTCGAACGGGTCCTGGGCCCGGCTGGCATGCGCCGTGCCGTCGTCGTCGCGGCGACATCCGACACCTCGCCGATGGTACGGCGCAGATGCGCATGGACGGCGATGGCCGTCGCGGAGCATTTCCGCGACAAGGGCCGCCAGGTTCTGTTCCTGGCCGATTCGGTCACCCGGTTCGCCGATGCGCACCGCGAGGTCGCCCTGGCATCGGGAGAGACAGGCAATCTTCGCGGCTATCCCCCCTCGACGGCGCATCTGATCACGTCGCTTTGCGAGCGGGCGGGAACCGGCACCGAAATGACCGGCGACATTACGGCGGTGTTCAGCGTTCTGGTGGCCGGATCGGACATGGAAGAGCCGGTTGCGGACATCTTGCGCGGGGTCCTGGATGGCCATGTCGTGCTTGACCGGCGGATCGCGGAACGCGGGCGCTTTCCGGCAATCGACCTGCTTCGGTCCGTTTCAAGGTCGCTGCCGTTCGCGGCCAGCGATACCGAAAACGCTCTGATTGCCGAGGCGCGGCACCGGCTTGGCACCTACGACCGGTCCGAGATGATGATCCAGGCCGGTCTGTATTCTGAAGGAACCGACCCGGAAATCGACGCCGGCATCCGTGTCTATCCTGCGCTCGACGCGTTTCTGGCAGAGGGCGCGGCGGACGGAATACAGGACAGTTTCGTGCGTCTGGGCACATGCCTGGGGCTGGCAATGGGGAAGGATGCCCGCGCGACCGGGGCGCCGGGCACACGGCCGGCATCCGAGACAGACGCACACGCCGGGACAGCCCCGCTCACCTGACCGTTAGGAGAGAACGGAAAGCGGACCGGACAGGCCAGAGGAACGCAGCAGGCTCAGGGCCGCGCTGCCGCCCGACAAGTCCGGCGAAGTGCCCTGAGCATCGGAGCGAACAAGAAACATGCGGCGCAATTCGGCGCGCTTTTCCGGGTCGGAGAATTGGGCAATATCACCATCACCGCCAAACTGCGACGCAGCCCGTTCCCGAAAGATGGTCACTTGACGGTCCAGGTCCAGGGCACCGACCGACGACGAAACGCCAAGGGCGGTCTCGAAAACGGCGCGCACGGGCGCTTGACCCATCACCGAGAACCAGCGCCCGTCGGCGGTGGTTTTCTTCGCCGCGATGGCAGCGAGCGCGTCGTCCAGACCAAGTGCAAGACGCATGTCCGGATTTTGAACGCCAACTGCCATTTCGAACTGCTTGTTCTTGAACGCTTCCGTGATCTCGGCGCCGAAATCCGACATGACCGTTCGGGGCGTCGAGAAATCGCCGAAGCCGAACGCCTTTGCCAGGTCGTGATACCGACGGTCCGAAAGCCGGTTCGACAGAGCCTCCGGCTCCAGAGTACCATCCTCCAGAACCTTCTGAATGAAGTAGCGGTTGCCGATATCCTCATCGAGGCCGAACGCACCCAGCGCCACCTCCAGCAATCGCCGGTCGGCCATCAACTGCCCGGCCGTTTCGATCTTACCGATATTCTCGGTAAAGTACGCCACATCCCGAGCGATTTTTCCGGAGTTGTCAAAAGCGGCCTGTTGCGCCTCGCGCGTTCGGCTCAGGAACGCCCAGCCGGCATAGCCGCCCATCGGTATGACAGGCGTGTAGGTCATTGCTGTCCGGCTGCCAGCAGCCGCTCCTCGCGCGGAAGAAGCATCCTCAATGCCCGGAGTACCTGGTAGTACTGTCCGCCGACAACGGCATCGGTTGCCGCCGCCAGTTGCGTCCGGCTGTCGCTGTCCCGCAGGGCCTGGCTCAGCTGCTCGATCCCGCGCAGAAGCTGCATCTTGGCGTCATCCGGGTCGGCGTCCCCCGACAGGACAAGCTGCGCGATGTAGCAGACGCGGCGAACCGGGGTCGTCACCTCCTCTGGGTGGATCGCGTCGCGAAGACGAAGGATATTCGCGTTCGGCGTCACGATCGACAGACGCGACCGGCGCTCGCCGTTCTCGATCACCGCGCCGTTGATCAGCACCCGCTCCCTGGGTCCGAGCTTCAGGACAAGGCCGCTCATGTTCCCGCGGCCTCCTGTTGACGCAGACCGCGCATGATGGCGGTGTTGATCTCTATCAGCACGTCGGAATCGGCGGATCCGTCGAGCACCTTGGATGAATGCTGCAAAGTGAATTCTGCAAGATAGAATATCTGCGCCCGCAGCGTTTGCGGCAGCGAATTTGCGCTGTCCGCGACATCCCCGGCAAGCAGGGTCCAGAGGCGACGGTTTTCGTGCAATGCGGCAGCCAGTGCATTGAAGCCCGGCCTTCCTTTCGCGGCGGCGTCCTTCATGCGGCGGGTGATCCGCGCGAAGGCGTCGTATTCGGTACTTTGGCGGGTGCGGGTCGGGGCTGCGGAATTGGCATAGGCCGTTTGCGCCAGGTTCATTGCGTTCACGTCGGATCCTTCCGGAGTGCGGTGAAGTCAGGGTGCGGGCAAAGCTGTTCAGGGCGCGCGCAACCCGTGCGCGCGCCCCGTCTCTTGTCTTACCGGAAGAGCGACAGGACCGATTGCGGTGCCTGATTGGCGATCGAAAGCGACTGGATGCCCAGCTGCTGCTGCACCTGAAGGGCCTGGAGACGCGCCGACGCTTCCTCCATGTCCGCGTCGACCAGCGAGCCGATACCGGATTTCAACGAGTCCATCATGTTGGAGACGAAATCCGACTGGGTGTCGATCCGCCCCTGGTCCGAGCCGAACGAGGCGGCCGCGTCAATCGAGGTCTGGATCAGTGTCTCGACATTGGCCAGGGCCGCATCTGCCCCCTCATCGGTCGTCACGTCGATGTTGTCGAGGCCGTACAGCCCGCCCGTTGCGGTGCCGCCTGCGGCGCCCGTCGAGGAGAAGGCCAGCGTGGTGCCGTCATTATCCACCTGAAGCGACCAAGCGCCGGTCGTGTCGTCCTGGACAACGTTTGTGGAAATGTCGCTGAGCCCCGCCGCATCGACCGCCAGTTTCAGACCGCGCGCGACATCCTCGAACGTCTCGCCCTTGCCCGCCACATAGTCGTAATTGGCCGACCCGATCGTCACGCGATAGCCGTCGCCCTCGCTGACCCCGGCGGACGCGGAAAAGGCAACCGTTTCCGCCCGGGCGGCAATGCTGCCGGTGGCATTGGCCGACGCACCGCCCGCGTCGATGTTGAACGTCCCCGCGGTGGACGTGGTGCTGGCCACGATGTCGACGTCATCGAATGCCGAGGTCGAGAATACTTCAACGGTCGACCCGCTAAGTGTCGCGGTGATATCGTCGATTCCGGCGGCGTTGATCGCGGCAACCAGGCCGCCGGCGACATCCCCGGTTGTCGCGGCAGCGGCGGTGTAGCTGATCGTCTCGCCGCCGATCTGCATGTTGAACTGCTCGCCAGCCACGATCGTGCCGGCGATCACCGTATCCGACTGGATCGCCGTATTCACAACGGCTGCAGCGCTGTCCGTGGTGTTCCCGGCAAGCGTGGCACCGGTGCCGAAAACGCCCGCATCGGTCGACAGATCCTGGCGCGACACGGTGATGTTGGCCGCCGTCACCGACCCGTCGGAATTGCGGTCGAGAGACGACAGGACGTTCACGTCATCCGTGCCGCGCACCAGGTTCAACCCGTTGAACTGCGCGCCGGACGTGACAGAGGAAATCTGATCGCGAAGCGCCTGGATATCCGTCTGGATCTTTTCGCGATCGACATTGCTTTCCTGCGCGGAGACGATCTTGCCCTTCATTTGCGTCAGAAGGTCGGTCACGGTTTCCGACGCGTTCCGTGCGACGGCCACCGTGGACTGCCCGAGCGACAGGCTTTCGGAGATACCCTTGAAGCCCTTGACATCGGATTCCATGACCTTGGAAATCGCCCAGATCGACGCGTTGTCCTTGGCGTTGGAGACGGATTTGCCCGTCGAGATTTCATTCTGCGTGGCCGACAGGTTCTTGTTGATGCCGCGAAGAGTCTGAAGCGCGACCATGGCGCTGTTATTGGTCAGAATGCTTGACATGTGTCTGTTCCTTCGTTCGGACGACGCGGTTTTCCGACGTCGCCTTCGGGGATTACACCCCGTGCGTTCACGGGATATTCAAAGTCGTTCTGACCATTGCGAGGAACTTTCGATCCTTGCGCCACCGCTTGGGTGCGGCACCAGTCCTGGCGGAAAAACGGTAAGAGAACGTGAACGAAAAACGTTGAATTCGTGCGGTTTTAGTAAAGTTCAATATTAATTGCGGGTAAGCACAAGCGGCGTCACCGGCGCCGATCTTCCTGCCGTGCTGTCTTGCCGATCGAGGTCCTGCAACCGGATGCATCATAGGTGTGGAGATCGGGCCGGACTGTCCCAAGAGCGCCAATCCTGGCTTTGGCGCGCTCCAGCCCGTATCGGGCGGCACCAAGCAGGGTTTCATTCCGCATCGCCATCGTCTTCAGGTCGCCCAATACGGCGGGGTCGACCTCACTTTTCGACAATTTTTTCGCAAGTCGCTCTTTTTCTGTCAAAAGCCGCACCAGAACGCTGAACTGCCCGGACAAGATGGCGTTTCGTTCGCGCGCAAGAAGATCGGCCATGAGATCCACCGAGCGGCAGCGTTCAAACAGGGACATTCTGCCGCTCCTTCAGTGCCTCGAAGAGCGATTCGGCCAGGCCAAGCCCGCCGCTATCCACGATACGGTCCGCATATTCACGCACCAGGAAGGACGAAAACTGATCCTCGCCGGTTCCACCCCCGAACGTATCGCGCGCCTTTCCGAAACCTGCTGATTTCAGCATTTCGGCCAGGAACGACGCCTCAAGCGCGCGCGAAGCTTCGTGCAGTTTCTCCTGATGCGGAGCGGGTTTTGTGATGGGATCTGGCCGGAACGCGGCAGCGGATGTCAGCATTGCCATTACCTTCAATTCGATCAACTTCGCTGTTTATGCCCGGTCACAAGTAAAGATCCGGTAATCATTTTCTGTGAGAACCGGGAGATATTCGAAGGAATGTCAGGAAGGCGGCATGAACCAGACCCAGATCATCGGCCACGCTTCATCCGGTTCGGCCGATCTTGCGCCGCCGCGCCGGTGCGGGACCGGCACTGCGGATTCACCCGATAATTTTTTGTTGGCCTATTCCAAGGATTCCGGAGGTTTTCCAGCGGGCCGCAGAAACCCGACGGAACCTCGCTCTGGGCTTTCAGTTTCGCCCGCTCCGGCGAGCGCAATGCCTTCTGCGGAAGCAAGGGAGACCCGCCGCGACGTGGCCGGCACCAACGCCCCCCCTGATCTCAACGAGAGGACGTTCGTACCGCACGATAAATCGCCCGGAACCGGTGAAGAAGGAAACCTCTTGGCCGCCACTCCAGGCGATCTTGCGCACATGATTCATGCGGCTCCGGCGGTGGAACGGTTGGCTCAAATCGGGTTTCCGGTTTCGGCCGGTGCAAAAACGGTCGACCAGCTTCCTGGGGGGCTCGGCAGCATTGCGGCTGGACCCACAGTAGGTAGCCCGTCGATTCAGACCGACATTGGCACCGTTTCGGGCCGGACGTGCGACACGGCGAACCCCGGGTCGGGAAAAGGGATTCGCACGCCTTCTGCCCTCGATCTGCCCAGTGCCGCAAGCGATCTCGAGAACATTGTTTCTGAAGGCGCTGATCCGATGGCGGCACAACCGACAGCGGGGAACGCCCAAACGGCGGCGGACCCATTCTTCAGGCCCGGCGGCGAGAGCAGCGGCCGGTCCGCCAATGCGGTCTTCGGTCCGCCGTCGAACACATTGCTTTCGGCAGAGCCGGCCGGACTAACGCGGCCACCTGCAGATCCGGCTTTCTCCGTCCGACCGGGCACGGACACGTCGCCACCACGCACCGGGTCTGGCCCGCCCACCGGGGGTTTTCCCGAACCCGCGACAGCCATCGCATCAAGATCCGCCATTGCCGGGGAACCGGCCGGCACGACGGCACAATCAGCGCCGGTATCGGCCAGGATGTCGCCGAGACTCACCGCAGAAAATGCCACTGCTGATGGCGATACCCAGAATGGCCCGGCACAGTCGTCCACGGCCGCGCCGGGCCAAAATCAGGCGGGTATCGCGGCGCAGGGCGCGCCTGATACAAACCTATCGCCTTTGCCGGGCGCCGATCCGGGCGGCGCCGACGGAGCAGGTCGCAATGCCGCGGGGCTGTTCCTGTCCGAAGGCGAGCTGAACCATGCAGGAGTCTCCGGTGCTGCGGGCTATCCGGATGAAAAGTTCATTCCGCCCGCAAACCACCATAGCAGACCCGACCTACCCCAGGCGCGGCAAGTGGCGCTGCAAATCGCAGGGGCTGCGAGGATGGTTCCGGATCGTCCGGTCGAAATCTCCCTGAACCCGGAAGAGCTTGGCAAACTCCGTATGACGCTTGCCGCATCCGATGGGGCGATTTCGGTCACGTTGCTGGCAGAGCGCGGTGAGACCGCCGACCTGATACGGCGTCACCTGGAAACCCTGGCGCAGGAATTCCGGCAAATCGGTTATCGCGAAGTGAATTTCAGCTTTGCCGGACAGGGTGACGGCCAACAGTCCGACCGATCTGGCGACTTCGGCACTGGTCCTAAGGAGCGCCTGGACCTCGAGACTGCGAGCGAGGGCGATTCGGCCCGAACACCGGTGCGGATCACCCTGACCGACCGGGTGGATATTCGGCTCTAGAAAGGATGCAGCGTCATGGAAATAGCGGCAACAAATCCGGCTGCGGCCGTTCCGCAAAAATCGCCCGAGCAAGGAGATGCGTCGGTTATCGATTCGGATTTTCAGACATTCCTGCGGATGCTGACGGTTCAGATGCAAAACCAGGATCCGCTGAACCCGGTGCAATCCGAAGATTTCGCGGTTCAATTGGCGACCTTTTCCGGGGTCGAGCAGCAGGTGCGCACCAACGACCTGTTGGCGGGAATTCTATCGCAGACCGGGATGTCGGGCGTTTCGGAATTCGCCGACTGGATCGGAAAGCAGGCCCGGGCCCCCGCGCCCGTCTTTTTCGACGGAACACCGATAACCGTCGCGCCCGACCCATCCGCCGATGCGGGCGAGGCGTTCCTTGTTGCGCGCGACACAAATGGGCTGGAGGTTCAAAGAGTTGCTATCCCGGTCTCCGATACCCTGATCGAATGGGATGGCGCCACGGCCAGCGGCTATCCGGTGATGGACGGCGTTTACAGCTTCTCGGTCGAAAGCTGGAAGGATGGCGACCTCATCTCGGTCAGTGACGCCGAAACCTATGGAACGGTTCGGGAGGCGCGGCTGGAAAACGGTGAGACCATGCTGGTGATGGAGGGCGGGGTGGAGATTGCGGCCGACAGCGTGAGTGCCCTGCGGGCTCCCTGATGGGCGAGGCGTGGTTGGTGCCGCCGGCCTTGGATTGGTCCGGCACACCGAATCCGCGTCAACCATAGGCAATGTATAGCAGGACCACCCCGAGGAGCACGCGGTAGATGACATAGGGTGTGAAGCTGACACTCTTCAGCAACTGCATCATGAACCACAATGCGAACAGCGCCGCGATGAAGGAGAAGGCGGCGGCAATGGCGGCGTCCCGCGCTGCGGCCATGTCGGCACGCGCCGCGACCTCGGCCCCCAGCAGAAGGCCAGAGGCCAGAATCGTCGGGATCGACATCAGCATCGCGAGGCGCGCCGCGCCGGGACGCTGATACCCAAGGAACCGCGCCGCCGTGATCGTGATGCCTGACCGCGATGTCCCCGGGATCAGCGCCACGGCTTGCCACAGACCCATGATGAACGCATCGCGGATCGTCCAGAACTCGGCCGGCTTCGCGGCGGCGCTGAACCTGTCGGCAAAATAAAGCACCACGCCAAAGATCAGCATCGTCCACCCGATCACCGCGGTCGATCGCATCGCCGCATCCAGCCCGGTCAGTTTCAGTGCCAGGCCCGCTAGGACCACCGGGACGGTGCCAATGACCAGACAGAGCGCCAGCCCGGCGCCGGGGCTGTCGACCCTGCCGCGCAGCAATCGCGGAATCCCGGACAGTGCAAGCCGCACATCGGACCAGAAATAGAGCACGACCGCGCAAAGCGTGCCGACATGAACGGCCACGTCGATGACCTGCCCCTGATCGGCAAGACCCGTCAGGTTCGGAATCAGGATCAGGTGCCCGGACGACGACACCGGCAGGAATTCCGTCAATCCCTGAACCAGGGCGATGAGCAGAAGATGAAGAAGAGGCATGTTCCGCACCTGCGTGATTCGACCCGGCCAACCTAGCCACTTGCCGAGTCGGGGAAAGGCAGTATTTAGGTAAGTATTGCTGTCTTGGTTTATCGTAAGCTTCCACGCACTGCGGAAACAGGTTGGAAAATAATCCGCATAAGGTCAGTATATATGACTTTATTTTTTACGAAAGCCTCCGTATAGGTGCGCACCCGACACCTTGAAAGGGTCCCGCCCCATGTCCGACCAACCGATGCTGAAATTCGTGACCGTCGACCGGGACATGCCGGAAAAGCGTGCGCCGGACCTGCGCAACCGCGATTTTGGCGAAATCTACCGAGAATACGCGCATGAGAAGGCAGCGCAGCAAGCCGCGCGGTGCAGTCAATGCGGCGTGCCCTATTGCCAGACGCATTGCCCGCTGCACAACAACATCCCCGACTGGCTCAAGCTGACGGCCGAGGGACGCCTGCAGGAAGCCTACGAGCTGAGCCAGGCGACCAACACCTTTCCCGAGATTTGCGGCCGGATCTGTCCGCAGGACCGACTGTGCGAGGGGAATTGCGTGATCGAGCAGGCCGGGCACGGCACCGTGACCATCGGCGCGGTCGAGAAATACATTACCGACACGGCGTGGGAAATGGGCTGGGTCAAGCCGATCAGACCCGCCCGTGAACGCACGGAATCGGTGGGGATCATCGGCGCCGGACCGGGCGGGCTTGCCGCCGCCGACGCGCTGCGGCGCGCGGGCGTGCAGGTGACGGTCTATGATCGAAACGACCGCGCGGGCGGGCTGATGACCTACGGCATTCCCGGCTTCAAGCTGGAAAAGGACGTGGTGATGAAACGTGTCGACCAACTGGCGCAGGGCGGCGTGGACATGGCGCTGAACTGCACTGTCGGAGCGGATATTTCCTTCGAGGCGATCCGCGGCAAGCACGACGCCGTGCTGATCGCCACCGGTGTCTACAAGTCCCGCGCGCTTCAGGCACCGGGGGTCGGCGCGGCGGGGATCGTGCGCGCCATCGACTACCTGACCGCATCGAACCGCAAGGGGTTCGGCGACGAGGTCGAGGAGTTCGACTCGGGCGAGTTGAACGCGGCCGGCAAGAAGGTGGTGGTGATCGGCGGCGGCGACACGGCGATGGATTGCGTGCGCACGGCGATCCGGCAGGGGGCGCAAAGCGTCAAATGCCTGTACCGCCGCGACCGCGGGAACATGCCCGGTTCATTGCGCGAGGTTGCCAATGCCGAAGAGGAGGGTGTCGAGTTCGTCTGGCTCACCGCGCCCCGGGGCTTTTCCGGCGACACGGTCGAAAGCGTGATGATCCAGCGCATGCGGCTTGGCGCACCCGATCCCAGCGGCCGCCAGAGCCCCGAGATCGTCGAGGGCGCGGATTACGTCGACGATGCCGATCTGGTGATCATGGCGCTGGGGTTCGAGCCGGAGGATCTGCCGAAACTCTGGGGCGCCGAGGGTCTGGAGGTGACGCGCTGGGGCACGGTCCTGGCCGATTTCCGCACCCATGCCACCAGCATCGACGGGGTCTATGCCGCCGGCGATATCGTGCGCGGTGCCAGCCTGGTGGTCTGGGCGATCCGCGACGGGCGCGAGGCGGCCGGCGCGATCCTGAATTATCTGGATATCCCGGCCCGGATCGCCGCAGAATAGGGGGCGCGCATGGACGAGCATCGCACCCCGTGCGCGCATGCACGTCACCTGCATGAATGGACATGACCATGACCGAACCGCTGGAAATCGCACTCGCCGAGCCGCGGCAACTGGAGGCCGCGGGCACCGTCGTGGCCCATGCGCTGCCCGGAAACGGCAGGCGCCTCGTCGTCGCGCTGTCCGGTGCCGGGCGGCCGCAGCACGACATTCCGCCCCCCGAATTCGTAACCCCCGCCTCGGCTGGCGGGCGGAACCATGTGCTGTTTCTGGCCGATCGCAGCCGCAGCTGGATGAACGGGCCCGGCGTCGCCGCCGAGATGGTGCGCCTGATCGAAGACTACCGCGCGCAGAACGGCATCACATCCGTGGTGACGCTGGGAAGCGCGATGGGCGGATATGCGGCACTGATCCTGCCGGATCTGATCGCGGTGGACACCGCCATCGCCTTTGCGCCGCAATTCTCGATCAAGCCGGACCGGGTGCCCGAGGAAACCCGATGGGCGGGTTTTGCCGAGGGCATCGACACCTGGCCCTACCCGGATATCGGGGCGCTGGATGCCGGCGACACGACCTATTTCCTGTTCCACGGCGACAACGCCTGGGAAGCGCGGCACTGGCTGCGGTTCCCGTGGCGCAGGAGCGGCCGGATCAATCACCTGATCTTTGCGGGGCAATCCCACAACATCGCGCCCGTCTTGCAGAAACGGCGGATGCTGGGGCGCGTCGTCGATCTGGCCATCGCCCAGAAACCCCGCGCGGTCCGGCAGGCGCTGGTGAAATCCTTTCTCGGCCGGTCCTTCATCGTCCAGCGCCGCGAAGGCTATCAGCCTGCGCATCCCGAGCTGTCGGTAGGACCCGGCGGCGCGCCGATGGTCACGCCCGACATGACCGAAAGCGGGGCATGAACATGCGGCACGGCAGATTGCCTGTGCGAGGAAGTGACGGTGGCGGCGGCGCGGTGCTGAACCGCGAGGTCTATGCCGACCGCTGCCCGGACGGATACGCGCTGGCGGGCGATCATCGACGCATCGCCGCCAGGGATTACGAAACAGCCAACCGGCATGTTGCCGAGGGAGACGATACCGGATGACCAGCTTTGATGCGACCTGGGCCGCCCGCGAGGAAGCCAAGCGCGCCGTGATGGCCGAGCGGGGATTGTACCGTCCCGAGGACGAGCGATCCTCCTGCGGGGTCGGGCTGGTCGTGTCGGTCGATGGCACCCGCAGCCGAAAGGTGGTGGAATCGGGCATCGACGCGCTCAAGGCGATCTGGCATCGCGGCGCGGTGGATGCCGACGGAATGACCGGCGACGGCGCGGGCATTCACGTACAGATCCCGGTGCCGTTCTTCTTCGAGCAGATCGAGCGCACGGGCCACGCCCCGCGCGAGGATCAGCTGATCGCCGTCGGCCAGGTGTTCCTGCCGCGGACCGATTTCGGGGCGCAGGAAACCTGCCGGACCATCGTGGAAACCGAGGTTCTGCGCATGGGCTATTCCATCTACGGCTGGCGGCATGTGCCGGTGAACGTCGACGTCCTGGGCGAGAAGGCGAACGCGACCCGGCCCGAGATCGAGCAGATCCTCATTTCGAACGCCCGCGGCACCGACGAGGAAACCTTCGAGCGGGAACTTTACGTCATCCGCCGCCGCATCGAAAAGGCCGCCGCCGCCGCGCAGGTCAACGGTCTTTACATCGCGTCGCTGTCCTGCCGGTCGATCATCTACAAGGGGATGATGCTGGCCGAACAGGTGGCCGAATTCTATCCCGACCTGAAGGACGCGCGCTTCGAAAGCGCCTTTGCCATCTACCACCAGCGATACAGCACCAACACCTTCCCGCAATGGTGGCTGGCTCAGCCGTTCCGCATGCTCGCCCATAACGGCGAGATCAACACGCTCAAGGGCAATGTCGGCTGGATGAAAAGCCACGAGATCCGCATGGCGAGCGCCGATTTCGGTGACCTGGCAGAGGATATCAAGCCGATCATCGCCCAGGGGTCGTCGGATTCCGCCGCGCTCGATTCCGTGTTCGAGGTGCTGGTGCGCGCCGGCCGGTCGGCGCCGATGGCCAAGACGATCCTGATCCCGGAATCGTGGTCGAAGCAGGCGGTCGAACTGCCGCAGGCGTGGCGCGACATGTACAGCTACTGCAACAGCGTGATGGAGCCGTGGGATGGCCCCGCCGCACTGGCAATGACCGATGGCCGCTGGGTCTGCGCCGGGCTGGACCGGAACGGCCTGCGCCCGATGCGATACGTGGTCACGCGGGACGGGCTGGTGATCGCCGGGTCCGAGACCGGCATGGTCCCGGTCGACGAGGCAAGCGTGGTCGAGAAGGGCGCGCTTGGCCCCGGCCAGATGCTGGCCGTCGACATGACCGAGGGCCGGCTGTTCCACGATGCCGAGATCAAGGACACGCTGGCCGCCAGCCAGCCTTTCGGCGACTGGGTGAGCCGGATTCACGAGTTGGACGACGAACTGACCGGCGCGCCCGAAAGCCCGCTTTTCAGCGGCGCGGCGCTGCGCAAGCGGCAGATCGCGGCCGGCTACAGCGTCGAGGAGCTTGAAACGGTCCTGACCCCGATGGCCGAGGACGGCAAGGAACTGATTGCCTCCATGGGTGACGACACGCCCAGCGCGGTCCTGTCCAAGACCTACCGCCCGCTCAGCCATTTCTTCCGCCAGAATTTCAGCCAGGTGACGAACCCGCCCATCGACTCCTTGCGCGAATTCCGGGTGATGAGCCTCAAGACACGGTTCGGCAATCTCAAGAACGTGCTCGACGAGGACAGCAGCCAGACGGAAATCATCGTGCTCGACAGCCCGTTCCTGGCCAATGCCGAATTCGACCTTCTGGCCGGGTATTTCGATGCCGCCATGGCCGAGATCGACTGTACCTTTCCGCAGGATGGCGGACCCGATGCGCTGCGCCGGGGCCTGGCCCGCATCCGCGAGGAGGCCGAGGATGCGGTGCGCTCCGGCGCCGGGCACCTGGTGCTGACCGACCAGCACCAGGGACCGGACCGGGTGGCGATGCCGATGATCCTGGCCACCAGCGCGGCGCACAGCTGGCTGACGCGCAAGGGGCTGCGGACCTTCTGTTCGCTGAACGTCCGTTCCGCCGAATGCATCGACCCGCACTATTTCGCCGTTCTGATCGGCTGCGGTGCGACGGTGGTGAACCCCTATCTCGCGCAGGACAGCATCGCCGACCGGATCGAGCGCGGCCTGCTCGACGGGACGCTGAACGAGGCGATGACGCGCTACCGGCAGGCGATCGACGCCGGCCTGCTCAAGATCATGTCGAAGATGGGGATCAGCGTCATCTCCTCCTATCGCGGCGGCCTCAACTTCGAGGCGGTGGGCCTGAGCCGCGCGATGGTTGCCGATTTCTTTCCCGGCATGCAAAGCCGGATCAGCGGCATCGGTGTGTCGGGCATCCAGCGCAAGCTTCTGGAGGTGCACGAACAGGGCTGGCGCGGCGGACGCGACGTGCTGGCAATCGGCGGTTTCTACAAGGCACGCCGCAGCGGCGAAACCCATGCGTGGGAAGCCGCGTCGATGCACATGATGCAGCAGGCCGTTGGCCGGGCCAGCTTCGAGTTGTGGAAGCAATACTCCGCCAGGATGCGTGCCGCGCCGCCGATTCACCTGCGCGACCTGCTAGACATCAAACCGCTGGGCGCCCCCGTGCCGCTGGAAGAGGTCGAGAGCATCACCGCGATCCGCAAGCGGTTCGTCACCCCCGGCATGAGCCTTGGCGCCCTGTCGCCCGAGGCGCACAAGACGCTCAACATCGCGATGAACCGGATCGGCGCGAAATCCGACAGCGGCGAGGGCGGCGAGGACCCGGCGCATTTCGTGCCCGAGCCGAACGGTGACAACCCGTCGGCCAAGATCAAGCAGGTGGCATCGGGCCGCTTCGGCGTGACGGCCGAATATCTGGGTCAATGCGAGGAACTGGAAATCAAGGTCGCGCAGGGCGCCAAGCCGGGCGAGGGCGGGCAGCTTCCGGGCATGAAGGTCACGGACCTGATCGCAAGGCTGCGCCATTCTACGCCGGGCGTCACCCTGATCTCCCCGCCGCCGCATCACGACATCTACTCCATCGAGGATCTGGCGCAGCTGATCTACGATCTGAAACAGATCAACCCGCGCGCCAAGGTGACGGTCAAGCTGGTGGCGTCCTCGGGCGTCGGCACCATCGCGGCGGGCGTGGCCAAGGCCAAGGCCGACGTGATCCTGATCTCGGGGCATAACGGCGGCACCGGCGCATCGCCCGCCACGTCGATCAAGTATGCGGGCCTGCCCTGGGAAATGGGCCTGACCGAAGCGCACCAGGTGCTGTCGATGAACAATCTGCGCGGCCGCATCACGCTGCGCACCGATGGCGGGCTGCGCACCGGGCGCGACATCGTGATGGCCGCGATGCTGGGGGCCGAGGAATACGGCATCGGCACCGCTGCGCTGATCGCGATGGGCTGCATCATGGTGCGGCAATGCCAGTCGAATACCTGCCCGGTCGGCGTCTGCACCCAGGATCCGAAACTGCGCGAGAAATTCACCGGCAGTGCCGACAAGGTGGTGAACCTCATCACCTTCTACGCACAGGAAGTGCGCGAGATCCTGGCCTCCAACGGCGCGCGGTCGCTCGACGATGTGATCGGACGTGCCGATCTGCTGTCCCAGGTCAGCCGGGGCGCCGCGCATCTGGACGACCTAGACCTGAACCCGCTGCTGATCACCGTGGATGGTGCGGCGGGCATCCGCCTTGACCGCAACCGTGCGCGCAACGAGGTGCCGGACACGCTCGATGCCGAGATCGTCAAGGATGCCGCGCGGTTCCTCGAGGACGGCGAGAAGATGCAGCTGTCCTATGCCGTGCGCAACACGCACCGTACCATCGGCACCCGCATTTCCAGCCATATCGTGCGGCGCTTCGGCATGAACAACGATCTGCAACCCGACCACCTGACGATCAAGCTGTCAGGGTCGGCGGGGCAGTCGCTTGGCGCCTTTGCCGCGCCGGGGCTGAAGCTGGACGTGTCTGGCGATGCCAACGATTATGTCGGCAAGGGCCTGTCGGGCGGCACCATCGTGGTACGCCCCGCCATGGACAGCCCGCTGGCCGCCGCCGACAACACGATCATCGGCAACACCGTGCTTTACGGGGCGACGGCGGGCTATCTGTTCGCCGCAGGCCGCGCGGGTGAACGGTTCGCGGTCCGCAACTCGGGCGCGCATGTGGTGATCGAGGGCTGCGGATCGAATGGCTGCGAATACATGACCGGCGGTGTGGCCGTGATCCTGGGCCGGATCGGCGCGAATTTCGGGGCCGGGATGACCGGCGGCATGGCCTATCTCTACGACCCGGACGGCGCGGCGCAACGCCTGATGAACATGGAAACGCTGGTGACCTGTCCGGTCACCGTGGATCATTGGAAGGCCTACCTTAAGCGCCTGGTGGAACGGCATCACGCCGAAACCGGATCGGTCCGGGCGCAGACGATCCTGCAGAACTGGGACGCGGAGCAGGCCAATTTCCTTCAGGTCTGCCCGAAGGAAATGCTGTCGCGCCTGCCGGTACCGCTGCACCGCGAAAAGGGCGCGATCCCGGCAGAGTGATCCGGCCGCCGCCGTTGCATTTCCACCCATGCGCGGCGGCGCGTCATGCCGGCCCGGCAGCGCGTCTTGACCGGGCTGCGGGTGCATGCTTTGCCTTGCGCCATGGCGCGGAAAACGAAGGCGAAACCCAGGCGGCACATCCGGCCGGTGCGCTTTGTGTTGCGCTGGACGCTGCGGCTGTGCCTAGTGGGCGTCATGCTGGTCCTGAGCCTTATCGCCCTCTTCGCCTTCGTCAATCCGCCGACGACCGTCTACATGCTGTCCGAAGGCCGGCGACTGGGCGGGGTGGAGCATGAATGGGTCGACATGGACCGGATCGCCCCGGTCATGGCGCGGTCCGTCGTCGCCGCCGAAGACGCGAATTTCTGTCTGCACTGGGGCTTCGACATCAAGGCGATCCGCGCCGCCATTGCCAGCGGCGGCAATCGCGGCGCCTCGACCATCAGCCAGCAGGTGGTCAAGAACGTCTATCTCTGGCAGGGGCGATCGTGGCTGCGCAAGGCGCTTGAGGCCGGCATCACCCCGGCGATGGAGGCGATCTGGCCGAAACGGCGCATCCTCGAAGTCTACCTGAACATGATCGAATTCGACGAAGGCGTGTTCGGGATCGAATCCGCCGCGCGGCATTATTTCGGGATTCCCGCCTCGGCGCTCAGCGCGACGCAGGCCGCGCATCTTGCCGCGGTGCTGCCCAGCCCCAAGAGCCGCTCGGCCTCTGTGCCGACGGCCGCCATGCGCCGGCGCGCCGGCGCGATCCGCGACGGGGCCGCGACGATCCGCGCAGATGGACGCGCCGCCTGTTTCGAGAGTTGAACTCGGGCGCACTTCGCGGCATTGATGCGCGGCATCCCAATGAAAACCGCAGCCATGATCCGCCTTTTCCACGTCCCGCTCTCGCCGTTCTGCCGCAAGGTCCGCCTGTCCCTCGGGGAAAAGAAGCTCGAGGTCGAACTCGTGGAAGAGCGGTACTGGGAACAGGATCCCGATTTCCTGCGCCGCAATCCGGCCGGCAAGGTGCCGGTCCTGAAGATGAACGGCCTGACCATGGCCGAGAGCGGCCCGATCTGCGAATACATCGAGGAAATGCACCCCGACCCCGCGCTGATGCCGCGCGATCCCAAGGCCCGGCACGAGGTGCGGCGGCTGGTGATGTGGTTCGACGACAAGTTCCACCAGGAAGTCACGTCGAAACTGCTTTACGAACGGGTGAACAAGAAGCTCATGGGCCAGGGTTATCCCGAAAGCCGCAACGTCAAGTCGGGTGCGCAGAAGATCAAGTATCACCTCGATTATCTCGGCTGGCTGCTGGACCAGCGGCGCTGGCTGGCGGGCGACGTGATGACGCTGGCCGATTTCGCCGCCGCGGCGCATCTGTCCTGCCTCGACTACATCTCGGACGTGGACTGGAACCGCAACACCAGCGTCAAGGACTGGTATGCCAAGATCAAGTCGCGCCCGGCCTTCCGTTCGATCCTTGCCGACCAGGTGCCGGGATTCCCGCCGCCGCAGCATTATGCCGATCTCGATTTCTGAGGACTGCCGGCGCGGGCGGAGCCTGCTACTTGGGCTATGCCCTGCCGAAGAACCCGCACGGCACGCGCCATGTCCGCCGAGTTGAAGGATCTGATCGTTCGGCAGGCGCTGGCGGAGGGATTCGCCAGGGCCCGTATCGCCCGCCCCGATGCCGTGCCCGAGGCGGCGGAGCGGCTTGCCGCCTATGTCGCAAAGGGCCGGCACGGGCAGATGGGCTGGATGGCAGAGCGGATGGGCTGGCGCGGCAACCCGGCGGCGCTGTGGCCCGAAGCACGCTCCGTCCTCATGCTGGCCGAGACCTATACGCCCGAAACCGATCCGCTGGCGATCCTGGAGCAGCCCGACAAGGGCGCGATTTCCGTCTATGCACAGGGCCGCGATTACCACGATGTCGTCAAGAAGCGGCTCAAGAGCCTGGGGCGCTGGATGATCGAGACGGTGCGCAAGGGCGGATACCGCGACGCCGAGACGAAAAAGTGGATCAAGCTGCCGCCCGGTGCACAGGCCGAATCCCCTGAAATCAAAGTATTCGTGGACACGGCGCCGGTGATGGAAAAGCCGCTGGCGGCGGCGGCCGGGCTGGGCTGGCAGGGCAAGCACACGAACCTGCTGTCACGCGAGCTTGGCAACTGGTTCTTCCTCGGCGCGATCTTCACCACGCTCGATCTTCCGCCGGACACCCCGGCAGAGGAGCATTGCGGCAACTGCACCGCCTGTCTCGACATCTGCCCGACCGGCGCCTTTCCGGCGCCGTTCCAGCTGGATGCGCGGCGCTGCATCTCGTACCTGACCATCGAACATGCCGGCCCTGTCGACCCCGAACTGCGTGCCCGGATGGGCAACCGCATCTATGGCTGCGACGATTGCCTGGCGATCTGCCCGTGGAACAAGTTCGCCCGTGCCGGGCGCGACGCGCGGCTGGACGCACGCGAGGATCTGCTGGCGCCCGACCTGGCGGAATTGTCGCGGCTGGACGATGCGGCGTTCCGCGCGCGGTTCTCCGGCTCGCCGGTCAAGCGGATCGGCCGCGACCGGTTCGTGCGCAACGTGCTGTATGCAATCGGGAATTCCGGCACACCTGCGCTTCTGCCAGCGGCGCAGGCGCTGACCGAGGATCCCGATGAGACCGTCCGCGACGCCGCGCGCTGGGCCATGGAACGGTTGCAGCAGGTTTGAACCGCTCGCCGCAGGGTGGTTTCAGGACGGGCCGACGCCTATATTCCGCACATGCCGGCAGAGGAGGATCCGCGCATGTCCAGAACCATGATCGACCGCGAACGGCAAAGAACGACCGGCCGCCTGAGCGCCTATGCCCGGCTCGACCGGGTGCTTGGCGGCGAGGCAGGCCACCCGATCGTCAAGTCGCTGACCCGCCGCAGCAACCGGGACGGGGCGGACAGCGCGCGCATCCGCCACTATCTTCGGATCGAACGCGGGCACCGCGCCTGAGGCGTTCCGGCCCCGGCCATATGGGCTTTGCCGTGCGGCACTGGTAAGGCGGATCCGTCACCTCGTTGCGGTTCGCCATGAAATCCCTGCACGGTATAGCGTTGATGGTCTCTGCGGTGTCGGTCTTTGTCGTGATGCAAAGTCTCGTCAAGGCCGCCGACCGCATCCCTTCGGGAGAGACCGTGTTCTTTCGCGCCTTCTGCGCGCTGCCGGTGATCGTCGCCTGGCTATGGATTCGCGGCGAGCTGGCCTCCGGCCTGCGGGTGAACAGCTTGGCCGGTCACGCGGTGCGCGGTATCGTCGGCAGCTTGGCCATGGCGCTCGGGTTTCTCGGGCTCAAACTTCTGCCGCTGCCCGAAGCCACCGCGATCCGGTTCGCCACCCCGATCCTGATCGTGGTCTTCGCGGCCCTGTTCCTGGGCGAACGGATCCGGCTGTTCCGCATTTCCGCCGTCGCCGTCGGCCTGTTGGGCGTTGTGGTGGTGATGTGGCCGCAGCTAAGCCTCGACCTTGGCGGCGCGGCCCGGATCGGCGCACTGGTGACGCTGGCCTCTGCCGCCCTTGCCGCGCTTGCACAGATCTTCATCAAGGCGATGTCCGCCACGGAACGGACCGAGGCGATCGTGTTCTGGTTTTCCCTGACGGCCAGTTGCCTGGCCCTGCTGTCCGCGCCGTTCGGCTGGGTCCGGCCGATCGGCTGGGAATGGGTCTGGCTGATCGGTGCGGGGCTGTTCGGCGGCGCCGGCCAGATCCTGATGACCGCAAGCTACCGCTATGCCGATGCCAGCACCCTGGCGCCGTTCACCTACCTGTCGATGATCTGGGCGCTGATCATCGGGTATTTCATCTTCGACGAGGCGCCGACCCTGCCGATGCTGATGGGTGCCGGCCTCGTGGTTGCGGCCGGGATCGCCATCGTCCTGCGCGAGCGGAAACTTGGCCGCGACACTGCGGCGGAAGAGCGGATCCGCAGCATGATCAAGAACGGCTGACCCTCAGTCCCGCACGACCTTGCGAAAGGCCGCGCCGCCCGCCGACCGGAACGCGCCGCCGCCGCGCAGCACGGAGGGCATGATGCGCTCGGGGCTGTCCGCCGTATCGCCGCCGGAAAAGGCGTGGGCCAAAGAGCTGAAGAACCCGCGTTCGTCCTCTTTCGCCATCGAGGCCGGAAGCCGCGGGTTCTTGTCGCCGAACAGCCGTGTCAGGTCGACATCGACCTTCTTCGGGCGGTTCGTCGGCTTGCCGTTCTCGTCAACGGCAACGGTCAGCGACGGAGCCTCGATCTCGGGCACCTCGGCGCTGCCGGTCAGATCGCCCTTCATGGACGCCAGGAAGAACACGGTGCCCAGGATGACCGCGACCGACAGGAAGCGCTTGATAGCATACATGACCCTTGCTCCGGGGGCTTGCCCCCCAAACAAGGTTAATGCGCCATTCGGGCATCAATCAGGCATATCGCGTGCATTTTGCCGTCATCACGGCGACCAAACCCGCCTGTAGCACGGGTCAGCTTCGCACGAGCTTTTCGTAATCCTGCGCGATCTCGCGGGTCAGCGCGCCGACCTCGAACCGGTAATCGCCGATCAGCCCGACCGGCGTGACTTCTGCCGCGGTGCCGGTCAGCCAGCATTGCTGGAACCCTTCCATCTCCGCCGGTTCGATATGGCGCTCGTGCACGGTGACGTTCCGCTCCTTCAGCAACCCGATCACCGTCTGCCGCGTCAGCCCGTTCAGGAAGCAGTCGGCCAGCGGCGTGTGCACCTCGCCATCCTTGACGAAGAAGATGTTCGCGCCGGTCGCCTCGGCGACATGGCCGCGGAAATCCATGAACAGCGCGTCCGAGCATCCCTTGGCCTCGGCCGCGTGTTTCGACGCGGTGCAGATCATGTACAGACCCGCAGCCTTGGCATGAACCGGGATCGTTTCGGGGCTGGGCCGCTTCCATTTCGAGATGTCCAGCTTGGCGCCCTGGAATTTCGAGTCGCCGTAATAGGCGCCCCATTCCCACGCCGCGACGGCCATCCGCACCGGGTTGCGCGCCGAGGAGACGCCCATATCCTCGCCCGCGCCGCGCCAGGCGACCGCGCGGACATAGGCATCCGTCAGGTTGTTCGCCTTGAGAACCGCGTATTTCGCGGCCTCGATCTCGTCGACGCTATGGGGGATCGGCATGTCCAGCTCGTTGCCGGAAAACAGCAGCCGCTCCGAGTGCTTGCGGCTCAGGAAGATCTTGCCGCCATAGCACCGCTCGCCCTCGAACACCGACGACGCATAATGCATCGCATGACTCAGGACATGCACGTTTGCGTCGCGCCAGGGCACCAGTTTGCCATCCATCCAGATGAACCCGTCGCGATCGTCGTAAGCGCCAGCCATGGCCCGTTCCTCCAGCAAATATTATCGAAAATTGCGCTATTTAGGGCCGGTGCGGACATAAAGTTACGCAAAATCACGGATTCGGTAGCAGTCGAGTCTTGGAATGTCAATAAGACTGACATAAAATGCAGCGACGAAACCGGAAGACAGGCAGGCATGACATGGCCGAAGGCGGAGGATCGGGCGCCGCGCGGGGCGAGGCACTGCTGTTCCTGACGGAAGAGCAGCTGCGCAAGGGGATCGAGGCGATGTATTTCGCCTATCGCGGCTTCACAGCCGATCCCGACCGCATCCTCGAACAGCACGCCTATGGCCGCGCCCATCACCGGGCGATCCACTTCATCAACCGCTCGCCGGGAACGACCGTGAACGACCTGCTCCGCACCCTTGGCGTGACCAAGCAGTCGCTCAACCGCGTGCTGCGCGCGCTGGTCGAGGACGGGCTGGTGGACAGCCGCACCGGAAAGCGCGACAAGCGCGAGCGGAACCTCTACCTGACCGAGACCGGCCGGGCGCTCGAGGCGGAACTGTCGACCGCACAGCGGGCACGGATGCGCGACGCCTACCGGCAGGCCGGACCCGAGGCGGTGGCGGGGTTCCGGCAGGTGCTGGAGGCGATGATGGATCCCGACATGCGGCGGCGCTTCAACAGGCTCAAGGACGAGCCGGCATGACCGCGCCCGACGCCCATCTCCTGATTGCGGATGACGATGCGCGGATCCGCGGATTGTTGCAGAAATTCCTGATCCGCAACGGCTTTCTCGTCAGCACAGCGCGCGACGCGGCCCATGCCCGGCGGTTGCTGGGCGGGCTCGACTTCGACCTGATCGTGCTCGACGTGATGATGCCGGGCGAGGACGGCATCTCGCTGACGCGCGATCTGCGCAAGCGTATGACCACGCCGATCCTGCTGCTCACCGCGAAAGGTGAGACCGGCGACCGGATCGCGGGGCTGGAGGCCGGCGCCGACGACTACCTGGGCAAGCCGTTCGAGCCGAAGGAACTTCTGCTGCGGATCAACGCGATCCTGCGGCGGGTCCCCGCACCGGAGGACGGCCCTGCCGCCCCGAAACACCTGCGCCTGGGGCCGTTCCGCTACGACGTGGCGCGCGGAGAGATGTGGCACGGCGCGGACCTTGTGCGCCTGACGGCCACCGAGGCGCAGCTGATGCGGATTTTCTCGGCCAGCCCCGGAGAGCCGGTCAGCCGGGCAAAGCTTGCCGAGGATCTGGGCCGCGCCCGCGGTCAGGCACAGGAACGCGCGGTCGATGTCCAGATCACCCGCCTGCGCCGCAAGCTGGAAACCGACCCGAAACAGCCGCGCTACCTGCAAACGGTGCGCGGCGCGGGTTACATGCTGGCCCCCGACTGAACGGCACCCTTGATCCTCATCTTGCTGCAAATACCTCCGGGGGTCTGGGGGTGGAACCCCCAGCGGGCCCGGACATCTCTTGCGACCGGCAGATCGCCGGGACCGGGCTGTCCTCGGTCCAGGTGGTGATCGGGCGCGGCGGCTCGGAATGGCGAATGGCGCGCTTCGGCCCCTGCCCTTCGGTCAGAAAACCCTTGCCGTTCAGAAGGTTCAGATCGCAGCGCCCCGCAGCGCCCAGATCCAGCGTATCGTACCAGTCATAGGTGAAACCCGCGACCATGTACGCGCCTTGCCGGTAGGCGATGGTCAGCGTCTGGCGCCAGCGGTTGCGGCCGATCGACTCGTTCATCGAGATCAGCCGCACCGATCCGTTCGGCGCGCGGTCGAGTTCCGGCTCCTGCCCGGCCCCGCCGATCCAGACCACGCGGCGCGCCGTGATGCGGCCGGTTCCCGTATCCTCGATGATCAGATCGGCGCGGGCCGCGTCGCGGTAATGCAGCAGGGTAAAGCGTTCCGCCATCCCGTCTCCGTTCAGGTCGGACAGGGTGCTGTCGATCACATCCTGCGCGGCGGCTGGCGCGGCGCCGAGCGCAAGGCAGAAGGCGGGGCAAAGGGTCAGAAGAAGACGGGTAAATCGGCTTGTCATGGTCGGGGTAATCCGCTTGGATCGAACAATGGGTACGGCATATTTCTCACATCCCGCGAGCCTAGAACATCTGACACCGCCGGGCCACCCGGAACGTGCGGACCGAATGCTCTCGGTGACGGACGCGCTGGAGGGCCGCGGATTCGCGGCGCTGGATCGGCGCGAGGCGCCTGTTTGCGACCGGGCCGAGATCCTGCGCTGCCACCCCGAAGAGTATCTTGCCCGGATCGAGGCCGCGATTCCCGCGCAGGGACAGCACGCGCTTGACGCGGATACCCATGTCTCGCCCGGCTCGCTCGATGCCGCGCGGCGCGGGGTCGGCGGCTGCGGTGCGGCGGTGGATGCGGTGCTGGCGGGTGAATGCGGCAACGCCTTCGTCGCGATGCGCCCGCCGGGGCACCACGCAGAAACCGCCACCGCGATGGGCTTCTGCCTGTTCGGCAACGCCGCCATCGCCGCGAAGCGCGCGTTGGACCATCACGGGCTGAACCGGGTCGCGGTGCTGGATTTCGACGTGCATCACGGCAACGGCACCCAGGATCTGCTGTGGGACGAGGCGCGCGCGCTGTTCGCCTCCAGCCACCAGATGCCGCTATTCCCCGGCACCGGCGCCGCGGGCGAGGTCGGCGCGCATGACAACGTGCTGAACGTGCCGCTGGCTGCGGGCACCGGCGGGCCGGAAATGCGCCGCGCCTGGGACCGGGACATCCTGCCGCGAGTCGCGGAATGGCGGCCCGAGCTGATAATCGTCTCCGCCGGGTTCGACGCCCATGCCGCCGATCCCCTGGCCAACCTGTCCTGGTCGACCGGGGATTTCGCCTGGCTGACACGGCGGATCTGCGAGGTGGCGAAAGAGGTTTGCGGCGGGCGCGTGGTCTCGACACTCGAAGGGGGATATGATCTGGAGGCCCTGGCCGCATCGGTGGCCGCGCATGTGGAAGTGCTGATGGAGTATGCGGCATGAGCGAGACGCCCGTTTCCGAGATGACCTTCGAAGAGGCCATGCGCGAGCTTGAATCCGTGGTCGGCCAGCTTGAATCCGGCGATGTGGAACTGGAAAAGTCCATTGCCCTTTACGAACGCGGCGCCGCACTCAAGAAACGCTGCGAGGACAAGCTGAAAGAGGCCGAGGAAAAGGTGGCCGCGATCACCTTCGACGAGACGGGCCAACCGAAGGGGACGGCCCCGGTCGAAACCCAGTGAGCTTTCCCGCCCGGCTGCAGGCCCGCGCCGCAGCGATACAAGCGCATCTCGACACGGCGCTGACCGAGTTCCCCGATGCGCCGCTGACGTGTGCGATGCGCCATGCGCTGCAGGGGGGCAAGCGGCTGCGCGGGTTTCTGGTGATGGAAAGCGCGGCACTGTTCGGGGTGCCCGATGCGGTATCGGTCCATGCCGCCGCCGCGATCGAGGCGCTGCACGCCTACAGCCTGGTGCATGACGATCTACCCTGCATGGACGACGACGATCTGCGCCGCGGCCTGCCCACGGTTCACATCGCCTGGGACGAGGCGACGGCCGTTCTGGCCGGCGACGCGCTGCAATCGCTGGCTTTCGAGCTGCTCGGCGATGATGCGCTGGGCGAGGCGCGGCTGCCGCTGATCCGCGCGCTGGCAGAGGCGGCGGGCGCGCGCGGCATGGTTCTGGGCCAGGCGCAGGACATCGCCGCCGAAACCGCCGCCGCGCCGCTGACGCTGGACCAGATCACCGCGCTACAGGCCGGCAAGACCGGGGCGCTGATCGGCTGGGCCTGTACCGCCGGCGCGCATCTGGGCGGGGCCGATCCCGGCCCGTTGCATCGCTATGCCGGGGCGCTCGGGCTTGCCTTTCAGATTGCCGATGACATCTTGGACGTAACGGGCGATGCGGCCGCCACCGGCAAGCGGGTGGGCAAGGACGAGGCTGCGGGAAAGGCCACGTTCGTATCGCTTCTGGGGCTTGAGGGCGCGCAGGCCCGCGCCCGCGACCTCGTGCAGGAGGCCGAGGCCGCGCTGACGCCCTATGGCGCGCGGGCAGAGACCTTGCGGCAGGCCGCGCGTTTCGTTATCGCCCGCCGGATATAGCCGCGCGCCGTATGGAGAGGGCCAATGGCCGACCGACCCGAAACCCCCACACTCGACCGGATCCACCAGCCATCCGATCTCAAGGCGCTGTCCGATACCGACCTGCGCCGGGTGGCTGACGAGCTGCGCACCGAAACCATCGCCGCCGTGTCGGAAACCGGCGGGCATCTGGGTGCCGGGCTGGGCGTGGTGGAGCTGACCGTGGCGCTGCATGCGGTGTTCGACACGCCGCGCGACCGGCTGATCTGGGACGTGTCGCACCAATGCTACCCGCACAAGATCCTGACCGGCCGCCGCGACCGGATTCGCACCCTTCGCCAGAAGGACGGGCTGTCGGGCTTCACCAAGCGCAGCGAAAGCCCCTATGACCCGTTCGGCGCCGCGCATTCGTCAACCTCGATCAGCGCCGCGCTGGGCTTTTCCATGGCACGAGAGCTGGGCGGCGCCCCCGACCCGGCGCTGGGCGATGCCATCGCGGTGATCGGCGACGGCGCGATGAGCGCGGGCATGGCCTATGAGGCGCTGAACAATGCCGGCCATCTGGGAAAGCGGCTGTTCGTGATCCTGAACGACAACGAGATGAGCATCGCCCCGCCCGTGGGCGCGATGTCGGCCTATCTGACCCGGCTTTATACCGAAGGACCGTTCCAGGAGTTGAAAGCCGCCGCCAAGGGCGCGGTCAGCCTGCTTCCGCCGCCCTTCCAGGAGGGCGCGCGCCGGGCCAAGGAAATGCTGAAAAGCCTGACCGTGGGCGGCACCCTGTTCGAGGAGCTGGGCTTTTCCTATATCGGCCCGATCGACGGGCACGACATGGAACAGCTTTTGCCGATTCTGCGCACCGTCAAGGCTCGGGCGACCGGGCCGATCCTGATCCACGCGATCACCCGCAAGGGCAAGGGCTATGCCCCCGCCGAGCGCGCCGCGGACAAGGGCCACGGCGTGTCGAAATTCGACATGGTGACCGGAGAGCAGAAAAAGGCGCCGTCGAACGCGCCCTCCTACACCTCGGTCTTCGCCGAAACGCTGATCCAGGAGGCGGAGCACGATGCGCGCATCGTCGCCGTCACCGCAGCGATGCCGGACGGCACCGGACTGGACAAGTTCGCGCAGAGCTTTCCGCGCCGGTGTTTCGATGTCGGCATAGCCGAACAGCACGCGGTGACGTTCTGTGCCGGGATGGCCGCGGGCGGTATGAAACCCTTTGCCGCGCTCTATTCCACGTTCCTGCAACGCGGCTACGATCAGGTGGTGCATGACGTGGCGATCCAGCGGCTGCCGGTGCGCTTCGCCATCGACCGCGCCGGGTTGGTCGGCGCCGACGGGGCCACCCATGCGGGCAGCTACGACATCGCGTTCCTGGCCAACCTGCCGGGGTTCACGGTGATGGCCGCCGCCGACGAGGCAGAGCTGAAGCACATGGTCGCCACCGCCGCGGCGCATGATGACGGCCCCATCGCCTTCCGCTTTCCGCGCGGCGAAGGCGTGGGCGTCGAGATGCCGGACCGCGGCGAGGTGCTGGAAATCGGCAAGGGCCGGATCGTGCGGCAGGGATCGCGCGTGGCACTTCTGTCCTTCGGCGCGCGCCTGAAGGAAGTGACCGAAGCCGCCGAGGCACTGGCCGCACGCGGCATCTCGCCCACCGTGGCAGATGCCCGGTTCGCCAAGCCGCTGGACCGCGAGCTGATCCTGTCGCTGGCGCGGGACCACGAGGCGCTCATCACCATAGAGGAGGGCGCAATCGGCGGTTTCGGCAGCCATGTCGCGCAGCTTCTGGCCGAGGAAGGCGTGTTCGATAACGGCCTTGCCTACCGCTCGATGGTCCTGCCCGATACCTTCATCGACCAGGCCAGTCCCCGCGGCATGTACGATGCGGCCGGGATGAATGCCGAACATATCGAGGCAAAGGTGCTGGACGTGCTGGGCATCGCGGCGCTGTCTTCGCGGCGCGCGTAGCGGTACCGCGCAGCTTTTAACCCGGCCTTAACCCGGCACGGCCTAGCCTTGGCGCATGGCCCCGGATTTTCACGAAGCTCCCCTGCCTCTTTTCTCCGCCGATGCGGCGGTGCCCGCGCAGGCCGCCGGACGGGGGGCGGGCAAGCTGCCGTCCTACCTCCGCGACCACCGCAGGCGCTTGCGCGACCGGTTTCTTGCCGGCGGTGCCGATGCGCTGCCCGATTACGAGATGCTTGAACTGGTCCTGTTCCGCGCCATTCCGCGGCAGGATGTCAAACCGCTCGCCCGGCGCCTGCTCGACCGGTTCGGCGATTTCAACCGCGTCGTCTCTGCCTCCCCCGCCCGGTTGGCAGAGGTCCAGGGTGTCGGCGATGCAGTCGTGCTGGAACTGAAGATCGTCGAAGCGGCGGCGCACCGGCTCGCCCGGTCGCGGGTGATCCATCGTCCCGCGCTCAGCGGCTGGGACGCGCTGCTTGATTATTGCCACACGACGATGGCGCACCGCGAAACCGAACAGTTCCGCGTGCTCTACCTCGACCGGAAGAACGTGCTGATCGCCGACGAGGAACAGGCGCGCGGCACTGTCGATCACGTTCCGGTCTATCCGCGCGAAGTTGCCAAGCGCGCGCTGGAACTCAACGCCTCGGCGCTGATCCTGGTGCACAACCATCCCTCCGGCGATCCCAGCCCGTCCGAGGCAGACATCGCCACGACACGGCAGATCGAGGATGCGGCCCGTGCGCTTGGCCTAGTGCTGCACGATCACATCATCGTCGGCATGTCCGACGAGCTGAGCTTTCGCGCGCAGGGCTATCTTTGAAAGATGACGCGCCGGCGGCCCTGCATTCGCGGTCAGCGTTGGGTGGTCCAGACCTCGACCCGCCGGTTGATCTGCCGGCCCCAATCCTCGTCATCGCAGGCCATCGGCATCGCTTCGCCGAACGCCTCGACCGAAAACACCAGCCGGTCGCGATCGGCCGTCGGCGCCGCCTTCAGCACGGCATCGCGCACCGCGGCCGCCCGCCGCCGCGACAGTCGCAGATTGGCATCGGCGGCCCCCTCGCCATCGGAAAAGCCGACGAAGATCAGCGGCCGGTCGTCGAATGTGCCCGCCTCGATCTGTTCCGCCAGAATCTCGATGTTCGACCGCGACGGCGCGTCCAGCCGGGTGCCGCCCTGTTCGAACCGGAAACTCAGGGTCAGCCGCTCGGTCCCCTCCATCGCCATGACCAGCCGTTGCAATTCCTCCAACGGCACCTCCGGCCCGGCATCGGCGATGGCATTGACCAGCCGCAACCCCTGTTCGGCCACCGGCACGTCATAGACCCGCAGATCGACAAAGCCCGACCGCGCGACAACCGACTGCGCCGCGGGCGAGCGGGCGAATTTCAGGAACTCGCGCGCCAGCACCGGCAGACGCCGCCCCGGCGTGTAGACGAATAGCGGCAGCGGCAGCGGGTAATCCTCTGTCTTGATCGTCAGATCGTCCAGCGCCGACACCATCCCGCATTTGCCGTACACCTCCAGCACCCGCGCATTTCCGGTCTCGGAATAGGGCGCGATGCCGATTGCCAGCGCATCCGCCGCGACCGCATCGGCCAGCGCCGCGTTGCTGTCATGGCGGATCGCGCCGTTTGCCTGTTCCAGCTCGCGCGGCGCCAGAAGCCGCGCGGAAAAGGCCTGTGCGATGCCCGAATCGTCGCCGCGCAGGTGCAGCGCGATGGGCGCGTCCGGCCCGCCCAGCGCCGACCAGTTGCCGATTTCGCCGCCGAAGATGCGCGCGATCTGGGTCAGCGTCAGCCCCTTCATCGGGCTGGCCGGCGATACGATGACCGCCATTGCGTCCAGCGCGAGGATCCGGCTGCGCCGGGGGTTCGACAGATCGCCCAACCCCGCCTCGGCAGCCAGTTGAATCTCGAGCGAATCCGCCGGCCTGGTCGACAGGACAAGGTCGGTCTCGTTTGCCAGAAGGTCCGCGAACCCCTCCTCGGTCGAGGTGACGCGGAACCCGATCTCGGCGGCGCGGGCGCCGTTCGTCTGGTCGGTCAGGATATAGGCGAAATGCGTGTCGTCGATCACCCGCCGTTCCACCGCGTAATCCGACCGCGCGGCGAAGGATTCGACCAGCGACGGCAGCAGAACCTCGCCCATGGTGCGCGCGCCGGAAAACGTGAACTTGGCGACGAAGGCGGTCAAATCCGGGCATCCCGGCCCGTCACAGACCACGCCTGTCCCGTCCAGCGTCAGCACACCGTAAACGGTATCGACGCGGTAGAATTCGCCGTCATAGCCCAGAAGATCGCCGGACACCTCGACGCTGCCATCGCGCGACGTCAGCGTGACGTCGGCAGCGCGGGCCGGCACATCCATGCTCCACAGGAAAAGTGCGGCGAAGATCGCCGCACGAAGATAACGCATCCGGACCTACCGCGAGACCGTCTCAGTTGGAGGCGATCTTCAGGTCTCGCAGCAGGTTTTTCAACACCAGAAACTCACCCACCGCGTCACAGCCGGGCATGGATAGCGTCAGGGACACAGGCGTCATCGCGCCGCCCGCCCCCTTTTGCAGCGTCTGCCCCGCAATGTCGCGGCCGCAATTGTCCTCCGTCACCTCGGCCTCCACGCTTAGCCGCACGACACCGTCGCGCATCGTCGCATCGGCGGGCAGGGTGTAGATCTCTGCCATGAACGGCAACTCCAGTGCCGTGTCGCCCAGCGCGGTCAGGTAGCCGCCGCCGAGTTTCAACGCGGCATCCGCGGTTCCGGCGTTGCCCTTCCAGACATGCCCCGGATCGCCGTAATCGGCGCCGAATTCCAGCGCGTGGATCTGCAGGCCGGTCTTTCCGTTATAAAGCAGCGCGACACGCTCGGTCTCGGCGGCAAGCGGAACGGCCGTGCGCGCCTCGGCAACACCGCCGTCGGGAAAGGTCACCTTGAAGGCCGCATCGGCCACCAACGCCGGAACATCCGCCGAATACGTGCCCAGCCCGTCCAGCCGGGCGGAATAGAGCAGCGATTCGTGGCGCACGGTGATCCGCGCATCGGCACGGCACGGGGCGGTCACGGTCAGCCGCACCATGGCGGCGGCGCGCGGCGCGGCCGTCGCCACGATGTCGCAGGCCAGGCCGTATTCGTTATGCGGGCCCGGCTCTGCGGCAGTAGCGGGAAGCTCGGCCGTCTCGGGCGCGACATGGCCGCCCGGCTCGCGGCTGGGCACGGGCAGCGGCGCGGGGGCTTCGGCCTCTTCGGGCATGTCCGGCTCTGTCAGTGGCACCGGGGCCAGCGGGCCCTCGGCGGCCTCGTCCAGCAGCGCGACATCGGCGATTTCCGTTTCGATGGCGGGATCGGGGGCTGTTGCCGGCGTCTCGGCGATCGGGCCGGGTGCCTTCATCGGGACCACCGCCGACAGCGTCGCCGAGGCCGGTTCCGGCTCGGGCACCACAAGCGCGGAAACGGCGCCGCCGTTTTGCATCAGGTGCGCCGTCGCCGCGATGACCCCGAGTGTCACCGCGCCCGTCACGAGCTTTTTTCTGAGCTGCATTCCGTCACCCCTGACTTCACCCGCCTTCTGGGCAGGGTGCCGTGCAATTGAGGAAATAAAAGGGCAGAGATAGCGAAACTTGTTGCAAACAGGAAACAATCGAGCCGCGAAGTGACCGATACGCGGTCACCCGGCGCGCAGATTCCCGGCCCGGCGGCATCGAAAGCCCTCCGAACCTTCGCGTGCGGCAATCAGGCCAGCCGGCCGTGGCAATGCTTGAACTTCTTGCCCGAGCCGCAGGGGCACGGCTCGTTCCGGCCCGGATTGCCCCAGGTGGCCGGATCGGCCTCGTCGAAATCGGGGCGCGGCGCGGTCGCGGCGGCGGCCTCGGCCCCCGCACCGACCGGTTCGGGTTGCTTGACGGGCTGGGCCTGATCGGCGGCCTGCTGCATGCTCTGCTGCTGCGCCATGATGTCCTTCATCATCTGCTCGCGCTCTTCCTCGGATAGCGGGCGGATCTGCGACAGCTTTTCGGTCACTTCGGCGCGCAGGCTGTCCAGCATGGATTCGAAAAGCTGGAACGCCTCGGTCTTGTATTCGTTCAGCGGATCGCGCTGCGCATAGCCGCGGAACCCCACGACCGACCGCAGATGTTCCAGCGTCAGAAGGTGTTCGCGCCATTTGCCGTCGATGCTTTGCAACAGTAGCTGCTTTTCGATGGAGCGCATGTTCTCGGGACCGAACTGCGCCGCCTTCGCAGCCATAAGCTCGTCCGATGCCTTGTAGAGCCGTTCGCGGATATCGTCGGCGTTCACGCCTTCTTCATCGGTCCAGGCGATGATTTCCTCGTTCACGCCCAGCTTTTCCAGCGCGGCGGCGTAAAGCCCCTCGCCGTCCCATTGATCGGCATAGGTCTTGGGCGGAATGTAGGTATCGACCAGATCGTCGACGACCTGGTGGCGCATGTCCTGCACGATCTCGGCCAGGTCGTCCGCTTCCATGATCTCGCGGCGCTGGCCGAAGATCGCCTTGCGCTGGTCGTTCATCACGTCGTCGAACTTCAGCAGCTGCTTGCGGATGTCGAAGTTGCGCCCCTCCACCTTGGCCTGCGCGCGTTCGAGCGACTTGTTGACCCAGGGGTGAACGATCGCCTCGCCTTCCTTCATGCCCAGCTTGCGCAGCATGTTGTCGAGCCGTTCGGACCCGAAGATCCGCATCAGGTCGTCTTCGAGCGACAGGAAGAACGCCGACCGCCCGGGATCGCCCTGCCGGCCCGACCGGCCGCGAAGCTGGTTGTCGATGCGGCGGCTTTCGTGGCGTTCGGTGGCCAGAACGAACAGCCCGCCCGCGTCGATCACCGCCTTTTCGTCGGCCTCGTGCTGGGCCTCGATCTCGGCGCGGATATCCTCGGGGTCGCGGTCGGGATTGGCGGCGATCGCCTCCATCACCTGGAATTCCACGTTCCCGCCCAGCTTGATGTCGGTGCCGCGGCCGGCCATGTTCGTGGCGATGGTCACCGCGCCCAGCTTGCCGGCATCGGCGACGATCTGCGCCTCCTGCTCGTGCTGGCGCGCGTTAAGGACGTTGTGCGGCACGCCTTCGGCCTTGAGCAGCTGCGACAGGAATTCCGACTTGTCGATGGAGGTGGTGCCGACCAGGACCGGCTGGCCCCGTTCATGGGCGGCCTTGATCTCTTCGACGATGGCGTCGAATTTCTCTTTCGCGGTGCGATAGACCGCATCATGCTCGTCCTGGCGCGCGATGGGCAGGTTGGTGGGAACCTCGACCACGCCGAGCTTGTAGATTTCGGCGAATTCCTCGGCCTCGGTGCTGGCGGTGCCGGTCATGCCCGACAGCTTGTCGTAAAGCCGGAAATAGTTCTGGAAGGTCACCGAGGCCAGCGTCACGTTCTCGGGCTGGATCTGGCAGTCTTCCTTGGCCTCGATGGCCTGGTGCAGCCCGTCCGACAGCCGCCGCCCCGCCATCATCCGGCCGGTGAATTCGTCGATCAGAACGATTTCATTGTTGCGGACGATATAATCCTTGTCCTTGGTGAACAGCTTGTGCGCGCGCAGACCCTGGTTGACGTGATGCACGATGGTGGTCGATTCCGGGTCGTAGAGCGTGTGCTCCTCGGGCAGGATGCCCAGCTCGTGCAGGCGCTGTTCCAGAAATTCGTTGCCTTCCTCGGAATAGGTCACGCTGCGCGACTTTTCATCGAGGTTGTAGTGCTCGTCCCGGATCTCGGGGATCAGCGCGTCGATGGTCTTGTACAGCTCGGACCGGTCCTGCGACGGGCCGGAGATGATCAGCGGCGTGCGCGCCTCGTCGACCAGGATCGAATCGACCTCGTCGACGATGGCAAAGAAATGGTCGCGCTGGTTCATGTCGGACAGTTCCGATTTCATGTTGTCGCGCAGATAGTCGAAGCCCAGCTCGTTGTTGGTCGCATAGGTGATGTCGCAGCCATAGGCGGCCTTCTTTTCGGCCTCGGGCTGCTGCGGGTAGATCACGCCGCAGGTCATGCCCAACGCCTCATAGACCTTGCCCATCCATTCGGCGTCGCGCTTGGCGAGGTAGTCGTTGACCGTGACGACATGCACGCCCCGCTTGGTCAGAGCGTTCAGATAGGCCGGGAAGGTCGCGACCAGCGTCTTGCCTTCCCCGGTCTTCATCTCGGCGATGTTGCCCTGATGCAGAAAAATGCCGCCCATGAGCTGCACGTCGAAGGCCCGAAGACCCAGCGCGCGTTTCGCGGCCTCGCGGCAATTGGCGAAGGCTTCGGGCAGGATCGCGTCCAGCTTTTCGCCCTTCGCCACCCGTTCCACCAGCTCGGCGGTCCTGTCTTTCAGGCCCTGATCGCTCAGCGCCTCGTGCTCGGCTTCCAGCGCGTTGATCTTCTCGACGATCGGTCGGGTCGCCTTTACCTTGCGGTCGTTTGGCGTGCCAAAGACCTTTTTGGCGATGGTTCCGATACCCAGCATGACTTCTCCGCGCGGATGCTTTTCTCTGACGGCAACTTGTGCGACGAACGCTTGCCCGCCCTCGCGACTGCCCATAGGAATTGCGAGGAGACGGCGACCCCAGCGCGCCACAAGGCGATGTAAGGGGCCGCCCCAATAGTGTCAACGTCGCGGGAAGCCGCGGCACATGCCAAAAAGGATCGACAATGGCCTATTCCAGAACCCTCCTGCTCGGTGCGGCGCTCGGCTTTTCGCTGGCGATGCCCGTGGTTGCGCAGGATGCGCCGGACGTGACCGCCGATACCGTGCTTGCGACCGTGAACGGCGACGCCATCACGCTGGGGCACGTCATTGCCATGCGCGAGATGCTGGAAGACCAGCAAAAGGCGCTGCCGGCGGAGGTTCTGTTCGAGGGCCTGCTGGAACGCCTGATCCAGCAGCGCGCGGTTGTCGCCGCGGTCGACGAGATCGGCAAGGGCACCGAACTGGCGATCGAGAACGAGCGCAGCGCGCTGATCGCCAACCGCAAGGTCATGCAGCTGGCAGAAGCCATCACGATCGACGATACCGACCTTCAGGCCGCCTATGACGCCAAATATGCCGAGTTCGAGCCGATCAAGGAATTCAACGCCTCGCACATCCTCGTCGCGACCGAGGACGACGCGAACGCCGTGATCGAGGAACTGGAAGGCGGCGCCGATTTCGCCGAACTGGCGGCCGAGAAATCCACCGGCCCGTCGGCCGGGAATGGCGGCAGCCTGGGCTGGTTCGCGCCCGGCACCATGGTTCCGGCCTTCGAAGAGGTCGCCATGGCCATGGATGTCGGCGCGGTGTCCGAGCCGGTCGAAACCCAGTTCGGCTGGCATGTCATCAAGCTGAACGAGACCCGCCTGCCCGAGGCTCCGGCGCTGGACGACGTGCGCGCCGACCTGCAGCAGGCCCTGTGGGAGACACGCCTGCGCGAAGAGGTCGAGGCCCTGGTGAACGATGCCGAGATCGACCGTCCCGACCTGTCGGGCATCGACCCGGCGGTGATCGGCGATACGTCGCTGGTCGAGGACTGAAACGCGCAAGGGCGGGCGGAACGGATATGGCCGGGAAAAAGAAAAAGCGGATCAGGAAGCTCAAGAGCAAGGTTCGCGATCTGCGTTCCCGGCTGGCCGCAGCACTGCCCGGCACGGGCGCGGCCAGCACCGCGCCCGCCGTTTCGCCGCTTGCGCCCAGGGCCGGGTTTCCGGTTCTACCGGAAATCGGCGGTGTGCGCTTTGCCGCGGCGCAGGCGGGCGTCCGTTATGCCGGCCGGACCGACGTGATGCTGGCCGAACTTGCCCCCGGAACCGAGGTTGCGGGCGTGTTCACCCGGTCTTCGACCCGCTCCGCTCCGGTGCTGGACTGCCAGAAGAAAATCGGCGGCTCCGCGTCCGGCGGCGCGGCCATCGTTGTGAATTCGGGCAACGCCAACGCCTTTACCGGCGCCGCCGGGATGGAGGCGGTCGCGGCGGTCACGCGGCAGGCCGCTTCGGTCCTCGGGGTGCCGCAGGCGCGGGTATTCACCGCCTCGACCGGGGTGATCGGGGAAAAGCTTCCGCATGAGCGTATCACCGCCGTGCTCGAAGACCTGCGCGCCGACCTGTCGCCAAGCAGCATCGCCGACGCCGCCCGCGCGATCATGACCACCGACACCTACCCAAAGGGCGCTTCGGCAAGTGTCGAGATCGACGGCGAGCGGGTGCGCATCGCGGGCCTCGCCAAGGGGTCCGGCATGATCGCGCCCGATATGGCGACGATGCTGGTCTACATCTTCACCGACGCGCGCATCGCCCAGGACGATTTGCAGCGGGTGCTGTCCAAGCTGACGGACAGCAGTTTCAACTGCATCACGGTGGACAGCGACACGTCCACCTCCGACACCCTGCTCATGGCGGCGACCGGTGCCTCTGGCGTGACGGTGGGATCGGGACGCACCGCGTCGGGGCAGGCATTCGAGGCTGCGCTGGCGGATGTCATGCTGGACCTTGCGCACCAGGTCGTGCGCGACGGCGAAGGCGCCACGAAATTCGTCGAAATCCGGGTCACCGGCGCTGCCGGCCCGGCGGATGCCAGGAAGGCGGCGATGTCGGTCGCCAACTCGCCGCTGGTCAAGACCGCCATCGCGGGCGAGGATCCGAATTGGGGCCGCATCGTCATGGCGATCGGCAAATCCGGCGCCGAAGCGGAGCGTGACCGTCTGTCGATCCGCTTCGGCGACATCCTGGTGGCCGAAAACGGCTGGGCATCACCCGACTACCGCGAGGATCTGGGTGCCGAGTACATGACGCGCGAGGATTTGGTGATCGGGATCGACCTTGGCATTGGCGACGGATCGGCCACGGTCTGGACCTGCGATCTGACCCATGACTACATCCGGATCAACGCCGACTACCGCTCGTGACGGAACGCGGCGGCAATCCGGTGAAGGTCGTGCTCGTATCAGCTGTCGCGCTGATCGATAGCGAGGGCCGGGTACTGCTGGCCCGGCGCCCGGACGGCAAGGCCATGGCCGGGCTGTGGGAGTTTCCCGGCGGCAAGGTGGAGCCGGGCGAAACGCCCGAACATGCGCTGATCCGCGAATTGCACGAGGAACTTGGCATCGACACCTGGGAAAGCTGCCTTGCGCCGCTGACCTTCGCCAGCCACAGCTACGATGATTTTCACCTGCTCATGCCGCTCTTTGCCTGCCGCAAATGGCAGGGGATCGTGACCCCGCGCGAGGGCCAGGCGTTGAAATGGGTGGCGCCGGCGCGGCTTCGGGACTATCCGATGCCGCCCGCCGACATCCCGCTGATCCCGATCCTGCGCGACTGGCTGTGATCGCGGGGACGTAACCTTTGCGTGTGTTTTGTCCATATTTTGTGGGCGTTACAAAGTACTTGAGAACATCTGGACGTGCCTCGCGCATTTTGCTGCAAATTGTTGGTGATTTGTAAACACTCTGCCCATATAGTCACAGATACGAAGGACATCTGGGGACATCGAGGATGATCAGGACCATCACGCTTGGCACCTGCGTTTCCGTTCAGGGCCAGTTTGTTCGACAACTGCCGAACGGGCGCATCACTGTCCAGGTGGGTGACAAGGTTTTTACCGGTCACCCGGTCGACCGCCGCGCGGCTTGATCGCGTGCGGCTGTCAGAACGGCAAAAGGGGAAGGCAAACGCCTTCCCCTTTTTTCATTTTCCGTCGTGACGGAACGGCTCAGGCCAGTGTCCGCTCGACTTCTTCGCGCTCGAAGATCTCGATGACATCGCCGGGGCGGATATCCTCGTAATTCTCGAAGGCCATGCCGCATTCCTGGCCCGACTGAACCTCCGCGACCTCGTCCTTGAAGCGCTTGAGCGTTTTCAGCGTGCCCTCGTGGATCACCACGTCATCGCGCAGCAGGCGCACACCGGCGGACCGGCGGGCGACGCCCTCGGTCACCAGGCAGCCGGCCACGTTGCCGACCTTGGACACCTTGAACACTTCCTTGATCGCGGCGTAACCGATGAACTTCTCGCGGATCTCGTTACCCAGAAGGCCGCTCGCCGCCTTTTTCACGTCATCCACAAGATCGTAGATGATGCTGTAATAGCGGATTTCGACGTTCTTCTGGTTGGCGGAGTTCCGCGCCGGCGCGTTGGCCCGGACGTTGAAGCCGATCACCGGCGCACCCGACGCCTCGGCAAGGCCGATATCGGATTCGGTGATGGCGCCCACACCGTAATGCAGCACGCGCACACGAACCTCGTCGTTGCCGATCTTCTCCATCGCCTGAACGATGGCCTCGGCGGAGCCCTGCACATCGGCCTTCACCAGAATCGGCAGCTCGGCGACGTTCTGGTCGTCCTTGGCCTTCGCCATGAGCTGTTCCAGCGAGGTGGCGGCGCCAGCGGCGGCGCGCTTTTCCTTGGCGGCGTCCTGGCGATATTCGGCAATCTCGCGGGCCTGCCCCTCGGACCGGACGACGTTCAGAACGTCACCGGCCTCGGGCGTGCCGTTCAGGCCCAGAACCTCGACGGGCACCGACGGCGCCGCCTCTTCCACACGCTCGCCGCGGTCGTTGATCAGCGCACGCACCTTGCCGTACTGCTCGCCCACGACAAAGATGTCGCCCTGACGCAGCGTGCCGTTCTGAACCAGAACGGTGGCCACGGGCCCGCGGCCGACATCAAGCTGCGCCTCGATCACCGCGCCCTGGGCGGACCGCGTCGGGTTCGCCTTCAGTTCGAGGATCTCGGCCTGAAGCGCGATGGCTTCCAGCAGCTGGTCGAGCCCCTTGCCGGTCTGCGCCGACACCTCGACATCCTGCACGTCGCCCGACATCTTTTCGACAACCACTTCGTGTTGCAGCAGGTCGGTACGCACCTTGTCCGGGTTCGCGGCCGGCAGGTCGATCTTGTTGATCGCGATGATCATCGGAACCCCGGCGGCCTTGGCGTGGTTGATCGCCTCGACGGTCTGCGGCATCACCGCGTCATCGGCGGCAACGACAAGCACGACGATATCCGTGACTTGCGCCCCGCGCGCCCGCATCGACGTAAAGGCGGCGTGGCCCGGCGTGTCGAGGAACGACAGCACCTGCCCGCCATCGGTGGTCACCTGATAGGCGCCGATATGCTGGGTGATGCCGCCGGCCTCGCCAGACTGGACCTTGGCATTGCGGATCGCGTCCAGAAGGGATGTCTTGCCGTGGTCGACATGGCCCATGATCGTGATGACCGGCGGGCGCGGTTTCAGATCCTCGGCCTTGTCGTCGACCGTGTCGATCACGTCCTCGACGTCCGAGTCGGACACGCGCACGACCTTGTGGCCGAATTCCTCGATGATGAGTTCGGCGGTATCGGCGTCGATCGACTGGTTCTGCGTGACCATCATGCCGTTCTGCATCAGCGCCTTGACCACGTCGGCGGTCCGTTCGGCCATGCGGTTGGCCAGCTCGGACACCACGATGGTCTCGGGCAGTTGCACGTCGCGCACCACCTTCTCGCGCGGCTCGCCGCCGCCCATGGCCTTTTGCCGGGCGCGTTCCTGCTTGCGCTTCATCGCGGCCAGCGATTTCTGCCGCCCGCCCTCGCCGCCCGAAAGCGCCTGGTTCAGCGTCAGCTTGCCGGACCGGCGGCCACCGCCGTCGCGCGTGCCCTTGCCGGGCTTCGCGGCGCGGTCGCGGGTCTCGGTGCGCTCGCGGTCGGGCTTGCGGGCCGTGCTCGACGGCTTGGCCGCGCTCGCCTCTGCCACCGACGGGTCGACGGGCGCGTCGGCACCCGGCTTCGCCGCAGGCTGTGCGGCGCGCACCTTGGCTTCCTCGGCCTCGCGCTGGCGGCGTTCGTCCTCTTCGGCCTTGGCGCGCGCCTTTTCCTCGCGCTCGCGCTCTTCGGCTTCTTTCGCCTCGATCTCGGCACGCCGGCGTTCGCGATCTTCGGCGCGCTGGCGTTCCTCTTCCTCGCGGCGTTTCTCGTCGTCGGCCTCGCGCGCCTTGGCGGCGGCAAGCGCCTTCATCCGGCGCTCAAGCTCGGCGTCGGAGATGCCGGCGGGGCGTTTCGACGGATCGCCACCACCCTTGACGCCGGCGCCCGCCTTGCCGGCGGCGCCCGGCTTGGGCACAACGACACGCTTGCGCTTCGTCTCGACCACCACGTTCTTCGTGCGTCCATGACTGAAGCTCTGCTTGACCTGGCCCGACCGAGGGCCGCCCCGCAGACCAAGCGTTTTCTTGCCGTCCGTATCGCTCATTGCGTCTTCGTATCCTTTCCGGGGGCGATTCCCCCGTTCGTCCTGCGCAGGCCGGAAAGCCGCGCGGCATCCTCTACTACACGTCTCGTGAGTCCGCCAGCCGCAAGCGCGCCATGTATCACATGTTCGCGCCCGAATGCCAAACCCAATTCCCGGGCGGTCAACACGTTGATATACGTGCCTTCCCCATCCGGCGCCCTCAGCTTCGTCTTGCCCCGTTCCGACCCGTCGGACGACTGGATCAGCACCTGTGCCTCGCCGCTTTCCAGCCAGCCGCGGACCTTTTCATAGCCGGCAACCGCGCGCCCGGCCTTCCGGGAAAGCGCGATCAGGTCCACGACCCGCTGGGCGAGCTGCCGTTCGACCTCTTCGATCAGCGCATCGGGAACGGAAACGGGTTGCTTCGCCGCCCTGGAAAAAAGCCGTTTCGTCACGGCGCGCTCCAGCGCGGGTCGGTCAGCCAATACCCAGATACCCCTTCCGGGCAGTTTTTCAAGCACATCGGGCACGATTTGACCGTCCGGCCCCGCAACAAAGCGGATCAGTGCGGAGGTGTCGCGCACCGTGCCCGTGGCAATGCAGCGCCGCTCAGGCCCTGCATCCCTGTCTTTCGGCTGGCCACCCCGTGCCATCCGGCGCCTCCGGGGCCTGCGATCAGGCCCCGGCCTCCTGTTCCTCGGACTCGTCCGCCAGCTCGTCTTCTTCGTCCGTTTCGGGTTCAAGCTCTGCCGGATCGACCCAGCCCAGCTGGATGCGCGCCGTCATCACCATGTCCTGCGCTTCCTCCAGCGACACGTCGAATGTCTCCAGCAGGCCGTCATCCTTCTTGCGCTCGCCGTTCTCGGTCGTCCAGCCGCCGGCGAGTTCCCAGTCGGCGCAGGTCGCGAAATCCTCCAGCGTCTTGATCCCGTCCTCGGCCAGCGCCTCGATCATCTGCGGTGTCAGCCCTTCGAATCCGACAAGGCTGTCCTCGACGCCAAGCTCGCGGGCATGTTCCAGCGCCTTGCGGTTCATCTCCTCGATGTTGTCGCGCGCGCGGGCCTGCAATTCGTTCGCGGTGTCGTCGTCGACGCCGTCGATCACCGTCAGCTCGTCCAGCTCGACATAGGCGACCTCTTCGAGGTTGGTAAAGCCTTCGGCGACCAGGAGCTGCGCAAAGAACTCGTCCAGGTCCAGCGCGTCCATGAACAGCTTCGTGCGGGCCTCGAACTCGGCCTGTCGGCGCTGCGATTCCTCTTCCTCGGTCATGATGTCGATGTCCAGCCCGGTCAGCTGCGACGCCAGCCGCACGTTCTGACCGCGCCGCCCGATGGCGAGCGACAGCTGTTCCTCGGGCACCACGACCTCGATCCGCTCGGCCTCTTCATCAAGCACGACCTTGGACACCTCGGCCGGCTGCAACGCGTTCACCAGGAAGGTCGGCTGATCCTCGTTCCACGGGATGATGTCGATCTTCTCGCCCTGTAGCTCGTTGACCACCGCCTGCACGCGGCTGCCGCGCATCCCGACGCAGGCGCCGACCGGATCGATGGAGCTGTCGTAGGAAATCACCGCGATCTTGGCGCGGCTGCCCGGATCGCGGGCGACGGCCTTGATCTCGATGATGCCGTCGTAGATCTCGGGCACTTCCATCTTGAACAGCTCGGCCATGAATTCCGGCGCCGTGCGCGACAGGAAGATCTGCGGGCCGCGCGGCTCGCGGCGCACATCCTTGATGTAGCACCGGATGCGGTCGTTCGGACGATACGATTCGCGGCCGATCTTCTCGTTGCGGCGCAGGATCGCCTCTCCGCGGCCGACATCGACGATGACGTTGCCGTATTCCTCGCGCTTGACGACACCGTTGATGATGGTGCCGGCGCGATCCTTGAATTCCTCGAACTGGCGGTCGCGTTCCGCCTCGCGCACTTTCTGCAGAATCACCTGCTTGGCCGATTGCGCGGCGATCCGGCCCATTTCCACCGGCGGCACCTCGTCGGTGATGGTGTCGCCCACGGCGGGATCGTCCAGGTATTGCTTTGCCTGTTCGACGGTCAGCTCCGCCTGGTAATTCTCCAGCAGGTCATCCTCGACCACCGTGCGCACACGGGTGAACGTGGCCCGGCCCGTCTTGCGGTCGATCGCCACGCGAATGTCCATCTCGGCGCCGTAGCGGCTCTTGGCGGCACGGGCGAGCGATTCCTCCATCGCCTCGACCACGAGACCGGGGTCGATCATCTTTTCCCGGGCGACGGCCTCGGCGGTCTGCAGCAGCTCCAGCTGGTTGGCAGAGGTAATGGCCATGTCTTCTTACTCCTCTTCGGACCCGCTCTCGGTCTCGATGTCGTCAAACTTGTCTTCGTCCAGCGTGCCGTCATCCTTGCGCTGGCGCAGGACGTCACGGATCAGATCGTCGGTCAGCACCAGCTTGGCATCGCTCAGCCAGTCGAATTGCAGCCCGATGGTCACCGGCTTGCCGTGATCCTCGATCTCGACCAGCACCTCGTCGCCCTCGGTCCCGGCGAGGACGCCCTTGAACCGCCGCCGTCCGTCGATCAGCTCGGTCGTCTCCAGCTTGGCCTCGTAGCCTTGCCAGTGGTCGAAATCCTTGAGCCGGGTCAGCGGGCGGTCGATGCCGGGGCTCGACACTTCCAGCGCGTAATTGTCCTCGATCGGATCCTCGACATCCAGAACCGCGCTGACCGCCGTGGAAATCTCGCCGCATTCGTCCACCTCGATCCCGCCGCCGGGCCGCTCGACCATGATCTGCACGGTCTTCGACTTGCCCGACATCAGACGCACGCGCACCAGTTCGAACCCCATCCCCTCGATGATCGGGGTCAGGATCCCGGCGAGGCGCCGGTCGATGGGGGCTTTGGCGATCAGATCGGTCATCAGGGGTCCAGAAACGAAAAAACGGGCGCGCGGCCCGTTCATGCTTGTCCGGTGGAGCATCGGGGGTGGAGGCCGACGCGCCGCTGTTGACGGGGATATAGGGAAACCGCCGCTCCTGCGCAAGGCAAAAAGGCCCCGCTGTTTCTTCTGGCCGGAAATATCGAGGGGCGCCGCCATTGGATGCACCCAACCTTCCGGCAACAATGGCGGCGGAGCCGGCCCCCGGCCCTGCCGCCACAGCCGGTGTCAGTCCACCCCGACGATCACATCGGATGCCTTGATGACGGCATGTGCCGTCTTGCCGATCTCCAGCCCCAGATCCGCCACCGATGCGTTGGTGATCATTGCCGTGACGATGACCCCGCCGCCAAGGTCGATCAGGACCGTGCTGTTCACGGCCCCCTTGTCGACCCCGACCACGGTTCCGGTCAATCTGTTGCGCGCGCTGAGTTTCATGTGCGTTCCCTTGTCTGAGTGAATATCCGTTGCCTTCAGGTATGCGGCGCCGGGCGAAAGATCAATTCGCGGCGCCCGAAGACGCCTCGCCAAGCGGCGGCGCGCCGGGCCGCGCGGCCCGCTTGTCAGGGCCTAGGCCATCCACCACCGTTCGGCGACACGGCCGTTATCGACCTTGTAGACGTTCCCGATGGTGCCGGAATTCGTCACCTTGCTTGACTTTGCCCCGGCGAAATTGGCGAACATCGGCAAGACGAGACCGCCCTGGTCATGCACCATCTGCTGAATTTCGTGGTAGATCTGCCGGCGCTTGTCACTGTCGAATGTCGTGCGTCCCTCGATCAGCAGTTTCTCGAAACGATCGTCATGGAAATGCGTGTCGTTCCACGGCGCGTCCCTGGTATCGGCGACCGAGAACATCAGATCCTCGGTGGCGCGGCCCGACCAGTGGCAGGCGCACCACGGTTTCTTTTGCCACACGTTCGACCAATAGCCGTCGGCCGGTTCCTGCACGAGGTTGATGGTGATCCCGGCCGCCTTGGCCGACGCCTGGTACAGCTGCACCGCATCGACCGCGCCGGTGAAGGCGGCGTCGGACACCGACAGATCGACCGTCAGACCTTTCATCCCGGCCTGTTTCAGATGGAACTTCGCCTTGTCCAGGTCATAGGCCGTCTGTTCCATGTCGGCGTGGAAATACTGGTTCGCGGGGCCGATCGGGCTGTCATTTCCGACACGGCCGTGCCCGTGCAGGATCTTGTCCACCATTTCCTGGCGGTTCACGGCATGCTTGAACGCCATGCGCACGTCGTTGTCGTCGAACGGGGCAACGTCGCGCAGCATCGGGAAGGTGTATTGCTGGTTGCCGGCCACCTCGAACAGCTCGGTGTTCGGGTTGGCATCAAGCAGCGATTCGGTCTTGAAGTCCGGGTCGTTGATGACATCGACCTGCCCGGACAGCAGAGCGTTCATCCGCGCGGTCAGATCGTTGATCGCAATGATCTCGATCTCGTCGAACCAGCCGAACTTGCCGTCCTTGTAGTGGCTGTCCACCCGCTTGCCGACAAAGCGCACGCCCGGATCGAAGCTCACGACGCGGTAGAGCCCGGTGCCGATACCCTTCGCGATGGCCTCGTCGATCTGGCCGGCCGGATAGATCAGCAGATGATAATCGGCCAGAAGATAGGGAAAGTCCGCATTGCCCTCGTCCAGCACGAACTGGACCTGGTGGTCTGTCAGTTTGGTCATCTCGGCGATGGAGTCGACGATCGACCTGGCCGCCGATTTCACACCCTCGCCGACATGCAGCTTGAGCGACGCGATCACGTCGTCGGCACCGAACGCCTTGCCGTTGTGGAAGGTCACGCCCTTGCGCAGGGTGATCGTCCAGGTCCTGGCGTCCGAGGAGCCGTCCCAGCTTTCCGCAAGCTCGCCCTCCAGCGTTCCGTCGGCGCCAACGACGGTCAGCGTGTCGAACACCGCACCCTGGCCGCTGGACACCATGAAGATGTCGGAATGCGTTCTTCCATCCCAGCTGTCAGCGGTGTTCGCGCCGTTCAGCCCCATCCGCAATCGGCCGCCGCGCTTGGGCTGGGCGCTCAGCGGAAAGCCGGTTGCCGCCAACACCCCGGCCGCGGCACCGGTGCGAAGCAATCCGCGTCTCGAGAAACGTGCCAAATGTCGTTCTCCCCTGTCGTTCTTCGTCCCGTGCAGGGCCTTGCGCCCCGCATCGGCGGTCCCGGCTCATGCCTTTCCTGCCGCGGCGTCGCCAATGTTGACCGCGGCCCGTTCCGCCAGCGGATGCGACAGCCGGCCACGGCCCATCCGGGGCACCGAACTGACCGGCAGGTCGGTATGGGCGTGGTGCGCCGGGCGGAACATGTCCGCCTTCGGCCCCTGTTCTACCACGCGGCCGTCCCTCATCGCCACAACTTCGTTGGCAGTCGCCCGGGCGGTCGCCGGATCCTGGCTGATGAACATGTCGGACCCAGATCACCCCGATGCCGCGCCCGCAGTTTCAGGATGCCTTCGGCCACCAGTTGACCCAGCGCGCTGGTCACCGCATCGTCGATGATCTTCAAAACCGGGCGCAAAAGCCCCGCCGCTTCTTTGCTTGGCGATCTAGGATCGATGCAGACTCAACGAAACGTGTTCACACGAAAAGTCTTGTGTCCTGCGGCAAGTCCGGGCGCCCGAAAGCGCGGAGATGTCATCCGCACTCCAGGCTCACGCAAAGTCGGCTTCCCGTCGCCTCTGCGTAGCGCCGGAGCGTCGCGATCGACGGTGATACTTTTCCACCTTCCAGCCGCGCGACCGCCGATTGCGTCGTGCCAATCCGCTCAGCCAGTTCGGCCTGTGTCAGCTTTGCCTTGGCACGCGCCCTGACCAGTTCCTCGACAAGGGCAAGCTCGGCATCGGCTGCCGCATATTCGTCCCTGAATTCGGGATTCTCCATCAGCCGTTTCTTGAGATCCGCCAACTTCGTCATCGGTCCACCTGCTTCATCCGTTCCATGGCCGTCGCGATTGCTTGCGGCGGGGTTTTTCGGGATTTCTTGACGAAAACGTGCAATACCACCACACGCCGGCCTGAAACCGTGACATAGATACCCCGTGCAATGCCTTCGGCCGCCTTTGCCCGCAATTCCCACAACTTGCCGTCCAGATGCTTGACATGCGGCTCTCGCAATTGCTCCAGACCGACAGCCTCGACCATTTCCAGAAGGCGGATCAGGCGAGCCTGCAAGCGGGGCGGAAGCGCCTCGATTTCGTCATCGACACTATCGAGCGTCTCCACCGTCCATCTCATATCCGCTATATAGCGAATATGATATAATCAGTCAAGTACGCCTAGTTTTACAGCAGTACCGGCGACAGGGCCCGCAGGGCGGCGTCGTGGCGCAGCGCGTCCATGATCCGCACAAGTTCGGCGCTGATCCCCGGCTCTGACAGGGCGTGCCCGGCCTTGCCGATCATCCTCAGGTCCGATCCGGGCCATGCCTCGTGCAGGGCGTAGGCCGAGTAGGGCGGACAGATCATGTCGAACCGCCCCTGCACGATGTACCCCGGAATTCCGCGCAGACGATCCGCGCGGGTCAGGATCTGCTCATCCTCGCCAAGGAACCCGGCATGGCTGAAATAGTGGTTCTCGAGCCGGGCAAAGGCGCGGGCGTATTCTGCTGGCGCATCGCCGCCCATGCCGTCGGTCTCTATGGAGGCGAGCGCGTTCTCCCATGCGGTCCAGGCCCTCGCGAACCGGGTTTCGGTCATCAGATCGCCGGAAAACAGCCGGCGGTGATAGGCGCCGATCATATCGCCGCGCTCGGCCTCGGGCAGAATGCCGGAAAACCGCGCCCAGAGTTCGGGAAAGAACCGCGCAACCCCGCCGCCGTAGAACCAGCTCAACTCTGCCTGCGTCATCAGGAACACGCCGCGCAGGATCAGCGCCGCCGTCCGCTCGGGATGGGTCTCGGCATAGACCAGCGCCAGCGTCGCGCCCCAGGATCCGCCGAACACCGCCCAACTGTCGATGTCTAGAGCCGCGCGAATCGCCTCGATGTCGTGCACGAGATGCCAGGTCGTGTTGGCCTCGACACTCGCATGGGGCCGCGAGCGGCCGCAGCCACGCTGATCGAACAGCACGATCCGGTAGATGCCGGGATCGAAGTACCGCCGCATCGCCGGGCTGCACCCGCCGCCGGGGCCGCCATGCAGAACCACCACCGGGATGCCGTCCGGGTTGCCGCACTGTTCCACATAGATGCGGTGTCCTTCGCCGGTCTCCATCATGCGCTGATCGAACGGGTCGATCGGCGGATAGAGGTACTGGCTGCTCTTTCTTTGCCCCGCGACCTTGTCCATAAGCACCCTATATAGGTCCCGTGCAGAACCCGCCACGAGACTTTTTACAGAGGTAATGGTATGCCCGGCAGCCCCGACACGTCCACCATCGACCCCGCGGAAATCGAGAAATTCCAGGCGATGGCCGCCGAATGGTGGGATCCCGCGGGCAAGTTCAAGCCGCTGCACATGATGAACCCGGTTCGGCTGGACTACATCACCGCGCAGATCGCCGCCGAACATGGACGCGATCTGCGTGCGGAACGGCCGTTCGCGGGGTTGCGGATCCTCGATATCGGCTGCGGCGGCGGGCTGCTGTCGGAGCCGATGGCGCGGCTCGGGGCGGAGGTGGTGGGCGCCGACGCGGCGGAGCGGAACATCCCGGTGGCGCGGCTTCATGCGGAACAATCCGGGCTCGACATCGACTATCGCCACACCACGGCCGAGGCGATGGCCGCCGCCGGGGAAAAGTTCGACGCGGTGCTGAACATGGAGGTGGTCGAGCATGTGTCCGACCCGCTGGCCTATCTGACCGCTTGCCGGCGGCTCCTGAAACCCGGCGGGGTCATGGTCTGCTCCACCCTGAACCGGAACCCGAAAAGCTATGTCATGGCCATCGTCGGGGCCGAGCACGTGATGCGCTGGCTGCCCAAGGGCACGCACCAATGGTCGAAATTCATCACCCCCGATGAATTGTTCGACCTGCTGCGCGGCGCGGGGCTGGAGCCGGTGGACCGCAAGGGGTTCGTGTTCAACCCGGTGCTGTGGTCGTGGTCGATCTCGGAGCGCGACCTGTCGGTGAACTACGTCACCACCAGCGTCCTGCCGGCGGAAACCGAATAGGGCGGCGCGGCTATTCTTCCTCGCCCAGCCGCGCGCGCACCTCGCGCAGCACGGGCAATGCGGCGCGGACCCGCTCCACCCCGATCTCGGCCACCACCTCGGTCACCACATGGGCGATCGCCTGGAACGCTTCTTCGCAGGCACGCCGTCCCGCCGGACTGATCGCCACGAACTTGCGCCGCGCATCGTCCCAGTCGGGCCGGATATGGACGTACCCCGCCCAGGCCAGCTTGTTCAGGGTGTTGGTCATCGCGCCGCGGGTGACGTGGAACGCCCGTGCCAGCTGTCCGGGCGTCTTCTCAGCCCGCGACTTGGCGAGGTGATTCAACACCGAGAAATGGCTGATTTCCATGCCCTTCGGCAGCACCCGTACCAGCTTGGCGCGGGCCAGCTGGTCGGCCATGAACAGCTCGCTGAACAGGGCCACGGACAGGTTCTCGTCGATCTCGCTCATCGCGGCGGACCGAAGCGGCGGTCGTGGTCGAGCGACGGCACCTTTGACCGCGCCTGGCGCACCGCCGCAAGCTCGATCTCGACCAGGCTCAGCCCCGGCGCGGCACCGGCATCGGCCAGAACCTCGCCCCAGGGCGATACCGCCATCGAATGTCCCCAGGTGCGGCGCGCCTTGCCGCGGGCGGCGGCATGCGTCCCGCATTGCGCGGCGGCGAGGATAAAACACCCCGTTTCGATTGCCCGCGCCCGTAGCAGCGGCTCCCAATGCGGGGCGCCTGTAACGGGGGAAAAGGCGGACGGAGCCAGGAGAATATCCGCCCCGGCCTGCGCCAAAGCGCGGTAGAGCGCGGGAAAGCGGATATCGTAGCAGACGGTCAGCCCGATCGCGCCCAGCGGTGTGCGTGCCAGAACCGCCTGTTCGCCGGGCCGGTAGCCGGCGGATTCGCGGTAGCTTTCGGTGTCCGACAGCGTGACGTCGAACATGTGGATCTTGTCGTAGCGCGCGGCGATATGGCCATCGGGGCCGATCAGGAACGACCGGTTCGCGAACCGCCCGCCCGGATCGTCTGTCTTGACCGCGAGCGAGCCGATGTTCAGCCACACGCCAAGCCGCGCGGCATCCTCGCGCAGGGCGGCAAGCGTCCGGTCCTCCGCCTCGGGGCGCAACACCTCCTGCTGGCGCGTGCGGCTGGACGACACGCAATTCGTCACCTCGGGTGTCAGGATCAGATCCGCGCCGGCACCCGCGGCCTCGGCCACCTGCTGCCGCGTATGCGGAAGATTCGCCGCCGGATCGTCCGAGGCGGTCATCTGGATCAGCGCGACCTTCACGGTCCTGCAAGCATCGGGTCAAGCTTGCCCGCGCGGTCCAGCGCAAGAAGCTCGTCACAGCCGCCCACATGCACACCGTCGACAAAGATCTGCGGCACCGTGTGGCGCCCGTTCGCGCGGCGCATCATCGCCTGCCGCTGTTCGCGATCGCGCGACACGTCGGTTTCCGAAAAGGCGACGCCCTTCTTTTTCAGCAGCCGCTTGGCCGCGTGACAGAAACCGCAAAGCGGGGTTGTGTAGATTTCGACCGGCTGCATCGGATGGCGTCCTTCAGGTTCGCGTCAGACCATAGGGATTTAGGCATCCTTGGCAACGCGCGCCAGTACCAGGACGTCGACCTCTCGCGCGCCGGCCGCGCGGGCTGCCTCGGTCGCCGCGGCCAGCGTCGCGCCCGAGGTCATCACATCGTCGACCAGCAGCACGGCGCGCCCGGCCAGCCGGCCGCTGGCGGCCCGCGCGGGATGGATTGCGCCGGAAAGGTTGCGGAACCGGTCCTCGCGGCTCATACCGTCCTGAATCCGGGTCCGCCGCGCGCGGCACAGAAGGTCGGGAAGGCAGGGCCGCCCGGTGATCCGCGCCAGCGCAAGGCCCAGCGCCGCTGCCTGGTTGTATCGGCGCCGCAGCATACGGGTGAAATGCGCCGGAACCGGCACGATCACGCTGTCTTCCTCGATCCAAGGCATCGCCGCTGCCGCCATCCAGCGTGCCGCGGGGCGGACGAGATCCATCCGGTCGCCATGTTTCAGCGCCAGCACCAGCCGCCGCGCATTGTCGCGGTAGACCAGCACCGCGCGTCCGCGGCGCCATGGCCGCGCAATGGCGATGCAATCGTCGCAGACGGCGCTTTCCCCTGCATCGCTGCCCGGCAGCGGCGTGCCGCATTGGTGGCAGGCCAGGCCCGCAATGAAATGCGTGTCGCGCCAGCAGGCACCGCACAGGCCGAATTCCTGGTCGACAAGCGATCCGCAACTGACGCATTGCGGCGGAAAGGCGAGGCGCAGCAGGCTTTGCATTCCGGCGGTGCCCTTCTAGATACGCGAAGCAGAATGAAGGTGACGATCCGATGACCACCCGCTTGACCGACCGCGCCGCGCTGTTGCGTGCAAGGGCGCGGGCCGACGCATCCGGCCAGACCGCGACCTTTCTTCGCGACGAGGCGGCGGACGAGATTCAGGAAAGACTGAATGTGGTTAACAGATCGTTTACGACGCCGGCGATCGTCACGCCCTGGCCCGAGGCGTGGCGGAGCCTTTTCCCGGCTGCCACGTATGCGGCCGATACCGAGACCCTGGCGCTTGAACCCGGCGCGCACGATCTTGTGATCCACGATCTGTGCCTGCACTGGGCCGACGATCCGGTCGGCCAACTGGTACAGGCGCGGCGCGCCCTGCAACCTGACGGGCTGTTCCTGGCCGTGCTGTTCGGCGGCCAGACCCTGGCAGAGCTGCGCGCCGTCCTGGCCGAGGCAGAGGCGGCGGTCACCGGCGGGCTGTCGCCGCGGGTGCTGCCGATGGCCGAGATCCGCGATCTTGGCGGGCTGATGCAGCGTGCCGGTTTCGCGCTGCCTGTCGCAGACAGCTTCGCCCGCACCGTCAGCTACCGGGATGCGTTCGCCCTGATGCGCGATCTGCGCGCCATGGGAGAGGTCAACGCGATGCAGGCGCGCGCCCGCCGGTTCACCCGCCGGGGCGTGCTGGCAGAGGCCGCGCACCGCTACGCCGCCGAATTTTCCGGGCCGGACGGGCGCATCCGCGCCACGTTCGAGACTATCGTTCTGACCGGCTGGTCGCCCGGCCCGGATCAGCCGCAACCGCTGCGCCCCGGCTCGGCCACCCACCGGCTTGCCGATGCGCTGGGCGCCACGGAAACGCCGCTTGACGACCGGGCGGCACCGGGGCGCGATTGACCCCGGTGATTTTCCGGTTATCTCCTGCCTCAAAATCAGGAAAAATCGGGATCACCATGAAAGACAACGCTTCGGGCGCCGTTCGGCCCGCCCACGCCCCGGCGGACCATCCCGCCGTGATGCCCGACAAGGTGGGCGTGCTGCTCGCCAATCTCGGCACGCCGGATGCGACCGATTACTGGTCGATGCGGCGCTATCTGAGCGAATTTCTGTCGGATCAGCGGGTCATCGACTATCCGAAATGGAAGTGGCAGCCGATCCTGCAATCGGTGATCCTGGCAAAGCGGCCGTTTACCTCCGGCGCTGCCTACAGGACGATCTGGAACGAGGAGGCGGACGAAAGCCCGCTTGCCACCATCACCAAGGCGCAGACCGCCAGGATCGCGGCAGCGATGCAGGCGCGGTACGGCGATGCGGTGATGGTCGATTACTGCATGCGCTACGGCAACCCGTCCACCGCGTCGGTCGTGCGCCGGATGATCGCCGACGGCTGCCGCAAGATCCTGTTCTTCCCGCTCTATCCGCAATATGCCGGGGCGACGATGGCAACCGCGAACGACCAGTTCTTTCGCGCCCTGATGGACGAGAACTGGCAACCGGCGGTGCGCACGGTGGCACCCTATTTCGAGCAGCCTTCCTATGTCACGGCGCTGGCGCAATCGGTCGAGCGGGCCTATGCCACGCTGCACCATGAGCCCGACGTGCTCGTCGCGTCTTATCATGGGCTGCCGAAACGCTATCTTACGGAAAAAGGCGACCCCTACCATTGCCAGTGCCAGAAGACGACGCGCCTGCTGCGCGAACGGCTTGGCTGGGCCGAGGACAAGGCGGTCACGACCTTTCAGTCTCTCTTCGGTCCCGAGGAATGGTTGAAACCCTATACCGTCGAGGAAGTCGCGCGGCTGGCACAAGCGGGCAAGAAGCGGATCGCGGTGATCGCACCGGCATTCTCGGCCGATTGCATCGAAACCCTGGAAGAGATCAACGAGGAGATCCGGGAGAGTTTCGAGGAGGCCGGCGGCGAGGAATTCACCTACATCCCCTGCCTGAACGACGACGACGCCCACATCGCGGCGCTGTCGGAAGTCATCGACGACAATCTTGGCGGCTGGGTGTAGGCACGCCCCGTCTCACCGCCGCCAATCCGCGTTGGCGGGAAAACGAGTGCCTTGAAATGAAAAAGGCGGTGGATCAACCACCGCCTTTTTGCATGCCTTTTTAGAGGCGATCAGTTCGCTGCGGCCGCGGCGACGAACGCCAGGAACAGCAACGGAACGAGAAGGCCGGCATTCGACGAAGAAGCGGCTTCTTCGACAACGATTTCCGGCTCGACGATCACCACTTCACCGTAGCTGCCGGCCGACGCGGTCGACGCAGCGGCTGCGAGAACGGCAGCGAGTGCGACTTTTTTCATTTTTATCCTCCAGGATTTTCCATCGGGCTAACATTGGATACACGTGGAACGACAACTGTACCCCGCGCGATTCACTAAGCATCAAAGCGCCGCGAAGGCAAACGCCCTGCGCCTGTTGCGCCTATCTCACGCCATGTTTTCGTCAAATAAGCAACACTTGCGTGCCGATCTGCGTCAGGGCGAACAGCTCGGCGATATGCTCGTTGTAGAGGCCGATGCACCCGTTCGAGGATTTCCTGCCGATCTTGCGCGTGTCATGGGTGCCGTGGATGCGGTAATAGGTCCAGCTCAGATACAGCGCGTGCGTGCCCAGCGGGTTGTCCGGCCCCGGCCCGACGTAATCGGGCCATTCGGGATTGCGCTTTTTCATGGCCGGTGTCGGGCGCCAGGACGGGCCGACCACCTTGCGCACGACACTGGTGCGGCCGCGGCGGGTCAGTTCCTCGGTCAGCGGAACGCTTGTCGGGTACAGCTTGTATATGGACTGGTCCTGCGACCAGAAATGCAGCGCCCGCGACCGCGTATCCACCAGGATCGCGCCCTTTCTCGTGTTGCTGAAATAGGGCCGCCAGTCGAGCGCACGAAAACTTGATATGTTCCGGCTGGGCCTGTCCGTCACCGATTGCGCGGCGGCCGGTGCCGCAAGGCTGGTCAGCGCGGCGGCGGAAGCGCCGAGAAAAAGGCGACGATTCAATGATTCCCTTGATTCCGAGGACATTTCGGTCTCCAAAGCGTGTTTTGTTGCTGCGAACGCATCATATGGCTACAAAGTCGCAGTCGCAATTCAAACGGGCGCGACCCCGCCGGTTCTCGAGAGTCCGATTTGATCCCGGCGCGACGAAAGTCTAGGGGTTAATGCTCTGATTCTAGGGTAACTGGCAATGACACGTGCAATTCTTTTGCTGATCTCCGGCATTTTTCTGCTTGCCGGCTGTGCTTCGGGCACGGTGGGCGACGGCAGCTACAACCTGAGCAACGGCGCGCAGGGGCAGGTGCAATTGCGCATGCTCGATTCGGTCAACGCGCTGCGCACGGCGAACGGGCTAAGCAAGGTCGCGCTCGATTCCGCCCTGAACGCCGCGTCCGAAACGCATTCGCGCGACATGGCGCGGCAGAACCGGCCTTGGCATTTCGGATCGGACGGGTCGTCGCCGGTGGTCCGCGTATTCCGCGCCGGATACCAGAAGCGGCTTCTGGGCGAGAATATCTCGGAAACCTACGAGACCGAGACGCAGACCCTCACCGCCTGGATGGCGCTTCCGGAAACGCGCGAAGTGATCATGAACCCCGCCGCCGAGGATATGGGCTTTGCCTTTCACCGGGAAAGCAACGGCAAGATCTGGTGGACACTGCTGATGGGCGGCGGCGGACCGGCGCCGAACATATCGCCGCCGCCGCCGGCGAACACCGCCCCGCCGACCGGCGATCCCGCCCCGACCGAGGAAGACCCCGAGGACGAGACCCCGCCGCTTCAGGGGTAAAGGTCGATCGGGGTGCCGTTGTTGACCATCGAGTAGATCTTCTCGATCTCGCGGTTCGACACGGAAATGCAGCCAGCGGTCCAGTCGGTCCCGCGCCGTTTCACCGGGTCCGACTGACCGTGGATGAAGATGTCGCCGCCGGGGCTGAGCCCGGCCGAGCGCGCCACCTCGACATCCCGCTCGTTCGGGTAGGAAATCCCGACCGACAGGTGAAACTTGCTGTTGGGGTTGCGACGGTCGATGTAATACCGCCCTTCGGGCGTCTTGCCGTCACCCTCGTACCGCTTGTGGCCCGCCGGCGCGAAGCCAAGGTCGATACGGTGTTCGGCAAGCAGCCGGTCGTGGTGGTACAGGTACATCTTGCGCTGCCCCTTGAACACGACGACACGGGTCACTTCGGGCCCGTGATACGACCGGAATTTGGATGGCGAACAGGCGCCAAGCGCCAACAAGACGCAGAATGCGATGAGAACGCGCGTAACCTTCATGTCCCTTGCCCCTGAAATTTTTTGCGACACTAGCAAATATCGAACAGCCGGGGAATAGGGTTCAACGGTCCGGGCCGCGCTGCTCCAGCCGTTTTTCGATCGCGGCAAGCCGCACCAGAACCTCGTCGCGGTAACTGTCGGTGGCGGCCACGTCCTCTTCGTGATGCGCTTCCTGCATCGAGTTGACGATCAGCCCGACGATCAGGTTGGCCACCGCAAAGGTCGTCACGATGATGAAGGGCACGAAGAAAAGCCAAGCATAGGGATAAACCTCCATCACCGGGCGCACGATGCCCATCGACCAGCTTTCCAGCGTCATGATCTGGAACAGCGAATAGGCAGATTTTCCCAGGCTGCCGAACCAGGCCGGAAAGGTGCCACCGAACAGCTTGGTCGCCATCACCGCGCCGATATAGAAGATCAGCCCCATCAGCGCGAAGACCGACGCCATGCCGGGCAACGCCGAAACAAAGCCCTCGACCACCCGGCGCAGCCGCGGCGCGACCGAGATCACGCGCAGAATCCGCAGGATGCGCAGCGCGCGCAGCACCGACAGCGTTTGTGCCCCCGGCACCAGCGATACCCCCACGATCACGAAATCGAACAGGTTCCAGCCACCGCGAAAAAACCGCCATCCATGCGCAAAGATTTTCGTGCCGAGTTCGACCACGAAGATCGCAAGACAGGCCAGATCCAGCGCGATGATAAGCGGCCCGGCCCGCGCCATGATCGGGCCGGAGGTTTCAAGCCCAAGCAGGATCGCGTTGATCACGATGATTGCGGTGATCGAATAACGCACACGCGGCTGGTCCAGCCAGTCGGCGGTTCGCTGTCGTATGCCCATCGGCCCCTCGATTCGCTTCGGTTCGGGCGGATATGTTACCGCGACAGCCGCGCCGCAAGTTCCACATGCGGCGACCAGCGAAACTGATCGACCACGTCGATCCAGTCCAGGCGGAATCCCCGCTCCGCCAGGATCGCGGCGTCCCGCGCAAAGGTGACCGGGTTGCACGACACGAACGCGACGTACCGGACCGCCGATGCCGCGATCTGATGCGCCTGCGCCTCTGCCCCGGCGCGCGGCGGGTCGATCACGATTGCGTCAAACCCTGCGAGATCCGCAGGCAGCAGCGGGCGGCGGAACAGATCGCGCGCCTCGGTCGTCACGCGCTTCAGCCCCTCGGAATGCCGCCAGGCCGCATCCAGCGCCTGCAGCATCTCGGGCGCGGATTCGACGGCGTGAACCTCGGCCTGCCGCGCCAGGGGAAGCGCGAAGGTGCCGCATCCGGCGAACAGATCGGCCACGCGCCCTGCATCGCAAACCGCCTCTCGCACGGAACGCAAAAGCGCCGCCTCGCCCTCGCGGGTCGCTTGCAGGAAGGCGCCGGGCGGCGGAACGCACGCGATGCCGTCAAAGCTTTGCACAGGCGGGCGGACCTGCGCGATGGTCTCTTTGTTCCACGTCAACCGCGCCAGTCCGGCGCGCCCCGCGAAGGATCCGAGATCGGCGCGCAACGCGCCGTCCGCGTCGCGCCCGCCGGTGACGGACAGATCCGCGCCGGCCCCGGTCATTGTCACGGTCAGGGACAGCTCCGACCGGCGGGATGCACCAAGGCGCGTGAGCGTCTCCAACTCGGGCAAAAGCGCGATGATTTCCGGCGCCACGACGCGGCAATCGGGAATATCGACGATCACCTGCGACGCCCGCGCATGAAAGCCGACCTGCGCGCCCTTCTTCGTGCGCCGCCCCGAAAGCACCGCCCTCCGCCGCGACCCCGGCGGCGAGGTATGGACTGCGCGTATCGGCGCGGCCAGCCCATGCGCCGCCAGTGCGGACCTGACCTGATCTGCTTTCCAGCTTTCCACGAAGGCGTCGGCGGCATGTTGCAACGCGCAGCCCCCGCAGGTCTTAAAGTGACGGCAGCGCGGCGCAACCCGGTCGCGTGATGGTGTAATGATCCGCGGCGTGGCGATCCGGCCGCCATCGACCGCGCCCTCGATCTCCTCGCCCGGCAGGGTCAGGGGCACATAGACCGGGCCAGGCGCAATGCCGTCCCCAAGATGTCCCAACCGGTCGATTCGCAGTTTCATGCGCCCTCTGCGATCAGCACGAGTTGCGCGCGCGGTGGGTGGGTCTGGACGATGCGGTACACGGTAGCGTTGAGCCTGCGAAAGCGGGAAGGACGGACGAGCGCTATAGCGGCCGAAGCACAGAATTGAAACCTGCCGTCAGCCCAGCAGCCCCGCTCGGCCAAGGCGGAAATCCGACGCGATCCATGCCGCCTCCAGCTCGGCCAACTTGCGGCCCAGCGCCGGGCCTTCGTAGTCCGGCATCAGGTCGGCCGGCTTCACCGGGAATTCCGCGCCTGCCCCGCGTGCAATTTCGCCCAGGACATCCGGGGAAATATGCGTCTCTGTAAAGGCGGATCTGAGCAGAACGGCATCGGTGGCATCGGTACGGCCTAGCCTGTACCCAAGCTCGCCCGCCTGCATTTCGCCTCGCGCGGCCTCGCTCAGCAACGCCAATCGCGCCGCGTCCTTGCGCGAAAGGCGCAACAGGACGCGCTGGTTTGTGCCGCCAAGCGATGCAAGCCGCCGTATCGGATCCGGCCCGACGTCCGCCTCACCCTCCAGCAGGACGAGGATCGGCAGGTAGCGCGTATCGGCCCCCGGCAGAACGCGGGCAAGACACCCCGCCTGCTGCATCGCGGCCGCGGCGAGCGACGGATCGGGCGCGGCCAGCAATTTCAGAATTTCCGCGCCCACACGTTCCTTTGATAGTGTTTCCAGACCCTCGGCCAAGGCGGCACAGGCCGCCAACCCGTCCGGGTCGAAGCCGCCATCAGGATCGCCGTACCAGGCATGAAAGCGGAAGAACCGCAGAATCCGAAGATAATCCTCGCGTATCCGCGCCTCGGGATCCTCGATGAACCGGATTCGCCGTGCGACCAGGTCGGGCAAGCCGTTCAGCGGATCGACCACCGTGCCATCCGCCCGCGCATACAGCGCGTTCATCGTGAAGTCGCGCCGCCGCGCGTCGTCCTCGACCCGGGTCGTGTAGGCGACGACGGCGCGGCGCCCATCGGTTTCCACATCGCGGCGAAACGTCGTGATTTCATGTGCAAGCCCGTCCGCGACAACCGTGACGGTGCCATGCTCGATCCCGGTCGGGACGGACTTGAGCCCTGCCTTTTCCGCCAGATCAGTGACGGTCTCCGGTACCGCGTCGGTCGAGATGTCGATGTCGTTCACAGGCGCGCCGAGCAGCGCGTTGCGCACGCAGCCACCGACGAACAGCGCCTGGAACCCGGCCTCGTCCAATATCCGGCAAACGGCTTGCGTCCTTGGATCGGCGATCCACTCTCCGGTCACGCGCATCACGGTGCCATCCTGTCAGCCAAACCGCGCAGGATGCGCGCCGTCGCGCCCCAGATGTAATAGGGACCGTAAGGCACGATGAAATAGCGCCGCCATTCCCCGCGCCAGCGACGATATTCGACCCTGTACTGCGCCGGGTTCGCGACATGCGCCAACGACACGCGGAACACCTCCTCGACTTCGCCGGCTTCGGGAACAGGGACGAAATCGGCCCTGATCCGGCCCAACACGGGCGTCATGTGAAACCCGGTGACGGTTTCGTGGCCGGGCATGGTCCCCAGAATCTCGACATTCGCGGGATCAAGCCCGATCTCCTCGTTCGCCTCGCGCAGGGCGGCCGCGACGGTGTCGGCGTCGGCCGCATCCACCTTGCCGCCCGGAAAGGCGATCTGCCCCGGATGATGCTTAAGCACCGAAGAGCGTTTCGTCAGGATCACATCAAGGCCGTTTTTTCCGGCAATCACTGGAACCAGAACGCCGGCCGCCCGCAGCTTGCGGTTCGGTGGCAGGACGGTCTCGGGGTTGAGGTCGAAATCCGACGAGTCCGCGCCGCCTTTCAATGCGGCCGACCGCAACGGTGCGAAGGCGTCAGTTTCCGTCACTGCCGCCCTCCACGGCTTCGAACCCCAGCGTTCGGGGATCGAATTCGTAATGTGCACCGCAGAACTGGCAATCGGCGGTGACGATCCCGTCATCGGTGGTCATGTGGCCGATATCCTTGGCAGAATAGATCGAAAGGCTCTGCTGCACCTTGTCGGCCGAACAGGTGCAGCCAAAGCTGACCCCCTGCGGATCGAACACCCGTGGCTGATCCTCGTGGAACAGGCGAACCAGAAGATCCGTGGGCTGAACCCGCGGGCCGATCAGTTCGGACGCATCGACGGTGTCCAGCAGGATGTTCGCACGGTTCCAGTTTTCCCGGTCGCCGTCATCCATGATGTCGCGCGCGGTCAGCAAGCCGTCCTCACCGCTGCCGCCGCCATGTGCGAGCGGGGACGCCGCCGGCATGTGCTGCAACATCACGCCGCCGGCACGCCAGCCCAGTCGCCCGGCGGCATCCGGCATCTTGGCAAAGCTCAGCGCAAAGCGCGTCGGCAATTGTTCGGATTGCGCAAAATACGTCTCTGCACAGTCGGAAAGTGCGTTTCCCGCGATCGGCGTGATCCCCTGATAGGGAACCATGTCACGGCCCTGGTCGATCAGAATCGCGAAATAGCCCTTGCCGATCTGCGTGAACGGGTCCGCTTTCGGATCGAGCCGATCCTTGTCATAGCTGGCATAGGCCCTGATCCAGGCTGGTTCGCCCTCTTTCGAGGGGCCGAAATAGTCGGTTGCGATCAGGCGCGCGGGTCCGTCGCCGCGCACCTGCAGGGACAGCTTCCAGCGCAGCTTGATCGTCTGCCCGATCAGCGCGGTCAAAAGCGCCATTTCGGCAACCAGTGCCTCGATCGCGTCGGGGTAGTCGTGCTGCGCCAGTATCCTGTCCAGGGTTCCGTCCAGCCGCGCGACCCGGCCGCGGATATCCGACAGGTCCAGCTGGAATGGCAGAATGGTGTCGTCCCAGGCGATCTGCGATCCAAGAGACGTGGGGCCTAATGACATGGGGTTTCCTTGCGGCTCGGGTTGGCATACCGCGTCAATATAGGGTTAACAACCGAAGGCAAAAGACGGGGGCGGCATGATCCGGCGCTTTGGAAAGCCGCCGCGGCGCGGAATCGGGTATCGGCTCCGGCCCGGGGTTTACGCATTATTGCCCCTGTCCGGCCGGCTGCTCGTGACGTTTCAGAACGCGCCGGTGCCGGAATTTCAACTGCCGGGCGGCGGTATCGATCCGGGCGAGTCGCCCCTTCGAGCGTTGCACCGCGAAGTGTTCGAGGAAACCGGCTGGCGCATCGGGGCGCCGCGCAGGCTGGGCGCATATCGGCGGTTCACATGGATGCCGGATTATCAGATTTGGGCGGAAAAGCTGTGCCAGGTCTATGTCGCTCGGCCGGTCCGACCGCTCGGACCGCCATCGGAGCCTGGGCATGCCGCACGCTGGATCGCGGTCGAGGATGCCCGGTCGACCCTTTCGAACGAGGGCGACCGAAGCTTCGCCGCGCGTTTTCTCTAGCCAGAAGGCACGTCGATCAGCACGGCCGAGATGTCGTCATCGAAGTCGGACGTGTCTCCGAACCGGGTCAGATCACGTTCCAGCGCGTCGAAAAAGCGCCCCCCTTGAAGTCTGGCATGTCGGTTCAGGGCGCATTCCAGGCCTTGATCCCCGAACATGTCGCCCGCGGGCGACATGCATTCCGTTATCCCGTCCGAGCCGACAAGCAACCGGTCACCGGGATTCAGGGCAATATGCGTATCCGTGAATTGCGCTTCGGGCAAAAGTCCGACCGGCATGCCGCCGTCGCCGACCAGCTCGACCTGGCCGTTCGCGCGGTGCAGCATGGGGTGCGGATGGCCCGCCTGTGTCAACGTCACGCGGCCCGACCCCAGGTCGATTCGCGCCATGACGAGGGTCAGGTACTGGTCCGTTTTCAGATCGTTCAGGATAAGATCGTTCAAATGCGCCGCAATCTCTGACGGGCGGCGCATCACCGGGGTGTTGTCGGCACTTCGTGTGATTGCCAGGTTCGTGTCCGGGGTGTTGCCCGCGAAACACGCCGCAAGGCGCGCCGTCATCAGCGCGGATGTGATGCCGTGGCCGGACACGTCCAGCGCGAACACCCCCATTTCATGGGCATTCGGCTCGAACATGCCGACAAGATCGCCGCCGATCCGCCCCGCCGGGCGCAACATCAGCGACACGTTCAGCCCCGGCAATGCGCGATGACGGTCGCGCACCAATGATTGCTGGAGCTTCTGCGCCTCCTGCAGGTCGCGATCGATGACGGCGTGAAGCTGCGTCATCTGCTGCAATGCGGAGGACAGCGCCTGTTCCATCCGCAACACACGCTGTCCGGCCCGGATTCGGGCCCGAAGCTCGACAGCGTGGACAGGTTTGGTCAGAAAATCGTCGGCCCCTGCATCGAGTCCGCGCGCAACCTCGTGTTTCTCGTCATTCGAGGTCAGAAGGATGAAATAGCCGTAACGGTCCTTCCGCATTTCCCGAAATGCACGGCAAAACTCCAACCCGTCCATTCCCGGCATCATCCAGTCGCTGATCACCAGATCGGGATGCTCGAACTGGCAAACCGCAAGCGCGGCCTCCCCCGATGGTGCGTCGAGCACACGGCACCCCATCCGCGTCAGGTAACTTGCCAGAAGTCGCCGTTGCGCGCGGCTGTCATCGACAACGAGCACGGTTTCAGCCACCTCCGACAGGCCGGAGGCGATAGCGATATGTTTATGAGCAGTCAAGAATGCGCCGATCTCAATTCGCTTTTGGCCGACCTTGGGCGGAAAGTGTTAATGACAGGCTAAAAATCGGATTTTAATGATTAATCGTTCCGCATTAACCGATTGGTCACGCCAAGCGGATGATGATCCCGGGAAGACGCGGCAAGTCCGGGGCAGGATGATGATTGATTGGCGGCGGGTCGGTGAACTCCGAGAGGAGATCGGCCCCGATGAATTCGACGAAGTAGCCGAGCTTTTTCTCGAAGAAGTGGAGGAGGCGCTGGAAAGTCTGTCCGCCGATGCGTCGCCGCAGGACGTCGGCGCGCTGCTCCACTTTCTCAAGGGAAGTGCGCTGAATATCGGTTTCGAGCATCTGGCGGCGATCTGTTCGGAGGGCGAGCGGCTGGCGGCGGCTGGCGATGCCGCGCAAGTGGATGTTGCGGAGCTCTTGTCTGTCTATGGCACATCGCGAAAGATGCTCCTCGCCAACGCGCCGGACGCGGCATCCGCCTGAGCGGCAGAGGGGGTCATTCCGGCCGGACTTGTTCCTGCAACCTGGCCCGAACGGCGTCCGGTATCGTCGCCGATGACCGGCTGGACGGGTCGAAGAGCACTTCCGTCACATCATAGGTTGCATGCACCTCTCCGGTGTCGGCGTGCAACATCCGCAGGTGGAACGCCACGCTCTTGCCGCCGATCCGCCTGACGGTGCCGTCGATCCGGATGAGATCTCCGGCGGCCAGTTCCTTGACGAAGGTGGTCGTCGCGGAGCCGGTCACGGCGTGGATCCCATGCGCTTCAAGCAGCTCCGAATAGGCCAGACCAAGCTGTGTCCAGATGTGATAAACGGCATCGTCGAAGAAGGGCGCGTAGTGACGCACGTTCATGTGGCCGAAATGATCCAGGTGCCACGGATGCACGACGCCACGAAGCAATTCCATCCGGTCGGTCATCTTTGCCTCCTTCGGGCGGACCTGCATACCGAAACACTCTCGCAGGCTTGTCGCAACCCCGCCTTGCCGCTGCCCGCACCCCGCGCTAAACGGCCCGGACCATTCAACCCGGAGCTTGCCCGATGCCCGATGCACCCAAGAAAGTCGTTCTCGCCTATTCCGGCGGTCTCGACACCTCGATCATCCTGAAATGGCTGCAGACAGAATATGGCTGCGAGGTGGTGACCTTCACCGCCGATCTTGGTCAGGGCGAAGAGCTGGAACCCGCGCGCAAGAAGGCGGAAATGCTGGGGATCGATCCCGCGAATATCTATATCGAGGACCTGCGCGAAGAATTCGTGCGCGACTTCGTGTTTCCGATGTTCCGGGCCAATGCGGTGTATGAGGGGCTTTACCTGCTGGGCACCTCCATCGCGCGGCCGCTGATCTCGAAGCGCCTGGTCGAAATCGCGGCGGACACCGGCGCCGACGCGGTCGCCCACGGGGCCACCGGCAAGGGTAACGACCAGGTGCGCTTTGAACTGGCGGCCTATGCGCTGGACCCCGACATCAAGGTCATCGCACCGTGGCGGGAATGGGATTTGACATCCCGCACCCGGCTTCTGGACTTCGCGGAGAAGAACCAGATTCCGATTGCCAAGGACAAACGCGGCGAGGCGCCGTTCTCGGTCGATGCGAACCTGCTGCATACTTCGTCCGAGGGAAAGGTGCTGGAGGATCCGAAACAGGAGGCGCCCGATTACGTCTATCAGCGCACCGTTCACCCCGAGGATGCACCGAACGAGCCCGAATATGTCGAGATCGGGTTCGAGCAGGGCGATGCTGTCTCTATCGACGGCGACTCCATGTCGCCGGCGTCGATTCTGACCCGCCTTAACGTGCTTGGCGGCAAACACGGGATCGGCCGGCTCGATCTTGTCGAAGGCCGCTTCGTCGGGATGAAGTCGCGCGGCATCTACGAGACGCCCGGCGGTACAGTGTTGCTCGAGGCGCATCGCGGGATCGAGCAGATCACGCTCGACCGCGGCCAGGCGCATCTGAAGGACGAGCTGATGCCGAAATACGCCGAGCTGATCTATAACGGTTTCTGGTTCAGCCCCGAGCGCGAGATGTTGCAGGCCCTGATCGACCACAGCCAGAAGCATGTGACCGGCACGGTTCGGCTCAAGCTTTACAAGGGTCTCGTCCGCACCGTTGCCCGCTGGTCCGATCACTCGCTCTATTCCGAAGCGCATGTGACCTTCGAAGAGGATGCGGGCGCCTACGATCAGAAGGATGCAGCCGGATTCATCAAGCTGAACGCCCTGCGGCTGCGGCTGATCGCAATGCGTGACAGACGGTTGAAGGGCTAGTCTTACACCGACTTCCCCTGATTAGAGACGTTTCAACCATGTCCAAACCGGCGGCATCAACCTCCCTGGACCGTTCCAAGAAGGTTGGCCGCTGGTGCCCCTGGCAGTAACCCTTGCGTGACATCACGCGCCGGTGACTTGCCGATGCGCCAGGAAACCTCACTCTCGGGGCAACCGAGGAGGATGCAATGTTCCGATTTGTGGTTAAACCGGTATTGGCCGCGGCCGCGTTCGCGGCGATAGCTGCAACGGCGCAGGCGGAAACCAGAACCGCGCTGGTGGCTGGCGGCTGTTTCTGGTGTGTTGAAGCGGATTTCGAGAAAGTCGAGGGCGTCACGGAGGTGGTCTCCGGCTTTGCCGGCGGCCAGACGGAGAATCCGACCTACAAGCAAGTGACCAGGGGCGGCACCGGCCATCTGGAAGTTGCGGAGATCACCTACGACACCGACAAGGTCAGCTATGCGCAGTTGATGCAGTTGTTTTTTCGGTCCATCGATCCGACCGATGCAGGCGGGCAGTTCTGCGACCGGGGTGAAAGTTATTCTACCGCCGTTTTCGTCTCTAACCCGGAGGAACGGCGCATGGCCGAGGCTGCCAAGGCGCAGGCCGAAGATGCGCTTGGGCAGGAGATCGTCACACCGATCCGGGATGCCGCGCCGTTCTACCCGGCGGAGGCGTATCACCAGGACTACTACAAGAGCCCCGAGCTGATCCTGTCGCGGTTCGGCCCGATTTCAAAGGCGGACGCATACAAACGCTACCGCAAGGGATGCGGCCGGGACGAGCGGGTGCGCGAGCTTTGGGGCGGGGACGCGCCTTTTGCCGGAGGCTAATCGACCTCCGCCGCGGCGAAGATCGCCATATTCAGGATGTCGTTCACGGTCGACACCGTCTGGCATATCTGGATCGGCTTGTCGGCACCCGTCAGGATCGGGCCGATCACCGTAGCGCCCGCCATTTCCTGCATCAGCTTGACCGAGATGGAGGCCGAGTGCCGCGCCGGCACCACCAGGATGTTGGCCGGGCCGGTCAGGCGCTGGAACGGGTAATGCGCCTGAACCCGCGGGTTCAGAGCCACATCGACGGTCATTTCACCCTCATACTCGAAATCCGCGCCGCGCCGGTCCAGCACTTGCGCCGCAACCTTCATCTTCGTTGCCCGCTCCGACACGGGGTAGCCGAAGGTGGAAAAGCTGACGAACGCAACGCGCGGCTCCATTCCGAGGCCGCGCGCCACCACCGCCGCGCGCTCCGCGATCGTCGCCAGATCCTCTTCGTCCGGCCATTCATGCACCAGGGTATCGGCGATCATCACGATCCGCCCGCGATGCAGCAGCACGGTCACCCCGACGGCATCGTCCTTCGCCGACAAATCGAAAACATGGTTGAGCAGTTGCAGGACATGCGAGGATTTGCGCGTCGCGCCGGTGATCATGCCGTCGCCATGTCCATGCGCGACCATGAGCGCGGCAAAGACGTGTCGGTCCCGGGCCGCAAGCCTGTGAATGTCCTGCTGGTCCATCCCCTTGCGTTGCAACCGCTCGTACATGAACGTCTTGTAAGTCTCTAAATGAGCCGTATTGGCGGCGTTCACCACTCGCAATTCGCGCGCCGCGTCGGCCAGCCCTTCGGCTGCCAGCTTTTCGGCCACGTCGGATTCGCGGCCGACCACCAATGCCCGGCCGAATCCGTTTCGCTGGTAGGAAACGGCGGCACGCAGAACGCGCGGGTCGTCCCCCTCGGCAAAGACCATCGTCGCCTGCGCGGCGCGCGCCCGCGAGTTGATGCCGTTCAGGATCGAGGCGGTCGGATCCATCCGCTCGATCAACGATTGCCGGTAGGCTTCCATGTCCCCGATGGGGCGCCGCGCCACGCCTGTCTTCATCCCGGCCTCGGCCACGGCGGGCGGAATCATGTGGATCAGTCTCGGATCGAAGGGCGTCGGAATGATGTAGTCGCGCCCGAAGTTCAGCTTGCGACCATAGGCGACCGCCACCTCGTCGGGCACATCCATCCGCGCCAGTTCGGCCAGCGCCTCGGCGCAGGCGATCTTCATCTCGTCGTTGATCGCGCGCGCATGGATGTCCAGCGCACCGCGGAACAGGTAGGGAAACCCGAGGACGTTGTTCACCTGGTTCGGATAATCCGACCGCCCGGTCGCCACGATGGCGTCGGGGCGCACGTCGTGCGCCTCTTCGGGCGTGATCTCGGGGTCGGGATTGGCCATGGCAAAAATCACCGGCTTGTCGGCCATGGCAGACACCATATCCTGCGTGACAGAGCCTTTCGCACTGACGCCAAGGAATACGTCCGCGCCCTTCATCGCCTCGTCCAGCGTCCTCAGTTCGGTCTTGATCGCGTGGCCGGATTTCCACTGGTTCATCCCGTCGGTCCGACCCTGGTAGATGACGCCCTTCGTGTCGCAGACGATACAGTTTTCTGGCCGTGCGCCCATGGATTTGAGCAGCTCGATACAGGCGATTCCGGCCGCGCCGGCCCCGTTTAGAACGATGCGCACGTCCTCGATCTTCTTGTCGGACAGATGCAGCGCGTTGATCAAGCCGGCCGCACAGATCACCGCGGTGCCGTGCTGGTCGTCGTGAAACACCGGGATGTCCATCTCTTCCTTGAGCCGCTGCTCGATGATGAAACATTCCGGCGCCTTGATATCCTCGAGGTTGATGCCGCCAAAGGTCGGCCCCATGAGCCGCACCGCCTGGATGAACGCCTCGGTATCCTCGGTATCCAGCTCGATATCGATGGAATTGACGTCGGCAAAGCGTTTGAACAGCACCGCCTTGCCCTCCATCACCGGCTTCGACGCCAACGCCCCCAGGTTCCCCAGCCCCAGCACCGCCGTGCCATTGGAAATCACCGCGACAAGATTACCCTTGGAGGTGTAGTCGTATGCCTTGCCCGGATCGGCCGCGATTTCCTCGCACGGAACCGCCACGCCCGGCGAATAGGCCAGGGACAGGTCGCGCTGCGTGGTCATCGGCACCGTCGCATGTATCCCCAGCTTTCCGGGCGACGGCTCCAGATGGAATGTCAGCGCGTCCTCGCGCGAGTGTTTTTGCGTCGCCATGGCCGGTTTCCTCCCTGTGGACGACAAGTGTTACCCGGCAGGCCGATTCTCCTCAACGGAAGATCGAATTGCGGCCCGCCGCGCCGGTTTGTACTCTCGGCCAAAGCTCATGCCGGGGGACAACGTGACAAGCGCGACTGCCGCCACCACGCCGATGATGGCGCAATACCTGGAGATCAAGGCGCGTCATCCCGATGCGCTTCTGTTCTACCGGATGGGCGACTTCTACGAGATGTTCTTCGACGATGCCGCCGCCGCCGCCGCCACGCTCGACATCGCGCTGACCAAACGCGGCAAGCATGGCGGCGAGGATATTCCGATGTGCGGTGTCCCGGTCCATTCCGCCGAGGGGTACCTTCTCACGCTGATCCGCAAGGGGTTTCGCGTCGCGGTCTGCGAGCAGATGGAAGATCCGGCCGAGGCAAAGAAGCGCGGCTCGAAATCGGTGGTTCGGCGCGATGTCGTCCGCCTCGTGACCCCCGGTACGCTGACCGAGGAGTCCCTGCTCGAGGCGCGGCGTCACAATTTCCTCGCCGCCTATGCCGAGATTCGCGGCGAAGGTGCGCTGGCCTGGGTCGATATATCGACCGGTGCGTTTCAGGTGATGCCGTGTTCACGCACCCGCCTGTCCCCCGAACTCGCCCGGATATCCCCGCGCGAGATTGTCCTGCCAGAGACACTCGAGTCGGAGCTCGCCGATGTCGTCACCGACCTCGGCGCCGTCGCCACGCCGCTTTCCCGCGCCAGTTTCGACAGCACCGCCGGCGCCGGGCGTCTGACCGCCCTGTTCAAGGTCGGCACGCTGGATGCGTTCGGCAGTTTTTCCCGCGCGGAACAGGCGGCGATGGGCGGCATCGTCGATTATCTCGACATCACCCAAAAGGGCAATCTGCCGCTGCTGCGTCCGCCAGTGCGCGAATCCGCCGGCGGCACAATGCAGATCGACGCCGCCACGCGCCGGAACCTGGAACTGACACATGGCCTGTCCGGCGGGCGCGACGGCTCGCTTTTGCACACGATCGACAGGACTGTCACCGCCGGCGGTGCGCGCCTTCTGGAACGGCGGCTGTCCAGCCCCTCGCGCGACCTTCAGGCTGTTGCCGATCGCCACGATTCCATCGCGTTCTTTCTCGAAAACCGTGAACTTGCGGACAAGTTGCGTGACATCCTGCGCAGGTTTCCCGATATCGACCGGGCCGTGTCGCGGCTGGTGCTCGACCGCGGCGGGCCGCGTGATCTTGCAGCAAGCCGTAACGGGTTGATCCAAGCGCTCGCGGTTGCGGAAAATCTGACGGAACAGAGCCTGCCGGCCATGTTAGACGCCGTAAGGGGCGATTTGACCGGGCATGATGCGCTACTGGATCGGCTGGATCAGGCCCTTGTCGCGGAACCGCCGCTCCTTGTCCGCGATGGCGGGTTCATTGCGGACGGGTTCGACGCCGAACTGGACGACGCCCGCAGCCTGCGCGACGAGGGGCGCGGCGTCATCGCCCGGATGCAGGCCGATTATGCCGCGGAAACCGGCATTTCCTCTCTCAAGATCAAGCACAACAACGTGCTGGGCTATTTCATCGAATGCACCGCGACCCATGCGGAACGAATGCTGTCTCCGCCTTTGTCAGAGCGGTTCAAGCATCGGCAGACCACCGCCAATGCGGTTCGCTTCACCACCATCGACCTGTCGGAGCTTGAGACCCGGATCCTGAATGCCAGTGGACGCGCAGCAGACATCGAAAAGCGTCTCTATGATGGCCTCCGCACTGCGGTCATCGACGCTGCCGCCGCCCTGAACGGGCTGGCCCGCGCCATTGCCGAGATCGACATTGCCGCCGCCCTTGCCGATCTCGCGGCCGCCGAAAACTGGACTCGTCCAAAAATCGACGGCAGCCGCGCCTTTCATGTCGAGGAGGGCCGGCACCCTGTCGTGGAACGCGCCCTGCGCGCGCAGGGCGGAGCGCCGTTCATCGCCAATGATTGCAACCTGTCCGGCGATCGCGAAGGGGCCGCGATCTGGCTGCTGACCGGCCCGAACATGGCCGGCAAATCCACCTTCCTGCGGCAGAATGCGCTGATCGCCATCCTGGCACAGATGGGCAGCTTCGTGCCGGCGCGGTCGGCGCATATCGGTATGGTCTCGCAACTGTTCAGCCGCGTCGGCGCATCGGACGATCTGGCACGCGGCCGCTCCACCTTCATGGTGGAGATGGTCGAAACCGCCGCCATCCTGAACCAGGCCGACGACCGTGCGCTGGTGATCCTCGACGAGATCGGCCGCGGCACCGCCACCTATGACGGGCTGTCCATTGCCTGGGCAACGCTCGAACACCTTCACGACGCGAACCGCTGCCGTGCCCTGTTCGCCACGCATTACCACGAACTGACGCAATTGGCCGACCGTCTGGCCGGTGTCGAGAACGCCACGGTGGCCGTGCGCGAATGGGAGGGTGATGTCATCTTCCTGCACGAGGTCCGGCGCGGCGCCGCCGACCGCTCCTATGGGGTACAGGTCGCGCGACTTGCCGGGTTGCCGGCCTCGGTCGTGGCCCGTGCCCGCGACGTGCTGGCACAACTCGAAGAGGGGGCCCGCCAAGGCAGGAAAAGCGCCCTTCTGGACGATTTGCCGCTGTTCTCCGCAGCGCCGCCCGCGCCAAAGCCACGCGAACCTTCCGGCATGGAGCGTATTGTCGATGAAGTCGATCCCGACACGTTGACGCCGAAAGAAGCGCTCGAACTCGTCTACAGGCTCAAGACCATGAAAAAGGACGGCTGAAGACCGCCCTCCTCCTCATCTTGCTTGAAATACCTCGGGGAGCGCGAGGGGCAGCGCCCCTCGCCGGCCGGCGGCCGGACGCCGCGCTCAGCTTGCCGGGGTCGAACTGACCCCGACCTGCGCCGGGCGCAACAGCCTGTCATGTATCAGGAACCCGACCTGGCTGACCTGAACGATGTCGCCGGCCCGGGTATCCGGCACCGGCGCCTCGAACATCGCCTGATGCATCTGCGGATCGAAACGGTCGCCCGGCTCGGGTTTGACGATCTCGATCCCGTGCTTGGAAAAGACGTTCAACAATTCGCGCATCGTCAGCTCGATCCCCTCGATCAGGGCCTTCTTGGCCTCGCGCGTTTCCGCATCCGCCGCCTCCAGTGCGCGGGCAAGGTTGTCATAGACCGGCAGCATGTCACGCGCGAGCTTCGAGCCGCCGTATTTCTCGGCCTCGCGCCGGTCCCGCTCGCCGCGCTTGCGGGAGTTTTCCGCATCCGCCAGCGCCCGCATGAACCGGTCGCGCATGTCGTCGCGTTCCGCCCGCAACTGGTCCAGTTCTGCGTCGTGCGACAGATCCGCCTGCATGTCTGTTTGCGCGTCGCCCGCCGAGGTCATGTCCTCTGCGGCGAATTCTTCGGTTTTCTGCTCAGCCATTCTATCCTCTCAGCCTCGGTCGGAAACCACTCTTCCCACCAGTTGCGCCGTGTAGTCCACGATCGGCACGATCCGCCCGTAGTTCAGCCGGGTCGGGCCGATCACGCCCACGGCGCCGATAATCTTTCGGTCAGCGTTCATATATGGAGAGACGACCAGAGAGGAACCCGAAAGCGAAAAAAGCTTGTTTTCCGACCCGATGAAGATGCGCACGCCTTCACCTTCGTCGGTCAGTTCCAGAAACTCGGCAATGTCGCGTTTCCGTTCCAGATCGTCGAACAGGTTGCGGATCCGTTCCAGATCTTCCGCCTCCTGCTCCACGCCCAGCAAGTTCGCCCGCCCTCGGACGATCAGCCGTTCATACGTCTCGCCCTCGTTTTCCCAGATCGCCAACCCGTTTTCGACCAGGTCGCGGGCAAGATCGTTCAGCTCCTGACGACGCTTCTTGATCTCTGCCGCGAACCTTTCGCGCAGCTCGCTCAGGGTCCGCCCCTCTGCGATCGCGTTCAGGAAATTCGCGGCCTCGCGCAGCGAGGACGGCGTCTGCCCGGTCGGCGGGTGGAACACCCGGTTCTCGACATGGCCGTCGGCAAAGACCAGCACCGCCAATGCTCGGTCAGGCGACAGAGAGACGAAATCTATATGCTTGATCGGCGCTTCGTGCTTCGGCGCCAGGACCAGGCTCGCGCCCGCGGTCAGTCCGGACAGCGCCGAGCCGATGCGATCCAGCAGCGGGCCCATGTCACGCTCGTTCGCGCCCATCGACGCGTCGATCTTCTGCCGGTCGCCCGCGTCGAGCTCGCCCACTTCCAGCAGGCCATCGACGAACATCCGCAGCCCCTGCTGCGTCGGGATGCGGCCGGCCGAAACGTGCGGGCTGTCCAGCAGGCCCATATATTCCAGATCCTGCATCACGTTGCGGATCGTGGCGGCCGATACCTTTTCGCTCATCGACCGGGTCAACGTGCGCGATCCCACGGGACCGCCGAAATCGAGATAGCCTTCGACCACCCTGCGAAACACTTCGCGGCTGCGGTCGTTCAGCTCTTCCAGCAGTTTCGATGTGTCCGTCATGTCGATCTTTTCGCGAGGCCGGGCGTATTAAAGGACAATGCCCGCCGCCGTCAATCGGGGTTGCGCATGGTCCGAACCCACAGGTAATCATCTCCCGACCCGATTGGAAGGAACCCCATGCGACCGTCCGGCAGAGCGCTCGACCAGATGCGCGATATCTCCATCGAAACCGACTATACCCGTCACGCCGAAGGCTCATGCCTGATTTCGTGCGGCCATACCCGCGTTCTGTGCACCGCGTCGCTTGAAGAACGGGTGCCGCCCTTTCTCAAGAACAGCGGCCTGGGTTGGGTGACGGCCGAATACGGCATGCTGCCCCGCGCCACCAACACGCGCATGCGCCGCGAAGCCAAGAACGGCCAGTCCGGGCGAACGCAGGAAATCCAGCGGCTCATCGGCCGTGCCCTGCGCGCCGGGGTCGACCGGGTGGCGCTGGGCGAACGGCAGATCACCATCGATTGCGACGTGATACAGGCCGATGGCGGCACCCGCTGCGCCGCGATCACCGGCGGCTGGGTCGCGCTCCGTCTGGCCGTAAACAAATTGATGAAGGCCGGCGATGTCATCAGCGATCCGTTGACCGATCATGTCGCCGCGGTATCCTGTGGCATCTATGCCGGACAGCCGATCCTTGATCTGGACTATCCCGAGGACAGCGAGGCCGGGGTTGACGGCAATTTCGTCCTGACCGGCGCGGGCCGTCTGGTCGAGGTACAGATGGCGGCCGAGGGTGCGACCTTCTCGACCGGGGAAATGAACGAGCTTCTGGTTCTCGCAACCAAAGGCGCCGGCGAATTGGTCGCCGCGCAAAAGGCGGCGGTTGCGTGATATGCGGCGCTTCGATCACGACAAGCTGGTCATCGCGTCGCATAATGCCGGCAAGATCCGCGAGATTCGCGCCTTGCTTGAGCCTTTCGGCGTCGAAATCGCCTCGGCTGCCGATTTCGGCCTGGTCGAGCCCGAGGAAACCGAGGACAGCTTTGCCGGAAATGCCAGGATCAAGGCGCATTTCGCGGCCAAGGGGTCCGGTCTGCCGGCGCTTTCCGATGATAGCGGTATCACCGTCGATGCGCTGGACGGCGCCCCCGGCGTTTATACCGCGGATTGGGCCGAAACAGAGACTGGCCGCGATTTTCCGATGGCCATGACCAAGGTCTGGACGCTGCTTGAAGAGCGTGACGCTCCGTTTCCCCGCACTGCCGCATTTAATTGCACCCTCTGTCTTGCCTGGCCGGACGGGCATGACGAGCTGTTCGAAGGCACGGTTGGCGGACAGGTCGTCTGGCCGATGCGCGGCGCCGAAGGGTTCGGGTTCGACCCCATCTTCCTGCCGGACGGCGAGACGGAAACCTTCGGAGAGATGGACCCCGCGCGCAAGCACGTCATGAGCCACCGCGCCGATGCCTTCCGCAAACTCGTCGCTGGCTGCTTTGCCTGAGAACTGGCAACAGGGCGGTTTCGGGATTTACCTGCACTGGCCGTTCTGCCAGTCCAAATGTCCCTATTGCGATTTCAACTCGCATGTGGCCGAAACGATCGACCAGGCGCGGTGGCAATCCGCCTACCTGTCGGAACTCGACCGGTACGCCGACGAAACGGGTGATCGCATCCTCGGGACGGTGTTCTTTGGCGGGGGCACACCCAGCCTGATGTCGCCCGACCTGGTTGCCACCGTACTGGACCGCATCCGCGCCAACTGGACCCTCGGCAATGATTTTGAAGTCACGCTCGAAGCCAACCCCGGCTCGGTCGAGGCCGGGCGTTTCCGTGGTTATCGCGATGCCGGCGTCAACCGTATCTCGATGGGCGTTCAGGCGCTAAACGATCCCGATCTGCGCGCGCTCGGGCGGCTTCATTCGGTGGCAGAGGCGCGCGCAGCGTTCGATGTTGCCCGCGCCTGTTTCGACCGGATCAGTTTCGATTTGATCTATGCACGGCAGGACCAGACCCTTGACGCTTGGCGCACGGAACTTTCCGAGGCATTGGCGATGGCTGTCGACCACCTGTCTCTCTACCAGCTGAGCATCGAGGATGGCACCGCCTTCGGTGCCCGTCATGCGCGCGGATTGCTGCGCGGGCTGCCCGATGACGATCTGTCGGCGGACATGTACGAGGTGACGCAAGAAGTTTGCGCCGCAGCCGGTCTTCCGGCCTATGAGATTTCCAACCACGCCCGCCCCGGCGCCGAATCGCGGCACAACCTGATCTATTGGCGTGGTGGCGATTACCTGGGCATCGGTCCAGGCGCACATGGCCGGATCGGCACCGGCAAAAATCGGATCGCAACGGAAACGGCGCTTGCACCGGGCAAATGGCTGCATCAGGTGGAGACCACGGGAAACGGCGATGCGTCAAGGATGGGTATCCCGCTTGTAGATCAGGCGACGGAGTATCTTCTGATGGGGTTACGCCTAACGGAAGGCGTTGATATTAAACGATTAAATCTTCTTCAACCCGAATTTATCAACCCGAGATCGCTGCGCAACCTATGCGATCTGGGTCTTGCCGAGATTGATTGCGACACACTACGCGTAACCGCGAAAGGACGCCCCGTGCTGAATGCCGTGCTGCGGGATCTTTTGACGGATTAGCCCCGCGACAAAAGTCGGCACAGCTCGTCCAGTTCATCGAGTGTTCGATAGTCGATGGTCACCTTGCCCGCTTCACCGCCTGGCTTGTGTTCGATCCTGGTTTTCAGCCCGATGGCCGCGGACAGATCCTGTTCCAATGCCTTGGTGTCGGCGTCTTTCTCGTCCTTCGGTGCGGTCTGTTTCGGCTCCGTATCGGTCTTCGCCGGCTTTTTCGCCAGCCGCTCCGTCTCCCGCACCGATAGCCCTTTCGACACGACGATACGCGCCAGGTCGGATGGATTATCGGTCGTGATCAGCGCGCGGGCGTGTCCGGCGCTCAATTGGCCCTCGGACAGCATCGTCTGCACATCGTCCGGCAGCGAAAGAAGCCGGAGCGAGTTCGCTATATGGCTGCGGCTTTTGCCCAATGCATCCGCAATCTTTTCCTGCGTATGGCCGAACCTGTCCATGAGCTGACGATAGCCCGCCGCCTCTTCGACCGGGTTCAGATCGGCGCGCTGAATATTCTCGATGATCGCGATTTCGAGGACTTCGGTGTCGTTGTAGTCGCGCACCAGCGCCGGCACCTCGTGCAGCCTGGCCATCTGCGCCGCGCGCCACCGCCGCTCGCCGGCGACGATCTCAAACATGTCATCCTCGACGGCGCGCAGGATCAGGGGCTGAATGATCCCCTTTTCCTCGATGGACGCGGCCAGTTCGGCCAGTTGCGTCTCGGTGAACTGGCGGCGCGGCTGGTTCGGGTTCGGCCGGATCCGATCGACCGGAATGTGCCGATCCGCGGCAGAGGCACGCACCTGCGCGTCATCTCCGGCGGGTGCCGTCGGCACATCGGCCATCAATGCGGACAGCCCACGCCCCAGGCCACGCCGTTCCGGTTTCTTCTCGGCCATTCCTGCCCCCTATCCCGTCGTTGCGTGGCTTCGTGCCACCAATTCGCGCGCCAAAGCCCGATATGCGTGGCTTCCCTTCGATCCCGGGTCGTATTCAAGCACCGGCACCGCGTAGGATGGCGCCTCGCTCACCCGCACATTGCGGGGAATGATGGTCCTGAATACCAGATCGCCCAGATTGTCCCGCGCATCGTTTTCAACCTGTTGCGACAGGTTGTTGCGGCCGTCAAACATTGTCAGCACCACGCCCTCGATCCGCAGGTCGGGGTTGGCCGATTGGCGGACTTCGCGGATTGTAAGCATCAGTTGCGACAACCCCTCCAACGCGAAGAACTCCGACTGCAACGGTACCAGAACCGAATGCGAGGCAACCATCGCGTTGACGGTCAGCAGGCTGAGCGATGGCGGACAGTCGATCAGGATATAATCCAAATCGTACCTGTCGATGGCCGGCTGCCGCAGCGCATCATGCAGAAGAAAGCTTCGCTTTTCATTCGCAACCATTTCGATATCGGCGGAACTTAGATCGGTCGTCGCGGGCGTGATCCACAAGCCGTCAATGGATGTCGGGCGCAGCACGTCCGCAAGATCTGCGTCGTCGAGAAGCAGATCGTAGGTGGTCAACTCACGCTCCGCAGCCTCAACCCCGAGCCCTGTGGACGCATTTCCTTGCGGATCGAGATCGACAATGAGCACGTTGTACCCCTCATCGACCAGGGCGGCCGCGAGGTTGATCGCCGTCGTCGTCTTGCCGACGCCACCTTTCTGGTTGGCGATAGCGATGATCCGGGGCAGTTTTTTGCGTATGGCGTCAAGCACGCGAGATATCTCCGAGGACAAGAATCGCGGATTTCGGGTTGGTTGGGCTTGGTATGTTCTTGACCGAGAACCGGTGGCTTGCAAGTGCTTCTTCGACTTCGGCCTGCCAATGCTCGCCTTTCAGGAAAACCGCTTTCCCGCCGGGCTTGAGGTGAGGGATCGCATAGTCCAGAAGCTTGGGCAGCGGTGCAAGTGCCCTGGCGGACACGATGTCGACGTTCTGTGCCGGCGTGTCCTCTACGCGGCGCGACAGGACATTGAAGCTCACACCGGTTTCTATGGACAGCGTCCGGAGGAATGCGGCTTTTCGAACGTCGGATTCAATGCACGTCACGGCCAGAGAGGTCGACTTTTCCGATGCGAGGATCGCCACGACCGCGCCGGGAAACCCGCCGCCTGATCCCAGGTCGACCCATTTTCCGTCTGGCACGTCGACCGTCTTGAACAACGCAGCGGAATCGAGGAAATGACGCGTCCAGAGATCATCGAGCGTGGACGGCGCCACGAGGTTGATCACGCGATTCCATTTTTTGATCAGGTCGGCGTACAGATCAAAACGCTGCAATGTTTCACGTGAAACATTCGTGTACGCCGCGAACTCTTCGCGCCCATTCGTCATGCCGACCTGGAAAGGTTCAGGCGCCGCAGTTTCGCAAGGATCAGCGACAGCGCTGCCGGCGTCATCCCATCAATTCGTCCTGCCTGCGCCAAAGTCTCCGGCCTGATTTGGGTAAGCTTCTGAGCCAGCTCGTTAGACAAGCCCGAAATCCCTAAATATTGGAACCCGACTGGAATGCGGAGCGCTTCATCCTTTTTCAAAACAGATACGTCCTGCATTTGGCGTTCGATATAATTGGCGTAAAGCGCCTCACGCGAAAGCTGCTTTCGAGTTTCGGTATCAAGATCTGAAATCGTCGTGCTCAAACCCTCAAGATCCTTCATCTTGATATCGGGAAACGCCAATAATTCCATTCCGGTACGCTTTCGCCCATCCTGGCCTACGCGCAACCCACGTTGCGCCGCCTCCGACGGGGTCAAGACAAAACTCTCCAACACCTCCCGGCCAGCTGATAACCGGTCAAGTTTATTTTCGAAGACGGCCTTTCGTTCGGACGAAACACAGCCGACCTCGATCCCAATTGGCGTAAGCCGTTGATCCGCGTTGTCGGCCCGAAGCGAAAGCCGAAACTCTGCCCTGGAGGTGAACATCCGGTAGGGTTCCAGCACACCGCGCGTCACCAAATCGTCGATCATCACGCCAATATAGGACGTATCCCGTCCAAAGATCACGCTTTCCTCGTCGCGCGAATATCGCACCGCGTTCATACCCGCAACGATGCCCTGCGCGGCTGCTTCCTCGTAGCCGGTCGTCCCATTGATCTGTCCTGCAAGGAAAAGGCCAGAAACATCGTGTACCATCAGCCCCGAGCTCAAGGCGCGCGGATCGACGTAATCATATTCGATCGCATAGCCCGGCTTGACGATCCTCGCATTCTCCAGCCCTCGGATCGATTTCACATAGGCCTCCTGCACATCGGCAGGAAGCGAGGTCGAAATACCGTTGGGGTAGACGGTCGTGGTCTCAAGGCCCTCCGGTTCAAGGAAAATCTGATGAGATTCCTTGTCGGAGAACCGAACAATCTTGTCTTCGATCGATGGGCAATAACGCGGACCGACACCGTCGATCATTCCCCCGTACATCGCGGACCGGCCCAGATTGGATCGAATGATCTCGTGGGTCCGGGGGTTGGTGTGAGTGATGCCGCACGACACCTGGCGTGCGAAAACGCTGGTATGAAGGAAAGAAAACAGCACCGGCTCGTCATCACCCGGCTGAGTACCCAATACCTCCCAATCAATGGTATCGCCGTCCAGCCTCGGCGGCGTGCCCGTCTTCAAGCGCCCCAGAGGGAGACCGAAGGATTCCACCCTCTGGGCGAGGCGAACCGACGCTTTATCCCCCATCCGGCCACCCGGATAGGATTGATCGCCGATGTGAATGACGCCTCTAAGGAAGGTTCCGGTTGTGAGCACTACTGAGGACGCACGGATAGTGCTTTGGTTACCCAGAACCACGCCGCGGACCCGGCCGCCCTGGATCGTGAAATCGGCCACTTCGCCGAACACAACCGTCAGGTTCGGACAATTCTCAACTTCCGCAATAATCGCCTGTTGGTATAGATCTCTGTCTGCCTGAGCGCGAGGCCCCTGAACCGCCGGCCCTTTTCGCCGGTTCAACAACCTGAATTGAATGCCGGCCTTGTCCGCTGCCCGACCCATCACGCCGTCAAGTGCATCAATCTCGCGCACCAGATGGCCCTTCCCGAGCCCGCCGATTGCCGGATTGCACGACATTGCGCCGATGCCCGACCTGTTCATCGTCACCAGAACGGTATTCGCGCCCATCCGCGCAGCGACCAATGCGGCTTCCACACCTGCATGGCCGCCGCCGACAACAGAAACATCAAAATCCGAATGTTTCACGTGAAACACTCCTTCACTTTCCGAGGCAGAAACTGGCGAAAATCTCATCAAGCAGGTGTTCGACGTCAACGCGACCGACGAGAACATCCAGGGAGATTATCGCACGACGCAATTCTTCCGCAACCAAATCCGCCGCCATCAACTCATGCCGGCTAGCCCGCAAATGGGAAACGGCGTCCTCCATTGCAACCCGGTGCCGTTCCCGGATTGCCAGACCCGACCCGGAAGATCGCTTTTCCAGAGTGGTAAAGATACGGTCGACAAGATCATCGACACCGGCACCCGTCAACCCGGAGACATCGCCCCCGCCAAGGTCTGCCTTGCCCAAAAGAACAATATCGTCCGGGCGCAGATCAAGGCCGGGTGCTTCGGAGCGCTCGGACAGCAGGAAAACCCTTAGATCCGCATCTTCTGCGCGGGTACGCGCGCGGGAAATTCCGATACTTTCTACCGTATCAGTCGTTTCACGCAGCCCGGCCGTGTCAAGAAACGTCACAGGCAATCCACGCAAGTCCATGCGCACCTCGATAACATCACGCGTGGTTCCCGCCACTTCCGAGGTTATCGCCGCGTCTCGTCCTGCAAGGCGATTCAGAAGCGTCGATTTCCCGACATTGGTGGGCCCGACAATCGCCACCTCGAACCCGTCGCGAATACGTTCCGCTGACGTCGCGCCGGCGATCTGCCTGGCCAGGTCTTCCTCAACCGCTGACAGCAACTGATCCACTTCGGGCATGACATCCTCGGGAATGTCCTCATCGGCGAAATCGATCGTCGCCTCGATCAATGCCGCAGCCCGAACAAGGTTCTGCCGCCAGAGCGCCACCTTTTCGCCCAAAGCGCCCGAGAAGACACGCATTGCCTGGATCCGCTGCGCTTCTGTCTCGGCTTCGATAAGATCCGCCAGGCCTTCGACACGCGCGAGGTCGAGGCGATCGTTTTCCAGGGCACGGCGCGTGAACTCTCCGGCCTCAGCAAGCCTCAAGCCGTCGATGCTGCCCAATCGCGCCAGCACGGCCGATACAATCGCCTGGCTGCCATGCAGATGCAGTTCTGCCGACGCCTCACCGGTAAAACTGTGTCCTTCGGCGAAAACGAGAATCAGGGCTTCGTCCAGGACCTTACCCGCGGAATCCCTGATCCGCCGCACGGATGCGCGGCGAATGCCAGGCACATCGCCGGCCAGTTCCTGCACGGCGTCATGCGAGCGAGGCCCGGAGATCCGCACGACGGCAACGCCAGCCTTCCCGCGCGCACTGGCAAGGGCAAAAATCGTGTCCATCGCCTATCACATAAGGCCAATCGGCCAGATCAGGTGTTCATGGAATCGAAGAATTCAGAATTGCTCTTGGTCTGCTTCAGCTTGGACAGCAGGAATTCTATCGCATCGGTCGTTCCCATCGGATTCAGGATACGCCGCAGAACGTAGGTCTTCTGCAAGTCTTTGGAATCGACAAGCAATTCCTCTTTCCGGGTGCCGGATTTGAGGATGTCCATCGACGGATAGACGCGCTTGTCGGCGACTTTCCGGTCAAGAACGATCTCGCTGTTACCGGTCCCCTTGAATTCCTCGAAGATCACTTCGTCCATCCGGCTGCCCGTGTCGATCAGCGCGGTCGAAATGATGGTAAGAGATCCGCCTTCCTCGATATTCCGCGCTGCGCCAAAGAACCGCTTGGGCCGTTGCAGGGCGTTGGCATCGACGCCGCCGGTCAGCACCTTGCCCGAGGACGGCACCACGGTGTTGAAGGCGCGTCCGAGGCGGGTGATCGAATCGAGCAGGATCACGACGTCACGCTTGTGCTCGACAAGCCGCTTCGCCTTTTCGATAACCATTTCCGCCACCGCGACATGTCGGGTGGCGGGCTCGTCGAAGGTGGAGGAAATCACCTCCCCCTTCACGGACCGCTGCATGTCCGTCACCTCTTCGGGCCGCTCATCGATCAGCAGCACGATGAGATAGCATTCGGGATGGTTCACCTCGATGGACCGGGCGATATTCTGAAGCAGCACGGTCTTGCCGGTCCGGGGCGGCGCCACGATCAGGGATCGCTGGCCCTTGCCGATGGGCGCGACCAGGTCGATGATCCGCGCCGACTTGTCCTTGATCGTGGGATCCTCGATCTCCATCGTCAGGCGTTCATCGGGATAAAGCGGCGTCAGGTTTTCGAACGCGACCTTGTGTCGGGCGCGCGACGGCTCTTCGAAGTTGATCGTTTCGACGGTGGTCAGGGCAAAATACCGCTCGTTCTCCGACGGGCCGCGGATCACGCCGGACACGGTATCACCGGTGCGCAGGGCATATTGCCGGATCATGTCGGGCGATACGTAGATGTCGTCAGGTCCGGGAAGGTAGTTCGCTTCCGGCGAGCGCAGGAAACCGAACCCGTCCTGCACCACCTCCAGAACGCCGTCCCCGCCGATTTCCCAGCCTTCCTCGGCCTGCTCGCGCAGGATCTGGAACATCATGTCGCCCTTGCGCATGGTCGAGGCGTTCTCGATCTCAAGCTCTTCGGCCATCGACAGCAGGTCTTTGGGGCTCTTGGCTTTCAGGTCGGACAGGTTCAGGCGTTCAACGCTCATGGGACACATTCCATCGACCGGCCCGCTAATCGGGCGAAGGGTCTTCGTTCAAATGGGAAACGCAAGCAGCCGGACGGCTGCGCTCGCGCTCAGATACGCCGCCGCGCAACGCGAGTCAATCACCCGTCAGAACGGGCGCGCGATGACCGACACGACGATGACGATCAACAGCAGCGTCGGCACCTCGTTCATCATCCGGTACGTCCGGCCGGTCCGGGTGTTGGCACCCGCCAGGAAATCCTTGCGCCGCGATCCCAGCCACATGTGAAACCAGGTCATGGCAATGACCGACAGCGCCTTCGTCCAGGGCCAGACCTCGCGCCAGTCGATGATGCCGGGCGTGAAGACCAGCATCAATCCGAACAGCCAGGTCGCCACCAGCGACGGGTTCATGATCGCCTTCAACAAGCGGCGCTCCATGACCTGGAACATCGTATCGGTCTGCGACCCGGTTGCCACCTGTTCGATGTGATAGACGAAAAGCCTCGGCAGATAGAACAGCCCCGCCATCCACGCGATGACAGAGATCACATGCAGGCTTTTCGTCCAGGGATACATCGCGATCAGCACATCCGCGATCATGGCACCGCTCCGGTTAGGAAATCGTTCACCGGTCCCCCTTATATAAAAAGAGATAAAAGAAAAGTTGTTGGTGTTTGTAGGGCATGGGGACAACTCGGATAAGTTGGTCATGCACCGGATTATCCCGATTGGACAATTCGCATATCTGGTATTCTAGATATTCGGGATACCACGAAGATATATTTTAAAATCAAATACTTACCCATACATTGACGCAACGACAATCTGTGGATGAAATCTGTATCAAATCCTTCCCGGCGCAATATCCACATCCCTCCCGTTTTTGTTATCCACTCTGGATAATACCCGGATGCCCTATGGGGGAATCGGGGCGTTTCGCGTGACAGTCTGTCAATGGCCTGTTACCCGGATCGCATCCCCCGGATCACACATGACTTGTCCATAGGGTTGTCCTCATGTCCTCTCCGATCATCCTGGCCTCCGGGTCGGAAATTCGGCGCCGCCTGCTGGAAAACGTGGGTGTTCCGATCCGCGTCGATCCCGTCCGCGTCGACGAACAATCGATCCGCGCCGCCATGCTGGCCGACAATGCCGCGCCCCGCGATATTGCCGATGCGCTGGCGGATGCCAAGGCAAGGCGCGGTTCTTCGCGGTATCCGGACGCGCTCGTGCTTGGTTGCGATCAGGTTCTTGATGCGGCCGGTACGATCCTTGGCAAACCGACAGACGCGGAAGAGGCACGCGCGCAGCTTGCCTTGCTGAACGGCCGCGAGCATCGCCTGATTTCCGCCGCCGTGATCTATTCCGGCGGCTCGCCCCGATGGCGTCATGTCGGCAGCGTGACGTTGCAGATGCGCAAGGCCAGCGATGCCTGGCTAGATGATTATGTGATGCGCAACTGGCACAGCATTCGCCACTCCGTCGGCGGATATAAGCTTGAAGAAGAGGGCGCGCGGCTGTTCCGGCGCATCGATGGCGATTATTTCACCGTCCTGGGGCTGCCCCTGCTCGAGATCCTGGGCTATCTGAGCGAAACGGAGGTTCTTTCGGGATGACACAATTGTCTCGCATACCGCTGGCCGGCGTTATCGGCTCGCCCGTCGCGCACAGCAAGTCGCCGATCCTGCATGAACACTGGCTGCGCCGTTACGGCCTGCCGGGGCATTACATTCCGATGGACATCGCCCATGCCGACCTGGCTGACGCGGTGCGACTGCTGCCGCGTCTTGGCTTCGTCGGGGTCAATGTCACTATCCCCCACAAGGAGCTGATGCTGTCGGTTGCCGATCTGGTAACCGACCGCGCCGCGCTGATCGGGGCGGCGAATACGCTGATCTTCCGGCAGGACGGCAAGATACACGCCGACAACACGGACGGCTTCGGCTTCATGGAGAACCTGCGCCAGTACGCGCCGCATTGGCGACCGACCTCCGGCCCCGCCGCCGTGATCGGTGCGGGCGGCGCGGCGCGTGCCGTGGTCGCCTCGCTGATCGAGGCTGGGGCACCCGAGATCCGCATCGCCAACCGTACCCGCACCCGTGCCGACGCGATGCGCAGCGATTTTGGCAACAAGGTGACCGTCTATGAATGGGTTCAGGCCGGCAATATTCTGGAAGACGCGGCAACCGTGGTGAACACGACATCGCTGGGCATGGTGGGTAAGCCGGAATTTCGTGTCCCGCTGGACGCGCTGTCGTCGAACGCGGTGGTCAATGACCTGGTCTACAATCCGCTCCAGACAACCTTTCTGGAACGCGCGGCGCAGCTAGGCTGTGCAACGGTGGACGGGCTGGGGATGTTGCTGCATCAGGCCGCCCCGGCCTTCGAGCGGTTCTTCGGCGTCCGCCCCGAGGTGGATGACGACCTGCGCGCCGCCGTTTTGGGGTGACCCGGCCGTTCGTCATCGGCCTGACCGGATCCATCGGGATGGGCAAGTCCACCACGGCGGCGATGTTCGCGGAGAAAGGCATTCCGGTCTGGGATGCCGACGCCGCGGTGCGCCGCCTGTATGCGCCGGGCGGCGCCGCGACGGATCCGATCCGAAAGCTCTGCTCCAAGGCTGTGTCCCGGGACGGCGTTGACCGCGCCGCCCTTAAGGCGTGGATTGCCGATGATCCCGGCGCGCTGACCCGGCTCGAATCCGTCGTTCATCCCCTCGTCGCCGCGGACCGCGAAGAATTCATCGCCCGGTCCGACGCCGCCATCGTTCTTGTGGATATTCCGCTGCTGTTCGAAACCGGCGCCGACAGGCAGGTGGACAGCATCGTTGTCGTGACCGCGCCGCCCGAGATCCAGCGCGAACGCGTGATGGCGCGCGGCACCATGACAGAGCAGCAGTTCGAGACTATTCTTGCCAAACAGACACCGGATGTCGAGAAACGACGCCGCGCGGATCATGTGATCGAGACCCTGACCCTTGAAGGCGCGCGCGCTCAGGTGCAAACCTGTTTGCAACAGATCAGAAGGCAGGCCAATGCGCGAGATCGTGCTCGACACCGAAACGACGGGGTTTGAACCCGAGACCGGCGACCGGATCGTGGAGATCGGAGCGGTGGAATTGTGGAACCACATGCCCACCGGCCAGACCTATCACCAGTACATCAACCCTGACCGCGACATGCCCGAAGACGCGTTCAAGGTTCACGGGCTGAGCATCGAGTTCCTGGCGGACAAGCCGCGCTTCGCGCAGATCGGCGACGCGTTCCTCGACTTCATCGGTGACGCAAAGCTCATCATCCACAATGCCAGTTTCGACATGAAATTCCTGAATGCCGAACTGGGCTGGATCAAGCGGCCGGTACTGCCGATGGCGCGCGCAGTGGACACACTGGCGATCGCGCGAAAGAAATTTCCCGGCTCTCCGGCGTCACTCGATGCGTTGTGCCGCCGCTTCGGGATCGACAATTCCTCGCGCACGCTGCACGGCGCGCTGCTCGACAGCGAGATTCTGGCAGAGGTCTATCTTGAGCTGATCGGCGGGCGCCAGCCCGGCCTGGTGCTGGCAAGCGGCACGTCCACGGCCGGCACCGACACGCAAACCGCCTGGCGGCCCTATCCGCGCCCCGAACCGCTCCCGCCCCGGATCACCGAGGCGGAGGCGAAGGCCCACGCGCAATTCGTCGAATCGCTGGGGCCGGGGGCGATCTGGGCGAAGTCTTGATGAAAAGGCCGCCACACCCATCGCGCGGCGGCCCCGATTCAGCCGGCTGACGCGGCTCAGCTGGGCTTCTGATCCGCCTGCTGCTGTTCGGCCTTCTGCTGCTCGGCCCGCGCCGCCAGCTGCTTGCGGTACATGCCGACGAAATCGACATTGTCCATGTTCACCGGCGGAAAGCCGCCGTCACGGGTCATGTCGCTGATGACACGGCGTGCGAAGGGAAACAGCATGCGCGGGCATTCGATCATCAGGAACGGATGCATCTGCTCATCCGGGACGTTCTCGATCAGGAACAACCCGGCATAATCCAGCTCCAGCAGGAACAACGTGTCGTCGGTCCCCTCGTTCTTGGAGCTGACCGTGTACTTGGTCGACACCTCGTACTGGTTGGGGTTGCCGCGCCGTTTGGCGTCCAGCGCGACCTGCACCTGCACCTGCGGTTTCACGTCGCCGGAAATCCCCTTTTGGGACAGGATGTTCTCGAAGGACAGATCCCGAATGAACTGCGCCATGATCCGCATCTGCGGTTGCGCCGGGGTCTGTCCGGCCTCGCCGTTCGCGGTCGGTTTGACCTCGCTAATCTCCGCCATCGTCGTTCTCCTGAGGTGTATGGGTTGAAAGCCAATTAACAGCTAGGTCAACCGGCCTCAATGCCGTGTCCAGCCGGAATTGCCCGGCTTGCCGCCTTCGGGCGGCGTGATATCGGCGTAGTCGCCCTCGATCACGGGTCCGCGCCCGTCACGGCGATGCGGCGGCCGAGAGCCGTGGACCTCGAAAGATTGTACATGAATGCGCTGTCGCAGAAAGTTGAACACCGTCTTGCGCACCGGCGGGATCAACAGCGCAAAGCCGACCGCGTCGGTGAAGAAACCGGGGGTCAGCAGCAACGCGCCCGAAAACAGGATCATCGCCCCATGCGCCAACGGCTCGGACGGATCGCGCAGATCATTGAACGATTGCTTCAATTCCTGCAGCGCCTGCGCGCCCTGGGCCCGAACCAGCCAGGTCCCGAGGATCGCGGTGATCACGACCACCGCCAGCGTCGGCCACAGCCCGATCAGACCGCCCACTTGAATGAACAATGCGATCTCGATCAGCGGAACCGCGACGAAAAGCCCGAAAAGCCACATGATATCCTCGTTTGACACGGTCGTCCTGCGGTGGACTTGCCCCACCCGAGACCTTACATATGAGCCAAGTTCGCCGATTGCCACATTTGGCATCCATGAAAGAGGTCCGATGAGCTCCGCCATCATCCAACTGCTTGTTCTCGCCGGCATCGCGGTTTTCCTGATTCTGCGTCTGCGCAGTGTGCTCGGAACCCGTGAAGGGTTCGAGAAACCGCCCGCGCCGCTTCCCGACCAGCAGCGCCGTCAGGCGCCCGAATTCGAGGTGATCGAAGGCGGCCCCGACCGCGACATCACCGACCATGTCGAGGAAGACTCGGAAGAGGCGCATGCGCTGGCCGCGATGAAGCTGGTGGAGCCCGGCTTTTCCGTGACCGAGTTCCTGCAGGGCGCGCGCGGCGCCTACGAGATGATCCTCATGGCCTTCGAAAGCGGGGAGATCGAACAGATCGCGCCGTTCCTGGGCGACGATGTGCATCAGACCTTCGTCGACGTGATCGGCGAGCGGGAAGATCAGGGCCTGACGATCGAGGCGAATTTCGCCGGGGTCCGTGAAGTCGCCCTTTCCGACGCGCATTTCGACCGCGACACCCAGGAAGCCGAGATAACCGTGCGCTTCGTGGCCGAGCTGACCTCTGCCGTGCGCAATGCCGCCGGTGAGATCATCGAGGGTGACCCGAACCAGATCAAGCGCCAGAAGGACAGCTGGACGTTTGCCCGCGTCATGGGTGTGAACGATCCCAACTGGAAACTGGTCGCCACGGGCGATTGATGCGCGCGGCGCCCGCGCTTGCGATGGCTGCCGCGCTGGTCGTGGCAGCGCCCGCATGGGCGCAGGATGCAACCTATTCCGTTCTCGATTTCGACGAGCTGCGCGGCTGGGAAAACGACAACCAGGAAGCCGCGCTTCAGGTGTTCAGGGAAACCTGCACCGACATGCGCGATCCCGACTGGCTGTCACTTTGCGCGCTGGCCACCAACCAGAAGAACGCCCGCACCTTCTTCGAGTTGTTCTTTCGCCCGGTTCTCATCGAGAACGGCACACCGGCGCTGTTCACCGGCTATTTCGAGCCTGAACTGAACGGCGCGCGAACGCGGACAGGCAAATACCGCTATCCGCTCTATTCCAAACCTGCTGACCTGAACGGCCAGCTTTACTACACCCGCCGGCAGATAGAGCAGGACGGCGTGCTGGACGGTCAGGGGCTGGAAATCGCGTGGGTCGACGACCCGGTGGACCTGTTCTTTCTGCATATCCAGGGGTCGGGCCGCGTCCGGTTCGAGGATGGCAGTTATCTGCGCGTTGGATATGCTGACAAGAACGGTCACGATTACCGTTCCATCGGCACCGAACTGGTGCGGCGCGGCGTTTACAACGTGCACCAGGTCTCGGCGCAGGTGATCCGCAACTGGGTCAAGCGCAACCCCGAGGCGGGGCGCGAGCTGCTCTGGCACAACCCGTCCTACGTGTTCTTTCGCGAGGTGTCGCAGGTGCCGGCCGACGAGGGGCCGCTTGGCGCGATGAACCGGTCGATCACCGCCATGCGCTCGATTGCGGTCGATCCGGCATTCGTCAAGCTTGGCGCGCCGGTCTGGATCGAAAAGGGCGGCGACACACCGATGCGCCGACTGATGATCGCGCAGGATACCGGATCGGTGATCAAGGGCGCGCAGCGCGCGGATATCTTCTTTGGCACCGGCGCCGCGGCGGGGCTGGATGCCGGCAAGACCCGCGATCCGGGACGTATGGTCGTGCTGATGCCGATCCAGCGCGCCTATGCGCTCGCTTCCGAGGGGCAGGGATGAGGCGGCGGAAACCCCGCCACCTGACCGCCGAGGAAAACGCGTTGTGGAAAGAGGTCGCACAGCAGGCGGTCCCGATGCACCCGGCTCGCAAAGCGCAGAAGCCGGCCCTCCCGGCCAAGAAGCCGGACTCTCCCAGGCCGTCCCAAGACCCGCTTCCGTCCTTTCGTATCGGCCAGACCCGCATCGAGACGGCGCGGCCGCACGATCTGGCCCCGCCCATCGGCGCACATGTCGCCGCCGCGCCGGTGACGATGGACCGCAAGAGCTTTGCCCGCATGAAACGCGGTAAGCTCGTGCCCGAGGCGCGGATCGACCTGCACGGCATGACGCTGCACCGCGCCCATCCCGCGCTGACGCGGTTCATCCAGACTGCCCACGCGCAGGATCGCCGCCTGGTCCTTGTCATCACCGGCAAGGGGCGAAATGGCGGCGATGACGGCCCGATCCCGCAGCGGCGCGGTATCCTGAAACATCAGGTGCCGCACTGGCTGCAAACCCCGCCATTGTCCGCAATGGTTTTGCAGGTCGCCGAGGCGCACCTGAAACACGGCGGTACAGGCGCCTATTACGTCTATCTACGCCGCCGCCGGTAGGGTTCTACGCGCCCGCAGGATGCCGATCAGGACCAATACCGACGTTGCGACGTGATAGGCGGCGATGTAGGGCATCTGTTCGACGAAATCCATGCCGCGGTCGATCAGCCAGCCGGTCAGCCCCGGCCCCAGCGCGGAGCCGAGCACCATCACCGCCGTCACCGCCGAGCGAATCGCGCCAAGGTGCCGGGTGCCGTAGAATTCGGCGCCGAACCCCGTTAGGATCGGATTCTGCGCACCCTGCGAGATACCCATCAGCACCATCGTAAGCGCGGCGAGCGCCAGGCTGTCGACCCATGGCATGAACATGAAGAACAGCGCCAGCGGCACCTGGTAGAAGATAAGCAAACGGCCGGCCCCGACCCGGTCGATCAGCGCGCCGGTGGCAAAGATCGTGGCCATCGCGGTCAGCGTGTAGATCGGGAACAGCGCGACAAGCTCCACATGTTCCCAGCCCTTGATGCGGGCGAAATGCACCTGCTGAAAGAAGAATGCGGTGCCAAAGGCGGGCGGGCCAAGCAGCGCGGGCACGAGCAGCCAGAACAGCGGATGCCGCAGGGCATCGCCGCGGGTCCAGTGATGCCCGCCCATCCCCGGCGACGGATTGTCGGCCGAAATGGATTGCGGAGTACGCTCCAACCGCAGGAATTTCCGAATGAACGGGATGGCGGCCAGCGGTACCAGCGCGCTTGCCACCCACAGCATCCGCCAGTCATAGACGGCCATCAGCGCAACGAAGCCCACCGGCAAAATGGCCTCGCCGATGGATTGCCCCATCGCGGCGATCGAAACGGCGCGCCCGCGCGTGACCACGAACCACCGCGCCATGGCGACAAAGGCGATGTGGGTTATCATGCCCTGTCCAAGGAACCGCAGGAAAAAGATCGTCAGGATCAGTGTCCAGACTGCCGTGGACGCCGCCATTGCAAGGCTGGCCACCGCCAGCAGGGCAAGCGCGGCCGGCCCCAGTATCCGTACCCGGACGGTATCGGTCAGCGCCCCCGCCCATAGCATGACCCCGGCCGAGACCATTGTTGCCAGCGAATAGATCGCGCCCCATTCGCCATCCGACAACCCGTAGGCCCCCATGATGCGGCCGGCAAAGATCGACACGAAAAACGTCTGTCCGAAACTCGAACAGAATGTCAGGATCGCACCGGCCGCCAGGAACGGCGCGTTGTCGCGGACAAAACGAAGCAGGGTCATGGCGTCCCTACGTCGCCCTGTTGGCGGGAAAAGGAAAGCCCTGAAAGCGGCTTTACTGGGTCAGGACGGTCACCGGCGACAGAATGATCTCTGTCGCGTTCTGCACGGTCAGCACCGTGCCCTGGAAAAGGCCCGTCCGCCCCGCGCTGTCGCCCCGGAACGCGGCCTCGAAATTGCCGGCATTCCTGAAGATCGAGGTCAGCACGGCGGAATCGCCCACGGTGAAATGCCCGGCCCCGGTCGAGAAGTTGGTCACGTCGATGACCGTCACGTTCAGGTCGGCCACCTCGCCCGCACTGGCATTGCCCAGCCGGTCCCTTTGCCCGGTCAGCCGCGCCGACAGCGACAGGGCCCGGTCGCGCTTTGACACGAAGATGCCGAACGGGTCCGGCAGCGAAGCGATCCGGCGCGCCTGGGCGCGAAACAGGTCGATGTCGATATCGGGCGAGATCAGTGCGACCCCGTCGATATCCCGTGCGACCGATCCGGGGGTCTCGATATCGCGCTGGCGCAGAACCTCCATCACCAGTTGCGAGCCGACCGAATGGGCAACGAGGATCACGTTGCGCGCGCCGGCGCGACGAAGATCGGTGATCAGCTGGTCCAGACCATCACGGGCGAACAGCACCGAATCCCGGTCATAGGCATAGCCCAGCACATTCGCCGCGCTGGGCCAGGAATAATGCACCGGCACGCCGATCAGGCCGAAATCCTCGGTCAGCTGCGCGATCCGCAACAGCCCCTCGTCGAACGTGTTGTTGAACCCATGGATATAGACGATCGCCTCGCGCCCTTCGCTGTTCCGGGCCAGCGCCCCGCTCAGGCGTGACCGAAACGCCTCGCGCGTCGGGTACAGCGACCGCCCCTTGACGATGAACTGCCGGTTCGGGTCGATTTCCGCCTTCGGAAACGGAATGTCGCCGGACGCACGCTCTGGCGGGATCGTGATGTCGTAATTCAGGTAGACCGGCGCAGGCGACCGGCCGGCGCCGAAACTCGACCCCTCGATCGCGCGGGTGGTCGCGACGAAAACCGACCGGCTGGGCAGCGATGTCACCAGATCGGGAGCGAAAATCAGCTTGGCGCGCGGCGCGCAGGCGGCAAGAACGATAACGAAGGAAAAAACGAAAAAATGACGCAATGGACCGGCACCCTTGGCTGCGGGATCACGATATAGGGCCGGGCGCGGCCATTCCAATCACGTTATGTGACCGGACAGGCCGCGCATCGGCCCGCTACAGGACGTACCTGCTCACATCGACCGAGCGGGTCAGCTCGCCCAGGTTCTTCTCGACGAAATCCGCATCCACGGAAACGCTATCGCCCTGCCGGTCCGGCGCGTGAAAGCTCAGCTCCTCGAATACCCGTTCCATCACGGTATAGAGCCTGCGCGCCCCGATATTCTCGACGCTCTGGTTGACGTCCGCCGCGATCTTGGCCAACGCCGCGATCCCGTCCTCGGTAAAGCTGACGCTCACCTCTTCGGTCGCCATGAGCGCGGCATATTGCCGGGTCAGCGCGTTGTCGGTCTCGGTCAGGATGCGCACGAAATCTTCTTCGGTCAGGGCGCGCAGTTCCACCCGGATCGGCAGCCGCCCCTGCAATTCGGGCAGCAAATCCGACGGCTTGGCGATGTGGAACGCGCCCGAGGCGATGAACAGGATATGGTCGGTGTGAACCGGCCCGTGTTTCGTGCTGACCACCGTGCCCTCGATCAGCGGCAGCAGATCGCGCTGCACGCCTTCGCGGCTGACATCGCCGCCGCGCGTGTCGGACTTGGCGCAGACCTTGTCGATCTCGTCGAGGAACACGATGCCGTTCTGCTCCACCGCTTCCAGCGCGGCGGCTTTTACCGCCTCGTCGTCCAGCAGCTTGTCAGCTTCCTCGCTGATCAGCGCCTCGTAGCTTTCGGCAACGGTCATCTTCTTGCGAACGGTGCGCCCACCGAACGCCTTGCCGAACAGGTCGCCCAGGTTCATCATGCCCATCTGCTGGCCCGGCTGGCCGGGAATTTCCATCGACGCCATCGGGTTCGAGCTGTCGGCAAGATCAAGCTCGATCACGGTGTCGTCCAGCTCGCCGCGCTTCAGCTTGCCGCGAAACATCTCGCGGGTCTGCTCGCGGGCATTTTCCCCGGCGATGGCGGCGATCACCCGTTCCTCGGCAGCCTCGTGCGCCGAACTCTTGACCTGCTCGCGCATGTGCTCGCGGGTTTGCGCGATGGCGGTGTCCATCAGGTCTCGCACGATCTGTTCCACGTCGCGCCCGACATAGCCGACCTCGGTGAACTTGGTCGCTTCGACCTTGATGAACGGCGCGCGCGCCAGCTTTGCCAGCCGCCGCGAAATCTCGGTCTTGCCGACGCCGGTGGGCCCGATCATCAGGATGTTCTTGGGATAAACCTCGTCGCGCAGCTCGTCCGACAGCTGCTTGCGCCGCCAGCGATTGCGCAGCGCAACGGCCACGGCGCGCTTGGCGTCCTTCTGGCCGATGATGAAGCGGTCCAGCTCGCTGACGATCTCTCGCGGGGTCAGGTCGGTCATGCGTGTTCCTTCCGATGTTCCGCGGCATCTAGGCCATCTGCGGGGTCAATCCAAGAGGCCCGCGCGGCAATGCACGGAACCCGGCGCTGTCCTCGTGCGCTTATCCTCGTAGGGAACGCACAACGAGGGCACCAATGACCGAAACGACCGAGAAACCAGTTGTGGTCATTACCGGCGCGGGCGGACATATCGGCCGCCGGCTGGGCAAGGTTCTGTCGGATGCCTACCGCGTTGTCGGGCTGGAGCTTTCGGTCGATGGAACCGAACCCTTCCCGACGATCGAAGCGGATCTGACCGATGACGCCTCGATGACGCTTGCGATGCAGACGCTGCGCGCCGATTTCGGCGAACGGGTCGCCTCGGTCATTCACCTGGCGGCCTATTTCGACTTCACCGGCCAGGACAGCCCCGCCTACCAGGCCGTGAACGTCGAGGGATCGCGCAGATTGCTTGAACATCTGGCGGATTTCGACGTCGCCCAGCTTGTCTATTCCGGCACGATGCTGGTTCACCGGCCCGGCATTCCGGGCCAGAGCATCGACGAAGGAACGCCGCTCGATCCGGGATGGGCCTATCCCCAATCCAAGGCGCGGGCCGAGGCGGCAATGCGCGAGGCGGCCGGCGACGACATCAAGCTGACCTTCCTGCACCTCGCCGGGCTTTATGACGAGACTACTGCCGTGCCGACGCTCAGCCATCAGATCGCGCGGATCTACGAACGCGGTCTGAAAAGCCGATTCTATTCCGGCAATCCGGATGCCGGGCAGGCATTCATCCATATCGACGACATGACGGCCGCGATGCAACGTGCGGTGGACAGACGCGACGCGCTGGACCGCGAGACGACCATCCTTGTGGGCGAGCCGAACGCGCTCAGCTACAATGCGCTTCAGGACAGGCTTGGCCAGCTGATCCACGGCGAGGACCGCTGGGCAACGATCACGCTGCCCGGCTTCATGGCCAAGGCCGCCGCGTGGATGGAAACCCGGTCGGAGCCGGTCGTGCCGGACGCGCTGGACGAGGGCGAAAAGCCCTTTATCAGACCCTTCATGATCGACCTGTCCAGCGATCACTATGCCCTCGACATCGCCAAGGCGCAGGACGTTCTGGGCTGGCGGCCCGAGCACCGGATCGAGGACGAGCTGGAAGACCTGGTTGCCGCGCTCATGGAGGATCCGGTGCGCTGGTATCGCGACAACGGCATCACGCCGCCCGCCTGGATGCGGGCCGCCGATTTGCGCGGCGCCGACCCCGAAGACGTGCGCCGGACGCATGAGGCCGAGTTCCGCGAGAGGCATCGCAGCGGGCTATGGGCGCACTGGGCCAATATGGGCTTGGGTGCCTGGCTGATGACATCGCCGCCGCTTCTGGGGATTTCCTCGGGGTGGCTGACCGCCAGCAACATCGTCACCGGGCTGGTCCTGCTGATCGCGGCATTCGCATCGCTGTCATGGCGGATGAGCGTGGCGCGCTGGGTGGCGGCGGCGGCCGGCGTCTGGGCGATGATGGCACCGCTTCTGTTCTGGACGGACAACGGCGCGGCATATCTCAACGGCACTCTGGTCGGGATGCTTGTCGCTGCCTTTGCGCTGGCGATCGGTCCCGCTCCGGGCGTGTCTCCGGCAGCCGCGGTCACCGGACCGACGGTTCCCAAGGGCTGGGATTATTCGCCGTCCGACTGGTTTCAGAGATTGCCGGTGATCATCCTCGCGGTGGTCGGTCTGTTGATCTCACGCTATCTTGCAGCCTACCAATTGGGCGCGACCGGCGCCGTGTGGGATCCGTTTTTTGCCGGAACAGTCCCGCAAAAGAACGGAACCGAGGATATCATCACCTCTTCCGTATCAGAGGCGTGGCCGGTCCCCGACGCCGGAATCGGCGCGCTGACCTACGCGCTGGAGATCGTGGTGGGCGTGATCGGGTCGTCGCGCCGCTGGCGCACGATGCCCTGGCTGGTGATGCTGTTCGGCGTGATGATCGTGCCGCTCGGCGCGGTTTCGATCTTCTTCATCGTGATCCAGCCGATCCTGATCGGCACCTATTGCACGCTGTGCCTCGTTGCCGCCACCGCGATGCTGCTTCAGATACCCTATTCGATCGACGAAATGGTTGCCACCTACCAGTTCCTGCGTAGGCGTCATGCCGAAGGGCAGCCCTGGCTTCTGGTCTTCTTCACCGGCGACACCGACGAGGGGCCGGACCGGCGCATCCCCGACGATTTCGAACGCACGCCGCGGCAGATCGTCAACGAGATGCTGGGCGGAGGAATGACCTTTCCCTGGACGCTGCTTGCTTCGGCGGCGCTGGGCGTGGCTCTGATGATGACGCCGCTGGTGATCGGCTGGCAAAGCGGAATGGCGCCGGTCAACCACGTCGTCGGGGCGCTGGTGTTGACCGTTTCCGTCACCGCCCTTGCCGTCATCGCCCGTGCCGCCCGGTTCCTGAACATCCTGCTGGCGCTGGTGCTCATGTTCGCGCCGTTCATGACCAGTGCCGGATGGGGTCTTACGGGTGTCACCATCCTGCTGTCGCTGACGCTCATCGCGCTCAGCATCCCTCGCGGCGAGGCGGGCGGCAACTACGACACGTGGAACAAGTACATCGTCTGACGGCTACGCCTTTCCGATCGTCTCGACCGTGAGGTTTCCGTTGGTATAGACACAGATTCCGGCGGCAATCGCCATGGATTTGCGCGCAATCTCCTCGGCCGACAGGCTGCTGTCCATGAGCGCCCGGCCGGCGGCCAGCGCAAAGTTGCCGCCCGACCCGATGGCCGTGACGTTGTCCTCCGGCTCCAGCACGTCGCCCGCGCCGGTCACGACATACATTTCGGCACCGTCGGTGACGATCAGCATCGCTTCCAGCTTTTGCAGGTACTTGTCGGTGCGCCAGTCCTTGGCCAGCTCCACGGCGGCGCGCTGCAACTGGCCCGGCATCGCCTCCAGCTTGGTTTCCAGCCGTTCCAGAAGGGCAAAGGCATCCGCCGTCGAGCCCGCGAAGCCGGCCACGATATCATAGCCGCCGGGGCTCAGGCGCCGTACCTTGCGCGCGCTGCCCTTGATGACGGTCTGGCCCAGGCTGACCTGCCCGTCACCCGCAAGCACCACTTCGCCGTTCTTCTTGACGCCGATGATCGTGGTGCCGTGCCAGCCGGGGAACGTCTGTTCGGTCATGAAAATCCCTTTCGCAGTGCCTGTTGAACGCAAAAGGGGCGCCCGCGGCGCCCCCGTCTTGCATGAACCTGGCGAGGCTCAGACGGCCTCGTCGATCCAGCCCTTTAGCACCGCCTTCGGCGCCGCGCCGGTCTTGTTCGACACGACCTGCCCGTCCTTGAACATGAACAGCGCCGGAATGCCGCGAACGCCCAGCTGCGCCGGCATCGACGGGTTCTCGTCGACATTGACCTTGGCGATCTTGATCTTGCCTTCGTATTCCGCGGCCAGTTCCTCGAGCGCGGGGCCGATCTGCTTGCAGGGGCCGCACCATTCGGCCCAGAAATCCACGACAACCGGGATGTCGGACTTCACGACCTCGGCTTCGAACGTATCGTCGGTGACGGCAACGGTGGCCATTCAATCTCTCCTTGGCGCCATGTCAATTCGGATGGAACCTAGGCACCGCCCCTGCCGCCGTCAAGATATGGACCAGGACCGCAGCGATGCCCTCACGATGTCGTGGGGCAGGGGCATCAGACTTGGCGTCGAGGTCCAGAGGATCGCCGTCTCGACCGCACGATCCGGGTAGATTTGCCGCAGTGCGGCGTCATAGGCCGCCATCTGCCGCAAAAGCCCGTCCGGCACGTCTTCGGGGCGGTCCGGCACCACGCGGTTGGTCTTGAAATCCACCGCGATCACCTTGTCCGGTCCCACAACCAGCTTGTCGATCGTGCCGTGAATTCGCCCGCCATCCAGATCCGCAAGCGTGGCGCTGATATCGACCTCGGACAGCACGTCCGATGCAAACAGCCAGCCGAGATCGGGCGCGTCCAGAACGCCGGCCGCCTCGGACAGCAGCGAGCCAAGTTCGCCCTCCTCCAGCACATCCTCGCCCTCGGCCAGCAAGGGTGCCGCGACGCGCGACCATTCCGCCTCGGGCAGTCCCGGAAGGTGTTCGAGCAGAAGGTGGATCTGCCGCCCCCGCCGCAGGGCACTGTCCAGCATATCGCCATCCGCCTCGTCGCCGATGACCTTGGCGCCGCCCAGATCGCTAGGCGACAGGGTGCGGGTCTTCTCGGGCATCGGAACGGGAATATCGGCCCAGTCCGGAACCGAGATATGGTGCGCGGCCGGCTTTTCCGCCGCGCGCATTGTGCCCGCCGACCAGTCCAGATGCCCCAGCCGCATTCCCTGCCCCAGCGGTGTCTCATGTGGCGTGACGTCCAGCCCGGTCATCCCCTGCCGGACGAGATCGTACCAGCTGCCGCCGGGTTTCTTCACATCGCCGGACGCGGCAACGATCAGCCAGGTCTCCGCGCGGGTCATGGCGACGTACAAAAGGCGAAGATCCTCTGCCTGCCGTGCGGTTTTGAGACGTATGATCGCCTCTTCCATCACCTCTGGTTGCGCATTCGCACCAGTTTTCCAAAGCGCGGTTCCGTTTTCCAGCGGCACCACCTCGTCATCGAACCTTTTCTGGCGTTCGGCCGTGTCGGGCAGGATCACGATCGGTGATTCCAGCCCCTTGGCGCCGTGAACCGTCATCACGCGGATCCGGTCGCCGGCATTGTCCATCTGCCGCTTGACCTCGACATCGTCGGTTTCCAGCCAGGTCAGGAAACCGGTCAGGCTGGGAACATCCATGCGCTCATAGGCCAGTGCCTGCGCCAGCAGGGAATCGATGCCGTCCTCGGCCTCCGGGCCAAGCCGCGCCAGCAGCTTTCGGCGGCCATCGTGACGCGACAGAATCCGCTCGATCAGGTCGTAGGGGCGCAGGAAATCGGCCTGCCCCAGCAAATCGGTCAGGATCGCCATCGTCTCTGGCCAGTCGCCGGTCCTGTGGCGAAGCGCGGCCCAGAGATAGGTCTCCTTTCGCGCGGCGGCCAGATCGTAAAGCGCGCCCTCGCTCCATCCGAACAGCGGCGAGCGTAGTGCGGCGGCGAGCGACAGATCGTCTTCGGGCGTCGCCAGGAATGACAGAACGGCTGCCAAATCCTTGACCGCCAGTTCGCCGCCCAGCTTCAGCCGGTCCGCCCCGGCCACGGGCAGGCCCCTGGCCTTGCAGGCGCGGATGATCTCGGCGAACAGGGTCGAGCGTCGCCGCACCAGGATCAGGAAATCGCCGGCCCGCACGGCGCGGCGCGTGCCATCGGCAAGCGGAATCGTCTCTGATCCGACTGAATTGACGATCTGCACCGCGATCTGCCGCGCCAGGACGACATCGTTGTGATCCTCGCCCGGCAGATCCACCGGGTCGAACCAGTCGCGGTTTTCCGCGCCGTCCGTCTTGGGCACGACCGGCCACAAATCGACCCGCCCTGGCAGCTCTGCATTGAATGCGCGGTGCTGCGTGTCGAGATCCATTCGCGCGTCGGGGACATCGCCGAAAACGGTGTCGACCAGCCGCAGGATCGCCTCGGAGGATCGGAACGAAAAGCCAAGCTCGCGTTTCTGGAACGGCAACCCGGCGCCCTGCATCCGATCCTGGAAATGCGCGCACATGCGGTCGAACCCTTCGGGATCCGCCCCCTGGAAGGAATAGATCGACTGCTTCTTGTCGCCGACGACAAAGATCGTCCGCGCCTTGCCGTCCTGCGCGCCAAGCCCGGTGGAAAACTCCTGCGCCAGCAGTTTGACCACGTCCCATTGCGCCGGGCTGGTATCCTGCGCCTCGTCCACGAGGATGTGGTCCAGACCGCCGTCCAGCCGATAAAGAACCCAATTCGCCACAGCCGGATCGGTCAGCAGGGCCCGTGTCTTGAGGATCAGATCGTCGAAATCCAGCCAGCCATGCGCCTGTTTCCTTGCCTCGTAGGCGGGCAGGAAGGCGGTGGAAAAACGGTACAGCGCCTGGGTCTTGTCCGCAGCGTTCAGCGCGACGAAACCCGGCCGCGCATTCTCGACCCGCTGCATGAAGGCATCGAGATCATCCGCCAATGACCCCAGCCCGGCCCGGCAATCCTTGGTCGGAACCTTCCCCAACTTGGCGGAATATGGCTCTTTCGCCGTACCGCCGGTCAGCAGGGCGGAAATTGCCGCGCTTAGCGCGGGTGGGCCGGGCGCGCCCCAGTCCGCTGCGCATAGCTTTGCTGCGGTGTTATGATCGGTGCCCTTGTCGCTGCCGCGAAGGGCGGACAGAAGCGCCGCCATAAGCGCGGATTCGCTACCATCGAAGACTGCAGCCAGAACCTCTTCCATCGTCAGATGTTCCGGCTGACCGAACAGGCGCAGCAGATCCTCGCGGCTTGGCGCGTCGGAAAGGTTGCCGCGCTGCGTGACAATCGCCCTGGTCAGGGAGCCCAGGTCGTCGCCACTGTAATAGGTCGCAACCGCATCGACGGCCGCGACATCCTTGCCATCGGCCAGATCTTCGACCACTTCGGCGCGCAGTTGCTCGGCGGCGCGATCGTCCATCTCGACAAAGGCGGGCGTCACGCCGGATTCGAGCGGAAAGCGCCGCAACAGGGACGAACAGAACGAGTGAATCGTCTGGATCCGAAGGCCGCCCGGCGTTTCGATCGCGCGTGCGAACAGCCTGCGCGCGCGCGCCAGTCGCTGCGGATCGCCGATGTCCGTCTCGCCCATGCGTTGCAGGTCTTCGGCCAGCGCTCCGTCAGGCTTCATCGCCCATTCACCAAGCCGCCGGAACAGCCGGATCTGCATCTCGGAGGCGGCGGCCTTGGTGTAGGTGAGGCACAGGATGTTCTGCGGCGGAACACCGTCCAGCAGCAACCGCGCCACCCGGTCGGTCAGCACCCGCGTCTTGCCCGACCCGGCATTTGCCGACAGCCAGGTGGAACTGCCCGGCTCGGCGGCGACGTTCTGGCTGATCGTGGCGTCGTCCAGTTTCATGGCCCCACCTCCTCGGTGGCGGGATCGTCCCCCTGGTCCCATTCGCCAAAGCGGGCCAGATGATCGTAGTCGCCGCCAAAGCCCTGCGTTTCGACCGCCCGGCGTGAGGTATAGCCGCGCCCAGCCTCGCGGTAGGACGCGATCAGCCGCGTGAACCCGGCCCGAATTTCGGCTGTTTCGTCTCTGTTCCAAGGAATAGTGCTGATGGTCGGGCTCGACCCCAGACCGATATACACCGCCTCGGCAACGTCGGATTCCGCAATGCCGTCAACGCCGCCACCCCGAGCGATCATCGCCGCCAGCCCTAGCTGCTTGTCGAAAAACTCGCGGACCTTGTCGCTGGGCGGTGCGCCCGTCTTGTAGTCATAAATTGCCAGGGTGCCGTCATGCAGCCGGTCGATCCGGTCGATCTTGCCATGCAGGGTCATGTCGAGATCGGGAAACTCCATCGTTCCGCGCCGCTCAAGCGCAAGGATCTCGCGTCCAGCTCGCCGCGCCGCCTCGGTCTCGATCAGCCAGTCGGCGACTCGCAGCAACCGCGCCCGCCAGACGCGCTGGGCCGCCGGCCACGGGGCATCGGCGGCGAGGATGTCATCGGCGATCCGCATCAGTTGGACTTTTCCGGCGGCGGGGTCGCCGGGGTCGAATACCGGCATGAACCGTTCGAGAACCCGGTGCAGAACGGTGCCGCGCAGCGGCGCATCCGGCACGCGCGACAAGGGATCGAGCCGGCGCAACCCCAGAACATGCTTTGCATAGATCTCGTATGGGTCGCGGATCAGTCTCTGAATTTCAGTGATCGACAGCCTAGACGGCCGCATCCCAACCGGCGGCCTGGGGGACGGACGCGGCGCTGGCGGAACGCCCGGCACGGGTGCCTCGATGCGCTGCACCAGCCGCAGCCAATCGCGCCCGCGGTCGCGCGCGGCGCCGAGCGCATCGCGGCTTTCATCCGACAGCCCGTCCATCAGGTTGACCAGCCGGTTGACCCAGCGCGACGGAACCGTCTGTGCCTCTGCATCGCGTACCGCGCGGGTCATCACCACCTGGCGTGCGGCGATCGCCTGTTGGAAATCATGCGCCGAAAGGCCGATACGGCGTTCCGGCAGCAACAGCCCGGCCTGCACCCGCATCGCGCGGTTCAGCCAGGGATCGGGCTTGGCAACCTCCGGCCAGACGCCTTCGTTGAGGCCGCCCAGAACCACCAGATCGGCCCCCTGCACCCGTGCCTCCAGCGTCCCCCAGATCATCACGTCGGGATGCGCCGTGATCGCCTCGCGCACTTCACCGCGTTGCAGAACGCCGTGAAACAGGGACACATAATCGCCGGGCGACAGTGTGCCGCCGAACGCCGCCTCGCGGCGGAGCGCTTCTGTCCACTTTCGTGCCTCGCGTCCCGCCTCCTTGTCCCAGAGCGCGCCGGCGCCGGTGCCGCCCGGCCCGGCGGCCAGCGCCTCGGCCAGCCGCAGGTGGTGGTCGAGGTGGTCGGTCAGGCTTCGGGCGGGAACGGCATCCAGCCCGCGGAGGAGTTCGGCCAGCCAGCCGGCCCAGGCCTGCCGATTCTCGTCACCCTTCGCGGCCCATTCCCGCAGGTCGTCCGGCCCGGGAAAGGGCGGGCCGTAGCGGCGCAGGCGCAGCTCCAGCTCCCGCGTATGAAGCAGATGCATGCCGCGCCGGCCGGCGCCGGAATTGGTCAGCGGGTGTTTCAACAGTGTCAGAAGCGCCCCGGAGGTCAGTTTCTGCCCGAACAGGGACGCAACATGGCGCAGAAACCGCCCCGGCGCCGACAGGGGTAGCGGCCGCCCGGCGCTGTCATCCGGAACGATACCCCACCGGTCAAGCGCCGCCGCGACCTGCCGTGTCAGGGTCCGATCCGGCGTGATCAGGGCGGCGACACGTTCTTCCTCGACGGCGCGGCGCAGGATCAGGGCGATCGCGGCGGCCTCTTCCCGGGATGATTCCGCCTCGATCAGGGTCATGCCGGCCGCGGCCTCGTCGATGCCGGTCAGGTCCGCACCCTCGGCCATCCACTGGTCGGTCACGGGCGCGGGCCGCAGAGCCAGCGACACAAGCCTGTTCCTTGCGGCGCTGGGCGGCGGTGCGTGGCGCCAACGGCACACATCGCGCGGTGCGGCGCCGATATCCCGTATCAGGCGGGCAAAGCGGAATTGCGGGTGATCCTCGCCGGTGAGCGCGTCGTCGAGCGCGTCCCAAACAGTCTCTGGCAGGTCGAAATCGAAGCCCGGCAAGATCAGCGCGCCTTGCGGCAGCCGTGCCACCGCGTGCATGAACGCCGCCGTTGCACCGCGCGAACCGGTCGAACCCGCGACGATCACGGGGTGCTGCGGCGGATGCGACCGCCAACGCTCGGCGAGATGCTCGACCACCATCCTTTGCCGCGCCTCGATGTCTGGGGCGTCCTGCCGTGCGTCCAGAAATGCACCGGCCAGGCGAACGAATTTCAGGCTGCGCTCCCAATGGCCGGACTGGTCCGAAACGTCGAGCGTCTCGATCCGCGATAGCGGAACGCCCTCACCCTGCATCTCGTCCATCAGGTTGGCCAGGCTGTCGGCAAGGTCGAACAGCGCGGCACGCGGTGCAAGGTCCGGCTCCTTGTCCAGCAGTGCGGATACCAGTTGCGTCAATTCCAGCCTGCGACGCAGGGGCGGAACGGCGGCGGGGATATCGGCCAGCGCGGCCTCGACCGACAGGTCCGTGACCAGACGGATTCGCGGCAACAGCCGGGCCGGTCCCGCATCGAACAGCGCCCTCATCCGGCGTTGCATCCGCCGGGTGTTCACGAATATCTCGACACGTGCGAGGGTCTCGGGCGTGGTTCCCCGCATCCTGTCCTGTATGCCCTGCACCACCTCGCGCGGAAAATCGGCGCCGGGCGGCAGGCCGAAAAGGCGCGGTTCAGTCCCTGATTCGAACATCATCCGTCTCCAACAGCCGTTCTGCCAGCGCGATGCAATCGGGGCGACCCACGTCGCACCAGCCGCCTTGATGGATGATCCCGAACAGACGCCCGGCACCGATCATGCGATCCCAGACTTTGTGCATGCTGAACCTGTCCTCGGCGATCGACGTGAAGGGTGCGGAGCGGACGATCTGCAAACCGGAATAGACCAGCCCCGGCCCCTTTGTCAGCCGCCCCTCCGCATCCATCAGGAAATCGCCCATGCCGACGTGGCCGGTGGCACTGCCCGCCGGCACCAGCACCATGAGCGCATCCATTCGCGCGCCGTCCCACGCCGTCAGCGCGGCCGCAGCGGGGTTCGGCCCGGTCCAGACGGCATCGGTGTTCAATGTCACCACCGCTTCGCCCCGAAGCAGCGGCACCGCTGCCTTCAGCCCCCCTCCAGTATCGAGGATTTCCGGCTCGAAGCTTTGCGTCACCCCGCGGCGGTGCAGATGGGCGGCCATCTGGTCCGCATGATAGTGGGTGTTCGCCACGACACTGCCGATCCCGGCGCCGCGCACCACGTCCAGCGCATGATCGAACAGCGATTTGCCCGCGACCGGGATCAGCGGTTTCGGTACGCGGTCGGTCAAGGGCGTCATGCGCGTGCCGAACCCGGCCGCGAAAAGCAGGGCGGCGTCAGGCGGCATGGGTTTTCAGCGTCTCCAATGCGGCAACATTCGGTGTGGGCAGAGCTTCTTTCAGCAGGTTCGACAGATGCTCCATCCCCGGTTCGGAAAGGCAGGTCAGCAACTGGCGCCAGACCCTGGGGATCAGATCGACATAGCCAGGTTTCCCATCCCGAAGCGACAGGCGCGCGAAGATACCGAGAATCCGAAGATGACGCGGGATCCCCTGCGCGTGACAGGCCCTGCGCAGATCGTGCAGGCTCATTCCGGTTGCATCTGCATAGCGCCGCAAGGCCGCCTTGGCCGCCTCGTCCGACACATCGCGCCGCGCATCCTGAAGCAAAGATACGAGGTCATAGGCGGGATGCGCGATCACCGCGTCCTGAAAATCCAGCAACCCGACCCGCCGGACAGAGCCCCGATCCGGCAACCAGATCATGTTTTCGGCGTGGCAATCACGCAAGCAGAACACCGGATCGACCCGGTCCAGATCATCCAGAACCGTCTCTAACACGGCCTGAATCCGGTCCTTTCGCGCCTCAGTTGGAATGGACCCCAACGGACGCGCGTACCAGTCGAAGACGGGCGTGATCATTTCGGCCAGGACTTGCGGTGTGAACGCCGCGAGGTCCGGCGGCGGCGCTTGTTGCCGCAAGGCCAGCAGCACGTCCACCGCTGCCTCGTACAAAACGATCTCGCAATCCGGTTTGGCCGCCACGAGACGGAAAAAAACCGCGTCGCCGAAATCTTCCAGCAGAAGCAATCCGTTGGCCGGGTCGGCGCCGTATATGCGCGGCGCGCTCAGCCCGGATTCGTGAAGCCAGCCGGCGATCCGCACGAATGCGGTCACATCCTGCCCCCGCGCAGGATCGGCGTCCATCAACACCGCGCGGCTGCCATCCGCCAGAACCAGCCGGTCGTATCGGCGGGCAGACGCATCGCCGGCAAGCGGCGCGCGTGCCGCCAAGGCCCAGCCGCATCGCGCAAGAAAGGCCTGTATCAGGGACGATCTGTCAGCCATCGACCCGCTCGGACAGGGCGCGATCGACCAGCATCTGCCACCGGGCCGTGTCGCCCTGGAGAACGGCGCGACGCTCGCCGGGCCGGTCGGTCATCGTCAATGTCACCGACAATGCCCCGCCGGGTTCCAGCCCCTGCAGCCGGTCCGGCCATTCCACCAGGCAGATCGCGGTGTCGAACGCATCTTCGAGCCCGAGTTCCGCAACCTCTTCCGGGCCGCCAAGGCGATACAGATCGCAATGCCAGATCTCGGAAACCCCATCGTCGTAAACCTGTATCAGGGTAAAGGTGGGCGACGGCACGTCTTCGATGCGCCCCGCCACGGCGAGCCGCGCCTGTATGAGGCTGCGGGCCAGATGCGTCTTGCCGCTGCCAAGATCGCCCTTCAGCAGGATGACGTCGCCGGGCCCGAGAAAAGGCGCCAGCGCCTGCGCGAACCGCGTCGTCTCGGCATCGCTGCCAAAGGTCAGATCTCTACGGAAAACGGCCATGCGGCCACTGTGATCGACGATCCGCAGGACCACAAGACGCGAACCGCGAGGCCCGGCCTAGCTGCTACAGCGTTTCTCGGCCTCTTCCACCGCGGCGGTGAACCCGAACAGCGAAAACGTGTCCTCGGTCTTGGTGCCGCGCGACGATTCGGCGGACAGGACCGCATCCGCGCCGGCCTTCATCGCCGCCACGATCTGCGCATCGGCGGCCGCATCCTTGGCCCAGGCCATCTCGCCCTTGGTGAACAGATCGAAGGTCTGGTCGCCGACCTTCAGTGTCACGGTAGAGCCGTCACGGAACGGATAGCCCCCGGTGAAAGACACCTGTCCGGCGACGTTGCTGCCGGGAATGTAGGACACGAACAGCAGGATATCGCCCCGCCGCACCGCCACCACGCGCCCATCGCGCGTGTTCACGGTCTCTTTCGGGCTGGACACGCTCCAGCATTGGGCAGGATCCTTGGCTTCGAACACGCTCCAGTCGGTATGTGCCGCAACCCGGTTCCGAGATTCCTGCGCCCCGGCAACCATCGGGACCAGCATCATCGCGGCGCAAGCGATACCGCGAACAAGACCTCTCTGCATAAGTATCACAGCCTCCAGCCGTTTCTGCCTCTCGCTGCCCGCGGCGGCCCGTCTGGCGTGACCTTCCGAACGAGCCGTGCGACTTTCATCTCGCGCGACTTTAACGGAAACGCGCCGATATATGAAAGACCTGACAGCGGAAAATCGCGCAGCGGTGAAGACGCGAACGGAGGCCGCGCCCCGGACATGAAATCGCGGCCTCCCTAACCCGTCACGAAGTCGCTGCGCGCATGGCCCTGCAGGAACAGCAGTGCGCTCAGATCGCCGTGGTTGATCCGCAGATCGCATTGCTGCTGGACCGCCGGCTTGGCATGCAGCGCGACGCCGGTACCGGCCAGGGCCAGCATCCCCAGGTCGTTCGCCCCGTCGCCCACCGCCAGCACGTCATCCGTGTCTATACCAAGGTTCAGAGCCTGTTCACGCAGGGTCTGAACCTTCGCGTCGCGTCCGAGGATCGGCTTTTCAACACGGCCCGTCAGCTTGCCGCCGCGAATCTCCAACGTGTTGGCGCGATAGGCATCGAAGCCCAGGGTTTCCGCCACCACCGACGCGAACCCGGTGAAGCCGCCGGAAACCAGCATTGCAAAAGCCCCCTGCGCCTTCATCGTGGCGACCAGCACCGCCGCACCGGGCATGAAGGTGATCCTGTCCTTCAGAACCTCCGCGATGATCCCGGCGGGCAGCCCGGCGAGCAGAGCCACCCGCGCCCTCAGCGCCGCCTCGAATTCCAGCTCGCCATTCATCGCCCTTGCGGTGATTTCGGCAACCTCGGATCCGACACCGGCCATGTCGGCCAGCTCGTCGATGCATTCCTGCTGGATCAGTGTCGAATCCATGTCTGCAAGCAGCATCTTGCGCCGCCGATTTCCGGCAGGTTGAATCGCAAGGTCCACGCCTTGCGCCTGGCAACTTTTCCAGACGACCTCATGGTTGGACGGCCTCTCGGGGACCGCAAATTCCGCCGCCTCGTCCGGCGAAAGCCAAAGCACATCGCCGCCGCCCCAGGCGTTTCGGACCGCCTCTGTCAGCGCGGGGTCAAGCGTTCCGTGATCGGGATTGCACAGCAATGTGACGATGAACATGGCGCGGTGCTCCTTCGCGGGTCCGGGCGCCCTATAGCGGCGATTCGCCCGCCAGGAAAGAACCTCTGGAACTGTTCGGCCGCCGCCGCCGTTGATCCTGCAAGCTCCGGCGGCATGTCAACCGGACACGACGGTATGGCGAACGCGGCGTTTTTTCCGGTTTCCCGCCGCGGCCAACGAACCGGCAGACGAGCGCCTGTCCCGTCTGCCGCCGGGGCGCTCTGCCGCTACCACTTGCCTGTCCCCGAAGACGCGCGTATCCCCATCCGCGGGACACCCCTCCCCAACGAGGGGCGAATATCTGGAAGGATATCCAAAGATGGATATAACGAAACCGGTGACGCGGCCGGAAAATCCGCGCTTTTCGTCCGGCCCTTGCGCCAAATACCCCACATTCGATCTGGCCAGACTTGCCAAGGCGCCTTTGGGCCGCAGCCACCGCGCCGACGTGGGCAAGGTCAAGCTGAAGGCCGCCATCGAGATTACCCGCGACATCCTGGGCATTCCCGCCGATTACAGGGTCGGGATCGTGCCTGCGTCTGATACCGGCGCTGTGGAGATGGCGCTTTGGAACCTTCTGGGCGCGCGCAGGGTCGAAATGCTGGCCTGGGAAAGCTTCGGCGCGGGCTGGGTGACGGATGTGATCAAACAGCTGAGGATCGACGCCATCGTCAAGACGGCCGATTACGGCCATATCGTCGATCTGTCCTCGGTCGATACCGACAATGACGTCGTGTTCACATGGAACGGCACCACTTCGGGCGTTCGCGTTCCCAATGGTGACTGGATCAAGGCAGATCGCGCCGGTCTGACCATCTGCGATGCGACCTCTGCCGCCTTCGCGCAGGATCTTCCCTGGGACAAGCTGGATGTCACCACGTTCAGCTGGCAAAAGGTCATGGGCGGGGAAGCCGCGCACGGGATGATCGTGCTGAGCCCGCGCGCCGTGGAACGGCTGGAAAGCCATACGCCCGCATGGCCGCTGCCCAAGATTTTCCGCCTGACCAAAGGTGGCAAGCTGATCGAGGGCATCTTTGACGGGGCCACGATCAATACGCCGTCCATGCTGGTGGTCGAGGATTATCTTCAGGCACTGGATTGGGCGCAGTCCGTGGGCGGCCTGCAAGGGCTGATCGCCCGTGCCGATGCGAATGCCAAGGCGATCGCGGATTTCTGCGCCGATCGTGACTGGCTGACCAATCTGGCGGTCGATCCCGCGACGCGATCCAATACCTCGGTCTGTTTGACATTCACCGATACCCGGATCGTGGATGACGCCGATTATCGCGGCGGCATCGACAAAGGCGCCATTGCGCCAAGTTTCAAGGCGTCGGCCTTTGCCAAAACCATCGCCAAGCGGCTGGAGGCGGCCAAGGTTGCCTATGACATCGGCTCCTATCGCGATGCGCCGCCGGGGCTGCGGATCTGGTGCGGCAGCACCGTTGAAACCGCCGATATCGAGGCGCTGATGCCGTGGATCGACTGGGCGTTTCAAGCCGAGATCACGGGATCGACGCAACCCGCGACCGGCTGACCCCGTCCCGGCCCCCGCGCCGGGACCTCCCCGCCAACCACGAGGCCCCGGGTCAGGCCCGGGGCGCGCCGTCCCTCTTTCAAAGGAATCGCCTGAAATGGCCCCCAAAGTACTCGTCTCCGACAAGCTTTCCGAAACCGCCGTGCAGATATTTCGCGACCGCGGCATCGAGGTGGATTTCCGCCCCGAACTCGGCAAGGACAAGGACGCTCTCGCCGCTGTCATCGGCGACTATGACGGCCTCGCCATTCGCTCCGCCACCAGGGTCACCGCCAAGCTGCTGGAGAAGGCCAGCAGGCTCAAGGTCATCGGGCGCGCCGGGATCGGCACCGACAACATCGACAAGGACGCGGCCTCGCGCAGGGGTGTGATCGTGATGAACACGCCCTTCGGCAACATGATCACCACCGCCGAGCATGCCATCGCGATGATGTTTGCCGTCGCCCGCCAGATACCCGAGGCCAGCGCGTCGACCCATGGCGGCAAATGGGAAAAATCCCGTTTCATGGGGGTCGAGCTGACGGGCAAGACGCTGGGCGTGATCGGCGCGGGCAATATCGGGGGCATCGTCTGTGACCGCGCGCGGGGGCTCAAGATGAAGGTGATCGCCTTCGATCCCTATCTGAGCCAGGAAAAGGCCGACCGGATGGGGATCGAGAAGGTCGAGCTTGAGGGCTTGTTGTCGCGGTCCGATTTCATCACGCTGCACGTTCCGCTGACCGACCAGACCCGGAACATCCTGTCGCGCGAGAACCTGGCGAAGACGCGCAAGGGCGTGCGCATCGTCAATTGCGCCCGCGGCGGGCTGGTGGACGAGGCGGCGTTGGCCGAGCTGCTGCAATCGGGCCATGTCGCCGGCGCGGCCTTTGACGTGTTCGCCGAGGAGCCGGCGAAACAGAACCCGCTGTTCGGCCAGCCGAATGTCGTCTGCACGCCGCATCTTGGCGCCGCGACGACCGAAGCGCAGGAAAACGTGGCGTTGCAGGTGGCCGAGCAGATGTCGAACTACCTGCTGACCGGCGCTGTGGAAAACGCGCTGAACATGCCGTCCGTCACCGCCGAGGAGGCGCGCGTCATGGGCCCGTGGATCAAGCTTGCGGGGCATCTGGGCCGCTTCGCCGGGCAGCTGACCGACGAGCCGATAGAGGCGATCAACATTCTCTATGACGGGCATGTGGCCGACATGAACGTCGCCGCGCTGACCACGGCCACGCTTGCCGGGATCATGAAGACGACCAATCCGGACGCGAACATGGTCTCGGCCCCGGTCGTCGCCCGCGAACGCGGCATCGACATCGCCACCACCACGCAGACCAAGAGCGGCGTGTTCGACGGCTACATGAAGCTGACCATCGTCACCCCGACGCGCGAGCGGTCGATCGCCGGCACCGTGTTCTCGGATGGCAAGCCGCGCTTCATCCAGATCAAGGGGATCACCATCGATGCCGAGGTGGGCGAGCACATGCTCTATACCACCAACGACGACGTGCCGGGCATCATCGGCGCGCTGGGCCAGACCATGGGCGGGCATGGCGTGAACATCGCCAATTTCACCCTTGGCCGGTCGGAGCGGCGCAAGCAGGCCATCGCGCTTTTGTATCTTGATGAACAGCCGCCCGCAGACGTGTTGGGCGCGTTGCGCGATACCGGGCTGTTCCAACAGATCCGGCCGCTGCAATTCGACATGGCGTGAACGGGAAAGGACGATTCTGATGCGGCTCTATGCCATCGGCGATATCCACGGCCAGCGCGACATGCTGCGGGCCGCACATGAACGGATCGCGGCGGACCGGCGCGCCTGCGGCGATGCCGATGCGCCCGTGGTGCATCTGGGCGATCTGGGGGACCGGGGGCCCGACACGCGCGGAGTGCTGTCGGATATCATAGAGGGGCAGGCGGCCGGCCTGCCCTTTCTGGCGACCCGGGGCAACCACGACCAGTTGTTCCTCGATTTCCTCGAATTCGATCCTCGGGACGACGCGGCGCGCGACACGGCGGAATGGTGGCTGCGGCCCAATCTTGGCGGGCCGCACACGCTGGCCTCCTACGGGATAGCGACGGATGGCCGCGATGTTCTCGACATCCAGGCCGATGCCCGCCGCGCCGTTCCCGCCGAGCATCGGGCCTTTCTGGATGCGCTGCCGCTGTATCACGAAACGCCGGACCTGATCTGTGTTCACGCCGGCATCCGCCCCGGCGTTCCGCTGCATGCGCAGGAAAAGCACGACCTGATCTGGATCCGCGATCCGTTTCTGACCGATACCAGCGATCATGGCCGGCTGGTGGTGCACGGCCATACCCCGGTCGAACGTCCCGAACATGCCGGAAACCGCGTGGGCCTCGATACCGGCGCGGGGTTCTTCCGGTCCCTGACCGTGGCGGTGTTCGAGCATCGGCGCTGCTGGATCCTTACCGATGATGGCCGCGTGCCCCTTGATCCGCCGTAAGCATAGACAAACTGGACGCCCGCGGTCGGCTGTGCATTGGTACCAAGGATGACATTGCCGCGCGCCGCCCCGTACTGGCTGTCCCTTGCCCTCGTGCTTCTGACCGGGGCGATCCTGTACGCGATGGGGCGCAACTTGATCTGTCCCTGCGGCGAGGTGCGGATGTGGGCGGGCAGTGCCCCGCCCGGCGAAAGCAGCCAGCACCTGATGGACTGGTACACGCCCAGCCACCTTCTGCACGGGTTCCTGTTCTATGGCGCGCTGTGGCTCACGCTTCGCCGGGCGGCGTTCCGCTGGCGGCTGGTGATCGCGGTCCTGGTCGAATGCGCCTGGGAAATCGTCGAGAATTCAGCCTGGGTGATCGACCGCTACCGCGCCGTCACCGTGTCCTTCGACTACAACGGCGACAGCGTGGTCAACTCGATGGTCGACATCGCGGCGATGGTTGCCGGGTTCTACCTTGCGCGGTTCCTGCCGGTCTGGGTGAGCATCGCCATCGTCATCGGCTTCGAGGTGCTGACCGCGATCCTGATCCGCGACGGCCTTGCGCTGAACGTGGTGATGTTGCTGTATCCGCTGGATGCAATCCTCGACTGGCAGCAGGGCGGCTGATCCGGTCGGATCAATCCAGCCGGATCGTACTGCGGGCCGACCGGCCTTCGGCGTCGATCACCGACAACGTGACAAAGCCCGGCCCCGACAATTCGATCAACGTGTCCCTGTCATGGCTTTTCGTGACCATCGGGCGTCCATCGGCCAGCCATGTAAACGGCGGAACGCCATCGCGCACCTTGACCGGCAGAAGGTTGCCGGGCGCGTTCAGCCGCGCGCCATCGGGGGGAAAGGCAAGTGCGGGCGCGTCCGGCGCCTCGGCAAAGGCCGCGCCGCGCGGGCGGAACCGCTTGAGCGGGGCAGGCAGGCCGGCATGGCTGACGATCAGTGTTGCCGGCGGCGGTGGCGGAAGGCGGTCCAGGTCCGGCTTCAGCAGCGCAAACGCCTCGAACAGGATCGGCGCGGCGACCCCGCCGCCGAAAGCACCGGGAACGGGTGTGCCATCCGGGCGGCCCATCCAGACGCCCGCCACATGCGCCCCGTCGAACCCCACCGCCCAGGCGTCGCGGTGCCCGTAGGAGGTGCCGGTCTTGTAAGCCAGCCCATTGCGCGCCGCGCCCTTCGGCGGGGCGATGCCCGACAGGATGTCAGAGACCATCCAGGCCGATTCCGGCGACAGGACCGCCTGCGGCACGTCGGGCTGTGCCACGCCGGGCCGTGCCGTCAGCAGAACCGAGCGGCCCCCATTGGCGATGCCGGCATAGAGACGCACCAGCCCCTCGAGGCTGACCCCGACGCCGCCCAGCGCCACCGCCAGCCCGGCTTGCCCGCCGGGCAGACGCGCATCGGTTCCGGCCCGGCGCAGATGCGCCATCAGCCGCGCCGGGCCCAGCGCGTCCAGCAACTTGACCACCGGGATGTTCAGCGACATCGTCAGCGCCTCTCGCACCCGAACCGTGCCGCGAAACGCGCCGTCGAAATTCTGGGGCCGGTACGTGCCGAAGGCGGCCGGCCGATCCTCGATCAGCGTTTCGGGATGTGCCAGCCCCTGATCGAACGCCAGCCCGTAGACCAGCGGTTTCAGCGTCGAACCGGGCGAGCGGATCGCCTGCGTCATGTCGACGAACCCTTTGCGCGCGCCGGCCTCGTATCCGGCAGATCCGACCGCGGCCAGGATCTCTCCATTGCGGTGATCGGCGATCATCAGCGCGATGGATTGCCGCTGTCCCGCCTCGCGCGCGGCGCGTTCGGCCAATACCTCCATCCGGGCCTGCAACCCGGCATCCAGCGTCAGCGTATGCACCTGTTGGCCGGGGGTTTCGGCCCGAAGCCGGTCGGTCAGATGCGCGGCGAGCGCGGGGAAGGGGCGGCGCGCGGCCGGGACAGGCTCGGTCTCGGCGGCAAGGCGGGTTTCGTCACTGATCACGCCGGATTCGGCCATCCGCTCCAGCACACGGGACCGCGCGGCTTGTGCATTGCCAGTGTGCCGGTCCGGCCGCCGGGTTTCGGGCGATTGCGGCAGTGCGACCAGCAGCGCCGCCTGCGCCGCGGTCAGCCGGCGCGGTTCCTTGCCGAACCACGCGAAACTTGCCGCGCGGACCCCTTCGAGATTGCCGCCGAACGGCGCCCGGTTGACATAAAGCGCAAGGATCTCGTCCTTGCTCAGCCGCCGCTCCAGCGCAAGCGCGACGCGGATCTGCCGCAGCTTTCCGGCGATCTGCCCGGTCGTCCCGTCCTCCAGCAGCCGCGCCGCCTGCATGGTCAAGGTCGATCCGCCCGACACCACCTTGCCGTTCCAGGCGGCCTGCGCGACCGCGCGCAGCATCGCCATCGTGTCGACACCGCCATGCCGAAAGAACCGCTTGTCCTCGTAGGCCACCAGCATCCGCAGATATTGCGGGTCGATCCCGTCCAGCGATGCCGCCAGCCGCCAGCGTCCGTCCGCCACCGTGTAGGCGCGCAGCAGAACGCCGTTCCGGTCCAGCATTTCGACGGACGTTTCCACCGCCAATGGCGGCAGCTCCGTCTGCGCGATCCAGGTATCAAACCGGTCGCGCCCGAACGCCGCCGCGAACAGCGCCAACGCGACCAGCCAGAGGGCGTGACGCCTCATTCCGTGACGGTCACGCGGCCCGCATCGGTATGGGCGCGGTATTCGGGACGATACATGTCCTCCACGCTGGCGGCGGGATGGTGGTACTGCCCCGGAGAGACCGCGCGCACGATGTAGCCCAGGCGAAACGCGTCTTCCGAGCGCCAGTCGATGGCGGCGATGAACCGGTCCTGCCGGAACTCGGTATGCCGCGCGCTGCCCTTCAGCTCGAGCCAGTCGAGCGCCCGGATATCGCCGCCGCGCATCAGGTTGGGGTTGTCGATCTCGAACCCGGCGGGCAGCGGATCGTCCACGATCAGCCGTGCCGCGGATTTGGCGAAGGGCTGTACCGTCAGCACCGCGACCAGCCGCGCACCCTGTTCGACCTCGGACAGCTCGACGGGGTTGCCGTCCATGTCGAAGTAGCGGCGCGTGATGCCGTATCCCTTGCCGCCGGCGGGCTCGGGCACCTCGGGCACGCCGAACGTGGTCAGGGTGATCGTCGCGGGCCGGTCGCCCTCGTTGCGGATGCGCACCGGAACGAAGGCGGTGTCATCCTCGACCATCTTGACCAGCGGTGCGTCGATGGCCGCGCCGTTCAGCGTCAGGTTTCCGAAGGAGCCGCCATCCAGCATCGCGTGGGTGGCCAGCAGCGACCACACCTTTTCCTGCGTGGACAGATACCGCTCGACGCCGACGGGGGCGATGCTGTTCAAAAGAGCCTCCTGATCGACGGCATTGCTTCCGGCCTCGGCCGCCAGCGTCAGGACCGCCGCGCGGTCGCGCAGGCGCGTGCCGTAATCGGCGCGCCAGTGTTGGCCTTCGGCGCCCACGGTCCCGGCGATCATCCGCGCGGCAACGGCGAACATCCGGTCGGCGCGCGTCGGATCGCCGTAAGCGGCCAGCGCCGCGCCGATCTGCGCCACGGCAAGGGGCGTGCCGAAATCGCCGTTCTTCACGTCGGCGTAATAGCGCAGATCGCCGATTGCCGCCGCGCCCTCGCGCGCCAGAACATACAGCGCATAGGCGATATCCTCGCCGCCATTGTCGAAGTCGGGCGCATAGTTCACCCGGTTGCGCAGGTTGTCGAGCGCGTTGCGGAACGCGATATCGGGCACCTCGTGACCCTTGGCCCTGGCCCGCGACAGGAAGTCGGTGACATAGGCATCAAGCCAGAAATCGCCCGATCCGGCCCGCCACAGCCCGAACGCGCCGTTCGGTGCCTGCCGGGCCAGAACCTGGTCGATGGCCTGGTCGATGCGGGTTTCCAGCTTGTCACGCTCGGCAAGCCCCATGGCGCGGGCCACCTCGTCGAGATACAGCAGCGGCATCGCGCGGCTGGTGGTCTGTTCGGTGCAGCCGTAAGGATACCGGTCCAGCGCTTCCAGCAGGCCGGGCGCGTCGAGCCGGGCGATCGGCCCTGCCGCGAGCGTCACCGACGCGGTGCCGGGCCGATAGCCGGTGAACACGTCGCTGTCGAAGGTGAACGTGTCCCCGGATGCCAAGTCGAACCGGCTGGCGCGGGTCACGATGGGGTCGTTCACCTGCACCGGCAGCAGCAGTTCCTTGGTCAGAACCTTGCCCGCCGGAGTGGTCAGCGACACCTCGATCCGGCCAAGCCCTGCTTCTTCCGCGGTGATCGGGAAAGAGAACACCTCCTTGCCGCCTTCGGCGAGGTCAAAGCCCGACGGCACCCGCCGGCTCAGCCGCAGGCCGGTGGTTGCCACATCCATGCCGACGCGCCCCGCGGGCCCCTCCGCATGCACGATTTCCAGCAGCAACCGAGAGCTGTCGCCGGGCGCCAGAAAGCGCGGCAGCGACGCGGTGACGACGACCGGGTCGCGCACCAGCACGTCCTGCGCCGCCTCGCCGATTCCGGTGGCGGACCACGCGACGGCCATCAGCTTTACCGTGCCGTTGAATGACGGCATGTCGAACTCGGTCCGCGCATGGCCGTCCGCGTCCACCTCCAGCGGGCCGGTGAAATAGGCCACCAGCTCTTCGGTCGGCGGCGGCGCGTTCGACGCGGCCTCGGGGTTGAAATCGCCGCCCGAGCGCACGTTGCCGACCGACCCGTTCATCCCGTCGATCAGCCGCCCGTAGACGTCGCGCAGCCCCATCCCCAGCTTGCGCTGGCCGAAATAATGCCCGCTGGGATCAGGCGCCTCGAAGCCGGTGATGTTCAGGATCCCGACATCGACGGCGGCGATGGTGACATAGGCGGTATCGCCCTCTGCCACGCCGTCCACCTTGACGGAGACCGGCAGCGGCCCGCGCGGCTGTACCTCTGTCGGCCCGTCGAAAGCAACCGAAAGCGCGTGATCCCCCGGATCGACGCCGGCATGGGCCAGCCCCAGCGACCGCGCCGGGTTGCGTCCGGCCTCGGCATCCATCGGCCGGATCGCCGAGACGGTGACATAGACGCCCGCGCCCCAGGCATCCGTCACCGGCAGTTCAAAGGTGTTCCCGCCCTCGGCCAGGTCCACGGCCTTCATGTCGATCAGGCGGTTCGAGACCACGGCGATCAGCCCCTTGCCGGCATAGCGCGGCACGACCCGCACCGTTGCCGTGTCGCCGGGCCGGTAGCTTTCGGCATCAAGCGACATTTCCAGCAGGTCGGGCGTGGCCGAGGCATCGGCGCCGCCATACCAGCCGGCATGGAACGCGCTTGACGCTGCGACGTAATCGCCGCCCGCCCGTTCCACCCGGATCTCGTAGCGGCCCCATTCCACCGGCGCGGAAACGCTGACCGGCGCCGCGCCCAGCACCGCGTCGCCTTCGGCCACGCGGGTGCGGGTCGTGATCGGCTCCCAGTCCCAGTAACCATCGTAGCTGTACCACTGGTAGCGGGTGTTGACGCGGTTGATCGTCCAGTGAACGTCCATTTCCATCAGGTCTTGTGCCGCATCGAGCGCGATGAGGCTGAACACCGCCTCGCTGTTCTCGGCCAGAGTGCCGTCGAAGTTCGGCTTGATCCCGATCACCGGGCCGGCGGGTTCCACCGGATGGGTCAGCCTGCGCTCGACAGGACGGCCGGAGCCTTCGGAGATCCGCACCGCCACGTCCGCCTGCATCGGTCGGAAATTCGCGGTCAGTTCCGGCAGTTCCAGCGCCACCTGCGCGGTGCCGTCATCGCCCGTGCGCAGATCGGCGGGGAAATACCAGCGCTCGACATTCACTTCGGTGTCGTAGCGGCCGAACAGGTAGCCGGGATGCGCGGCCAGTTCGCGCACCGCGCTCAGGGCAACGTCACCCTCGATCTTCAGCCCGCCGGCGGGCGCGCCGAACAGGTACTGCGCGTCGATGGACAGCATGTTCGCCCCCGCGGGGCGCAGGGGCGCGTCGCCCAGGGCAAGATCGAAGTCGATGCGTTCGGGCAGGAAATCCTCGACCAGCACGGATTGCGAGGCGATGGCCGGCGCGTCCGGGTCGCTGTGGATGTCCAGCCGCCAGGCGCCGCGCGGCACCGCGCCGGAGGTGCGGAAGCTGAACACATGCCCGCCCGCCTGCGGCTCGTCCGACAGGGCGCGGGCATATTCCACGCCGTCGGGGCGCATCAGGATGGCGACCAGCGGCAGACCGTCGATTGCTTCCGCCTCTGCGTCGCGGGCAAGCGCGGTGGCGTTGATCGTCTCTCCGGCGCGGTAGGCGCCGCGATCGGTGGTCAGGAACACGTCCACCGGGCCGGCCGGGGCGCGGCCCTCGACCCCCCGGTCGGACAGGTCGAATTCGGGATCCGTCAGTGACAGGAAGGTCAGGTCGCCCTCGGTCTCGGCCAGCACCATGGCAGGCGCCGCGCCGCCGGTGCCGTTCATCAGCCCCGGTGCGAATTGCGCATACCCGCTTGTATCCGTCTCTGCTTCGCCCAGAATCGCATTGGATCGCGACAGCAGGGTGATCCTGACGTCCTCTGCCGGCTCGGCCGTCCCCAGCGAGCGGATGAAGACATGCAGCCCGTCCGCCCCGGCCATCGTCGCCAGCCCCAGATCGCTGACCACGAACCACTGCGTCGCCGCCGGGTCGTCATAGGGATCGGCATCGGGGATCTTCGCCTGCAACGCGTAGATGCCCGGCTCCAGCGCGCCGACCACCTCGGTCAGGGGCAGGCGGGTGGTGATGTCGCGGTTCAGCTCCTGGCGCACCCCGCCCACGCCTTCCCAGACGGTCGCGGCCACGGTATCGCCGAACTGCTCTTCCTCCCACGGGCTGAGCGGCCGCCCGAAATAGCCGTCCTGGATCGCACGGATGATCGACCGATCGCTGATCCGCCGCAGCGTCAGCTTCAGCTCTGTCAGGTTCACCGTCTCGACCGGGATGTTCACCTCGCCGGTCGCGGGCAGCACATAGGCCCGGCCCGGAAACCGCACGGCGGGAGAGCGGTCGCGCACATAGAGGTTCAGCGTCACGTTCTTCATCAGCGCCTCGCCCGATGCGGCGGGCAGCCCCTCGCGGAACGTCACCTGGTAGCGTTCGCCGTGGCGCACGCCCTCGATGCACAGCCGCCTGTCATCGGGCTCGATCGTCAGTTCGGCCTCGGGAACCTGCACGAAGGGGGCGTAATCCACACCGGTCTGCACCAGTCCTTCGGAAAACTCGGCACAGACGCGCGGCTGCGGCGCGTCGTTGTCCACCGAATGCTCGATGATGCGGAACCCGTGCTGCGCGATGGCGTCGTCCAGCATCTCGGCAGTGTCCTGCCGCTGCATCACCGATTGCGCCAGCCGCAGCGCCGGGATCATGTCGCGCCCGCGGTCGACCTTTTCCAGTGCCTCGGCCAGGACGACCAGCGCGTTGTGCCGGACCGGACCGGCCGATGCCCGCAGGTAGCCGTTGATCGCCGCCGACAGCGCCCGGCGGCGGTAGTCGCGCCGGTCAGAGCTTTTGTCGGTCTCGATCGCCATCGCCAGACGTGCGTATTCGGTCCAGTGATCGGCCGCATCGCTCAGGACGGTGGCCGCGCCGGTAAAGCGGTAGGCCGACACGATGTTGCCGTTCCGCCGTGCCTCGGCAGCCGATTGAAGCAGATCGCCCACGCGCCAGTCGCCGGGGATATGCTTGTTGGTGAGATCCAGCGCCAGGTCGCGTGCCGCCTCGATGTCGCGCGGGCGCAGGAAATCCAGATCCGCCGCGCGGGTCTTGCCAAGGCTCACCGAGGCTTGCGATGCCTCGATGACCCGCCCCGAGAACGCCCCGTCATAGGGCGCGGAATCCCCGGCGCGGGATTTCGGGAAACAGGCCTGCGACCGCGTGTTGAAGGTAAACGCCCGGCAATCGGGATCGGCCAGGCATGCCTGCTGACACGCCTTCAGGCTGCTGTCGAAGATTGTCCGGATGTCGCCGCCGGGAAAATCGACGTCGCGGATCAGGGCGAGCCGCCGCTCGGGCACCGGACTTTGCGCGAATACCGCGCTGGACAGACAGGACAGGACAAAAGCCAGAAAAACGCCGAACCGCATGGAATGCTCCCCGAAGGATGTCAAAGAATAGCCGGACCGTCGCATGGCGCTTGTGCGCCGCGCAACGGATTCGCGGATAGCTTAACATCCTTTTCACCAAAACTTGCGCATCATCGCCGAAGTGTGAGCGCAAGGGTCGCGGGACCGGAGAGTCTGGTAAATGGCAATGCAGGATGAACTGGCGCGCGAAAGGCGGGCCAGGCTGGCGGCGGAACGTCTGCTCCAGCTCAAGCAGGGAGAATTGTGCGAGGCGAATCGCAAGCTGTCGCTGCACGCCCGCAACCTGTCGGAGGAAATCGTCGTCAAGCGCGAGGAAACGCAGGTTCTGCGCCAGAAGAACGACGCCGCGATGATGGAGCTTGAAACCGCGCGCGGTGCCGTCCGCATCGCCGAGCAACGGCTTTGGGATTCGGTCGAGACGATCCGCGACGGGTTTGCCGTGTTCGATTCCGGCGGCGAGATGATCGTTGCCAATTCCGCCTATCTTGCGCCGTTCGCCGGTCTCGACTGCATCGGCCCCGGCGCGCAATACGAGGACATGCTGCGCATCGCCGCCGAAGAGGGTGTCATCGACACCGGCGGCGCCACCCGTCAGGATTGGGTGGAGGACATGCTGTGGCGCTGGCGCGCGCGCAGCATCCCGCCGCGCACCCTGCGGCTCTGGAACGGCAGCTTCGTCAAGCTGGTCGACCGCCGCGCCACCACCGGCGACACCGTGTCGCTTGCGCTGAACATCACCGGCACGATCCGCAACGAGGCGAAACTCAAGGCCGCGCGCCACAAGGCAGAGGCGGCGAATCGCGCCAAGTCCGCCTTTCTTGCCAACATGAGCCACGAGATTCGCACGCCGATGAACGGCGTCGTCGGCATGTCGCAACTTCTGGCCGATACCGCGCTGGACGACGAACAGCGTCTCTATGTCGAGACGATCCGTTCCTCGGGCGAGGCGCTGCTGGTGCTGATCAACGACGTTCTCGACTATTCCAAGGTCGAGGCGGATCGCCTGACGTTGCATCCCGAACCCTTCGATCTCGAACAGGCGGTGCACGAGATCGTCACGCTGCTGCGCCCCTCCGTCGGAACCCGCGACGTGCAGTTGCTCGTCGATTACGACCAGCACATGCCCGGACGGTTCATCGGCGATCCCGGCCGGGTGCGGCAGGTTCTGACCAACCTCGTCGGCAACGCGGTGAAGTTCACCGAAACCGGCCATGTCCTGATCCGGGTATCCTGCCTGCCCGATGCCGCCGCCGGGGCGCAGCGCGTGCATGTCACCGTCGAGGATACGGGCATCGGCATCGCCCCGGACATGGCCAGCCATATCTTCGGCGAGTTCAACCAGGTGGAGGATGACCGCAACCGCAAGTTCGAGGGGACGGGTCTTGGCCTTGCCATCACCAAGCGGCTGGTCGAGCTGATGGGGGGCGAGATATGGGTCGATTCCGAAATGGGTGTCGGGTCGAGCTTCGGCTTCTACCTGACACTGAAGCCCGCAGGCCCAAACGCCGCCGCGCCGCCGCCTGCGCCCGACTGGCTGATGCGCCTGCTCGTGGTGGATCCGTCGCCCGGCAGCGCCGAGATTCTGCGCCGCCAGCTTGCCGCGCAGAAACTCGATGCCGCCGTCCTGAACGCCGCGTCGGATCTTCGGCATGCCGCGCCGGGACCGGGCGACGTGGTGCTGCTGGACAATGCCTTGCCGGGTACCGAGACGCTGGTATCCGACCTGCGCGGCTCGGGGTTTTCGGGGCCGGTCTTTCTGGTCGGAGCGGGGCGCGCGCCTCCCGGCGTCGACGTGACCGGCACCCTCGCAAAGCCGCTGCGCCGCCACGACATCCTGCGCGCGCTGACCGGCACGCCGCCGCCCGCCGCCATCCCGGCGCCCGCGCCAAAGCGCCGGATGCGCGTCCTGGCGGCCGAGGACAACCGCACCAACCGGCTGGTCTTCACGAAACTGGTGAAAAGCGCCGGGATCGACCTGCAATTCGCCGAGAACGGCCGCGAGGCGGTCGATGCCTACAAGGCCGAGCGGCCCGATCTGGTGTTCATGGACATTTCCATGCCCGAGGTCGACGGCAAGGACGCGACCCGGCAGATCCGCGCGATGGAACAGGAAAACGGCCTGCCGCGGGTGCCCATCGTCGCGATGACGGCCCATGCAATGGCGGGCGACGAGGCGGCGATCCTGAATGCGGGTCTCGATTTCTACCTGACGAAACCGCTCAAGAAACCGCAGATCCTCGGCCATATCGCGCGTCATTGCCCGCCCGACTGCCACCCGCCGCTGCCCGAATCTTCGGAGGACGGTCCCGGCGACAAGGCGGCCGATCCGGCCCTCGCCGCCGCCCGCGCCTGAGCCGCACGGTCAGGCCGCCGCGTCCTCGCCGCGCACGAAGACCGGCTTGTCCGGCGTGCTCATCTCCGGGTCGTAGGCATATCCGCCGGTCTCGAAATCCCGCAGCGCCTCGGGCGCGCGCAGCCGCCGTTCCATCACGAACCGCGCCATCGCACCGCGCGCCTTCTTGGCATAGAAGCTCACCATCTTCGGGGCACCGCCGCGCATCTCGTAGAACACCGGCGTCACCACCCGCAGTTTCAGCGCCTCGGGGTCAACGGCACCGAAATATTCCTGGCTCGCGCAGTTCACCAGAATATCCGTTCCGGCCTCGTTCGCCGCACGGTTCAGCGCCCGCGCCGGCAGATCGCGCCAGAACTCGTAGAGGCTGCCGCCCCGCCGGGTTTTGAGCCGGCTGCCCATTTCAAGCCGGTGCGGCTCGATCCCGTCCAGCGGCCGAAGCACACCATATAGCCCCGACAGGATCCGCAGGTGCCGCTGCGCATAATCGAGCGTTTCCGGCTCGAGCGATGCGGCCTCAAGACCAAGATAGGTATCGCCCGAATAGAGGAACGCGGCCGGTTTCCGGCGCGCGCGCCGTTCCTCGTCATCGCCGCCGAAGGCACGGAACCGATCCCGGTTCAGCCGCGCGAGGTCGTCCGACAGATCCATCAGCGCCTTGAGCTTTTCCAGCGTCAGTTGCCGCGCATGGCCGGCCAGACGCTCTGCCTCGGCGGCGAATTCCGGCTCGGTGGGCGCGATGTCCGGCATCGGCGTTTCATCCAGGCGTTTGGCGGGGGAAATGACGACCAGCATTGCGTGGCACCTCTCTTTGACCATTGACTACAACCGGCCGCGCGCGGCGGCAATGTCAGGTCTCCTGCAGGATCGACAGGAAGGCGGGGCCGAACCGTTCAGCATGCCGCGCGCCAAGGATCCCCTCAAGCGCTGCCGGGTCCGCCCGGCGCAGCGCCGCGACACGCGCCAGCGCCGCGGGCGAGCAGCGCATCGGCTTGTCCGTACCGGCCGCACCGCGCGCCAGTTCGGTCTGCGCCTCGACCAGCCGGTCGAACACGTCGCCCGCCTCCTGCCCGGCGAGGCGCCTGCGCGCGGGATGAACCGGCCCAGTGCCTGGCCCGGCGTCCGCACCGGCGATGACCGACAGGAAGTCCGCGCCGTAGCGCTCCAGCTTCTTGGCGCCGACACCGGAAATGCGGGCCATCGCGTCCAGCGTGCCGGGCCGGGTTTCGGCCATTTCGATCAGCGTGCGGTCGTTGAACACCATGTAGGCGGGCATCCGCGCGGCTTCTGCCAGCGCACGGCGCTTGGCCTTCAGCGCGGACAGCAGCGGCGCATCCTCTTCGCTGACAAGGGTCTTGATCGCGGGCCGGGTCGCCGCCGCCTTGATCGTGTCGCGCCGCAGCTCGATGGTCTCTTCGCCGCGCAGGATCGGCCGCGCCGCCTGCGTCATGCGGAACGCGCCGTGCCGCGCCGCGTCGGGCCGCACCAGATCGCGCCCCATCATCTGCCGGAACACCGCCTGCCAGGCCGCGCGCGTCAGATCGCGCCCCACCCCGAAGGTCGGCAGGCCCTCATGGCCGCGCGCGCGCACCTTGTCGGTTTCCGTGCCGGTCAGGATGTCGATCAGGTGACCCGCGCCAAAGCTCTCGCTGGTGCGCAGCATCGCCGACAGCGCCTTGCGGACCGGCTCGGTGGCGTCGAAAACCTCGGGGGGGGTGTCGCACAGGTCGCAATTGCCGCATGCCTCTGCCGTCTCGCCGAAATAGCCCAGCAGCGTGCGGCGGCGGCATCGCATCGCTTCGGCCAGACCCAGAAGCGCGTTCAGCCGGGCGTGATCGGCATCCTTGCGTTCCGGCGGGGCCAGGCTTTCGTCGATCTGGGTGCGGCGCAGCCGGATGTCGTCGGCGCCGTAAAGGGTCAGCGTTTCCGCCGGCGCGCCGTCGCGCCCGGCGCGTCCGATCTCCTGGTAATAGGCCTCGATCGACTTGGGCAGGTCGGCATGGGCGACCCAGCGGATATCCGGCTTGTCCACGCCCATCCCGAAGGCGACGGTCGCCACCACGATCAGGCCGTCTTCCTGCTGAAACCGCGTCTCGACGGCGCGCCGCGCGTCCGGGTCCATGCCGCCGTGGTAATGGCAGGCGGTGTGCCCCTCGCGGCCCAGCGCCGCGGAAAGCGTCTCTGTCCTAGCCCGTGTGCCGCAATAGACGATGCCCGACTGGCCGCGCCGCGCATCCGCGAAATCGACGATCTGCTTGCGCGGGCCGTTCTTGGCGGCGAAGGCAAGGTGGATGTTGGGCCGGTCGAAGCCGCGCAGGAACGTCTCCGGCGGCGCGCCGTCGAACAGCCGCGCGACGATCTCGGTGCGGGTTTCCTCGTCGGCGGTGGCGGTGAACGCGGCAAGCGGCACGTCCAGCGTGCGGCGCAACTGTCCGATGGCCAGGTAATCGGGCCGGAAATCGTGGCCCCACTGGCTGACGCAATGCGCCTCGTCCACCGCGATCAGGCTGGTGCCGATCCGCCGCAGAAGCGGCAGCGTTCCGCCGGAGGCCAGCCGTTCGGGCGCCATGTACAGAAGCTTCAGCCGTCCCTCGTCAAGCGCGCGAAAGACGGCATCTGTTTCCTCTGCCGTGTTGCCCGATGTCAGCGCGCCGGCCTCGATCCCGACCTCGCGCAGGGCGCGGACCTGGTCGCGCATCAGCGCGATCAGCGGCGAGATGACGACGGTCACACCCTCGCGGCACAGCGCCGGAAGCTGGAAACACAGCGACTTGCCGCCGCCGGTGGGCATGATGGCCAGCACGTTCCGCCCCGCGGCCACGGCCTCGACGATCTCGGCCTGACCGGGGCGGAATTCGTCGAATCCGAAAACCGTGCCCAAAAGATGTGCTGCGCGGTCCATGTTCCCTGCGAACTGCTTCAACCTGCCCTTATCGGCGGGAACATCGCAGATGCAGAATCGCTTGCCAACCCGCGAGGGCCGTCAAAAAGAGTACATGTTGTTCCGAATGACGATCCGCAGGGCATATACTGCGATCAGCGCGATCAATGGCGCCAGGTCCAGCGGGCGCGTGTCGGGCATGATGCGGCGGATCGGGCCATAGACCGGCTCCAGCAGGCGGTTCAGACCGATCCAGATCTGATCGACGAAGGGCTGCCGGCGGTTCAGCACGTCGAAGTTCAGCAGCCACGACATGATGATGTGCAGGATCATGATGAACCAGATCACATCGAGCAGCAGCAGGAGAATTTGGAATATCGACGTCATGAGCAAGCGATCCTGAACCGGGCAACGGGAACTAGTTATGGTCTTGCGACCCGGCTGGCAAGCGCCGCGGCAGACAAGTGTTGCGTCCCCTCGGGTTCCCCTGTCTTATCGCCGACGCGAACGGGGGATATTCCGAATGGGCGAGGTCAGCGCGCGGCGGCGCATCTGGGGCTGGATGATGTTCGACTGGGCCAGCCAGCCGTACAACACCCTGCTTCTGACCTTCGTCTTCGGCCCGTTCTTTGCCGAGATCATGATCGGCCGTCTGGTCGATGCCGGCGTGGCGCCGGACGCGGCCCGCGCCGAGGCACAGGCGCTCTGGGGGTATGGCCTGACGATCGCCGGGGTGTCGATCGCGCTGCTCGCCCCGATCCTGGGGGCCATCGCCGACAGCACCGGGCGCCGCCTTCCCTATGTCTGGGGGTTCTCGGTTCTGTATGTCATCGGCGCGGCGGGGCTGTGGACGGCGCATCCGGCCACGTTCAGCCCGGTGCTGCTGCTGGTGTTCTTCGGGATCGGGTTGATCGGCATGGAATTCGCCACGATCTTTACCAACGCGATGCTGCCGTCGCTGGGCAGCCGCGAGGAGCTGGGGGCGATTTCCGGGTCCGGCTGGGCCTGGGGCTATTGCGGCGGCGTACTGGCGCTGGCGGTGATGCTTCTGCTGCTGGCCGAGAACGGCGATGGCGTCACTTTCCTTGGAATAGAGCCTGTTCTGGGCCTCGACCCCGGCTTGCGCGAAGGCACGCGGTCGGTCGGCCCGTTCGTGGCGATCTGGTATATCGTGTTCATGGTGCCGTTCTTTCTATGGGTGCGCGAGCCGGCCCATTCGGTCGTGCGCGGCTCGCCGGTGAAACAGGGGCTGCGCGAGCTGGGGCGCACCCTGCGATCGCTGCCGCGGCAGGTCTCCATGTCGGCCTATCTGGGCTCGTCCATGTTCTACCGCGATGCGCTGAACGGGATGTACACGTTCGGCGGGATCTATGCGCTGGGCGTGCTGGGCTGGAGCGTCGTGGATATCGGCGTGTTCGGCATCGTCGCGGCCGTGACCGGGGCGCTTTTCGCGTGGCTTGGCGGCAAGGCGGACCGGGCTTTCGGGCCGATGCCGGTGATCCGCACCTGCATCGTCGTGCTGCTCTGTGTCGCCGCCGCCATCGCGCTGATCTCGCGCGAGTCGGTCTTGGGTTTCGCCGTCGCGGCGGGGTCGGGCCTGCCCGACATCGCGTTCTTCATCTGCGGCGCGCTGATCGGCGGGGCGGGCGGCGCGCTGCAATCGGCCAGCCGGACGATGATGGTCCTGCAGGCAAATCCCGCGCGCATGACCGAGGCGTTCGGTCTTTATGCGCTGGCCGGCAAGGCGACGACCTTCATCGCGCCGGCGCTGATCGCGGTGACGACCGACCTGACCGGCAATCAACGGCTGGGGGTGACACCGCTGATAGGGCTTTTTCTTGCCGGGCTTATCCTGCTAGCATGGGTCAAACCCGAAGGAGACCGCACCGCATGGTCCGAAAGCTCTTCTCCATTGGCCTGACGCTCGGGCTGTCTCTGGGCCTCGCCGCCTGCGGTGGCGGGAGCGATCGCGGGGCCGATGCCGCAAAGGATACCGGGGTCAGCGCGGCGCTGACATTCGCTGCGGCGAATTTCGACCCGAACGCCATCGCCAAGCAATTGTTCGGTGCGATGAAGGCGGGGTCCGCACAGCCGCCCGCCCCGTATGGCAGCTACGCCAAGGGATGTGTTGCCGGCGCCGTGCAATTGCCCGAAACCGGCCCGACCTGGCAAGCCATGCGGCTGAGCCGGAACCGCAACTGGGCACATCCTGAAACCGTGGCCTTTGTCCAGCGCCTGTCGCGGGCGGCGGCGGCGCAGCCGGGTTGGAAAGGGCTTTACATCGGCGATATGTCGCAGCCGCGCGGCGGCCCGATGTTGACCGGGCACCGGTCGCACCAGATCGGGCTGGATGCCGACATCTGGATGCTGCCGCCCGCGCGCCTGAACCTCAGCGCCGCCGAGCGCGAGAACATCTCGTCGATCTCGATGCGGCGGGCGAACGGCGCCTATGTCAACGACAAGTGGACGCCGCAGCACATGGCGGTGCTCAAGGCCGCCGCCAGCGATCCGGCGGTGGCGCGCATATTCGTCTTTGCCGGCGCCAAGGTGCAGATGTGCAAGGATGCCACCGGCGACCGGTCGTGGCTGAACAAGATCCGCCCGTGGTACGGGCACCATTACCATTTCCATGTCCGGCTTTTGTGCCCCAAGGGCGCAAGCGGATGCGTCAACCAGGCCCCGCCGCCGCCCGGCGACGGCTGCGCCGAGGCGGAAACATGGGTCCGCAACATCCTGAACCCACCGCCGCCCGACCCGGACGCGCCGCCGCCCAAACCGCGCCGCGAATACGTCCTGGCGGATCTGCCGTCGCAATGCGCTTCCGTCCTTTCATCGCAGTAATCCTGTTCGGACTGACGGTGGGCGCGCCCGGCCTGACCGGGACGCGCAACGCCGCCGAGTTCGTGGGAAGCTACACCTGGTCGGAGCGCGGCCGGGGCTTCGGCGGGTTTTCCGGGCTCGAAGTCTGGGATGGCGGCGCGCGGTTCCTTGCGCTCAGTGACCGGGGCGGTGTGGTCGAGGGACGCCTGTTGCGCGTGGACGGCGCGATTGCCGGAGTGTCCGCGCTGCCGGTGCACCCGTTGCATGACACGAAAGGCGCCCCGCTGCGCCGCAGCGACACCGATTCCGAAGGTCTGGCACGGCGCGATGACGGGCGCATCTTCGTGTCGTTCGAGGGACGGCACCGGGTATGGGTCTATGACGGTCGGCAGAGTCCGGCCAGGCCGATCCCGCAGCACCCCGATTTCGACGGCCTGCAACCCAATTCCGGGCTGGAGGCTCTGGCCATCGACGCGTCCGGCGCGCTTTACACCCTGCCCGAGCGATCCGGGCGCAAGCGCCGGCCCTTTCCCGTCTACCGCTACGCGGACGGCGCCTGGACACAGCCCTTCGACATCCCGCGCCGCGACGAATACCTGCCGGTCGGCGCCGATTTCGGCCCGGACGGGCGGTTCTACCTGCTGGAGCGTCACTTTGCCGGCATCTTCGGCTTTCGCAACCGGGTGCGCAGCTTTGCCTTCACCGATGCTGGCGCGGTGGATGAACGGGTTCTCCTGGAAACCCGGAGCGGGCAGCACGACAACCTCGAAGGTCTGGCGGTGTGGCGCGATACGGCCGGGGATATCCGGCTGACGATGATCTCGGACGACAATTTCCGCCCGTTCCAGAGGACCGAGCTTGTCGAATACCGCCTTCCCGCCGATCTTGACGCGGCCCGCGCCCGGCGGTAATCGGCTTTCGTTCCCGCGCGCCGGGGCCAAGTCTCCGCTACCTTGCCAAAACGGACCAGACCCGATGACCCGTATCCTGCCCGGCATCCTTGCCATGGCCGCCATCGTGGTGGCCTCGAACATCCTTGTGCAAGTCCTGTTCGGCCAATGGCTGACCTGGGGCGCCTTCACCTATCCCTTCGCCTTTCTCGTCACCGACGTGATGAACCGCGTCTACGGCGCCGCGACCGCGCGCAAGGTGGTGTTTGCCGGGTTCGCCACGGGTGTCGCCTGTTCGCTGGTCGGCACGCAGATCATGCTGCACGGCCCGGACGGCAGCTACCCGGCGGTGACGTTGCGGGTCGCGCTGGGATCCGGCCTTGGCTTTCTGACGGCGCAATTGCTGGACGTGGCGGTCTTCGACCGGCTGCGCGGCGGGCGCTGGTGGACGGCGCCGCTGGCCTCGTCGCTGGTCGGATCGAGCGTGGATACGGCGATCTTCTTCACGCTCGCCTTTTCGGCCGGGCTGTCCTTCATCGAGCCTGCCAACGATGTCGGCTGGGCGAATGCGGCGCTGCCGCTGCTGGGCACCGGTCCCGCCGCGCCGCTCTGGGTGTCGCTGGCCGTGGCCGACTGGATGGTAAAACTGGCGCTGGCGCTGATCGCGCTGATCCCGTTCCGCATCGTCGTTGCCGCGCTGTTGCGTCGGCGCCGCGCCGGGGCCTGAAAACGGCACCTGAACAGGGTGTCGGCCAAAATCCTCCACAGCTTGAGGAAAAAGTTTTGACAAACACAAAATATGTGCCACGCTCGGGGTATCAGAAATCAACGAAAGGAGGTGATCCAGTGTCTGGAGCGATGTTGGAGAAAGGTGTCGGAACAGTCGGAGGATTCTCCGCCTGAGGGCAGCCCCGACGGGGGACCTCCTTTCGATTGGACCGCTCAGGTCCTAACCGAACTTCTCCATAAAGACTCGAAGGGCCGCCGTGCATGGCGGCCCTTTTCGTTCGAAACGCCCTATGTCAGCAGGGAAGCGTAACGGCGGAAGAGGGGGCGATGCTGCGCATTACCGACGAAATCGCGATCGAGGATTGGGAACTGACCGAGCAATTCGTGCGCGCCGGCGGTCCCGGCGGGCAGAACGTCAACAAGGTGGCCACCGCCGTCGAGCTGCGCTTCGAGGCGGAGCGGTCGCCGAACCTGCCGCGCGCGGTCAAGGCCCGGCTGAAACGGCTTGCCGGGCGCCGCTGGACCACCGATGGCGCGATCGTGCTGCGGGTGGACGAAACCCGCCACCAGGCCCGCAACCGCGACATCGCGCGCGACCGGCTTGCGGAACTGATCCGTGCCGCCCTGCACCGCCCGAAACGGCGTATCCCGACGCGCCCGACCCTCGCCTCCAAACGCCGGCGGCTGGAAGGGAAGAGGGCGCGCGGTCAGGTGAAATCCCTGCGCGGCCCGGTGGACGAGGAATAGCGACGCTATTGCGCGGCGCGGCTGGCCGCCGCTAGACTTGCCGTCGTTTCAGACGGGAGTATTTTCATGGACTTTACCGAACGTACCGAGCTTGAACGCGGCTTTGCCGAGGTATTTCGTGCCCGCGTGGCCCCGGCCTTGCGAAAGATCGAGAAGGATCGCGTCGCGCGGCTGGCCACGGCCCGCAAATGGCTGGCGATCTGTGCGCTGGGCGGCATCGCGCTGGGCGCGGTCATCTATTTCGCCTTTGACGGCACAGGCGTCACCATTGCGGCGGTTGCAGTCGCATTGATCGGAATCGTCGCGGGGTTTGTCGTGCGCGGCGCGCAATCGTCTGCCTGGAGCGGCGCTGTGGAAAAGGCCGTCATGCCCGCAATCTGCGACCATGTCGGCGATCTTGAGTTTTCCAGCGCCCCGAGCAAGGGCGTTCCGGTAGAGGCGATGCGGCAGCTTGGCCTTTTCGGCAGCTACGACCGCACGACATTGCGCGACGAGCTGCGCGGCAGCTACCGCGGGACGAACTACGAGCTGGTCGAGGCGCACCTGACCAAACAGACCCGCGATTCCGACAATGACACAAAGACCACCACCGTATTTCGCGGCCTGCTGTTCCATATCGCCGTGCCCGTCGCCGCGCCGGGTCCGATCCTGATCGCCCGCGATTTCGGCGCCGTGGGCAACACGCTGGGCGCGTTCTTTTCGGGCAAGTCGGGGCGGGGCATGCCGCGTGTGCCGATGGATCACGAAGGGTTCGAACAGGCGTTCGAGGTACATGCCGAAGACCCCGAGGGCGCGCGCGGCTTTCTGCCGCCCGCCTTCCTGGATGCACTGCTGGAAATCGGCGAGGAGGAGGGCGGCAAGAAGGGCGCGAAATCCATGGTCGCCGGGTTCGAGGGGCAGTCGTTCTATCTGGCGCTGCAGCGCGGCGGCGAGTTCATGCGGATGGGATCCTTGTCGAAATCCGTGACCGAGATGGAGGACGATCTGCACGCGATCTTCGCCGATATCGCGGTGATCCGGCGGATCATCGACCGGCTGCACGGCGACAGGGTGCAGGCCGCATAGACCTGCGCGGCGCAGTCAGACGAAGACGTCCAGCGCCTCCTGCTCGCCGACGCCGAAGACCCGCTTGTACCGCGCGATCTCGTTCGCGGGGCCCATCGCCTTGCGCGGGTTGTCCGACAGCTTGACCGTGGGGCGGCCATCCGCCTCCGTCGCCTTGCAGACAAGCGAGAACGGCGCCAGCGCATCCAGCGGCACCAGCCCGCGGAAATCGTTGGTCAGAAGCGTGCCCCAGCCGAAGGAGACGCGCACGCGGCCCTGGAATTGGGCGTGAAGCTCTTCGATCTTGTCCACGTCCAGCCCGTCCGAGAAGATCACCAGCTTCTCGCGCGGATCCTCGCCGCGTGCCTTCCACCAGGCGATGGCGGTTTCCGCCCCCTCGGCCGGATCGCCCGAATCGATGCGGATACCCGTCCAGGAGGTCAGCCAGTCGGGCGCGTTCTTCAGGAAAGGCGCCGTGCCGTAGGTGTCGGGCAGAATGATGCGCAGGTTGCCGTCATGCTCTTCCTGCCAATCCTCCAGCACCTTGTAGGGCGCGGCGCGCAGCGCGTCGTCGCTGCCGGCCAGCGCGGCATAGATCATCGGCAATTCGTGGGCGTTGGTGCCCACCGCTTCTAGGTCGCGGCGCATGGCGATCAGGCAGTTCGAGGTGCCGGAAAACTTGTCGCCCAGCCCCTCGATCATGGCCTGTACGCACCAGTCCTGCCACAGGAAACTGTGCCGCCGGCGGGTGCCGAAATCGGCGATGCGCAGCCCCTTGATCCGGCGCAGCCGCTCGATCTTTTCCCAAAGCTGGGTCATCGCGCGGGCGTAAAGCACCTGAAGCTCGAACCGCCCCATCCGGGCCAGAACCGCGCGGCTGCGCAGCTCCATCAGGACCGACAGGGCCGGGATTTCCCACAGCATCACCTCGGGCCAGGCCCCCTTGAAGGTCAGCTCGTATTGACCGTCCCTCGTTTCCAGCTCGTAGGGGGGCAGTTGCAGGTTTTCGAACCATTCCATGAAATCCGGGCGGAACATCTGCCGCTTGCCGTAGAAGGTGTTGCCGCGCAGCCAGGTGCTTTCGCCCCGCGCCAGCCGCAGCGACCTGATGTGATCGAGCTGCAGGCGAAGCTCGTCCTCGTCGATCAGCTCTGCCAGCTTGATGTCGTCGGTGCGATTGATCAGCGAGAAAGTCACCTCGGTGTCGCGCTTGTTGCGAAACACCGATTGGCACATCAGCAGCTTGTAGAAATCGGTGTCGATCAGCGACCGGACGATCGGGTCGATCTTCCATTTGTGGTTGTAGACCCGTGTTGCGATATCGACCATGACATTCCCCCGGTGGACGGCCCGTTAGAGCAAGCGTGCCGCGCAATGTCAAAGGCTTGGGGTCAAAAGCCCGGGGTCAGCATCCACCGGCACGGGCAAGGCCCCAGCCGAAATGCGTGTCGCGCCCTGGCGGGCCGAGGTCGGTGGCCTGCCGGCGCAGCATTGCGCGCACGGCGTTCACGTCGCCGGCCCCGCGCGCCATCAGCCGCGCGGCGATCGCGGTGACGATCGGGGCGGCATAGGACGTGCCCGAGGCATAACTGCCACCGCCGCGCCGCGCGACGTACAGATCCACGCCCGGTGCGGCAAACTCGATATACGGGCCGGTATTGGCGGCGACATAGCGGCGTCCGGCCGCATCGACGGCGGTCACGGCGATCACGGCGGCGAACCCGGCGGGGTAGGCGGCGGTATTCTGCCCGTCATTTCCGGCGGCGGCGATCATCACCGCGCCGCGCCGTGCCGCCGCGTCCAGGATATCCTCAAGCGCGGCATTGGACGGCCCGGCGAAGGACATGTTGACCAGCCGGACACCGCGAGCCATCAGCCAGTCAAGCGCCGCGCCGATCCGTTCGACATCGGCGGCCGGTCCGCCCCGCGCCCGGCCAAAGGCGGTGACGGCGAACAGATCGGCGCCCGGCGCGAACCCGGACAGGGCGCCGGCCGGGTCGCTGCCCGCGATCAGCGCGGCGACGGCAGTGCCGTGGTTGGGGTTCGTGGCACGGCCGCTCAGCACCGAATGGGTGGTCAACCGCACACCCGACAGCGCGGCATGGGACGGGTCCAGCGCGCCGTCGATCACCCCGATGCGCAGCCCGCGCAGATCGCAGGTATCGGGCGCGGCCTCGATCATCGAGGCGGCGTAGAGACGCGGCTTGCCGCCGGTCAGACGGTAAAGCGCATGCGCGTCGAGCCGTGTGTCCGGCGCGGCCCGCAACAGGATGGCGCGCGCCCGCGCCGCGGACAGGCGGCCCAGATCGAAGAACAGCGCATATCGCCCGAGCGCGGGATAGCTGCGCGTGCGCACCACCCGCGCGCCGCCGGCCCTGAGCGCGGCGGCCGCGGCCTCTGCCTGCGCGGCGGGGCCGATGGTCATGAATTCGGGCCGCCCGCCTGGCAGGACAACCACCTCGGGCGCGGGCCTGCCTGTGCGGTCATTGCCGCCGCCACGTCCGGGGTGCGCAACGGGAAAGGACGGCTCGTCACCCGGCTGGACATCATCGGGTATCGGATCGTCCTGGATCGGCGGATCGTAGGGCATGGGATCGCCCGGCACATTGTCCGGCGGGGTCACGCCGTCCTGCTGCGCCAGCGCCGGAGATACCGAAAGAAACAGAACAAGAGCCAACAGGCGGCGCATCGGGGCCTCCTTTTCAGTCGCCGGATCCGGTCACGTCCTCGACGATGTCCGATGTCTCCAGAATGCGCCTTGCCTCTTCGATTGTCACGTCATTCAACGGCCGCAGTTCATAAAGCCCAAGCGCCGAAGGGCCGCCGACGATTTCCGCCCCGGCACGCAGCAGCAGGTCGCGAAACGCGGCTTCGGTCGTATCCGGCCGGATCGCGACGGTGATCGCCGGCCCGGCTTCGGGGTCCGCGCCGGCCAGTTCATAGCCGTCTTCCCCCGGATCGGTACCGGTGAACAGCGCCTGCAACAGCAAGGCCACCAGCAGCGCCGCGGCGACGGATTGCCAGGTATGGACCGATTGCCAGAACGGACGGCGGGCGGTGCCGTCCTTGCCGACCTCGCGCATCAGCCGGGCCAGCCCGATCTCGCCGGGGCTGTGGCCCGGATCCTCGGCGCGCAGGGTCGCGCGCACCGTTTGCAAGGCGTGCAGCTCTGCCCTCAGGTCGGGATCGGCATCGAGCATCTGTTCGGCCTCCTCGCGCTCGGCCCCTTCAAGCGTGCCGTTCGCCAGGAACGGCAGCAGGGCCTGCACCTCGTCCCGCGTCATGCCGGCACCGTCCGCGACACGCGCGAGGACAGGCAGCGCAGCAGCAGTTTCTTGGCATGGAACACCCGCGTCTTGACGGTGCCTTCGGGCACACCCTGAACCTCGGCGATTTCGCCGTAGGTCATGTCCTCATAGAAGGCGAGGGTGATGGCAATGCGCTGGTTGTCCTTCAGCGTGTCCAGGCAATAGCGCACATGCGCCGCTTCCTGTCCGGCGATCAGGCAGGCTTCGGCATCGGGGCCGTCATCCGTCTGCTCGGGGATGTCGTCGGTCACCTGCAGCCGCCCGCGCTTTCGGTGCAGGTCGATCACCTTGCGGTAAGCGATCCCGAATATCCAGGTCTGCACTTTCGATCTCCCTTCGAACGCGCCGGCGCTGCGCCACACGTCGATGAACACGTCGTGAAGTACGTCGGCGGATTCGAAAGGATCGTTCAATCTGGACAGGATGAACCGGTAGACCGGCCGTTCGAGTGCATTGTACAGCGCCGCGAGCGCCTGCTTGTCGCCCTTTGCCACGCGGGCCAGAAGGAGCGCCTGCTGGTCCATCGTCAGTCCAGCGACACCCCCGACGCGGCCATTCCGTCCAGCGCGGCGGCGAGCGAGCCGTCAAGGTCGATGCCGCGGCTCAGATCCTGCCGCACGCGCACCTTGAAGCCCAGTTTCGCGGCATCCACGGCCGAGAAGTTCACGCAGAAATCGGTGGCCAGGCCGGCCATGGTCAGGCTGTCGATGCCGCGGTTGCGCAGATAGCCTTCCAGCCCGGTGGGCGTGGTGTGGTCGTTCTCGAAGAAGGCGGAATAGCTGTCGATCGCCGGGTTGTATCCCTTGCGGATGATCAGGTCGGCGCGGGCCGTGTCGAGCGCGGGGTGAAACGCGGCACCGTCACTGCCCTGCACGCAATGATCGGGCCACAGCACCTGCGGGCCATAGGGCATGTCGATCATCTCGAGCGGCGCCTTTCCCGCATGTTGCGAGGCAAAGGAGGAATGCTTGGCAGGGTGCCAGTCCTGGGTCAGGATGACGGCGGAAAACTCTGCCATCAGCGCGTTGAGTCCGGGGACGATGTCGTTGCCGCCCGCCACCGCCAGCGCACCGCCGGGGCAGAAATCGTTCTGGACGTCGATGACGATCAGCGCGTCGCTCATGGCATGCTCCGGTTATTTGCGTTGACGCGCGCACCCTACCAGCGGCGGCGGTGGAATCAATCGCGCTCTGCCCGGATTGCTTCGGCCCGTCCCGCCTCGGCCACGCGCACGGCATCGAAAAGGGCCGTATCGCGGGCGTTTTCCCGGTCCAGAAGGGCGCGCACCGGGCCGTCCCGGAACAGGTCGGCCCGCACCTGGTAGGGGCTGGCATTTTCCCGCAGCGCAGCGGGGGCGGCGTCCCCCGTCATCTTTGCGACAAGCGCGCCGATGCCCTCGGTGGTCGTGATCGCCTCGTACCGGGCAAGGCCCTGCGCCATCGTCCTGGGCCGCTGCGCCGGCTTGCCGCCGAAGACATAGCGCGTCTGGACGTTGAAAAACAGCGCGGGATGCGCCGCGAGATTGGCGGCGACCGCCGCCGGGTCGCCATTGTCCGAGCCGCGCAACCGGCGAGACACGCGCCGTATGTCGGCCGGGTGGCGCAGATAGCCCAGCAGCGATTTCCGGCGAATGCGGATCAGCCAGTTGTAATGCGAGGCGACCTGTTCCGCCGGATCGCGCACGCAGGTGAAGAACCGTAATTCCCGGTCGGTCAGCCGCGACAGAAGGGTGCGGAACGGCGGGAACCCGATATGCCCCGAGATCCAGTCGACATTCTGCACGATCCGGGCAAGGCGTGCCTTGTCTCGCAGGTAGCGCTGGCAATGGTCGATACCGTTGGCGGAAAACTGGCGCAGGTGCGTGTTGACGGTGGATCCGCCAGCCTTGGGCACGTGGACAAACACGATCAGCGGATCGCGCCGCGCCTGGGTCTCGGGTGCCATTATCGCCTGGATCTCCGGTAGCAAGGGGCGCAATCTGGCGCAGCCGCGCGGCGGCGTCAATCGTGGCGGCGTCTTGCGGCAGGGCGCATGCGGGTCTATTGCGCCCGGACGATGACCATCGTTGCCGCTCTCTACAAGTTCACCGCCTTTGCGGATCCCGGCGCGCTGCGTTCGGGGCTGCTGGCCTGTTGCGAAGCATCGGGCGTGCGCGGAACGCTTCTGCTCGCCACCGAGGGGATCAACGGCACCATCGCGGGCACGCGCGCGGGGCTCGACGCGGTGCTTGGTCATATCCGCTCGCTTCCGGGTTGCGCCGATCTGGACTGGAAGGAAAGCCGCACGGAAGCCACGCCGTTCGGCCGCATGAAAGTGCGGCTCAAGCAGGAGATCGTGACGATGGGCCAGCCCGGTGCCGACCCGGCGGGGGCTGTCGGGCGCTATGTCGAGCCGGCGGACTGGAACGCGCTGATCGCGGCGCCCGATGTCGCGGTGATCGACACGCGCAACGATTACGAGGTCGGCATCGGCAGTTTCGCCGGCGCGGTCGACCCGGAAACCCGGTCGTTCCGTGATTTTCCCGCCTGGTGGCAGGCGAACAAGGACAGGTTCGAGGGCAAGCGGCTGGCGATGTTCTGCACCGGCGGCATCCGCTGCGAAAAGGCGACGAGCTGGCTGATCGGGCAGGGGGTGGAACAGGTCCATCACCTGAAGGGCGGGATCCTGAAGTACCTTGAACAGGTGCCGCAGGAGGAAAGCCTGTGGCGCGGCGCCTGTTTCGTGTTCGACCGCCGCGTGAGCCTGGAGCATGGGTTGCGTCAGGGCGTGCATGTCCTGTGCCATGCCTGCCGCCGCCCGCTGGCCCCCGCCGATCTCGACCACCCGGATTTCGAGCAGGGCGTGTCCTGCCATCGCTGCCGGAACGAATACGACGATTCGGATCGTGCCCGATTCCGAGAGCGCGAGCGGCAATTCCGACTCGCGGCAGAGCGTGAAACGACCGAAACGGGCGTGTCATCGAATGACAAGTCGGGCTGATTTGTCCCGGCTTCGACCCACGACAACAGTTTTCTTTCAAATGACGCCGCGCAACCCGCAGGAAAGTTGCGCATAGGCGCGGTGCAGGCGCGTTGCCGCGCAAGATTATGGTTTTTCTGTGAAATCTGCGGCGCGCGCCGCGAGAATCCCCTGCCTGTCATTCGATAACAACAGCCGGGTCATTTCATAACCCGCGGCTGAAATTGCCTGACCGGGCGGCTCGGCGCCAATCTTGGTTCATCGGCACAGCGCCACACGGTGCACCGCCGAACACACACCAAGACACGACGCAGACGACCCACACACAACACACACCGAACGGAGATTAGAAATGACCATCGCGACATTCAAAAAAGCCTCTTTCTCGATCCTGACCGCAACCGCCCTGATCGCCGCCGCTCCGGCCCTGGCCTGCCCCTGGGGGAACTCGGCGAACGCGAATGTCTACGGCTCCGGCAACGGCTTCGGTGTCGGGCAGGCCGGATGCCTGAACCACACCGAGATCCTGCAGAACGGCTATGGCAACGGCATCATCGCCACGCAGGACGGTGCGCTGAACACGACGGTCGTCGGCCAGAGCGGTGCGTTCAACTCTTCCGTCACCTCGCAGGGCGGCTGGAACAACACCGTCGGTGTCGCCCAGATCGGCAACGGCAACGCCGCCGACGTGTCGCAGAACGGCGCCAACAACGTGACCGGCGTGATCCAGGTCGGCGACGGCAACAGCGCCTCGGTCAACACCAGCGGCAGTGGCAATACCGGCGTCATCATCCAGTACTGAGCCGGCCCCCGCACCGGGCGGACCCCTCCCCCGCCCGGTGCGCAGCCCCCAAAAACCCCTTCCGCCTTACCGCGGCACATCAGGAGACAAGCCAATGACCCATTCGCGCACCAGACTCGGCGCCATCCTTCTTCCCGTGGCGGCCCTGTCCCTGTCGGTCTTCGGACTGGCCGCCGGCAGCCATGCGGAAGACGCCGCAGAGGATTTGCCCATGCAATGCGAGATTTCCGTGACCCGGAGCGCCTTCGGCTACACCTATCGCGGACTGATCCATGCCGACGAGACGATCGAAGGCATCTACGAGCTGAACATTTCCAAGCGTGGCGGCGGCAGCACCAATATCAGCCAGGGCGGCCCGTTCACCGTCAAGGCCGGCGCGACCCGCACCATCGGCCAGGCAAGTTTCGGCGGGATGCCTCCCGAACATGTCGAGGCGGAGCTGATCCTGCACCTGGACGGCAAGTCCTACCGGTGCAGCACGCAGACCGACATCTGATCCGACCCACGATCCAAACCATTGATTTACCGCAAAAGGAATAGACCCATGAAAACGACTTTCACCGCCCTCGCGCTCGCCGTGTCCACCGCCTTCGCCGCTCCGGCCATGGCCGGCGGAACCATCACCTTCGGCTACAGCGCCAAGACCCAGGACGAAGCGAATTTCATGCGTGCCGGTATGGCGATCTACACCCTGGCCAAGGATCATCACGACAATGGCCGCATCACCGAGGGCGCCGCGAATACCGCGATCGGCATCGTCACCTCGAACGGCAACCACGCGATCCTTGACCAGCAGGGCAACAACCACGAGGCCGGCATGGTCATGGGCAACAACGGGGCCTGCATGCTGGTGCAGCGCGGCAACGGCGCCACCAACTATGTCGATGCCACCAGCGGGATGCCCTGTGTCGTCCTGGGTGTCGGGCTTCAGTAAACGACGACCTCCTCCCTGAAGGGCTTCGGGCTGTCGTCCTCTTTCCTCTGTCCCCACCCGAAGTCCCAAACTGCCCGCCGGTTCGCCCGGCGGGCTTTTTTCATGGCGCGGCGCCGATCAGCAGGCTGAGTTCGCGCCGCATCAGCATCTGCATCAGCATCCGGCGCGGATTGTCCATGAAGGTCGACAGATCGACCGGTTTCGATCTGTCGGCAGAGGTGGTGAATGCCAGCACCAGGACGTTGCGGTCCTTGGCCGGTACGATCTCGAACCGGCGCTCATGGGGCAGAAGCTGCGCAAAGGGCCGCTTCACCGACGGGGACTCCGCGGTATCCAGCAGCGCGGTGAACCGCTCGCGCGCGGTTTCGGCGGTGTCGCGGCGGATATAGGGGATGACGACGGCCCCGGTGGTCCGATAGCCGTCCTGCCACAGCAGCAGGCCATAGCGCAGGAACGGCGGAAGACCGGGCAGGGATGCGCCGGGCATCCTGTCCAGTTCCGCCTGGATTTCCTCGGGCGTCGCATCCGCCCCGAGGCGCAGCAGAAGGCCGGGATCAAGCCCCCTTGTCGGCGGCTCCTGCACGATCACCGCGCCCAGCAGGTCGCCGGCGCCGCGCAGCGCATAACCGGCGCGCAGGATCGAGGCGGTGCCGGTCTCGGTGGCGAGGGTCGTGCCGGGGTCCAGCAACGTGTTTATCGCCGGCCAGGTGCGGGCGAACAGCAGCAGGCCGCGATCCAGCGCGATCCGCTGCGACCGGCCAAGCGGCGCCGATAGCGGGTCGCTGTTGCGCAGGGCCGCGTCCATCTCGAGATCGTCCAGCAGGTGCCAGACCGTTTGGCCGTGCGTCTGTGTCGCCTCGAACCCGCGCGCGGCCAGTTTCTCGGCGATCAGGTCGCGGCTGCCCGAAACGCCGGTGGCGATCAGCGGGGAGTCCGGCAATGTGCCCCAGCCGGCAACCTGGTGCAGGTCGAAGACGGAAAAACCCAGCGCGTCGGCCCCGCCATCGGGAAACCTCGCGAGCGACTGCTGATCCAGCGCGGCAGGTAGATAGGCCGAGGAAATCGGGATCAGCGCGCGGTGAAAATCGGACGGCGTATCGGTAATCAGCGGACTCACCTGCCGATACGCGGCGGCGAGATCGGCAAGATAGATCGACCCCGCCGCATCGGCGGGGATGCGGGCAAGCAGGTCTTCCAGCGGCCCGCTCTGGGGCGCGGCGTCCCGGTTGGAACGCGAGCCTTGTGCATGAACGGGAAGGGAAAGTGCGAAAACGAGGACGGCAAGAATGAACTTCATCGAACGGACCTTTGGTAATGATTCCGTTCGAAGATTAGCGCGGATATCGGGCAATTCCCAATATCCGCGTCGTCATTCAGCTTCGGCCCGAAATGAGGGCCTGCATCATCTCCATCTCCTCGTCCGTCAGCGCGGTCAGCGGCGATCGCACCGGCCCGGTATCGAACCCGCGTAGCTTGACGCCGGCCTTGACCGCGGACACGGCATAGCCCGCCTTGCGGTCACGGATCGCGGCGAAGGGATAGTAGAAATCGCGCAGCATCTGTTCGCATCTGGCATCATCCCCGGCCCGGAACGCGGCGTGGAATTCCAGCGCGGTTTCGGGGACGAAATTGAACACCGCCGAGGAATAGGTATCGACGCCGGCGCCGTGATAGGCCTGCGCGAACAATTCATGGGTCGGCATCCCGCCGATATAGGCAAGCCTTTCGCCGAGCCCGACGGTGATCCGCTTGACATTGTCGATATCGCCGGTGCCGTCCTTGAACCCGACAAGGTTCGGGCAATCATCCGCCAGCCGCGCCAGGGTTTCGGCCGACACCACGGACGAGCCGCGATTATAGACGATGACGCCCATGTTGGTCGCCTTGCAGACGGCGCGGATATGCGCCTCTATCCCGTCCTGCGGCGCACCGATCAGGTAATGCGGCAGCAGCAGGATGCCGTCGCCGCCCGCCTCTTCGATCCGCCTGGCCAGATCGCAGGCCATTTTCGTGCCATAGCCGCAGCCGGCCAGGATCGGCGCGTTCGGCTGGGCCTGTTTCGCGGTGCGGACGACATCGACGATTTCGGACGGCATGAGCGAGAACATCTCGCCGGTGCCGCCAGCGACGATCAGGCCGGCAACCTTGTACTGCCCCAGCCATTCCACATGGGCGCGGAACGCGGGCAGGTTGACCTCGTCATCGGCATCGAAGGGCGTGACGGGAAAGGACAGCAGGCCGGACCGGATGATGCCCAGAAGATCCGGGGGAGAGAGCATGGAAATTCACCGTGATATCAAGGGGAAGGGCGGACAGAAAAAGGCCCGCCCCGCAATCGCGGAACGGGCCACTTCATTTACCCGAGGTCGCCGGGAAGCAGCGCGTCGGGCATGTTCTGGTAGCAGACCGGCCGCAGGAACCGCCGGATCGACAACGTGCCGACCGAGGTCGCGCCGAAATTGGTCGATGCGGGGTACGGCCCGCCATGCACCATCGCGTCGCTTACCTCGACCCCGGTGGGGAACCCGTTGACCAGCAGCCGGCCGGCCTTGCGTTCCAGCACCGGCATCAGCCGCTTGGCAAGGTCGGTGTCGGCGTCGTCCATGTGCAGCGTCGCGGTCAGCTGCCCTTCGAACCCGCGGGCGAGGGTTTCCATGTCGTCCGGTCCGGCGACGCGGACGACCAGCCCGAGCGGGCCGAACACCTCTTCGCCCAGCGCCTTGTCCTGAAGGTACGCCTTGGCGTCGGTCTCGTAGAGGTTGGGGCTGGCATTGCGGCCCTCGCTGTCGGTGACCAGAACCGGCTTGACCGCGTTGCGCCCGTCAAAGCGCGACTTGCCGTCGCGGTAGGCATCGGCGATGCCGTCGGTCAGCATGCATTGCGTCTGCACGCCCTTCAGCGCCTCGGCGGCGGCGGCGACAAAGGCGTCGCCCTCGGCGCCCTGCTGCACCACGGCGATGCCGGGATTGGTGCAGAACTGGCCCGCGCCCATGGTCAGCGAACCGGCCCAGCCGGTGCCAATCTCGGCGCCGCGCGCCTTCATCGCGGCCGGCAGCAGGAACATCGGGTTGACCGAGCCAAGCTCGCCGAAGAACGGGATCGGCTCGGGGCGCTGGGCGCACAGATCGAACAGCGCGCGTCCGCCGCCGAGCGAGCCGGTGAAGCCGACCGCGCGAATGTACTCGTTCTGCACCAGCGCCTGGCCGACATCGCGCTTGCCGCCCTGGATCAGGCTGAACACGCCCGGATGCAGGCCGCACGCCTTGACCGCGGCATCGATCGCCTGGGCGACGATTTCGCCGGTGCCGGGATGCGCCGAATGGCCCTTGACCACGACCGGGCAGCCGGCGGCCAGCGCGGCGGCGGTGTCGCCCCCGGCGGTGGAAAAGGCCAGCGGGAAATTGGACGCGCCGAACACGGCGACGGGGCCGATCGGGCGCTGCACCATCTTCAGGTCGGGGCGGGGCAGGGGTTGCCGGTCGGGCAGCGCCTTGTCATGGCGCCGGTCAAGGTAGTCGCCCTTGAGAATATGCTCGGCGAACATGCGCAACTGGCCGGTGGTGCGGCCGCGCTCGCCCTGGAGCCGGGCCTCGGGCAGGCCGGTTTCCGACGTGCCGATGGCGGTGATCTCGTCTCCGCGCGCCTCGATCTCGTCGGCGATCCTGTTCAGGAACTCGGCGCGCACCTCGCGGCTGGAATAGCCGTATTCCCAGAACGCTTCTTCCGCTGCGGCGCAGGCGGTTTCGACAAGCGCGGGCGTTCCGACGGAATATTCGCGCGCTTCCCCCGAGGACGGGTCCGATTTGAACGTGGTGTCGCCCATCACCCAGTCGCCGGCGATCAGGTGCTTTCCGCTAAGCGTCATGTGGCATCTCCTTGCAAAAGGTTGCGTCCGGCCAGATTGCGCATCAGCGCGGCCAGACCGAAGGTCCATTCCGGGCAGTCCGTGGACAGCCGGACGGTGTTCGTCAGGCGACCTAGCCCATCGCACGCGATGGTCACGCGGTCGCCGATCTTGTGGGTAAAGCCCTGGCCGGGAACGTCGCGGTCCTCGGTCGGGGCGAAGAGCGTGCCGAGGAACAGCACGAAGCCGTCGGGATACTGGTGGTGCCGGCCGATGGTCTGGGACACCAGATCTTCGGGGTCGCGGCTGATCTTGGACATCAGTGAGTGGCCGTTCAGCACATAGCCGTCCGGCCCCTCGACCGTCAGGTCAAGCTCGGCGTTGCGCACGTCATCCAGCGAATAGGTGTCGTCGAACAGCCGGATCATCGGGCCGATGGCGCAGGAGGCATTGTTGTCCTTGGCCTTGGACAGCAGCAGCGCGGAGCGCCCCTCGACATCGCGCAGGTTCACGTCGTTGCCCAACGTCGCGCCGAGGATCCGGCCGCGCGAATCCACCGCCAGCACGATTTCCGGCTCGGGGTTGTTCCATTTCGACATCGGGTGCAACCCGACATCGGCACCATGCCCGACCGACGAAAGCGTCTGCGCCTTGGAAAATACCTCGGCATCCGGGCCGATCCCGACTTCGAGGTATTGCGACCACATGCCAAGCGCGATCAGCTCGCGCTTGACCTCTGCCGCGCGTTCGCTGCCGGCCTCGATCTGGTCCAGGCTGTCGCCGATGATCTCGGAGACGCGCTTGCGGATGCCCTCGGCCTTGTCGGGATCGCCGGCGGCCTGTTCCTCGATCACCCGCTCGACCATGGATTGCGCGAAGGTCACGCCGCAGGCCTTGACCGATTGCAGATCGCAGGGCGCCAGAAGATGCGCGCCGTCATTCGCATCGGACGTGCCGGGCATGTCCGCCAGCGGGCCAATATCCTCGCCCTTCGCGGTGCGGATGTAGGCGGCGGGGTCGTCCATCTCCATCACGTCGCGCACGGTCGGTGCCTCGGGCGCGGTGATGTCATGCAGGTTGCCGCCGCGCAAAGTCACGACGCAGGGGCCGATGCCGGGACGGAAAACGCGCCCGATCCAGGTGCCGGCCCGTTCTTTCTCGGTTAGGGTCATGTATCGGGTTCCTTGAATCCTGCGGACAGTTTCAGACCGCGCGGCCATGTGCAAGCATGTGCCCGTGCCGGGGGTTCAGCGCCCGCGACTCTTGCGCCATTCGGCGAAGAGGTCGAGGTTTTCCTGCTTCGTCGGCGGATAGAGACCGATGATCGTCTCGCCCGCCTTGACCCGCTCGACCACGAAATCCTCGTAGACGGTCATTTCCACCGCCTCGTCCGCGATCTCGTCCGCCAGATGCGCCGGGATCACGATCACGCTGTCGTCGTCGCCGACGATGATGTCGCCCGGAAAGACCGGCGCATCGCCGCAGCCGACCGGGACGTTGATGTCGATCGCTTCGTTGATGGTCAGGTTGGTCGGGCTGGACGGGCGGTTGTGATAGGCGGGGATGTCCAGCTCGGCGATGCGCATCGCGTCGCGAAAGCCGCCATCGGTAACAACGCCCGCCGCGCCCCGCATCATCAGCCGGGTGATCAGGATATCGCCGGCCGACGCGGCGGTGGCGTCCTTGCGGCTGTCCATCACCAGCACATGGCCGGGCGGGCAATCCTCTATCGCTTTGCGCTGCGGGTGATCGGGATTGCGGAACTCGGCCAGCGTGTTGCGGTCCTCGCGCGCAGGCATGTAGCGCAGGGTAAAGGCGGGACCGACCATGTTGCGCCCCTTGGCGCCGACCGGGCGCACGTCCTGAATGACCTGGTTGCGCAGCCCGCGCTTGTACAGCGCCGAGCACAGGGTGGCGACGCTGATGCCGCGCAGTTTTTCCAGCGTTTCGGGTTTCACGTCGCTCATGCTTTTCCTCGCAATGATTCAGATTGGCGCGCGGGGGGACAGGCCCGCATCGTTCATGAAGGCCCGCAGGCGCGTCATCTGGTCGTCGGTCAGCGGCCATGCACCGGGAGGGCGAACGCCGCCGCAATCCTCGCCCATCAGCGACAGCGCCGCCTTGACCCCGGCGACATTGGCGCCGCCCTGTTCCTCGGCGCGGATATCCTCGAACACCTGCATCCCGGCGATCAGCACGCGGGCATGGGTATAATCGCCCGCCTCCAGCGCGGCCGAAATCGCCACCGAGCGTTCCGGCCACACGTTGATCAGCCCCGAGGTGAAGCCGCGCGCGCCGACCGCGTAGAAGGCGGGCGCCCAGACCTCGGCCAGCCCGCCGACCCAGACGATGCGGTCCGGCGCCGCCTCTATCGCGGCCTTCAGCTTCATCGGGTTGGGCGTGGCCCATTTCACGCCGATCACGCCCTCGATGCCGCACAGCCGCGCGATGGCGTCGGTGCCGATGCCGTCATTGCGCAGATACAGGATGAGCGGCAGGCCGCCACCCGCCTCGGCCACCGCGCGCACGTAGTCGATCACACCGCGCGGCGCGACGAACGGATCGGGCGGCTGGTGGATCATCAGTGCGGCCGCGCCGGCCTTTGCCGACGCTTCGGCCAGCCGGCAGGCATCGGGGATCGCACGGCCGATCCCGGCGACCAGCGGACAGCGCCCCGCGATGTGGCCCGCGGCGGCGCGTACCATCGTCTCGGCCTCGTCCGTCGTCAGCGAATAGAATTCGCCGGTATTGCCGTTCGCGGTCAGGATATGCACCCCGGCGGCCAGCGCGCGCTCCACGATCGGCCCTTGCCGTTCCGGGGCAAGGCGGCCGTCATCGTCGAACGGCGTGGCGAGGATCCCGGAAATGCCGGTCAGGGCCTGCGTCAGATCGGTCATTTGTGAACCTCGAAAGAGCGTTTGCCCATGGCCTTCTGGATCTCGTAGATGGATCCGGTGGTCGGTGGTTTCGGCATCGGCACGCGCACCGGCACCTCTACCAGCCGCGGCTCCAGCGTGGGGCTGCCGCACAGCATCCGCGCATCGAATTCCTCCAGCGAGGCGGGATGCGGCTGCTGGCCGAAGATCGGGAAGGCGTCGGCGGCCATCATCTCGAAGAACACGATGCGGCGGTCGCGGGTGGATTTGTTGAGCGCCGATCCATGCAGCACCCGGCCGTGATGGATCGAGATCGACCCCGCCGGCCCCATCAGCGGCACCGCGTTCGCCATGTCGAACCCTTCGGCCTCCAGATCGACGGCGCCGGCGAAGTAGCCGTTGTGATGGTGGTTCGCGACCGGCCCCTTGTGGGTGCCGGGCAGGACCATGAGCGGGCCGTTTTCCTCTGTCATGTCGTCGATGATCAGGCCCACGGCCAGCACATCGTCATTGGTATAGGGATAGAAGGCCCAGTCCTGGTGCCATTCTACGGCCGCGCCATAGCCGGCCGATTTCATGTTCAGCTTGGTGGTCTGAAGCCGCAGGTTCGGACCGATCAGATCGCGCACCGGGGCAAGAATGTGGTCGGAGCGCATCAGCTCGTCAATGACGTCGGACTGGGTATGCGGCAGCTTCACCCGGCGAATACGCGGATCGTCCGGGCTGTGGCTGTCTTCGAGGTCGATCCTGTCGTCGGACTCGGTCATGCCGCGCGCCATCTCGGTGAAGCGCGTGATTTCGTCCCGGATGGCGGTCATGATCCCGTCCGGCACCCGGTTCTCAAGGATGAGATAGCCGTTTTCGTCGTAAAAGGCTGTCTGGTCCTGCGTCAGTACCTCGGCCATGGCCTGGCCCCCCTCTTTAAGATGTGCTGCGCCGAAGCGGCCCGGCAGAGCATACCATGCCGGGCGGGCGGTTTCCTCAGAAGATGTCCGGTTCCGGCACGGGCGCGCCGAATCCGGTGCGCAGAAAGTCGAAATCGCAACCCTTGTCGGCCTGGTCGATATGCTTGGTGAACATCCAGCCATAGCCGCGCTCATAGCGCGGCTCGGGCGCCGTCCATGCAGCGCGGCGCTCGGCCAGTTCGGCATCCGTCAGCTTCACGTTCAGGGCGCGCGCGGGCACGTCCAGTTCGATGATGTCGCCATTCCGCACCAGCGCCAGCGGCCCGCCGATATACGCCTCTGGCGCGGCATGCAGGATGCAGGCGCCGAAACTGGTGCCGGACATCCGCGCGTCGGACAGGCGCACCATGTCGCGGTGCCCGTGCTTGAGCAGCGCCTTGGGCATCGGGATCATGCCCCATTCGGGCATCCCCGGCCCGCCCTGCGGCCCGGCATTGCGCAGGATCAGGACGTGGTCGGGCGACATCGGATAATCGGGGTCGTCCACGATCTTCTTCAACTCGGGATAGCTGTCGGCGACGATGGCCGGGCCGCTATGGACATGAAACTTCGGATCGCACGCGGCCGGCTTGATCACCGCGCCGTCGGGCGCGAGGTTGCCGCGCAGAACCGCCAGCGATCCCTGGTGGTAGACCGGGTTCGATAGCGGGCGGATCACGTCGTCGTTGTAATTCTCGGCATCCTCCAGCCCCTCGCCCATGCTCCGCCCGGTCACGGTGGTCACCGACAGGTCGAGGCGGGAGGACAGCTCCTTCATCAGCGCGCGCAGCCCGCCGGCGTAAAAGAAATCCTCCATCAGATAGTCCTTGCCGGACGGCCGGACGTTCGCGATCACCGGCACCTCGCGGCTGATGCGGTCGAAATCGTCCAGGCTCCATTCGATCCCGGCGCGGCGGGCCATGGCGATCAGATGGATCACGGCGTTGGTGGAACAGCCGGTGGCCATGGCGACCTTGGTGGCGTTTTCGGCCGCGGCGGGGGTCATGATCCGGTCCGGGCGCAGGTCTTCCCACACCATGTCCACCGCACGGCGGCCGCAGGCGGCGGACATGCGCTTGTGGTTCACGTCATTGGCGGGGATCGACGAGGCGCCGGGCAGGCACAGGCCGAACGCCTCGGCAATCGCGGTCATGGTCGAGGCGGTGCCCATCGTCATGCAATGGCCGTCGGACCGCGCGATGCCGCCCTCTATCCCCTTCCATTCCTCGTCGGAAATGGTTCCGGCGCGCTTTTCGTCCCAGAACTTGAACGCATCGGTTCCCGACCCCAGGACCTTGCCGGCGTAATTGCCGCGCAGCATCGGCCCGGCGGGCAGGTAGATGAACGGGAACCCCCAGGACACCGCGCCCATCACCAGCGCCGGTGTGGACTTGTCGCAGCCGCCCATCAGCACAGCGCCGTCCACCGGGTGGGCGCGCAGCGTCTCCTCGACCTCCATCGCGCCCATGTTGCGGTAGAGCATCGAAGTGGGCTTCAGGAACTGTTCGCTGAACGCATGCACCGGCAGTTCGATCGGCAGGCCACCGGCCTGAAGGACACCGCGCTTGACCCATTCCACGCGGTCCTTGAAATGCATGTGGCACGGCTGTGCCTCGGACCAGGTGTTGAGGATGCCGATGACCGGCTTTCCGTCCCAATCCTCGTGCCCGAGGCCCATCTGCATCGCCCGCGAGCGGTGCCCGAAGCTGCGGAAATCGTCGGCGGCGAAGAACCGGGCGCTGCGCAGATCCGCATATGCCTTGCGGGGGGTGTCGTCCTTCATGTCGCCGTTCCCTGTGTTTTGCCTGACGGGGCAACTGATATATTAGCGATCGGGTTGAAGCAAGCCGGTCGGATGCCCGCAGGCCCGGCGCGGGTCGGGGAACAAGATGGGGTGCGGCGCCGTGTGCCGCGCACGAGCGAGGCTCAGGCCCCGCCGACGCCTGCCGGTCCCGGCACTGCCGAGAAGATGCGGTGTTTCTGCCTTGCGATCCAGCGGGCATAGATGCCGGCGCGCACCAGCAGCATCGCGTGATAGGCGATCCACAGCCCCCAAAGCTGCAACGGCGGCTGCAACGTCCATGTCACCAGCAGAAAGACGGCCAGCGACACCAGCATTCCGTTCCGCATGATCCGGTTCATCGTGGCGCCGATCATCACCCCGTCCAGCACATAGGCCGGCATGCCGGTCAACGGAATGATCGCCGCCATGATCAGGTATTGCCGCGCCGCCTGGCGCACATCGGGACTGGTGCTCACAAGGTCGATCGCCGCGCCGCCCGCCCCGAGCAGGATCGCGAAGAGGGCCACCGCAAGCACCGCCCCCCACAGAAAGCTCAGCCGGATCGACCGCTCGAAGGCGGGCCGCCAATTGGCGCCCACCGCGCGGCCGGAGAGCTGTTCGACCGCGGTTGCGATGCCGTCGAGCAGGAAATTGGCGAACCCTGCGAGCTGCAGCAGCACGCCGACCGCCGCGAGGGCGGCATCCCCTTCCTTTCCGGCCTGGGCCGCGAAATAGGCGATGGCGCCGGTCAGGGCGACGCTGCGGATCGTCAGATCGCGGCTGAGCGCGAACATTCGGCGCAGCTCTGCCATGTTGCCGAGGGCGGAAATCGACAGGATCGAGCGGATCCTGGTCAGGCCGCCGTAATGGCGCAGTACCAGGGCAAGCCCCAGCATCGCGGCGCTGGCCTGGGCCAGAACCGTTGCAAAGGCCACGCCTTTAACGCCCAGCCCCAGCCACGCCACGAAGGCGACGCTCAGCACGATGTTCAGGACATTGATGACGATCTGCAGCAACAGGCCGGTCATCGCCTCGGCACGGCCATAGAACCAGCCGAGCAGGACGAAGTTGATCAGAACGAACGGAACCGAGAATGTGCGCATGGCAAAGTAATCGGCAAAGGCGGGGGCGGCCCCGGGCGGCGGGTCGAACCAGAACTGAAAGCCGGCCAGGACGGGACGCGCGAAGATCAGCACCAGCAGGCCCAGCGCCGCCGCGAACAGAAGGGCGCGGGCAAGATGGAAGATCCCGTCGAGCGGATCGCGCGCCCCCACGGCCTGCGCCGTCAGCCCCGCCGTGCCGAAGCGCAGGAAAAAGGCAAGGGCGAACATCGTGTTGAATGCCACCGCCCCGATGGACAGCCCGGCCAGCAGACCGGCATCGCCGAGCCGGCCGATCACGGCGGCATCGACGATGCCGGCAAACGGTTCGGTCACGAAGGCAAGGCAGGCGGGAATGGCGATGCGCCAGACGTCGCCATGCCGAACGTCGAACGGATATTGCGGGCGCGGCACGCCGGCCGATATCCGCGTCATGCGCCGCGCGCCCGGGTCAAGCCATTCCAGCCGCGCCGCCGCGCGTCGTCCGGCCCCGTCATCGCCAACTCGTGCAAAGGCTCGTGGTGCTGTGCATGGGCTTCGTCCATCGTCGGGGTGAAAGCGGGCGACATCGCGGACATGGCTGGATGCGAAAGCAAGCCATATCTTCGCCGGAACAGCGAGGCAAGGCCGCGCCGAGCCGCACCGCACCCGGCCCCAAAGGGCGGTCCGACCGCCGGAAACCTTGAGTCCGGTGCGCGCCTCGCCTATGCGATCCGCAGTGAAAAGGTTCAAAGGACCAGACATGCGAGGCGACAGGTCATGACGCTTCCCCGCGCCGGCAGCCTGCTTCTGCCTTTTCTTCTGGCCGCCTGTGGCGGTCTGGGTCTCGGCGGCGGTGCCACGCCGCCCCAGACCGTCGCGGTCGCCGCTGGGGCGGTGGTGATCGGGGGCCCGCAAGGCTATTGCGTGGATCGCGGCGCCAGCCGGACCACCGGCGCCAGCCCGTTCGTCCTGCTGGGATCCTGTGCCTCCATTGCGCAGGACGCTTCGGTCGCGGCTCCGGCGCAGGCCGGCGTGCTGACCGCGACGGTCTCACCGCCCGGCCGCGGGCCGTCCTTCGCCGCGTCGCTGCCGCAGTTGGAAGCCTACCTCGCCTCGCCGGCCGGGCGTGCGGCGCTGGCGCGCGACGGACAGCCCGATTCGGTCAAGGTGCTGGGCATCCGGCCCGAGGGCAGCGCGCTTCTGGTGCATCTGCGCGATGTGTCGGCGCAGATCGTTCCCGGCACCGCCGCCACCTATTGGCGCGGCCTGTTCGAGGTGAAAGGTCGGCTCGTGACCGTCGCGGTGATGAGCTTCGAGGATCAGCCGATGGGCAGCGATGCCGCGCTGGTCACCCTGAAGGGGATGATCGCGCGGATCCGGCGTGAATCGGCTGGCTGAGACGGGCGCGGCGCGCATCCGCCGCGGCACGGGCGCTTTGCCGGCGGATGTCCGGGTGGCCGGAAAACCGCCCCGGACCCTTGCGCGCGGAAATTATCTGTTTCTAAACAGGGGGCGGGCAGGCTATCCGGGGAACATCGGAAGGGACGAATGACACGGTTCATGAGCAGCAAGGCCGCCGGGTTGTTCCATCAGCGCGTGTTGCGCCGATGGGGACGGGCGGCGCGCGAGGCACGCAAGCTGAGCCTCGACGACCTGCGGGTTCTGCGCGGCCGCGCGCGCGAGGTGCGGCGGCGGCTGAACAAGGTGCTGCATATCGCCGAGGAACGGCTGACCCTTCCTGCGATCGGAACCGATGCGATCCACAAGCCGCTGCATTGCGACTGGGCCTACCGCCCCGAGATCTGGCGCGGCCCGATCAGCCCGCGCGGCATGGTGGCCGTCGAATCAAAGGCGGAATTCGGCGACGAGGTGAAAATCTTCCACGATTGCCGGACCACCGAACTGACGCTTCGCCAGGTGCGCAATTCGCGCGAAAGCGATCTGGCGCCGTTCGGGTTGCAGCTGGACGTGTTCCGGTTCGACGGCTCGTTCCTGTCGCTGGTCGTCGAGATGCCCGAGGATGCGGCCCTCGGGCTGGAACGGCGTCACCTGATCCGGCTGGCCGCCGTGGTCGACCTGGAAAAGCCGCTGGAGATTTTCGCGCGGCTGAACATCAAGAACGGCCCCAATGTCGATCAGATCGTGCGCGAGTTGCCGCTGGAGGATGGCGGCGAGGCGGTGGTGGAATTCGACCTGGCCTACACCAAGATGAACGAAAAGCGGGTAGAGCGGATGTGGCTGGACCTGATTTTCGAAGGGGCCGAAATGAACCAGATCAGGCTGCGCGACGTGGCGCTGACCCGGCGTCCCAGGGCGGAAATCTGAAGGAGCGGCGCGCATGACGGAGCTTTCACTGGTCAAGACCCGGATCCAGGGCGGTATCTGGGAAGGCGTCCTGACCGGCGCCTCCGGCGATACCGCGCCGGACCTGCAGGTCACGCATCTGGGCCAGCGCGCGGGCAGCGCCGCCGTGATGGCCGACCCCGACCGGGCCGGGGCCTGGCACGTCAAGGTCGCGATTCCGCCCGACCTGCTGTCGGACGGGGTGCAGACCTTCCTGATCTCGGACGCGGCGGATGGCGAAACGCTGGCCAGTTTCACCATCGTCACCGGCGAGCCGCTGGAGGACGATATTCGCGGCGAGCTGGAGCTTTTGCGCGCCGAGCTGGATCTGCTCAAGCGGGCGTTCCGGCGGCATTGCGTGGAAACGCAGTAGACCGGGCGGGCGGCTTCAGGCTTCGCCGGTGATGTGGCGCCCGACCAGGGTGCGCGCGGCCCAGACCAGCGTCGCGGCGACGGTGATTCCGGCCAGCCCAGCGATGAAATCCACCGCCGACGCGGTGCGGCCCGGCACCAGAAGCTGGGCGTATTCGATCAGGTTGGCCGAGGCGACCAGCGCCAGCACCACGCTGGCAACGCCCAGGATGTCGATCAGCGCGACGGTCAGCACCGCGAAGACCAGCCCGTAGACCAGCGGCAGCGTGTCGGACGGCATGTGCAGATCGGTGGCCAGGGCACCAAGCCAGATCAGCCCCCAGACCCCGAGCAGCACGAGCGGATAGATCGCGGCGCTGATCAGGAAGGATTTGAGCAGGGTTCGTGCGACCTCGGTAAACATGCGATCCCTCGTCTGTGCGTGCGTGCCTTCAAAGCGTGTCGCGGTCATTCGGCTGAATGCAATCGACCGCGGCATGCTCCAAGCGGCAGTCTGCGCCGGAAATCGGGCGAATCTTGGGCGTAAGCAGCCGCGCGCCATGTGCGGGCGAGCGTATCTGGCCCGCCGCGCTTTGGGATGGCGAATTGGCCCGGGAAAACCGCCGAAGATACGCTTGGCCATCGGGCCGGCGCGCCCCCAGGCGGCGGGTTTTGCGTTTCGCCCATCTGAACGATCCGCGCGAAAACCCCAGTATTGTCCGGCTCGCTTCCCATTCCTGCCCGAATTGGGCGTCATACCTGATCCTCGTGGGGCCAATGAAAACGAGTATGTTATGGACAGATTGACGGAAATGGAGGCGTTTGCGACCGTGGTGGACCAGGGTGGCTTCACCGACGCCGCCAAGAAGATGGGGATTTCCAAATCCGCCGTATCCAAGCATGTCTCCTCGCTGGAGGCGCGGCTTGGCGCGCGTCTTCTGAATCGCACCACGCGCCGTGTCTCGCCGACGGAAATCGGCCTGGCCTATTACGACCGGGCGCGGCGGGTGCTGAACGATGCTGGAGAGGCCGACGCGCTGGTCACGTCCATGCAATCGGCGCCGTCCGGTCTGCTGCGGATCAGCGTCGCCACCGATTTCGGGGTGAATCACCTGTCACCGGTTCTGGGGGAATTCCTGTCGGATTTTCCGGATGTCACGGTGAACATGGTTTTGAACAACCGGTATGTCGAACTGATCTCGGAAGGGTTCGACATGGCGGTGCGGATCGGCGAGCTGGAGGACAGCACGCTGCGCGCCCGCAAGCTGACGGAGACCACCAAGCGGATGATCGGATCGCCCGCCTATTTCCAGAAATTCGGCCGGCCGCAGAAGATCGACGATCTGAACGAGCACAAGCTGTTGCATTATTCCAGCCAGTCCAGCGGCAACGTCTGGCGCCTGACCGCGCCGTCCGGGGAAAAGCGGCAGGTGCGCACCGCCGGCTGGCTGAGCGTCAATGACGGCCAGTCGCTGCTGAACGCGGCGATCAGCGGGCTGGGCATCGCCTATCTGCCGAGCTTCCTGTACGCCGAAGCGCTGGAGCAGGGGCTGGTGCAGGAGGCGATCCCGGATCTGCCGGTGGAAAACCAGGGGATTTACGCGGTTTATCCGCCGGGGCGGTTCACCCAGCCGAAGGTGCGCGCGTTCATCGACTTTCTCGTGCACAGTTTTGCGGACAAGGGCCCCGACAAGTGGTAGGATAGGCCAGACGCGAAAGGTGCACGAACTTTATTGGGTCGAGGTGAGAACCACCTCGACCCTTCTGTTTCGGGTGCGCCCTTCGGGGGTAAGGTTGCTGGCACGGGGTGCAAGAAACCCGACGCCGTCCGCCTCGATCTGGTCCGGCGCCACGCCGTAGCTGTCGATCAGCCGCTCGCGGACCGCGGTTGCGCGGCTGCGCGACAGGGTGATGTTCACCCCAAGCGCGCCCTGGGCGTCGGTATGTCCGACCAGCGTCACCCGCCGGTCGGGGTTCGACCGCAGATAGCGCGCAAGCCCCGCGAGCGAGGCGAACTCCGCCCCGCCAAGCCGCGAAGAGCCGGTCTCGAACACCAGGTCGTCCAGCGTGACATGACCCGCCTTCTCCAGCGTCTCGGCAATCGGGCCGGCCGGCTCGGGGATGACCGGCATGTCCGGGGCCGGCGTCTTGGTGGAGGCGGTGAAGGCCGGCGCGGCCTCGGGCGCACCGATCCGGGTGAGCTGTACAAAGCCGGTGCGCGCGGTGCGGCTGACCAGCAGGCTGACGAATTCCGCATCCTCGCCGCGCCGGGCGGAGAAATAGCGGAAATCGCCCAGGTTCACATGCATGTCCGGCTCCGGCATCACGTCGATCTCGAAGCGAAAGTCGAAGCCGCCGCAGGCATCGGTGTCGCACTCGAAGATCGGCTCGAACCCGGCGCCGATCAACTGCTCGCGCAGCGGGGCGATAAGCTGCAGCGTGGTCAGGCTGCCGTCGCCGACATTCCAGGCGGTCTGTTCCACATTCCCCTCTGCGACGATGCCGTCGACACGGTCGCCGCCCGCGGGCGCGGTGGGCAGGAACTGGCTGTCGCCGGCGACGACGCGGCGCGCGCGCTGCTCGGCATCGGCGGGAAAGCGCAGCACCTCGGCGGTGGCGGGAAACGCGGCCAGCAGCGCGGCGGCGGATATGGCGGCGGGGCGGATCACCGGATCGCCGGGCCGCCGGCACTCGCGCGCATGAGGCAGAAGGTTCTGTCACGGCTGCGCATCGCCGCGGGCTGGTTGAGATCTGTCAAGACTGCTCCGTGGCCGGTTCCCGGCCTTGTTTTATTCTGTAATGATAGTATCCGGCAACCTGCATCCCAAGGGAAGAATAGAGTCCGCACGCAGCGTCATTTGCGCGGGTGACTGCCAAGGCCAGGGTCGTCATCCCCTGATCTTGTGCCCAATGCGCGGCTGCCCGCAGCATGTTGGTACCGACGCCGAGACGGCGCAGGCTCGGCACCGTCTCTATCGCGTGAACCATTGCGGTTTTCCCGTCACAGGCGGCAAAGGCCGTGCCCGCGGGGCGATCGTTCTGACGCGCCAGGACCGCGGTTTTCGGGCCTGCCGCACGGGCCATGACCGCCTGGCGGGGCGCCCCGATACCGGCGGCGGTCCAGAGGTCGTACTGAATGGCGAGGGGCGGCCAGATCGTGAAGGCGGAAACGGGCGGCACCGGCTTGCTGGTCAGAAGCGTGATCGGCGCGGTGTAAAGCGCGACGGGATCGTGCAGCGCATAGCCCTCCGCCGCCAGCAGGCTGTCGAGCGCTTCCTCGCCCTCGCGCAGCATGAACAGCGGCGTCTGCTCCATGGCGCGCATCGCATCCTCGGCCGCGGCGATGTCGGGCCGTTGCACCGGCCCCTCGGCCGTGGCAGCCGAAACGCGCTGCCCACCGCCAGCGCCATCGCGCAGGCACCAGGGGCCAAGGCGGAACAGGCGCGCGGGCGGCCAGGTGGCGTCCATTGCGCGAAACAGCTCCGGCGCGGCGGGCCGTGTCACGCGCCGTCCAGCGCGGCGCTCAGCGCGTCCGCGGCCCGGTCCAGGGCCGCGCCGTCGCTGCCCCGGATCACGAGGTTGGTGCCGAACCGGCCGTTCAGATGGAACGGGTAGGAGCCGAAGGACAGGTCCGGGTTGCGCATGGCATGCTCGCGCAGCACGTCGGCCACCTCGCCCTCGGCGCGGTCCACCCGCAGGGTGCGCGACAGCATCGGTGCGCCGCCGGTCAGCATGGGCAGAACGCTTTCGACCATGGCATTGAAGATCGCGGGCACGCCGGCCATGACATGCACATTGCCAAGCGTGAAGCCGGGCGCGGCGGAGATCGGGTTCTCGATCAGCGCGGCGCCGTCCGGGATCCGGGCCATGCGCAGGCGGGCGGCGTTCAGCTCGGTTCCGTTGCGGTCGTAATGCGCGCTCAGGATCGCGCGGGCATCGTCCCGCACGCCGATCGGCACTTCGAACGCATCCGCGATGGCATCGGCGGTGATGTCGTCATGGGTCGGACCGATCCCGCCCGAGGTGAAGACGTGGTGGAACGCAGGTTTCAGCGCCGTGATCGCGGTGACGATGGCGGCGTGATCGTCGGGCACGACACGCACCTCGCGCAGGTCGATCCCCGCTGCGGTCAGCGCCCCGGCAAGGTGGTGCATGTTGGCGTCGCGGGTGCGGCCCGACAGGATCTCGTCGCCGATCACAAGCATTGCGGCGGTGGGGTTTGGCATGGGGTCTCCTTCGTGGCGGCGGAGCCTGAACATCGAACCAGATTCTTCTAGAGGATTTCCATGGCGCGTGTAAGGCAGGGCGCATGAAGTTCGCCGCGCCCCTCCTCCCCGCCCGCCTGATCCGCCGCTACAAGCGGTTCCTCGCGGATGTGCGGCTGGAGGACGGGACAGAGGTGGTGGCGCATTGTCCCAACCCCGGCAGCATGGCCGGGCTGGCCGATCCGGGCACCCGCATCTGGCTGGAGCCGAACGACGATCCGCGAAAGAAGCTGCGCTTCGGCTGGCGGCTGGTGGAACATCCCGGCGGGCATTTCACCGGGATCGACACGGCGCTGCCGAACCGGCTTGTGGGGGCGGCGCTTCTGGCGGGGCAGGTTCCGGGGCTGGACGGCCATGACGCGGTGCGCGCCGAGGTGGCCTACGGGCAGAAAAGCCGGGTGGACTTTCTTCTGACGGGCGGCGGCGGGCCGGATACCTATGTCGAGGTGAAATCGGTGACGCTGATGCGCCGGCCGGGGCTGGCCGAGTTTCCCGACACGGTGACGACGCGCGGCGCGAGGCACATGGACGACCTGGCCGCGATGGTGGCGGCCGGCCACCGCGCGGCGGTGCTGTTCCTGGTACAGCGCACGGATGCACGCAGGGTGGCGATCGCGGCCGATATCGACCCGGCCTATGCGGATGCGTTCGAACGCGCGCGGGCGGCGGGGGTCGCGGCGATCTGTCTGAGCTGTGCCATCACGCCCGAGGGCGTGACGCTGGCCGGGCCGCTGCCGCTGGTGACGTGACGGGCGCGATCACTCCGGCGGCGTGACGCGGATGTTGCCGTCATACTCGAACGTGATCTCCTGCCGCCCCGGCGCGATGCCCTCGGTCCAGGAATTGACGAACTCGGTCTTCTCCATCCGCATCGCCTGCCCGGTCTCGGGGTCGATCCACAGATCGCTCAGCGCACCGTAGAACACGTCGTTGCTGTCGGGGTCGGTGCGGGTGCGGTAGGTGTAATGCAGCAGCCCGTCCGCATCCGGGCCGTGACATTCGGTGTCGGTCAGGTTGGCGCGCTCTTCCTCCATCGAGGCGCGCATCGCGTCGCCGCGCCCTTCGGGTGCCTGGAAGTCGAGCTTTTGCCACGGGCCTTCGATGGATGGCCCGTTCCAGAGATCGCTCTCCACCGCCATGGTGAACTGCGATTCGGCCGGTATGCCGGCGATGGTGCGCAGCGGCGTTTCGAACAGGTTGAGTCCGACGCGCAATTCCGCGCCGTCCGCGCCGAATTCGCGCACATGCTGGCGGTGCGGCGGCCGCGCGAACGGGTCGAGCGCGCCGCCCGCATCGTAGAGCGCGGCGATCTCGTCCCGGCAGGCATCGGCGGCGGCGATGGCGGGCGGCAGCGCGGCAAGGGCGGCCGCGAGAATGGCGGCGGGCAGGGCGGGGTGCATGAAACGGGTCCGTGGTTTGAAATGATCAAGGCCAAAGCGTAGCATGGCGGCACGGGGTCGCAAATGCCGTCTTGGTCTGGTCTGCGCGCGGCTCTTACCTTATGTAGCGGGAAATTCCAGACGACGGAGCGTGGCGTGGACGACAGCAGCCGGGGACATCTGACCAAGGACGGCATCCGCATCCATGAGCCGGCCGATTTCGCGGGAATGCATGCGGCCGGGCGGCTTGCGGCGCGGATTCTCGACGATGTCGCGCCGCTGGTCGATGTGGGCCGCACCACCGCAGAGATCGACACCGCGATCACCCGCATGGTCGAGGAGGCGGGCGCGACCTCTGCCACCATTGGCTACAAGGGCTATCGCCATGCCAGTTGCATCAGCGTCAACCATGTCGTGTGCCACGGCATCCCCGGCGACAAGAAGCTGAAGGATGGCGATATCCTGAACATCGACGTCACGGTGATCGTCGATGGCTGGTTCGGCGATACCAGCCGGATGTATGTCGCCGGCAAGCTGCCCCGCAAGGCCGAGCGGCTGATCGAGGTGACCCATGACGCGCTGTTCAAGGGCATAGAGGCGGTGCGGCCCGGCAACACGTTCGGCGATATCGGCCACGCGATCCAGAGTTTCGTGGAAGCGCACCGGATGTCCGTGGTGCGCGATTTCTGCGGTCACGGGCTGGGCCGGGTGTTCCACGCACCGCCCAACGTGCTGCATTACGGCCGCCCCGGCACCGGGCCGGTGCTGGAAGAGGGGATGTTCTTTACCATCGAGCCGATGGTCAACCTTGGCCGTCCCGAGACCAAGGTGCTTGCCGATGACTGGACGGCCGTGACCCGTGACAAGAGCCTGTCGGCGCAGTTCGAGCATTCGGTTGGCGTGACGGCCGACGGGGCAGAGATTTTCACCCTGTCGCCCGGCGGGCTGTTTCACCCGACCTGGGGGTGAGGGCGTCGCCGCCCCTTTCGCCCGAATAGCGCCGAAGGCGCCGGGCGAGCGCCTGCCCGTCCCGGCGGGCTGGCGCTTTGGCCATCGGCTTGCGCAGCTCTTATTGTGTACCGGCCTGGCAGGAATAAACCGCGCCGCTCATCCGTGGCGGCGCCATCCCGACGGGCAGGCACCCGCCCGGCTACGGCCGCGCCTTTGGCAGTTACGCTCTGCCCCGGCCTACTTCACCGCCCCCGCCGCAAGCCCGCGCACCAGGTGGCGCTGCATCGCGGCAAAGACGATGGCGACCGGGATCGTCGCCACCAGTGCGGCGGCCATGACATAGTGCCATTCGATCGTGTAGCGCCCGGCCACGAGCGAGAATATCTGGATCGGCAGCGTATAGCTTTCGGTGCTGCGCAGCAGCGTCAGGGCCAGCACGAATTCGTTCCACGCCTGAACGAAGGTGAAGATGCAGGTGACGGCCACGGCCGGCAGGGCCAGCGGCAGGAACACGGTGCGCACCGCCTTGGCGCGGCTTGCGCCCTCCACCCAGGCGGCTTCCTCGAGATCGCGCGGAATGGTCGCGAAATAGGATTGCAGCAGCCATGTCGCAAAGGCGATGGCAAAGGCGGCATAGACCAGCACGATCGACAGCCGCGTATCCAGAAGCCCCAGCGACACGACAAGCTGGAACAGCCCCAGCACCAGCACGATGGGCGACAGCATCTGGCTGATCAGCAGGAATTGCCGGAACGCGCCCTTGCCGCGGAACGGCATCCGCGCCAGCGCATAGGCGGCGGGAATGCTGACCGCCACGGCGATCAGGGTGGAAAAGCCCGACACCACCAGCGAGTTGAACAGGGCAGGGCCGAAATTGGTCGCGTCCCACATGGCAACGAAGTTCGACCATTGCGGGCTCCGCGGCCACCAATGCGGCTGAAGCACTTCATCCGCCGGCTTCAGCGCCGTGACCAGCATGACGGCGAAGGGGAACAGGATCACCACCGTGATCGGGCCCATCAGCGCCCATGCGACAAGGGTGCGGCGCAGCTTGGTGTTCATGTCGGCGTCTCCGTGCGCGATACCAGCCGCACGTAGAGCAGCGTGAAGGCCAGAAGGATGGCGAACATGATGATCGACACGCCGGCTGCCTGGCCCATCTGGCCGAAGCGGAAGGCCAGCTTGTACAGGTATGTCACCAGGATGTCGGTGGAATTGGCGGGTCCGCCCTGGGTCAGCACCCAGATGATCGGGAAGGAATTGAACACGTAGATCACGTTCAGCACCACGGCCAGCGTGATGAACGGGCGCAGCATCGGCAGGGTCAGGCTGCGGAATTGCTGCCAGCCGCTGGCACCTTCCAGCGCGGCGGCCTCGTAGATGTCTTCGGGGACCGATGACAACCCGGCCAGGAACACGGTCACGGTGAACGGGATCGACACCAGGATGCCGATGCCGATCTGCACCGGAAACGCGGTCGCGGCCGAGGCCAGCCAGACCACGTTGTGATCGAGTACGCCGACCGCGCGCAGCGCCGAGTTCAGCAGCCCGCTTTCGCCGTTCAACGCCCAGCGCCAGACGACGGCGGTCATCGTGACCGATACCGACCAGGGCAGCATGATGATGATGCGCGCCAGACCCCGGCCATAGAAATCGCGGTTCAGCACCAGCGCCACGGGGATCGACAGGATCAGCGTTCCGCCGACCACCCCGATCGTCCAGACCGCGGTGCGCCACAGCGTGGCGATGAAATCGGGGTCGCGCCACAGATCGGCGAAATTGGCCAGCCCGGAATAGCCGCGCAACTGGCCGAAGCGGTTCACGTCATGCAGCGAGATGTTGGTGATCGTCGCCAGCGGCCACAGCACGATCAGCGCGGCCAGAAGAAAGGCGGGCAGGATCAGCAGATAGGCGACAGCGCCGCCGAGCGGGCGCGCCCGGCGGGGGGGCGCCGCCGCGGGCGAAACCGCGGCGGCACGAGGGGCGGAGCCCTGGTTCATCGGTTACTTGCCGAGGATCCGGTTGGCCTCGTCCGCGGCGCGGGTCATCGCCTCTTCGGGCGTGGCCTGATCCAGATAGACGCGCTGCAGGGCAGAGGACATCACGTCGGCGATCTCTTCCCAGCCGGTCACGACCGGGGCGAACCGTGCATCCGGCAGGACGCTGGCGAACACCTTGAGATCCTCGTTCTCGGTAAAGGCGGGCTCTTCGGACACCGCCTTGTTGACCGGCAGGAAGCCTTCACCGCGGGTGAATTCGGACCGCGGCTCTTGCGTGAACAGGTAGTCGAGGAACTGCCACGCCTCGTCCTTGTTGCCGGAATTGGCGAACATGATGATCGAATCGGTCACGCCATAGGTGCCGCGATCGCCGTCCGGCCCGGCCGGGATCGGTGCGATGCCGTAATTCAGGTCTGGCGCCTCGTCCTTGATCTGCGATGCCAGGAACGGCGCGGTGATCATCATGCCGACCTTGCCCTGCTTGAACAGGTTCTGCACGTCCTCGCGGTTATAGGCGGTGGGGCCGTCCTGGGTCACGCCCGCGTCGATCAGCGACTTGTACATCGTCGCCGCCTGGATCGCGGCGTCAGAGCCGAAGCCGGACGATCCGTCGTCGGCCAGGATCGACCCGCCATAGGACCACATCGGATAGTAGAAATAGACGTCGGTCTCGATCTCCTTGCCCTGAAGACCGTAGCCGGCGATGTCGTCGCCCAGCGCCGAGATCTTGGCAGCATCTTCCTTCAGCTCTTCCCAGGTCGCGGGCGGGCCGTCGATGCCGGCCTCCTCGAACAGGGACTTGTTGTAATACATCGCCCGCGCCGAGGCGGCGACCGGCAGGCCGTAGATCTGGCCGTCCATCCGCGACGGGCTGAGGAAGGTCTCGATGAACCGGGCCTGGAAATCCTCGTCGATGTAGCTGTCCAGAGGCTCGGCGATGTCCTGCTCCACGAAGTCCAGCAGCCAGCGGGTGCCGATGATCGCCAGATCGGCATTGGCGTTGCCGGCGATGTCGGTCGTCAGTTTCTGAAGCATCACATCCCACGGCGTCACCTCGACGATGACGTTGATGTCGGGGTTCGCTTCCTCGAACTGGCTGACCATCTTGTCGAAATACGGCCCGGTCTTGGACGAGTATTCGGCCACGGTGATACGCACGTCGCCGGCCTGCGCCATGCCGGCAAGGCCAAGCAGCGCGGCGCTGCCCATAAGATGGAAAATCGGTTTCATCGTCGGTCTTTAACCTCCCTTGCGGCGAACCCTTGGTTGGGCGGGTCCGCCCGTATTGCCCTGAATCGAGAATACAGGTTAGGTATCAAATGAAAAGTGGTCCCGGCGCATTCGCCCGTTTTCGGAAAGGTATCCCATGGCAACGCTCAAAACCCGCGATCTGGTCAAGCGGTTCGGGCATGTCCAGGTGATCCACGGGCTGGATCTGGACATCTCGGATGGTGAATTCGTCGCGCTGGTCGGCCCGTCGGGCTGCGGCAAGTCCACGCTGCTGCGGATGATCGCCGGGCTGGAGGATGTCTCGGGCGGGCAGATGTGGATCGGCGAGGGCCGGGTCGAACACCTGCCGCCGCAGAAACGCGACGTGGCCATGGTGTTCCAGTCCTACGCGCTGTTCCCGCACATGACCGTGCGCGAGAATATCGCCTATGGCCCCAAGGTGCGCGGCGAGGCGGGCGACAAGGTCGAGGAATCGGCCGAACTTCTGAACCTGACCCCCTATCTCGACCGCTATCCGCGCGAATTGTCGGGCGGGCAGCGCCAGCGCGTGGCGATGGGCAGGGCGCTGCAGCGCGAGCCGCGCCTGTTCCTGTTCGACGAGCCGCTGTCGAACCTCGACGCACAGTTGCGCGTGGCGATGCGGGCCGAGATCAAGGCGCTGCACGCGCGGCTGAAGAACACGGTGGTCTATGTCACCCACGACCAGGTCGAGGCGATGACGATGGCCGACCGGATCGTGGTGATGCGCGACGGCCGGATCGAGCAGGAAGGCGCGCCGCTGGCCATCTACGACCGGCCGAACAACGTGTTCGTCGCGGGCTTCATCGGTTCTCCGGCGATGAGTTTCCTGAACGGCCGGATCGAGGCGGGGCGACTGACGCTTGGCGGCCTGTCGATCCCGGTGGATACGCGGGAAGGTGCAGTGATCGTGGGCGTGCGGCCCGAAGGGTTCACGATGGCCGGCGGCGATACCGGGCTGGAGGTCGAGGTGCAGGTGATCGAACCGATGGGCCCCGAGACCCATGTGCTGGCGAATATCGTGGACCGGACCCTGGCGGCCCGCAGCGGCGGAGAGACCGCGTCGGACATCCGCGCGGTGCTGCGCGAGCGGGTGAATCTCGGCACCGGCGACCGGCAGCGTCTGTCGGTCGACCCGGCGGCTCTGCACCTGTTCGATCCCGAAAGCGGGATGCGGCTGGCGGATTAACCTACAAAATTAACCGACAAAACACGCCGTTTTGAAAGACAAATGGCAGGTCGAAACCCAGAAAAGCGAAAAAAGATGAAGTTCTATACTGTCAAAGACCGCATAGCTCAAGTGATATATGTATTATTTTGCACGGGCGCATTTTTAAGCATTCCATATTCACTGATTTCTGGGCGGCAATTATTTGAAGAAATGGAAGAAATTGGGCAAATGCAAACGGAAAGGGAAGTATATCTTTTATTACTAATTGTAATTCTCACCGCACTACTAAAGTCTTTTGTTTTATACTCGATTGGCTGGGCGTCACGCTGGATTATAAATGGTACCTCCACAACATTTTTTAGCTATTTTCGCGGTGCACGAAATGCGAAAGAAAGCCGAAGCTAGAGGCTTTTCTAGCTCGCATTTTCTATTAATTCTACAATGCGGGTCCCGATTTTGTGGCAGGTTTCATGCTCTTAATTTTTTTTGAAGTTTTATAAACACAATACCCGCCGGCAACCGTTTCAGCCCGCCGCGATCTTTCGGCCAGCGGTCAACTCTCCGACCTTGCGGGCGATACTGGCCGCGTCGATCCCGTAATGGCGGTAGAGATCGCCAATGGTGCCGGTCTGCCCGAAATGTTCCACCCCCAGCGGGATCGTGCGGTGGCCGCAGACCGCGCCCAGCCACGCCAGCGTCGCCGGGTGCCCGTCGATCACCGTGACCAGCCGGCAATGCGCGGGCAAGTCGCCCATCAGCCGCTCCACATGGCTTTGCGCACCGGTCTGCCCGCGGCTGCGCGCCCGCTGCGCCGCCGTCCAGCCGGCGTTCAACCGGTCGGCCGAGGTCACTGCCAGCACCCCGACATCGCGCCGATGCTCGCCCAGGATGCCGGCGGCGCCGATCGCCTCGGGCGCGACGACGCCCTGGTAGGCGATCACCACATCGCAATTCGGCCCCGGCCGGCGCAGCCAGTAGGCGCCGTCGATGGCACCCTGCCGCCAATCGGCATCGGGCCGGGCGCCGGGTTGTTCCACCGGGTTGGTGGACAGCCGCAGATAGACCGAGCCGCCGGTCTCGTCGCGCAGCCACGTCCGCTCGTCCGGGTCGCCCGACCCGTCCCGTTGCAGATAGTCGAAGGCCCATTCCATGATCGCCGCCAATTCGTCGGCAAAGGCCGGCTCGAACGCGGCCAGCCCGTCCTGGCTCATGCCGATCAGCGGCGTGCCGACCGACTGGTGCGCGCCGCCCTCGGGGGCCAGCGTCACGCCCGAGGGCGTGCCCACGACGATGAACCGCGCATCCTGGTAACAGGCGTAGTTCAGCGCATCGAGCCCGCGCGACACGAACGGATCGTAAAGCGTGCCGATCGGGATCAGCCGCTTGCCGAACAGCGAATGCGACAGCCCCGCCGCGCCGAGCAGCAGGAACAGGTTCATCTCGGCGATGCCAAGCTCGATATGCTGGCCCTCGGGGGCGAATTCCCACTTGGCGGTGGACGGGATCCGATGCTCGATGAAGGCGTCGGGCCGCGCGGTGCGGGCGAACAGCTTGCGCCGGTTCACCCAGGGGCCGAGGTTGGTCGTGCCGGTGACATCGGGCGAGGTGGTGACGATCCGCGCGGCCAGCGCACTGTCACCGCGCGCCAGATCGTCGAGGATCCGGCCGAACGCCATCTGGGTCGAGGTTTCGCGGTCCGATGGCTGCGGTATGGCGGGTACATCCAGCACCGGCGCGGAATGGCGGCGCGGCCCGCCCGCAAAGAACGGCACGCGGTCCAGAAACGCCTGCAAGCTGTCGGCGTCCGGGACGGCGGCGAGGCGGTCCCATTCCTGCCCTTCGGGCACGCCCATATGGGTCTGCCATTCGGCCATCTGCGCGCGGGTCATCAGGCCGCCATGGTTGTCCTTGTGCCCGGCGATGGGCGTGCCACAGCCCTTGACGGTATAGGCCAGGAAACAGGTCGGCCGGTCATCGGTGACATCGGCGAACACGTCCGCCATCGTGGTCACGCAATTGCCGCCGAGGTTTTCCATCAGCGCGGCCAGTTCCGTGTCCGAGCGCCGGTCGATCAGCGCGCTGACCGGTCCCTGATCGCCCAGATCGTCCATCAGGTGTTTGCGCCAGACCGCGCCGCCCTGGTAGGTCAGCGCCGAGTAGACCTGGTTCGGGCAGGCGTCGATCCAGTCGCGCAGGGCGCTGCCGCCCTCTTCCTCGAAGGCGGCGCGTTGCAGGGCGCCGTATTTCACGCGGATCACGTTCCAGCCGAACGCCTCGAAGATCTTCTCGACGCGGGCGAACAGCCCCTCGCGCACCACGCCGTCCAGCGACTGGCGGTTGTAGTCGATGATCCACCAGCAATTGCGCAGGTCGTTCTTCCAGCCTTCCTGAAGCGCTTCATAGACGTTGCCCTCGTCCAGTTCGGCATCGCCCACCAGCGCGATCTGCCGCCCAAGCGGAAGATCCTCGCCCCATTCTTTGGCGGCGATGTAATCCTGCACGATGGATCCGAAGGCGGTGATCGCCACGCCAAGACCGACCGAGCCGGTGGAATAATCCACGTCGTCCACGTCCTTGGTGCGGCTGGGATAGCTTTGCACCCCGCCGAAGCCGCGGAAGTTCTGCATCCGCTCCAGTGGCAGGTTGCCCATCAGGTATTGCATGGCGTGAAAGATCGGCGCGGCGTGGGGCTTGACCGCGACCCGGTCCTCGGGGCGCAGCGCCGAGAAGTAGAGCGCCGTCATGATCGACACCATCGAGGCGGAGCTGGCCTGGTGCCCGCCGGTCTTGATCCCGTCGACCTTGGGCCGGATGTGGTTGGCGTTGTGCACCATCCAGTGCGACAGCCACAGCAGCCGGCTTTCGAGCGTTTTCAGGTGGGTACGGTCCTCGCGGCGCATGATCGTGTCCTCCTCCGGTCGTGGCGGGCGTTCGGCCGGACCATATCGGGCCGGCGGCGGCGTTCACCAGCGGAATCTCCGGCTTTGTGCCGCGCCCCTCGCGCGCGGCGGTTGCGGGCGGCATCGTGCAAGCCGGAACGTGCCGGGACGGCCGGTGCGGCTCGGCGGAATGCTGCACACCGGCCCGGTGATTTGTGCCCGGTGCGCAACAACAAGCCGGCCCGATGCAGCGGCGGCGGTCACAATTCACCCGCCCCAAGGTGATCGCGGTTGCCGGGGCGCGGGTGCTTGGCTACCGTCCCGAAACCTGTTTTTGCGCGGCGATCCGCCCGTGATGCGAAAGGAAATCTTCCATGCCTCCGGCCGGGGTTTCGCGCCGTGCCATGCAGGATGCGGACGCGCGGGCTCGTGATCGGAACACGCTGGCGCAGATCACCGAGGGGCATTATGACGGAACCGGGGCTGGCGCGAAGCCGGAATGACGAGAGGGATTGAGATGGCGGCAGGCATGAAGCGGTATCTGGCGGGGGTGCTTGTCGGTCTTGCGGCGTTGTTCGGCGCAGCCCAGGGGGCGCAGGCGCTGGATTGCCCGAACTCGCCGATGCGCGTTCTGGTGATCGGCGACAGCCTGGCGGACGGGCTGTGGATGTCGTTCCGGCGGGCCTTTGCCCAATGCGGCACGATGGACGTGGTACGCCTGACCAAGGTGTCCGACGGGCTTGCCAAGACCTCGGGGCAGGGCTGGATCCAGCGCTACATGCACCGCGCGGGGGCGCCGAAGGACAAGATGTCGGATATCGTCGTCGTGCAGATGGGCGCGAACGACATCACCGCGATCCGCAACGGCCGCACGCGCGAGAGCTTCAACACCGACACCTGGAACGCGCTTTATGCGCAGCGCGTGGGGCAGATGACCCGCACGCTGGGCGCCAACGCCTCGAAGGTCTACTGGCTGGGGCTGCCCGTTGTGGGCAATACCGACTGGGAGCCGTCGTACCAGATCATCTCGGCCCTGCAGGCGGCGGCGGTCAGAAAGGCCGGCGGCACCTTTATCGACATCCATGAACTGACCAAGTTCGGCACCGGCGACTTTTCCATGGCCGGCAAGATCGGCGGTCAGCTGATGCGGCTGCGCGCGCCCGACAAGGTGCATTTCACCAAGCCGGGTTACGACTATGTCGCCAGCGTGGTACTGAACGATGTCGCCAAGGTGATCGCCAACCACAACCGCAGGATCGCGCTTCAGGATGTTCAGCTTCAGTAAGGCGCTTCTTCTGCCGGTACTCCTGAGTCTTGCGGCGGGTTGCAGCACCGGCCGCGGCGGCGTGGATGCGCGCGCCCCCGCGGTGACGGTCAACGCCCCGGCGCCCGCGGCATCCGCCACCTCAGGCCCCGAAGCGCCCAGGGCCGCCCCCGCGCCCGAGCGCACCGTGCCGGTCGGCATCGTGTCCGAAGCGCCGCCGGGAGGCGGGCGGATCCCGGCCACGGTCACGCGCGCGGTGGCGCCCGGCGATCCGCTGCGGCTGATGATCATCGGCGATTCGCTGGCGGACGGCTTTGGCATCTTCATGAAACAGCGCGTGTCGCAGCGCGGCCTGCCGATCAATGTGACCAACCTTGGCAAGACCTCGACCGGGCTGGCGCGCGGCGATTTCTATGACTGGCCGGGGAATTTCGCCGGCATGGCCGCGTCGCAGAGGCCGGATGTGGTGGTGGTGCATTTCGGTGCCAATGACGACCAGCCGCTGCGCCGCGGCGGCGGCGGATCGGTGCCCTACGACACGCCCGAATGGGATGCCGCCTACCGCGCCGAGGCGCGGCGCATCCTCGACACCGCCGCGCGATATGGCGCGGTCGTCTACTGGCTCGGCCCCGCGCCCGACCGCGACGCGCATCGCAACGCGCTGCTGACCAAGGCGAACCGGCTGTTCCGCGAAGAGGCGCGCGGCGCCGGGGCGCATTTCATCTCGCTGCCCCGCTTTGCGGCCGGGCCGAACGGCGAATTCGCGCAGGTGGTGAACGGCACCAAGATCCGCACGGGCGACGGCAGCCATTTCAACGTGACCGGCTATTTCCTTGTCGTCGACCAGATCCTGAAGGCGATCGAGCGCGACAATCCGGGCATCTTCCTGCCGCCCGGTGTGGAGGTGGCGGGCCTGCCGTAACCCATGGTCTTCCCGACGCTTCAGTTCATCGGGTTCTTCGCTGTCGTCCTGGCGCTGAACGGGCTGTTTTGGAACAGCAATGCCTGGCGCAAGGGGATGCTGATCGCGGCGTCCTACGTGTTCTATGCCGCCTGGGACGTGCGGTTCCTGCTGCTCATGGGCTTCGTGTCTTCGGTGGCCTGGCTTGCGGGGCTGGCGGTCACGATGCCGCGCCTGCGCCGCCCCGCCAAGGCGGCCGGCATCGCCGCGATGCTGGCCGTGCTGGGCGCGTTCAAGTATTACAACTTCTTCACCCTGTCGCTGGCGCAATTGCTGCAATCGCTGGGGCTTGAGCGTGACCTGCCCTGGATGACGGTCGTGCTGCCGGTCGGCATCTCGTTCTACACGTTCCAGGCGATTTCCTACATCATGGACGTGGACCGGCAGGAGATCCCGCCGCGCCGAAATCCGGCGGATGTGTTCCTGTACATCTCGTTCTTCCCGCAGCTCGTGGCTGGTCCGATCGTGCGCGCCGCGCATTTCCTGCCGCAGATCGACAGGCCGACGCGCCCCGACAATGCCGCGCGGGCGGCGGCGGTCGTGCTGATCCTGTCGGGCCTGTTCAAGAAGATGGTGGTGGCCAACTACCTGTCGGTGCTGCTGGTCGATCCGGTCTTCGGGCTGCCCGGCGGGCAGGACTGGCAAAGTGCGGGGGCCGCCACGCTGGGCTACGCCGTGCAGATCTACTGCGACTTCTCGGGCTATTCGGACATCGCCATCGGCATCGCGCTGCTGCTGGGCTACCGGTTTCACCGCAACTTCAACCAGCCCTACCGCGCGGACAGCCTGCGCGATTTCTGGCGGCGCTGGCATATCTCGCTGTCCACCTGGATCCGCGATTACCTGTACGTGCCGCTGGGCGGCCGCAAGGGATCGCCCGCGCGGCAGCATTTCACGCTGATCCTGACGATGACGCTGGCCGGGCTGTGGCACGGGGCGGGTTGGAATTTCATCCTGTGGGGATTTTTCCACGGCGCCGGTCTGGCCGTCGAGCGCGTCCTGCGCCGGGCCGGGGCGCGGCTGCCGCGCGTCCTGGCGATCGTGGCCGTGTTCGTGTTCGTGTCGCTTCTGTGGATCCCGTTTCGCGCCACCTCGTTCGCCGATACGCTGGCGATGCTTGCCGCGTTCGGCAGGACCGATGGCTACGGGGCGCTGCAGATCGTGCCGGTCGTGTGGGGCCTGCTTGCCGCAGGGCTGGCGATGAACGGGCTGCCGCTGACCTGGCGTGCCCGGGCCGAGATAGCGCTGGCACGGCTGGGGCCGGAATTGCAGGCGCTGATCCTCGCGCTGGGGATCTGGGCGATGTTCGCCGCCGCGCAGGAAGGCGTCGCCCCGTTCATCTATTTCCAGTTCTAGGCCCGCCATGATGTCCCGTATGTCCCGCTTCACCCTGACCTGCCTCGCCGCACTCGCCGCCGCATGGCTGCTGTCGGGCGAGCGGTTCCTGGATGCGGTGTTCGAAATGCCCGATCTGGGCCGGCTGGACGACGCGATCATCGCCGCGGTCGTCACGCTGGAGGACTGGAAGGCCGCGCTTGGCCTGCCGGACGTGTTTTCCGCGATGCGCGGTGCAATTCACCGCGCGCTGGGATTGTTGTGATAGGCTATGCACATGACGCGCGATCAAAGCCCTGACGCAAGGACGCGGTCCGCGATGCGGATCGTGCGGCTTGCCTGCCTGGCGCTGCTGTGCGCGCTGCCGCTTCCGGGAAATGCCGCCACCTGCCGCCCCGTGGTCGAAAGCACGCCGCCGGTGAATCCCTGCGACGGCAGCGCGCGCATCCGCATCGCGGCGGTGGGCGACGTGCTGCTGCACCGTCCGCTACAGGCGCATGGCCTGTCCCGGCCGAACGGCTACCGCGAGATCTGGCGCTATGCAGAGCCGTTCTTCCGCCTTGCCGACATCGCCTATGCCAATCTTGAAGGACCGGTGGCGCGCGGCGTCGACGGCAGTTTCGCGGATGCGCCCGACCCCGGCCCGGTGCTGGACGGGAATGTCTATGACGGCTATCCGCGCTTCAACTATCACCCGCGCATCGCGGGGCAGTTGAAGGCGGCGGGGATAGACGTGGTGTCCACCGCGAACAACCACGCGATGGACCGGGGCAGCCTTGGTGCGGACCGCACCGTCGCGGCGCTGCGCGCGGCCGGCATTGCCCATACCGGGACGATCGTGGCAGGTGCGCCGCGCGCCTTTGCCGCCCATGTCCGCAGCCCGGCCGGTCCCGTCGCGTTCGTGGCATGCAGCTATGACACCAACGGCATCGCCGATCCGAACCGGCAGGTGCTGCTGTGCTACCGCGACCGCGCCGAGGTTCTGGCCACCATCCGGCGAGAGGCGGCGCGGCCCGATGTGGCGGCCGTGATCGCGGTGCCGCATTGGGGCAGCGAGTACACCCATGTCCCCGATGCCGCGCAAAAGCGGCTTGCGCGCGAGATGGCGGCCGCCGGGGCCGCGGCGGTGATCGGCACCCATCCGCATGTCGTGCAGCCCTGGGAATGGGTGCCGGGGGCAGGCGGAACGCGGGCGCTGGTGATCTATTCCACGGGCAATTTCGTGTCCGGGCAACTGGCGCCGATGAACCGGCGCACGGGTTTGCTGGCCATGGTCGAGATGTGCCGCGTCCCCACCGGCAAGCTGGCGGTGGCGCAGGCCGGCTGGCTGGCGATGCTGATGAACCGCACGGCCAAGGGGCCGCTGCTGACCATGGCGGGCAGCGGATCGGGCCCGGTGGGGGACCAGGCGCGCGCGCTTGTCGGCCAGGTGGTGCCGCCGGGCGGAATGCGGGTGGATTTCGACTGCCGCGAGCGCGGCGACTGAACCGGCCTCAACCCCGAAGGTAGCGGAACGCGGCAGAGGCCAGCCAGCCCGCGGCGATGGCGATGGCCAGCGACAGAAGACCGTAGGCAAGCGGCCGTTCATCGGCCAGCGCATGCAGCCAGCGTTCCAGCCCCACCTTCTGCACGTAGATGACCGTCTGGTGCGCATCCAGCACCGTGCCGCCCCGCGTCAGGAAGATGCGGGCGGTATAATTGCCTTCCTGCAGGTCCGGCGGCAGTTCGATAGCGGTCCGGAACAGCGTTTCCTCGTCGATCTGGATCGTGGATTCGTGCAACTGATAGCTGCCGTCCCGGTCCCGGATGCGCATCAGCGCGGCGGTGAAGTCGCGCGCGCTTGCCACCTCGGTCGTGGCGCCGACCGAGCGGATCGCGCGGGTGACGGACACCTTGTGACGCAGATCCTCGACATTCGACATCACGTCGTAGAACGGCCCCGAGGTGGCGACCGCGTAGAAGCTGGGGGCAAGGTCGATCTCGACCGAGGTGGTGTTCACCCAGATGCCGAACACGCGTTCCTTCTTGCGGACCGAGACGGGGACCGACGGGCCGGCGACCGCAACCACCACCTGCAACGGATCGGCATCGGCCGGCACCGGGCGGTCGCGCTTGACGGCGCCGAAGATCAGGATCTCGGACCCGGCGAAGTCCGCGGTGATCGACACGCGCGTCTGGCTGAGGCCGGCCACGACCTCTTCGGCGCGCGCGGGCAGGGCGACCAGCAGAATTGCGGCGAGCAGCCAGCGGAGTTTCATCGCGGTCCCTCCGGCTCTATCGAGTAGAGATCCGAGGGCTCCAGCAGCAGGTCGAGGCCCAGCTTCACGCCCACCAGCAGCACCAGCACGGCAAGCCAGATACGCAGTTGTTCGGCCTTGAGGTGAACCGCCAGCGATGTGCCGATCTGCGCCCCGATCACACCGCCGACCAGCAGCAGCACCGCCAGCACCATGTCGACGGTGTGGTTGGTGACGGCATGCATCAGCGTGGTGAAAGCCGCGACAAAGATGATCTGGAACAGCGAGGTGCCGACAACCACCTTGGTCGGCATGCCAAGGATGTAGATCATCGCCGGCAGCATGATGAAGCCGCCGCCGACCCCCATGATCGCCGACAGGACACCGACCAGCAGCCCGACGATCAGCGGCGGAATGACCGAGATATACAGCCCCGACACGCGGAACTTCATCTTGAACGGCAGGTTGTGCACCCAATTGTGCCGCTTGCGCCGGGGCGCGCCGCGCCGCGACTTGCGCAGCGCCGACAGCCCCTCGACCAGCATCAGCCCGCCGACGATGCCAAGGAACACGACGTAGAACAGGTTGACCATCAGGTCGACCTGCCCGAGCCGCCGCATCAGCGCGAAAAGCTGCACGCCCGCCGCCGCGCCGACCAACCCGCCGATCAGCAGCACGGTTCCCATTCGCAGATCGACGGTCTTGCGTTTCAGGTGGGCCAGCACGCCCGACAGCGACGAGGCGACGACCTGGTTGGCCTGGGTCGCCACGGCGACGGCGGGCGGGATGCCGACGAAGAACAGCAGCGGCGTCAGGATGAAGCCGCCGCCGACCCCGAACATGCCCGACAGGATGCCCACCAGCCCGCCGAGACCGAACAGGAGAAAGGCGTTGACCGACACCTCGGCAATGGGAAGGTAGATTTGCATGAACTTCCGGGCGCTCGGCAAGGGGTTGCCCTAGAGAACCCGGTTGCGCGCGCAGTGTCAAACGCCGCCGCCGCGTGGTGGCCGGTCAGGCCCCGCGCAGATACCGGCGCAGGATACGCTCCAGCTTCGCCGCGCCGAGGGGGGCCATCGCCTTGGTGTGTTCGTGGCTGATCGCCTCGTCGCTCATCCCGGCGGCCATGTTGGTGACGGTCGAGATCGCGGCGACCTTCAGGCCAAGGAACCGCGCCAGGATCACCTCGGGCACGGTGGACATGCCGACCGCGTCGGCGCCAAGGGTACGGATCGCGCGGATCTCGGCCGGGGTCTCGAAGGAGGGGCCGGAATACCAGGCGTAAACGCCCTGTTGCAGGGGAATACCCTCGGCCTCGGCGGCGCGTTGCAGGGCGGCGCGCATCGCCGGATCATAGGCATCCTTCATCGGGACAAAGCGATCATCGGTCGCCTCGCCGATCAGCGGATTCAGGCCGGAGAAATTGATATGGTCCGACAGCAGCATCAATTCCCCCGGCGGGATGTCGGGCTGCATCGAGCCGGCGGCGTTGGTCAGGATCAGCGCCTCGGCCCCCAGCGCACGCAGCACCTCCAGCGGCAGGCGCATCGCGTCGCCCCGGCCGCTCTCGTAGTAATGCGCGCGCCCGCCGAACACCGCGACGCGCACGCCCTCCAGATCGCCGATCACCAGGTTCGGGTTGTGACCGCTGACCCCGGCATGGGGAAAGCCGGGCAGATCGCCGTAAGGGATCGCCGTGCCCTCCACCGCGTCCGCCAGGTGCCCCAGCCCGGATCCCAGCACCAGCCCGACGCGCACCGGCGCATCGCCGGCACGGGAACGGATGAGCCGGGCGAGGTCGTCAGCGTTCCTTGACATAGGGCGTTCCTCCGGCGCGGGGCGGGATCGCCTTGCCGACAAAGCCGGCCAGGATCACCACCGTCAGGATGTAGGGCAGGGCCTGCATGAACTGCGTGGGCACGTTCACGCCCAGCACCTCCAGTTTCTGGAACCGGGTGCCGACCGCGTCGAGAAAGCCGAACAGCAGGCAGGCCGCCAGCGCGTACCACGGCCGCCACTTGGCGAAGATCAGCGCCGCCAGCGCGATGAAGCCGCGCCCCGCGCTCATCTCCTTGACGAACCCGGCGGCCAGGCCGGTGGCCAGGTACGCGCCGCCGATGCCGCACAGCACCCCGGCGATCACCATCGCCGAATACCGTAGCCGGATGACCGAGATGCCCGCCGTGTCCACCGATTCCGGGTTTTCGCCCACCGCGCGCAGGTGCAGGCCGAACCGGGTGCGGAACAGCACCCACCATGTCAGCGCCACGGTGACGATCGCGGCGTAGACAAGGATCGTGTGGCCCGAGATCAGGTTGGAATAGATCGGCCCGATCACCGGGACATCCGCCATCGCCTCGACGCCGGGCAGGTGGATCGGCTGAAACCGCGCCGCGCCGGACAGTTGCGGGGTGCGCCCGCCCAGCCCGAACCAGTTCTCGCCGATCACCACCGTCAGACCGGAGGCGAGGAAGTTGAGCGCGACGCCCGAGATCAGCTGGTTGCCCCGAAAGGTGATCGACGCGACCCCGTGCAGCAGCGACAGCACCAGCGACGCGCCGATGCCCGCCAGCAGGCCGATCCAGACAGACCCGCTCATCGCCGCGACCGAGGCCGAGAAGAACGCGGCGATCAGCAGCTTTCCCTCCAGCCCGATGTCGATGATGCCCGAGCGTTCCGAAAACAGCCCGGCAAGGCAGACGAACAGCAGCGGCGTCGCCGAGCGCAGCGTCGCGTCGAGGATCGGGATGATCGTGGCCAGGTCCATGGATCAGCTCTTTTCCGGTTCGGAAACCGCGGGCTTGTGGGTCGTGCCTTCGCCCGGCGGCATCGGTTTCGCGGGAGAACCGCCACCCCGGCCCGGACGGTTGAACAGCCGTTCCAGCGGCATGCGGATCATGTTGTCGAAGGCCCCGGTGAACAGGATCACCAGCGCCTGGATCACCAGGATCATCTCGCGGCTGATCGCCGGGATGTCGAATTCCAGCTCGCCGCCGCCCTGGTACAGCATCCCGAACAGCAACCCGGCCAGGAACACGCCCGCCGGATGGCTGCGGCCCATCAGCGCCACGGCGATGCCGACAAAGCCGGCGCCCTGCACCGGGTCGATCACCAGGCGCTCGGCCTCGCCCATCACGGCGTTGATCCCCATCAGCCCGGCCAGCCCGCCGGAGATCAGCATGGTGATCATGGTGATCCGCACCGGGCTTATGCCGGCATAGACCGCGGCGCTTTCGGACTGGCCGAAGGCGCGGATCTGATAACCCAGCCGGGTGCGCCAGATCAGCAGGTAGACCAGCACGCAGCACAGGATGGCGATGAAGAAGGTGATGTTCAGCGGCGCGGACCGCGAAAAGCGCAGGCCGACCCAGCCGGCCATGTCATAGGCATCGGGCAGGAAGGTTCCGGGCGGGAAGCGGCCGGTTTCGGGGGCCATGGTGCCCACCGGCTTCATCACGTTGACCAGCAGGTAGACCAGCAGCGCCGAGGCGATGAAGTTGAACATGATCGTGGTGATCACGATATGGCTGCCGCGTTTCGCCTGCAGATAGGCCGGGATCGCCGCCCAGGCCGCGCCGAATATGGCCCCGGCGATAACCGCCGCAGGCAGCGCGATCAGCCAGTGCGGCCACGGCACGGCCAGGCAGACCAGCGCCACGCCAAGGCTGCCGATCGCCGCCTGACCCTCGCCGCCGATGTTGAACATCCGCGCCTGGAAGGCGACGGCGACGGCCAGGCCGGTGAAGATGAAGTTGGTCGCGTAATACAGCGTGTAGCCCCAGCCATAGGTCGAGCCGACAGCGCCGCGCACCATGATCGAGATCGCCTCGAACGGGCTTTCCCCGATATAGAGGATCACCAGCCCCGACACGATCAGCGCCAGCAGCAGGTTGATGAACGGGATCAGTGCCACGTCCACCCATTTGGGAAGCTTGTTCATCGGGCCGTCCCGGTTGTCTGGAATACCCGTCCCGGGCTTGCCCCGGGACCTCGCGCCGCCAGAGGCCCCGGATCAAGCCCGGGGCGCGTGCAACGGACAGGCCCGCGCGGCTCTGCAAGACGTGAAACAAACGCCCGCACCCGACCTGATCCGCGAGCCTGCCACCGACTTGATCCTGGAGCCCGCCCCGGACTTGATCCGGGGCCTCCCGGCCATGATGCGCCCCGAGGTCCCGGGGCAAGCCCGGGACGGGTGTTCATTGCGTGACCGTTCCGCATCAGCCCACCTTGCCCTGGGTCTTTGCCAGGTTCGCCGCGACCTCGTCGACCGAATGCTCGGCCTCGGTATCGGTGATGCCGGCCATCAGCAGACCCAGCTCGCGTTCGTCGGTTTCGGATGGCAGGCGCTCGCCCATCACGCGGCCGTCGAACATCACCGCGATGCGGTCGGCCAGCGACATGATCTCTTCCAGCTCGACGCTGACCAGCAGCACCGCCTTGCCCTGGTCGCGCAGGCCGACGATCTGGTTGTGGATGAACTCGATGGCGCCGATATCGACGCCGCGGGTCGGCTGCCCGACCAGCAGCAGGTCGGGATTGCGCTCGATCTCGCGGGCGCAGACGATCTTCTGCTGGTTCCCGCCGGAAAAGCTGCGCGCGGTCAGGTCCGGGTTCGGCGGGCGCACGTCGAAGCGTTCCATCTTGGCCTGGGTTTCGGCGCGGATGCCGGCATTGTCCATCAGCAGCGCGTTCTTCTGGTAGGCCGGGTCATGGTGATAGCCGAAGATCATGTTTTCCCACGCGTGGAAATCCATGATCAGGCCCAGCGACTGCCGGTCTTCCGGAACATGCGCGATGCTGCGGGCGCGGCGCGACTGGCCGTCGGACGATTTGCCGGACAGGTCGATTTCCTGCCCGTTGATCCGCACCGTTCCCTTGGCGGCGGTGATCCCGCCCAGCACCTCCAGCACCTCGGATTGCCCATTGCCCGCGACGCCGGCGATCCCCAGGATTTCGCCGGCCCTGACATGCAGGTCGATGCCGCGTAGCCGTTCCACCCCGTCCTCGTCGACGACCTTCAGGTTCTCGATCTCCAGCACGGTATCGCCGGGCGCGGCGGGTTTCTTGTCGACGCGCAGCAGCACCTTGCGACCCACCATCAGCTCGGCCAGATGCTCGGCATCGGTTTCCGAGGTCTGGACGGTCGCCGTCATCTCGCCGCGCCGCATCACGCTGACGGTGTCGGTCACATCCATGATCTCGCGCAACTTGTGGGTGATCAGGATGATCGTCTTGCCCTGCGCCTTCAGCCCTTCGAGGATGCGGAACAGGTGGTCGGCCTCGGCCGGGGTCAGAACGCCGGTGGGCTCATCGAGGATCAGGATGTCGGCCTGTCGGTACAGCGCCTTGAGGATTTCCACCCGCTGCTGCATCCCGACGCCGATCTCCTCGATCAGGGCATCGGGATCGACCTGCAATTCATACTCGGCGGCAAGCCGTTTCAGGGCCTCGCGCGCCTTGGCCTTGGACGGTTTGAGAAGCGCGCCGTCCTCGGCGCCGAGGATCACGTTTTCCAGCACCGAGAAATTCTGCACCAGCTTGAAATGCTGGAACACCATGCCGATGCCGGCCGAGATGGCGGCCTGGCTGTCGGGGATCTCGGTCTTTTCCCCGTTGATGAAGATCTCGCCGGCATCCGCCTTGTAGAAGCCGTAGAGGATCGACATCAGCGTGGATTTGCCAGCGCCGTTCTCGCCGATGATGCCGTGGATCGTGCCGGGCATGACACGGATCGAGATATCCTTGTTCGCCTGCACCGGGCCGAACGCCTTGGAGATGCCGCGAAGCTCGATGGCCGGGGCGGCCGATTCGGCCGGCCGCCCCGCTTGCGTTTCTGTCACGGTGCCCGCCATTCAGAAGGTGAGCGTCGGGCAGCTGTCGTCGGTGTAATAGTCGTGCGGCACGATCTCTCCGGAAATGATGCCTGCCTTCGCCTCCTCGACGGCGGCCTTGATCTCGTCGGTGATCAGCGCCTCGTTATGCTCGTCCACGGCATAGCCGACACCCTCGGATTCGAGGTCGAGCACTTCAAGCCCCGGCTCGAAGCCTTCGACGCCTTCCGAGAACAGCTTGTACACCGCGTTGTCGACCCGCTTGACCATCGAGGTCAGGACCGAACCGGGATGCAGGTAGTTCTGGTTGCTGTCCACGCCGATGGAATAGACGCCCTCGTCGGCGGCGGCCTGAAGCACGCCGACGCCGGTGCCGCCCGCCGCGGCATAGATCACGTCGGCGCCCTGGCTGACCTGCGATTTCGCCAGTTCGCCGCCCTTCACCGGGTCGTTCCACGCGGTCGGCGTCGTCCCGGTCATGTTCGAGATGATCTTGGCGTCGGGGTTGGTCGCCTTGACGCCCTCGGCGTAGCCGCAGGCAAACCGGCGGATCAGCGGCACGTCCATCCCGCCCACGAAGCCGACCGTGTCGGTCTCGGTGGTCATCGCGGCGACGACGCCGACCAGATAGCTGCCTTCCTGTTCGGAGAACAGCATCGACTTGACGTTGGGCTGGTCCACCACCGAGTCGATGATGGCGAACTTGGTATCCGGGTAATCCGGCGCGATCTTTTCAAGCGTCGACTGGTTGGCAAAGCCCATCACGATGATCGGGTTGGCGCCACGCTCGGCCATCTTGCGCAGGTTCTGCTCGCGCTGCGCCTCGGATTGCAGCTCGGTCTCCAGGTAGTCGCCGCCGGTTTCCTCGACCCAGCGCTGGGCACCGTTATAGGCGCTTTCGTTGAACGACTTGTCGAACTTGCCGCCGAGGTCGATGATCAGTCCCGGCTCGGCCAGCGCGCCCGCGGCAGACAGGGCAAGCGCGGCGCCGGCGCCAAGAAGGGTTTTCATCAGGGTCATGGAAATCTCCCAGTTGTTCATTGAGGGCCGATTCCGTGGCGGATTTCCCGGCCCCGGAACTGGCCCCGACATGGGCCGAATTAGGACCGAGGGGTCAGGGGCGGTCAACTGCTAATTTGCGCGGCCGCGGTGAATCGCGGGCCAATTCCGCGGCGCGGCACCGTCTGACGCAAGGTCAGGCGGCGGCCAGCGTCCGGGTCAGGATCACCGCATCCTCGGCGGCGCCGTCCGGCGCGCGGTAATAGCCGCGCCGCAGCCCCGCCTCCTGCCAGCCGGCGGCAGCGTACAGCGCGCGGGCGGCATTGTTGGTTGCGGCGACTTCGAGAAAGGCGGTTTGCGCGCCGCGCGCGATCGACGCGGTCTCGAACCGATCCAGCAGGCCGCGCCCGATCCCGCGCCGCCGCTGGCCGGGATCGACCGCGAGGGTCAGAAGCTCTGCCTCGCCGGCCGCTGCGCGGCCCAGCGCGAAGCCGCCCGGCGCACAGCACAGGAATGCGGCGGGCGTTGCCAGCAGCGCCGCGAATTCATCCGCGTCCCATGGGCGGGGCAGGGTGAAACAGCGGCGATGCAGGGCGGCCAGCTCGGCGGGTGTCATGGCAGCATCACCGGCGGGGCTTCTCGCGGCGGGGCGGCATCGGCGGCCCGGATGTAGAGCGGTGCGGGGCGGTCCGCCTCCTCGGCCGGGCGGCTGGCCGCGATCCGGGCAATGGCGACGGCCAGATCGCGCGGCGCGGCGCGGGGGATCACGGGAAGGTCGCCCGAAATCTCGGCCCCCGCCTCGGCAAGTTCGGGCGGCCCGGCCCGGTCAGGTGCGAAGCGTTGCAGGTAGACCTGCCCGCGCATGGCCGGGATCGCTACCGCGCAGGGGCGGGGCCGGTCCAGGGCGGTCGCCTCGAAGCTGTCCACCCCGATTGCCGGGCAGCCCAGCGCCAGTGCCAGTCCGCGCGCCGCGGCCACCGATATGCGGATGCCGGTGAAGTTGCCCGGCCCGATCCCGACGCCGATCCGCGCCAGATCCGGCCAGCCGATCCCGGCCTCCGCCAGCACGTCTTCCAGAAGCGGCATCAGCCGTTCGGCCTGTCCCCGGCTCATCTCTTCGGCTCGCGCGACCAGAACCGCACCGTCGCAAAGCAAAGCGGCCGCGCAATGCCCGGCCGATGTGTCGAATCCCAGCGTCAGGCCGTCAGACAACCGGCCGCACCTCTGTCACCTCGGGGATGTAGTGGCGCAGCAGGTTCTCGATCCCCATCTTCAGCGTCAGGGTCGAGGACGGGCAGCCGGCACAGGCGCCCTGCATGTGCAGATAGACGACGCCACGCTCGAACCCCTGAAAGGTGATGTCGCCGCCGTCCTGCGCCACGGCGGGACGCACGCGGGTGTCCAGCAATTCCTTGATCTGGACCACGATCTCGCCGTCCGGGCCGTCATGGTCGGCATGGCCGACCTCCTGGCCTTCGCCGTCCATCACCGGCTCGCCGGACTGGAAATGTTCCATCACCGCGCCGAGGATCGCGGGCTTGATATGTTCCCACGCGACGTTCTCGGCCTTGGTCACGGTCACGAAATCGTTGCCGAAGAACACGCCGGTCACCCCCTCGACCGCGAAGATGCGGCGGGCCAGCGGCGAGGAGCCGGCGGTATCGGGGCTGGGATAATCCGCCGTGCCGGATTCCAGCACGGCCTGACCGGGCAGGAATTTCAGCGTTGCGGGGTTCGGGGTGGATTCGGTCTGGATGAACATGGCACATACCTCTCTCCGCCCGATATGCGCGCGGCGCGGCGGCAAGTCAAGGTTTAGAACCATTCTAGATTGTGCTGTCGTCGCGCGCCTCGCTTAGCGCGCGGCAAGCGTCACCTCCAGCGTCATCTCGCGCCCCGCCCGCCCGATGCCCAGCGTCACCGTGTCGCCGGGGCGGTGCCGGTCGAGCGCGGCCACCAGGTCGGCCGAGCTCTCGGTCGCGGTGCCGTCCACCGACACGATCACGTCGCCTGGCGCGATTCGCCCGGCCCGATCCGCGGTTGCCGGGCGCAGGCCGGCCGCGTCGGCGGGGCTGCCCGGCTCGATACCCAGCACCAGCACGCCGTTCAGCCCTTGCCGGCGGGCCAGCGCATTGACCCGCTCGTCATGCCGCACGCCCAGGACCGGCGGGTGATAGCGGCCGGTGGCGATCAGTTGCGGCACGACGCGGTTGACCACGTCCACCGGCACGGCCAGCCCGATCCCGGCCGAGGTGCCCGAGGGGCTGAAGATCGCCGTGTTCACCCCTATCAGCCGCCCGGCACTGTCGATCAGCGGGCCGCCGGAATTGCCCGGATTGATCGCCGCATCCGTCTGGATCAGCCCGGTGATGGTGCGGTTTCCCGGCTCTTCCAGTTCCCGGTCCAGCGCCGAGACGACGCCGGTGGTCAGCGTCCAGTCCAGCCCGAACGGGTTGCCGATCGCCAGCACGGTCTGCCCGACCCGGATCGACGCGCTGTCGCCCACCGGGATCGGGCGCGGCACTTCTCCGTCCGGGGCGATGCGCAGAACCGCAAGGTCGTGCGACGGATCTGTGCCGACAAGCTTTGCCGGCAGGACGCGGCCATCGGCCAGCCGCACCTGCGCGCCGCTTGCCCCCGCGATCACATGGTTGTTGGTGACGACATGCACCGCGTCGTCCCAGATGAAGCCCGACCCTGTACCGCGCGGCACCACCTGCCGCCGGCGCGAGAACGGATCGACGCGGGCCTCGCTGGTGGTGATCGAGACAACGGAATTCTGCGTTGCCTCGAAAAGCGCGATGATCGTCTCTTCGCCGGGGCTGAGATCGCCGCGCGGGGTGATCGCGCGCGGTTCCGGCGGCGGCGTCGCCATATCGCCGATCCATGCCAGAACGCCCGCCCCGATCATCAGGCCGAGCAGCAGAAAGATCACCCGTTCGCGCATCATGTTCCTTTACCGCAGCCCGGCACGCGCCGCGGCTGCCGGGCGATAGGTCACGTCACCTCTTGCAGCCGTTCCTTCGACATGTCGCCCGGCACGATGGTCACCGGCACCGGAAGGCTGCCGGCGGATTTGGACAGCTGGCTGACCAGCGGGCCCGGCCCGCCCTTTTCCGATCCGGCCCCCAGCACCAGCACGCCGATCGCCGGATCGTCGCGGATCTGCGCCAGGATTTCCGGTACCGCCTCGCCCTCGCGGATCACCAGTTCCGGCTCGACATTCTGGCGGTCGCGCATCCACTTGGCGTAGACCTCGTAATGCGCCTCGATCCGTTCGCGCGCCTCTTCGCGCATGATCGCGCCGACGCCGACCCAGTGCTGGAACTCGTCCGGCGGAATGATCGACAGGATCTGCACGCCGGCGCCGGTATTCGCCGCGCGCATCGCGGCAAAGCGCATCGCGTTCAGGCATTCGCGGCTGTCGTCGAGGACGACGAGGAACTTGCGCATGGGGGCCCCGGATTGCGGCTGTTGACCGTTTCGCGGATGATGTCGCAGGCGGGCCGGTCTGGCAACCGGTCAGTCGCCGGACAGCGCCCAATCCCAGTAAAGCTCGCGCACCCGCCGCGTCACCGGCCCGACCTGATAGGCGGTGCCGTCGAATTCCGTCACCGGCGTCACCTTCATCAGGTTGCCCGACATGAACACCTCGTCCGCTTTGCGGAAATCGTCGAAGGTCAGCACCGCTTCATGCACCGTCGTGCCGTCCGCCGCCAGGTTCGAGATATGCCGCGCCCGGGTGATGCCGGCCAGGAAGGTGCCGTTGGCGATCGGGGTGAACACCTCGCCGTCCCGGACCATGAAGATGTTCGAGGTCGCGGTCTCGGCGACATTTCCCATCGCATCGGCCACCAGCGCGTTGGAATAGCCGTTATCCACCGCCTCGCGCAGCATCCGCGCATTGTTGGGGTAAAGGCAGCCGGCCTTGGCATTGACCACCGAGCTTTCCAGGATCGGCCGGCGAAAGCGCGTGGTGCCCAGCGTCGCGGTCATGTCGGGCGGGGCCATCGGCACCTCTTCGAGGCAGATGCAGAACCCGGTCTCCGCATCGCCGGGCAGGACGGCAAGATGGCCGTTCTCGGTCGCCCAGTACATCGGGCGGATGTAGACCGCGGCATCCGCGGGATAAAGCGCCAGCCCCTCGCGCACGATTTCGACCATGCGGTCGGTGGCTACATCGGGCTTGATCATCAGCGCCTCCGCCGACCGGTTCACCCGGGCGCAATGCGCGTCCAGGTCGGGGGCGACGCCGTCGACATAGCGCGCGCCGTCGAACACCGTGCTGCCCAGCCAGGCGCCGTGATCGGCCGCGCGCATGATCGGCACGTTGCCCTCGTGCCAGCTGCCCTCGAAATAGGTGCGGATATTGGTGCCCGTGGCCATCGGCGTCTCCTTCGCTCGCGCGGCGACACTAGGCGCGGCGCCGGCCGAGGTCCAGACCGCCCGCGCCGCAACGGCATCGCGTCACGCGCCCACCATCCCCACGATCTCATATGTGCGTTTCAGGATCGGCGCGGCGATGGTATTCGCCCGTTCCGCTCCGCGGGCAAGGATGGCGTCGATTTCCGCCGGCTCCTGCATCAGCCGCGACATTTCCGCCGAGATCGGCGACAGCCTGTCCACCGCCAGATCGGCCAGCGCCGGCTTGAAGGCGGAAAACTGCTGCCCGCCATGCGCATTCAGTACCTGCTGCGCGCTCATGTCGGCCAGCCCGGCATAGATGTTCACCAGGTTGCGCGCCTCGGGCCGCGCGGTCAGCCCGTCAAGATCGCCGGGCAGCGGTTCGGCATCGGTGCGCGCCTTGCGGATCTTCTGCGCGATGGTATCGGCGTCGTCGGTCAGGTTAATGCGGCTCATGTCCGAGGGGTCGGATTTCGACATCTTCTTCGTCCCGTCCCGCAGGCTCATCACCCGCGTCGCGGCGCCTTCGATCACCGGCTCGGTCTCGGGGAAGAAATCGACGCCGAAATCGTTGTTGAACTTGATGGCGATATCGCGCGTCAGCTCCAGGTGCTGCTTCTGGTCCTCGCCCACCGGCACATGCGTCGCGTGATAGACTAGGATATCGGCCGCCATCAGCGCCGGATAGGCGAACAGGCCCAAAGACGCGTTCTGGGTGTTCTTGCCGGCCTTGTCCTTCCACTGGGTCATCCGCTGCATCCAGCCCATGCGGGCGACGCAGTTGAAGATCCAGGCAAGCTGCGCATGGGCGGGCACCTGGCTCTGGTTGAACAGGATCGACTTTTCCGGGTCGATGCCCGAGGCAATGAACCCGGCACACAGCTCGCGCGTGGCGCGGGTCAGCGCGGTGGGATCCTGCCAGACGGTGATCGCATGCAGGTCGACCATGCAATAGATCGTCTCGACCCCGGCATCCTGCACATCGGCAAAGCGTTTCAGCGCGCCAAGGTAGTTGCCCAGCGTCAGGCCGCCCGACGGCTGGATGCCCGAGAACACGCGGGGGGTAAACTCGGCCATGTCCATGTCTCCGTCTGGATTTCTGCGCCGCGCTCGCGTATCGGAAGGCGCAAAGGCCGTCAAGGAAGCCCCGCATGAGCAGCCCGCACAACGAAAGCCCGTTCAACGCCCTGCCGCCTGTGGTGGTGGCGCTCGCGCTCGCGATTTTCGGGGTCGAGGCGGCGCTGCAACTGGCCGAACGGGGCCTTGTCGGCGGGCCCGACGCGGTGGGCTGGCGACTGGCAATGATCCAGCGCTTCGCGGTGGTCGGCGACGTGTTCGGCCAGATGCTGGCGCAGAACCGCTGGCCGCCCGAACACCTCCTGCGGCTGGTGGCCTATCCGTTCATTCATGCCAATTTCACGCACACGCTCTTCGTGCTCGTCTTCCTGCTGGCGCTGGGCAAGATGGTCGGAGAGATCTTTTCCGCCTGGGCCGTGCTCGCCGTGTTCTTCGGCGCCTCCGTGTCGGCGGGGCTGGTCTACAGCCTTGCGCTCGACACGCGGTTCCCGCTGTTCGGCGGATACCCGGCGGTCTACGGTCTGATCGGGGCCTTCACCTTCCTGCTCTGGACCCAGCTTGCCGCGACCGGCGGGCCGCAGGCGCGGGCCTTCTACCTGATCGGCTTCCTGATGGCGTTTCAGCTGATCTTCGGGCTTCTGTTCGGCGGCGGACTGGACTGGGTCGCCGATCTGACGGGCTTTGCAACCGGGTTCGGTCTGTCCTTCGTCGTCAGCCCCGGCGGCTGGGCGCGGGTGATGACAAAACTGCGCCACAGATAGGCACGCGGCCCCGCGCAGCAGAAAGCGCCCCTGCTCCTCATCTTGCCGAAAAATACCTCGGGGGTCCGGGGGCAGAGCCCCCGGCCGGTCCGCCCGCGCCAGCGGGTGGACCCGTCCGCTACCCGCGCCGCAATGTCCGCCCGATGTCCCGCAGCGGCAGCCCGCCCAGCACATGGGCCAGCGCGAAATAGGCGCCGATCCCCGCGCCCACGAGTATCGCGAGCGCCGCATAGCGCAGCCGCCCCATCCCGAACATCGGCCCCAGCCCGAGGTTCAGGGCCCACAGCAGCGCGCCCATCAGCGCCGCGGCCAGCACGATGCGCCAGATCCGGCGGCGGAACCGCGTGTCGAGCCGTGCCGCGTCGCCCATCGCGCGCGAGCCGCGCCAAAGCTGAAACACCATCGTCCATGCGGCCAGCACCGTTCCCAGCGGCGCCGCGATATAGCCGACGGACGGCGCCAGCCCGATGGCGATGACGGCGTTCACAACCAGCGCCACCAGCGCGTAGCGGAAGGGCGTGCGGGTGTCTTCGCGCGCGAAGAACAGCGGCTGCAGCACCTTCTGCAACACGAAGGCCGGCAGGCCAAGGCCGTAGACCGCCACCGCCAACGCCGTGGCCGCGGTGTCGTCGGGTCCGAAGGCGCCGCGCTGGAACAGCACCGCGATCAGCGGCATCGGGATCACTACCAGCGCCACCGCAGCGGGAATGGTCAAGGCCAGGCTGATCTCGGCTGCGCGGTTGAACGCGTCGCGCCCGCCGGCAGTGTCGCCCGCGCCAAGCCGGCGCGAGAGATCCGGAAGCAGCACCACGCCGATGGCGATCCCGACCACCCCCAGCGGCAACTGGTAAAGCCGGTCGGCATAGTTGATCCAGGCCACCGCCCCGTCGAAGAAGCTGGCGACCTGCCGCCCGATCAGCAGGTTGATCTGTACCACCCCGCCGGCCAGTAGTGCGGGAAAGGCGATGACGGCCAGCCGGCGCAGTTCGGGCGTCAGGCGCGGCCGCTTCAGCCTCAGGCGAAAGCCCGCGCGCGCCGCCGCCGCCCAGACCAGCGCCAGCTGCGCGATGCCCGCGGCCGGCACCGTCCAGGCAAGTGTCAGCCCGATATCCCAGCCCGCGCGCCCCGCAACCGCGAGGGCGCCGATGAACAGCACGTTCAGCAGCACCGGCGCGGCGGCGGCGGCCGCAAACCGGCCGATGGCGTTGAGCAGCCCCGACAACAGCGCCGCGAGCGAGATGAACAGGATGTACGGGAAAGCGATGCGCCCGTAGAGCACCGCCAGCGGATAGCGTTCATCCTCGAGAAACCCGGACGCCATTGCCAGCACCAGCCACGGCATCGCCAGCACCGCCACCAGCGTGAACCCGATCAGCAAAGCCGCCAGCCCGGCATAGGCGTCGCGCGCGAAGCCGAGCGGATCCTCGCCGCGTTCGACCTTTTTCGAGAACATCGGCACGAAGGCCATGTTGAACGCGCCCTCGGCAAAGAATCGGCGGAACATGTTGGGCAGCGAAAAGGCGATCAGGAACGCTTCCGCGACCGGCCCCGCCCCCAGGTAGGCGGCGATCAGGATGTCGCGCACGAAGCCCAGCACGCGGCTGGCCAGCGTCCAGACGCCCACGGTGAAGAACGCGGCCATCAGCCGGATCGGCTTCATTGTGCGCCCCCCGCGCGCGCCCGCACCGCGCTCATCCCTCTTTGGCCCGGATCGCGCCCTGCTCGATGGCGCTGCGCAGCTTCGCCTCCAGCGCCTGCTGGCGGCTTTCGGAATAGAGTTTCAGCCCGAACATGTCCTTGACGTAGAAGCTGTCGACCACCTGTTCGCCATAGGTGGCGATCACCGCGCTGGCAATCTGCACATGGTCCGCCGCCAGCGTGCGCGTCAGATCGAACAGCAGGCCGGGGCGGTCGCGGGTGTCGACCTCGATGATCGTGTAGATCTCGGACCCTTCGTTGTCGAACACGATCGAGGTGGGCACCCGGAACGCGGCCTCGCGTTTCTTCAGCTTGTCGCGGCTGCGCATCGCCTCGGTCGCCTTGATCTCGCCGCCCATGATCTTGTGGATCATTGCCCTGAGGCGCGGCAGGCGGCTGGTCTCGTAGGGGGCGCCCTCGATGTCCTGCACCCAGAAGGCGGCGGTGGCCCAGCCATCCTTGGTGGTGAAGGTGCGCGCGTCCTTGATGTCGGCGCCGACCAGCGCCAGCGCGCCGCACATCCGGCTGAAGATGCCGGGATGGTCCGCCATGGCGAAACAGATGCGGGTCGCGTCGCGGTCCTCGTCCGCGGTCAGCCGCAGCCGGATCCCCGCCGTGTCGATACCGCGCAGCAATTCGGCGAAATCGACATGCGCGGTGACATGCAGCCCCTGCCAGTACGGATCGTAGTGCCGATCCAGTTCCGCCTTGATCTCCTTTGGCGGCCAGCCCTCCAGCGCGGCGCGCAGGTTGCGCTTGGCCTCTGCCCCGCGATGGGTGCGGTTCAGCGCCTCCAGCCCGTCCTCCATCGCGCGGCGCGTCTGCCGGTAGAGCGCGCGCAGCAGCGTGGCCTTCCAGTTGTTCCAGACGCCGGGGCCGACGCCGCGGATGTCGCACACCGTCAGCACGGTCAAGAGATCCAGCCGCTCGCGCGTCTGCACCGCCTTGGCGAAATCGCGTACCGTGCGCGGATCGGCGATGTCGCGTTTCTGCGCCATGTCTGACATCAGCAGATGATAGCGCACCAGCCATTCCACCGCCGCGCATTCGCCCGGCCGAAGGCCCAGCCGCGGCGCGATGGTGCGGGCCAGCTTGGCACCGACCACGGCGTGATCCTCGGGCCGGCCCTTGCCGATGTCGTGGCACAGCAGCGCGACATACAGCACCCGGCGGTTCACCCCCTCCTGCAGGATCTGGCTGGCAATCGGCAGTTCCTCGACCAGCTCGCCCCGCTCGATCTGCGCCAGCACCGAGATGCACTGGATCGTGTGCTCGTCCACCGTGTAGCTGTGGTACATGTTGAACTGCATCATCGCCACGATGGGCTTGAATTCGGGGATGAAGGCACCCAGCACGCCCAGCTCGTTCATCCGCCGCAGCGCGCGTTCCGGGTTGCCGTGTTTCAGCATCAGATCGCGGAAGATGCGCGTCGCTTCGGGATCGCTGCGCATGTCGTCGTCGATCAGGTGCAGGTTGGCCGTCATCAGCCGAAGCGCGCCCGGATGGATCAGAAGGCCGGTGCGCAGCCCTTCCTCGAAGATGCGCAGAAGGTTCAGCTTGTCCGACAGGAACGCGTCCTCGTCGATGACCGCAAGCCGGTTCTGCACCACGCGGTAGCCCTTGCGCACCTTGCGGCGGCGGCGAAACAGGCCGACCAGCTTCGGCTCCTTCTTGAGGTGGCGCGCCTCCAGCGCGGCAAGGAAGATGCGCGTCAGCTCGCCGACCTTGGTGGCCTGAAGGAAGTAGTCCTGCATGAAATGCTCGACCGCGCGGCGCCCGCCCCGGTCGGCATAGCCCATGCGGCTCGCCACCTCGACCTGCATGTCGAAGGTCAGCCTGTCCACCGGCCGTCCGGTCAGCAGGTGCAGATGACAGCGCACCGCCGTCAGGAAATTGCCGGCGGCGCGGAAGTCGTCGTATTCGTCCTTGTGGAACACGCCCAGCGCGACCAGATCGGCCGGATTCTCGACCCCGTGAACGTACTTGTCGATCCAGAACAGCGAATGCAGGTCGCGCAGCCCGCCCTTGCCCTCCTTGACGTTCGGCTCGACCATGTAGCGCTGGCCGCCCTGCTTGCGGTGCCGCGCCGCGCGTTCGTCCAGCTTGGCCTCGATGAAATCGGCCTCGGTGCCGGTGAACAGCTCGGCCCAGAGCCGGCGCTTGAGATCCTGCGCCAGCGGGGCGTGGCCGCCCACATAGCGATGCTCCAGTAGCGCGGTGCGGATCGTGTAATCCTCGCGCCCGAGCCGCAGGCAATCGTCCACGGTGCGGCTGGCATGGCCGACCTTCAGGTGCAGATCCCAGAACATGTAGAGCATGGATTCGATCACGCTCTCGGCCCAGGCGGTGATCTTGTAGGGGGTCAGGAACAGCAGGTCGATGTCGGAGAACGGCGCCATCTCGGCGCGGCCATAGCCGCCCACCGCCAGCACGGTCAGCCGTTCGGATTCGGTCGGCGTGTGTTTCGGATGCAGCCAGCAGGTGGCGACGTCGAAGACGGCGGCGACGACACGGTCGGCGAGGAAGGCATAGGCGCGCACCGTCGGCCAGGCGTTCAGCGGATCGGCGGCAAAGGCCCCGGCGATGCGGGCCCGTCCATGCTGCAACGCGTCCGACAGGATCCGCACCGTTTCCGCCCGCATCCCGGGCGCGTCGGCGGCGGCGTCGCAGGCCGCGCGCAGCGCGTCCGTGACCGCCGCGATGTCGAAGATGTCCGCTTCGGGGCAGATCAGGTCGTCGAAAAGCGGCCCCGCGGCCGGCGCGGCGGAGGGGTCAGAGACCGGCGCCGGGGAAGCTTCTGGGGGCGGGGTCAATGACACTTACCTGGTTGTCCTGGATCGTGGCGACGGCCAGGCCGCGCTCGTTGCTGCCGTCGGTGCGCAGCCGGAAGATGCCGTTCACCCCGACAAAGCCCGTGGGCTGGGTCAGCGAGGCTGCGCTCAGGGCGCCGGCATCCCCGGCGCCGACCAGCGCGCCGATCGCGGCGATGCCGTCATAGGCGAGGCTGGCGATCGGATGCGGCGGCTCGCCATAGGCGGCCGAATAGCGCGCGTCGAACTGCTCGGTCAGCGCCGGTGAGGGCAGCGCGAACCAGCCGCCCTGAAGCCCCGGAAGCTCGCGCGCGCCGGGCGGGATGTCCCAGCGTTGCAGGCCGATGAACTTGGTCGTCTCGGGGTCGATGCCGTTTTCCTTGACCAGCTGCGACAGGATCGGCAGCGCGCCCGCGGTGCCCGAGGTCATGAAGATCGCGTCGGCGCCGCTGGCCTTGGCGGTGTCCGTCACCTCGGTCACCGCCTGCACGACGCCGTTCTGCGACAGCTCGAACGAGGCTTCGCCGGCCAGCACGGCGCCGCTGCGCGCGATGGCGGCGGCGATGGCGTCGCGGCCGCGTTTCTCGGCGGTGTCGCGGCCATAGGCGATCATGATCTTCGAACGGCCCTGCGCGGCCGCGTAGGTGACAAGACGGCTTGCCGTGTTCTCGAAGGTGTGGCCGAGCACAAAGACGTTGCCGCCCGCGATTCCGGCATTGTTGGAAAAGCTCAGCACGTTCACGCCGCTGCGCGCGACGGCGGTGCCGGCAGCATTGGCGGCGGCCGCATAGACCGGACCGAGGATGATCTTCGCGCCGTCCTCGACCGCCTTGGCCGCCACTTCCGCGGCGGTCGCGGCATTGCCTGCGGTGCGGTAGACGCGCAGGTCGATGGCGACGTTGTTCAGGTCGCCGATTGCCAACCGTGCCGCGTTCTCCAGCGATCTCGCAAGCCCGTCATCGCCCTCCTGTCCCGATCCCGCCGGCACCAGCAGCGCGACCGGGACCGGCGCGCCGGTGTCGATGCTCGGCCCGTCGGCGTTGCGAAGCGGCCCCGCGCCGCCGCATGCGGCCAGCCAGAGCGCGGATGCGACGAGAACGAGCCGAACCGCGTTTCGGCGGGTCCGGCGGAGGGTGGCGATCATCGGTGTCTCCTCGGCTTCGGGTGGCGCGGGACGGCGCCATGCTTGCAGGCCGGGCCACACTATGCGCTACAGGAAACAGAGTAAATGTCCCCGAAGCGCGAGGCCGGACGTGACATTCGAGATCAAGCGACTCTCCGCCGGGCTGTATTTCGTGGCAACTCCGCTGGGCGCGGCGCGCGACATAACCTTGCGTGCGCTGGACACGCTGGCCTCGGCGGACGTTTTGGCGGCCGAGGATACCCGTACCCTGCGCCGCCTGATGGCGTTGCACGGGATCGCGGTGGGGGATCGCCCGATGATCGCCTATCACGACCATAACGGTGCCGAAATGCGCCCGCGGCTGATTCGGATGATGCAGGGGGGACGCTCGGTCGCCTATGCATCGGAAGCCGGATCGCCGCTGGTCGCCGATCCCGGCTTTCCGCTGGCCCGCGCGGCGATCGCCGAGGGGCTGCCGGTGCACGCGGTGCCCGGCCCCTCGGCGGTGATCGCGGCGCTCACGGTGGCGGGGCTGCCGACCGACCGGTTTTTGTTCGCGGGCTTTCCGCCCTCGGGCGCGGGCGCGCGCCGGGCATGGATGGCCGAGCTTGCGGCGATTCCGGCGACGCTGGTGCTGTACGAAAGCCCCAAGCGCATTAACCGAACATTGGGAGAATTGGTGCAATACTTGGGCGAAGGGCGTAAAACGGCCCTGTGCCGGGAGCTGACCAAACGCTTCGAGGAGGTGCTGCGCGGCACCCTGGCCGAACTGCGCGATGCCGCTGGCAAACGGGTGCTGAAGGGCGAGATGGTGCTGGTGATCGACCGGGCGGAGGACGCTGCGTCGGATCAGGATATGGAAACGGCGCTGCGCGCGGCGCTGGACACGATGAGCGTCAAGGATGCCGCGGCGGCGGTGGCCGCGGCGTTGGGATTGCCGAAGCGCCGCGTCTATCAGGCGGCGCTGGACATGGAGAGACCGAAATGAGCGGACCGATATCATACCATGCCGGACTGGCGGCGGAGGACATCGTGGCGCGCGACTATGCCCGGCGCGGTTTCCAGCTCTGCGAGCGGCGCTGGCGCGGGCCGGGCGGCGAGATCGACCTGATCTTTCAGAAGGCAGGCGCGCTGGTCTTCGTCGAAGTCAAGAAATCGCGTGATTTCGCGCGCGCCGCTGCCCGTATCTCGGCCCGGCAGATCGAGCGGATCTATGCATCCGCCAGCGGCTATCTCGCGCGGATGCCGACCGGGCAGGACACGGACAGCCGGTTCGACGCGGCATTCGTGAATCGCAGCGGCGCGGTTCAAATCCTGGAAAACGCCTTCGGCCCGTGACGGCTTGCCGTCGCGGCGGCGCTGCGCCATGTAGGGTGGGCAATATCCCTTTTTCCGAGGATGTCCCATGCCGCTGAACGTCGCCTTCCAGATGGATCCCATCGGCCCGATCGACATCGAGGCCGACAGCACATTCCGGCTTGCCGAAGAGGCGCAGGCGCGCGGGCATTCGCTGTTCTATTACACGCCGGATCACCTGTCCTGGCGCGAGGGGAAGGTCATGGCGTCGGGATGGCCGCTGACGGTCCGGCGCGAGCGTGGCGATCATTTCACACTTGGGGATCGGCAGGAGGTGGACCTGTCGGATTTCGACGTTGTGTGGCTGCGGCAGGATCCGCCGTTCGACATGGGATATATCACCACCACGCATCTGCTGGACCTGCTGGCGCCGGGCACGATGGTGGTCAACGATCCGTTCTGGGTACGCAATTGCCCCGAGAAGCTGCTGGTCCTGCAATTCGCGGATCTGATCCCGCCGACCCTGATCGCCCGCGATCTCGGGACGCTGCGCGAATTCAAGGCCGCGCATGGCGACATCATCCTCAAGCCGCTTTACGGAAATGGCGGTGCCGGGGTGTTCAGGCTGGATCCGAACGACCGCAACTTGTCTTCGCTGCACGAATTGTTCACCGGGATGAGCCGCGAGCCGCTCATCGCGCAGAAATTCCTGCCCGATGTGCAGCATGGCGACAAGCGGGTGATTCTCGTCGACGGGGAGCCTGTCGGCGCGATCAACCGGGTGCCGCAGGCTGGAGAGACACGGTCGAACATGCATGTCGGCGGCCGCGCGGAGCCGGCCGCGATCACGGACCGCGACCGCGAGATTTGCGCCGCGATCGGCCCGCGCCTGCGGGAGTACGGGCAGGTCTTCGTCGGGATCGACGTGATCGGCGACCGGCTGACGGAGATCAACGTGACCTCGCCGACCGGGTTGCAGGAACTGGAACGGTTCGACGGCACGAATGCCGCCGGGCTGATCTGGGATGCCGTCGAAAGGCGCCGGAACGCGGCATGAGCTGGCAGCTTTCCGCCCTGCGGCGGATGCTGCGCTGGACGGCTCGTCCGGTCGCGGCGCGCACGACCGACTGGCGGCTCGCACGGGCGGGGTTCGCGGCCAGCGCGAAACTCGGGTTTCGCCCGGTCTTCGCCGCGCGGTATCGGCGCGCCAGGGACATGCTGGCGCCGGGGCTTTGGGCGACCGGCCGCGGCGAGCCGGGACCGGGTGTCGTGCTCTACCTGCATGGCGGCGCCTACATCATCGGCAGTCCCGGCACGCACCGCTCCCTCGCGGGGCGATTGGCCGTGGATACCGGGCGTGCGCTGTACCTGCCCGACTATCCCAAGGCCCCGGAATCGCCGGCGCCGGCGGCCTTCGACGCGGCGCTTTCGGCGTGGGATGCCCTGCGCGCGCAGGGCTACGCGGCCGCGCATGTCGCGCTTGGCGGCGATAGCGCGGGGGGCGGCCTGGCGCTTGCGTTGCTGGCGCATCTGCTGGCACGGGGCGAGCGGCCTGCCGGGTGTTTCGCCTTTTCGCCCTGGACCGACCTGGCGCTGACGGGCACGTCCCTGCGCGAGAACGCGCGGCGCGATGTCTTGCTGCCCGCTGAACGGCTGGAGGAGGTGCGCGACATGGTTCGCGGCACACTCGACCCCGCCGATCCCAGGTTGTCGCCCCTGTATGCGCGGTTCCCCGATTGCCCGCCCGTGTTCCTGGCGTGGTCCGAATCGGAGATCCTGCGCGATGACGGGCGGCGGATGGCGGATGCGCTGCGGGACGCGGGCGCCGAGGTCGAGTGCGACATCCAGCGCAACGCGCCGCATGTCTGGCAATTGTTCCATGGCCGCGTGCCCGAGGCTGACGCGTCGATCGCCCGGGTGGCAGCGTTCATTGCGTCAGTGCTTCCTTCGTCTCCGCCAGCCGGTAGCTGACCGCCTCGGCGATGTGCCGGCCAAGCACGCCGTCCGATCCGTCGAGATCGGCAATGGTCCGCGCCACCCGCAACACCCGGTGATAGCCGCGCGCGGTCAGGCCGAACCGTTCCGCCACGCGCGACAGCAGCGCGCGGCCGGCATCGTCGGGGGTGGCGATCCGGTCGAGCACGGCGCCCTCGGCATCGGCATTCGCGCGCATGCCGGGATGATCGGCAAGGCGATCAGCCTGTACCGCGCGCGCGGCGGCGACCCGGGCGGCAACCCGGGCCGAGCTGTCGCCGGATTCGGGCAGGTCGAGATCGGTATAGGCGACCGGCGGCACCTCGATCCGCAAGTCGAACCTGTCCATCAGCGGGCCCGAGATGCGGCCGAGGTAATCCTCGCCGCATTGCGGCACCCGGGCGCAGGCGCGCGCCGGATCGGTCAGGTAGCCGCATTTGCAGGGGTTCGCGGCGGCGACCAGCATGAAGCGGCACGGATAGCGGACATGGGCATTGGCACGGGCGACCACGACCTCGCCGGTCTCGATCGGCTGGCGCAGGGTTTCCAGCACGGCGCGGGGAAATTCGGGGAATTCGTCCATGAACAGCACGCCGTTATGCGCCAGCGAGATTTCCCCCGGTTTTGCACTGCGCCCGCCGCCGACGATGGCCGCCATCGAGGCGGTGTGGTGCGGCTCGCGGAACGGGCGGGCGCGGGAAATGCCGCCCTCGTCGAGCAGCCCGGACAGCGAGTGGATCATCGAGGTTTCCAGCGCCTCGGCCGGGGTCAGCGGCGGCAGGATGCCGGGCAGGCGGGCCGCCAGCATCGACTTGCCGGAGCCGGGCGTGCCGACCATCAGCACATGGTGGCGCCCGGCCGCGGCGATTTCCAGCGCGCGCTTGGCCCGTTCCTGCCCCTTGACGTCGCGCAGATCGCGGCCCTGCGCGGTGGCGGTGACTTCGCCGGGATCGGCGGGGTGCAGCACGCGCTGGCCGGTCAGGTGCTGCACCGCCTCGGCCAGCGTGGCCGGCGCGATCACCTGCGCCGCGCCGACCCAGGCGGCCTCTTTCCCGCAGGCACGCGGGCAGAGCAGGGTGCGCGCATCCTCGGCGGCGGCCATCGCGGCGGGCAGCGCGCCGATCACCGGCACCAGCGCGCCGTCCAGCGACAATTCGCCCAGCGCCACGATCTGTTCGGTCTGTTCGGCAGGCAGGATGTCCAGCGCCGCCAGCAGTGCCAGCGCGATGGGCAGATCGAAATGCGAGCCTTCCTTGGGCAGGTCCGCGGGCGACAGGTTGATCGTGATCCGTTTCGACGGCAGCGCGATGGACATGGATGTCAGCGCGGCGCGCACCCGTTCGCGCGCCTCGCTCACCGCCTTGTCGGGCAGTCCGACCACGGCAAAGGACGGCAGGCCGGGCGCGACGGCGCATTGCACCTCGACGATGCGCGCCTCGATCCCTTCGAACGCGACCGTGTAGGCGCGTGCCACCATGTGTCCTCTCCCGAGCAATGGTTAACGGATAGCGCCGGGATGGTTTACGAATGGTAAACGCGGGGCCGGCACGTCAGGGCAGATGGTTGATCGCCTCGGCCCGCCAGGCACCGGTCTCGTGCACGATCCGCGTGACCGAAAGCGGGTCGATGCGGTGGCCGAGCGTGTCGTAGGCGCCAAGGCCGAGCGCGCGTTGCAGCTGGGTCAGGATCGGCCCCATATGCGCCACGCAGACGATGTCGGGCGCCCCCGTCCGCAGCAGCCTTTCCACCGCCGCCCCGGTGCGGTCGGCTAGATCGTTCCAGCTTTCGCCGCCGGGCGCGCGCCGCGTGCCCGGACCGTCGTAGAAGGTGCGCAGGCCCGCCGCCTCGGGCGCGTCGAAGGCAAGCCCTTCCCAGCGGCCGAAATTCATCTCGCGCAGGTCCGCATCATGCGGCAGGCGCGGGCGCGCGCCGGAGATGGCATCGGCGGTTTCCGCCGCGCGCACCAAGTCGGAAGAGATCACGGGCGCTGCCGGCAGACAGGCCCGCAGTCGCGCCAGAAGCGCCGTGTCCGACAGATCGGCGGGCAGGTCCGTCCAGCCGCACAGGCCGCGCGCATGGGTCGGCCCGTGCCGCACCCACCAGAACCGGGTCACGCCGCGCCGTCCGGCAGCCGCCCCTTGAGCACCAGCGGCAGCCCGGCCGCGACCAGCACCACCAGGTCCGCATCGGCCGCCAGCCGCTGGTTCAGCACACCCTGCGCGTCGCGGAACTGCCGGGCCAGCGCGTTTTCCGGCACGATGCCGCTGCCCACCTCGTTCGAGACCGTGACAATGCGGCCGCCAAAGCTATGTACCCCGTCAAGCAGCGCCTGCGTCTCGGCCGCAAGGTCGCTGCCCGCGAGCATGTGATTGGTCAGCCACAACGTGGCGCAATCAAGCAGAACGGCGCTTTCCCGCGGCAGGGTTCCAAGCGCGCCCGAAATATTTTTTGGCGCTTCCACGGTGCACCAATTCGGCCCGCGCCTTTCGCGGTGCGTCGATATTCTGTCCGACATTTCAGTATCATGCGCTTCGGCGGTGGCCAGGTAGACATGCGGCGGCGGCAGCGCCGCGACCAGTCGTTCGGCCAGCGCCGACTTGCCCGACCGGGAACCGCCCAGCACTAGCGCGCGTTGGAAAGACATCAAGACCTGCCAATTGATCCGGTGCAACGGCGTATCCGTAACAAGATCATCGGCGAAACGTAAGAGACCCGCGAACGGGCGGGACGACTTGGGGGAAGACATGGCTTTTGACGGTTTCAACGAAAATTCCCTGCCGCGCCGCGCCATGAAGGCGGAGCTTCTGGACGCGGAGACAGAGTTGCGGCTGGCCTATGCATGGCGGGACGAGCGCGACGAACAGGCGCTGCACCGCCTGATCACCGCCTACATGCGGCTGGCGATCTCGATGGCGGCGAAGTTCAAGCGCTACGGTGCCCCGATGGGCGATCTGATCCAGGAAGCGTCGCTGGGCCTGATGAAGGCCGCCGACAAGTTCGACCCCGACCGCGGCGTGCGGTTTTCGACCTATGCCGTCTGGTGGATCAAGGCGTCGATCCAGGATTACGTGATGCGCAACTGGTCGATGGTGCGCACCGGCTCCACCTCTTCGCAGAAGTCGCTGTTCTTCAACATGCGCCGGGTTCAGGCCCGGCTGGAACGCGAGGCCGCGGCCGCCGGCACGACGCTGGAGCGGCACCGGATGCGCGCGATGATCGCCAAGGAGGTCGGCGTGCCGCTGAACGATGTCGAGCTGATGGAGGGGCGGCTGTCCGGCTCGGATTTTTCGCTGAACGCGACGCAATCGTCCGAGGACGAGGGCCGCGAGTGGATCGACACGCTGGCGGATGAGGGCGAACACGCCTCCGTAACGGTGGAGCATGACAAGGACATCGACACGCTGCGCGGCTGGCTGGTTTCGGCGATGTGCCGCCTGAACGAGCGCGAGCAGTTCATCGTCCGCGAGCGCAAGCTGCGCGAGGCACCCCGGACGCTGGAATCGCTGGGCACCGAGCTGGGCCTGTCGAAAGAGCGGGTGCGCCAGCTGGAGGCCGCCGCTTTCGGCAAGATGCGCAAGAGCCTCGAGGCGCAGTCGGCCGAAGTGCACCAGTTCTTCGCCTGACACCGATGCGCGCGCATGACAGGGCCGCCGGCAAGACCCGCGGCCCTTTTCGTGCCCCGCCACTTGCCATTGCCCCGCCTGCCATGTCCGCCTAGACAGGCAATGCAAGCAAGCGGGGCAAGACGATGCTGGCCGGAAAGCGTATCCTGCTGATCTTCGGGGGCGGTATCGCCGCCTTCAAATCGCTCGACCTGATCCGGCGGCTGCGGGATCGCGGCGCGGCGGTGGTGCCGGTACTGACCCGCGCGGCCGAGGAATTCGTGACGCCGCTATCCGCCTCGGCGCTGTCCGCGCAGAAGGTATACCGCGACCTGTTCGATCTGACCGACGAGGCCGAGATGGGCCATATCGAGCTGTCGCGCGCGGCCGATCTGGTCGTGGTGGCGCCCTGCACCGCCGATCTGATGGCGAAGATGGCCGGCGGTCACGCGAACGATCTGGCCACGACCGTGCTGATGGCGACCGACAAGCGGGTGCTGATCGCGCCGGCGATGAACGTGCGGATGTGGCAGCATCCCGCAACACAGCGCAACCTTGCCGCGCTGCGCGGCGACGGCATCCTGACGGTCGGCCCGGACGAGGGCGCGATGGCCTGCGGCGAGTTCGGACCGGGCCGCATGGCCGAGGTGCCGGAGATCGTGGCGGCGGCCCAGGCCGCGCTGATGGACGGACCCTTGAAGGGGCGTCATGTCGTCGTGACCTCGGGGCCGACGCATGAGCCGATCGACCCTGTCCGCTATATCGCGAACCGGTCGTCCGGGGCGCAGGGCACCGCCGTCGCGCGGGCGCTGGCGGCGCTGGGTGCACGGGTGACATTCGTGACCGGCCCGGCCGAGGTGCCGCCGCCCGAGGGTGTCGCTGTGATCCGCGTGGAAACCGCGCGGCAGATGCTGGACGCGGTGCGCGCCGCGCTGCCCGCCGATGCCGCCGTGTTCGCCGCCGCCGTGGCCGACTGGCGCATGGCCGAGGACCAACCGCAGAAGATCAAGAAGACAGCCGGCGCGCTGCCGGTGCTGGAATTTGCCGAGAACCCGGACATCCTGGCCAGCGTGGCCCAGATGGGCAGCGGGCGGCCGGGGCTGGTCGTCGGCTTTGCCGCCGAGACCGAGGCGGTGCGGAATAACGCGGCCGCCAAGCGGGCGCGCAAGGGTTGCGACTGGATCGTGGCCAACGACGTGTCGCCCGAGACCGGGATCATGGGCGGGACCGAGAACGCGGTGACGCTGATCACAGATGCCGGCGCCGAGGATTGGCCGCGGATGGGCAAGGGCGACGTCGCGAACCGGCTGGCGGCGCGCATCGCCGAGGCGTTGGGATAGAGATTTCAATGCCTCCGGCGGGGATATTTGAAAACCGAAGAAGGAGGACCGCGTGAGCGCACCGATCCTGCAGGTTATGCGCGAGGACTGGGCCGATCCGGGCATTCCGCTGCCGGCCTACGCGACCGGCGGCGCGGCGGGGGCCGATCTGCGCGCCAACCTGCCCGAGGCGGATCGCGCCGGGCTGGTCCTGGCGCCGGGGGCGCGGCGCATCGTGCCGACCGGGCTGCGCGTTGCGATCCCGGACGGGTTCGAGGTGCAGATCCGCGCGCGGTCCGGGCTGGCGCTGCGGCACGGGATCGGGCTGCCGAACGCGCCGGGGACGATCGACAGCGATTACCGCGGCCCGCTGGGTGTGCTGCTGGTGAACTGGGGCGACGTGCCCTTTACCGTGGTGCATGGCGAGCGGATCGCGCAGATGGTCGTCGCCCCGGTTGCGCGGGCAATGTTCGAGACGGTGGACGAGCTGGCACAAACGCCGCGCGGCAGCGGCGGGTTCGGCTCGACCGGGCGCGGCTGATGATCTGGTTCCTGGCATTGGCGGCAGCGCTTTGGGGGCTTGGCCGCATGCTGGGCGTGGCGTCCGGGGCGCGCTGGCTGATGATCGCGCTTTTGTATGTCGTGATGCTGGCGCTGCTGGTGCTGCTGCCGCCGGCGCATCCGGCGGCGCGCGCGCTGGGCGGATCGCCGGGCGAATGGCTGGTGCTGGGGGGGATGGCGGCGGCCCTGTACGCCTATGGCCGCGTGCTGGGCCGGCTGCGGCGCCGGGCGCGGCCGCAGGGGGCGCCGAGTGCGGCGCCGGGCACATATGCGCCGGGCGAGACGGCGCGCTATGCCCGCCACATCATGCTGCGCGAGATCGGCGGGCCGGGGCAGAAGGCGCTGAAACAGGCGAAGGTTCTGGTGGTGGGGGCCGGGGGGCTGGGATCGCCGGCGCTCTTGTACCTTGCCGCCGCCGGGGTGGGACGTCTGGGCGTGATCGACGACGACGTGGTCGAGGCGACCAACCTGCAACGCCAGATCATCCATTCGGATGCGCGGATCGGGATGCCCAAGGTATTCTCGGCCGAGGCGGCGATAGCCGCGCTGAACCCGTATGTGGACGTGCGCGCCTATCACCGGCGGCTGACGCGCGACATCGCGCGGGAACTGGTGGCGGAGTACGACCTGGTGCTCGACGGCTGCGATTCGACCGACACGCGCTATGCGGTGAACGCGGCCTGCGTGGCGGCGCGGGTGCCGCTGATCTCGGGCGCGCTCAGCCAGTGGGAAGGGCAGCTTTCGCTGTTCGACCCGGCATCGGGCACGCCCTGCTATCGCTGCATCTTTCCCGAACCGGCCGCGCCGGGTCTTGCGCCCACCTGCGCCGAGGCCGGGGTGCTGGGCCCGCTGCCGGGCATCGTCGGGGCGATGATGGCGGCCGAGGCGATCAAGGCGATCACCGGGGCGGGCGAAACGCTGGCCGGGCGGATGCTGATCCACGACGCGCTGTTCGGCGAGAGCCGGGTGATTGCCATCGCCCGGCGGCCGGACTGCCCCGATTGCGGCGCGGGGGCTGAACCGGCTGGACAGCCGCGCCCCGGCGCGTAGCATGGGTGCGGTTCAAATCAGGGAGATGCCCGCATGAAATCGCTCGCCTTCGCCGCCGGTCTGGCCATGCTCGCCGCCACCAGTGCGCATGCCGCCAGCCACCTGCCCGACCTTGAAGGGCGCACCATCGCGGTGGTGACGGAAAACGCCTATCCACCGCTGCAATTCATCGACCCGGCATCCGGCGACGCCATCGGCTGGGAATATGACGCCATGGCCGAGATCGCCGAGCGGCTGAACATCGAGGTCGAGTACCAGAACATCAGCTGGGACGCGATGATCGCCGCCGTTGCCGAGGGGCAGTACGACATGGGCATGACCGGCATCACGATCCGCGAGGATCGCGCCGAGGTTGTCGATTTCTCGGACCCCTACATGCGGTCGGAAATGGTGATGCTGGTGCGCGGAGACGAGGACAGGTTCGACGACGCCGCCGGCTTCGCCGCGGATGACGATCTGCTGGTGGCCGCGCAGCCGGGCACGACGCCGTTCTACGTCGCGATCTACGACGTTCTGGACGGCGACGAGGCCAATCCCCGCGTCGTCAAGTTCGAGACCTTCGGTGCCGGGGTGCAGGCGCTGCGCACCGGTGACGTGGACCTTGTGCTGACCGACGGTGTCGCCGCGGACGGCTATGTCGAGGCGTCGGATGGTGGGCTGAAGGTCGTGGGCGAAAAGCTGGGATCGGAGGATTTCGGGTTCATCTTTCCCAAGGGGTCCGAGCTGACCGCGCCGATCAACGCCGCCATCGCGGACATGCGCGATGACGGCACGCTGGACGCGCTGAACAGGAAGTGGTTCCTCGATTACAAGATGGGCCAGTGACAGCGGCCGGGACGGCCCGGCCCGTGCCCCGAATATGCGGCCCGGCATTGCAGCCGGGCCGCCGGCGTGATCGGTAGGCCGCGACCGGTCGAAGCAACGCAGGGGACAGATCGTGACGCCAACACCGCCGCAGGACGGGGATTTTCCCTGGTGGCTCGTGCTTGCCGCGGCGCTGGCCGCGTGGTTCGGCTACCAGGTGGTGTCGGACGATCTGTATGCACAGGTGCTGTCCACCCTGTCGCGCGGCATCGCCATCACGGTCTTCGTCACGCTGGTCGGCTTTGCCACCGCCAGCGCGGCGGGATTGCTTCTGGCCATGGCCAGCCTGTCGCGGTTCCTCGTGTTGCGGCAGATCGCGCGGTTCTACATCGAGATCGTGCGCGGCATCCCGATCATCGTGCTGCTGCTCTATGTCGCCTTCGTGCTGGCGCCCGCACTGGTCGCGGGCTGGAACTGGACCGCCGCGAACCTGGGCCTTGACCCGATACGCACCCGCGACTTCTCGCTGCTATGGCGGGCGATCCTGGCGCTGAGCATCGGCTATTCGGCTTTCATCGCCGAGGTGTTCCGCGCCGGGCTGCAATCGGTGGACCGCGGCCAGATCGAGGCGGCCGAGGCGCTGGGCCTGTCTGCATGGCGGCGGTTCCGGCATATCGTGTTCCCGCAGGCATTCCGCACCATCCTTCCGCCGCTGGGCAACGATTTCGTGGCGATGGTCAAGGACAGCTCGCTGGTGTCGGTGCTGGGCGTCGCCGACATCACTCAGCTGGGCAAGGTCACGGCGGCGGGGAATTTCCGGTATTTCGAAACCTACAACGTGGTGGCGCTGATCTATCTGGTGATGACGGTGACGCTGTCGCTGGGGCTGCGGCGGCTGGAGCGGCGCCTGCGCGGGCGGCATCCGGGGTAGACGCACGTCGCCTCTGGCACGCCGTGCCCGCCGCGCCTAGGTTCAGGCCGACACCTGACAGGAGCCCCCCCATGACCAACCCGCTGCTCGACGACTGGGACACCCCGTTCGACATGCCGCCCTTCGATCGGATCGAAGACGGCGATTTCGCCGAAGCCTTCGACGCCGCCATGGCCGAGGCGCGCGCGAACATCGCCGGAATCGCGGATAACCCCGAGCCGCCGAGCTTTGCCAACACGATCGAGGCGCTGGAGCTGGCCGACGAGCGGCTGGGCAAGGTCCTGTCGGTGTTCTTCAGCCTGGCCGGCGCCGACAGCAACCCCGCGCGCGAGGAATTGCAGCGCGACTTTTCCCCGAAGCTGGCGCAATACGGGTCCGAGATCACCATGAACCGGCCGCTGTTCGAGCGGATCGCGAACCTGTGGGACCGGGCCGAAAACCTCGATCTGACGGACGAGCAGCGGCGCGTGCTGTTCCTGACATGGCGCGGTTTCGTCCGCTCCGGCGCGCTGCTGGAGGGCGAGGACCGCGCGCGGCTGGGCCGGATCAAGGAACGGCTGGCGGTGCTGGGCACCGAGTTCACCCAGAACCTGCTGGCGGATGAGCGTGGCTGGACGCTGGACCTGTCCGAGGACGATCTGCGCGGCCTGCCGGCTTTCGTCGCCGACGGCGCCCGGGCGGCAGGCGAGGAAAACGGCAAGGACGGCCCGATCCTGACGCTGTCGCGCTCGCTGATCGTGCCGTTCCTGCAATTCTCGCCCGACCGCGAATTGCGCCGCGTCGCCCACGCCGCCTGGACCTCGCGCGGTGCGGGGGGCGGCAAGACCGACAACCGCGAGATCGCGGCCGAGATCCTGGCGCTGCGCGAGGAACGCGCGCGGCTGCTGGGCCATGACAGCTTCGCCGCCTGGAAGCTGGAGACCGAGATGGCCGGCACCCCCGATGCGGTGCGCGATCTGCTGATGCAGGTCTGGACCCCGGCGCGCGCCGCCGCCGAGGCGGATGCGCAGGTTCTGGAGGGCATGCTGCACGAAGACGGCATCAACGGCGCGCTGGAGCCGTGGGACTGGCGCTATTATTCCGAGAAACGCCGCCGGGCCGAGCATGACCTGGACGAGGCGGAGCTGAAGCCGTACCTGCAACTCGACCGCATGATCGAGGCGGCCTTTGCCTGTGCGCGGCGGCTGTTCGGGCTGGAATTCCGCGAGGTGGACCTGCCGCGCTATCATCCCGATATGCGCAGCTGGGAAGCAACGCGCGCCGGGCGTCACATGGGGATCTTCGTCGCAGACTATTTCGCGCGCGGGTCGAAACGGTCGGGCGCGTGGTGTTCCGCGATGCGCGCCCAGCAAAGGCTGGCGGGCGACATCCGGCCCATCGTGGTCAATGTGTGCAACTTCGCCAAGCCGCCCAAGGGGCAGCCGGCGCTGCTGTCCTGGGACGATGCGCGCACGCTGTTCCACGAATTCGGCCACGCGCTGCATCAGATGCTGTCCGACGTGACATACGAATCGATCTCGGGCACCTCGGTGGCGCGCGATTTCGTGGAACTGCCCAGCCAGTTGTTCGAGCATTGGCTGGAAGTGCCCGAGGTGCTGGCCGAACACGCCGTCCACGCGGAAAGCGGCGCGCCGATGCCGCGCGCGTTGCTGGACAAGGTGCTGGCCGCGTCGACCCATGACATGGGATTCAGCACCGTGGAATACATCGCTTCGGCGCTGGTTGATCTGGAGTTCCACGCCGGCCCGGCGCCTGCCGATCCGATGGCGCGGCAGGCGGAGATCCTTGCCGGTCTGGACATGCCGGACGCCATCGGGATGCGCCACGCCACGCCGCATTTCGCGCATGTCTTCGCCGGAGACGGATATTCGTCGGGCTATTACAGCTACATGTGGTCCGAGGTGATGGATGCCGACGCGTTCGAGGCGTTCCGCGAGGCGGGCGGTGCCTTCGACGCGGACACGGCACGGCGGCTGGAGCAGAACATCCTTTCCGCCGGCGGATCGGAAGAGGCCGACGTGCTCTACACCCGTTTCCGCGGCCGGATGCCGGGGGTTGAGCCGCTGCTTCGCGGGCGCGGGCTGATCGCGGATGAAACTCACGGGGACTGACCGCGACGTGATCAGTCCTTACCCTGCGTGAAGCGCATCCACGCTATCCTGCCCCTCTGGGACGGCCGAGGCCGCCCCGCAACAGGGAGGAAGATCATGCGCAGAACGACGACGATTGCGGCGATTGCACTGCTCGCCGCCGGGGCGCCCGCGCTGGCGCAGCAGGCCGGTTTCGGGACCGAGACCGACCGGGACTATGCCGCCGGGCTGTGGGACACGATGATCGCGGAAGGATTGGCCGGCCCGGACGCGCCACTGGTCTTTCCCTATGCCGGGATCGAGCCGCACGGCTTTCAGCTCGCCACGCTCTTCACCCGCGCCACAATCGACGGACATGACGGCGTGCTGGTGATCAAGCGCAATTACGGCCCCGAGGGGGTGACGGCTGACGAGGTGATCGCCGATCCCGATGGCCACCTTGCCGCCGTCACGATCATGTTCAAGCGCGAGGCCGGCTACGACGCGGAGACCGGCGACTGGTTCTATGCGAAGTATCTCAAGGATGGCACACTCGACAAGAACCCGGCGGGGATGGCGCTGGCGGGACTGGTGGGCAAGGGCGGCGATGCCGGCTGCATCGCCTGCCACAGCGCGGCGGGCGGCGGCGATTACCTGTTCACCACCGATGCCGACCTGTCCGCGGTGATACCGATGAGATAGGAGGGGTCAGGTCCGGCGCGGATCGTCGGGGTGCGGCGTCACGCCGACGGGGTCCTTGTGGATCATCACGTCGGTCTGCGGATAGGCGCGCAGGATCGCCCGGCGCAGCCCCGCGCCGATGGCATGGGCGGCGTCCAGCGACTGGCTGCCGTCCAGCTCGATATGCAGGTTGACGAACACCACCGAGCCGGAACTGCGCGTCTTCAGGTCGTGATAGCCGTGCACCCCCGGATAGCTGGCGGCGATGCGCGCGATCCCGGCGATCATCTCGGGGCTGGCGGAGCGGTCCATCAGCGCGTCCCACGCGCCCTTGCCGATCCGTAGCGCGCCGACCGCCAGCATCGCCGCCGCGCCCAGCGCCACGATGCTGTCCACCTGCCCCAGCCCGAACAGCGCCGAGGCCGCCAGCGCCAGGATCGCGCCCACGTTCGGCACGAGGTCGCCCAGGTAGTGCAGCCGGTCGGCGGCCACCACCTTGTTGCCGGTCGCCCGCACCACCCGCCGCTGCCACAGGACCAGCCCGGCAGTCAGCACGATGGACAGGACCATGACGGCGATGCCGGCCCCCTCGGAGGTGATCGGCGAGGGCGGGCCGGACAGCAGCCGCGCCACCGCGCCCCAGGCGATGACCGCGGCCGAGGCGAGGATCACCGCCGTTTGGCCCAGCGCCGCCAGGTCCTCTGCCGACGCATGGCCGAACGCGTGGTCGTCATCGGCCGGCTTGGCGGCATAGACGATGGCGGCCAGCCCGGCCAGCGATACCATCAGGTCCAGCGCGCTGTCGGCAAGGCTGGCGGCGATCGACAGCGACGCCGTGGCCGCCAGCGCCCAGAGCTTGGCCAGCACCAGCACCAGCGCGACCCCGGCGGACATCAGCCCGGCCGACAGGTTCAGCCTGTGGGAATCGCTTTGGCTCATCGTCGGTCCTGCATTGACCCGCGGCATCGGCCGCTGCTTGCCAGAGCGGCGCACGCGGGCCAACCGCGAAATGTCAGAGCATCGCCTTTTCGCGGATCCGCGCCCAGGCCCGGCGCACGAATTCCGGCTTCGCGGGCTCCAGGCAATTGCGGCCGAGGAACCAGTACAGGTACTTGTCGAACGGAAATTCCGCCATTTCCTCGGCGCCGTACAGCAATGCGTCGCGCAGGTCGCAGGTCGTTCTCGGTCTTCGGGGTCAGCGTGGCGTGCCAGTAATCGGACTTGCCGCAGGTGACGACCGGCTTGCGCTGCATCAGCGCCTCGAACCCGGCGGTCGAATTCTGCGTGACCACCACCGCGGCGGCCTGCGCCAGATCGTGGACCGACGCGTCGGTGACCGTGACGTTGGGATAATCGGCCGCCATGTCCATCAGCCGCTTGCGTTCCAGCTTGGGCTGATCGGGATGCGGTTTCAGGTAGACGCGCGCGCCCGACGCGGTGGTCGCCGTGACGCGCAGCATCTGCTCGGTCGTCAGGAAATGCGACCGCTCGGGGCCGGCCTCCTCGCACTGGCAGAAGATCGTTGCCGCAGCCGCCTGAAGCGGATGCGGCAGGCGCGGCTCCTGCGGGCGGTTCGACACGTTCTCGCGCAGCATGTAGCCGGTGACCCCGTTGAAGAAATACGCGGCCTTGTCGGCATCCATTTCGGCGGCGTGGAACCGCGCAAGGCGCAGGCTGGAATGCCAGCCGGTGCCGATCTCGTCGAGATACCAGAAGCCCCAGACATGGGCCGGGCGCGCATGCAGCCGTCCGGGGCCGTAGCCCGGCGCGCCGCCGACGATCAGGTGGACATGGCCCTGTCCCTGCCCCTGCTCCAGCATCAGCCGCGAGGCGCTGCTGCCGGCCTCGACGATGCGGCCGGGCAGACCCTTGGCGGCGGCCTGCCGGGTCAGCTTGCGGAAGAATTCGTGATCGCCCGCCTCCAGCGGGCGGAACCAGTCGCGCGCGGCGTGGATGATCAGCGCATGCGCCGGCGCGGCGGCGGGGCGGGCCAGTACCGGGGCGGCCGGGGCGGTTATCGTCTCATGCTTCATGGCAAGGGCCCTTCCTGTGCTGAAACACGCGGCACTGCAGGGTGCGCCGCACAGGGCGCGGCGGTGTTCTGGTTTGCGCCGGACACCGCCATTCGCTAGTCCCCGGACGCGGCCGGATCGACGCCCCAAAGCGTTTCCGACGGCACCCAGCCGCGATATCCGTGGGCGGAGACCCGGCACCAGCCGCGCTCGCACTCGTCCAGCTCGGCGATCACGCCGATTTCAAGCTGGGCGGTCACCGGCGACCTGGGATCGGGTTTCATCAGCAGCGGCAGCATGTCCTGCTCGATCAGGACGGTCCGCACCCCGGACAGCAGCGAGTAATGCACCCAGCCGCCGGCGCCGTCCCGGTCGCGCACCCGGCGCCAATGGCCGTATTCCCCGACGATCTGAAGCGGCATGTCGCGGCGCTTGAACACCCAGTCGATCCGGTGGCTGAGCGACGGGCCGCGGCGCACGTTGCCCTCGCTGGCCTTGAGCGACACGTAGCGCGGCAGCGGCAGGTTGGTGACCGGCCCGCGATCATCCTCCGCGACCGCGGCCATCGCGCAGAAAACCGCCGCCACGGCCAGTACCGCGGCGCAAGCGCCCCGTTTGATGCGACTCATCGTGGTCCCACTCGAAACCTGTCCTGCTCCGGGGCGTTCTGCGCCCCCACCGGCGCAGGGTTGTGCCCCGCGTCCGATGCTGTAACTCTGCCAGCGACAGGGTCCGAATGGAAGCAACGGGGGAACGTGCATGGTCCAAGAGCGCCTGAGTGTTGTCGTTACGCGACGGTTGCCCGAAGTGGTCGAAACCCGGATGAAAGAGCTGTTCGACGTGGAATTGCGCGACGATGACAGCCCGTTTTCCCGCGACGACCTGGCCAGCGCGATGCGCCGGGCCGACGTGCTGGTGCCGACGATCACCGACAACGTGGACCAGGGGCTGCTGGCGCAGGCGGGCGACAAGCTCAAGCTGATCGCGAATTTCGGGGCCGGCGTCGATCATATCGACGTCGCCACCGCGCGGCAGCGCGGCGTTCTGGTGTCCAACACCCCCGGCGTCGTGACCGAGGACACCGCCGACATGACCATGGCGCTGATCCTTGCCGTGACCCGCCGCATTCCCGAGGGGCTGGCGATCATGCAGGCCGGAAGCTGGGCCGGCTGGGCCCCCAATGCGATGCTGGGCGGGCGCGTCGGCGGCCGGCGGCTGGGCATCCTCGGGATGGGGCGGATCGGGCAGGCCGTGGCACGGCGGGCCAAGGCGTTCGGGATGCAGATCCATTACCACAACCGCAAGCGCCTGCGCCCCGAGATCGAGACCGAGCTGGAGGCGACATACTGGGAATCGCTCGACCAGATGGTCAGCCGGATGGATGTCATCTCGGTGAACTGCCCGCACACGCCGTCGACCTTCCACCTGCTGAATGCGCGGCGACTGAAGCTGATGAAGCCGTCGGCCGTGGTGGTCAACACCTCGCGCGGCGAGGTGATCGACGAGAACGCGCTGACCCGGATGCTCCGCAACCAGGAAATCGCCGGCGCGGGTCTGGACGTGTTCGAGCGCGGCGCCCAGATCAACCCGCGCCTGCGCGAGCTGAACAACGTGGTGCTGCTGCCGCATATGGGATCCGCCACCCGCGAGGGCCGCGCCGAGATGGGCGAGAAGGTGATCGTCAACATCAAGACATACGCCGACGGCCACCGCCCGCCGGACCTCGTGGTGCCGTCGATGGTGTAAGAGACGCGTGGCACTTCGATATCACCCGAAGCAAGGCGCCCTGGTCACCGTAAGCTATGAACCGGGGTTCAAGGAACCGGAGATGGTCAAGCGCCGGCTGGCGGTTGTGATTTCTCCCGCGATTCAGGCTCGGAGGGGGCTCTTGACTGTCGTGGCGCTAAGCACGACAGCGCCGAAGATGCCCATGCCATATCATTGCGAGATCGAGATTCCGTTCGTTTTGCCTGCCGGTTGGTCCAATCGGTGTTGGGTCAAGGGCGACATGATCAACACCGTTGGCTTTCACCGAACCGATCTTATCAGAATTGGGAAAACAGGGAGCGGCAAACGCGAGTATCGCACCACTCCCTTGCCCGAGGCGACGCTACGAAAGATTCGGCAATGCGTGTTGTGCGGGCTTGGCCTTGGCGCCGCCGCAAAGCGATTGTGACTCGGTCTGCGGATAGGGTGCGACAGGATTTGCAAAGGCCGAACCCGTGCCCTATATATCGGGCGTGGCGGCTCTGTTCTGCATCCGCATTAAGACCCGAAAGGGCCACTGGCCGACTGGCGAAAGCAAGCTCCGGCCAGTGCAGTCTTTCACAGCCCAATCACAATCGCCGCGCCACCCGCCGCACTGGACAGTCGCGCGCCCCCGCGTCACTCTGTCCGGGCGAGCGGAGGACAGGCGGATAATCATCCATGTTCATCACGGCTGACCGGGCGATGCGCGGGCTGATCGTTCTGGTCCTGCTCGGCCTTCTGGCTGCCTGCACCCGGCCGTTGGCGCCGGGCGAGCGGGCGCTGGCGCATGACATCTTCGGGCCGAACCTCGACACCGGCAAGGTGCGTGTCGCGGTCGGCCTTGGCCTGACGCCGATCCCGCGCCCCGAGCCGCCGCCCCGCCCCGACGGGAAGATCGAGCCGCGCCCCGGCATCTGCGACCGCAAGGCGCCCGATACCGGCCCGAGAGAGCCGCCGCCGGCTTTCGTGCTGTATAACCGCGTCCACGTCATGCCCGAATGGTACATGGCCGACACCATGCCCGGCTGGCCCGGCCGGGTGATGATCCCGCAGGCGCTGATCATGGCGCATGAACTGGTACATGTCTGGCAATGGCAGAACCGGAGCCTGACGGGATACCGCCCCGTCCGCGCCGCGTTCGAGGGGCTGAGCCGGCGCGATCCGTATTTCTACCGGCCCGGCCCAGAGGGCGGGTTTCTCGATTACGGTTATGAACAGCAGGCCGCGCTGATCGAGGATTACATGTGCTACCTCGTCTTCGACCCGGACGCGCCGCGCCGGGCCGAACTGCGCCGGATCCTGTCGCCGTATTTCACCATCGGCCGGCTGGACCGTGCGGCGGGGCGCTGAGGCCAGCTATTCGCCTTCGGCCAGGAACGCCTTTTCCGACAGGATGCGTGCCTTGCGGTCGGTATTGTCCAGATCGACCGACACGATGCGCCGCGTCGCGTGATCCTCGCCGACCCGGCGGAACCGGAAACGGTGGCTCGGCAACTGCCCCGGCACCATGATCCAGCGGCTGATGCTGGCGGTCAGCCCCCGATAGGGCGCGATGATGTCCAGCAGCCACAGCCGGTCGCCCGCCCGCCAGTCGTCCGGCTCCAGCAGACCGCCCCGGACATAGCGCCGTTCGGCGTCGGAATTCAGCCAGGCCCAGGTGATGACCGCGCGCGGCACGTCGTCGAACCGGAACACGCGGTACTGGTCCAGCTCGATCGGTGCTTCGAAGGCGGAACGCAGGTTCGCCACGCTCATCTGCCGGTGCCAGTCGCTGCGGAACGCGAGGAACAGAAAGTCGCCGTAAGTCCGCAATTTCGCGGCGGACGGCGCCTCGATCGCCGGCAGCGGCTTGCCGGAGGTGTCGGTCAGACCGCTCATTGCAGACGGGCCGCGTCCGGCGCCGCCGCGCGCAGCACGGCGGCCTCCGAATGCTTGACTGACATCCGCGCGGCGGGGCCGAAGCCTTCGGGATCGGCGGCAAGCTCGGGGAAGATCGCGCACAGCTCGTCCATCACCGCGCGGTCCAGCGCATCCATCACGTAGGCGCCGGGAAAGAAGCTTTCGGTCGGCGCGCCGTTGGTCATCATGATCTCGTGCCGGTCGAACAGGACATGGAAATACTCCACATCCACGGTATCGCGGGCGATCACGATGCTGGAATCGTTCACCAGGCTCTTGGCCGGCACAAGGATTTCGGGCTCGCCGAAATACAGTTCGGCCTTCCAGCCGGTCAGCAGGACGCGGTGCTGCGGCGACACCAGAAGGTCGCGGTCCGGGCATTCCGGGCCAAGCGCGCCGGCGCGGATGCGGATCGGCCGCATCTCGGGTGCGCGGTCAAGCTGGGCCGCGTTCATCCGGCGCGAGCCGATCCAGCGCACCGGTTGCAGCCCGGAATCCCGTGTCAGGACAAGATCGCCAGCCGTCAGGCTTTCCACCGCCACCGGGCCGCGCCCGGTCTCGATCAGGGTGCCGCGCTGGACGCAGATCGCGATGTTGATCGTGACAAGGTCGTCGTCGCTGTCGCTGCCGTCAAAGCCGGTGACGACAAAGGTCACCGTCTGGTCCGACCCCGACGCGATCACGGCGGCCTTGTCGATGACAAAGGTGAATTCGCCCGTCGTCGTATTGTAGGTCAGCGTGCCGTAATCGGTGGTGCTCAGCGCGCTGAACGTATAGCCGTCCGCCGCCTCGCCATCGCCAAGCCCGTCAAGGTTGCCGTCGTAATCGAAATCGCCGGTGATCGTCAGGTCGGCAAGCGTCGCGTCGAACGTCCAGTTGGCGACGCCGCCTTGCCCGCCACCGGTAAACGTACCGGAGGCCTCACTGATATTGTAGACCATGCGAAACCACTGCCTCTGGGTTTGCTTTTGTTTTTTTGATCATTTGCCAGAAATTGTTTCTTTATGCCAGCGGTTTGCGGGTTGGGCTTGCGCTTCGGCCATGTATTTTTCGCGTTCGTGATATTTTTGATCGCCATTTCGGCAATGCCGGTCACTCGCGCGCAAAGCGTCCTGCGATACGAATTGCATCCGTCGCCAAACCGCGAATGTCGCTTTTTCTATCCCAGATGTCGGCTGCCCCTCGCCGCCGCCGCGGATTCTCTGCAACCTAGGGCGCGAACGGATCCGAAGGGCCATGCCGATGAAAACCCATGTCAAAGCGTTGGTGGTCGGCGGCGGTGCCGTCGGCGCCTCGATCGCCTATCACCTGGCCCGCGCCGGCTGGTCCGATGTCATGCTGCTGGAGCGGGACGAGCTGACGGCCGGCTCGACCTGGCATGCCGCCGGTCTGCTGCCGCTGTTCAACATGGGCTATGCGACCAGCCACATCCACGATTACTCGGTCCGGTTCTACAAGATGCTGGAGGAAGAGACCGGCCTCAATGCCGGCTTCGCGGTGGTCGGCAACCTGCGCATGGCGCAGACCGATGCGCGGATGGACGAATACCGCCTTTATGCCTCGACCGCCGAAACGGTCGGCATTCCGCATGAATGGCTGACCCCGGCGCAGATCAAGGAACGCTGGCCGCTGGTGCGCACCGAGGATCTGAAAGGCGCGATCCTTCATCCCACCGACGGCTATATCAACCCCGCCGACGTGACCCAGGCGATGGCCAAGGGCGCGCGCCAGCGCGGCGCGGTTATCGAGCGGCGCTGGCAGGTCGATGGCTATCACTGGGACGGGTCGGCCTGGAAGGTCGCCGTCACAAGGATGATCGAGAAGGGCGGAAACCTGGTGGCGTCGGATGAAACCGCGACCATCACCGCCGAACATGTCGTCACCGCGACCGGCAACCACGCGCAGCGCACCGCGCGGCTGCTGGGCATCAAGATGCCCGCGATTCCGGTGGAACATCAGTATATCGTCACCGAACCCGACGCCGCCCTTGCCGAATGGCGCGCCGCGGGCAATCCCGAACATCCGGTGCTGCGCGATGCCGACGCCAAGTGGTACGTGCGCGAGGAACGCAAGGGCTGGATCCTCGGCCCCTATGAACGGGGCGCGCCGGCGCGGTTCGAATACGAGGTGCCCGCGGGGTTCCGCGCCGATCTGTTCCCGCTCGATCTGGAAAGGATCGAAGAGGAATACATGTCGATGATCCACCGGGTTCCCAGCACCGAGGATCTGGGCCTGAAGGACGATTTCAACGGCCCGATCTGCTATACCCCCGACGGCAATCCGCTGGTCGGCCCGGCGCCGGGGCTGCGCAACATGTGGCTGGCCGAAGGGTTTTCCTTCGGCATCACCGCCGCCGGCGGCACCGGGTATTACCTGGCGCAGATGATGGTTGAGGGCGAGGCTGAGATCGACATGGCGTCGCTCGACCCCAAGCGTTTCGGCCCCTGGATCACCACCGAATATGCCGCGCGCAAGAACGAGGAATGCTATGAGCACGTCTTCATCCTGCACCACCCCGACGAGGAACGCCCCGCCTGCCGGCCCCTGCGCACCGCACCGGCCTATGACCGGCAAAAGGCGCTGGGCGCGCAGTTCGGCTGCGTGAACGGATGGGAGCGGCCGAATTACTACGGGCCTGCGGACGCGCCCGAGGGGTTCGACCACGATGCACGGTCGTTCCGGCGCGGCGGCTGGTGGCAATATGCCGAGGCCGAGGCGCGCGCGATCCGCGAAGGCGCCGGGCTGATCGACGCGACGGCCTTTGCCAAGCACCGGGTCTTCGGGCCGGGGGCGACCGCGTTCCTCGACTGGTTCACCTGCAACAGGCTGCCGAAGGTCGGGCGCATCAACCTGACCTACGCGCTGACCGATGCGGGGACCACGCGCAGCGAATACACCATCGTGAGGCTGGCGGAGGACGAGTATTACCTCGTCTCGGCCGGCGCCTGGGAGGCGTATGACAGTGATTTCCTGACAAAGGCGGAAGAGGATTGGTGGGCGAAGAACGCCGGCCCCGCCAACTGGATGGGGATCGAGAATGTCACCACCAAATGGGGCGCCTTCGCCATCGCCGGACCGAAATCGCGCGACGTGCTGAAGGGGATCGCCAGGGACGCCGATCCGGCGACGTTGCTGTCGAACAAGCGCTTCCCCTGGCTGTCCTGCCGCGAGATCGAGCTGGGCATGTGCCCGGTCCGCGCCATCCGCGTGGCCTATACCGGCGAATTGGGTTGGGAACTGCATCACCCGATGGAAATGCAGAACTACCTGTGGGACCGGCTGATGGAGGCTGGCGAACCGCACGGGCTGAAACCGGTGGGCGCGCGGGCGCAGAACTGGCTGCGGCAGGAAAAATCCTACCGCGCCTTCGGCACCGAGCTGGGCCGCGACGCCACCCCGCTGGAGGCCGGGCTGGACCGCTTCGTCGATCTGGACAAGGATTTCCACGGCAAGGAGGCGATGCAGGAGACGGGGATCCGCTCGCGCTGTGTCACATTGCTGATCGACGGGCCGGACGACGCCGACCCCTGGGGGCGCGAGGCGCTGTATCACGGCGACGACCGCGTCGGGCGGCTGACCTCGGGCGGCTGGTCGGCGGCGTTCGGCAAATCCATCGGCATGGGCTATGTCCGGCCCGATCTGGCGGAACCGGGCACGCGGCTGAAGGTGCGGATCATGGGCGATCTGTGGCCCGCCGAAATCGCCCCGGACAGCCCCTATGACCCCTCCAACGCGCGGATCAGGACAGACGGCTAGCGCGTTTTCGCTCGGCAGGATCCAGGGCATTCAACCGTCCGAGCCATGTTCCAGGGCGCGGGGCGTGCCCGGCCGTGCGCCCGTGATGCGGCCGCGCCGGGATATTTCAGGCCAAGTATAGGGATGCGCCTTGCTTCGGACCTGCTTTGTCCGGGGTCAGTTCCAGGGCTCCGGCTGCACCGCATAGCCGATATAAAGCGGGTGTTTCGGGTGGCCGTGCTTCGTCAGGCCAAGGTGGTGCAGCGGCAGGCCGGTGGCGCGCAGCAGCCGCTCCACCTGCGGGCCGCGGTCCAGATGTGCGCCATGGCTTCCCCAGGCACAGACGATTCGGTCGGCCCATGGGGCGCTTTGCGCAATGGCATCGTCGTTGCCGGGGCCGACCGGATCCGCCGCGGCGCGCATCACCTTGGGATCGGTGGCGCGATAGGCAAAGATGTTGGCGACCCGGAAGGCGCCGAACCCCAGCGTGCGCGCCCGGCGTTCGCAACGCTCGACGGTGGGATCGTTCTGCGTCTCGGTCGCGGTCGAGGGGTTGAGCATCACGAACAGCGCCTTCGGACCCCGCGGATCCCATATCCGTGTCAGGAGGTAACGGTAGCGTTCGCACTCCGAATAGAGCGCGGTGGACGCCGCGTCGCCCTTCTGGTGGGACCGGGTGATCATCGACAGCCGAAATCGCGCCCCTGGCGCGATGCCTTCGGCGAGCGTATTTTTTCCGAGAAGAAGATGAGGGTCACGGCAGGAAGACCCGGCTGGGGTGCAATTCGCCGGCGCGGTAGATGCCGACCGCCACCGCGCGGCCGCCTTCGGACGCCCAGGCCTCGTCGCCGTATTCGGCGTCCGAGGTGAGGACCATGCCCGGATTGCCGTTGCGCAGCCGCGCCGCGCCTTCGGCGGTGCAGCGCAGTTCCGGCAGGTCGGCGAGCCCGTCTTCGAGCGGGCGCAGCCAGGCGTCGAGTTCGGGGGTTCCGGCGAGCTCCTCCACCTTGTCGAGCGATATGCCGTCCTCGGCCTCGAACGGGCCGGACCAGACCCGGCGCAGTTCGGTGACATGCGCTTGGCAGCCCAGAGCGGTGCCGAGATCGCGGGCGATGGCGCGCACGTAGCCGCCCTTGCCGCAGATCATTTCCAGCACTGCGTGGTCGGGATCGGGGCGCGCGGCAAGGGTCAGTTCCTCGACATAGAGGGCGCGCGCGGCAAGCTCCATGTCCTCGCCGCTGCGGGCGCGCTTATAGGCGCGTTCGCCGTCGATCTTCACGGCCGAGAATTGCGGCGGTACCTGCATGATGTCGCCGGTGAAGGCGGGCAGGGCGGCGGCGATATCCGCATCCGAGGGGCGGGTGTCGGAGGTGGCGATCACCTCGCCCTCGGCATCGTCGGTATTGGTGGCCTGGCCCAGCCGGATGGTGAAGCGGTACGCCTTCATCGCGTCGGTGATGTAGGGAACGGTCTTGGTCGCCTCGCCCAGCGCCACGGCGAGCACGCCGGTCGCCTGCGGGTCGAGCGTGCCGGCATGGCCGGCCTTTCGCGCGCCCAGCGCCCAGCGCACCTTGTTCACCACCGCTGTCGAGGTGATCCCGGCGGGCTTGTCGACGACCAGCCAGCCGGAAATGTCGCGGCCCTTGCGCCTGCGTCCCATGTCGCCCTCCTGCGAGATCAGGCGCGGGGGCTAGCGCGGCCCTGACGGGCTGTCAACCGGCGGGCAGAACGGTGCCGAGGATCGGCCCCATCGGCGCGCCGGTATCGCGCCGGTCCAGCGGCGGCGCGTAAAGCCGCGAGACGTTGCCGTCGAGATAAAGCGCATCGGGCGTGCCCGCCACGTCCCTGAAGAACCGGGCGAAGTGGTGGAAGCTGACCGGCTGGTCCGAGATCGCCAGAACGGCCGTGCCCCCGTCCGCGCTGGTGCCGACGCCGTTGCGGACGAAGCGGCTGTCGCTGTCGGGCAGGAGTTTCGGATGCAGCGCACCGCCGATCACCAGCATCGGGCCCGATTGCGTCGCATGGCGGCAGGCGGGCGGGTTCGCGGCGAAGGCGCGGCTTTCGAGGACATGCGCGCGCCCCTCGCCGATGCACAGCACACCGTTCGGCAGCAGGCCGAAATTGCCCGGACCTTCGGAGGTGACGATCGGCGCGTATTCCACGCCGTCCTCGATATAGAGGCCGACCGGCGCGCGGTCCTGGTGGTACATGCCGCCGTTCATCGCGATCCCGAGCCGCTGGCCGGTCTCCGCCAGTGCCTCGTCGACGCGCTGAAAGGTGCCATGGGGCGCGCCGGAGCCGTCGTTCAGCCAAAGGCGCAGGGTCTCGGCGGCCATGTCGACGCGGCACCACGAAAACCGCGCCCCGTCGAACGTGTCGCTGCGGCATTCGGCGGCGGCGGCAGCGCGCGCCGCCCACAGAAGCAGAAGGAGGACGGCAAGCGCGCGCATCCGCGTCACTCTTCGTCGAGGTCGCGGCGCACGTCGCCCCGGTTCAGCAGGCGGCGGGTTTCGTCCATCCGGTCGAAGCTTTCGTCGATGACGAAGCGCAGTTCGGGGGAGTATTTCAGCGTGACTTCGCGGCTGATGGCGCGGCGCAATTCGTGCCGGTTGCGGCGCAGGGCGGCCAGCGCCTCTTCGCGGGCCTCGCCGCCGAGCGGCAGGACATAGGCGGTGGCGACCTTGAGATCGGGGGACGTGCGCACCTCGCCGACGGTGATCGACAGCCGGTTCAGATCGGGATCATGGATGTCGGCCCGGTTCAGCACGTCCGACAAGGTGCGCCGGATCAGCTCGCCGACGCGAAGCTGGCGCTGCGAGGGGCCGGCGGCGCGGCCCGTGGCGCGGTCTGGGGAATGTCTGGCCATGAGCGTTCATCTAGGGCTGAATGACCGTCCGCGCAACTGCCCCGATGCAGCGGTCCCGATGCGCAATGCCGGCTTTGCCAAGGCGGCGCGGGCGCGGTATGCGAAGAGAAACGGATGGAGGAACGGATGACGCAGGTGCCTGGGATCGTGGTGACGGGCGCATCGGGCCGGATGGGGCAGATGCTGGCGCGAACGGTGATGGACTCGGATGCCGCGCGGCTGGTCGGCGCGCTGGAGCGCGAGGGTCACGACTGGATCGGGCGCGACCTGGGCGAGGCGATGGGCGGTGCGCCCTGCGGGATCACGGTGACCGACGATCCGCTGGAGGCGTTCGCCAAGGCGCAGGGCGTGCTGGATTTCACCGCGCCCGAGGCCAGCGTGCGCTTTGCCGGCATCGCCGCACAGGCGCGGGCGGTGCATGTGATCGGTACCACCGGGTTCGAGCCGGAGCACCTGGAGAAGATCGCGGCGGCGGCCCGGCATGCGGTGATCGTGCGCGCCGGGAACATGTCGCTGGGGGTCAACCTGCTGGTGAAGCTGACGCGCATGGTGGCGGCGGCGCTGGACGAGGAATTCGACATCGAGATCGTCGAGGCGCATCACAACCGCAAGGTCGACGCGCCGTCGGGCACCGCGCTGATGCTGGGCGAGGCGGCGGCGGAGGGGCGCGGCACCTTGCTGGACAAGGCGCGCGATTCGGGCCGTGACGGGCTGACCGGCGCGCGGGAGCGCGGCGCGATCGGATTCGCCGCGCTGCGCGGCGGCGATATCGTCGGCGAGCATGACGTGATGTTCGTCGGCGAGGGCGAGCGGATCGTGCTGCGCCATGTCGCCACCGACAGGGCGCTGTTCGCTCGCGGCGCCCTTCGCGCCGTGCTGTGGGGCCAGGGACGCAAGCCGGGCGAGTACGACATGCAGGACGTGCTGGGCCTGACCTGAGCGCGGCGCGGGGGCGGCAGGCGGCAGGATTTGCGTATTTGCGACGAGAAGAAACGCAGAGAAGCTCTCATGCGTCGGGCGCCCGCCTAGAAATCGACGGCGATGCCCTTGCGTTCCCAGTCGCCGTAACGGACCGGTTCGGGTCCGTCGCGGCCGCCGAGTTCGGGGGGAAGATCGGCGGGCGGCGATTTGCGGCGGCGCTCTTCGGCCTCGGCCAGGGCGCGGCGGGCGGCGGCGGGAAGCGGGTCTTCGGGCGTGTCGGTCATCGATGTGGCTCCTTGCCGGAGGGACAGGTCTGATATACGGCGCCGGAGGATTTTTGCAAACGGGGACGGCGATGGACAAGCCGGGTTTTGCCGCGCGGCGGGCTGCGCACCGGATGCTCGGGCAGGTGACCGCCGAGGGCCGGTTGCTGTCCGAGGTTTTGCCCGGCGCGGTGGACCGGCTGCCGCCGGACGACCGCGCGCGGGCGCAGCGGCTGGCGCTTGAGACCTTGCGCTGGATGGACCGGGCCGATCGGCTGCTGGGTCCGCATCTGAAGCGGCGGCCGGCGCCCGATGTGCTGAACGCGCTGCGCATGGCGGTGGTCGAGATGGCGCAAGGCGGTGCGGCGGCGCATGGCGTCGTGGATGCGGCGGTGGGGCTGGTCCGGGCGGGGCGGCGCACGGCCCCGGCGGCCGGGATGGTCAACGCGGTGCTGCGGCGGGTGGATGTGGCGGCGTGGGACGCGCTGCCCCTGCCGCGCCTGCCGAAATGGCTGCGTGCGCCGTTGATCGCTGCCTACGGCAAGCCGGTGGTTGCGGCGATCGAGGCCGCGCATGCGGCCGGCGCGCCGCTGGACCTGACGCCGCGCGGGGGTGATGCGGCTGCGCTGGCGGCCCAGGTCGGCGGCGCGGTGCTGCCGACCGGCAGCGTGCGGGTGGCGGGCCGGGTGCAGGTGACGGCGCTGCCCGGCTATGCCGAGGGCGCGTGGTGGGTGCAGGACGCGGCGGCGGCGGCTCCGGCGCGGCTGCTGGACGCGCGGCCGGGCGAGCGCGTGCTGGACATGTGCGCCGCGCCGGGCGGCAAGACGATGCAGCTGGCGGCGGCCGGCGCCGATGTCACGGCGCTGGATGCGTCCGAGGCGCGGATGGCGCGGCTGCGCGAGAACCTGGCGCGCACCGGGCTGCGGGCCGACGTGGTGGTGGCCGATGCGCTGGACTGGACGGCGGCGCCGTTCGATGCGGTGCTGCTGGACGCGCCCTGCTCGGCGACCGGCACGATCCGGCGGCATCCCGACCTGCCGCATGCCAAGGATGGCAGCGAGTTCGCCGCGCTGTTCGATTTGCAGGCGGCATTGCTGGACCGGGCGCTTGCGCTGCTGAAACCGGGCGGGCGGCTGGTCTATTGCACCTGTTCGCTGCTGCCCGACGAGGGCGAAGTGCAGATCGAGGAGGTGCTCGCGCGGCATTCCGGCCTGGAGGTGCAGGGTGCGGCGCTGCATGGCCCGGGGATCGAGCCGGGCTGGATCGACGAGACCGGCCTACGGCTGCGGCCCGATTACTGGGCAGAGCGCGGCGGCATGGACGGGTTCTTTGTCTCGGTGCTGCGGAAAGCCGCCTGAAAACGGCCGCCGCCGGCATTCGTGCGATGACTCGCGGCGCCCCGGCGGTTATGCTCGCGCAAAACGGGCGCAACGTTTTACCGCAGAACATGACGAGGCCGGGCGTGTCCCTGAAGCACAAGCTGTCCGAGCGCGGGGCGCATTGGATGAACCGGTACCATGCGCGCCGGGCCGGTTTCGCGCGGCCCGCGGCCGGGTTCGTGTCGCAGCCCGAGCCGCGCAGCATCGGCCGGCTGGCGCGGGGCAAGCAGCTTTGCGCGGGCAATTTCCTGGTGGCCGGCCGGGTGGTCGAGGCGCCGGGTGGCTCGATCTGGGATCTCGGCCGGCACGGACCCGATTTCGACGACGAGATCCACGGTTTCACCTGGCTTGACGACCTTGCGGCGCTGGGCGACCGCAGGGCGCGCGAGCTGGCGCAGGGCTGGACGCGCGAGTGGCTGAACCGTTACGGCAAGGGCGCGGGGCCGGGCTGGGTTGCCGACACCACGGGACGGCGCATCATCCGCTGGATCAACCACGCGCTGCTGCTGCTTCAGGGCGAGGGCGGGACGATGTCCGAGGCGTATTACCGCGCGCTCGGGCGGCAGACGATCTTTCTTGCGCGCCGCTGGAAGGCCGCGTCGCACGGCGTGCCCCGGTTCGAGGCGCTGACCGGGCTGATCTATGCCGGGCTGTCGCTGATCGGGATGGAACGCCATGTCGATCCGGCGATGAAGGCGCTGTCGCGCGAGTGTCGCAACCATATCGACCTTGAAGGCGGGATTCGCACCCGCAACCCCGAGGAACTGCTGGAGGTGTTCACGCTGCTGAACTGGGCGGCGCATGCGCTGGGCGAGGCGGGGCGGCGGCCGTTGCCCGATCACCTGGCCGCGATCGAGCGGATCGCGCCCACGCTGCGGGCGCTGCGCCATTCCGATGGCGGGCTGACGCGGTTCCATGGCGGGGGCCGCGGGCTGGAGGGGCGGCTGGACGCGGCGCTGGCCGGATCGGGCGTGAAGACCGGCGCGCGGCAGGGTCTGGCGATGGGCTTCGTGCGGCTTCAGGCGGCGCGCACCTCGCTGATCCTCGATGCGGCGGTGCCGCCGGGGGGCAGCGCGTCGGGCCATGCCCATGCCTCGACGCTGGCGTTCGAGCTGACATCGGGGCGGCGCCCGCTGATCGTCAATTGCGGCGACGGGCGGCAGTTCGGCCCCGACTGGGCGCGCGCCGGGCGCGCGACGGCCTCGCATTCCGACCTATCGCTCGAGGGGTATTCGTCGTCCCGGTTCGGCCGGCCGGAACGGCACCGCGGGCTTCGGCGCGAATACCTCTATGACCGGCCGAGCTATGTGAAGATGCAGTTCGGCACGCCCGCCAGCGACATCGCCATCGTTGCCGGGCATGACGGCTATGTCGCCACCCACGGGCTGACCCATGTCCGGCAGGTCGAGCTGACGGAGGACGGGCGCGCGGTGGCCGGCGAGGATATGCTCGCCGCGATCGAGGACGACAACCAGCGGCAGTTCGACCGGGCGATGGACCGGGTGCGGCTTCAGGGCATTCCGTTCCAGATCCGGTTCCATCTGCATCCCGACGTGGATGCAGAGGTGGACATGGGCGGCGCGGCGGTGTCGATGGTGCTGAAGAGCGGCGAGGTCTGGGTGTTCCGGCACGACGCGGTGGCGCGGATGACGCTGGAACCCAGCGTCTACCTGGAAAAATCGCGGATCAAGCCGCGCGCGACAAAACAGGTCGTTCTCTCTGCGCGGGCGATACGCTATGCGACGCGCATCCGCTGGAGCCTTGCCAAGGCGCAGGACACGCCGACGCATCTGCGCGACTACGCGGCGGGCGAGAACGAGATGATGGAACAAATCTGAGGGCCGTGCCGAACATGACCGAACTTGCACCCGTGCGCCGCGCGCTGATTTCCGTATCCGACAAGACCGGTCTGGCCGAGCTTGGGCAGGCGCTGGACGCGCGCGGGGTCGAGCTGCTGTCCACCGGCGGCTCTGCGGCGGCGCTGCGCGCGGCCGGGCTGGAGGTGCGGGACGTGGCCGATGTCACCGGTTATCCCGAGATGATGGACGGGCGCGTCAAGACGCTGCATCCGGCAGTGCATGGCGGGCTGCTGGCGCTGCGCAACGATCCGGCCCATGTCGAGGCGATGGAAGCGCATGCGATCCCGCCCATCGACCTGCTTGTGGTCAACCTCTATCCGTTCGAGGAGACGGTGGCCAAGGGCGCCGATTTCGACACCTGCATCGAGAATATCGACATCGGCGGGCCGGCGATGATCCGCGCGGCGGCCAAGAATCATGCCTTTGTCGCCGTGGTCACCGATGTTCAGGATTACGGCAAGCTGCTGGGCGACATGGACCAGCATGGCGGCGCGACCTGCCCGAAATTCCGCCGCAAGCTGGCGCAACGCGCCTTTGCGCGCACGGCGGCCTATGACGCCGCAGTGTCGAGCTGGATGGCGGCGGCGACCGGCGACCCGGCGCCGCGCCGCCGTGCCTTTGCCGGAACGCTGGCGCAGACCCTGCGCTATGGCGAGAACCCGCACCAGCAGGCGGCGTTCTATGTCGACGGGACCGGCCGGCCGGGTGTCGCCACCGCGACGCAGCATCAGGGCAAGGCGCTGTCCTACAACAACATCAACGACACCGATGCGGCGTTCGAACTGGTCAGCGAATTCGCGCCCGAGGCGGGGCCGGCCTGCGCGATCATCAAGCACGCCAATCCCTGCGGCGTGGCGCTGGGCGGCACGCTGGCGGATGCCTACCGGCGTGCCTTCGACTGCGACCGGACCTCGGCCTTTGGCGGGATCGTCGCGCTGAACCAGCGGCTGGACCGCGAGACCGCCGAAGAGATCGCCAAAATCTTCACCGAGGTCGTGATCGCGCCGGAGGCGGACGAGGACGCGATCGCGGTCTTTGCCGCGAAGAAGAACCTGCGCCTGCTGACCACCGGCGGCCTGGCCGATCCGCGCGCGCCGCTTCTGACCATGCGGCAGGTGGCCGGCGGGTTCCTGGTGCAGGACCGCGACCACGGGCAGATCGTGCCGGACGCGCTTCGGGTGGTGACCCGGAAGGCGCCGAGCGCGGCGCAGCTTGCCGACATGCGCTTTGCCTGGACGGTCGCCAAGCACGTCAAGTCGAACGCCATTGTCTATGCGCAGGACGGCGCCACGGTGGGCGTGGGCGCGGGCCAGATGAGCCGCGTTGACAGCGCGCTGATCGCCGCGAAGAAGGCGGAACGCATGGCCGAAACGCTGGGTCTCGACGTGCCGCCGACACACGGATCGGTCGTGGCCTCGGACGCGTTCTTTCCCTTCGCCGACGGTCTGCTGGAGGCGGCGGGCGCCGGCGCCACGGCGGTGATTCAGCCGGGCGGCTCGATGCGCGACGACAAGGTGATCGCGGCCGCCGACGAGGCCGGCTTGGCCATGGTGTTCACCGGAATGCGGCATTTCCGTCATTAGGAGACCGGCATGAGGCGCGTCTACATCGCGGCGGCGGCCGTGTTCCTGCTCGACCAGGCAACGAAACTGTGGATCGTGCAGGGGCTGCGCCTGCACGAACGCATGGCGATCGACGTGCTGCCGCCCTATCTGAACCTGCGCATGGCCTGGAATTACGGGGTGAATTTCGGGCTGCTGTCGGACAGCAGCCCGCTGACCCGCTGGGCCCTGATCGCCGTCGCCCTGGTGCTGTCGGGCTGGGTGCTGTGGTGGATGCACCGAGAGCCGCGCCCGCTGGGCCGCATTTCGGGCGGGATCCTGATCGGCGGGGCGATTGGCAATGTCGTGGATCGGCTGACCTACGGCGCGGTCGCCGATTTCCTCAACATGTCGTGTTGCGGGCTCGAAAACCCCTTCAGTTTCAACGTCGCGGACATCGCGATCTTCGCCGGCGCGGCAGGGCTGATCCTGTTCACCGGCGAGCGCAAGAAGACCCCGTGACCTTGGCGCCACGATCGGTTAAACAGGCGAAAACGCCCGGGTGAGGAGCAGTCTATGCGGGGCACGTTCGGCAAATTCGTGATCGGCGCGGCCGCGGCTTTCGGGCTGGCGGCCTGTAGCGGCGATGGCGCGCCCAAACTGCTGAACCTGTCGTCCAGCACCAACGGACCCGACGAATTCGCCATCGTGCCGAACAAGCCGCTCGAAGCGCCCGAAAGCTTCAACGCGCTGCCGCCGCCGACACCGGGCGGGGCGAATCGGACCGACGTGACTCCGCAGGCGGATGCGATCGCGGCGCTGGGCGGCCGTCCGGGTGCGGCCGTCGCGATTCCGGGCAGCGATGCGGGCATCGTCAATGCCGCTACGCGCTACGGCGTGGACAAGAGCATTCGCGCGACGCTGGCGAAGGAAGACCTGGAGTTCCGCCGCCGCAATGACGGCCGCCTGCTGGAACGCCTGTTCAGCGTGAACGTCTATTTCCGGGCCTACAGCCGGATGGCGCTTGACAAATATGCGGAGCTGGAGCGGTTCCGCCGTCTGGGCGTGCGTACCCCCGCTGCGCCACCGAAGCAGAGATAGGGGGATGTCGGATCGCCTTTGGCGATCCGATCGGGGCGAGGGGCGTTGCCCCTCGCGCTCCCCAAGGTATTTCGGGCAAGATGAGGATGAAGACGCGCGCGGCAATCGGGGCGCTGCGGGTTGCTGTTGCATGACCGCCGGTCACAATGCCGTTGCCTCTGTTTGCGCGGCCGGGCTTTGCCTGTAGGTTCGCGCAACGCCATAGCCGAAATCCTGACGGAGGGGCCGATGCGCCGCCTGCTTGCATCGCTGATCGCAATTTTCGCCGCACTGCCCGCCTGGGCGGCCGATGTCACCTCTTACATGCTGGACAACGGCATGCAGGTGGTGGTGCTGGAGGATCACCGCGCGCCGGTGGTCGTGCACATGGTCTGGTACAAGGTCGGCTCGGCCGACGAGGTGCCGGGCAAGTCGGGCATCGCCCACTATCTTGAACACCTGATGTTCAAGGGCACCGACGACATGGAGAACAACGAGGTGTCCGAGACCGTGGCGCGGCTGGGCGGGTCGGACAACGCCTTCACCTATTTCGACTATACCGGCTATTACCAGCGGGTGGCGGCCGAGCATCTGGACCTGATGATGACGATGGAGGCGGACCGGATGCGCGATCTGGCGCTGACCGGTGTCGACATCGCCGCCGAGCGCGAGGTCGTTCTCGAAGAGCGGGCGTCGCGCACCGAAAGCAACCCCAACGCCCTTTTCCGAGAACAGCGCGATGCCGCGCTTTATCTCAACAGCCCCTACGGCCGCCCGGTGATCGGCTGGCGCCACGAGGTCGCGGCGCTGGGGCTGGAGGATGCGCTGGCCTTCTACCGCCGCTATTACGCGCCGAACAACGCGGTGCTGATCGTCGCGGGCGATGTGAAGCCGGACGAGGTGCTGGCGCTGGCGCAGGCGCATTACGGCCCGCTTGCCCCGACAGAGGGGCTGGGCCCGCGCAGCCGCCCGACCGAGCCGCCGCAACTGGCCGCGCGCCGGGTGATCTACGAGGATGCGCGCATCCCCGACCCCTACATGGTGCGCGATTACGTGGTCCCGTCGCGGCAGCCCGGCGCACAGCGGCAGGCGGCCGCGTTGGTGGTGCTGAACGAGCTGCTGGGCGGCAACGATTTCACCTCGGTCCTGCCGTCGCGGCTGGTCTTCGAGGATCGCGTCGCGCTTTATGCCTGGAGCAATTACGACCCGGTCGCGCTTGAGGAGACGACGTTCGGCGTCGGGATCATGCCGGCGGAGGGCGTCACGCTCGAAGAGGCCGAGGCCGCGCTTGACCGCACCATCGCCGGGTTCATTGAAGAGGGGATCGACCCCGAGCAGTTCGAGCGGGTCAAGTTCCAGCTGCGTGCCGCGCTGGTCTATGCCGAGGATTCGACGCAGTCGCTGGCCCGCCGTTATGGCGAGGCGCTGACCGCCGGGCTGACGCTGGACGATATCGCGGCCTGGCCCGACATGTTGCAGGCCGTCACCCCCGAGGACGTGATGCAGGCCGCCGCGCTGCTGCTTGACACGCGCCGGTCGGCGACGGGCTATGCCCGGCCGCCCCGGCCCGAGCCTGCGCCCGAGCCTGAGGCCGAACAGGCCGCCGCGGGCGCCGCCGGCGGGGAGGCAGACCAATGATCCGCCTCGCCCTGATACTGGCCGCCGCGCTGTGCGCCGCGCTGCCCGCCCGCGCTGCCGTTGACATCGAGGAAGTCACCTCTCCGGGCGGCATCACCGCCTGGCTGGTCGAGGAACACTCGATCCCGTTCACCGCGCTGGAAATCCGGTTCAAGGGCGGCGCGTCGCTTGAGGCGCCGGGCAAGGCGGGCGCGATCAACCTGATGACCGGCCTTCTGGAGGAAGGCACCGGCGACATGGACGCGCAGGATTTCGCCGCCGCGCAGGAGGCGCTCGCCGCCGGGTTCAATTTCGAACTGGGGGCCGACGCGCTGTCGATTTCGGCGCGGTTCCTGACCGAGAAGCGCGACGCCTCGGTCGATCTTCTGAAGGCGGCGATCACCGCGCCCGCCTTTGCACCGGATGCCGTCGAGCGGGTGCGCGAGCAGGTGCTCTATGGCATCCGCGCCGACCTCGAAGACCCCGAAGAGATCGCCTATCGCGCGTTCGATGCCAAGGTGTTCGCCGGCCACCCCTATGCGCGCCCGACCCGCGGCACGCTGGACAGCGTGGCGGCCCTGACCCGCGCCGACCTTGCCGAGGCGCATGACCGCGTGATGACGCGCGATCACCTGTACGTCGCGGCGGTGGGCAACATCACGCCCGAGGAACTGGGCGTTCTGCTCGACCGGCTGCTGGGCGATCTGCCGGAAACCGGCGCCCCCTATCCGCCGGATGCCGAGGTCAGCTTTACCGGCGGGATCGACGTGATCCCCTACGACACGCCGCAATCGGTCGCGCTGTTCGGGCATGACGGCATCGCGCGCGACGATCCCGATTTCTTTGCGGCGTTCGTGATGAACCAGATCCTGGGCGGCAGCGGCATGACCTCCCGGCTGTTCTACGAGGTGCGCGAGGCGCGCGGGCTGACCTACGGCATCTCGACCTATCTGGCGATCTGGGATCACGCGCAGCTGGTCTCGGGGCAGGTGAAGTCGGCCAACGACAAGATCGCCGAGGCCATCGCCGTGGTGCGCGCCGAGTGGGACCGCATCGCGCGCGAGGGCGTGACCGAAGACGAATTGCGCGACGCGATCACCTTCCTGACCGGGGCCTATCCGCTGCGCTTCGACGGCAACGCGCGAATCGCCCGCATCCTTGTGGCGATGCAGCTCGACGGGATGCCGCGCAGCTATATCGACACGCGCAACGCCAGGGTCGAGGCGGTGACGGTGGAAGACGTGCAGCGCGTGGCCAAACGTCTGATGAAGCCCGAAAACCTGTATTTCGTGGTGGTCGGACAGCCGGTCGGCCTGGACCCGGCGGAGTGACACGCGCCGCCTGATCGGGATGGCGAAACGGGGGCGGCCATGCTATCCCTTGTGGCATGACCGCGTTCAGCACCAACATAGGCCAAGGCCCCGCCGCGATCCGCCAGCTTGACGAGGGCGCGATCAACCGCATTGCCGCCGGCGAGGTGGTGGAACGGCCCGCCTCTGCGGTCAAGGAACTGGTCGAGAACGCGCTCGACGCCGGCGCAAGCCGGATCGAGGTTGCGATTGCCGATGGCGGCAAGACCCTGATCCGCGTGACCGATGACGGCCACGGCATCCCCGCCGCCGACTTGCCGCTGGCGCTGTCGCGGCATGCCACGTCCAAGATCGACGGATCGGACCTTCTGAACATCCATTCCTTCGGCTTCCGGGGCGAGGCGCTGGCCTCGCTCGGCGCGGTCGGGCGGCTTTCCATCGCGTCGCGCAGCGGCGGCGCCGAGGCGGCGCGCATCGCCGTGGCGGGCGGCCGGATGGACCCGGTGCGCCCCGCCGCGCTGAACGCCGGAACGGTGGTGGAGCTGCGCGACATTTTCCACGCGACGCCCGCGCGGCTGAAATTCCTGCGCTCGGACCGGGCCGAGACCCAGGCGATCGGCGATGTGCTGCGGCGGCTGGCGATGGCGGAGCCGTTCGTCGGCTTCACCCTGCGTGACGCCTCGGGCGGCGGCGAGGGGCGGGTGACCTTTCGCGCCGATGCCGGCACCGGCGATCTGTGGGACGCGCTGCGCGGCCGGCTGGCGCGGGTGCTGGGCGCGGATTTCGCGGAAAACGCCCTGCGCATCGATGCCGAACGTGGCGGGCTGGCGCTGACCGGCTATGCCGCGCTGCCGACCTATTCGCGCGGCTCGTCCACGCATCAATATCTGTTCGTGAACGGCCGCCCGGTGCGCGACCGGATGCTGCTGGGCGCGTTGCGCGCCGCCTATGCCGATTTCCTGCCCCGCGACAGGCACCCGGCCGCCGCGCTGTTCATCGAGTGCGATCCGCCCCTTGTGGACGTCAACGTGCACCCCGCCAAGGCCGAGGTACGGTTCCGCGAGCCGGGCGTGGCGCGCGGGCTGATCGTGTCGGGCCTGCGTCATGCACTGGCGGAGGCCGGTCACCGCGCCGCCACCACCACCGCCGCCGGGGCGCTGGGCGCGATGCGGCCCGAACCTTCGGGCGCGCGCATCTACCAGATGGATCGGCCCTCGCACGGGGCATTGACCCGCGCGCAGGCCTGGCAGGCGCCCGCGCCGCAAGCGCAGGCCGGTTTCGCCGAGACCGCCGCCCCGGCCGCGCGGGTCGAGACGGGCGCGCCCGAGACCGGCGAGCCCCCCACTGGCCTGCCGCTGGGAGCGGCGCGCGGGCAGGTGCATGAAAACTACATCATTGCCCAGACCGCCGACGGCATGGTGATCGTCGATCAGCACGCCGCCCATGAACGGCTGGTCTACGAGCGGCTCAAACGCCAGATGGCGGGCGCCGGCATCGCTGCGCAGGCGCTGCTGATCCCCGAAGTGGTCGAGCTGTCCGAGACGGACGCCGCACGCCTGCTGGACCTGGCCGGAGAGCTTGCGCGCCTTGGCCTGACGGTCGAGCCATTCGGCCCCGGCGCCGTCGCGGTGCGCGAAACCCCGGCGATCCTGGGCAATGTCGATGCCGCCGCGATGCTGCGCGACATCCTCGACGAGCTGGACGATACCGGCGACAGCCGCACGCTCGCCACCCGGATCGACGCGATCCTGTCGCGCGTGGCCTGCCACGGATCGGTCAGGTCAGGCCGGCGCATGACCGGCGACGAGATGAACGCGCTTCTGCGCGAGATGGAGGCGACGCCTCATTCCGGGCAGTGCAACCACGGCCGGCCGACCTACGTGGAGTTGAAACTTCACGATATCGAAAGGCTTTTCGGGCGACGATGACGGCCGGAAGGGCCTTGGGGCAGGGTTGCAATCAGGCCGCGCCGCATAGTCTGATGATGCAACGACAAAGGGGATGACGCATGCTGGGCGATCTTCAGACACTGCAACTCGTGACGGCCGGCGCGGTGCTGGTGCTGGTGGTCTGCGTCGGCGTGATCCTTTCGCAGAAGTCGCGGCTCAGGTCCGCGACGGAGCAACTCGGCGAGCAGGCAGAACTTCGTGAGCGTCTGGCGCGCCTCGATGCCCGCGCCGAGAGGCTGCCGGTCGTGGAAAGCGAACTGGCGGATCTGAGAATCCGCCACGAGCAGGAGGTGCGCGACCGCGTCGCGCGTGAGGAGGAACTCAAGGGCCTGCGCGAAAACCATGCCGCCCGCCTCGAGGAGATCGCGGCGATGAAGCGCGAGCTGGAGGAACGATTCGCAAACCTTGCCGGCAACGCGCTCAAGGGCAATTCCGAAGCGTTTCTTGGTCTGGTGACGGAGCGTTTCAAGAAGCATTCGGTCGAAGCGACCGGCGACTTGGAAACCCGAAAGGCCGCCATCGAGGGGCTTGTGAAGCCCTTGACGGAAAAGCTGGGTGTCTTTGACAAGCGCATCGAGGAAATCGAGAAGGCGCGGAACGACGCCTACGGGGCGATCCGCACGCAGGTCAGGGAACTCAGCGACCGGCACCGCGAACTCGGACAGGAAACGCGCCGCCTGGTTCAGGCCCTGCGCGCGCCCAAGACCCGCGGGCGGTGGGGTGAAATGCAACTGCGCCAGGTGTTCGAAATGGCCGGGATGGCCCAGCATGTCGACTACCTGCTGGAAAGCACAGTTGCGACGGACGAAGGTGCGCGCAGACCGGATGCAATTGTCAGCATTCCGGGTGGAAAAAGCATCGTTGTGGACGCGAAGACCCCGCTTGAAGCCTATCTTGATGCCCTCGAATGCGACAGCCCCGAGAAGCAGCAGGAGCAGATCGTTCGGCACGCACAGCAGGTACGCCAGCATGTAAAGATGCTTGCATCCAAGGCCTATCAGGAAGCAATCCCGACGACTCCCGATTTCGTCGTCATGTTCATTCCGGGGGAGACCTTCGTTTCCGCTGCGGCCGAGGTCGATCCCCACTTGATTGAATACGCATTTGAAAACAAGGTTCTGATCGCGACACCAACGACATTGATGGCGTTGGTCAAGGCTATCGCCTATGGCTGGCAACAGGAAAAGATGGCCGAGAATGCCGCCGACGTGCAGCGTCTGGCCAAGGAATTGTACGACCGGCTTGGCACCTTTGCATCGCATCTTGGCAAGGTCGGAAAGACGCTCGGCCAATCGGTGGATAACTACAACAAGGCCGTGGGGTCGCTTGAGGGACGCGTCCTTCCCTCGGCGCGCAAGTTCGAATCCATGGGCGTCGTGCCGGCCAATGCGCAGATCGAAAGCCCGGCTAGCGTCGATCACGAACCGCGCAGGCTAGCCGCGTCCGAGTTCACGGACCAACTGGCGGAAGAGACGCCCTCCTAGCACACGGCCAGAATGCCCATGTCCGACCCCTTCTTCACCCCCGTCTCCGGTTTCGATCTGCCGCGCTATGCGGGCATTCCCACCTTCATGCGCCTGCCGCATGTGCCGCTGGACCATCCGCGCCTGTCCGAGGTGCAGGTCGGGCTGATCGGGGTGCCCTGGGACAGCGGCACCACCAACCGGCCCGGCCCGCGCCATGCCCCGCGGCAGATGCGCGACGCCTCGACCATGATCCGCGCGGCGCATGGCACGACCGGCTTTCGCCCGTTCGAGGCGGCCAATTGCGCCGATCTGGGCGATGTCGGCCCGAACCCGGCCGACATCCTCGACTCTCTGGACAGGGTCACGCGGTTCTACGAAACCGTCCGGGCGGCCGGGATCCGCCCGCTGACCGCCGGCGGCGATCACCTGACCAGCCTGCCGATCCTGCGGGCGCTGGCTGCGGATGCGCCGCTTGGCATGATCCATTTCGACGCCCATACCGATTTCTTCGACGGCTATTTCGGCGGCACGCCCTATACCCACGGCACGCCCTTCCGCCGCGCGCTGGAGGAAGGGCTGATCGACCCGGCCCGCGTGATCCAGATCGGCATTCGCGGCACTGCCTATGACAGCGAGGACAAGGATTACGCCCGCTCGCACGGCGTGCGCATCGTCGGGATCGAGGAGTTCTTCGATCGTGGCGTGGCCGATGTCATGGCAGAGGCGCGGGCGGTCGCCGGCGCCGGGCCGACCTATGTCAGCTACGACATCGACTTTGTCGATCCCGCCTTCGCGCCCGGCACCGGCACGCCGGAAGTGGGCGGGCCGTCCTCGCACCAGGCGCTGATGGCCGCGCGCGGGCTGACGGGGGTGAACATCGTCGGCGCCGATCTGGTCGAGGTGTCGCCGCCTTTCGATGCCGGCGGGGCGACGGCCTATCTCGGCGTGTCGATCATGTTCGAGATGCTTTGCGCGATGCTGTCCCCGAAGGCCTGAGCGGTCCGCCGCCGCCGATTGTTGCGCCAGGTCATTGTTTCGTCCACCGCTCTGCGCCTATACGGGGTGAAAGGAAGGAGCCTGCGACATGGCCGAAATGCAGATTTCCGCGCGCCGGGTGGTGCACGTGATCTTTCGCGCGCGCGAAATGGAAGCAAAGGTCGGGCGCTGGGACAGCCCCGGCGACAGCATCGATTCCGATTCGATTCTCTCAAGCCGGCGCGGCGATGCCACCGAGACGGAGCTGCGCGAATTCATCGGCGGTCTGCCCGAGGATCAGCAGGCCGAGCTTGTGGCCGTCATGTGGATCGGGCGCGAGACGTTCGAGCCCGAAGAATGGGACGAGGCGGTGGACACCGCCGTCAGCGAAAAGACCACGCCGACCGCGGATTACCTGCTGGGGATTCCGATGTTGTCGGATTACCTCGAATCCGGGCTGGAACGGCTTGATGTCGACGTGAGCGAGATCGAGGAAGACTTTCTCTGATCGCCCCGTCCCCCCCGGAGGGTGCACCGCGCGCGCGTCGGGGCATGTCTCGGCCCGGCAGGTGAATGCCGGGATCCGAAAGACCGCGACCCGCTTCAGCCCAGGTGATCGACGACCTGCAGATGCTGCGCCAGCCGGTCGACCGTCTGCATCCAGCGCGCCACGAGGTGCGCATCGCTTGGCGCGGCGCTGACCCCGGCCGCGATTTCCTGTGCCAGCACCGCCTCGACCGCAAGCGCCACCGGCTCCGACACCAGCCGGGACATGGCGGTGCCGCGCGCGTCGCCCCAGGCATCCATGACATAGGTTTTGTGATAGACCGCGCGCCCTTCCCGTTCCGCCTTCAGCGACACGCACATCACGACGCGGTCGGGGTCGTCCTCGCCATAGGCGTTCTGCGCCCAGAGCTCGGCGGACATTTCCTCTATCCGCGCGTCGCCTTCGGGGCCTTCCAGGGTCTCGATCTCCTCGAAAATGTCGCTCCAGGCATCGGTCCAGCCGTTCAGGCGCAGCGTGCCGCGGACGAATTCGCGCACCGGCCAGCCCGGCTCGATCCCGTATTCGGCCATGAACGGCAGCGAATCGCGGTTCGGATAGACCTCGAAGGTTTCGGGCTGCGGCAGCGGCGCGGTGTAGCTGCGGATCGCGTCCCAGGGCCGGTCCACGCGCAGTTCTGAAAAGTCGCGGATCGACCGCGACGGCGAGCGCAGCGCCTTGAGCACGCCGGCGGGCGACCAGCTGAACTTGTAGCGGAACGCGTTGGTATTCTTCGGGATGCCGCCGCAATAGGACAGGAAGGACAGCGTGTTCTTCGCGTCGAAGGCCGGGCTGGCGCGGTAATCGGCCATCAGCCAATGCGCCATGACATGGTCGATGCCAGGATCGAGCCCGACCTCGTTCACCAGCGCCACGCCCGCCAGCTTGGCCGCGTCGTTCAGCGCGCGCATTTCCGGCGCGATGTAGGAGGACGACACGAAATGCGCCCGCCGGCCGATCGCCAGTTCCGCCAGCGCGACATGCCAGTCGGCCGGCAGCATCGAGACGACGACATCGCCCTTGTCCACCTGCGCGGCCAGAGCGTTCATGTCGAACGCCCTGATCCGGTCGGTCAGATCGCCAAGCGCCGCGCGCGCCTTGCCGGTGTCGCGGTTCCAGACGGTGACATCGCGGCCGTCCGCGATCAGCCTGCGAAGGCCCGGAATGGCCGACAGGCCGGTGCCGCACCAGTGGATGGTCATGTTCGTTCGTTCCTTTCGTGATGCCGCCGAACGCTTGAGTGACGCGCGTAATCGGCAGGTATAATTCCGGCCAGACGAGGATCAGGCCGCATGTTTGTCGAATTCCGCGCGGGCGCGCGCCCAAACCCCGCTGTCGATGGTCTCCAGCGCAAGAAGCGAGGGCAGAAGCTGCGCCGCGAAATCCTCGGAGCTTTCGACCGGCAGCATCGAGGGCAGGTTGTCGATCGCGGTGACATCGAGCGGCGGGCTTTCCGCCACGCGCAGCGCCGGGGCGTCCCAGGTGGTGACGCGGTCATAGACCTTGACGGGCGAGAAATCGCTGCCCGGATCGCAGGCGATGTCGCCGATCACGGTCAGGCGGCGCGGGGCGACTGCCGCTTCCGCCGGGACGAAGACCGGGCTGCCGGGCGCGGCGAGGATGCAATTCAGAAAGATGTCATGCTCCAGGATCTCTGGAAACGGGCCGCCATGGGCGGTTTCGGCCATGTCCCACCCGGTGACCGGCACGTCCATTGCGGCGCACAGATCCGCCGCGCCGCTGCCGACCCGCCCCAGCGCGCCGATGATGATGGCGCGGGCGCGCGGCTTGTCGGTGCCGTCCAGCTCGGCCGAAAGGTCGGACCGCAGCGCGGCGGCATCGGGCATCACCCGGATCGGCCCGCAGATCGTGCCGCGCTGCTGCGCCGCCCAGCATTTCAGCGCGACGGCGGCGCCCGCGAACCCGGCCCAGTAGCCGAAGGCGGCGACCCGGCGGCCGTCTGCATCGGTCAGATATTCCAGATCGTACAGCGTGCCGCCGCCCGCGACGAACCGGTCCAGCAGAACGCGGCCGGCCGCCTGGCCCTTGTAGGCGTGGCCGAACATGATGTGACGGTGCCGCAGTGGCGAGCCGTCCTCGGGCAGTTCCTTGAGGCCGAAGACGATCGCGTCCGCCGGTGCATCGGGCCAGCCATGTTCGGGGGCGATGGCGCAGCCCGCATCGCGGTAGCCCTGGGTCGGGATCGCGCGGCTGCTGCTGTCCTCGACGGTGACGTCGAAACCGGCGGCGCGCAGGGCGGCCGCGCCGTCCGGCGTCAGGCCGACGCGCTGTTCGTGGTCGCGGTGTTCGGCACGGACCCACAGATGGGGCATGGCGGCTGTCTCCTTCACGGCGGGGCGCGGCGCAGGCTTAGCCTGCCTGCCCGGCGAGGTCACGCGCGAAACGCCATGCCCGAGGCTCGCCACATCGCCGCTGGCGTGATAGATCGCGCCGCGAATACCCCCAGAAAGACAGGCCCCGCCATGCTTCCCGTTCAGCCCGACCGTTTCCTTGCCGACCTGCATGCGCTGCGCGGGTTCGGTGCCGCCGGCACCGGCAAGGGGGTCGTGCGCCCGGCCTATTCCGATGCCGACATCGCCGCGCGCAAATGGCTGGCGGGCCGGATGCAGGAGGCGGGGCTTGAGCCGCGTTTCGACGCGGCCGGCAACCTGTTCGGACTGGCCGAGGGCCGGAGCCTGCTGATCGGCTCGCATTCCGACAGCCAGCCCGAAGGCGGCTGGCTTGACGGGGCGCTGGGCGTGGTGGCCGGGCTGGAGCTGGCCCGCGCCGCGCGCGAGGCGGGGGCGCAGCCGGTCTCCGTCGTGTCGTTCCAGGACGAGGAAGGACGCTGGGGCGTGACCACCGGCAGCGCGATATGGCGCGGCACGCTGCCGCTGGACGAGGCCGACCGCCTGACCGACGATGCCGGCATGACCCTGGCCGAAGCGCGGGCCGCGATGGCCGACCTGGCCGGCGACCGGGTCGATCCGGCGCGGTTTTCCGGCTTTGTCGAGATGCATATCGAACAGGGGCCGTGGCTGGACCAGGCCGGCGAGGCGGCCGGCGTCGTGACCGGGATCGTCGGCATCCGCGACATGCGCATCACCCTGACCGGGCAGCAGAACCATGCCGGAACCACGCCGATGCACCTGCGCCGCGACGCGTTCCAGGGGCTGGCCGCGTTCAACGCGCTGCTTGCCGAACGATTCGCCGGGGTCGTGTCCGAGACGACGGTCTGGACCATCGGCCATGTCGCGCTGTCGCCCGGCGCGTCGTCGATCGTGCCGGGCCGCGCGGTGTTCTCGATGCAGTGGCGCGACGGCAGCCTCGCACGGCTGGACGAGATGGAGCGGATCGTGCGCGATACCGCCGCCGAAGTGGCCGAAGCCCGCGGGCTGGGGCTGGAGTTCGGGCCGATGCTGGGGCTCGACCCGGTGCAGATGGATGCGGGCATGCAGGCGGCTCTGGCGGCGGCGGCCGAAGAGGTCTGCCCCGGCCGCTGGCGGCACATGCCGTCGGGCGCGCTGCACGATGCCAGCAACGTGTCGCACCTGATGCCGGTGGCGATGCTGTTCGCCCCGTCGATCGGCGGGATCAGCCACGACTTCGCCGAGGATACCGCCGAAGACGACCTTGCGACCGGGCTCAGGGTGCTGGCCAATGCCGTGCCGCGAATGATGGCGCAGGACGGCGCGGCCTAGCGGGCGGCGATCCGCTCGGCCACGCGGTCATATAAGGCAACCACCTCGGCGGCGCTGTTCAGCCGGAGGCCCGCGAAATCCAGCTCCAGCATCTGCAAGGCGCCCTGGAACCTTATCCGCGCATCCATCGCGTTGCCGGACGGCCCCCGCACCGCGTGGGGGTCCGGGGCCTGCATCTGGTCGACTCCAACCTGGGCGTTCATCTCGAGGCCCCTTTCGCCTGTCCGTGCCGCAGCGCAGCATGGAGGTAGGCCGACCGCGCGCGGCATTCAATGCTGGAAAACGGGCGCATGGCAGCCATGTCTTGGCGGAGGGGCGCCGATCCGGTCCCCGGCGCTGCGGCGGCGGGTTGCCCCCGCGGCGCTTGTGCCGAATGTATGCGGCCATGACCCGCGCCGGGGCCGGTTTTGGTGCCGGTGCGAAAAGAGAATTGCTTTGAAAGGGCTTTGCCGATGAGACTCCTGTTCCTGCGAACCCTGGCGCTTGCCGCCGCGCTGCTGGCCGCGCCGGCCGCCTGGGCCGAGAATGTCGCCCTGATCGTCGCCAATACGGAATACCGCAACTATCCCGCCGATCCAGATGCCGGCGCAGTGCTGGACCTTGCGCCGCGGCTTCGGGATGCCGGGTTCCGCACCATCGTGGTGCGCGATCTGGACGCCGATGCGCTGTCGCGCCGGATGCCGGGGATCGCGCGGCAATTGCTCGAGGCCGACCGTTTCGTGGTGGTCACCGCCGGCTATTACGCCGCCATGGGCTCGCAAAGCTGGCTGCTGACCGCCGATGCCGACGCGCCGCACGGCTTCGATATCGGGCGGCAGGGGCTGTGGATGGGGGCGCTGATGAACATCGCCGCGTCGAAGCCGGGCGATGCGCTGATCGCGGTCGCCCTGCCCGACGAGGCGCCCGAGATGGGCTGGCGCCTGTCCGCCGGGTTCCGCCACGGCGGCATCGCGCAGGGCGTCACGCTGGTCACGGGGCGGGCGCTGCCGCTGGCCGGCTTCCTGACGCGCGACATGCTGGTGCCGGGGCGCGCGGTGGACGTGGCCGCGGCGAACGCGCCGGACGGCGTGCGCGTGCTGGGCTTCAAGCCGGCAAGCCGGGCGTTCCTGCCCGCCGCCGCATCGCCCGACCGGCCCGAGACGACCGAGCAGAGCCTGTGGGTCCGCACCCGCCGCACCGACACCGTGGCCGCCTATGAGGCGTATCTGGAGCAATATCCCGATGGCCGTTACCGCCGCGAGGCGCGCGCCCGCATCCACGAGCTGAGCCTGTCGCCCGAGGACCGCGCCCGCGCCGCCGAAGAGGCGCTGGAACTCAGCAGGCAGCAGCGCAGCGCGTTGCAGGAATACCTGACCGTGCTGGGTTATGACACGCGCGGGATCGACGGGGTGTTCGGCCCCAACACCCGCAGCGCGATCCGCGCCTGGCAGCGCGATTCGGGCACCGCCGCGAACGGCTATCTGACCGCGAACCAGGTCGCGCGGCTGGAGATCGACGGCGCCGCGCGGGCCGAGGCGCTGCGCCGCGAGGCAGAACAGCGCCGGCGCGAGCGCGAACGCCTCGACCGGTCGTATTGGGCCGAAACCGGCGCCTCGGGAACGGCGGACGGACTGCGCACCTATCTCGAACGCTATCCCGACGGGCTGTTCGCGGCGCGCGCCGAACGCGAACTCAGCCGCATCGAGGCCGACATCCGCGAGCAGGCGCAGCAGCGCGAGCGCGAGGCGTGGGACGAGGCGGTGCGCGCGGGCACGCTGGAAAGCTACCGCGCCTACCTGGAGGCGTACCCGGACGGCAACTTCGCCGCCGAGGCGCGCGCGCGTATCCGCAACCTGTCAGCGCCCGAAACCGCCCCCGAGGTGGTCGAGGCCGCGCGCCGCGAGGAGCGCGGGCTGAACCTCGATCCATTCCGCAAACGGCTGGTGGAGGCGCAGCTTGAAAAGCTCGGTCTCGGGCCGGGGGTCGTGGACGGCCGGTTCGACGACGATACCCGCCGCGCCCTGCGCCGGTTCCAGCGTGCCAACGAGATGCCGGTGACCGGCTATGTCACCCGCAACACCATCGTGCGGCTGCTGGTGTCGGCCATCGAATAGGCCGCCATGCCGGGGGCAGGCCTCGCAAACAGAAAGGGCCGCCCCCGAAGGGCGGCCCGTTTCGCACGGCCCCGTTTCGCGCACGGTCGCCGCTGGCGCGTCAGCCCTGGCGGGCCTTGAACCGCCGCTGAGTCTTGTTGATCACATAGACGCGGCCCTTGCGGCGCACGACCCGGCAATCGCGGTGCCGGTTCTTCAGCGAGCGGAGCGAATTCCTGACTTTCATCAGTCATCTCCTGTTGCCGGCGCCGGGCGCCAGTGGTTTCAAACGTGCCCCTTGCGGGACGTGGTGGGCGGTACTGGGATCGAACCAGTGACCCCTACGATGTCAACGTAGTGCTCTACCGCTGAGCTAACCGCCCGTGCTGCGCAAAGTGCCGCGTCCCGTTCAACGAACAAGACGCGGGTCGCCCCGCGCCGGTCGGCAAGCGTATAAAAGGTGTTCGCCTCCGGTTCAAGGGCTTTTGGCGCGGCATTCTTTCCGGCTATATTGCCCGCCAAGAGGAGAGCACATGACCCGCGTTCCATATACGCTAAGTCTGCCGGAAATCAGGTCCACGTCGGTGATCTTCGCGTCGCCGCATAGCGGCCGCGACTATCCGCGCGGTTTCCTGAGCCGGAGCGTTCTGGACGAACGGGCGATTCGCTCGTCCGAGGATGCGTTCGTCGACCTGCTTTTCGCCAGCGCGACCGATGTCGGAGCGCCCCTGCTGGCCGCCAGTGCGCCACGCGCCTTCATCGACCTGAACCGCAGCGCGGACGAGCTTGACCCCGCCCTGATCGATGGGGTGCGGCGCGGCACCCACAACCCGCGTGTCACCTCGGGGCTGGGGGTGATTCCGCGTGTCGTCGCCAATGGCCGTGCGATCTATCGCGGCAAGCTGACGATGGACGACGCGCGGGCGCGGATCCGCGACCACTGGGTGCCCTATCACGAACGGCTTCAGGGCCTGATGGACGAGACCGCCGCCCTGCATGGCGAGGCGATCCTGATCGACTGCCATTCCATGCCGCACGAGGCGATCGACAGCGTCGGCACCGCCGGCACCCCGCATCCGCAGATCGTGCTGGGCGACCGGTTCGGCGCCGCCGCCGACCCCGCCATCGTCGACCGGATCGAGGCGGCCTTTGCCGGCGCCGGGCTGCGGGTGGTGCGCAACGCGCCCTTCGCCGGGGCCTATACCGCGCAGCATTACGGCCGCCCGTCGCGCGGGCAGCATGTGGTGCAGGTGGAAATCGACCGCTCGCTCTACATGAACGAGCGGCTGGTCCGGCCCAGCGGCAAGTTCCGGGCCTTCCAGACCCTGCTGCGCGGCGTCATCGCCGAGATCGCGCGGATCGGCATCGCGGATCTGCCGCTGGCGGCGGAGTGATCGCTACCGCAGCGACCGCCCCTTGAGGATCGCCCCCGGCCCGTACCGGCCCCGGATCGCATCGGTCGCACGCTCGGCATCGGCCCGGCGCTGCGCGTTCGGGTCCAGCAGGTCGCCCGCGCGGTCGGCGGTCTCCGCCCCGGTCAGATGGCTCAGCCCGACGCCCAGCAGGCGGTAGGGCCCCTGATCCCCGACGATGTCGAACAGATCGCGCGCCGTGCGATAGATCCGGTCGGCGATCTGCGTGGCGTCGGGCAATTGCGATTGCCGCGTCAGGATCCGGTGGTTTGCACGTTTCAGCTTGAGCGTGACGACCCGTCCCGCCTGCCCCTTGGCCTTGGCGCGGTCCGCGACCTTTTCCGCCAGCCGCCAGATATGACCGTCAAGGATGTCCGCATCGGCGGTGTCCTCGGCAAAGGTCGTCTCGTTCGAGATCGACTTGACCGGTGCGTTGCGGATCACCCGGCGCGCATCGCGCCCGCGCGCAAGGTGCCACAGCCGCTCGCCCATCGACCCGAACCGCGCGACCAGCGCATCACGCTCCCAGCGGCGCAGGTCGGCGAAACTGCGAATGCCCGCGCTGTCCAGACTGGCCTGCGCGGCGGGGCCGATGCCCCAGATCATGCGCACCGGCTTCTGCTTCAGGAACGCCTCGGTCTCGGCTGCGCCGATCACCGCAAAGCCATGCGGCTTGTCGAGATCCGACGCGACCTTGGCCAGGAACTTGTTGTGCGACAGCCCGATGGATCCGGTGATGCCGATTTCCGACTTCATCCGCCGGGTCAGCCGCGCCAGCATCACCGCGGGCGGTGCGCCGTGCAGCCGCTCGGTGCCGGTCAGGTCAAGGAACGCCTCGTCCAGCGACAGCGGCTCGACGGCGGGGGTCAACTCCTCCATCAGGGCGCGCACCTCGCGCGACACGGCGGCGTAGACCTCCATCCGGCCCTTCAGCACCACCGCCTCGGGGCACAGCTTCAGCGCCTGGAACATCGGCATGGCAGACCGCACGCCCTTGATCCGCGCGATGTAGCAGGCGGTGGACACCACGCCGCGCCGCCCGCCGCCGATGATCAGCGGCTTGCCCGCAAGATCCGGATTGTCGCGTTTCTCGACCGAGGCATAGAAGGCGTCGCAATCCATATGCGCGATGGACAGCGCGAACAGCTCGGGATGGGCGACGACGCGCGGCGACCGGCAGGCCGGGCAGCGGCGGCCGGTCTCGAAACGCATCAGGCAATCGCGGCAGAGGGCGGGCATTGGTCCGGGCGGGGGCGAAAGGGGCAGCGCAGGCGCGCGGCCCGCAGGCGCAGGATAGGCCGGAATGCCAGTCATGGAAAGCGAAAGGCGCGCGCTCGCAGGGCTTGCGGGACGGGCACCAGGCCCTCCCTGCGATGCGTGATCAGGCGATCAGCTGCACTGCTCCATCTCGCCCATGTAATTGCCGGCAGCGTCGTAGACCGGCACCTTCTTGCAACCGGGCAGCCGCCCCTGGTTGATCAGGTATTGCTGGAACTCCTTGCCCTGCTGGGTGAACATCTTGTTGGCCGGCGGCCCGTTATGGCAGAATGAACATTCCGCCCCCGTCTCGTTCGCGAATTGCGGCCAGGCGGCCGCGCGCTCGGGTGCGAGGGTGAAGACAAGTGTGAATACGCAGGCGAAAACGCCGGCGAGCGTCATTGGCTTGAGCATGGATGAAACTCCGCTTGAGTGAATAATCGCTTCGGGTACTAAGGAGGATTACCCTACGTCAGGTGCGACATTCTGTCCAAACTTTTTTGAGCGTGGGACAGGCAGAGGGGACGGACAGGGGATCACGCAGGCAGGGGCGGACATGGACTGGAACGGAGCGAAACTGGCGGTGCTGAGCGGCGGGCGCATCCTGTCGCTGCTGCGCGACGAGCGTGCGGGCCTCCCCTATCCCGGCCTGTGGGATCTGCCCGGCGGCGGCCGCGAAGGCGGTGAAAGCGCGGTGGACTGCGTCCTGCGCGAGGCGCGCGAGGAAACCGGCCTGATCGTCGATCCGCGCCGCATCGTCTGGCAGCGGCTTTATCCCGACCCGCGCGCATCCGATGGGCCGAAACGCTGGTTCCTCGTGGCCGAGCTGCCGCCTTCCGAGGCGCGCGGCGCAAGGCTTGGCGATGAGGGGCAGGCGCTGCGCTGGTTCGGCATCGCCGAATTCCTGAAGATGGACCGCGCCATCCCGCATCTGCGCGCCCGGCTGCGCGACTACCTGGCCGACCGGGCCCGGCGCGAAAGCAGCGCGCATATGTGACCGTGCCGTGCGGACAGACGGCCGCACCCGATCACATCGCAAAAGCGCCGGAAACGTCCCGCGTCAGCGGTTGCCCGGCTTGAAGTCGTCCGTTGTCAGCACACCGTCGCCGTCAAGATCCATCATCTTGAACCAATCCGCGGTCCTTGCGATGAATTCCGCGTTGGAAACCCGCCCATCGCCGTCGGTATCGTTGAACTCCATGGTCAGGCCGACGATTGCGTTCTTCATCGGGCCGCGTCCCAGCGCGCGCTCGTTCGCCGCGATGTCCGTCGCCCGCGTTTCATCGAACAGATCGTATTCGGCCCGGTCCAGAAAGCCGTCGTCGTTCTGATCGAACATGTAGAACAGATCGTCGCGCTTCTGTTCGGCTTCGGCCAGCGTCACCTGGCCGTCTTCGTCCAGATCCCAGTTCACGATGAAATGGGCACCGGGAATGCCCTGTTGGGCAAAGGCCGACATCGGAACCAGCGGCAGGGCTGCCGACAGCAGCAGGGCCGTGAGGGGCGGGGTTTTCATCGCAAGACCTTTCACATTCATAAACGGATATTCATGATACGTGGGCGCGGCGGGTTTCCGTCGCAAGATGCGGCGGGAAACCCGGCGGCGGCACGGTCTTTCGCGGTGTCCGGGCGGCGGTCGACATGCTTATAGGCGCGGCTACTGGCCGCGCGCCCAGGTCACATAGTCCAGCGTCAACGCCGTGCCCGTCCGTGCGTCGATGCGGGCGCGGCCCATGCGGCCGAGATTGGTCTTGAGGCACAGAACGGCACCGTCTTCGAGGCTGGCCATGGCAACCGGCGTCTCCGAAAAGCTCTCGGTTCGGCAGTCGTACAGGTCGCGGTCCGACCCGTCTGCCAAGGAAACCTGCGCGCCGTTGACCGGGGCCAGCACGTCGCCGCCATCGGGCATCGGCCGCCACCACAGGTCGGCGCCTGCCGGGCCGGCCACGCCGCGGTCGAGATTCGCGCGCCCGTTCACCGGGACCTCCACCGTTCCCTCGGCATGCACCACCGGCGGCGGCGGCGGCGGCGGCGGCAGGTAGCCAAGATAGACCTTGGCCGATTGCGCGGCATCGTCGAGGCGCGGATCGAGCGTCAGCGCGCTTTCCAGCCAGTCCATGCAGATACCGCCCAGATCGCGCTCGGTGCACAGCCGCACCCGCGCCTCGCCGGAAATCTGGAGCGAGCTGATCGTGCCGGCAAGCCCGCCGGTCAGGGCGGGATAGTCGCCCACCTCAAGGCAGGTGCGCGCGCCGCCGAAATTCGGCTCGGCATAGAAACAGGCAAGATCGCCGGGCGGCGGCGGCGGGGGCGGCGGTTCCACCCCGGCGGGGCAGATCGCGCGGAATTGCGGGTCGGCCAGCGTCACGTCCAGTTCCCACCGGCAGCGCGGATCGAGCGGCGGATAGGACGGCCCCGCCGTCAGGTAGCGCGAGGCGACCCAGCCCTCCTGCCCGGCCCCGGCGATCTGGCACCAGGCATCGGCGTTGCAGCGCAGGATCTGCACCACGTCGCCGGGTTCCAGCCCGCCGACCCGCGGATTTCCGGCGCCGGGGCCGGACCGCACGTTGAGGTTCGCGGTCGACGCGCCGTCGCCCGCCTGCGCGGTCATCGTGCCGAGTGGAACCGAAAGGGCAAGAACGAGGGCAAAGAGCGCGCGCATTGAAATCTCCGGGCTGGACGGGCGCCTCGGCCCGCCTCGTGTCGATCCGCGCGAGGATTGCAACAATCGGCCCCGCGCGGCAAGACGAGATGCGCCCCGGATCAGCGGGTGAACCGCGACGGTGACAGGGCCGCCACGATGTCGGGCGCCAGTTCGGACGTGCGCCCCGCCACCAGATCGGCGGCAAGCTGCGACGCGGCCGGAGAGGTCTGGAACCCGTAGCCGCCCTGGCAGGCATGCCAGAAGAAATCCGGCGTATCGGGTGCGAAGCCGATCACAAGCTGCCGGTCGGGCGCGAAGGTGCGCAGTCCGGCCCAGTTCGCGTCCAGCCGGGTGACGGGTTCGGTCACCGCCGCCTCGTAGCGCGCCAGCCCCTCGGCCAGCACCATGTCGTCGGCCCAGGCGTCGTGCGGCTCCTGCGGGTCCTCCTCGGCGGGCGACACGATGAGCTTGCCGGCATCGGGCTTGGCGTACCAGGCCTCGGCCGGTCCGTTCATCATCGGCCAGCCGCTGACGTCATGGCCGCCGGGCGCGGGGATCTGCGCGATGGAGCGGCGGTAGGGCTGTGCGCCGACCGGGCGCACCCCGGCCATCGCCGCGATGCCATCCACCCAGGGGCCGGCGGCGTTCACCAGGATCCGTCCCTCGAAATCGCCGGCGGTGCTTTCCGCCAGCCAGCCGGTATCGGTGCGGCGGATCGCGCTGACCCGCGCCTTGGTGTGGATCGTGCCGTTTGCGCGCGCCTCGCGGGCGAAATCGTGCAGCAGGCGGTCGGTGTCGATATCCCAGGCATCCTTGCGGTAGCCGGTGACATGCACCGTCTCGGGGTTCAGGATCGGCACGATGGCGCGTGCCTCGTCCACGCTGATCGGCTCGAATTTCAGCGTGGTCATGTCGGCGCGCGCGGCCTCTTCCTCGGCGCGGGTGCCCACCAGCATCAGGCCCCGGTCGCTGAGCACGCCGCCATTGGCGTCCCGCAGGTAGGCAAAGCTGGCCCCGTTCAGCGCCACGGTGGAGGGCGCGCCGTAATACGGCTCGAACAGCGCGGCGGAGCGGCCGGAGGCATGATAGCCAAGCGCGTCCTCGGCTTCGAGCAGGCAGATCGTGCCCAGATGCGACAGCCGCGCGGCGACGGATGCGCCGGCAATGCCGCCGCCGATGATCAGGAAATCGGTCATGTTTTTATGGTCCTCCTGCTCGGTTCCGGTCGTGAAAAGGGGCCCGCGCGACGGCGGACCCCGTTCGCCGGATGCCCCGTGCCTAGCTCGGGATGTCGCCCTTGATCCCCTCGACGTAGAAATCCATCGTCAGCAGGTCGCCATCCTCGGGCGTTTCGCCCTCGGCCAGCCACGGGCTGCCGTCCTGCTTGTTGATCGGGCCGACGAAGGCATGCTCGCCCTCCGCGATCCGGTCGCGGATCGCCAGCGCCTCTGCCTTGACGTCGTCCGGCACCGGACCGGTGATCTCGCCCAGCTCGACCATGCCGGCGCCGTAGCCGCCCCAGGTGTCGGTCGAGGTCCATGTGCCGTCCATCACCGCCTGCACCCGCTCGATGTAATAGGGCGACCAGACGTCGATGATCGAGGTCACGCGCGGCGACGGCTTGTATTCCGCCATGTCGCTGGCCTGTCCGAAGGCGATCACGTCGCCGGCCTTGGCGGCAGCCGCGTGCGGTGCGGTCGAATCGGTGTGCTGGAAGATCACGTCGCAGCCCTGCTCGATAAGCGCCTGGGCGGCGTCGGCCTCTTTCGCCGGGTCGAACCAGGTATAGGCCCAGATGATGTTGAACTCGACATCGGGGTTGGCGCGCTGCGCATGGACGAAGGCGCTGTTGATGCCGCGGATCACCTCGGGGATCGGGAAGGCGCCGATATAGCCGATCTTGTTGCTCTTGGTCATCTTGCCGGCGATATGGCCGCAGGGCGCGCGCCCCTCGTAGAACCGCGCGGCATAGGTGGCCACGTTGTCGGCGCGCTTGTAGCCGGTGCAATGCTCGAACTTCACGTTCGGGAATTTCTTGGCCACGTTGATCGTCGGGTCCATGAACCCGAACGAGGTGGTAAAGATGATGTCCGCCCCGCCCAGCGCCATCTGCGTGATCGCGCGTTCGGCATCGGCGCCTTCGGGCACGCTTTCCTGGTAGACCGTTTCGACCTTGTCGCCGAAATGCTCGATCACGGCCAGCCGGCCCTGGTTGTGTTCGTAGGTATAGCCGCCGTCGCCGATCGGCCCGACATAGATGAAGCCGACCTTCACCTTGTCCTGCTGCGCCAGGCCGGGCCGGCTCAGCGCCATGGTGGCCGCCGCGGCGCCGCCGCCGGAAAGCAGTGTTCTTCTCTTCATAGCAGTTCTCCCTGTCTGCTGGCGGGGTCTTCCGCCCGCCTGTGGTCGCCCCCGCTAGCTGGAGGCGTGGAAAGAGCGCCCAAGCGACGCCGGCGCGTTCAATGCGGCGCGGCCGCGTCCCGAGGACATGATGACCAGCACCAGAATGGTTACCAGATACGGCGACATCGACAAGTACTCGACCGGGATATGCGCGCCCGCCGCCTGCAGATTGAGCTGCAGCACCGCGACCCCGCCGAACAGGTAGGCGCCGATCAGCACGCCCCAGGCCCGCCAGCTTGCGAACACGACGATGGCCAGCGCGATCCAGCCCGCGCCGGCGGTCATGCCCTCGGTCCATTGCGGCACCCGGATCAGGCTCAGATAGGCGCCGCCCAGCCCGGCGCAGGCGCCGCCGAAGGCGATCGCGGCCAGCCGCACCAGCACCACCTTGTAGCCCAGCGCATGGGCCGCGTCGTGGCTTTCGCCCACCGCCCGCAGGATCAGCCCCGCGCGGCTGTATTTCAGAAAGGCCCAGACTCCCGCGACCAGCGCCAGCGACACGTAGATCATGAAGTCGTGCCGGAACAGCACCGTGCCGAGGAACGGGATGTCCGCCAGCGGACCGAGGTTCACATCCCCCAGCCCCGGCGGTTTGATTCCGACATAGCCCTGCCCCATCAGCGCCGACAGCCCCAGCCCGAACAGCGTCAGCGCCAGCCCGGTCGCCACCTGGTTCGACAGGAAGAACTGCGTCAGCACGCCGAAGGTCATCGACAGCACCGCACCGCCCGCCGCCGCCGCTACGAAACCCAGCAGCGGCGAGCCGGTTTCCACCGCCACCGCGAAGCCGCAGATCGCGCCGGTGATCATCATACCCTCGACCCCGAGGTTCAGGACGCCCGACTTCTCGACCACAAGCTCGCCGATGGCCGCCAGCAGGATCGGCGTCGACGCGACCATGAGCGAGGCCAGCAGGATCGCGGGGTCGATGGTGGACAGGTCCATTCAGGCAACCTCGCTCTTGCCGATGCGGATGCGGTAATTCGTCAGCATGTCCACCGCCAGCAGGAAGAACAGCAGCATCCCCTGGAACGCCTGGATCGCCGCCGCCGGCAGGCCGAGATTGGACTGCGCCGCCTCGCCGCCGATATAGGTCAGCGCCAGAAGCAGCCCGGCCAGCAGGATCCCGACCGGGTGCAGCCGCCCGAGGAACGCGACGATGATCGCGGTGAACCCGTAGCCGGAATTGAAGTCGATGGTGATCTGCCCGGACGGGCCGGACACCTCGAACATGCCGGCCAGCCCCGCCAGCGCGCCCGCCGTTCCAAGGCAGAACAGCACCAGCCGGTTCGGCCGCACCCCGGCAAAGCGCGCGGCGCGCGGGCTCTGGCCGGTCAGGCGGATCTGAAAGCCCAGCATGTGCCGGTTCAGCAGCACATAGGCGAAGATGACCGCGATGAACGCCGCCACCACGCCCCAATGCATCCCGGTCCCTGCAATCAGTTCGTGGTTCGCGGCGGCCTCGTATTGCGACAGGTTGCGGCTGCCGGGAAAGCCCGAGCCTTCGGGGTTCCGCAGCAGCCCCAGCGCCATCGAGGCCAGGATCTGCTCGGCCACGTAGACCAGCAGCAGCGACACCAGGATCTCGTTGGTGTTGAACCGCGTCTTCAGGATCGCCGGAATCATCGCCCAGCCGAGCCCGCCCAGCACACCGGCCAGGATCATCAATGGAAAGACCAGCCAGCGCGCCTCCATCGGATACAGCGCCAGCCCGACCGCCGCGCCGCAGATCGCGCCGATGATGTACTGCCCCTCGGCGCCGATGTTCCAGATGCCGGCGCGAAACCCCAGGGACAGCCCGATCGCGATCAGGATCAGCGGCCCCGCCTTCACCAGAAGCTGGCCCCGGAAATACCACGCGAATTCGCCGAAGAGCGGATCGTAGAATATCGTGCGGATCGCCAGGACCGGATCCTTGCCCAGAACCGCGAACAGCGCCCCGCCCGCGACCATCGTCACCAGCACGGCGAGGACCGGCGTCACATAGCTCCAGCCGCGCGACGGCTGCGGGCGTTTCTCAAGCCGGATCAAAAGCGCCGCTCCCCTTCCTCATCTTGCCCGAAATACCTCGGGGGTCTGGGGGTGGAACCCCCAGCGGGTCGGCGCGCGCAGCGCGGCGACACGTCATCCCTGCACATGCGCCACCTCCATGTCATGCGCGCCGCCCATCATCAGGCCGATCTCCTCCACGCTCAGCCCCTGCGCCGGGCGCGGATCGGACAACCGCCCCTCGTTCAGCGCCGCGAACCGGTCGGAAATCTCCATCAGCTCGTCAAGATCCTGGCTGATCACCAGCACCGCCGCGCCGCCCTCGGCAAGGTCCAGCAGCGCCTGCCGGATCGCCGCCGCGGCCGACGCGTCGACGCCCCAGGTCGGCTGGTTCACCACAAGGCAGATCGGCCGCTGCAAAATCTCGCGCCCGATCACGAATTTCTGCAAGTTGCCGCCCGACAGCGCCCGCGCCGCGTTGCCCGGCCCCGGCGTGCGCACGTCGAAATCCGCGATGATCCGCTCGGCAAAGCCGCGCGCGGCCGCCCATTTCAGAAACCCTCTGGCCACCAGCCCCTCGCGCACCGCCCCGGTCAGCAGCGCGTTCTCGGTCAGCGTCATGTCCGGCGCCGCCGCATGGCCCAGCCGTTCCTCGGGCGCGGCCAGCAGGCCCAGCCGCCGCCGCACATTCGGGCCAAGGTTGCCGACCGGCTGGCCGTTCAGCCGCACCGTTTGCGCCCCCGACCGCGCCTCGCCCGACAGGGCGGCCAGCAATTCGTCCTGCCCGTTCCCGGCCACACCGCCGATGCCGACCACCTCGCCGGCGCGCACCTCCAGCGACACGTCCCGCAGCGCGGTGCCGAACGGGTTGGACGATTTCATCGACAGCCCGCCGATCTCCAGCACCGCCTCGCCCGGCGGCCGGGCCGCGCGCGACGGGGTATGCAGCGCGCTGCCCACCATCAGTTCGGCCATCTCGCGGGCCGAGGTCGATTTCGGATCGCACACACCCACCACCTGGCCCAGCCGCAGGATCGTCGCCTCGTCGCACAGCGCGCGGATCTCTTCCAGCTTGTGGCTGATATACAGGATCGACGTGCCCTCGGCCTGCAGCCTGCGCAGGGTCTCGAACAGGATCTCCACTTCCTGCGGGGTCAGGACCGAGGTCGGCTCGTCCATGATCAGCAGCTTCGGATCCTGCAGCAGGCAGCGCACGATCTCGACCCGCTGCCGCTCGCCCGCCGACAATTCCCCCACCAGCCGGGTGGGATCCAGCGGCAGACCGTAAGTCTCGCTGACCTCGCGGATGCGGCGCGCAAGCCGGCGCTGCGGCGGCGGGTTTTCCATGCCCAACGCCACGTTCTCGGCCACGTCCAGCGCCTCGAACAGTGAGAAATGCTGGAACACCATGGCGACCCCGGAGGCGCGCGCGGCATGGGGCGTGGCCGGCCGATAGGACGCCCCGTTCAGCGTCATCCGTCCCGCATCGGGGCGCACCAGGCCGTAGATCATCTTGACCAGCGTGGACTTGCCCGCGCCGTTCTCGCCCAGCAGCGCATGCACCTCGCCGGGCATGATCTGGAACGACACGTCGTCATTGGCGACAACGCCGGGATAGGCCTTGCGCAGCCCCTCGACCTTCAGCAGCGGCGCGCTCACGCGCGCGCCTCGCGCCCGGCGGTGCATCCCGCACGGCCCTCCGACAGAAGCTGCGCCGCGACCCCCACGGCGATCGCCTGCGGATGCTTGCCCAGCGACGGATCGCCGATCGGGCAGCGGATACGGCCGATCTGTGCGTCCGTATGGCCCAGCGCGCGCAGCCGCGACCGGAACCGCGCCCATTTCGTCGCCGACCCGATCAGCCCGGCAGAGCGGAATCCGTGCCCGAGCAGCCGGTGGCAGAGTTCCAGGTCCAGCGCATGCGAATAGGTCAGCACCAGGTGTTCGGCCTCCGCCGGGGCATAGCGCACCACGTCGGCCGGGTTCGCCGCGACAAGCCGCGTCGCGCCCTCAGGGATCGCGTCGGGAAACCGCGCCTCGGCGGTGTCGATCCATGTCAGCGCGATATCCGGCAGCGGCGCCAGCACCCCCGCCAGGGCGCGCCCGACATGACCCGCGCCGAACAGCCACAGCTCCCGCGCCGGGCGCGCCACCGGCTCCAGCAGCCAGCCGTCCCTGAACTCGGTCGCAGGTGCGCGCCCCGCCCCCCGCGCCTGTGCCGCCGCGCGCGCAAGCTCCAGCGGCCGCTCCGCCGCGCCCTCGATCCGGCGCAGCACGGCCGGTCCTTCCAGCGCGGCGACCCGCGCCGCATCATGGACCTCGCAAGCCAGCACCACCGCGCCGCCGCAGCACTGGCCCAGCGCCGGGCCAAGCGGCTTGCGCGTCACCTTGTCCGCGCCGCCCGCCAGCGCCGCGCGCGCCTCGGCCGCCGCTTCCCATTCCAGCGCGCCGCCGCCGATCGTGCCCGATTGCCCGCCCTCCCAGACCAGCATCGCCGCGCCCGGCTCGCGCGGGGCGGACCCGTCGATCCGCGCGACCACGACGCGCGCCACCCGGCCGTGCCGCGCCACCGCATCGCGCAAGGCGTCCACATCGAAACTCATGAGCCGCGCACCTTCTCCACCGCCGCCAGCACCCGTTCTGCCGTGGCCGGCGCATCCAGCGCCGGATAGGCGTCACCGCACGAGGCCACCGCGTCCGACAGCGCGAGGAACGCCGAGATGCCCAGCATCAGCGGCGGCTCGCCCACCGCCTTCGACCGATAGATCGTCTCCTCGCGGTTGCCGCCGCCATCCCACAGCGCGACGTTGAACACGTCCGGCCGATCCGAACAGGCCGGGATCTTGTAGGTCGAGGGGGCATGTGTCGTCAGCCGTCCCTTGCCGTCCCAGACCAGTTCTTCCGTGGTCAGCCAGCCCGCGCCCTGCACATAGCCGCCCTCGATCTGCCCGATGTCGATCGCCGGGTTCAGCGAGGCGCCCACATCGTGCAGGATGTCGCAGCGCAGGATCCGGTTCTCGCCGGTCAGGGTGTCGACGATCACCTCGGTCACCGCGACCCCGTGGGCGAAATACAGGAACGGCCGGCCGCGCCCGTGCTGCCGGTCCCATGTCACCTTCGGCGTGCGGTAGAACCCGGTCGCCGACAGGCTTACGCGGCCGAGATAGCAGCGCTGGGCCGCCTCGGCGAAGGAATAGGACGCGCCGCCGACGCGCACTTCGCCCTCGGCGAACACCACCTCCGACGGGCGTGCCTGGTGCTCGCCGGCCAGGTGCTCGGCCATGCGGGCGCGGATCTCGTCGCAGGCCGCCTTGACGGCCATGCCGTTCAGGTCGGACCCCGACGATGCCGCGGTGGCCGATGTGTTGGGCACCTTGCCGGTATCGGTCGCGGTGATCTTCACCGCCTCCAGCGGCACGCCGAACCGCGCCGCCGCCACCTGCGCCACCTTCTGGAACAGGCCCTGTCCCATCTCGGTGCCGCCATGGTTCATGTGGATCGACCCGTCCTGGTAGACATGCACCAGCGCGCCCGCCTGGTTCAGATGGGTCAGCGTGAACGAGATCCCGAATTTCACCGGCGACAGCGCGATGCCGCGCCTGAGCACCGGGTTGGCCGCGTTCCAGTCGCGAACAGCGGCGCGCCGCGCGTGATAATCCGAGCTCTCCAGCAGCTCCGCCGTCATGGCATGCAGCGCGAAATCCTCGACCGGCATGTGGTAGGGTGTCGTCTGCACCCCCTCCGGCGCCTCCGGCACACCGCCCGGCGCCTCGTCCACCGCGCCGACCGACCCGCGCGAAGCCAGATCGCGGTGCGCCGCGCCACCGGTCTTCTTCGGTTCGGAAATATCCTCGGGGGGGCTCGCCTCCGGCGAGCGGGGGGCAGACGGCCCCCCTCCGCCGCCGGCCATCTCGCGGTAATAGTTGATCTGGCGCACCCAGGCCGGATCGCGGCCCAGCGCATGGGCGATATGGTCGATCACCCGCTCGATCCCCAGCACGCCCTGCGGCCCGCCGAATCCGCGAAAGGCAGTCGCCGACTGCGTATGCGTCTTCAGCCGGTGCGATTCGATCCGCGCGGCGGGCAGGAAATAGGCGTTGTCGGCATGCAGCATCGCGCGGTCGGCCACCGGTAGCGACAGGTCCTGCGCCCAGCCGCAGCGCGCGTATTGCACGAAATCGACGCCCAGGATCCGCCCCTCATCGTCGTACCCGGCGCGATAGGCGATGCGGAAATCGTGCCGCTTGCCGGTGATCGTCATGTCGTCGTCGCGGTCGTAGCGCATCTTGCAGGGCCGGCCCGTGGCGCGCGCCGCGACGGCAGTCGCGCAGGCCAACGCGTTGCCCTGGCTTTCCTTGCCGCCGAAACCCCCGCCCATGCGCCGAACCTCGACCCGCACCGCGTTCATCGGCAGGCACAGCGCCTCGGCCACCTTGTGCTGGATCTCGGTCGGGTGCTGCGAGGAGCAGTGCACGACCATGTCGCCGCCTTCCTGCGGCAGTGCCAGCGCGGCCTGGCCTTCGAGGTAGAAGTGCTCCTGCCCGCCCATCTCGATCCGGCCTTCGACCATGTGCGGCGCGGCGTCCAGCGCGGCGCCCGCATCGCCCTTCGACCAGATGACCGGGCCGCCCTCGAACCGGCTGTTCGCGGCAAGCGCGTCGTCAATGGTCAGGATCGCGGGCAGCTCTTCATAGGTAACGCCCGCCAGCCGGGCGGCGCGGCGCGCGGCAAGATGGCTGGTGGCGGCGACGATGAACAGCGGCTGACCAAGATAGAACACCTCGCCGTCGGCCAGCAGCGGCTCGTCATGGATCGACGGCGACACGTCGTTGTCGCCGGGCAGGTCGGCGGCGGTGATCACGGCGATGACGCCGGGCGCGCCGCGCACCGCCGACAGATCCATCGCGGTGATCCGCCCGCGCGCGATCGTGCTCAGCCCGAAGACCAGCGACAGCGTGCCGGCGGGCACCGGGATGTCGTCGACATAGCGCGCGGTGCCGGTGACGTGCAGGCGCGCCGCGTCGTGGGGCAGGGGTCTGGCGACGCTCATGGCCGCACCTCCAGGACGTTGGTCCGGGTGCCCTGATCCTCGTGCAGGTAGCGCACCAGCATGTTGCGGGCCGCGTCCAGCCGGTACGCGGCCGAGGCGCGCATGTCCGATAGCGGCTGGAAATCCGCCGCCCAGGCATCTGACGCCGCCGCGACGGTAGCCTCGGTCCACGGCTTGCCGATGATCGCCGCCTCGACATGCGCGGCGCGTTTGGGCGTGCCGGCCATGCCGCCGAAGGCGATGCGCGCCGCCGTTACCGTGCCGTCCGTGACGGTGATGTTGAAACAGCCGCAGACCGCGGAAATGTCCTGATCGAACCGTTTCGACAGCTTGTAGCAGCGCAGCCGGTCGGGCTGGCGCGGGAAGGACACCGCCTCGACGAATTCGCCGGGCGCGCGGTCCTGCTTGCCGTAATCGATGAAGAAATCCTCAAGCGGCAGCGACCGGTGCGCATCGCCCTTGCGCAGATGCAGCGTGGCGCCCAGCGCGATCAGCGCGGGCGGCCCGTCGCCGATCGGCGAGCCGTTGGCGATGTTGCCGCCGATGGTGGCCGCGTTGCGCACCTGGTCCGAGCCGTAGCGGCGGATCATCTCGGCAAAGGACGGGTGCAGCCCCTGCATGGCGCCGTGCAGATCCGTAAGCGAGGTCACCGCGCCGATCCGCACCTCGTCCGTGCCGATGTCGATGAATCGCAGGTCGTCCACGCCGTTCAGAAAGGCAAGCTCGGGCAACTCGCGCAGCGCCTTGGTCACCCACAGGCCGACATCGGTCGCGCCGCCGACCAGCACCGCATCCGGGTGTTCGGTGTACCACGCGGCCAGCTCGTCCGCCGACCCCGGCCGGACACAGGGCGCATCGGTCCGTGCCCGCGGCGCGGCGTCATGCAGATTGGCAAGCGCGCGCGGATCCTCGGCAATCCAGTCCGGCACCGGCTGCCTTGCTGCCGCCTCGGCGGCGCGCACGATCGGCGCATAGCCGGTGCAGCGGCACAGATTGCCGGCCAGCGCGTCGTCGAAATCGCTGCGCCCGTTCAGATGGGCACAGGCCATCGAGACGACGAAGCCCGGCGTGCAGAACCCGCACTGGCTTCCGTGATGGTCGATCATCGCCTGTTGCACCGGGTGCAGCGCCCCGTCCGGCCCCGCGATCCCCTCGACGGTGCGCACCGCCTTGCCGTCAAGCTGCGGCAGGAACAGGATGCAGGCATTCAGCGCCCGCGCGCCGGAATCGTCGGTCACCATGACGGTGCAGGCGCCGCAATCGCCCTCGTTGCAGCCTTCCTTGGTGCCGGTCAGCCCGCGCGCCTCGCGCAGCCAGTCGAGAAGAGTGGTGGTGGGGGATGCGTCGCGGATCGTCACCGGCTCTCCGTTCAGGAGCAACGCGATCTGGTCCATATGGTATCCGGTGCCGCTTTCTGTTTTGCGGCCTTGCCGCGCGCGTCCGACCCGATGCGGCGTAAAGCCGGGCGCCTCCCTGATTTCGACCACCAAAGAAGATGTTCGTGCAAATGGCAAGCACCTTTCCTTAAAAAAACCGGTGCGCCAGCGGCGCGACACCCCCGCGCGTCCCGGGATTTTTCCGGCCGGAAGGCGGCAAGGCGGATTCCCCTTCGGCGGCGGCTGGGGTAATCATGCGTCCATGACACAGGCCCCCCGATTCATTCATCTGCGCGTTCATACCGAGTATTCGCTGCTTCAGGGCGCGGTGCCGGTCAAGAAGCTGGCCGCCATGTGCGCCGACGCGCGAATGCCCGCCGTCGCCGTGACCGACACCAACAACATGTTCTGCGCGCTGGAATTTTCCGTTCTGGCCAGCGGCGCCGGGGTGCAGCCCATCGTCGGCTGCCAGATGGATGTCGACTTCGACCCGGTGCAGCCCGGCGAGCGGCCGCGCGCGCCGGCGGCGGTGGTTCTGCTGGCGCAGGACGAGGCCGGTTACGCGAACCTGATGAAGCTCAATTCCTGCGCCTATCTGGATGCGAACGGCGCGCTGCCGGTGATCTCGGTGGACGAGCTGTGCGGGCATTCGGACGGCGTGATCTGCCTGACCGGCGGGCCGGACGGGCCGCTGGGCCGGCTGATCCGGGCCGGGCAGATGCCGAAGGCCGAGGCGCTGCTTGGCCGCATGGCGGCAGCCTATCCGGGGCGGCTCTATGTCGAGTTGCAGCGCCATCCCGGCGAGGGCGGAGAACCGGCCGAGGCCGAGCGCATCGCCGAGCGCGGCCATGTCGAGCTGGCCTATGCGATGGGCCTGCCGCTGGTGGCGACCAACGACGTGCATTTCCCCAAGGCGAAGATGTACGAGGCGCATGACGCGCTGATGTGCATCGCCGAGGGCGCCTATGTCGACCAGCAGGAGCCGCGCCGCCGCCTGACGGCGCAGCATTATTTCAAGTCGCAGGAGGAAATGGCCGCGCTGTTCGCGGACCTGCCCGAGGCGATCGAGAACACCGTCGAGATCGCAAGGCGCTGCGCCTTCAAGGCGGAAAAGCGCGACCCGATCTTGCCGCGTTTCGCCGATGACGAGATCGAGGAACTGCGCCGCCAGGCGAATGAGGGGCTGGCGCAGCGGCTGGCGGTGATCCCGCACGCCGCCACGCCCGAAGAATACCAGGCGCGGCTGGATTTCGAGCTGGGCATCATCGAGGGCATGGGCTTTCCCGGCTATTTCCTGATCGTGGCCGATTTCATCAAATGGGCCAAGGATCACGATATCCCGGTCGGGCCGGGGCGCGGGTCGGGGGCGGGCAGCCTCGTGGCCTATGCGCTGACCATCACCGACCTCGATCCCCTGCGCTACAGCCTGCTGTTCGAGCGGTTCCTGAACCCCGAACGGGTGTCGATGCCGGATTTCGACATCGACTTCTGCATGGATCGCCGCGAGGAGGTGATCCACTACGTCCAGGAGAAATACGGCCGCGACAAGGTCGGGCAGATCATCACCTTCGGCGCGCTGCTGTCCAAGGCGGCGGTGCGCGATGTGGGGCGGGTGCTGCAGATGCCCTACGGCCAGGTCGACCGGCTGTCCAAGATGATCCCGGTCGAGGGGGTCAAGCCGGTCTCCATCGACAAGGCGCTGGCCGACGAGCCGCGCCTGCAAGAGGAGATCCGCGAGACCGAGCAGGACCGGCGCGAGGGCAAGGTGAACCCGGCGCGGCGGCTGTTCGACTATGCCGGTCAGGTGGAGGGGCTGCTGCGCAATGCCTCCACCCACGCGGCAGGTGTGGTGATCGGCGACCGGCCGCTGGACCAGCTGGTGCCGCTGTACCAGGATCCGCGCTCGGACATGCCGGCGACGCAGTTCAACATGAAATGGGTGGAACCGGCGGGGCTGGTGAAGTTCGATTTCCTCGGGCTGAAGACGCTGACCGTGATTCAGAACGCGATCGAGCAGATCCACGGGCAGGGCCGCGATCTGCATGTCGCACCGGACGGGGTTCGGCTATATGCGCCGGCGCCGGGGGCGGAGAACCAGATCAACGCCATTCCGCTGGACGATCCGAAGACCTACGAGCTTTATGCCAATGCGCGCACCGTGGCGGTGTTCCAGGTGGAAAGCTCGGGCATGATGGACGCGCTGCGCCGGATGAAGCCGACCCGCATCGAGGATATCGTGGCGCTGGTCGCGCTCTACCGGCCCGGCCCGATGGAGAACATTCCGAAATATTGCGAGGTCAAGAACGGGCTGAGCGCGCGCGACCGCCTGCACCCGACCATCGACCATATCCTGGACGAGACGCAGGGCATCATCGTCTACCAGGAACAGGTGATGCAGATCGCGCAGGAGATGGCCGGCTATTCCTTGGGCGGCGCCGACCTGCTGCGCCGCGCAATGGGCAAGAAGATCCAGGAGGCGATGGACGCCGAGCGGCCCAAGTTCATCGCCGGCGCCAAGACGAACGGAGTGGATGACGACAAGGCGCTGGAGGTCTGGAACCTTCTCGACAAGTTCGCCAATTACGGCTTCAACAAGTCGCATGCGGCAGCCTATGCGGTGGTCAGCTACCAGACCGCGTGGCTGAAGGCGAACCACCCGGTGGAATTCATGGCCGGGGTGATGAATTGCGACATCCACCTGACCGACAAGCTGGCCGTCTATGCCGAGGAAATCCGCCGCAACATGAAGATCGGGGTGGTGCCGCCCTGCGTGAACCGCTCGGGTGCGACGTTCGGCGTGAAGGACGGAGAACTGGTTTACGGGCTGGGCGCGCTGAAGAATGTCGGCGTCGAGGCGATGAAGCTGATCGTGCAGGGCCGCCGCGGCGAGACACCCGTCCCGGGCTCGACCCGGGACGTCGCGGACACGGGCGTCGACACAGGCACGGAGGCCCCGGGTCAAGCCCGGGGCAGGCAGGACCGGCCGTTCGTCAATGTCTATGACTTCGCGCGCCGGGTGGATCTGAAACGCATCGGCAAGCGCCCGATGGAGATGCTGGCGCGGGCCGGGGCGTTCGACCAGCTGGATCCGAACCGGCGCCGGATGTTCGACTCGCTCGATGCGCTGGTGGCCTATTCGGCGGCGGTGCACGAACAGAAGGCATCCAGCCAGGTGTCGCTGTTCGGCGAGGCGGGCGAGGATCTGCCCGAGCCGCGCCTGTCGCCGGTCGATGACTGGCTGCCGAACGAACGGCTGGCCGAGGAGCACAAGGCGATCGGCTTCTACCTGTCGGGGCACCCGCTGGACGACTACCTTGGCCCGCTGAAACGCAAGGGCGTCCTGACGCTGGCCGAGGTGACGGCAAAGGCCGAACGTGCGCCGCTTGTGGCCAAGATGGCCGGCGCGGTGTCGGCCCGGCAGGAACGCAAATCGGCGCGCGGCAACCGGTTTGCCTTTGTCGCGCTGTCCGATCCGACCGGGCTTTACGAGGTCACGGTGTTCTCGGACACGCTGGAGGCCGCGCGCGAGTACCTGGAGCCGGGGCAGAACGTGGTGCTGACGGTCGAGGCGAACATGGACTCGGACCAGCTCAAGCTGCTGGCGCGGGCGGTGCAGCCGGTGGATGCGGTGGCCGCCGATGCCGGCGGCATGGGCCTGCGCGTGTTCGTCGACGAGGCGCAGGCGGTGCAGGCCGTGGCCGCGCTGCTGGAACGCGCCACGGCAGAGGCGAAAAGCCGCGCGCGCGGGCCGGTGCAGCTGTGCCTGATGGCGCCCGACCTGCCCGGCGAGGTGGAGATCGCGCTGGGCGACGCGTTCCATGTCACGCCGCAGATCAAGGGCGCGCTGAAATCGCTGGGCGGCGTGCTGACGGTCGAGGATGCATAGCGGCCACGCCCCGGCCCCTTCGGCGCGCGGCGGTGCGGCACCCGGTTGCGCTGCGGCGCAGGCGGGCGCTAGGGTCCGGGTATGAGCGATTTTCTTTCCCCGGCGCGGCTTGGCGCGGCGATGCTGGCCATTGCGCTGGGCCTGTCCGCCTGCGGCCCGCGCGGTGCGGCGGTGCTGCCCGGCACGGCGCCCGACCCGGCACCGCCGGCCGAATACGTGCAAAGCGACACTTTCGTGACGCCGCCGCCCGATGCCGCCGACATGCCCCGCTCGACCCGGCCGCGTCTGCTGGGCTTTCTGTTCAAGCGCACGCCGGGCGACGCGGCCATGCCGCCCGCCGCCGAGGATGCAGCGGACCCCGCGCCCGAGACCGCGCCCGAAGTGACGGCGGCGGCGATGAACCGCGACGCGGCGGGCGATGCGCCGCGCCGCGGCTGGCTGTCCGGGCTCTTCGGCACCGGCGCGGCGCCCGAGGCGGCGGCGACCCCGACGGCCGGCCTGCCGGTGGCGGATCTGCCGTTCGGCGACGTGGTGCGCGTCTGCGGTCTGCCCGCCGCTGCGATGGGCACCGAGGTGGCGCGCTCGCCGGGGCGGCGCGGCTATCGGCTCCATGACACCGATCCTGCCAGCACCACGCCCAGGATGCAGTTCATCACCGGCTTCAGGGATGGCTGCGCGCGGCAGATCACAGCGTCGCTGGCGATGTTCGGCAGCGCGCAGATCCACGAGACGACGCGCTACAATCCGCTGAACACGAACCCCTATTCGCCCACGGATGACGCCTACGAGACCGTGAAGACCCGGATTTGCCGGGTCGGGCGCGGCGAATTCTGCCCCGAGCGGCGCGCCGCGCGGCTGGATCGGGACGTGGTGTTCCTGTCGGTCTACCGCGATTTCGGCGACAGCGACAGCTGGATGGAACTGCTGCTGCACAAGGGCGAGTTGACCGCGGTCTCGACCCTGGGCGGGTGAGCCGCCGCAATGGCGGTGCCGTTCGCGGCCTGAGGTGGCGAATTCCCGCTTGGATTGTAACCCAATAGGCCACTCCTAGCCTAGCGGGAAACCGCTTGAGCCGTCCCTCTCCGTGCGAATCGCCTTTAGAGGTACCCTTTTCAGGCGAATTATCGCTTGAAGGGAGGATTATCCATGTTCTCGAACAATCATTCATATCTGCGAGTCGTTTTGCTTTCCGGCCTGGCGGTGGTGGCCGGCGCCGGTTCCGCGCTGGCCCAGGGGCCGGGATGCCGCGGGCTGCTGCTGTCCACGTCCGAGGATTTCTTCATGCAGGATACCGAAGACCAGGACGGCAACCGCGTGGTTTCGGACGGCGACCTGCTGGCCTTCGATGCCGGCTCCGGCGGCACCACGATCTGCCGGCGCAACCGCGAGCTTCTGGCGGCCTTCGACATCCCGCGCATAGATTTCGGGCTGGACGCGGTGGCCGCGGTCGACCGGCAGCGCGAGATCCTCGTCTTCTCGACCGAGCTGGACGACCCCAAGAGGCGGTTCACCGCGGGCGATCTGATCTTCACCACCGGTCTGGTAATCCCGAACCAGGTGCTGACGCAAAGGTTCGATCTCGCCCATGATATCGGCCTGGACGCCGTCAGCCTTCTGGGCGGCGAGAGGGAATGGCGCCAGTTCATGGAGAAGTTCGGGGGAATGTCCCGCGAGGAGATGCTGCGCCAGCGGCGCGAGGTGCTGGGCTTTCTCGAAGAGGCGAAGATGGACATCCTGTTCTCGACCGAGGGCACGGCCCCGTCCGTGGAACAGCCGCGTTTCATCGACGGCGACCTTCTGTCGGCGGTGAGCGGAACGATCTTCCGCGCCAACTCGGCGCTGCTGCCGGCATTGCCGGCGGGCATCCCGTCACGCGGCGTCGATTGGGGGCTGGACGCCTATACCTTCGGCGAAGGCCTCCAGTCGCGCGGCGCGATGGAGCTGTTCTCGACCGAGATCGTGGGCGAGGCGGAAGGCCCGTTCACCGACGGTGACGCGCTGGGTGTCGGGCCGGTGGTCGTGGCCAAGAATTTCGAGCTTCTGAAATCGCTGACCCCGGCGACCTTCGATCTGGGTCTCGATGCGCTGCACATGGACGCGGCCGAATTCACCTGCGCGCCGCCCTCGATCACCCGGATCAGCAATGTCTACGTTTCCGAGATCGACGGGCAGGGCCTGGCCACCACGGGGGCCACGACCGACCGACCGTTCGGCGGGGTGATCCGGGTTCAGGGCGCCATGCCGCTGGCCGTCGAGTGCCCGCAACTGGCGAATTTCGAGTTTCGGGTCGAGCTGGACGAGGGCGGCGGGTTTCCCGGCATCGGCGATCCGAACACGCTGACGATACCCGCCGGCTGGCTGCGGCAGCTGGACGGCAACCCGTCGCCATCGATCACCGATTGCGTGACCTCGATCGCCAACCCCAGGACGCCCTATCAGCCCGACGCGATGGGCTGGTTCAATCTTGCCGACTATCGCCGGTTCGACGAATGCGGCGAGGATGAAAGCGTGGCGGTCTGGAACTCCTCGGGCCGGGCGACCAATGTCGAGGCGGGCGATCCGCCGGTGACGGTGCGCTTCCGGCTGGTCATGCGCGAGGTGGGTGCGCCAGGCTACTACTCGGTCTCGGCCCCGGTCCGCGTGCGGCTGGACAACAACAACTACGCGCTCCCGGCGACCAAGGACACGCCGCTGACCGGCGACATGTCGATGACATTCGGCGTGGCATCGGGGTCGGATGCGTCGGTCACGGATTGCGACATCACCGCCGGAAGCGCCGACGTGATCCTGAACCTGCTGGGGCGGGCGCGGGATCAGCATTTCTGGTACTACTCGCTACGCTGGAGCGGCGGCGACGCGGTCGGCTGGAGGTCGATCACCCCGAGCGTGGATGCCGTGTTCGACAATGACGCGACCGACCGTGCCGAGATCAGCCTTGGCGGCACCGTTCCGGGCAATTCCACGACGGTTCTGCTGTCGGAATTCAACCTGACCCAGGCCCACCAGGACGCGACCGGCGGCACCCCCCCGATCGAATGCGGCTATGTCGTGGAACTGCGGGCGCATGACCGGACGATCGCGGGCAGCTTCAACGCCGGCAACAACAGCTTCGGCACCACGCATCGTTGGAACGCCTATCCGTTGGCGTTCTGCTTCCAGCCGGGGTGACACGGCTGACGGGCGCGCGCCCTGCCACGGCGGGGCCGCGCCGCTACCAGTGCGGCGGCTTCTGATCGGCCAGCGGGATGGCGCCGGGCTGATCGGCCTCGCGCTCCGCCTCGCGCAGCATCAGCATGGCGATGCGGCGTTCCAGAAGGTCGATCTGGTCCGACTGGCGCGCGACAATGTCCGACAGATCGTCGGTCACACGTTCGAGGTGTGACAGCTTTTCTTCCAGCAGGTCGGCGCGGGTCTGGTCCATGCGTTCCCATACCTCGCGGCGGCGGGCCGTGTCGAGGGAGAGCCGCGACATGGGCGGCGCGCCGTTCTTGCCCCTGTGGCACCCATCCGCTAGACCGCGCCGCGAACCCTTACCCGAACGGATCCCCGCCATGGCCAAGCCAAAGAAACAGCCGCGCCCCAAGGCCGAAACGCCCAAGGGGTTCCGCGACTATTTCGGCCATGAGGTCGCGGAGCGGCAGGACATGCTGGCGCGCATTGCCGAGGTGTACGAACGCTACGGCTTCGACGCGCTGGAATCGTCCGCCGTCGAGACGGTCGAGGCGCTGGGCAAGTTCCTGCCCGATGTGGACCGCCCCAACGAGGGCGTCTTTGCCTGGCAGGAGGATGACGACAAGACCTGGCTGGCGCTGCGCTATGATCTGACGGCGCCGCTGGCGCGGGTCTATGCGCAGCACCGGAACGATCTGCCGACGCCCTATCGCCGCTATGCGATGGGCCCGGTCTGGCGCAACGAAAAGCCGGGGCCGGGGCGGTTTCGGCAATTCTATCAGTGCGATGCCGATACGGTGGGCACGCCCACGGTGGCCGCGGATGCCGAGATCTGCGGGATGCTCGCCGAGGCGCTGGAAGCGGTCGGGATCGAGCGCGGCGATTACGTGATCCGGGTGAACAACCGGAAGGTGCTTGAGGGTGTTCTAGAGGAAGTGGAGAAAGCGCATACTCCTGTCCCGGACGATGCCCCTCCTCACTACGACGACATGGGGGAATGGCGAGCGAGCATTCTTCGAACTATCGATAAATTTGATAAAGTCGGTGAGGAGGGCGTACGGGAGCTTTTAGGCCAGGGCCGCTTGGACGCATCAGGTGCCTTCATCAAGGGCGTTGGGCTCAACGAAACGCAAATCGATCCGGTTATTGCCTTCTTAACCTCAAAGGGCGAGACGAACGAAACCACCATGGCAAATCTTGATGATGCGGTGGGTTCATCCGAAGTGGGTTTTTCTGGCGTTTCGGAGCTAAAAAAGATTGTCGACCTCCTCGCCGCACAAGGCTACGGCCCCGACCGCATCATCATCGACCCCTCCGTCGTGCGCGGTCTGGGCTATTACACCGGCCCGGTTTTCGAGGCCGAACTGACCTTCGAGATCCCCGATGAAAAGGGTCGGCCAAGGCAATTCGGCTCTGTCGCCGGGGGCGGGCGCTATGACAATCTGGTCAAGCGGTTCACCGGGCAGGAAGTGCCGGCGACCGGCATTTCAATCGGGGTCGACCGGCTGCTTGCCGCGCTGCGGGCCAAGGGACGCACCGGGCAGGCGGCCCGCGGGCCGGTGCTGGTGACGGTGATGGACCGCGACCGGATGGCCGACTACCAGGCGATGGCCGCCGAACTGCGCGCCGCGGGCATTCGGGCCGAGGTCTATCTGGGCAACCCGAAGAATTTCGGCAATCAGCTCAAATATGCCGACCGGCGGGAATGTCCGCTGGCGGTGATCCAGGGCACGGACGAGCGCGACCGCGACGTGGTGCTGGTCAAGGATCTGGTACTGGGCAAGCGGCTGGCCGAGGACATCGCCTCGAACGAGGAATGGAAGGCGCAGCCGGCGCAGGAAGAGGTTTCGCGCGCGAAACTTGTTGGATATGTGAAAGAGAAGCTCGGCTTATGAACGGCAGGGGCGCGCTCGACGCGGAAATCGCGCGGATCGCCGAGGCGTTTCGCGGCGCCGGGGCGACGCTGGTGGATCTGCCGGTGCTGCAACCGGCCGAGACGCTGCTGGACCTTTACGGCGAGGACATCCGCGCGCGCGCCTATGTCACCCGCGACCCGCTGGCCGGCGAGTTGATGCTGCGGCCCGATTTCACCGTGCCGGTGGTGCAGATGCACATGGAAGGCGGCGCCAATCCTGCCCGCTACGCCTATGCCGGCAAGGTGTTCCGCACCCAGGACCGCAGCAGCGACCGCCCGCCCGAATTCGACCAGGTGGGGTTCGAGATCCTCGGTGGCGAAGACCCGGCCCCGGCCGATGCCGAGGTGTTCACACTGCTGTCGCAGGTGTTGGCGCCGCTGCCGCTGCGGGTGACGATCGGCGATATCGGCGTGCTGATGGCGGCGGTGCAGGGGCTGACGACGCCGGAAAACCGCAAGGCGGCGCTTGTCCGCCATATCTGGCGGCCGCGCCGGTTCCGCGCCCTGCTCGACCGGTATTCCGGGCGCGCCCCGGTGCCGCCGGCGCGCGCCGCGCTGCTGGAACGGGTGGCGCGGGGCAAGGACGTGCTGGCGGATGCCGGCCCGCTGGTCGGCCTGCGCACCCGCGAGGAGGTGGCCGAGCGCATCGCCGCCCTGGCCGCCGACGCGCAGGAGCCGCCGCTGCCCGCCGCCGAGACCGACCTGATCGACCAGATCGTGACGCTGCGCGAGACCGCGCCCAGCGCACTGGAGCGGCTGGCCGACATTGCCGTGGACCTGCCCGCGATCATGCCCGCCGTCGAACGGCTGGAGGAACGGCTGGAGGCGCTGGCGGCGCGCGGGATCGACATTGCCGCGCTGGAATTCGAGGGCGGATACGGGCGCAGTTCCATGGAATATTACGACGGCTTCGTGTTCGGCTTTCACGCCGCCGCAAGGCCCGACCTGCCGCCCGTGGCCACCGGCGGGCGGTACGATGCGATGACCCGCGCGCTGGGCTGCGGCGCCGAGATCGCGGCGGTCGGCGGCGTGGTGCGCCCCGCGGCGCTGCTGTCCGCGCGGGAGGCAGGGCAATGACGCTGAAGCTGGGGGTGCCGTCCAAGGGGCGGCTGATGGAAAAGACCTTCGACTGGTTCGGCGCGCGCGGCATCGGCCTGTCCAAGGCCGGATCGGAGCGCGAGTATTCCGGCCGGGTCGAGGGGCTGGAGGACTGCGCGCTGGTGCTGCTGCCCGCGTCCGAGATCCCGCGTGAGCTGGAGCAGGGGCGCATCCATCTGGGCGTCACCGGCACCGACCTGGTCCGCGAACGGCTGGCCCATTGGGACCAGAGCGTGAAGGAACTGACCCCGCTGGGTTTCGGCCACGCGGATCTGATCCTTGCCGTGCCGCGCGGCTGGGTGGATGTCGACACGCTGGACGATCTGGACGCGGTCGCGGCGGCGTTCCGGCGCCGGCACGGGCACCGTCTGCGGATCGCGACGAAATATCACCGGCTGGTGCGCGATTACCTGCGCGAGCAGGGGGTGGCCGATTACCTGCTGGTCGACAGCCAGGGTGCGACCGAGGGCACGGTCGCGAACCGCACCGCCGAGGCGATCGCCGACATCACCTCCAGCGGGGAAACCCTGCGCGCGAACCACCTGAAGATCATTGGCGGCGCGCCGATCCTGCGCAGCCAGGCGGCGCTGTTCCAGTCGCGCGGCGCGGATTGGGGCACGGCCGAACGCGGCGTGCTGGAGCGGATGCTGGGCGCGCTGCGGCTGGCCGGGTAGGGGGCTCTGCCCCCGTCGCCGATGGCGACTCCCCCGAGGTATTTTCCGGCAAGATGAGGATCAGAGGATCCCGATCTCGGCCAGCGCGGCACTGAGGGCGGGGGGCAGGGCGTCCTCGGACTGGCGGGTCTGCGAGAGATCGGCAGGGGCCTGCGCGGGGTCGAGATAGCGCCAGCCCTGGAACGGCCGTTTCGGCGTGGCGGCAACGCGCACCAGCGCCGGATCGAGCACGATGGCGCAGCGGCGGATGCCATCCTCGCGCGTGACCTCGTCGAGGCGCCGGATGCGCTGGCGGCACAGGATCATGCCCTTGATCACCCAGTAGATGCTGCCGCCGTCCAGCACCTCGGCCTCGCGGCGCGGCCACATCCGGGTTACATGGCGCGGCAGACCGTCGGCGCCCTGCGCCCGCGCGCTTGACTGCCAGTGTTCCAGGCTTTCGACGCTTTCGGTTCCCACGGAGAGTTTGACGAGATGCAGCATGTTCTTTGTACGTTCCCCCTATATGTGGTAGTGTAGACCCCTTCGACCGATTCTGCCACAGGCCTGCCACGGGCGCGTGCGAATCCGTGCGGGCGGGGCGGATTGGCTTTGACGGCAGGCGGGTGCATCTTTAGGAAACATAGCCTGCCCGCAGAGAATGGAAACGTGCCGATGACCCGATTTGCCGCCCCGATCGCCGAACAGATCTGGGACATGAAGTATCGCCTGAAACAGGCGGATGGCACGCCCGTCGACCAGACGGTCGAGGATACCTGGCGCCGGATCGCGCGTGCCGTGGCGGCGGTCGAGGTGGAGCCCGATCTGTGGGAGGACCGGTTCTATGCCGCGCTGGAGGATTTCCGGTTCCTGCCCGCCGGGCGGATCACCGCGGGGGCGGGCACGGCACGGTCGGTCACGCTGTTCAACTGTTTCGTCATGGGCACGGTCCCTGACACGATGGGTGGCATCTTCGACGCGCTGAAGGAGGCCGCACTGACCATGCAGCAGGGCGGCGGGATCGGGTACGATTTCTCGACCATCCGGCCGCGGGGCGCGGATGTGAAGGGGGTGGCGGCCGATGCCTCGGGGCCGCTGTCCTTCATGGATGTCTGGGACGCGATGTGCCGCACCATCATGTCGGCCGGCTCGCGGCGCGGCGCGATGATGGCCACGATGCGCTGCGATCACCCGGATATCGAGGATTTCATCACCGCCAAGGCCGACGCCGCGCGGCTGCGCAATTTCAACGTCTCGGTCCTGGTCACCGATGCCTTCATGGAGGCGGTGAAGGCCGATGCCTCGTGGGAGCTGACATTCGGCGGCAAGGTCTACCGCACGGTCGAGGCGCGCGATCTGTGGAACCGGATCATGCGCGCGACCTACGATTACGCCGAGCCGGGGGTGATCTTCATCGACCGGATCAACCAGATGAACAACCTTGCCTATTGCGAGACGATCGCGGCCACCAATCCCTGCGGCGAGCAGCCCCTGCCGCCCTATGGGGCCTGTCTTCTGGGGTCGGTCAACCTGGCGCGGCTGGTGACGGATCCGTTCGGGGAGGGCGCGGCGCTGGACGAGGCGGCGCTGGACGATCTGGTGGCGACCGCGGTGCGGATGATGGACAACGTGGTCGACGCGTCGCGCTTCCCGCTGGAGCAGCAGGCGGAAGAGGCGCGCGCCAAGCGGCGGATCGGGCTGGGCGTGACCGGGCTGGCCGATGCGCTGCTGATGGTCGGGGCGCGCTACGGCTCTGACGAGGCGGCGCGTCTGACCGGCCAATGGCTGCGCCGGATCGCCCGCGCCGCCTATCTGGCGTCGGCGCGTCTGGCGGCCGAGAAGGGCGCCTTCCCGCTGTTCGATGCCGAGAAGTTCCTGGCCAGCGGGTCGCTGACCCATATGGGCGAGGATGTACGGGACGCGATCCGCGCGCATGGCATCCGCAACGCCCTGCTGACCTCGATCGCGCCGACGGGAACGATCAGCCTCTATGCCGGGAACGTGTCCAGCGGGATCGAGCCGGTCTTTGCCTATTCCTACACCCGCAAGGTGCTGCAGAAGGATGGCAGCCGGACCGAGGAGGAAGTGGTCGATTACGCCGTGCAGATGTGGCGCGAACGCTTCGGCGATGCGGAACTGCCCGAGTATTTCGTGAATGCGCAGACGCTTGCCCCGCTGGAGCATGTGAAGATGCAGGCGGCGGCGCAGGAATGGGTGGATTCGTCGATTTCCAAGACGATCAACTGCCCCGAGGACATCTCCTTCGACGCGTTCAAGAACGTCTATCTCGAAGCCTATGAGTCCGGGTGCAAGGGCTGCACGACGTATCGACCGAACGAGGTGACGGGGTCGGTTTTGAGTGTGACGGCGGAGATTCCAGTCGACGCCTCATTGCCTGAGAAGCTCAAATCGTTGATGGAAGCCAATGACCTGAACGCAAAGAAGCTGGCCGAAATTGCCGGACTGAATGCGACCGGCGTGTACGATATTCTCAGTGGTAAGAGTGCTTCGCCAAAGGTTTCGACCATTGAGAAGATCGCAGATGCACTCGGCGTCGCGACTTCAGCACTCATAGAACGCGAGACACCCGAAGTCGTCTCCCTGACCGGCGCCGAACCGCAGACACCGCATGGCGACGTGGTCTATATCAGCGAACCGCTTGACCGGCCGCAGCAGCTTGAAGGGCAGACCTACAAGCTGAAATGGCCCGGCAGCGAACATGCGATCTATGTCACGATCAACGATATCATCCTGAACGGCCATCGCCGGCCCTTCGAAATTTTCATCAATTCCAAGAACATGGAGCATTTTGCCTGGACGGTGGCGCTGACCCGGATGATCTCTGCCGTGTTCCGACGCGGCGGCGACGTGTCCTTCGTGGTCGAGGAGTTGAAGGCCGTGTTCGACCCGCGCGGCGGCGCCTGGATGCAGGGCAAGTACATCCCCTCGATCCTGGCCGCGATCGGCGGCGTGATCGAACGTCACCTCGTCGCCATCGGCTTCATCGAGGGCGAAGGGCTGGGGCTGAAGGCCGACCCGCAGGCGGATGTGGTCAGCCTGAACCAGCCACGCGGCAAGTCCTGCACGTCCTGCGGCGCCTTCGAGATGCGCATGGTCGAAGGCTGCATGACCTGCATGAGCTGCGGCTATTCCAAGTGCGGGTGACGGCGGCGTGGTAAGTTGAAGTTGTTTTTACGGGCGTAGTTATGCCAAAACCCGTGAATTCGCCTGCCAAGAGTGGGGATTAGTTTTGCCAAAGCCTGTTAGGCATTGAAACCAAGGGGTTTTTCGAGAATGAGAATTGAAGCCCGTTTTGGTTGGAAAAAGGCGAGGTGACAGTTCTGTTGGCAGGTCCCCCCAGAGTTCTCCGATGTGAGCAAAAGTTCGGCCCGCTTCCCTTACGGGAGGCGGGCCGTTTTTCCTTGTCAGTTTCTACTTTGATGGGCCCATAGGCTCGCTGCTCGCGTGACAACGTGAGTCTTTTTCCTACAGCATTTCCGATCCACAGTGTCTTTAGTCGGAGCTCCGGGTCATCTATTACCCGGGGCGGCGCATATTGGGTGATTTTGACGCGCCACATGAGTGCGGTTCGCGCCTGAGGCAGATGGAGACAGAACACGGTTTCCAGAAAACTGATCGGAAGTCGTAAGTTCGCTGTGTGCCGAATCCGGCAGGAGAAAAAAGGGCGGCTTTCGCCGCCCTTCTCTGCAGAATCTATTGTTCAACTATTCTGATCGCCAGCGCTGCAACGCACCCTCGATGCGCGCAAAAGCCTGGATGGCCTCGTGCCTGGAGTGATGGCCGTCGCAGAACTGGTGGCCGTAGGTGTCTGCGCCCGTATTTTCGATCGTGTAGCCGAGCGCGAAAAACGCTTCGCGCGCCGCCTCGGTCAGCCGTGCAGGGTGCCTTGGTGAGGTCATGATGGTGATGCCGGCGATCTGCCGGCCGATTTGGGTGTAGTGCTGGTCCACCCACACGTGGAGACGAGAAAGCCGGCTTTTCTCGATGAGCCACAACGTCACGTCGCAGATGTCCAGCTCCATCCCGAACTCGTCAGGATGGACGCTCAGGCGGCGCTGGCGCGCCACCTGAAGGGTACAGCGTGCCCCGGTCTCAGTCGGCATGACGGAACCGCGCGAGAAGCTCGCTGACGCGCGCGCCATGCCAGAGCGTCATGTCGGAAGCCGGCAGACCTCGTTCATGGCCGATCCGGTCGAGCGACGACGGTGTTTGGTCGGCCAGGATGCGACAGATCTCGCGGAGGGCGACCTCGACGGCATCTGTATCCGGGATCGGCTGCCCGAAGGCTCCGTGCAGATCACAGAGCGCGGCGAAGCCGCCCGGATCATCGAGCGCGTCGAGTAGGTCGCAGAGGCTCGCGCCGTGGCGGCGGAGGTGCTTCTCCACCGCATAGGCGGCGCCGAGACGGGCCTCGGCGGTGTCGAGGGTGGTGGTGTTGAGCATGATGTTCTCCCTTTCATGCGGTGCGGAAACGGTGCTGGTGTGCCTATTCTTCGGCGTCATTTTCCGTGCGTCGCGGGAGACGGGTTGGGTTAGAAAGGCTCCTTTCGATTGTTTGCAAACGCTGGTCTCGGGGGCTTGCATAAAGGAAATTGGCCGTTCATTTCGAACACGAAGGAGAAATGTGTCGGCCGAGAGGTTTCTTGCCAGGTCCTGTCTCGCACCGCCGCAGGCGTTTCGCGGCGGTGCGGGGTCGGGCTTCAGGCAGCGCGCTCGTCCGCGGCTCTGACGATCCCGGCCGCGTGCAGTGCTTCGTCGAGACCATCCGCCAGCAGGCAGATCTCCGGCACGATGGGATCGTCGGGTTCCACCATCGCGATGCTGCTTGTGTCGTCCCAGTCATCATCATGTGCATAATCGAGGAACAGGATCCGGCGCAGTTCGATGAGCAGGCGCTGCACGCGGCGCGTCATCTGCCCGCGCTGGTCGAGGCCGTCACGGATGGCGTTGACCAGCCGCGCACCGCGCCGACCTGCCAACAGAACGGCTACATGGCCGAGCGCCTCATCATGCCCCGAGAAGAAGGCTCGCAGCGACAGTTCTCCGCTCGGAATGACGCGGAACTCCTCGCCATGATTGAATTTCGTGTGAAACATGGATCCTCCTCTGGTTTCTTGGTCCCGGGTATCGTCCCAGGGGTCAGGGTGGATCGGAGATCCGTGTTCGTTGCCGATCGCGGAGGCGATCGCCTTTTCAGAGAGGGGAAGAGATCGGCGCCGGGAAGGTTGTGCGGTTCCTCTCGTAGGGTTTCGGCGCGGTCTGTGCCCCGGGATGCAAGGAACATTGGCCAGATTTCTTGAGGGCGAAGAAGTTTTTTTGGGGAGATTTTGATCCAGCTAAATACTCGCCGACGATGTTTTCACACAATCGCCTCGGCTGGTATGAGACCATGTTGCGCATCCGGGCGCGCGTCAGCCGACAGGCGCAACTTCTGCAGACCATTCCCGGCGTCGGGCCCGTCACAGCCTCGGCCGTGGCAGCCACGATTGGATCAGGTCGCCAGTTCCGAAACGGTCTGGAATTTGCGACGTGGCTGGGACTGACCCCGCGCAACCACTCCAGCGGCGGCAAGGAGCGGTTGGGAAAGATTTCGAAAATGGGTGACCGATACCTGCGGCAACTCATCGTCGTGGGAATGACATCGCGCGTGCGGCAGGTCGCCGACCACCCCGAGCGGGCCGATCCCTGGCTGACCAAGCTACTGCAGTGAAAGCCCCCCCGGCTGGCAACCGTCGCCATGGCCAACAAGACTGCGCGGATCATGTGGGCGGTGTTGACCAGGGACGAGCCCTACAAGCCCCACGCGGCATAAGTCGGCAAACGGCCAAAGAGATAGCAGATAGCAAGACCAACGATGTGATGGTGTACCAATCAGCCGCAACGATCAGGACGCTCCGCCGAATGTCCCGGGCGCCATTGCCCGCGAAGCAGATAGGAACCTGATCTGCGGATCCCATCAGGGCCAGCGGTGATGACCGCGCAAATAGGCCGGACACAAGACCGCTTCTGAAAAGGTGCACGCAATCTCATTTATGCCTTGCTATGCGGGAGCCATCCACACAGGACGTTCGCTGAACCGCACAACATTTTCTGCGCTCAGGCGAACCGCGCTTGTGATAGCGACGTCAGCCCGAATAGCAACCACGCCGCCGCAAGGCCGCAGGCGATTGTCCGGACCGTGTTCCAGAACGTCCAGCGCGGCAGATACGTGCCTGTCCAGTAGGCACGGGTCGCGTCGTGCGAGAGGTCCATGCGGGCCAGCGCTTCGTTCATGGGCACGTTGAAGGCAACCGTGACGCCGAAGCATCCGAGAAGATAGACCAGCCCCGCCGCCGCGATCAGCGTTGCGGCCGGCCCGGTCAGGCCCAGGGCGGCATAGACGATCAGCGCCAGCGACGCGGCCGCGAGGCCGAGAAAGAGGGTCATGAAGACCCAGCGGAACACTTCCCGGTTGATGGCCTGCATCGCTTCCGCGCCACCGTGGCCACTGGTCACGGACAGGGCGCGCATGATGAAATCCGAGAAGGCGAGGAAGACACCGCCGACCAGCGCATAGGCAAGGACGGCGAAGTGGGCGAGAGTGAAGAGAAACGGGGACATTATGAGCTCCTTGGATCGAAGCGGCGGCAGGACGGCGAAGCCCATGCCTCCGCAGCAGGGTCAGTGAGTCGGCTTTGCCACGAAGAGGCCGGGCGCCGGGTGCCAGAGGCGCCGGCGGAAGGCCGCGAGGCAGAGCGCGGCGATCCCCAACTCGACGACGAGAGCGCCGATGACGCTGCCCGACGGCATCCCGTCCACTGCAAGCCCGACCAATCGCCCGGCCGGAAAGGCGATGAAGACCGTCAGGGCCACGGCCATGGCGACGGGCAGGATCGCCTGCCGCCGGATCCCGAGCAGCATCAGAAGGCCGAACCCCGCGAGACCGGCGCCGGGGGCGCGCAGTTCGCTCAGCAGGTTGACGTCTTCGCCCAGCGTGATGCCGTAGCTGGCGTAGAAGGCGTGCGGCGCGAACAGGATGAAAGTGCCGATGGTGAGCGCTGTCAGGCCGGAGAGGCCGAGCGCGATCTTCTCGAATGTGGTGGGTCTCATGTCATGGTCCTTTCTCGGGTTATGTCAGGCGGCGCTAACCCATGCACCGCTGCGGGCAGCGTCCCGGGCAAAATCCGTGAAGTCGCGAGGACCGCGGCCGAGCGCGCGCACCACGCCATCCGTGGTATGGGCGTTGCGCCCGTCCAGCGTTTCGCGCGCGATGGCGGTGAAGACGTCGGCGACGAAGGTGCCGCCAGCCTGCGCGATGTTCGCGTGGAATGCCTCGAAGCTGATGGGGATGTGGCGGATCTCGCGGCCCGTGGCCCGCGAAAGCTCGGCCGCCATGTCCGCGAAGGACATCAGCCGCGGGCCGGTTACCTCGTAGAGTTTACCCTTGTGCCCCTCTTCGGTCAGCGCCGCGACGGCGACATCGGCAATATCGTCGATGTCGATGATGGGTTCGGCGACATCGCCGCCGGGCATCGGCAGGACGCCGGCCAGGACCGGATCGCGAAGGTAACCCTCGGAGAAGTTCTGCGCGAACCATGCGGCCCGGACGATGGTGAAATCGGTGCCGGACGCGCGGACCACCTCTTCGCCCAGCCGTGCGTGATGCTCGCCCCGGCCGGACAGGAGGACAAGGTGATCGACACCCACGTCGCGGGCTGCCTCACAGAGCGACTCGAGCTTTTCCACGGCCCCGGGGAAGGCGAGGTCGGGGAAATAGGTGACATAGGCCGCACGGGCCCCGCGCAGGGCCGGCGCCCATGTTTCCGGCGCCTCCCAGTCGAACGGCGTCGCGGAATTGCGCGAGCCGCGGCGCACGGGCAGGCCGCGGGCTTCGAGACGGCTGGCGACGCGGCTTCCGGTCTTGCCGGTGGCGCCGATGACGAGGATGGGTCGGTCTTTCATGGTGTATCTCCCTGGCTTCGGTTTCGATAGCCAAGGGATAGACGCGTGAGTGTCGCGCGGTATTGACCGGCCTTGCCAGCCTTTTGACCGTTCCCGCCAACGCGTCCGTCAGCGGCGGGCCATGTCCTTGCGGTAGGTCGCGGGTGTCGTGCCGACCCAACGCTTGAACGCGCGGGTAAAGGCGCTCTGCTCGGAGAAGCCGGTGAGAAACGCGATTTCGGCCAATGAATGGCTTTCGTCCCGCAAGAGCCCCTCGGCGAGGTCGCGGCGGGTTTCCTCGGTGAGGCTCTGGAAGCTCATTCCGTGCTCCGAAAGACGCCGGTGGAAGGACCGCGCGCTGAGCCCGAGGCCGCGGGCGATCTCGGCCATCTTCGGCGTCCCCTCGCTGAGGGCCTGGGCGATTGCGGCTTGCGCCTGCGTGACAATCGCGGGCGCGCGGGTGAGTTCGGACAATTCCGCGTCGAGATGCACGGTGAGGTATCGCGAGATCCCCTCGTCCCCGAGGATGTTGGGCCGGGCCAGCGTCTCGTCGGCATAGAGGATCGCGTCGAGGTCCGCGTCGAAGCGCACCGGACAGCCGAACCAGTCCTCGTGCGCGGCAATCGAGCGCGGCGCTGAATGCCGGATCAGCACTTCCACGGGCGCGAGCGGCACCGGGCAGACCTGCCGCGCGATGGACACGGCACTGGCCAGAGTGGCCTCGTTCGACAACCGCATCCCGAGGCGCCGTTCGCCTGTCCGATGCAGGATGAAGAGCGTGCCACCGGTCGCGGGCCGCAGTTCGTATTCGACGACACTGGTCCAGAGACGCGCATAGCGTTCCACCCGTGCGTAGGACGCCCCGAGCGTCGTTGCCGCCTTGAAGGCCAGCCCGAGCGCGCCGTATTCGTCAAGCCGCATGGAGGCGCCCGTGCGCAGCGGCAGGTCGGTCGCGTCGATCTGCCCGGCGATCCGTTCGAGCATTTCGTAATAGCGCTCGGCCGGAACCATCTGCCCGGGGTCCAAAGGCGCATCGGGGGCGATCCCGACACTGGCGAGCATCGCCGCAGCATCGACTCCGCCGCCCGCGGCGACGACCACCTTGCGCGCGAAGAGCGATGTCACATAGCCCATGACCGGCATTCTACGATGCGCGTGATGAGCCGCCAAGCTCGGGGTGTCTCCGGACACAAAGCGGACGGTTGCCAATATAGCGCAACGGGTGAGCCGCCACACATGCCGGCCGTGCAGGCTCTCGGGTTGGTGAACTCGACGGCCTGCTTATTTCGATTTCCTGTCTGCAGGCGGGCGGGCGCTCGACGACGAAGCAGTAGAATCACTCCAACCCGGATCCTTGGCGACAAGTTCGACGGTATTGCCGTCGGGATCGAAGGTGAACACCCCTCGCCAACCGACCCAGTCGAAGGTCTCGACGTGGTATTCCAGACCGAACTCCTCATACCAGGCGATGACAGCATCCTGTTCCTCCCAGGGCAGGCTGAGCGCGATGTGGTGGAGCGAGGATCCCGGACCCGTCGCGGGCGGCCGGTCACCGGCCCGGGTTCGGCCCGCGCCCTCGGTCTCGTGGCGGAACAGGGCCAGCACTGCCGTGTGGCCGGCAAAGCCCTCGGCGATGCGGAAGAAGGCAATGGGCGCGTTCTCGGGATCGCGCATCGGTTCAAGCCCGATCACGCCGCGGTAGAACGCGACCATGGCGGGATAATCGGCGCAACGGATGGCGATTTCCCGAGAGCCCGGACGGTGAAGCCTCTTTCGGTCATTGGTTGTCTCAGGGTTGTAGCGATTCGGATGATACTCGGTGTGCGTCATGTTTGGCCGGTCGCTTCAGTAAGAGAAGGCGCAGACAGAACGCCGTCTCGGCCAGGAGCGTCAGGCCATAGGCCGGCAGGTAAACAGGCAAGAACTCGGGCGCGACGAAACGCATCCCGCTGCCTGCCAGATAAACCAGCCCGGCGATCACCAGCCCGGCGCCAAACGCCTTCGCGAAGAGACCCGAACGCCAGACAAGCCCGCCCATGATCAGGCTGTTCACACCGAAGAAGACAAGCCCGAGGTCGTAACCATGCGCATGCAGGTCGAGGAACACCAGCGCAAGCACCGGGGCATCGGTCAGCCCGTCGGTGCGGCTCAGCACCTGCCAGGCTGCAAGCAGGGCCATGAGGCTCGCCGCGATCAGCACCGTCTGGATCAGGCGGAACACCATTGCCGAAAGCGCAAGGCCCGGCGCCATCTTGCGGAAGATCAGGTAGAGCAGGATCGCGAGTCCCGCGTCGCTGAGTGCCATCACGAGGTCCGCGGCTATTGCGAGGCGGAATTGGCCGGGGGCCGCGAGGATCTTGGCAGCGGTCGCGTCCGCATCGTTGAAGTCGATCAATGGACCCCGGAGGCCCAGTTCGGCCCCGAGACCCGTGACGATGATGACGAGGTAGAACAGCCCGGCGAGCCGCGCCTTCCATGCGAGGTCCTGGGTGGGTACAAGCTCGGTCACGGGTTGTGTTCCTTTCCGAAATCGAAATCAAACAGGTCTTGCCGGCGCCTGGGCCGCAGCCACCGGGGCGCCCACGGTGGAGGAGCGGTTCGCCCTTTGCCCAGCCCAGACGGAGCCGAGGACGACAACCGCACCGAGGCCTTGCAGGAGCGTCAGGGACTGGCCCAGCACCACCCAGCCGAGCAGCACGGCCGTCACGGGGCTCATCATGCCGAGCATCGAGACGGCTCCGGGCTCGATCCGGGCGACGCCGCGAAACCACAGCGCATATGTCAAAGCCGCGCCGACAAGGCCGAGCCACACCAGCCCGGCGAGGTTCGTCGTCGTCAGGGGCGGAAGCGTAGGTTCCATGATCAGCGCGATGGGCAGCAGGATCAAGCCGCCCGCGGCCAACTGCCAGGCGGTGAAGCTGAATGCGGATACCGGCGGCTGCCACTTACGGCTGAGGACCGTCCCGGCCGCCATGGAGGCGGCGCCGCCAAGACCTGCTGCGATGCCCACGTGGTCGAGCCCGGCATCGGGGCCGATCAGCAGTAGCGCGACCCCCAGAACCCCGGTTCCGGCCGCAATGAGCGCGGCCCGCCGGATCGGCGTGCCGAGCCACCCGCGCGCCATGAAGATCACGATCATCGCCTGCACCGATCCGAGCGTGGCCGCCACACCTCCCGGCAGCCTGTAGGCGGCCACGAAGAGCAGCGTCCAGAACAGTGCGAAATTGAAGCTGCCGAGTAGAAAGACGCGACCCAGCCAGGCGCGGGGCGGCAGGCAGCGCGTCACCGCCAGCAACAGCAACCCCGCCGGCAGGGCGCGCAGCGCCGCCATGGTGATCGGGTAGCCCGCGGGCAACGCCTCGGTCGTGATGAGATAGGTGCTGCCCCAGACCGCCGGGGCGAGCGCCGTGAGAAAGATATCGGTTGTGCGGGACATGGATGAATCTCCTGTCGGGGGCTCACCAGAGGGGATGCAAGGGCAGGCGCGGACGCTCCGGCCAGGGATCGAGGCCGATGTCGCGCATCAGGTGGGGCGGCAGGTCGCGCGGTACGCCGCGCGGAATGCGGCTGCGGTGCCGAACATCTGTGCGGAGGAAAGCGAGGGTCATGGCATATCCTTTCAGGCGACGAGGCGAAGGGCCGCGCGCAATTGCGCGGCGAGATCCTCGCGCGGGCCGTTGACGAGGCGGCCCCCGGTCTCGCGGACGATGAGGGTGGGGACGGATCGGACCTGAAGCGCGCGGGCGTGCTGCCGGTCGGCCTCTACGGCGCGGCGGGTGCCCGAATCGTCGAAGATCTCGGCAAAGGCCGCGGCCTCGAAGCCGAGATCCCGGGCGGCGTGCAGCACCGTGGCGGGATCGGCGACATTCCGCGCCTCGGTCAGATGCGCCCGCTGCAGCCGGTCGAACATGTCCCAGTGGGCGGACTGCCCACCGATCCGTTCCGCGGCCTTGCAGCCGAGCGCCGCGGTCATTCCGTGGGGATAGTCGAAGGGCGCGGCTCGCATGGCGTCGATATCGACGAGGTCCGGCTGGTCGCTGACCTGCCGGCAGACGGCCCAATGCCCCAGGATCGTGTCGCGGGCGTCCTTGGGGCTGCCCCAGCGCGCGGCCATCTCGGCGCGGCTGCCCTGCAGGACGAAGCTGCGGTGCCGGATGTCGAGGCCGAATTCCTCGGTCAGGCTGCGCAACCGCGAGGAGATGTTGAAACACCAGCAGCAGACCACGTCGTGGAAGAAGTCGATCGTGAGGGCGGCCATTACGCGGCCTCCTCGGCCAGGTCGGCCCCGGCGAGCCGCGCCGCGATCCGCGCCACATGCGCGCCTTGGAACCGCGCGCCTGCCAAGTCGGTCTCGGTGGGCTGGCGGGAGCCGTCGGCGCCCGCGATGGTGCCGGCACCATAGGGCGCGCCGCCGACGATGCCCTCGCCGGTCGTCTGGCCGGCGAAGGTATAGGGCATGCCCGCGATCAGCATCCCGAAATGCTGGAGCGGGATCTGGGTCGAGAGCAGCGTCGCCTCGTGGCCCCCGTGTTGCGAGCCGGTCGAGGAAAATACGGCGGCGACCTTGCCGACGAGCGCGTTCCGCGCCCAGAGGCCGCCGGCCTGGTCGAGGAAGGATTTCATCTGCCCGGCCATCATGCCGAACAGCGTCGGCGTGCCGAAGATGATGGCGTCATAGGTTTCCAGATCGGCTGGGGACGCGACGGGCGTGTCGTCGGCGGCAAACCCGGCCCTCTGCCGGATATCCTCGGGGACGGTTTCGGGCACGCGGCGCAGGTCGACCCGGGTGCCGGGCACGGATTGCGCCCCTTCGGCCTCGGCCAGCGCAAGCGCGCGGACATGGCCATAGCTGGAATAGTAAAGAACAAGAACGCGGGTCATGGGATCCTCTCAGGGTTCAGGGTTTCCTTGCCTAAGAAGATCGTGGATCGGCGAGGCCAGAATAACCGCCCGGCTGTCACTTCATTCTTTACGTCAGTTGAAGAATGTCAGGGCCGAAGCGCGGCGCGCAGGTGGTCGAGAAACGCCGTCACCTTCGCATCCATGCCGAGGCGGGATGCGGTGACGGCGAAGATCTCCGGTGCGGGCAGTTCCCAGTCCGACAGGACCCTGACCAAGTCGCCCCGCGTCTCGGCCGGGTTCGAGACGAAATCCGGCAGGGTGCCGATACCCTGGCCCGCGATCAGAAGGTCGCGCAGAACCAGGCTGTTTCCGACGCGCACGGACGGATCGAGGCTGATGGTCGCCGCTCCCGAGGGGCCGGTCAGGGTCCAGGAGGTCAGGTGATCGGCCAGCAGGAAGCCGACGATCTTGTGCCCGGCGATATCCTCGGGCGACTGTGGAATGCCCGCGGCCTCAAGATAGGCGGGCGACGCGAAGATCCGTTGCCGCATGCTGCCGATCTTGCGCGCCACGAGCGCGGAGTCCGGCATCGCGGCACGGATACGGATCGAGACGTCGAACCCGCCGTCGACCATGTCCACCACCCGGTCGTCCATGGATAACGTGAGCCGCAAGTCGGGATGGGCGTCGAGGAACGTCGGAAGAATGGGCGCGATCACGGTCTGCCCGAAGGAACTCGAGGCGTTGACCTTGAGGTGCCCGCGCACCGCGCCGGCGCCCTCGCGAATCCGCGTTTCGACTTGGGCCACCGCGTCGAGAATCCCGATCGCCTCGTCCAGATAAAGCTGCCCGGCGTCGGTCAGAGACATCGAGCGCGTCGTGCGCGTGAGAAGCGTCGCGCCAAGACTCTCCTCAGGCAGCTTGATCTCGCGGCTCAGAAGCGCGGGCGACACGCCGAGGTCTTCTGCCGCGCGCGCGAAACTGCCGCGTTCGACGATGCGGCGGAAAGCGTGCATGACCGACAGCTTGTCCATGGTCTTCGGTTTTTGAACTCAACTATGCCCGCGGGCGTATCCGGGCTGCATATTCAGACTTACACGATCGGCCTGCCCTTTCGATGCGGAATGGTCCTGTTCCTGCCAATCGTGAATCTCGACGCGAGCGATGAACCCAGCCCATATGTATGTGCCGGCTGCTGTTCGCAATCGAGAATTCGGCGCGGCTTCGGAAATCGCTCATATGTATCCGGCCTGTTTGTCGGCTCGCGGGCCGTGGCCTCGATGGAGTTACGCACGCACCTTGGTCTCATTACCGGAAGGCGCAATTCTACTTTGATGTTGGTCTTAAAAAATCGCTTTCTGTTATCATAGCTTAGGCCAATCTTAGTGCCTCAGGCCACGGTACACGACGCAGTTGCGTTGAGGGGCGGTTTGGATTCGATTTGAAGATTCTTCGTCAAAAGGATCTTCACGATGTTCGATCGCCTACTCGCCCCTCTGCTGGAAACGTTACGCCCGCATTTCGACTTGAGCAATGCGCGGCTTGAAACCCTGGCGGTGCTTCTGGTCGGGCTGGCGAACGGGCGGACGGTCAACCTGTCGCATCTGGCGAGCCAGTTCCCAGGCGATGCGCAACATGGATCGAACTACCGCCGCCTGCAGCGCTTCTTCCAGTTCGTGCGGCTGGACGGCGACATCGCCGCGCGACTGATCGTGCAGATGCTGAACCTCGACCGCCCCAAGCTTCTGGCGCTGGACCGGACCAACTGGAAACTGGGATCGCGCGATGTGAACGTACTGGTTCTGGCCATCGTCACGCGGCGGTTTCGGGTCCCGCTGATGTGGGTGTTGCTGGATCATGCGGGCAGTTCCGCCACGGCGCAACGCATTGCGCTGATGGAACGTTATCTGCGCCTGTTCGGCGCGGCCTCCATCGAGGCGCTGCTGGCTGATCGCGAGTTCATCGGCGCCGGGTGGATGGAATTTCTCATTGAAAACAACATCCCCTTCGCTATCCGCCTCAAGGAGGACATGCAGATCCAGCTCGCAGACGGCCGCCTGCTCCAGTTCCGAAGCCAGCTGCGCAAACGCAGGCGCGGCACCTGGGAGGGATGGTTGAACGGGATGGACGCCACCCCGGCCAACCGGCTGCGCGTCGCAGCAAAACGGATCAAGGGGTCCGAGTTGCTCATCGTCGCCACCAGCCTCGATGACGCCGGGCGCGGTCTCAATCTCTATCGCAGGCGGTGGGGGATCGAATGTGTGTTCGCTGACGCAAAGACCCGGGGACTCAACATCGAAGACACCCATATCACCGACCCCGAAAAGCTCGCGACCTTGCTCGTGCTCGTCGCCCTGGCCGTCACATGGGCCTATCGCTGCGCAACCCGCGTCATGGGCAGAACGGCAATCCGGCGAAAGGGGCATGGAAGACGCGAAAAGTCATGGTTCCGAACCGGCCTCGACGCCCTGCGGAACTGGATCATCCATCACCCTGTGAACAGGCGTGCAATTTTGACCCCGTAACGGGGTGATCGGCGTCCAAAAATGACCCGCTTACACTGATGTGGAT